>NZ_CAJYVQ010000001.1 GCF_913778665.1 uncultured Stenotrophomonas sp.
GTGGGGCCATAGCTCAGCTGGGAGAGCGCTTGCATGGCATGCAAGAGGTCGCCGGTTCGATCCCGGCTGGCTCCACCAACTTTTCGGACATAGGCCGTCCGCAAAGGCGACATCGTTACACAGCGTCCCCATCGTCTAGAGGCCTAGGACATCACCCTTTCACGGTGGCGACCGGGGTTCGAATCCCCGTGGGGACGCCATTTTTCGCAGGAATTCCTCGCGCGCATCCGGGTTCGGCTCTGCCGAACGCAATGAGTGCGGGGTTTGTACATCGGAAGAAAGTCGGGTAAGATTCCGCTTCTGCCAGTACACGTGGGGCCATAGCTCAGCTGGGAGAGCGCTTGCATGGCATGCAAGAGGTCGCCGGTTCGATCCCGGCTGGCTCCACCAACTTTTCGGACATAGGCCGTCCGCAAAGCAACATCGTTATCTGCGTCCCCATCGTCTAGAGGCCTAGGACATCACCCTTTCACGGTGGCGACCGGGGTTCGAATCCCCGTGGGGACGCCAGTTTCAAAACGGACTCTGCTCCCGGCAGATCATCCGGAGTTTCATGGGGCCATAGCTCAGCTGGGAGAGCGCCTGCATGGCATGCAGGAGGTCAGCGGTTCGATCCCGCTTGGCTCCACCACTTCGACATTAGGCCGTCGAGGTTCTACAACTTGAAGTTTTCGTGCGTCCCCATCGTCTAGAGGCCTAGGACATCACCCTTTCACGGTGGCGACCGGGGTTCGAATCCCCGTGGGGACGCCAATTCTTGAGAACCCCGGTTTCGGCCGGGGTTTTTCTTTGCATGCGATTTAGGGGGTGGCGCCCCACCACCGCCCCTCAAAACCGGCGATACATCCCGATCGAGGCCGGTGCGGTCGGCGCAAAACCAAACTGCGCGTACAACCGATGCGCTTCGCCATCGGCCAGCAGGCTGACATATGCCGACGGTGGCAGGTTCGCCTGCATCCATGCGTCCAGGCGCCGCATCACCTCCTTGCCCAGGCCCTGCCCCTGCAACCGGGGCAGCACAGCGATGTCACAGACCTGCAGATGGCAGCCACCATCGCCAACAACACGGCCCATCGCCACCAGCTCGCTGCCCTGGTACGCACACACACCGTACACGGTATTGGGCAGCGCGCGGGTGGCGGCCTCACGGCTCTTGGCGCTGAGGCCGGCCAGTACACGCAGCTGGCAGTAGTCCTCCACCGTGGGCACGGCCTCGCGGAACTCGCAGGCGACGGAATCGTTCATGCACTTTCTCCCTGTTGGTCGGGCTATCCTGCCGCATCCGCGTCGCAGCAGTTGCGACCTACGCCGGCCGAGCTGCCATGTGCTATTCCGCCCTGATCCGTGCCGACTACGCCAAACTGGTGCGCGAATTCGGCGCCATCCTCTCGCTGGAGGCATTCGCCGAGTTGTACGCGCACGATCCTGGCAAGAAGCGCCCGAAGACGCCCAAGGCGATGGACGATGGCTTTGCCGGTGCGCGCACCGAGCAGGGCCGCGATATCGTCGCCAAGATCCAGCAATGGCATGCACAGGAGCGCCTCGATCTGGAAGCGGAACTGGCCCGCCAGCGCGAGCGCCATGATATCGCTCATGCAACGCTGGCGACACGCCCGACCCAGAAGGCACGCAACGACCTGCGCGTGGCCGGCAACCGTATCGAGCGCGCGCAGGCTCGGCTCGCAGACCTGCACCGGGCGCAGCTGCTGCCGCGCGACAACCGCATTTTCCCGGGCACCTACGCGCCAGTGATGGTCAGCGAGAACGGCCAGCGCGTGATCAAGCCGATGCGTTACCAGTGCCGGCTGCCCGACAAACCGGCGCGCAACGATGTGCTCTACCCCGGCACCTACAACGCGCGGCGCGACAGCCTGGAGGGCTACTGGCGAGGTGCGTTCGGCCTGCGCCACGGCGTGGTGGTGGTGCAGGCGTTCTACGAACACGTACCGCGCCACGCAATCGCCGGACGCTCTCTCGGCACTGACGGGAAGGAACAGGACGTAGTGCTGGAATTCCGTCCCGATCCGCCGCGCGACCTGCTGCTGGCATGCCTGTGGGCGGAATGGGAGGGGCCGGAAGGCCGCCTGCTGTCGTTTGCCACGATCACCGACGCCCCGCCCAGAGACGTCGCCGCTGCCGGGCATGATCGCGGCGTGGTGCCGATCCGCCGGGAGCACTTGGATGCCTGGCTCAATCCGGATTCCGAGGATCTGCAGCAGCAGTACCGCATCCTCGATGACCGTGAGGACATCCGCTACGTCTACGAAGCGGTCGCCTGAAGCGTAAAATTCAGGCCTTGACGCTGGAACGGCCTACTGCGCGAACCAGCGCCTGGATCAGATCTGCCGACAGATAGGGCTTTACCAGCAGGATCCCGGCCAGCATCGACGCCGGCAGCTGTTCGGCCAGCATCCCGGTGGCCAGCACGAACGGCACCCTGCGCGCCGACAGCGCGGCGGCGACCGGCTCGCTGGTCTCGTTGTGGGCCAGACGGTAGTCGAGCAGGGCTACGTCCGGCGCCGCGTCTTCCAGCAGGCGCAGTGCTTCGGCGACGCTTGCGGCCAACCCGACCACGGTTGCGCCGGCGTGCACCAGCTGCATCTGCAGCAGTGCGGCACTCATCTCGTCGTTCTCGACCACCAGCACCCTCAGGTCCTGCAACACTGTCATCGGCTACCGCTCCTGGAGGCATTCAAGCCGCCGCAGTATAGCCATCATGGGGCCTATGCCGACAGGAAGCGGCCTGATCGGCCTTCCCTCTATGAAAGCCCTGCCGACCTCGGTTACACTCGCACGCTGCCTGCCGGTGTGGCGGAATGGTATACGCAGCTGACTCAAAATCAGCCGGGGGTGACCCCATGAAGGTTCGAGTCCTTTCACCGGCACCAAAGACCCTTGTGGCGTAAGGGTTTCGACGAAAATGGCGTAATGGAGTCGTGAATTGTCCGACTCCGCTCATTTTTCTTCTGTCTGCTTGCCTTCTCCCGCTTACCCCTTGTCGCACGGTTGACGCCGCGGTAGAACGGGCGTCCCCAATGGAGCAGGGGGAGCTATGCAGGTGAAGCCGCCATGGAAATGCGATCAGTGCGGCGAACCAATCCTCAGCGTTGAGGACGGCTGGGTGGAGTGGCTGAGTGGAGCGGCATCTGGAGCGTATGAAGGTAGCGCCCACCATCTACGGCTTGTCCACACTCGACATTCTTCGCCCCGAGCGGACCGAAGGAATGGCTGTTTCCACGATGAGGCATAGTGGTATGCCACCAAGGGCTGGACGGTTTCGGATCTGCCGCTCTCGATGTTCGTTGGCCCTGACGGCCTTATGCGGCTACTCGAGTTCATCTCTGACAAGCGCTTCGAAGAGCCAGAAGAAGCTCTGGAACTGATCAAGCGCCTCTCATTCCGCGCTACGAGGCAACCCGGCTCTCGCTGGAGGCCGCTATCGCCAATGGCGTGTTCGAACTGAGGTGCAAGCCGAAGTATCAGGATCAGGACGAGTTGCGCGTAGTTCAGAATTGGTTGGCTGAGCAGGAGCAGTAAGGCCTGCTATCAACCCTAGAACCAGTCCGGGATCACCATTTGGCATGGCGACCGAGGTGTACCTCGGTAGTCCTAAACGCCCCGACGTAGCTGATGCAGCCCTGCCCTCACCCACGCCTTGGTTCGGGCGTCTCTCGCTCGGGGTTTCATCTCTGTCGGCGGCTTGCGCGGTTCAAGCGCCGCCTTGATCTGCTCGACCTCCTTCGCTCCTGCCTCGGCCAGACGCCGGGCCTGTTGCTGCTGCTCGCGGGTTGGCGGCAGGCCGGGCAGCGGAGGCTCCGGTTGGATCGGAGTGCTGTCGGTCAGCCGGGCAACCGACTGGCGCAGGGGCAGATCCCGGCACCCAACGACAACTCCAACGCTTGGCATCGGCTTCTGCCAAGCATTGCGGCCAAACACAGGCTGGACAGCAGCGATCTCTTCGCTGCGGCCTTCGAGCAATCACTGACGGTTCTGACTGAACAAATCGACGACGCTCACGCCTGATCGTCACCCGTCTGGTGCCGGCGCGGCGGTGCTCACGCGCTCCCGGGTTGAGCTGCCTGCGACTTCCGATCTTGGGGGTGTAGAGGCGCATGCGCCACGTTCACTTCCATCACGATCCGCATGCCACCTCCTGTTAGTGCAGGAGGGCTGGTTTTCCAGCCCTCCTTGGTCTGTCACGGCACTACGCCCCATCGCATACGCAGACGCCCGTTCTGGTCGTAAACACGCCAGTTTCCGTCGCTGTACTCCGTGCGCATACCGCCGCTCGGTGACGACACACAGAACACGTCAGCCAGCACGTCGAATGCAGACACACCGTTGGTGCTGGCGAGCCTCAGGCCACCCACTTTGCCGTCCGTGCGGACGTTCACCGACCAGGACGCCATGCTCTCCATACCGCCAGCGGACCAAGGGCCCGGCTTGTCCTGCGCTTCCGTGGCCTCCGCCAGCATCGGACGCACCCACCGGACAAAAGACGCAGCCGCTGGCGCTGGGCGAGCGCTTGCGCACCGCGGTCGAAGGCGACCCTGCCGGCCGTCGATGGCCACGTGACCATCAGCGTGGGCGTGGCATGGCAGGCGGCGAGCGATCACCGTGATCCGGCCGACCTGGTTGATCACGCCGAGCAGGCGCTGTACCGGGCCAAGCATGCTGGCCGGAACTGCATGCAGCTGGCCACGCTGGCCGACACACCGGAACCGCGCGCCGGCCAACCCGCCTAGACCACGCGCAGCACCGTTCCTCCATGTGCATGCCCGGCACCGTCGTGCACACGGAAGCCGGCAACGGTCTGCAGCAGCTGTGCCGATTGCTCCTCCATGCTGCGAGCTGCCGCCGAGGCCTCCTCCACCAACGCCGCATTCTGCTGGGTGCCCTGATCGATCAGGTCCACCGCATGATTCATCTGCTGGATGTCGTCGCTCTGCTGCTGCGAGGCGGTGCTGATCTCGGTCATCAGGTCGCTGACCCGGCGCACATTGGTCACGATCTCGTCCATGGTGCGGCCGGCGCTTTCGACCTGGGCGGTACCGGCGCCCACGTTGGCCACCGACTCATCGATCAGCTGCTTGATCTCCTTGGCGGCACTGGCCGACCGCTGCGACAGTTCGCGGATCTCGCTGGCCACCACCGCAAAGCCGCGCCCATGCTCGCCGGCGCGTGCGGCTTCCACTGCGGCATTCAGCGCCAGGATGTTGGTCTGGAACGCGATGCCGTCGATCACGCCGATGATGTCGACGATGCGCCGCGAAGACGCGTTGATCACCGCCATCGTCTCGACCACTTCGTGCACCACGCTGCCCCCGCGCGCAGCGACATCGGCGGCACCGCCGGCCAGCTGGCTGGCCTGGCGCGCATTGGTGGCGGTGCGCTGCACGGTCTCGGCCAGCCCCTTCATCGATACCGCAGTTTCCTCCAGCGAGGCCGCCTGCTGCTCGGTGCGCTGCGACAGATCACTGTTGCCCTGCGCGATCTCGGTCGCACCCACCGCAATGGTGTCGGCGGCGAACTTGATCTGGCCGATGATCGCTGCCATCGCCTCGACCAGTGAATTCACGCCGTCGCACAGATCGGCGATCGGCCCCTGCTTGTCGGCCATCGCCACGCGCCGGGTCAGGTCACCCTGCTTCGCGGCGGCCACCACCTCGCGGGTTTGCGCCACGGCGCGCTGCATGGCCTGGTTCTCATGCACCTGCGCGGTGATGTCGGTAGCGTATTTGACGACCTTGAACGGTTTGCCGTTGAGATCAAGGATGGGGTTGTAGGACGCCTGGATCCAGACCTCGCGGCCAC
Source organism: uncultured Stenotrophomonas sp. (assembly GCF_913778665.1). GTDB lineage: Bacteria > Pseudomonadota > Gammaproteobacteria > Xanthomonadales > Xanthomonadaceae > Stenotrophomonas. Next base: position 5,815 of record NZ_CAJYVQ010000001.1, read on the forward strand.
TCTTGCCCAGCCGCCGGTATTGCCCGGCATCGTATTCGCCGCGCCCGAGCTTCTCCCAGAACTGGCGATACTCGGCGCTGCTGCGATGCTCGGGGTCGACGAACAGCGAGTGATGCTGCCCGCGAACTTCATCGATGCTGTAGCCGGTGGCGGCGAGGAAATTGTCGTTGGCCGAGAGAATGCGCCCGTCCATGCTGAACTCGATCACCGCCTGCGACTTGCCGATCGCTGCCAGCTGCCCGGCCGAATCGGCCGCCTGCAGCTTCTGGGCCGTGATGTCGGTGGCGAACTTGACCACTTTGTACGGCCGCCCCTGCCGATCCAGTACCGGGTTGTACGAGGCCTGGATCCAGATCTCGCGCTGCCCCTTGCCGAGGCGACGGTACTGCCCGGCGTCGTACTCACCACGCCCCAGGCGCGCCCAGAAGTCGCGGTACTCGGCGCTGCGCGCATGCTCCGGATCGACGAACAGCGCGTGGTGCTGACCCTGGATTTCCTCCAGCCGATAGCCCATCGCCTGCAGGAAATTGTCGTTGGCCTGCAGGATGGTGCCGTCGAGCGCGAACTCGATGACGGCCTGCACGCGGTGCAGCGCCGCGACCTGAGCCTCGAGTTCGGCGCGGTCGGTCGCTGCTGGTTCGGTGCCGGTGCGGTGCTGCGGGGCCAGGACGCCCAGCAGGGCACGCCAAGGCGACCAACGGGTATACAGCTCGGCCGGCGCCTGCGCGCCCGCCGTGAAGCCTGGAATGAGCATTGTCTGATCCTCGGTGTCCGACAAAGGGTTGCGACCCGACGGGCGGGATGCCCGGCGGCAACTTCAGTTGCTAAGGACTACAGGTGCCGGCAGGCACCCCTCGAGCGGCTGGCAAGAACGTCTCTGGTGCGGGTGCGATCGGCATCTGGGAGTGGCGGAACACACAGCGCGGGCCGCCCATCGGAGGCAGCCTGGGGTCCTGCAGCGGGTGACTGGAGCGGGATCCAGAGGGGATATCGGCGATGCCCGCGTCGGCTTTAGCGGATTTCCGCGACGTCCGTCGCAACTTGCGTGGCTGCTGCGGGAACGCGATAGACAATCGAGGTGTATTTCACGCTGCCCTCACGAAAGATGGGGACGCCACCAAGCGATTCCGCCAATCGCCGGCTGGGTGCGTTCTGCTCGGCCACCGGGTAGCGCAACGCGGTGCAGTCCAGCCGTCTGCACGCGAGCGCGCGAACGGCGGCCGCGGCTTCAGGGCCATAGCCATGCCGGTGCACGATTTCGGCGATCCAGATACCCAGTTCGGGCTCCGCATCACCGGTGCGATGCAGGCCCGCCAAGCCAAGGAACGCATCATCCACGCGTGGCTACTGTCATGGGGCACAGCCTGGCCCGGAACGGCGATGCAGTTCAAGCCGGAAAGGTTTGCATGACCAACGGGAGATTCCCCACTACGTGAAAATGGCGAGCATGCAGCGATCTGCAGGACCGTTCATTGACAAGGAAATCGTATGTTCGTTCGCTTGGGCAGCCTCATCCTCCTTGGCCTGTGCAGCACCGGCGCGTCTGCCGGCGAAGCCGGCTATCAGCGCGCTTTCCATCCCGACCAGTTGAAGGGACCGCCCGCCGGACGCCCGAACGAAGTGCTGGTGCTGGGCACCCCCCACCTCTCCGGCCTGCCCAAGACCTTCCAGCCAGCGTTGCTGGAGCCGTTGCTGCAGCGACTGGTCGCCTGGAAGCCGGGGCTGATCGCCACCGAAGACCTGTCCGGCCTGCAGTGCGATTTCATGCGGCGCAATCCCGCACGCTATTCCGAAAGCGTTGCCACCTACTGTTTCGATACCGCACCGGCGCAGGCCGCGACCGGGCTGGACGTACCCAGCGCCAACGCCGAGATCGAGCGCCTGCTCGCGGCGTGGCCGCAGCAGCCGTCTCCGTCCCAACGTCGGCACCTGGCGGCGTTGTTCCTCGCCGCCGGCGAACGTGGCTCGGCCCACGTGCAGTGGCTGCGCCTGCCTGCTGCCGAACGCAGAGGCGGCGACAGTTTGAGTCCGGCCCTGGTTGAGATCCTCGACAAGGGCATGACCCGTCGCAACGAGACCCACCTGATCGCGGCCGAGGTCGCCGCGCGACTGGGCCACGAGCGGCTCTGGGCCGTCGATGACCATACCGCCGACTCACCCACGCCGGCCGAAGATGAAGAGGCTACCCGGGTCGCCATCACTGCCGCCTGGAACAATCCCCACTCCCAGGCGCGAAAAGCGGCCGATCAGCGCCTGGTGGCCGATCTGGACAAACCTGGTGGCGTGCTGGCGCTGTACAGGGCGTACAACAGCCCGGCCGCGGCAATGGCGGCCTACCAGAGTGACTTCGGCGCGACGCTCGTCGAGCCTTCGCCCAAGGCATTCGGCAGGCAGTATGTCGGCTACTGGGAAACCCGCAACCTGCGCATGGTGGCCAACATGCGCGACGTGCTGGGCCAGCACCCGGGCAGCCGCATGCTGACCATCGTCGGTGCCTCGCACAAGGGCTATTACGAGGCCTACCTCAACCAGATGCACGATGTGCAGCTGGTCAGTGCGGACGCAGTATTGCGTTGACGGGCATAGGTGCCGGCCATGCGCCGGCACTATCCTGCTGGGCCCGATCTGCAGGTGCCGACATGCTGAAAGTAATCGCCGAGGATTTCATCCATCCCGATGCCGTGGACACCGTGCTCCCGCTGTATCGCGAACTGGTCGCGTGCACGCAGCGCGAGCCGCTCTGCCTGGGGTATGAACTGTTCGTCGACCAGAAGGATCCCGGGCACTTCATCTTCATCGAACAGTGGCCGGACCGCGCGGCGCTCGACCTGCACTGCGCCAGCGAACACTTCCAGCGCCTGGTGCCCCGGATCAATGCCTTCCAGCGTGCACCGTGCCGGTTCCTGCTGATGGATGCCGCGCCGCTGTAGTACCCGCATCGATGCCGCCGCGACCGCGGCGGCCACCTCGCCACAGCAGCACGCTGGCCGCCACCGTGCACGCCAGGGTCAGCACCAGCGACGCCACCACGCCGCCGTGCAGCAGCGGCAGCATCGCCTGGGCCAGGCGGTCGTCACGCAATTGTTCCAGGCGCAGGCCACTGGCCAGTGCCAGGCACCAGCCCACCATGGCCGGCGCGTAGGCGGCGACGACATTCCGATTCCAGGTGATCATCCTGCGTTCTCGCTTCCAGATGGGGTTGGGGCGATTGTTCCGCCCCGCCCTCTCACAGGCTGAGACCGCCTCCGGCCGCTACCCCGACCAGCCACCACCGAGCGCGGCCATCAGCGCCGCACTGGCCTGCAGCTGGCGGCTCTGGATGTCCTGCAGGCCGAGCTGGGCCTGGCGTGCGTCGGTCTGTGCACTCACCACATCCAGATAGCTGGTCGCGCCACCGGTGTAGCGATCATGTGCGATCTGCTCGGCACGCCGCGCGGCGGCCACCGCATCCTGCTCGTGGCCGCGCTGGGCATCGAGCTGGCGCAGCAGGGTCAACTGGTCTTCCACCTCGCGGATCGCGGCCAGCACGGTGACGCGGTACTGCGCCGACGCTGCGTCGAACTCCGCATAGGCCTCGGCCTTGGCGGCCTTGCGCCGGCCGCCATCAAACACCGGCAGCGCCGCCAATGGGCCGAGGGCCCAGTAGCGGTTGCCTGCGTCGAGCAGCGCACTGCCACCGGAGGTCTGGCCCCCCAGCAGGCCGCTCAGGCTGAGCTGCGGGAACCACGCGGCGCGGGCCACACCGATACCGGCATTGGCGGCGAATACCCGGCGTTCGGCGGCGGCGATGTCCGGCCGTCGATGCAGCAGGCTGCTGGGCAGATCGGCCGGCACCGATGGCAGCGCCGGCAGACCCGCATCGGCGACGGCGAAACCGCTGGCGGGCGCACCGACCAGTTCGGCGATGGCATGCCGCAGCAGTGCGCAGCGACCGTCGAGCGCATCCAGGTCAGCCTGCGCACTGGCCAGCTGGTGCCGCGCCCGGGACACGTCCAGTTCCGAGGCGATCTCGCCGCGGAAGCGATCCTCGGTCAGCGCCAGCGCCTGCCGGTAATCCTCGATGCTGCCACGCAGGGTCGCCTGCTGTGCCTGCGCGCCGCGCAGCTGCAGATAGAGCCCGGCCAACTGCTGCGACAGGCTCAACCGTGCGGCAGCCAGATCGTCGCCACTGGCGTCGGCGCGCGCCTTACCCGCGGCGGCGGCGTTGCGCAGGCGCCCCCACAGATCGAGGTCGAACGACAACGAGAACGTCGCGCTGTTGCTGTCATAGATCGCGGGCTGGGTGGCACTGCGCAGCGGCTTGTCATCGGATTGGCGCTGACGCACCGGGCCGGTGCTGAAGCCGACCTGCGGCAGGCGTGCCGCCGCCACCTCACCGGCGGCGGCGCGCGCCGCATCGTAGTGCGCCACGGCCAACGCCAGGCTCGGGCTGGCGGCGATCAACTGCTGCTGCAACTGGTCCAGTACCGGGTCCTGGAAGGCACGCCACCAGGCCTGGGGCAAGGGCATCGCGGCCGCTGCTTCCGCGTGCTCATAGCGTGCGGGCATCGCCAGCACCGGCGTCTGGTAGGCCGGCGCCAGCGAGCAGCCGCCCAGCAGCAGGCCGATCACCGCCAGCGCCGCTGCGCGCTCAACCGCGGGCATGCGCAGGCTCCGCGTTACCGGCGACCACGCGCACATGATCGCCCTCGCGCAAGGCATCCGGCGGGTTGGGAATCACCCGGTCGCCCGCCTTCAGGCCACGGTCCACCCGCAGCGTGCTGCCGAGGTCACTGGCGATGTGGATGTCGCGCAGGTGCACGATGTCCTTGCCATCAACCACCGCCACCTGGGTGCCCTTGGCACGGAAGATCAGTACCTCGGCCGGCACGCTCACGCCGGCACCGCCGCCCTGCAGCGGCAACGTCACTTCCGCGTAGCTGCCGGGCAGCAATGCGCCATCGGTGTTGTCGACCACGAACTGCGCGAGCAACGTACCCGAGCTGCGGTCGATCGCACTGGAATCGCCCTGCAGGGTGGCCGTGAAATGACGGCCATCCTGCCCCGGCACCTGCAGCGTGGCCTGCAGGCCGGAGCGGATGCTGGCCGCGCTGTTCTGCGGCACCGGCACCATCAGGCGCAGGCGCCGGGTATCGGCGATGTTGAACAGCTCGCGGCCGCTGTCGTCGGCGCGGATCAGCTGGCCGACATCGGTCTGCCGCGACGTCACGGTGCCGTCGAAGGGCGCGCGCAACGTGCGGTAGCTTCCCAGTTCCTGCAGCCGCGCGTAGTCGGCCTGCGCCGCTTCCACGCTGGCCTGCGCCGCCACCGCGTTGGCCTGCTTCTCGTCGGCCTCCTGGCGCGATACCGAGTGGCTGCCGAGCATGCCCTGCCAGCGCTCGGCGCTGACCTTGGCCAACGCCGCATCGGCCTGCACCTGCAACAGGTGGGCGTGGGCCTGGGCGATCTGCTGGTCAAGTTCCGGGCTGTCGATGACCGCCAGCACCTGGCCGGCCTTCACCGGCTGGCCGATGTCGGCACTCCAGGATTTCAGGTAGCCGCCGACGCGGGCATGGATCGGCGCTTCGCTCCAGGCGCTCAGGTGCGCCGGCAGGGTCAGGGTACCGGCAGCGCCCTGCTCTCCCGCAGTGACCACCTGCACCGAAGGAACCGCTTGGCGTTCGGTCCACTCGACCACCGCGTGCGCCTGCTGTGCGCGCAGGGCCAGACCGGCGGCCACCAGCACCAGCGCCACCGCAGCGGCCAGGACCAGGGGACGGCGCAGCGAACGCTGCGGCAGCGAAGACTCAGACATGCAGGGGTTCTCCGGCAGGAGCAGTACGGGTTTTACGGGAATGGGCCAGTGCGAACACCACGGGCACGAAGATCAGCGTGGCGCAGGTCGCCAGCAGCAGGCCACCGATCACCGCGCGACCCAGCGGTGCGTTCTGCTCGGTGGACAGTGCGGTCGGCAACATGCCCAGGATCATCGCCAGCGCGGTCATGCACACCGGCCGGAACCGGGTGAACCCGGCTTCCAGTGCGGCCTTGGCGGCATCGCCGTGTTCGGCCAGGCGCTCGCGGCAGAAGCTGACCACCAGGATCGAATTGGCGGTGGCCACGCCCATGCACAGGATGGCGCCGGTCAGCGCCGGCACCGACAGCGTGGTGTGGGTCAGGAACAGCATCCAGACCGCACCGGCCAGCCCGGCCGGCAACGCGGTGATGATCACGAACGGGTCGGTCCAGGACTGGAAATTGATGACGATCAGCAGGTAGATCAGCACGATCGCGGCCAGCAGGCCGTAGCCCAGACCGGTGAAGGCCACATGCAGCGCATCGATCTGCCCATGCAGGCCGACCTCGGTTCCGCGCGGACGCTGGCCGGCCATGCCGTCGATGACCTTCTGCACGTCCGCCGCCACCGCGCCCAGGTCGCGGCCCTGCACGCTGGCAAACAGGTCCAGCGTGGGCTGCACGTTGTAGTGGGTCACCACCGCCGAGCTGGAACCGCGCTGGATCTCGGCCAGCCCACCCAGTATCTGCGGAGTACCGCCGCTGCCGGTCACTGGCAGCGCCTGCAGCGCGGCCAGGCTGTCCATGCGGTACTGCGGCGTGGCCGCGACCACGCTGTAGGAGATGCCGTTCTTCGGGCTCAACCAGAAGGTCGGTGCAACCTGTCCGCTGCCGGCCAGGGAGGCCACCATGCTGTTGGTGACGTCGCGTTCGGTGATGCCCAGGCCATTGGCACGCAGGCGGTCGACGTCCACCTTCAGGGTCGGATAGCCGTCGGGCTGCTGCAGGCGCAGGTCGACCAGTCCGGGCACATGGCGCAGACGACGCTGCAGCTCCTGCGCATAGGAACGGTTGCCGGCCGCGTCCGGCCCGGCGATGCGGATATCCAGCGGCGCCGGTGAACCGAAGTTGAGGATCTGGCTGCTGGTGTCGGCTGGCAGGAAGGCGAAGCTGGCGCCCGGGAATGCGGCCGGCAGCACCTCGCGCAGGCGCTTCTCAAACTCGGCCGCATCACCGTGCCCCGGCTTCAGCGAGACCTGGATGTCGCCATCCTGAGGGCCGATGGTGCCGCTGGCGCTGTAGGCCATGTTGATGCCGGTCATCGGCAGGCCCAGGTTGTCGACGATGGCATCGATCTCATGCGGTGGCACTTCCTGGCGGATGCGCGCTTCGATGCGGTCGAAGGCGGCAGCGGTTTCCTCGATGCGCGTGCCCAGCGGGAGGCGCACGTGAAGCGACAGTGCGCTGGCTTCGGTGGCCGGGAAGAAGTCCTGGCCCAGCGTTGGCAACAGGGCGAAGGACAGCAGCACGCAGGCCATGAAGCCGACCAGGAAACGTCCGCGATGGGCCAGCGCCAAGCCAAGCAGCGCGTGGTAGCGGTCGCGGGTTGCGGAAAAACCGGCCTCGAAGCGCTGCTGCCAGCGCACCAGGGTGGCGGTGAGGCGCGCGCGGCGAGGCTGGGGGTGATCACCCTCGTGATGGTTGAGAAAGGCATCTTCGGGATGATGGCCGGCACCCAGTTCCACCCGATGCGGTTTCAACAGGTACAGCGCCATGGTCGGCACCAGCGTGCGTGAGAGCACGAACGAGCTGCCCATGGCGAAGATCACCGCCAATGCCATCGGCCGAAACAGGTAGCCGGCGATGCCGTCGAGCAGGAACATCGGCACGAACACGATGCAGATGCACAGCAGCGAGACAAATGCCGGGCCGACGATCTGCGCGGCGCCATCGAGGATCGCCTCGCGTACGCCCTTGCCCTGCTCCAGATGCCAGTTGACGTTCTCGATGGTGACGGTGGCATCGTCGACCAGGATGCCCACGGCCAATGCCAGACCGCCCAGGGTCATCACGTTGAGCGTCTGCCCGGCCGCCGACAGCAGCGCGATGGCCGACAGCACCGCCAGCGGGATCGACGCGGCGATGATCACCGTCGAGCGCCAGCTGCCGAGGAATACCAGGATCATCACGCTGGTCAGCAGCGCGGCGATGATGCCCTCGCGGGCGACGCTGCTGATCGATTCGCGCACGAAAGTGGAGGCATCGCCCAGCAGCGAGATCCTGAGCGACGACGGCAGCGACTCGCCGATCTGCGGCAGCATCGCGCGGATGCGGCTGACGAGGGTGAGCGTGGATGCATCGCCGTTCTTGAGCGCGGCCATCAATACCGAGTGGCCACCGTTGACGCGCACGATGTTGGTCTGCGGCGGCGAGCCGTCGCGCACATGGGCGACCTGGCCGATGGTGATCACCGCACCGTTGACGGTGCGGATCGGAAGACTGTTGAGCGCCTCGATCTCGCTGGGGCTGTTGTTGAGCAGCACGGTGAATTCGTTGCTGCCCAGCTTGGCGGTACCGACCGGGGTGATCTGGTTCTGCGCGGCCAGCGCATTGCCGACATCCTGCGCGGACAGGCCCTTGGCCGCCATCGCCTGCGGGTCCAGATCGAGGGTGATCTGGCGCTGCTTGCCACCGTAGGGCGCGGGAATGGCCAAGCCGGGAATCGAGGTCAGCGGCGGCCGCACGGTGTTCTGTGCCAGATCGCGGATCTGCGATTCACCCAGCGTCGGGCTGGAGAACGCCATCTGCAGCACCGGCACGGTGGAGGCGCTGTAGTTGAGGATCAGCGGCGGCGTCATGCCAGCCGGCATCTGCTTGACGATCGTCTGCGAGATGGCGGTGATCTGTGCGTTGGCGGTACGGATATCGACGCCGGGCTGGAAGAACACCTTGACCACGCCCATGCCGGCCAGCGACTGCGATTCGATGTGCTCGATGTCGTTGACGGTGGTACTGAGCGCACGCTCGTAGGGCGAAATCACCCGCCCGGCCATCGCATCGGGCGACAGCCCGGTGTACTGCCAGACCACGGCGATGACCGGGATGCCGATATCGGGAAACACATCGGTGGGGGTGCGCAGCGCGCTGAGCGGACCGACGATGCAGATGAAAATGGCCATCACCACGAAGGTGTAAGGCTTGTTGAGCGCGGTCCTGACCAACCCGAGCATGCGGCTCTCCAGCGATGCCACTGCCCACCGCGGGCAGCGCAGGCCGGCAAGTATCGGCGCTGCCGGCTAAAACAATGCTGTGCCGCAGATGAAACATATTTCATGAAGGGGGGGGTTGCAGGGCTGCGCCCTGCACCTGCCGAAGCTTCAAGCCGTAGCCAAGGCCAAAGCAGCTTGCTGGAGGATGGTGGGGTGCAAGCTTCTGCCTTTGACGTTGACGTTGATTGCAGCAGGTGCAGGGCTGCAAGCCCTGCAAGGAAAGAACACCGTCTACAGAACCTGCGGCCGGCACAGCAGGCTGAAGCGAGCGCCGCCCAGTGTGGACTGCGCCACCTGCAGGCGGAATCCGTGCAACCCGGCGATCGCCGCCACGATCGACAACCCCAGCCCAAACCCGCCGCCCTTGCTGGCCTCCGCGCGATGGAAACGCTGGAACACGAGGCTGCGCTCGGCCTCGGCAATGCCCGGCCCGGAATCCTCCACCACGATGCAGGCAGCGCCCTGCTCCACCCGCGCCGAAAGCTGCACACGGCCGCCTTCCGGTGCGAACCGGATCGCGTTGTCGAGCAGATTGCCGATCGCTTCGAACAACAGGCCGCGATCCCCCATCACGCCCGGCAGATCGGCGGCCAGCTCAAGCAGCAGCAGCTGCCCCTTCTCTTCCGCTAACGGCGCATAGAAGGCGTGGATCTCCTGCAGCAGCGCGCCCGGTGCCAGCGTACTGAAACCGGAGCGGCGCTGATGGTCTTCCAGCTCGGAAATCCGCAGCAGCGCGCGGAAGCGTGCCATCAAGGTATCGGTCTCCTCCAGCACCTGCTCCAGCGGCAACCACTGCGGATCGCCGTCGGCCACCTGCTGGCGCATGCGGTACAGCTGCGACCGCACCCGGGTCAGGGGCGTGCGCAGGTCGTGGGCGATGTTGTCACACACCCCCTTGACCTCGGTCATCAGCTGTTCGATGCGGTCGAGCATGGCGTTGACGATGGCCGCCAGCATGTCCAGCTCGTCGCGGCGGTTGGACACCGGCAGGCGCTGGCCCAGATCGCCGGCAACGATATCGGCGGTCGCCTGCTCGATCGCCTGGATGCGCCGCAGCGGACGCTGTCGCAGCAAGTGCCAGCCGAGCAGGCCGGGCAGCAGGGTCAGCGACACCCCCCACAGGAGCGCATCGAGGATCAGATGGTTCACTTCGTTCAGCGGCCCGCTGTAGCGCACCAGCACCAGGATGCGGCCATCGCGGGTTGGCATCGCCAGGCCGAAGCCGCGCTTGCCACGCGCGTAGGCATCGGTGACCGGCAGGCCGGAGACCGGATGCGCGCTGCCATCCAGCGGCAACTGTGCTGGCAGCGACTTCAACATGCCGGCCAGCGGCTTTCCATCGGGCGTGAACAGTCCATACGCATCGATGCCATGCAGATCGTAGCGGCGGTTCTCGCGCAACGCCGCCGTCAGGCCGTCGCCGGTGAAATGCTCGAACAGGTGCGCGCGCTGCAGTACCGCCGACTGCGCCAGCTCGTCCAGATAAACTGACACCCGCCAGTACAGCACACCCAGCAGCACGCACGACCAGGCCACGAACAGCAGGCTGTACAACCCCAGCAGGCGGCTGCTGGACGAGCGCCAGCCGTCAGACAGCTTCGCTGAGGACATAGCCGCTGCCACGTACGGTGCGGATCAGTGACGGCGCGTCGGCCTGGTCCAGCTTGCGCCGCAGGCGGCCGATATGCACATCGATCAGGTTGGTGCCGGGGTCGAAGTGGTAGCCCCAGACCTCCTCGAACAGCATCATCCGGGTCAGCACCTGGCCGGCGTTGCGCATCAGGTACTCCAGCAGCTTGAACTCGGTCGGCAGCAGGCTCAGGCTGCGCCCGCCGCGATGGGCGGTGCGTGCCAGCAGGTCCAGCTGCAGGTCACCCACGCACAGCACGGTCTCGTTGCTGGCCGGGCGCTGGCGACGGCGCAGCAGCACTTCCACCCGCGCTGCCATCTCGTCGGAGGCGAACGGCTTGGTCAGGTAGTCATCACCGCCGGCGCGCAGGCCGCGCACGCGCTCGTCCACATCGGACAGCGCGCTGAGCATCAGCACCGGCGTATCGATACCGATGCGGCGCAGCGTGGTGACGATGGCCAACCCATCCAGGCCGGGCAGCATGCGATCCAGCGTGATCGCGTCGTAGTCGCCGCTCGCCGCGCGCACCAGTCCTTCGCGGCCGTCGGCCACCCAGTCCACCTGCAGGCCATGGCTGCCCAGTTCCGCCACGATCTCCTGGGCAGTGATGGCGTCATCCTCGATGGTCAATACGCGCGACATGGGCACTTCGGAAGTCCAGGCTGGCCCATGCTCGCCAAATCGGCCGGTGCGGGCAAATGAAACATCCTTCATCCGCGCCCACGGGTGCGGGCCGGTTCAGCCCGGCTCGCCGTCGTCGGGCGGCAGTTCGGAAAGTTCGCCCTGCACCTGCACGTTGTTGCGGCCCATCGCCTTGGCGCGGTAGCACTGGGCATCGGCGGCAGCCACCGCCTGGTCCACGCTCATGCCGCCGGCCAGCGGCGCGATCCCGATGCTGGCCCCGACCCGCAGGCGGCTCTGGTCCCACGGAATCGACAGCGAGGCCAGGGTGTTGAGCAGTTCACCGCCAATGCGGGCGGCACGGCGCGGCGTACAGCCCGGCAGGATCACCGCGAACTCGTCGCCACCCAACCGCGCCACCACGTCCGAATCGCGAACGCCATGGCGCAGCACGCTGGCCACCGCCCACAGCACGGCATCGCCAGCCAGGTGACCCCAGGTATCGTTGATCGGCTTGAAGCGGTCGAGATCGATGAACATCAGCGACGCCGCCTGCCCGGTACGCTCGACGCGGGTGATCGCCTGCTGCAGGTGCGCTTCGAAGCCGCGGCGGTTGCCCAGTTCGGTCAGCGGATCGATCTCGGCCAGATGACGGGCTTCGCGCTGGCGCGCACGCTGCTGGGTGTCGTCGCGCAGCACCCACACCGCGCCGCGCACATGGCCTTCGTCATCACGCAGCCAGGCGCGGGTCAGGTCCACCGGCACCGTCGCGGTGCCCAGCCGCATCAGCAGGTCCGCGTGCAGGTCCACCGCATTGCTTTCCGGGTCCAGCAGCACCGACACGTCCAGCACCGAACCCGGCGCGTACTCGGTGGTCAGCGCCAGCACGTCCTGCACATTGTGCCCGGTCAGCGACAGCGCGCCGTCGCCCGCCAGGGTGCGTACCGCCGCCGCATTGGCATAGTCGATGCGCCCATCCAGGCTGACGCTGAGCACCAGGTCGGCCACCGCGTCCAGGGTGATGCGGCTGCGCTGCTCGCTCTCGAACAGGCGCTGCTCGCTGCTGCGCTGGGCGGTGATGTCCTGGATCTGCGACACGAAATGCAACGGTTCGCCGTGTTCGTTGCGTACCAGCGAGACCGACAGGCGCGCCCAGATGGTGCGGCCGTCGCGATCGAGATAGCGTTTTTCCATGTGGTAATGGCTGCGCCGGCCGGCCAGCAGGTCCTGCACCAGGGCCAGGTCGGTCTGCAGGTCGTCGGCGTGGGTCAGGCGCTGGAAATCCACCTGCAGCAGCTCTTCGCGTGAGTAACCGAGGATCCGGCACAGGGCATCATTGACGTCCAGCCAGCGCCCTTCCAGCGACACCAGCGCCATGCCCAGCGCCGCCGAGGTGAAGGCACCGGCGAATTTTTCCGCCGACAGGCGGGCCTCGGCGCGTGCCTGCAGGATCTCGGTAATGTCCAGTGCCATGCCGACATAGCCGATGCGCGCACCGTCGGCGCCGTCCATGCGGCTGATCGACAGGCGCACTTGGCGTGGCTGGCCATCCTTGCGCAGCAGCGTCCACTGCCGCGAATAGGTCTGGCCGTCGGCACGCGCACTGAGCGCTTCGAACACACCCGGCAGATGGCCCTCGGCATCGCCCATGGATTGCACCCAGGCGCGCAGCTCATCCGGATCATGGAACGCGTCCAGGCAGCGCTGGCCGATCACCTCCGCCGCGCTGTAGCCCAGCAGCCGCTGGGCGCCAGTGTTGAACAGGGTGATGGTGCCCTCGGTATCGGTGGCAATCACCGCCACCTCATCGGACGCATCGACCACGGCCTGCAGGCGCTGGCGGGTATCGGCCGCATCATGGCGGGCCTGCTGCAGTTCGGTCACATCGGCATGCGCGCCGGCCATCCACAGCGGCCGGCCCTGCCCATCCCATTCGAAGACACGGCCCCGGTCCTGGATCCAGATCCACTGACCGTTCTTGTGGCGCATGCGCAGCAGGCAGGCGTAGTTGTCGCTGCGGCCTTGGAAATGCTCTTCCAGCGCCGCGTCCGAAAGTGCAACGTCGTCGGGATGCACCAGCTTCAGGAACGTCGACTGGCAGATCGGCTCCAGCTCCTCCAGGCGGTAGCCGACAATCTCGGCCCAGCGCGCGTTGACCCGCATCTCGCCGGTCTGCACATTCCATTCCCAGGTGCCGGCGGCCGTGCCATCGATGATCATCGCCAGCCGGCGGCGCTCTTCGGCCAGCTCCTGCAGCCGGCGTTCCAGCAGTCCATTGCCGTTGGTGCCCTGCCCCGCCATCAGGTCGTCCTCCGGCCCGTGCGGGCAGGCGCGGGCCGCAGCGATTGGCTGCAGCATGCGACGAAGACGGCGGGTCGTGCTGACGTCATGGCCCTCCCCAGCGACAGCGGGGCGGCCGAACGCCTCCCCTCCAGCGCAAGTGTGCGCAATTGCGGGGAAAATCGACAAGTCCCCCGCTACGGATCAACCGTGACGGAGGGCGTGAACCTCAGCTGCGCTTGGCCCGGGCGAAGGCCTCGGCCAGGGCATTGTTGGCCGGCGGCGCGGCATGGGCGGGACGCCCGCCATTGCTCGGGCCCCGGCTCAGCCCGCGGTTCTGGCCGCCGGCCTCGCGGCGCGGCCCCTGGCCCTGAGCGCGTTCATCTCGCTGGCCCGGTCGGCTGGTCACCTGCACGGGGGTATCGTCCAGGCGCCGGGTCAGGGCAATGCGCTTGCGCGCCACGTCCACTTCCAGCACCTTCACCTTGACGATGTCGCCGGCCTTGACCACGTCGCGCGGGTCCTTCACGAAGGTATCGGACAACGCGGAAATGTGGATCAGGCCGTCCTGGTGCACGCCGATGTCGACAAAGGCACCGAAGGCCGCGACGTTGCTGACCACGCCTTCCAGCACCATGCCCTCGCGCAGGTCCTTGATGTCTTCCACGCCTTCGGCGAAGCGCGCGGCCTTGAACTCCGGACGCGGGTCGCGGCCCGGCTTCTCCAGCTCCTTGAGGATGTCGCGCACGGTTGGCACGCCGAAGGTCTCATCGGTGAACTGCTCGGGCTTGAGCCCACGCAGGAAGCTGCCATCACCGATCAGCGCCTTGATCGGGCGCGCGGTGCTGGCCACGATGCGTTCGACCACCGGATAGGCTTCCGGGTGCACCGCCGAGGCGTCCAGCGGCTCGTCACCATCGGCGATGCGCAGGAAGCCGGCGCACTGCTCGAAGGTCTTTTCGCCCAGTCGCGACACTTTCAGCAGGTCCTTGCGGCGCTTGAATGGTCCGTTATCGTCACGGTGGCGCACGATGTTCTCGGCCACCGTCGCCGACAGGCCGGACACGCGCGACAGCAGCGCGGCCGAAGCGGTGTTCACGTACACGCCGACCGCGTTCACGCAGTCCTCCACGCGCGCGTCCAGCGCCCGCGCCAAGCGGTACTGGTCCACGTCATGCTGGTACTGGCCGACACCGATCGCCTTGGGCTCGATCTTGACCAGCTCGGCCAGCGGATCCTGCAGGCGGCGCGCGATCGAAACCGCACCGCGCAGCGACACGTCCAGGCCGGGGAATTCCTTGGCCGCAAACTCGGAGGCCGAGTACACCGAGGCACCGGCCTCGCTGACCACCACCTTCTGCAGCTTCGGGTTGGCAATGGCGGCGATCGCCTCACCGGCCAGCTTGTCGGTCTCGCGGCTGGCGGTGCCGTTGCCGATCGCGATCAGTTCAACGTTGTGCTTGGCGCACAGCTGCTTGATCGTCTGCAGCGACTGGTCCCACTGGCGGCGTGGCTCGTGCGGGTAGATGGTGTCGGTGGCCACCAGCTTGCCCGTGGCATCGACCACAGCGATCTTGCAGCCGGTGCGGATGCCCGGGTCCAGCCCGAGCACGGTCTTCGGGCCCGCCGGTGCGGCCAGCAGCAGGTCCTTCAGGTTATCGCCGAACACCGCGATGGCCTCGGCTTCGGCTTTCTCGCGGGCCTGGTTGAACAGGTCCAGCAGCAGATGGGTGTGCAGCTTGGCGCGCCAGGTCAGGCGGCAGGCATCCAGCAGCCAGCGGTCGGCGGCACGGCCTTGGTCGGCGATGCCGGCCTTGCGCGCCACGCGCCCCTCGGCGTACTGGTGGCCAGCTTCGGCATCGCTGCCCGGGTCCAGCTCCAGGAACAGGATCTCCTCGCGGCGCGCGCGGAACAGCGCCAGCAGCCGGTGCGAGGGAATCTTCGCCAGCGCTTCGGCGTGCTCGAAATAGTCGCGGTACTTGGCGCCTTCGGTTTCCTTGCCCTCGGCGACGCGCGCGCGGATCACGCCGGTTTCGCCCAGCCAGGTACGCAGTTCACCGACCAGCGCGGCGTCTTCGCCCCAGCGCTCCATCAGGATCGCACGCGCGCCTTCCAGCGCCGCCTTGGTGTCGGCCACGCCCTTGTCGCTGTCGATGAAGGTTGCGGCAACGGTCTGCGGGTCCTGCGTCGGGTCGGCCAGCAGGCCGTCGGCCAGCGGCTCCAGCCCCGCCTCACGGGCGATCTGCGCGCGGGTGCGGCGCTTGGGCTTGTACGGCAGGTACAGATCTTCCAGCCGGCTCTTGGTATCGGCGGCAAGGATGTCGTTGCGCAGTTCATCGCTCAGCTTGCCCTGCTCGCCGATGCTGGCCAGCACCGCCGTGCGGCGGTCTTCCAGCTCGCGCAGGTAGGTCAGGCGCACTTCAAGGTTGCGCAGCTGGGTGTCGTCGAGGCCGCCGGTGACCTCCTTGCGGTAGCGCGCGATGAACGGAACGCTGGCACCTTCGTCCAGAAGGCTGACGGCGGCGCGTACCTGGGCGGACTGGGCACCGATCTCGGCGGCGATGGTCTGGGCGATCTGCTGGGCGAGCGCGCTCTGGGCGTTCTTGGCGTCGTGCATTGCTTCAGGTCTGTGCCGCATTACGGGAAGACCCCATTCTGGCAACCTACGACGGAGCCGGACAAGGCATTGACAGGGGGCGAGGTTCAGCGGCGGGGCCGGATTGGACGCCGGCATCCTGGCGATGGGGCTCGGACTGGCCCGGGCTGGGATGCCGGCGCGGGCGCGCGATGGTTGGGGCGCGCCCTGCCGCGTACTGCGAAGGTCAGCGGTAGTGGCGGGCGGCGCGCTGCATGACAATCTCGTCACGCATGCTTTCCAGAGCCATCAGGCGGACTTTGCCAACACCCTGCAGTTCCATGAACCGCTCCGTGTAGAACTCCGGCCCCAGCGCGGTGTCGGCGCGGGATTTGCTGAAACCGTAGGGCACCACGCCCTTCTCGCCATCCTTGCTACCACCGACATAAAGAACGATTGCCATGTGATGTCTTCCTCCAAATTGCTACTGCCTACTGCACGCGATGAGCGATGCCGCGAGCTCATCGAGGGAGAGCTTACCGCGTCGAACCTGACTGGAACGTCACGAAGGCTAATGACGATCGGTTGCATGCAGATGACTGCGGGATCGCAGCAGAATGCTTATGCATCCTTAACTTCCAGCTAACGAATGCAGGGGCGTTCCCGCCAACGGCGCAGCCCCTCGTGGCTTGGCCGCGAAATGCGCTTCATGTGATTGGGTCGGTCGGGGTGGGTGGGGGTGGAGGGGTATCCGCGGCATGGATGCCGCGGCTAAGCCCCCATGGATGGGTTCAAGGCGTCCCCGCCAGCCCCACTCCTCCGGCCAGCCCCCAGCAAGCGGGCATTCGGCGACCCAGCCATGAGGGGCTGCGCCGTTGGCTGGAAACTACGGCCACCAGCCGCGTCCGAACCGGGCGTAATGGTCCGCCGCGCGTTCGAACGGGTTGTGCGCGCTTACCCCACCACACAGCAGGTATACCGGCAGGTACAGCGGCCCCAGTACCAGGTACTGGTAGACATGCGCGCGCTCGTGGTCATCCAGCCGGATCAGCGGCTCCACGCCCCATCCGGCCTGATGCGCATAGGTGCGGCAGGAAATGCACAGATCGTTGCCGGTGTGCAGGATCACGTTGCCCAGCGTGATCGCCCCGCCCGGCCCCCATGGCCAGCGGTCGAACACCACCGCACAGTCGCGCCCGCTCCAGCGCAATGTCGCGCCACCGAGCATGCCGGCCAGCCCACCAACCAGGCCGACCAGGGTATTGGGCAGGGTCCACAGCGCGCCCAGCACCTGCAACGCGCGCAGCCAGCGTGGCCGAGGCCGGGACGTGGTGTTCAATCGGCCTCGTTGGGGATCAGCAGCCACAGGATCAGGTAGACCAGGATGCCGGGGAACGCGGCCGAGCCGATCGATACCAGCACGAACACGATTCGCACCAGGGTGGCATTCCAGCCGAACCGATGGGCGATGCCGCCCATCACGCCGGCAATCATGCGGTCGTTCAGTGAACGCGACAGCGTCTTGGGCGTGGTGTTCATGGCGGCGTCTCCTCGGGAACCAGAATGAGCAGTCGAGTGTGGCCCGACTTTACACTCCGGCCGTGTCTACGGCGTGCGTTGGCGTAACGCCTGCAGGTGGGCGCCGAACCAAGCGGCTGCGGTCTGCTCAGGCTGTCCGGGACACTGAATCCGGTAGGGCTTGCCGCTCATGCTGCTCTGGCTGGCGGCGCGCTCGATGAACTGCTCGGCACTGTTTACCTGATTCTTCTTCAGCAGGTAGTCGTACTTGCGCTGCAGGTGCGCACGCGCATCACCGCCGTCGTACCAGCTGCCATTGCGCTGGAACCGGCACTGCGAACCCTCGAGGCTGCCGATCAGCTGCGCGATCTCGCGCTGCGCCTGCGGGCCCGGGGCGGCGTAGGTGAGTGGCGCGGCGAGCAGTGCGGCCAGGATCAACGGAATACGGTACGTCATCATCCCCCCAAGGTAGTGGAGCATGGCTCGACCTTACAGATCGCGGGCCTTCAGCCAACCATCGATGGTGGCCGGTACTTCACGCTGCGCGCGGCCGGACACATAAATGCCGATGTGGCCGCCACGGAAACTGGACTCGGTATAGTCGTTCGTGCCCAATCGCCCGCGCATCGCCCGCGAAGCATCCGGCGGCACCAGGTGGTCCTGCTCGGCGTAGATGTTCAGCACCGGCAGGGTCACCTGCGACAGATCCACCGCCTCCTCGCCGATCCGCACCGTGCCCTTCATCAGCCCGTTGCCCTGGTAGAACTGCTTGATGAAGTCACGGAACGCCTCGCCCGCCAGGTCCGGCGAATCGAAGATCCACTTCTCCATGCGCAGGAAATCCTCCAGCGCCGCCTTGTCATCGAGGATGTCGAGCAGCCCGACGTACTTCTGCACGTTGAGGCGGAACGGCTTGAGCATCAGGTAGCTGGCATTCATCAGGTCGGCCGGGATGTTGCCCAGCGTATCCACCAGCAGGTCCACATCCACCTGGCGCGCCCAGTGCGAGAGCATGTTGTCGGCGGTCTGGAAATCGACCGGGGTGACCATGGTGATCAGCGTGCCCAGCTTGTGACGCCGCAGCGCGGCATAGCACAGCGCGAACACCCCGCCCTGGCAGATGCCGAGCAGGTCCACCGGCCCGCCACTGCGCGCCCGCAACGCATCCACCGCGCCATCGATGTAGCGCAGCAGGTAATCCTCCAGGGTCTGGAAGCGCTCGGAGCGGTCCGGATAGCCCCAGTCCAGCACGTAGACGTCCTGGCCAAGCGCCAGCAGCTTCTGCACCAGCGAGCGATCGGCCTGCAGGTCCACCATGTACGGCCGGTTGACCAGCGCGTAGACGATCAGCAGCGGCGTGCGCCGCGTCGGCGCCTGCTCGCCGACAAAGCGGTACAGCACCACCTTGCCGTCGCGCCAGACTTCCTCGCGGGCGGTAACGCCATAGTCGACGTCTTCCACCTGCGGCAGCAGCTTCAGCCCTTCCAACAGCTTGCGCTGCATGGCCAGGGTTTCCTGCATCAGGTCATCGGCGTTGAAGCCCAGCGGCCCTTTCATCGCGCGCGGGCCCGCGAGGTGCTGCGCGGCGCCGCCTTCGACGCCGCTGCCGGCTTGCTGGCCGGAGCCTTCCGTACCGCCGTCTTCTTCGCCGCGGGCGGGGTCGCCGGCGCGGCCTTTTTCGCAGGCTTGCGCGTGGCCGGTTTTACCTTCGCGGGTGCTGGCTGTGCCACCGGATCCACGGCAGCGGTGCCGGCCAGTACCGCCACCTGCGCCTGCAGGCGACGCAGGCTGCGTTCCAGCTCGGCGATGCGGCGGTGTGCAGCGTCCATCTCGCTGCGGGTCGGCAGGCCGATGCGTTCGCTGATCTGTTCAATCTCGCGCTGCACGCCCGCGCGCAGGCGCATCTGCGCATTGCCCAGCGCGGCGTACACCTGCTGGAACGGCTCGGACATGGCGACCTTGGCGTAGGCCTCTTCGGCCACTTCGATCCACAGATCGAACATCGCGCGGGCGCTGGTCAGCTGGCTGCCGGGCTGTTCGTGCTGGGCCAGGCGCTGTTCGAACAGTGAGAAGGCCTCATCCAGCGCCTGTCGGATCTGCTCGACGTAGGCCCGCGAATGCTGCTGGTATTCCTCCTGCGCACGCAGCAGTGCCTGCCAGCGCGCCTGGTGCTCGCGACCAGGCCCGAACGCCGGGCTCTGCAGCCACGGGCCGGCCTGCACCTGGAACTGCTGCAGCCACGCCGCGAACTCGGGCACCGCAGCGCCTGCCTGGGTACTGCCACGTGCGCCCTGCAGCATCCATTGCAACATGCCATCGCCCTGCCTCTGCACCGCCTCACGCCAGGCCTGGGCGACCTCCGCACTGCTGGCGTCGCGACCGGCAAAGCGCGCGGCCACTTCCTGCATCGTGCCGTACCAGCTGCCGGCCTGTTGACGGAAGCGCCGCAAGGCGTCTTCCGGCGCGCCCTGCCCCTGTTCGGGCAACAGCTGGCCCCACCAGTCGAACAGGCGCTGCCAGCTGCCGGGGTCATCGCCAGCCGGCGCGCCCGGTGCAGCCGCATGGCGCAGGGCATCGCCCCACGCTCCGAAGTACTGCCGGGACAGGTTTTCGAAATCGCTGCTGCCGGCATCGTGGGCCGAGCTGGTCATCGCAGGCCTCCGCAGGGCTGGCTCATGGCTTGGGAATACGCAGGGTCTTGCTGATCATCAGCGAACCGGACAGGGCGAACAACAGCACCATCGGGTGCAGCTGCCACGGCCCGACCTGCCACTGGCCGAACCACAGGTTCTGGCCGATCGCGTCGGTGCCGGCGGCAATCGCCAGCACGATCACCAGCAGCAGGCTGGTCGGGATCGGCGTACCCTCGAAATACGCCACCTTGCCCTCGTCGCCGGCCAGCGCCTCGGCAGTGACGTTGTAGCGTGCCAGGCGGCTGACGCCGCAGCAGACGAAGTAGCTCAGCACCAGCCAGTCCCAGCCGCCCTGCATGCCGCAGGCATAGGCCAGTGCCGCCGGGGCCACGCCGAAGGAGATCACGTCCGACAGCGAATCCAGCTCACGACCCAGGGTGGAACTGGACTTGCGCCAGCGTGCGATGCGGCCGTCGAGGGCGTCGAAGATGAAGGCCAACGGGATCAGCGCCATGCCGAACAGCAGATAGCCGCGCTCGCCATCCTGCAGGAAGCGCATTGCGGCGAAGACCGCACCGGTGCCGCAGAACGCGTTGGCCAGGGTGAACCAGTCGGCCAGCTGGAATTCGCGCAGCATCGAGAAGTGACGTTTCATGGAGTCTCACGGAGCATCAAGGCCCACAGATTACCGCGAGCGCCGCCGTGGGTGACAGCGCCCAGCGGGGCGATTCTTCACCACTCGCTCACTTGTCTTCGCCATCGGTGAATTTTTCGCCACCCATCTTGACAGCCTAGGGGGATGGCGCCTGTCGCGGCTTATCCACAAAGTTGCCCACGCGTAATCCACACCCCCTGTGGACAACCAGATCTCACCGACTGCGACGCTGGACATTTCCTCATCACCCGACAGCGGGGTTTCCCTACTTCCCAAGCTGCGATGCGGGCGTTATGTTCATCGGCGGACCCGCCGCCGCCACGTCCGAATCTCATCGATGGACGACGACGATGCTGGATGCTTCCACCCTGGCCGCACAGCTGCGGCAGCCCCATGGCGATGCCGCGCTGGCGGTCGCCGAGTCGATGAACCGCAGCAACCGCGCCCTGAACCTGGCCGCGATCGGTCTGCTGGCGGTCACGGCCGGCGAACGCATCCTGGAGATCGGCCCCGGCAATGCGGCCTTCACTCCCCAGCTGCTGCAGGTGCCAGGCAGCCAGTATCTGGGCATTGAACTGTCCGCCGCCATGGTCGAGGCCGGCAACCAGCGCTTGGCACGGGCCGGCCTGGGTGAGCGGGCGGCGATGCGGCTGGGCGATGCCCATGCGCTGCCGCTGGACGAGGCCTGCATGGATGCCGCACTCGCGGTCAACACGCTCTATTTCTGGCCCAACCTGGCCCCGGTGCTGGACGAGCTGGCACGCGTGCTGCGCCGCGGAGGCCGGCTGTGCCTGGCATTCGGCGATGCCGCCTTCATGCGCAGCCTGCCGTTTGCCGCCGATTTCCAGCTGCATCGGCTGGATGCGGTGGAGCTGGCCCTACGCGTATCGGGATTCAACGTCTCGGCCTGGCGCAGCCATCGCGAAACCGCCGCCGGCAACGACGGGCAGACGCGGGAAAAGCATTTCCACCTGCTGCTGGCGCATCGGCGCTGAACCTGGCCGGTTGCTCCGGCCGGGTCGGCGGTCAGGCCGCTGCCGGCAACCGGCTGCGCCACTTGGCGAAACACATCATCTGCAACAGGAGCATCGCTACCAGTCCCAGCGGCCACGCCCACCACAGGCCGGTCAGCCCGTGCCGCGCCTGCAGCCACATCGCCAACGGCAGCTCCAGCAGCAGCACCGCTGCCATGCCCAGCAGCGCCGGCAACAACACGGTCCCGCTGCCGCGCATCACGCCGACCAGCACCGTGGTGCCGCCCATCGCCAGCACACCCCACACCACCGTGCGCAGCTGCGCTGCGGCCAGTTCACGCACCTCCGGCGTCGCCAGGATCAGCCCGGTCAGCCACGGCGCCAGCGCCAGCACCAGCAGCACCACGACCATCAGCATCGCCAGACCCAGCATCACGCCGGTGCGGGCAATGGCGGGCAATCGTGCCGCACGCCCTGCCCCCGTCGCATGCGCGGCGAGGATGGTGGCGGTGATGCCCAGCGACATGGCCGGCAGCTGCACCCAGCTCATCAGCTGGTTGACCGCACCGTAGGCCGCCGTGGCGGTGTAGCCATAGCGGTTTATCCAGCCCAGCAACACGATCTCGGCAATGGCCAGGCTGAGCATCTGCAGCGAGGACGGCACGCCGATGCGCAGCATCGAACGAATGATCGCGCCATCGATACGAATGGCCGTCAGCAGCTCATGGCCCGGTGCCAGCGGATGGCCCAGGCGATGCCAGCGCCACAGCAACCAGAGCAACGCCAGCAGCGAAGCAAATGCCGCCGACACTGCGGCACTGGCCGCGCCCAGCTGCGGCAGACCGCCCCAACCGAGGATCAGCAGCGGCGTGCACAGCAGGCCAAGCACGGTCGCCAGCAGCAGTGCGTGCAGCGGCGTCTTTGCGTCACCCACCGCGCGGCTCACGGCCGTCGCCAGCCACAACAGGAAGAACGCCGGCGCACTCAGCAGCAACACCCGCGCATAGACGATGGCCTCGCCGAGGACCGGCGCCGGCGTCCCCAGCGCCGTCAGCATCTGCGGCGCGAACACGCCGCCGACGCCCGTCACCAGCAACGATAACAGCAGGGCAAGCGCCACGGCACTGCCGGCCACCGCGCGCGCCCGCTGCGGTTGGCCGGCGCCCCAAGCCTGGCCGATCAGCACCATTGCGCCCGTCGCCAGGCCCATCACCAGCGCCATCAGCAGGAAGAACACCGGGAAGAACGCAGCAGCGGCAGCCACCGCCTGCGTGCCAAGCAGATGGCCGAGGTAGACGTTGTCCAGCGTGCCGGCGGCCAGCTGCAGTGCGTTGGTCATCAGCATGGGCAGCAGCAGGGCCAGGTAGGTGCGCGACAGCGGCGGCGCGACTGGAGGTGTCGCTTGTGCGGAAAGGCTCATGGGGTTTCTCTGGGCAAGGCGCTGCCCTGCCCGGCGTTTCCGCCAGCAAAGCAAGCACGTGGGAAGCGGGCAGTCGCCCGCGATCAAGCGGCGCCGTCGTTCATCCACGGCGCCCTGGGTCGGTCGTCAGTACTTAAACAGGCGGGGTATCGAAGGCCAGCCGCAGGGCGTGATCGCGCACGTCGCCGGGCCAGCTGTGCAACGCCGCTTCCAGGCCCGCGCGGTCATGCGCGAACAGGAGGCGGATGGCTTCCTCGAAGCCGGGCAGATCACCCGCAATGGCCTGCAGGAAATGATAGGCACGCTCGGTATCGCGGCGCTGCCGGTCCTTGTCGGCACCCGCACGGCTGGCCGCTTCCACCAGCCTGCGCAGGACCACGGAGGCCCCACCCGGCTGTTCAGCCAGCCACGCCCAATGGCGCGGCAACAACGTCACTTCGCGCGCAACCACACCCAGCTTCGGGCGACCGCGGCCACGTGACGCTGACGGTGCATCTTCGGTGCCATCGGCGTGGGTTTCACCCTCCGTTCGCAGCGGCGCCGGAAACGCTTCGGAGACCCGCGAAAGCAGTTCCGCGTCGCTGCCCCGCGTATCGAAATCGCGAGTACGGCCGGTGACATTGTCAAACAGCAGCAACGGACCTGCGGCGTTGTCGGCGCGCAGCCGCTTGAGCGCCAGCGCCACGGTTTCCGGCGTGCCGGAAACGATCAGGCGATGGCCGTCGAAACAGCTGAAGGGGGGCAGTCGGGACGCGGGCATGGCACTGGCATCGGAGGCGATGCGCAAATATTGCCCGGGTAATTTTCGCTCGTCAATATGACCCGGGTATTAATCTGCCATAAGAGCGTGCCATCCCAGGTGGGCTCTCACCCGATTCGTCGGATCACAGGCGGCTGTAGGACCAACTCACCATTCGGCCGTCCTTGTACGGCATCACGCCATGGAACGGGCGCGGGTCGGCGTCGAACACCAGCGGCAGGAAGTTGCGGTCGCCCTCCCACATCGGCAGCGTGTCCAGCTTGTCCAGGTCCACCCACTCCAGCGTGCCTTCGTGGTTGCCACCGTGAGGGGTGCCTTCGAAGGTATCGATGACGAACACGAAGCCCAGCCAGTCCTCGCCGTGCTTGCCGAAGCCCGGCCAGCTGAGGGTGCCGCGCAGGCGCATGCCGGTGCAGTCGATGCCGGCCTCTTCCTGGATCTCGCGACGCATGCTGGCGGCCACGTCCTCGTCCGCCTCGATCTTGCCGCCCAGCCCGTTGTACTTGCCCAGGTGATGGTCGCCGGGGCGGGTGTTGCGGTGGATCATCAGCACCTGTCGGCGATCGGGCGAAAGCACATAGCCCAGGGTGGCGACGATCGGGGTATAGGGCATGGGGCAGCATCCAGCGGCAGGTCAGCCGTGGATTATCGCCGATCAGCGCACGAGCGACAGGCGGCGTTCGGCAGGCGCGCCGGCACCATCAGGGTCGCGGCGCAGGGTGGCGACGCCGTGGCCGCGCTCGGCAAGGTATTCCAGCCACTTGCCCAGGAAGGTGTTCATCCGCATGCGGTGGCTGATCAGCTCGGCCGGCGGCGGATACAGGCCCATGGTGTCCTGCCAGCGACGGCCGACGTAGCAATGGGTCGTCTCGGCCTGGCGAGCGTCACGGTAAAGGCGCACGTAGGCCGAGGGGTCGGGCTCGCCGGTGACCGGGTCCGCAATGTCGTAGGTGAGGCGCAGTTCCACCGTGTAGCGGTGGCATTCGATCACGTCCAGGCGCACGTCCAGGCCGTCGCCGATCGAGGAAATGTAGCTGCCCGCCACCAGTCCGGCCGGTTCGAACAGGCGCACCAGATGGCGGTAATTCTCCGCGTACAGGCCCATGAGCCAGCTCAGCCGGCTCAGGCGGGGAATGCGTTCGGTACGGGGCAAGGCTCGGGCCATGGGTCGATCCTACACGTTGGTGCTTCAACGTGGGGGCGGTTCCGGCCACAGCCAACCCGTGGGCCGCCGTCACCGCGGTATCGCCGGGCCATGCCCGACGGACGTGGCGCGCGCCTCAATACAGCTCGCGCTGCAGCCCCAGCGTGGCCAGCACTTTGCTGGAGATCTCCTCGATCGAGGTATGGGTGGTGCTCAGGGTCGGGATGCGCTCCATCTGGAACATCACCTCGGCTGCGGCCACCTCGCGCTTGCAGGTATCCAGGTTGGCGTAGCGCGAGTTCGGGCGGCGTTCCTGGCGGATCTGCTGCAGGCGGTCCGGATCGATGGTCAGGCCAAACAGCTTGCGCCGGTAGTTGCGCAGGCGCGGCGGCAGGCGGTCGCTTTCCAGGTCTTCGTCGGTCAACGGGTAATTGGCTGCGCGCACCCCGTAATGCAGGGCCAGGTAGATGCAGGTCGGCGTCTTGCCGGCGCGTGACACCGCCACCAGGATCACGTCGGCGTCGTCGTAGTTCACGGCGATGCCGTCGTCGTGGGTCAAGGCGAAGTTCATCGCGTTGATGCGGCGGTGGTAGGTGTCGAAATCGACCATGCCGTGGGCCTGGCCGACCCGGGCCAGGCGCGGGCTGGCCAGTTCACGCTCCAGCGGCTCGATGAACGGCGCAAACACATCCAGCATCAGCGCGCCACTGTCGGCCAGGATCAGGCTCAGGCTCTGGTCCACGCAGGAGTTCACCACGATCGGCCGGACCTGGTAGCGCTCCCCCGCCGCCTGGATGCGGACGCAGGCTTCACGTGCTTTTTCGGGGTCGTCGACAAACGACATGCGATCGGTAATGAAGCTGAACCCGGAGAACTGGGTCAGCAGGCTATGCCCAATGGTTTCAGCGGTGATACCGGTTCCATCGGAAACGTAGAACACCGGACGGATGGTCGACATGCGCGCTTTTACCCCCTACGAAGCCTAAAAGGGCCGCCAGCACAAGCTTGTGCCGACAGCGGTCTGCCCGGCATCATATCGGCTTCTTCCTACGGACGCGGCCATTCAGCCCGCCTCGGGCGATGGCCAAACGGAGCATCGCGCTTGAACGAGAACATCCTGTGGTTGCACGAACTGCGTCTGGCCGATCTGGCCCGCGTAGGCGGCAAGAATTCGTCGCTGGGCGAGATGATCGGCAACCTGGCCGGTCTGGGCGTTTCGGTGCCGGGCGGTTATGCCACCACCGCTGAAGCCTTCAAGGACTTCATCGCGCACAACGATCTGTCCAAGCGCATCTTCGACAGGCTGGCCACGCTGGACGTCGAGGACGTCAACGCGCTGACCGCCGCCGGCAAGGAAATCCGCGGCTGGGTCATCGATGCCCCGCTGCAGCCGCAGCTGGACCAGGACATCCGCACTGCCTACGCCAAGCTGAGCGCCGACAACGGCGGTGGCGACGTGGCCGTTGCCGTGCGTTCCTCGGCCACCGCCGAGGATCTGCCCGATGCCTCCTTCGCCGGCCAGCAGGAAACTTTCCTCAACGTCACCGGTGCCGACGATGTCGTGCACAAGGTCAAGGAAGTGTTCGCCTCGCTGTACAACGACCGCGCCATCGCCTACCGCGTGCACCACGGCTTCAAGCATGAGGACGTGTTCCTGTCGGCCGGCGTGCAGCTGATGGTGCGTTCGGGCGTTGGTTCTTCCGGCGTGCTGTTCACCCTGGACACCGAGTCCGGCTTCCGCGACGTGGTGTTCGTCACCTCCTCGTTCGGCCTGGGCGAGATGGTCGTGCAGGGTGCGGTCAACCCGGACGAGTATTACGTCTACAAGCCCACCCTGCAGGCCGGCAAGCCGGCGATCCTGCGCCGCTCGCTCGGCAGCAAGGCGATCCGCATGGTGTACTCGGATGTCCCCGGCGAGCGCGTCCGTGTCGAAGACACGCCGGTCGAACTGCGCAACACCTTCTCCATCAGCGACGAGGACGTGCAGGAACTGGCCAAGCAGGCGCTGGTCATCGAAAAGCACTACGGCCGCCCGATGGACATCGAGTGGGCCAAGGACGGTGTCAGCGGCAAGCTGTTCATCGTGCAGGCGCGCCCGGAAACGGTGAAGTCGCGCAGCCACGCCACCCAGATCGAGCGCTTCGCGCTGACCGAAAAGGGTGGCAAGGTGCTGGCCGAAGGCCGCGCTGTCGGTGCCAAGATCGGCTCGGGCGTGGCCCGCGTGGTGAAGACGCTGGACGACATGAACCGCGTGCAGCCGGGCGACGTGCTGATCGCCGACATGACCGACCCGGACTGGGAACCGGTGATGAAGCGCGCTTCTGCCATCGTCACCAACCGCGGTGGCCGCACCTGCCACGCCGCGATCATCGCGCGCGAGCTGGGCGTGCCGGCCGTGGTCGGTTCGGGCAACGCCACCAAGGTCATCGAAGATGGCCAGCTGGTCACCGTCAGCTGCGCTGAAGGCGATACCGGCTTCATCTACGAAGGCAAGCTCGGCTTCGAGCGCACCACCACCGATCTGGGCAACATGCCGCCGGCACCGCTGAAGATCATGATGAACGTGGCCAACCCGGAACGTGCCTTCGACTTCGGCCAGCTGCCGAACGCGGGCATCGGCCTGGCCCGCCTGGAAATGATCATCGCCAGCCACATCGGCATCCACCCGAACGCGCTGCTGGAATACGACCGCCAGGACGCGGCGACCAAGAAGAAGATCGACGAGAAGATCGCCGGCTACGGTGATCCGGTCAGCTTCTACGTCGATCGTCTGGCCGAAGGCATCGCCACCCTCACCGCCTCGGTCGCACCGAATGCGGTGATCGTGCGCCTGTCGGACTTCAAGTCCAACGAGTACGCCAACCTGATCGGCGGCAGCAACTACGAGCCGCACGAAGAGAACCCGATGATCGGCTTCCGCGGCGCCAGCCGTTACGTCGACCCGAGCTTCTCGGCCGCCTTCGCGCTGGAGTGCAAGGCCGTGCTGCGCGTGCGCAACGAAATGGGCCTGGACAACCTGTGGGTCATGATTCCGTTCGTGCGCACGCTGGAAGAAGGCCGCAAGGTTATCGAGGTACTGGAACAGAACGGCCTGAAGCAGGGCGAGAACGGCCTGAAGATCATCATGATGTGCGAAGTGCCGTCCAATGCACTGCTCGCCGATGAGTTCCTGGAGATCTTCGACGGCTTCTCGATCGGCTCCAACGACCTGACCCAGCTGAGCCTGGGCCTGGACCGCGATTCGTCGATCGTCGCCCACCTGTTCGACGAACGTAACCCGGCGGTGAAGAAGCTGCTGTCGATGGCGATCAAGTCGGCACGTGCCAAGGGCAAGTACGTCGGCATCTGCGGCCAGGGCCCGTCCGACCATCCGGATCTGGCCGAGTGGCTGATGCAGGAAGGCATCGAGTCGGTGTCGCTGAACCCGGACACCGTGGTCGATACCTGGCTGCGACTGGCCAAGCTGAAGGCCAACGGCTGATGCACTGAAGGGCGCAGGCTGACGTCGTGTTCATCGGCGTCAGCCCATACTGCCGCTGTACGCAAGCCCCGCCTCTGCGGGGCTTCGTGTTTCGGGCGTCCATGGACGCCCTGCCCCTTCGCACAAAGGACGTCCGCATGATCGCCGCAGCAGCACCCGCCGCTCCCGCCACAACGCCCTGGTTCCACTCACTGGACTGGGAGCGCCTGCTGGAAACCTATGGCTTGCCGTTGCTGGCCGCGATCGTCGTACTGCTGATCGGTCTGTGGATCGCTCGCCGCATTTCCAACGCAATGCCGCGTGCCACCTCGCGCATGGGCGTGGATCCGATGCTGGGCAGTTTCCTGCGCAACGTGGTGTACGCGGCGGCGCTGGTGATCGTGGTGGTGCTGGCGATCGCCACGCTCGGCGTGCCGATCTCGCCGCTGCTGGCCGTGCTCGGCACCGCCGGTCTGGCCGTGGGCCTTGCGCTGAAGGATTCGCTGTCCAATATCGCTTCGGGCGTGATGCTGGTGACGCTACGTCCGTTCCGCGTCGGCGACGTGGTCACCATCGCCGGGCAGACAGGCACCGTGCGCGAAGTGCGCATCTTCCAGACCGTGCTTACCGGTGCCGACAACCAGCACACCACCCTTCCGAACACGCTGATCACGGCCGCGCCGATCATCAACCTGACCGCCGAACCGACCCGCCGCGTCGAGCTGGTGATCGGCATCGGCTACGAAGACAACATCCAACTGGCACGCGACACCGCACTGGCGCTGATGAAGGCCGACCCGCGCGTGCTGCAGACGCCGGCACCGGACGTGGTGGTGTACGAACTGGGCGCACACGCGATCAACCTCGGCATCCGCTGCTACGTGAAGTCTGCCGACTGGTTTGGCACCAAGGTCACGCTGCTGGAGCAGCTGAAGCTGGGCTATGACAAGGCCGGCATCAACATCCCGTACCCGCAGCAGGACATGCACCTGTACCTGCACGGCAAGGATGGCGGCGTGGTCGAGGCCGAGGCGCTGGTGCGCGACAAGCCCTGATCCATCCTGGTAGTGCCGACCAACGGTCGGCACCTACCCACCGGCATCGGCAGCGCCGGGCCATGCCCGGCGGATGTTCGGCATCAGGCCTCGACAACCTCTTCCAGCGCCGGGTAATCGGTGAAACCCTCGGCACCACCACCGAAAAATGTGGCGCGATCCGGCGGATTCAGTTCTGCCCCCGTGCGCAGGCGCTCAGGCAGATCCGGGTTGGCGATGAACGGCCGCCCGAACCCGATCAGGTCGGCCCAGCCCTCCACCAGTGCCTGCTCCGCGCGCTCGGCGGTGTACTTGCCGGCGTAGATCAGCGTGCCCGGGTAGACCATGCGCAGTGCCTGCTTGAACGCCACCGGCATCAACGGCGCATCCTCCCAATCGGCTTCGGCGATGTGCAGGTAGCCCACACCCAGCTCACCCAGCAGGTGCGCCGCGGCCAGATAGGTCGCCTGCGGCGTATCGTCCACCGCGCCCTGCAGCGTGGTCAGCGGCGCCAGACGCACGCCGACGCGGCCGCCGCCCACCACCGACACCACCGCCTGCACCACCTCGCGCAGGAAACGCAGGCGGTTCTGCAGCGAACCACCATAGCCGTCGGTGCGCTGGTTGGCCTGCGAGTCGATGAACTGGTTGATCAGGTAGCCATTGGCACCGTGCAGCTCTACGCCATCGAAACCTGCCTCGAGCGCATTGCGCGCGGCCTGCGCGTAATCGGCGACGATGCCCGGAATCTCGTCTTCGCGCAGCGCACGCGGCATCGAATGCTGGATCATCTCGCCGACGCCGGCTTCGGGCCCCGCACCGGTCGGATCAACGAATACCTTCACGCCTTCGGCCAGCAATGCCGAGGACGACACCGGCGCTGCACCGCCCGGCTGCAGGGCCACATGCGAGACGCGGCCGACGTGCCACAGCTGGGCGTAGATGCGGCCACCGGCGGCATGCACCGCATCGGTCACCTGCCGCCAGCCCTGCACCTGTTCCGGGCTGTGGATGCCCGGCGTCCAGGCGTAGCCCTGGCCCTGCGCACTGATCTGGGTGCCTTCGCTGACGATCAGCCCGGCGCTGGCACGCTGCGCGTAGTAGGCGGCCATGTCCGCGGTGGCGACGTTGCCGTCGGCGGCGCGCGAGCGGGTCATCGGCGGCATCACGATGCGGTTGGGCAGCGTCAGCGCGCCCAGGCGGTGAGGGGTGAACATCATGGCGGCAATCTCTTGCGGGGGGAGTGCCGCAAAGGATGGGGATGCCGGCTGCCAGGCAACAGGCACGCACTGGCAAAACAATTGTTCCCTGAAGGCAAGGATGGGCTCCAGGATCAGATCCGTTTGCACAGCAAATGGATCTGACCCCAACACCGGTTACAGCGCGGGCTCGATCTTCATCGCGCCATGCGCCACCCGGTCATAGCAGGTGCGCACCACGTCTTCGCCGTACTTCAGCTCCAGCCGGCGCACGATGAAGTGGCCGCGCGCCATGTCCTGGTAGTAATCGGTGAACATGGTGTTGAGCGTTGCACCGGCGGCGGCGCCGACGATCGGCACCGCCTGCGCGGCGAACTTCTCGGTGACCACCACGCCGAAGCGCGCCGCCACTTTTTCCACCATCTTCGCCAGCAGCTTGCCGGCTTCCTTCGGTGCCACGCCCAGGGTCAGGTCGCGGCCGGTCACCACGCGCCCAGCCAGTTCGGCCGACAGGTGCCGCATCACATCGGTGGTGAAACCACGGGCCAGGTAATAGCCCGTCTCACTGGCGTCATCGCGCGGCGAGTTGCCGCCCAGCGCGAACACCTCCAGGCAGGCCTGGCGGGTGCTGAACTCGGCCAGGTCGAAGCCCTCGCTACGCGCCACGTCGGCCACCGCGCGCATCATGATGGTGGTCGACACCGGCAGCTCGATGAACAGCGCGGCAAAGCCGAAGGCGCCGCCAACGGCGCCCGACGTTGCGGCGGCCACCTTGTGCCAGCGGGTGGAGGCGCCCTTGCCGGGGGTGTTGTCCATGCTCCACAGCGCCGCCTGCGCCGACTTGGACAGCGCCACCTGCACGGCGCCATGGATGCGGCCGGAGACTGCCTTGGGCAGCGCCTTCACCGCGAATTCCAGCGGCGTACCGACCAGATTGGCCATGCGCGCGGTCAGCGTCGGCGCTTCCAGCAGGGTCACCGCACGCTGCAGGTCGGACCAGTCGCGGGCGTCGTGGGCAATATCGCGGGGAAGCAGGATCGGCTCGTTCATGGCGCCGATCTTAGCGCCAGGAAGTTGAACGGTTCGTCGCGGGGCACGGCAGCGAGGTCAGAGCCCTGTCCGCCGGCAAGGAATCCCACCCCGGCCCATTGCCGGCCAGCGGCCGGCCCCACCCCGCCCAGCCTCATCCGCCAGCGCCGGGCCGCGCCCGGCGTTGTTGCTCAGGCAATGGGCAGGCCCGACAGCGCGCCCATGAACTGGCGGTAGTGGCGCAGTTCGGCGATCGAGTCATGCACATCGCTCAGCGCGGTGTGGTTGCTGTTCTTGCCGACGCCCGCGGCCACGCTCGGCGACCAGCGCTTGGCCAGCTCCTTCACCGTGGACACGTCCAGGTTGCGGTAATGGAAGTACTTCTCCAGCCGCGGCATCTGGCGGTGCAGGAAACGGCGGTCCTGGCAGATCGAGTTGCCGCACATCGGCGACAGGCCGGCCGGAATCCACTGGGCGAGGAAGTTCACCGTCTGCGCCTCGGCCTGGCCAAGGGTGGTGGTGCTGTCCACCACGCGCTGCCACAGGCCCGAGCGACGGTGCTGGTTGCGGTTCCACTCGTCCATCGCTTCCAGCGTTTCCAGCCGGTGGTGGATGGCAAACTCCGGGCCTTCGGCCAGCACGTTGAGCTGCGCATCGGTGACCACGGTGGCGATCTCGATGATCGAGTCGTTGTCGGTATCCAACCCGGTCATTTCCAGGTCGATCCAGATCAGTCGCTCGTTGGCCGCGCCGTTGTCCGCCATGTGTCGCCTCGTTGCTGGGCAGGCACGCGGCCTACCGGTTGGGAAAAGAGGCGCCCATCATACCCGTTCGCCGTTCAGCCCTCGCCGGCGTGGTCTTCCAGCAGCAACGGCGCCTTGCCACGCTTGGCGCGGAAGTAGTTGGTCAGGCGCATGCCGGCTTCCTTGGCCAGCACGCCGCCGTGGATCTCCACCCGGTGGTTGTGGCGCGCATCGCCGAGCAGGTCGAATACACTGCCACAGGCACCGGTCTTGGGATCGCTGGCGCCATACACCAGGCGCGAGATGCGCGCATGCACGATGGCCATCGCACACATCGCGCACGGCTCCAGGGTCACATAGAGGGTGCTGCCGAGCAGGCGATGGTTGCCCAGCTGCTTGCCGCCGGCACGCATCGCCACGATCTCGGCATGTGCACTGGGATCGTGCGAGGCGATGTTGAGGTTCCAGCCCTCGCCCAGCACCTGGCCATCGGCAGCGACCAGCACCGCACCGACCGGGATCTCGTCGAACTCGCGCTGCGCGCGCTCGGCCAGCGCCAGCGCGTGGCGCATCCAGTGCTCATCGACGTCATGCACCGGTACACCCAGGACATCGGTCATGGCGGTTCTCGCGTATCAACAGGGCCAGGATGGCCGCCGGGGCCGCATTGTACGCCCCCGCCCGTGCAGGCGTCGCTAACGCGCGTCGAAGCGCGCGCGGGCGGCGTCCAGCGTTGGGAAGTTGTGCTCGGCTAAGCGATCCAGGGCGGACAGCGTGTCGACCAGGCCGCGCGCGGTCTCGGTCAGACGGTACTCCACGTGCAGCGGCTTGCTGCCCCGGTCGCAGCGCTCGACCAGGCCATTGCGCTCCAGTTGCCGAAGGGTCTGGGTCAGCACCTTCTGCGAGATACCTTCGATCTTCCGCAGCAACGCGCCGTTGCGCATCGGACCCAGGGCCAAAGCAGGCAACAGCAGCATCACCCACTTGCCGGAAATCAGCGCCAACGCATCGCGCGCCGAGCCGCCGGCGGCATAGACATCGCCAGGAAAGGCCATGGTTACCTCAAGGTGCGTAATTGCCGGAGCACTCCGGCATCGCGAGGATGGCCGCACACTCCACGGACACTTCGCCCCATGCGCGCCCTGATCCCGCTGGTCCATCCCGAACCACGCTCGTTCAACGCCCATCTGGCCGCGCAGGCCGCCCAGCAGATGCGGCACGACGGACTCCCGGTGCAGATGATCAATCTGCATGCCAACGGCTTCGATCCGCTTGAAGCGCCCCATCACCCTCCGCGGCGCCCGCGGCCGGACCGGTTCGATGCGCAGCGCGAACAGCGTCACAGCGCCGAGCAGGGC
The DNA here is from genome assembly GCF_913778665.1 of uncultured Stenotrophomonas sp. Lineage (GTDB taxonomy): Bacteria > Pseudomonadota > Gammaproteobacteria > Xanthomonadales > Xanthomonadaceae > Stenotrophomonas. Next base: position 39,892 of record NZ_CAJYVQ010000001.1, read on the forward strand.
CAGCTGCCGATCGATGTGCAGCGCCACCTGCATCTGCTGCAGACCACGGATCTGCTGATCCTGCAGTTCCCGCTGTGGTGGTTCGCGGCACCGGCGATCCTCAAGGGTTGGCTGGACCGCGTACTGGTCTACGGGCCGGTCTACAACAGCCGGCAACGTCACGAACACGGCGTGATGCGCGGCAAACGTGCCCTGTTGAGCGTCACCACCGGCGCCTCGGCACGGGCGTGCGCGGTCGATGGCCGCGAAGGCGATACCCGTCTGTTGCTGTGGCCATTGATGTACAGCCTGCGCTACATCGGCTTCGAGGTGATGGAACCGCATCTTGTACACGCCGTGCGTTCCGGTCCGGCACCAGAGCGCGCGCAGGCACACGATGCGGCGCTGGCGGCAGCCACTGATGATTATCGGAAACGACTGGCACACTGGCGACAGTGGCCAATCGTGCCGTTCAACGACAGCGAGGACGTCGAGGACGGCGTCGCCCTGCGCGCGGAGGCGACCGCTTACAGTCCCTTCATCCGCCACCGCGATGCCGGATGAATCCACGCCTGCGCTGGGTCGGGATGCTTCATACTAGGTATTCCCTGCAAGCACCTTGGTGAGCCCATGACCACCCTGCGCCCCTCGCGCACCGACGACGGCGCGGCCCTCGTCGACCTCTGGCGCCGCGCTGTCGACGCCACCCACGACTTCCTCAGCATTGACGACCGCCAGGCCATCGATGCCGAAGTGGCCAGCTTCCTGCCACACGCGCCCTTGATCGTCGCCGTCGATGCCCAGGACAACCCGCAAGGCTTCATGCTGATCGATGGCACGCACATGGAAGCGCTGTTCATCGACCCGGACGTGCGTGGCACCGGCATCGGCCGCCAACTGCTGCTGCACGCATTGGCGCTGCATCCGCAGTTGAGCACCGACGTCAATGCGCAGAATGCGCAGGCCGTGGGGTTCTACCTGCGCATGGGTTTCGTCGAAACCGGCCGCTCAGCACGGGATTCGCAGGGCCGTCCGTATCCGCTGATCCACCTTCGGCACGCGGGCTGAGCGCCTCCGGTCAGGCGGTCGCGCCGAACGCCGGGGAATAGCGCACCTCTCCCTGCGCCCACGGCGGTTGCAGGCACAGCGCCTGGAAATACCCGGCAGGCACGCCCGGCAGCACCAGCCCCGGTTCGGCACGGAAGCCGAAACGACTGTAGTAGCCCGGCTCGCCCAGCAGCACGCAGCCACGGGCGTCCTGCTGGCGCAGCGTGTTGATGGCCGCGCGCATCAACGCAGCACCGATGCCCTGCCCCTGCCGGTCTGGCAGCACCGAGATCGGGCCCAGGCCAAACCAGCCGGTGCTGCCATCGGAAACCGTCACCGGCGACACCGCGACGTGGCCGAGCAACCGCCCGTTGTCCACGGCCAGCAGCGAGATCGGCAGCTCACCGCGCGCGCGCAGTGCGTCGACGATGAACTGTTCGGTGTGGCTGCTGTGCTCGGCCGTGGCGAAGGCCGCTGCCGTCAGCTCATGGATGCCGGCGATATCGGCCGGGGTTTCAGCGCGGATGATGAAATTCACAAGGCACCTCGTTCAGTGCGACGTACCCGGCCAGCGGGTCTGGAGAATGGGGAATGGGTCCATACGACGTGCATCATCGATTGTCCAGCTGCGGGCGCACCGCGACCAGGCCGGCGCGGTTGATCCGGTAGGGACGACCGTCATGCGAACTGATCAGGAGCTTGTTCTTCAGCTTCTTGAAGACGGCCAGCGTGCAATCGCTCAGCAACAGGCCTTCACGGCTGAAGCATTCAACGCTGCGGACGCGGCCTGAGCCATCACGACTGAATGCAATGCAGCCGCCCTGGGCGAGGACGTGCAACGTCCTCTGCTCCGCTCGGGAGATATTCATGGAGGTGATCCTGCGTAATCGGAAATGCGGACGACACGGGCTGCCAACGGCACCCGGCCAACGGAACACGCATTCGATAACCACACCCGGCAGACACACGGGCAGGGTTATCCGATGACGACAATCTCCAACATGAAAGACCACACTCGGTAAGCGCCCGCGTACTGCGGGCCCGCGCACGTTACCCAGCCCCCTGCGCCGGGTCAACCTCGGCGCCACGGCGATTGGGTGATAATTTGTCTTTCATCTGCAGGAGGCGACGATGGACTGGGTGGCTCAGGCACGCGCATTGGCCAGCGAGGCCCATGCCGGGCAGCAGGACAAGGCAGGACATCCCTATATCGAACATGTAGCGCGCGTGGCAGCGGCAATCCGTGACGACGACATGGCCAAGGCCGCAGCCTGGCTGCATGATGTGGTCGAGGACTGCCCGCAGCATGCGGCGCAGGTACTGGCCTTTCCGGCACCGATCCGCGACACCGTGAGCCTGCTCAGCCGGCACAGCGCCGCGGATGCCAATCAGTACTACGCACGCATCCGCCAGCACCCACTGGCCCTCAAGGTGAAGCTGGCCGACATCGCCGACAACGCCCATCCGCGCCGGCTGCTGCAGCTGGCCCCTTCGGTGGCCGACCGCCTGCGCGGAAAGTACACCGCCGCTCTGGCCGCGCTCGGAGGTCGCATCCAGCCGACCGCCGCCGCCGATCCGGCGCCTTCGCGGCTGCTGCAGCTGATGGACGCGGCACAGACGTTGACGGCGCTGGCAGACGAAGCCAACGTGAGCGCCCGCAACGGCCAGGATGCACCGCACCCACGCCGGGCGGCACTGCTCAAGGTGCGCGACATCGTGCTGGCCGAACTGGAGGCACAGATGACACCGCAGACCTTCGTCATCTGGAGCGACATGTACGTGCAGTCCTGAGTGGGGCCGCGTCGACGCGCGCACCACCGGCCAAACGCTGATTCTTGGCAACGGGCGCTGATCGCTGCTGCGGTGCAGCAGTACAATGGGTGGCTCTCCCGCCCCATCGCGCCCCCCCCCCCCGCATGAGCCCCAACTCTTCCCTGGCTGCGCGGCTGACGCCCCGTCAGCGCACCCTGATCATCCTCGCCCTGTCGCTGGGCGGCTTCGCCATCGGCACCAGCGAGTTCGCCAGCATGGGCCTGATGCTGGAGATCAGCCGTGGCCTGTCGATCTCCGAAACCCAGGTCGGCCACCTGATCAGCGCCTATGCCATTGGCGTCGTGGTCGGCGCGCCCATCCTGGCCTTCGTCGGCGCCGGCTTCCCGCGCCGCAGGCTGCTGCTGGCGCTGATGGGGTTCTATGCCGTCGGCAACCTCGCCAGCGCGCTGGCGCCGAACTACGCCACCATGCTGCTGGCACGCTTCGTCGCCGGCCTGCCGCATGGCGCCTACTTCGGCGTGGCGATGCTGGTGGCCGCAGCGATCAGCCCCGCCGGCCAGCGCGGCCAGGCGATGTCGCGCGTGCTGCTCGGCCTGTCGATTGCGATCCTGGTCGGCAATCCGCTGACCACCTGGCTGGGCCAGCAGCTGAGCTGGCGCACCGCCTTTGCCCTGGTCAGCCTGCTGGCGATCGCCACGGTGGCGATGATCGCCCGCTTCCTGCTGCCCGATCCGGACGAGGTGCGTACCTCACCGATGCGCGAACTGCGCGCCTTCAACACTACCCAGGTATGGCTCGCGCTGGCAATCGGCGCGGTGGGCTTCGCCGGCATGTTCTGCGTGTTCACCTACCTGGCGCCGACCCTGGTGCAGGTCACCGGCGTGGCCGAATCGTGGATGCCACTGGCGGTGGGCGTGTTCGGCATCGGCGCGATCATCGGCAACATCGCCGGCGGTTGGCTGGTAGACAAGTTCCACTTCAAGGCCGCCGCGATAGTGCTGCTGTGGTCGATCGTGATGCTGCTTCTGTATCCGCTGGCCGCGCAGTCGGTGTGGACCATTGGCCCGATGATCATCACCGTCGGCACCATGGGCGCGCTGGCGGCGGTGCTGCAGACCCGCCTGATGGATGTGGCCGGTGAAGCGCAGACCCTCGCGGCCGCCTCCAACCACGCCGCGTTCAATACCGCCAATGCGCTGGGCCCGTGGCTGGGCGGCATGGCGATCAGCGCCGGCTTCAGCCCGGCCAGCACCGGCTACGTTGGCGCCGCCACGGCCGTCGGCGGCCTGCTGTTGTGGGGCGTAGCGGTGATGCTGGACAGGAACCGCAAGCACGCCGCCACCGGCAGCCGCTGAGCATCGCGACGGGTCGTCTCCGCGCCGTCACCTGCCCGGTGACGGTGCGGGGACCGGCAGGTGCCGCGCGCAGGCTTCTCATCCTCGCGGTGATGGCCCACCATCTGCATGTTGCCGGCAACCCGCCGCCGATCTCAGCATGCAGAAGGAGTCGACGTGGCAGCAGGACCGACCCGGAACCGTGAGAAGCTGCTCGATGACCTGCTTTCGCTGGGCCGCAACTGGGCCCTGGCGATCGCCATCGCCGGTGCCGGCGCCGCAGTCCACTACAGCGAATCGGTTTACGAGGCAGGCCTCTGGCGCGGGCTGCTGCCCACGCTCTGCTTCCTGATCGCGATCGTCTGGATCGTGCTCAGCATCATCCGCTTCGACCTGACCATCCAGCAGCACTTCGAGCGCACGCTGTCGCGCTGGCTCAGCCGCCTGTTGTACGTGGTGTTGCTCGGCATCGGCATCACCGCCGTGTTCTTCGTCACCGAACTGGCGTCCAACAACCACATCGCACGCATGTGCGACTCGGTGGTCGACGAGCCGGCCAGCCGCATCCACCGGTCCGCCGAATGCCAGCGCCTGTACCAGCACCGCGCCGCCTATCGGCAACGGCTGGAATCGTCCGAGGGCGAGTTCGACTGAGCAGGCCGCCATCTGCGGCCTGCTGCTGCAATGAACACATTGCGTGGATGTTCCTTTCGGCACAGTGCGACCGACGCCGCGCTGTCGGCCCGCACCGGAACCGCCATGCTTCCCCACTCCCGCCCCGCCCGCCACGACGCCATTGCCCTGCAGGCGGGCGTGCTCGGCAGCGTGCTGGGGCTGGGGTTGTTCAAGGCCATCGCCCTGTCAGCGCTGGCGAGCGGCTCGCTGCTGGTGATCGGCGTTTGGCTGCTGGCCTGCGCCCTGCTGGCGGCGTGGGCCTTGGCGGCGTGCCTGGCCTGCCTGGCGCTGAGCCGGCGTGTGTTCGTGCTGATGCTGGTGCTGTGCAGCCTGCTGCTGATCTGCGTCGCATGATGCGGCGAGTCGCCCATCGCGGCCACCAGGGCGCAGCGTCGCAATAGCCGCGTCCGCTTGACCCGCCGCATGCACGGAGCTGACCGCGCCATCACCGCCGTTGAGCAACGATGCGCCATGTGCCCCTGCCGAGATGTCCATGCCTGACTCGATCCATCCCGTCATCCGCGCCTTTGAGGCGGTGTTCAACCTGTCTGGTGGAGTGGAGCGCATTACTGCGCTGACCATTACCTGCCGGCACTGCGCGGAAACCACCTCGGCCAGCGAACACAGCCTGCTGCAGCTGCCGGGCGGCGCCCTGTTCCGTTGCGAACGCTGCGGTTGCCACCAGCAGGTCAGCCACGCACGGGTGGCCGATTGGCAGCTCCCCACACTGTTGGGTGTATGAGCATGTAATGTCCGGATGCCGCGCGTGCCTGTGCAGGACGTGCTGACATGCACTCGGCTATGCTGCCGCACCTTTCCGCGTCGACGGCCATGCATCCCTTTCCCCTCTCTGTCTCCACGCCCGACCAGCTGGCCTACCGGCTGCTGCAGGACAGCGATTGGGCCCGTTCCGCCGCCGCCGCGAGTGCTCCCCCCGAACTGCGCACCCTGCTGGCGATGATCCTCGACTCTCCCGAGCCGCTGTGGATCGCGTGGGGCCGTGAAGAAAAGGCGTTCTTCTTCAACGATGCCTATCTGCCGATGCTGGGTGACAAGGTGCACGGCGCGATGGGCAACCGCTTGCAGACCGTCTGGGCCGACGTCTGGCAGGATGTGGCGCCGGCCATTGATGATGCGTTCGCCGGCACCCATCGCAGCTTCAACAACCTGCCGCTGATGATGGACCGCGACGGTACGCTGCGGGAAACGTTCTGGACGTTCTCCTATTCGCCGCTGCGCATGGGCAGCGGCGCGGTGGCCGGCATCTTCTGCGTGGTCAGTGAACAGACCGAGCGGGTGATCGAGCGCGACATGCACAGCCGCCAGGTTGCCGCCATCACCGAACAGGCACGCGAAGCGCACCTGGAGCTGGTACGCGCACGCGAGCAACTGCGGCAGTCGCAGAAGCTGGAGGCCATCGGCCAGCTCACCGGCGGCGTCGCCCACGACTTCAACAACCTGCTGCAGGTCATCACCGGTTCGGTGGACATGCTGCTGCATACCTGGCCTGGCGACGATCCGCGCCTGCGTTACGTCCAGGCCATCGGCAGCGCCTCGGACCGGGCGACCCGGCTCACCGCGCAGCTGCTGGCATTCTCGCGCCGCCAGAGCCTGTCGCCGGAGGTCTTTGATCTCTGCGAGAGCGTGCAGGCTCTGTCCGACATCATCGGCACCGTGCTCGGTGCGCGCATCACGATGTCGGTGAACCTGCCCGGCACGCCGTTGCCAGTGCTGCTGGACCGCACTCAGCTGGACACCGCGCTGATCAACATCGCGGTCAATGCACGCGATGCGATCGATGGCCAGGGCACCGTGACGATCGATGTCGAACAGGTCACCGCGGTTCCATCGATCCGCTTCGCCGCACCGATGAAGGGCGCGTTCGCCGCCATCAGCGTGACCGACAGCGGCGCAGGCATCGATCCGGCGATCGTCGATCGCATTTTCGAACCCTTCTTCACCACCAAGGGCGTGGGCGCCGGCACCGGCCTTGGGCTCAGCCAGGTGTTCGGCTTCGTCAAGCAATCGGAAGGCGAAGTGGATGTGAAGAGCGAAGCGGGTGTCGGCACGCGCTTCACGCTCTACCTTCCGTTGGCACACGCCGGCGCCAGCATCGTCCGTGCGCAGCCGCAGCCGGGCCTGGTCCACGGTCATGGGCTGTGCGTGCTGGTGGTGGAAGACAACGTCGATGTGGCCGAGTTCGCGGTCGGTGCACTGCGCGAACTCGACTACAACGTGGTGCTGGCACGCAACGCGGACGAAGCGCTGGCGGCGCTGGAACAGGATGCTGCGCGCTTCCACGTGATGTTCAGCGACGTGGTCATGCCCGGTACCAACGGGCTGGAGCTGGCGCGCAACGTCCGCAGCCAGTTCCCGGATCTGCCGATCATCCTCACCAGCGGCTACAGCGAACTGCTGGCACGCGACCCGGGGCATGGCTTCACCCTGCTGCGCAAACCCTATTCGCTCAAGCAGCTGGCCGCGGTGATGACCGAGGCGGGGCGACAACGTTCGCCGATGCCGGTACGGGTGTAGGGTTCCTGCGCGGAGCAACCGGCGACTATCGCGCACCTGTTACATCATAACAAGTGCGCTTGGGTGGATTGCGCGTGCGCGCTGTCGCGGATTTGAATCGCAGGGCCAGTCCGGCATTCCCTCCGAGAACCGCCATGACCCCGTCGTCCCCGTGCCGCGCCACGCTTGCCTTGATCCTCGTGTCCGCTCTCAGCGCCTGTGCCACTTATGACGACAACGCGATGCGCCCGGCCTGCCAGGAATCACCGCACCTCAAGAACCTGCCGCCTGACGTCGCCGCCCGCGAAAGCCGCTGCAACAAGGGCCTGGAGGTCTGGTCGAGCGAGCGCAAGGGCAGCGACAAGCCGCTGGACCTGAGCGGCAAGAAAAAGGACCTCTGAACACCGTCGGCGCAGCTCTCGCCGGCTGCGCCGCAACCGCACCGATCAGGCCGGCGCCAGTGCACCGAACCAGCGCTGCAGTGCCTCGGCCAGCCCGGTCGCATCGCCGCCGGCATCGCAGGCCCAGGCCACGATGCCATCGGGCCGGACCAGCACCGCGCCCAGACCCCGTGTGTCGTGCACCGGCGAAGCGATGCAGGTGAGGCGACGCCATTCGCGGTCAATGCCTTCGCACAGCGCCGAATCAGTGTCGAACAGCAGCAGCACACCGCCACCGGCGCGCAACCGCTCGCCCATGCGACAGCCATCGTCCCACTGGAAGTCAGGCACGCTGCGGCCAACCAGCGGATGCGCTTCGCCCAGATCCAGCCGCTGCGCGATGCCCCAGACCCGCTCGGCCAGATAGGTCGCGCCGTCTCGGGTCTCGGCCAGATCGGCCATCACCGCCGCCAATGCGCGTGACCCTGCGCCGGGTCGCATCAGCGCGACCTGCGCGCGCGACCAGTCCAGCACCCATGCACCGATCGGATGGCGCTCCGCGCCATAACTGTCCAGCAGCGCGTCGTCGGCCTCGCCGCGCACGACCGCCGCCAGCTTCCAGCCAAGATTCATCGCATCGCCGATGCCCAGGTTCAGGCCCTGCCCGCCCAGCGGCGAGTGCACATGCGCGGCATCGCCGGCCAGCAGCACGCGTCCGTTGCGATAGGCCTGCGCTTGGCGCGCACCGTCGGTCCAGGTGCTGTGCAGATGCAAGGCCGTGATCGTTGCATCACGACCGGAGACGCGCCGCAACAGGGCCTGCGCAGCGTCCCGGTCAAGCACGGCGCGGTGGCCTGCGCCGCCATCGAAGTCCGCCAATGCCAGCGCCCCGGGTAGAGTGAAGTTGCACATGCCGTGCGCGGTGTACTGCCTGCCCGGCGTCAGCACCGACGGGTCTTCCAGCTCCACCAGCAACGAGTGGCCAGTGAACTCTGGGGCGGTGCCGACGAAGTTGAAGCCACTCTGTTTGCGCACGGTGCTGCGGCCACCATCACAGCCGACCAGCCAGCGACCCCGGACCGGCCCCTCGTTGGTCTCAACCACCACCGCGTCGTCGCCAGCGCGCATGCCCTGCAGCGCACGGCCATGCTCGATCCGCACGCCCAGCGCAGTGGCGCGCGTGGTCAGCAAGGCTTCCAGTGCATGCAGCTCCACCGCCATCCGGGGGCCAACCGGTGTGTCCAGGCGATACGGCCAGCGCCCGCCGTCGACCTTGTCCAGCGCAAATGGGATGCCGGCAAAGTGACCGCCCAGTGCCCGTGGCTGTGCCAGCCAGTGCGCAGTGCCGGGCGGCGGTGCGCCCTTGTCCGGCTTCAGCACCTGGGTGGCCGCGACCGCGTCCAGCAGGCCACGCCGATCCAGCGCCTCCAGGGTGGGCGCATTCAAGCCGCGCAGGCCGAACGGCAAGCGCTTCAATGGCGACTCGGGCGACCCGGCGACCTCCAGCAACAGTACCGAACAGCCGGCCCCCGCCAGCTCACAGGACACGAACAGCCCAACTGGGCCCGCCCCTGCAATGACGACGTCGTACAGCATGAGGATTCCTCGTGAGCACCGGGTCGGCGCTCTGGCGGCACAATGTTACACTCGGTGTACGTTTTCATGAGTGAACTGCCGATGACCCCGCCCCCAGGCCGCCGCGAGCAGCGCAGGGCCCAGACCCGACAAGCGATTTCCGACGTTGCCACCGGGCTGATCATCGCGCGCGGCTTCGAGGCCGTGTCCATGTCGGAGATCGCCGAGGCCGCCGGGGTCTCTCGCAAAACAGTATTCAACTACTTCGCCAGCAAGGAAGACCTGGTATTCGACCGTGACGAGGAAGCACGGACCCTGCTGCGCGAGGGCATGCGGGCGCGCAGCGGCATGACGCCGCTCACCGCGTTCCAGTCGCTGGTGCGCGAACTGCTCGAGGGCGGCCATCCGCTGCTGCGGATCAACCCGGGCGCGGCCGCGTTCTGGGCCACAGTGGCCGACAGCCCGGTGCTGGTCGCGCATGCCCGGCGGTTGCAGGCGCAGCTGACCGACGATCTGGCACAGGTGATGGCGGAGACGGTCGGACGACCGCCCGACGATGCCGAGGCGCGTTTGGGCGCCGCGATGCTGCTGGCCTCGATGGTGGCCGCCTACGAAAAGGGACTGGCCAGCCAGGCGCTGGGCGAGGACCCGCGCGACGCGATGGTGCAGCTGATCGTACGCGGTGCCACCGGCGTACTGGCCGCCCTCGCCGGCACCCCGTACACCGACCCCGGCGCACGTCCATAGTGCGTTCGGGGGGTAGGCCACGAAGTGTTGCAAATGCTACTCTTTCTCATTTGCAACCACTCCTCCCCTTCCATGCCCCTGCCGATGCTCCGCCACCGCGTCCTCTCCGTGGCGCTGACCCTGCCCCTGGCCGCGCTTGCCAGCGCCGCCGAACCCTCGACCAACACCCCCACCGCGCTGGACAGGGTGGAAGTGCGCGGCCGCGCGCAGACCCTGTACCGGGTCGACGACGCCGCCGTGGGTACCCGCACCGACACCCCGCTGGCGCTGGTACCGCAATCGATCCAGGTGGTGCCACGCGAGCTGATCGACGATCAGGCAGCGCGCCAGGTCACCGACCTGTACCGCAGCATCAGCGGCATCAGCTTCTTCAGCTATGCCGGTGTCACCCTGCGCGGCTTCCGCCAGGAGAACGTGCTGTACGACGGCCTGCGCGGCGATCCGTATGCCGGCTTCTCGGTGCCGCAGCTGTTCAACATCGAGCGCGTGGAAGTGCTGAAGGGTCCGGCCGGCGCGCTGTACGGCGGCGGCGACGCCGGCGGGGTCATCAACTACGTCACACGCAAGCCCAAAGCCAGTGCCGAGCGCCGCATCGAAGCGCAGATGGGCAACAAGGATTTCCGCGCCGGCTCCATTGAAGGCACTGGCCCGTTGAATGCCAGCGGCAGCATGCGCTACCGCGCCGGGCTGTATGCCGACACCGAGCAGGGCCTGCGCTGGAATGCCGATAGCGAAAGCGTGATCGGTGATGCCTCGCTGGCCTTCGATGTCGGCCGGACCGGCGAGCTGGTGCTGCAGTTCACCGACATCACCCAGAACCTCGGCGGCAACCGCCTGCGCGGTGTACCGGTGAACGATGCCGGCACCTTCCTGACCGACCGCCGCTGGAACCACAACGAGGCCAGCGACTTCCTCGACATGCGCGCCAAGGTAGCGCTGGCGCAGTATCGCTTCGCACCGCTCGACACGCTGGATGTGGATGTTGCCGCGCGCTGGTTCAGCAACAACGAGCACCAGATGTACCACGAGCCGATGGGGCTGATCGACCACGACCGCGATGGCGTGGCCGAATGGATGACCCGACAGCTGCGCAACCAGATTCGCGACAACCAGGCATTCACCGCCAACGCCAATGCGGTGTGGCGGACCGACACCGGCCGTATCGGACACAAGGTGCTGTTCGGTGCCGATGTGTACCAGCTCGACGCCGACTTCACCGCGCAGACCGCCAACAGTGCCGATCTGGCACGCGGTGCCGGACCGGTGCGCGGCATCGACCTGTTCAATCCGGTGTACGGCGCCAGTACCTGGCACGATTACAACCTGGCCGCCCTGCCCTGGCGCAGCACCTCCAGCCGCAGCAAGCGCTATGGCGCCTACCTGCAGGATGAGCTGGCCCTGGGCCCGCGCTGGCACGTGCTGGCCGGGCTGCGCTGGGACAGCTTCCAGGATGAGGATCGCCTCGGCGGCAGCCGCGTGGACGGCAACGATCTGAGCTGGCGGCTGGGCAGCACCTTCAGCGTGCGCGAGGGCCTGAACCTGTACGCCAACGTGGCCAGCGGCTTCGTGCCGCAGAGCGCTGCAAACCAGAACCCGGCTGCCGGCGGTCCATTCGACGCCGAACGCAGCAGGCAGTGGGAAGTGGGCCTGAAATCCCTGCTGGCCGACCGCGTGACCTTGAACATGGCGGCGTACCGCATCGATCGCAGCAACATCGTGCAGTCCACCGGCGAGGTGATCGGTGGCGTCAATCAGCTCGCGGCGCTGGGCTTGGTGCGCAGCACCGGCATGGAGCTGGACCTGCTGGCCGATGTGACCGAGCGCTGGGTGCTGAACCTGACCTACGCCTACAACGACGCGCGGGTGAAGGATGCCGGACCGGGCGGCATCACCAATGCCTCCGGCGACCGCTTCGCCAATGCCCCACGCAACAAGGTGGGGCTGTGGACGCGCTACGCCCTGCCAGCGATCAACTCGGCCATCGGCTTCGGCGCCGACCATGTCGGCGAGCGTGTCAGCCTCGATGGGCAGACGGTGAAGGCCTATACCGTGTTCGACATGAGCTGGAAGACCACCTGGAAACAGTGGCAGTTCCAGGCCAACGTCAAGAACCTGTTCGACAAGGTGTACGCCGCCAGCGGCTTCATCGAACGCAACGGGCATTTCCCTGGCGAGCCGCGGCGGGTGTATCTGCAGGCGGGTTACACCTTCTGAGCGGCCGCTCACTGTCGCGCCGGGCTGATGCCCGGCTGCACCCAGCGTGATCTAATGGCCTTCCCATGGATGAGGCCTGATGCAATGACACGGATCCGTACCCTGCTGCAGCGCGCAGTGTCGCTGGTGGCCCTGCCCCTGCTTGCCGCCTGCCAGAGCGAACAGGTGGGCGAGTTCTTCAATCCCCCTCAGGACGTCCAGGCCAGCAGCGAATTCCGCATGAGTACCCCGCCGGGGCTGGTGCATGACAATCTGTTGTCATCGGCCTCGGTGAAGGACGGCCAGGCCCGGGTGGATTCGGGCGGACCGGGCTACCTCGATATCCGCTTCTTCCCCATCACCCACGCCGATGCGCTGGACACGATGGACCCGCATTGGCCGTCGGCGCGGCACTCGCGCGACAGCGAGCTCGATCTGGGCAACGTGGATTTCAGCAGCCACTTCGTGTTCCTGGTCGCGCATCCGGAACTGACCGGCTACGCCGCGATGAGCAGCGGCCAATACGCCACGTTCTTCAGCTCGGTGAAGGTTGCCTACCTGGATGACCGCGTGGTGGTGCATCTGGAAGCGTCGCGGCTGGGCGACATCAGCCCGATGGTGCTGCTCGGCAGCCCCTGGGCCGGCAAGCTTTACACACTTGAACGGCGTGGCCGGAAGCAGCTGGAAGTGAAGCTGTACGACAACCGCTACCAGTTCTCGCTGGTGCCGGAGGTGGTACCGGAGGTCGCGTCCGAGATTCCACCGCCACGTATGCCGTGACGCCTTGACTGTCATGCGGAAGCAAGACGGCAACACGCCCCGATTCAGGTATCCTTGCGCGCAGTCAGCGACACCCTCATGCGGCCACTGCGCTGCAGCACGGACGTTGCCGACGAAGACACGATTCACCATGGATGTTTCAACGTAATCACAGGGGAAAATGGATGAAGAAGTTCCTGTTCGCAGCGATCCTCGCTGTGTCGCTGGCGGGTTGCAGCACCAATCCTCCGCTCAATTTCTCGGTTCCGAACGTCGGCGTCAGCAGCAAGAAGATCGACGGTGAGCTGAAGTCGCTGACGGTCACGCTCGCGCGCCCGGACGAGGCCAAGGGCAAGATTCCGGCGCAGGCGCAGCACGAAGTGCCGCAAATGTGGCAGAACGCGCTGACCGAAGCACTGAACAAGATGGCGGTCTTCCGCGACGATGCGCCGGTCAAGCTGAGTCTGTCGGTGAAGATCTTGGCCATTGACATTCCGAATTTCGGCGCATCGATGACCACCAAGACGATCGCCCGGTATGAGCTGATCGATCGCGCCACCGGCAGCATCGTCTACACCCAGGACGTGAGCGCCTCCGGCGAAGTACCGTTCAACTATGCCTTTGCCGGTGTGATTCGCGCCCGCGAGTCGATCAGCCGATCGGCACAGAACAACATCGCCCAGTTCCTGCAGGCGCTGGAGACCGTGGACATCACCAAGCCGATGTTCCCGAACAAGCAGGAAGCGCCGTGAAGCGCTTGCTGCTGACCGCTTCGGTTGCGGCACTGTTGACGGCGTGCGCTCCCAATGTGCGCACCGACAGCTACTCCATTGGCTCGGTGGGCCAGGTCAATCGAACTGTCGGCGGTACGGTCATCAGTGTGCGCTCGGTGAGCATCGACGGCACCCAAGGCGGCGGCACCGTCGCGGGCGGTGCCGCAGGCGGCGTTGCCGGCTCGACCCTCGGCGGCAGCGATCAGGCCGCCGCCATTGGCGCCATCGGTGGCATGGTGGTGGGCGCGATTGCCGGTGCCGCTTCCGAACGCGCACTGTCCAAAGCCCAGGGCCTGGAGTACGTGGTGCAGACCGAGAACGGCAACCTGATGACCGTTGTGCAAGGCCCGGATCCGGTATTCAGCACCGGCATGCGGGTGCTGGTGCTGTATGGATCGCCCTCGCGCATCATTGCCGACCCGCGGCAGCAGAAGGCGGCGCCGTAAACCCCGACGATGCCCCTTCTCAGGGGCATCGTTGTATTGGGGACACCGCCCCCCCCTCCGCTGGGTCAAGCAGACACCCACTGTGAACGGGATGGGTTGAACCCGACAATCTCCCGCGTTAGCCTCCCAGATGCCCAAGGAGGGCTATCAACGGAGTGAAGCATGAAGATTGGATTCAAGCTGTCTGTTGCTATTGCGGCTGCTGCACTGACTCTCGGAATGGGCAGTGTCTCCGCGCAATCCCGGTGCACCCCGTGCTACACCGCCTACGAGGCATGTCTGGCGGCGGGTAATGGCGAGAACGTCTGCTACCCCGCGTTTGCCCGCTGCTTGAGAAACAGTGGCTGCACCATCCCGTAAGTCACGCGCTGGCGTGATGCATGCCAGCCCTCGTTCGCAGGGCTGGCATTGGCGCGCGCCTCAGGAAGCGTGCTTGAAGCCGCGATAGGTTTCACCCCACTCCCGCATCGCCAGCAGCACCGGGACCAGCGTGCGCCCGAATTCGGAAAGCTCGTATTCCACCTTCGGCGGCACCTCGGGATAGACGTGGCGGATCACCACCCCGTCGGCCTCCAGCTCACGCAGCTGACTGGTCAGCATCGACTGCGTGGCGTTGGGCACCCGACGCGTCAGTTCCATGAAACGCCGCTTGCCCGTCATCAGGTGAAAAAGAATGATCGGCTTCCACACGCCGCCGATCACCGACAGCGTGACTTCCACCGCGCAACCACTCTTGCCGTCCCAGCGCTTGCTACGCATGAATACTCCGGAAAAACATAGTACCTACGGAAAATCATCGTTCTTGTTGCGATAGTGGTGCGAGCCTAGCATGGGTCCATCCACTGAACGTGAGCCCTTCCCATGAGTTTCAAGGCACTACTGACCCGTAAAACCGGCGACGGCGTTTCCACCGAACTGGTCGATTTCGATGAAGCGGACCTGATGGACGGCGACGTGCTGGTGCAGGTCGAATACTCCACGCTCAACTACAAGGATGCGCTCGCCCTCACCGGCACGCGTCCAGTGATCCGGACGTTCCCGTTGATTCCGGGCATCGACCTGGCTGGCGTGGTACTGGAATCGAGCAATGCCGGTTTCCAGCCCGGTGACCGGGTCGTGTTGAACGGGTGGGATCTCAGCATGGGCCACCACGGCGGCCTCGCCCAGCGCGCCCGGGTTCGTGGCGAATGGCTCAACAGGATTCCCGGCAACCTGACCACGCGCGACGCCATGGCCATCGGCACCGCAGGCTATACCGCCATGCTGTGCGTACTGGCATTGGAAGATGCGGGTGTGAGACCCGATAAGGGCGACGTACTGGTCACCGGCGCCAACGGTGGCGTCGGCTCGATCGCGGTGGCGATCCTGTCCAGGCTCGGCTATCGCGTGGTGGCCGCGACCGGCCGGCTTGAGCATGCCGAGTACCTGCACAGCTTGGGCGCAGCGGAGATCATCGACCGCGCGCAGCTTTCAGAACCGCGGGCCAGGCCAGTGAGTGCCGAGCGCTGGGCAGGCGTGGTGGATGTGGCCGGCGGCCCTACCCTCGTCAATGCCATTGCGGAGACGAAGTATCGAGGCGCCGTCGCCGCCTGTGGAATGGCACAGAGCGATGCCCTGCACGGCTCGGTGCTGCCCTTCATTCTCCGCAACGTGACCCTTGCCGGCGTGGATTCGGTGAATGCGCCGCCGGAGGTCCGCCAGCGCGCGTGGGATCGACTTGCCACCGATCTGGATCCGCGGAAGCTGGAAAGCACCGTGCAGCAGATCGGTCTCGCCGAGGTGCTGAACGTCTACGAGCAGATCATTCCGGGGAAGGTGCGTGGGCGCATCGTTGTCGATGTGAACGCCTGAGTTGCGCGTTGAAGTGCGCTGCATACACGGCCCCTCCATGCTGCGCCGAATGATGAACGCGCAGTGAAACCCTGCAGGCGGCGGCGAGCTGAAGCCGCTGCCGCTCGCCTGCGCTCGGGTTCCGATCGCCGCCTATCAGCGCGCCAGGGCGGTGTGTGATCTGCTGGCGCGGAACTACAGGGACAACTGGGATTTCGATGCGCAGGATGCTTTGGCCGCATCGGCAGTGGATCTGGATGAGCGGGTCCGGCGCGGCGATGCGGTGGAGGTGCCGCCAACGAAGCGGGATCGCGCGTTCGAGTGACTCAGTGCTGCAGGTGAGGCCACACGCATCGGCAAGGGCCCTTATCATGTGGGCGTGGGGGCTCTACAAGCCCCATTGACGCTTGCAGGGCAGTATCTGGATGTCTATGGAATGGCGCCCCTCGGGCTGGGGCCGACACGTGACCCGCTCACCGGATTGGTGCCTGCGGCTGGATGGCGAATACGTCGAGTTGAGCATCTTCGGACGGCCCTACCGGCAGCGCGTGGATGACGATCATCGCGTGCAGGTCATTCCAGGGATCTTGTGGTCACGGGTTCAAATGCTGACCGGCAATGCGGGAGTGCTGTCGGTGGACGGGCTTCCGAATAGGCAGGCATCCCGGCTTGCGGCGGCCCTGCGTCAGATGCTCTCTGCGCATACCGCGCGCGGGCGCAAGGCCCTCTTTGACGCAACCCTGGAACAGATCCAGGCATGGCTGAGTGACGCCGACGCGCTCATCGACCGCAGCAATGCCGGTCGCCGCTGGATCACCCATGCGCAGCAGCAGGCACTGCTGGCCGAGCGCACGTGCGTGCGCCTGCAAGCTGCCGAGCTGGACGCGCTGTTCCTTGATGAAGACGTGCACGAAGATCTGCACTCGCACAGCCATCGTGCAGCGCTGGACGCATTGCGCGACTGGAACCTCGATTGGCCGGCAGCCTGGGCCGACGCAAATGAAGCGATGAGCCGGCGCGAGCAGCTGTTGGCCCGGGACTTCCTGGACCGCGTCGAGAGCCAACCGCTGACCGAAGAGCAGGCGCGCGCGGTCATCTGCTTCGACAACCGCGTGCAGGTCGTGGCCGCGGCCGGCTCCGGCAAGACCTCGACCCTGGTCGCCAAGGCGGCTTATGCCATTGACCGCGGCTTCGTCGAGCCGGAGCGGATCGTGATGCTCGCCTTCAACAAGGACGCCGCCCAGGAGTTGGAGGCGCGAGCACAGCGGTCATTCGAACGGCTCGGCATGGCCGGTAGCGTGGTCGAAGCGCGGACCTTCCACGCGCTCGGCCTGGCCATCACCGCCAAGGCAACGGGACGCAAGCCCGATATTCCGGAATGGGCCATCGACGCCACGCTGGGTTTCAACAAGCTGGCCGAACTGGTGGATGACCTCAAAGACCGCTCGACCCACTTCCGCACCCAATGGGACATGTTCCGCCTGGTGTTCGGCCGCGACCTGCCGCCGTTCGGTGCGGAAATGCTGGCCGATGGCTACGACCGCGATGGCACGCCCTACATCCGCTCCCTGCAGGGTGAGCGGGTGAAGAGCCTGGAAGAGTGCGTCATCGCCGATTGGCTGTTCTACAACGGCGTGGCGTATGACTACGAGCGCCGCTATGAATTCGACACTGCCACCGACACTCATCGCCAGTATCGCCCTGACTTCTATTACCCGGACGCGGCGCTGTATCACGAGCACTTTGCGCTGGATGCCGATGGCCAGCCGCCGAAGCACTTTGCCAACTACACCGAAGGCATGCAGTGGAAACGCCAGGAGCACGCATCGCGCGGAACCGCGCTTATCGAAACGACATCGTTTGGGCTGCGCAGCGGGCAGGCTCTGCACCATCTGGCTGAAGCGCTCAGCGGCGCCCACGTCGAACTCGACCCGAATCCAGACCGCGAACTGCCGGATGAGGGTGCCAGGCCCATGCCGGATGCCGATCTGATCGGCCTGATGCGGACCTTCATCGCCCACGCCAAGAGCAACTGCCTGACGCTTGAGGACATGGCCGGGCGCCTGCGCCAGATGCCGGAGGACCAGTTCAAGGAGCGTCACCGCCGATTCCTGGAAATCGCCGGCCCTGTCTTCCAGGCCTGGGACGATGCACTGGCCGGCGAGCGCGGCATCGACTTCGAAGACATGCTCAACATGGCCGCCGGGCTGCTGGAACAGGGCCGGTATGAGTCGCCCTATGACCTGGTGATGGCGGACGAATTCCAGGATGCGTCCCGCGCCCGCGCGCGCCTGTGCCGCGCGTTGGCCAGCGGCCAGGACCGCTTCCTGTTCGCGGTCGGTGACGACTGGCAGTCGATCAACCGCTTTGCCGGTGCCGACGTTTCGGTGATGACCGGATTCCGCGACTGGATGGGGCAAGGACAGGTGCTGAAGCTGGAGCAGACCTTCCGCTGTCCTCAAGCGCTCTGTGATGTTTCCAGCCGCTTCATCAGCCGCAATCCGGTGCAGATCACCAAGCAGGTCCGCTCGCGGGCACCGGCGATCGGTCCGGTGTTGCAGGCCTTCCAGATGAAGCGACGCGAGGAAGTGCAGGATGGCATCCGACAGTACCTTGCCAGGCTGCACCAGCAACTGCTGTCTGGCGCGGTGCCGCGGGGCCGCGATGGGCGCGTCTCCGTCTTCATCCTGGGGCGTTATCGGGCCGACGGCAATTCCGTTCCTTCGGACTGGAAGAAGACCTTCGGCAGCACGATGGAGGTGGAATTCCTCACCGCGCACCGTTCAAAGGGGCGCGAGGCGGATTACGTGATACTGCCGGCAATGGTGAATCGTGGATTCCCCAGCCTGCGGTCGGACGACCCGGTGCTTTCACTGGCGATGCCGGACGGCGATACCTATCCGCTGAGCGAAGAGCGGCGCTTGTTCTATGTAGCACTGACGCGTGCGCGGCGGTCGGTTGTCATGTTCACCCTGCTCGGCAAGCGTTCGCCGTTCTTGGATGAGCTGGTGGAGGACGGCGCGGTGAAGGTGACCAACCTGTCTGGCGAGACCATCAACGAAGAGCGCTGCCCGGTCTGCAAGGTGGGCGTGTTTGTGGACCGGAATGGCCCGCATGGGGCGTTCCGGTCGTGCTCGGGTTATCCGTTGTGTCATAACAAGCCGAAAGATGGCCGCCGGGGGTGAGTGTCTCCATGGCGTTCCCTCGCGATGCGCTGGCCCAAAGCGCTGAGCGAAAGCGGCGCGGTACTTCTTGAACAGGTTGGACGGATCATCGGCCAGTTCCTGCGGCAGTTGCTAACATCCCATACAGCAAGGCCAACGGGCAGGCCGGACCGCTCCTTGACCTCCCTGAACCGTTCCACATTGGTCGATCCGCCCTGCATCCAGATGCACTGCCAGGGCGTATGTGGGATGTCTGCACACCGCAGGCAACTTACCAAGGAACGCACAGTGAACACTCTTAAGCGCATTGCCGCCGCAGTGAGTCTCGCCGTACTCGTTTCAGCAGCTTCGTCCAGCTTCGCCGCCAGCCCAGTCATGGTCGGCGGTGCGGAGATGTATCCGACCAAGACGATCGTCGAGAACGCCATCAACTCCAAGGACCACACCACACTGGTCGCTGCGGTCAAGGCAGCAGGCCTGGTTGATACCCTCAACGGCGCCGGCCCCTTCACCGTTTTCGCCCCCACCAACGCGGCCTTCAACAAGCTGCCGGCAGGAACGGTGGATACGCTGGTAAAGCCAGAGAACAAGGCTCAGCTGACCAAGATCCTGACCTACCATGTGGTCCCCGGCAGCTACAGCTCCGCCCAGCTTATGGCGGACGCCAAGAAGCATGGCGGAAAGGCCACATTGAAGACGGTTCAGGGCGAGCCGCTCACCGTAGCGCTTCGTGATGGAAAGCTGTGGGTGGTCGACGCAAAGGGAGGCAAGGCAGGCATCAGCATTGCCGATGTTGGCCAGTCGAACGGCGTCATTCATGTGATCGACACAGTCTTGATGCCGAAGTAGTCCAGCGCGGGTCGTAGGCACCCCAAGGGTGCCTACGCCTGAGACGCAGGCCAGAAATCCGGCATGAATGGCTTGGCAAGATCCACGCCCTTAACTGTTCATGCTGTATGGTTGACGTATCCGGCTCCTCTCAGGCGCGAAATCCTTCGCTCCCGTGTCTAGCCTCCTACAGGCAAGACACATGACACCCTCAACTGCTTTCCGGGTCCTTAGGATCCGCCCATTGCTGCGCCTGAATGGCACGATCGACCGAATCGACACTCTCCAGGTGAAGTGTGGCGCATGCGGGGACGAATCGCGCATGTCGCGCGGCTGTGGGCTCTCAGATACCGAGAGTGGCGTGCAGCTGACGTGCCCGGCCTGCAATACGACGGGGATATTGACCGTCGATCAAGCATGGATCCTCTGGGGTGAGCAGATGAGAAGGGATAGGATCCTGGCGCTGGCAGGGCTGACGCCAGACGACCTAGATCGGCCCTAGATCTTGAATGACTGCTTTCCCCTCGCGCAGTGCGGCGGCCAAGGCTCCCACCAGCGCGTCTTCAGCGCTTGGACGCGAGGCCCGCCACGTGGCGCTCAACCGCAGCCATGCCGAGCTGCATGGCGTCCCCCTTGCTGCGGATCAGCCCCTCGGGCCGCAACTCAACTTCGACGCCGTCAACGGCAGCTGTGTATGAGAACACCTGGTGGTCGGCGCTGGTGATGGTCAGCACGAAACGGTAGCCATCGTGAAATCCGCGCAGGGTTCTATGACAGCCACGAATAGTCATGTGCCGAGCACGATAGAGGACATGCGCCACTGTACAGCTGAATGCGGAAAGCCAACAGCATCCAGTCTGGCGGCTGGCCCGCCGCTCACCGCTGTACCCGTACGCAACCTCACAAGCGGCAAGTCGCTGCTTCGCCCGGAGCGAGCGTGCTCGATACTCGCTTCCAGTGCTGCCGTCGCTCGATCGCGCGCGCCAGATGACCGGGAGCCCCCCCCCTTTATCTACGGAGAAATCAACGCCGGCCGTTTCCAGCGCTCTGTCGCATCGGTCGCCGGGCACTCTGGATGCAATCCGAGGTGCAGGACTGGGTTCGGCGGCAGATCGCGCAGAACCGACCTTTGCAGGTGAGTGGGTAAGCGGGCGGGCAGCGAAGGCTGTAGAAACGAAAAAGCCCCTGTTTCCAAGAGCTTTTTGCAAGGACTGGCGGAGAGAGTGGGATTCGAACCCACGGAAGGTTTAACCCTTCGCCGGTTTTCAAGACCGGTGCCTTAAACCGCTCGGCCATCTCTCCAATCGGGTCCCGGTCGCCCGGGCAGCGGCGTATTCTCGCACGTGAAGGGCGTTTGCCCAAGACCACCTTGCCCCCGCCCTCCGCATGCGGCACGGTGGGGCCTTCACCGCAACCGGAGCCCCCATGGCTCACCTCGATCTGGCCAACCTGCGCACCACCCTGCTGGACGATGCCCAGCTGGCCGCAGTGGCCCTGCACCGCACGTTCGCCGGCCATCTGCCGGTCAGTAGCGGGCAGCTGGTGGTCTGCGATCCGCTGGTCCAGGCCGACGCGCCTGCGCTGGCCGACTACACCGCTCCGGTCGGGCGGCATCCGGTGGAGATCATCGTCCACAGCGGGCGCCCGGCGCTGGCCGTGGCCTGGTTCACACCGCGCAAGGCGCTCACCGCGTCCGCCCTGCACTGGCAGATGGCGCGCTGGACCACGCAGGACCTGACCGGACTCGATGAAGACAGCTTCATCGGCTATCCGGTCGACGCGGGCATCGGCTGCTTCATGGACACCGACACTCAGCAGGCACTGTTGGCGCTGATCGAACGCGCCGATGGCGACGACGAAAGCGCGTGGTCGGATGCCCTGATCGACCACGAGGGCCTGGATCACGGTGCCGAGTATCGCCCCTGGGGCGAGGGCTCGCCGCACGGACTGGTGGTGTTCACCAGCGGCTGGGGCGATGGCGTGTATCCCAGCTACTGGGCGCTGGATACGTCAGGCCATCCGGTGGCACTGGTCACCGATTTCCTGTGCATCGAGGGTGGTGACGGGCGCGACGAGCGCGAGATTGCCGATCAGGCCTACCGCGATAGCCTGCCCGCTGCAGAAGCGGAGGCCCTGGCGCGACTGGTGGCCGCAGTGGAACGCGACGACGCCGATGCCCTGCGTGAACTGCTGAAGGATGCGCCGCAGCGCGCCAACCAGATCGAGCCCGGCTGCGGCGGTACCGCGTTGCTTGAGGCGATCCGCCTGGACCGGCCACAGGCCTTGCAGGTGCTGCTGCAAGGCGGCGCGCTGCCGGCACTGCCCGAGCGCCTGCACATGAGCAAGGTGACCAGCTATCTGGAGTACGCGCGTTTCCTCAAGAGACCGCGCAGCACGGCATTGATGGCAGTTCTGGAGGCGCCGGTCATTGCAGTCCAGCCAGCTCCGGAACCACACCCGCGACGCAGCTTCTGGGACCGGTTGTTCGGGCGGAAATGATCGGCGCCGGACACAGCAACGCCGGGCATGGCCCGGCGCGGCCGTTGATATCGATCAGCCGGCATCCACCGCCAGCGCTCCCAGCGCACTGGCCTTGATCCGCTCCTTGGCCTTCTCGCAGGCACCATCGCAATGCAGGCGCGAGGCCTCCAGCTGCGGGGGCAGGTGCTCGGCCAGGAAGTCGATGAACACGCGCACCGCCGGCAGCAGGCCGCGACGCGAGGCGAACACGGCATGGCATACGCCCTGCGGCAGCGACCAGTCCGGCAGCACCACTTCCAGCTCGCCATTGCGCACGGCATCGGCGCACACGGTTTCCGGCAGCATGGTGATGCCGAAACCGTCCTTGACCATGCTCTGCAGCAGCGGGAAATCGAAACCGGCCACGCGCGGCTGCAGGTCGACCCGGCGCACTTCGCCTTCCGGGCCATGCAGCTCCCAGCGCTGGCGCGCTTCGTCTTCGCTGATGCTGAGGGTGACGTGCTGGGTCAGCTCCTCCGGGTCCTTCGGGCGGCCGGCACGGTCCAGGTACTTCGGGCTCGCCACCAGCAGTTCCTGCACCTGGCCGAAGCTGCGCATCACCAGGCTGCCGTCGTCGTCCAGCCGCGAACGCACGCGCAGGGCCACATCGTAGCCTTCATTGATGATGTCCACGCGGCGGTTGCTGATGTTCAGCTGCAGGCGGACCTTGGGATACTGCTCGAGGAACTTGGGCAGTAGCTTGGGCAGCTGCATCTGCGCCAGCGACACGGGCACGCTGGCGCGCACGACGCCACGCGGCTCGGCGCTGAGGCGGTCGACCACCTCGCGCGCGGCCTGGGCCTCGGCCAGCATGGTCTGCGCGTGGCGGTGCACGCTGGTGCCGACGTCGGTAACGGCGAAGCGGCGCGTGGAACGCTGCAGCAGGCGCACGCCCAAGTCGGTCTCAAGCTGGCTGATACGGCGGCTCAGGCGCGATTTGGGGATGCCCAGGGCACGTTCGGCGGCAGCGAAACCGCCGTGGTCCACGACCATGGCGAAGTAGTACAGGTCATTCAGGTCATGCATACCCGAGTTCCATATCTAGAACAATTCGTGGCATTGAACCACCTTTATCCCGCCCGTGCAACAACCTATCGTTCTCTCCGTCGGCGGCAAACACCGCCCCTTCCTTACAGAACATAGGTGACTGCCATGAAGCTTCTGCATCTCGACGCCAGCGTGCTTGGCGACAATTCCGTGTCCCGCCAGCTGACCGCTGCCGTGGTCGCCCAGTTCAAGAGCCAGATCGACGGCCTGCAGGTCGATTATCGCGATCTTGACGCCAATCCGGTACCTCATCTGCGCAGCAGTTCGCTGGCCGGTGTCGATCCCGCCGAGGCGACCGACGCTGAGCAGGTGATGCAGCAGTTCCTGGCCGCCGACATCCTGGTCATCGGCGCGCCGATGTACAACTTCAGCATCCCGTCCACCCTGAAGGCCTGGATCGACCGCGTTGCCGTCGCCGGCCGCACCTTCAAGTACACCGAGAACGGCCCGGTGGGCCTGGCCGGTGGCAAGCGCGTGATCGTGGTGAGCGCCCGCGGCGGCATCTACACCGATTCGCCGGCTGACTTCCAGGAGCCCTTCCTGCGCCAGGTGTTCGCCTTCATGGGCATCGACAACGTCGAGTTCGTCCGTGCGGAGGGCATCGCCTACTCGCCGAAGCACCGCGAAGACGCCATTGCCGGCGCGCTGTCGGCCCTGCCGTCGCACGCTGCCGAAGAAGTGGCTGCGTAAGTACCGCGTTCCAGCGATCGGCGTCCTCCCCCCTCCTCGTCGGGGCGCTGACTGCGGGCCGGGAGCCCCTCCCCCATCCCGGCCCATCCCAACGGCTCCGCATTGCGGGGCCGTTTTTTTGTTGTGCGGGGGCGGTAGCCTGGGGGTTATGGACTACATCGTGACGGCTGCACACCGCAGCGAATTTCCGCACCCGATCACCCTGCGCCGCGGGCAGGCGCTGGTGGTGGGCGAGCGTTATGAGGGGCCTGAGGGCTGGGAGGACTGGTTTCTGTGCCAGGCCGAGGGGCAGGAACCAGGGTTCGTGCCGGCGCCGGTGATCGGGCGCGATGCGCAGGGTGGCGCGTTTGCCACGGAGGATTACTGCGCGCGGGAGCTGGATGTGGATCCGGGGCAGGTGCTAAGCGGAGTTCGCACGCTCAATGGATGGGCATGGTGCGTGCCGGAGACGGGCGAGCCCGGGTGGGTGCCGTGGGAGAAGGTTCGGGTTTTGGGGTGAACCACGGACTGGGTCAGAGCCCTTTCCTTCGGAAAGGGAATCTGACCCCACACCCGCCGGGCATGGCCCGGCGCTACCGGGTTCAACCGATGGTTTCGACGCCACCCATGTACGGCCGCAGCACGTCCGGCACGGTGATGGTGCCATCGGCGTTCTGGTAGTTCTCCATCACCGCGATCATCGCGCGGCCGACCGCCACGCCCGAGCCGTTCAGGGTGTGCACCAGCTCCGGCTTGCCGGTGGTCGGATTGCGCCAGCGGGCCTGCATGCGGCGGGCCTGGAAGTCGCCACAGTTCGAGCACGAGGAGATCTCGCGGTAGGTTTCCTGCGACGGCAGCCAGACTTCCAGGTCGTAGGTCTTGATCGCCGAGAAGCCCATGTCGCCAGTGCACAGCAGCACCTTGCGGTACGGCAGGCCCAGCTTTTCCAGCACCACTTCGGCACAGCGGGTCATGCGCTGGTGCTCGGCGTCGCTGTCTTCCGGGCGGCTGATCGAGACCAGCTCGACCTTCTCGAACTGGTGCTGGCGGATCATGCCGCGCACGTCGCGGCCACCGCTGCCGGCTTCGGAACGGAAGCACAGCGAGTGCGCGGTCATGCGCAGCGGCAGGCGCTCGGCGTCGAGGATCTCGTCGCGGGCGATGTTGGTCAGCGAGATTTCCGAGGTCGAGATCAGGTAACGCTTCTGCTCACCCAGCTGGGTGATGAACATGTCTTCTTCGAACTTGGGCAGCTGGCCGGTGCCGTACAGGCTGTCAGCGTTGACGATCACCGGCACGTTGGTTTCCTGGTACTCATGCTCGCCGCTGTGCAGGTCGAGCATGAACTGGGCCAGGGCACGGTGCAGTCGAGCCAGCGGGCCGCGCAGCACGGTGAAGCGCGATCCGGACAGCTTGGCCGCGGTCTCGCCATCGAGCCACTTGTTGCGTGCACCGAGCTCAACGTGGTCCAGCACCTTGAAATCGAACTGGCGGGGCGTGCCCCAACGCGCCTGTTCGACGTTGTCGTTCTCGTCAGCACCGGCTGGCACGTCATCGGCCGGAATGTTCGGGATGCCCATCGAGATCGTGTCGATCTTCTCGCGCAGCGCGTCCAGCGCCACTTCCGAGGCCTTCAGCTCGTCGGCGAAGGCAGCGACCTCGGCCATGATCGCCGAGACGTCCTCGCCCTTGGCCTTGGCCTGGCCAATGGCCTTGGAACGGCTGTTGCGCAGGCTCTGCAGTTCCTGGGTCCGCACCTGGATGCGCTTGCGATCAGCCTCCAGGGACTCCAGGGCAGACACGTCGAGCTCGAAGCCGCGGCTGGCGCGCAGGCGTTCGGCGAGGTCGGCGGGCTGGTGGCGGAGCAGGGCTGGATCAAGCATGGCAGGTGTCGTGGTGGGTATCAGGGATGGGATTATCGCTTGTTATACGGATTTCTGCCGCCTGGTTCATTCCCGCCGTGGCAGAATCGGGGCATTCCGTACTGGTCCGGTCCATGTCTGCACCCCGCTCGTCGTCCGCGAAGTCGTTTACCGTGCATATCCCGCGCAACGCCCTGAAGATCGCCGGCATCGCCTTCGGCGTGGGCGTGCTGCTGTTCGTGGTGGTCTGGCTGACCGGCCGCGACAAGGAATTCTTCCGCGCCGACCCGGCCGCGCAGACGCCGCAGGAGACCGCCCAGATCGAGCCGCTGCCGGAACCGCTGGCCGCAGCGGCCGGCTCCAGCGACATGCCTGATGCCAAGCCGGCACCGGTGGAGGAAGATGCGCCGAAGCTGGTGGAAACCGCCCCGCCGCCCCCGGCCCCGCTGCCTGAAACGCCCCCGGCCGCGCCCACCCAGGCCCCGGCCGCCGGTGGCAACAGCCAGCCGATGCCAATCGCCAACCAGTCGCCGCCGCCGTCCTACCCCGCCGCCGCGCTACGTGCCGGCGCAACCGGCACCGTGGTGGTGCGGGTGGACGTGGACGCCACCGGCTACCCGAACAACGCCACCGTCATCCAGCGCAGCGGCTCACGCGAGCTCGACCGTGCCGCCACCGATGCCGTGCGCCGCTGGCGCTTCACTCCGGCACAGAGCAACGGCCAGGCCGTACCGGGCAGCATTGAAGTGCCGTTCGACTTCAAGACGCAGTAACTGAACGCTTCCCGGCAGGCAACCTGAACCCTGGCGAGGCGTTGACGCAACGCTGACACTTCTCGTCCGTGGCTCGCGCAACACTCTGCACGTCGTCAATTGACGGAAGGAGTTAGCGATGACTGCCACCACCCACGAAGACCTTCATTCGCCGCACCTGCCGCAGGAATCCAGCGAGCAGCACAAGCCTGTGTCGCCCTGGATGTGGATTGCGCTGATCGTGGCGATGTTTGCTGCAGCGTTGCTGTGGCTGCGTCACTCCGGCGAGGACGATGTGGCACCGGCACCGGTCGGCCAACGCCTGCTGTCGGCGCCCGCAGAGGCGCCCGTAGCCGATGCAGCGGCACCGGCAGCGCGCCAGGCGGCGCCGGCTCCGGGCCAGCGAAAGACTGCGCCAACGGTGCGCAATCGTGAGGCGCGTCCGCTCGCCAGCAACCGCATGCCGACCTACCCGCCGGCCGCGCTGCGCAGCGGCGTGCAGGGCAGCGTGATTGCCAGCCTGAACGTGGATACCCGCGGCAATGTCGCCACCGCTGCGATCGTCTCGCGCAGCGGTGAGCGCAGCCGCGATCTGGATCGGGCGGTTCTCAGCACGGTGCAGAACTGGAAGTTCCAGCCGGCCATGCATGAAGGCCGTGCGGTCGCCAGTGTGGTGCGGGTTCCGGTGGACTTCCGTACCGAGCAGCGTTGATCGCGGACGAGGGGTTCGTGATGTTTAGACGGAGGCTTCGGCCTCCGTCCTTTTCTCTGGCGCTTCGAATGTGGAGCCAAGTCATGCTTGGCTCTTCAGGATGTCCACCATGGAGTCAAGCATGGCTCGACTCCCCAGAGCCTTGCGGTCAGGCCAGATCGAAGCCGGCGCTGCGGGCCAGACCGTCGAAATCCGGGAACGAGGTGGCGACGTTGGCGATATCGTTGATGCGCACTTCGCCGTCACTGATCTGGCCGGCAATGGCGAACGCCATGGCAATGCGATGGTCGCCATGGCTTTCGATGGTGCCGCTGCCCAGGCGCACGCCGCCGTGCAGGGTGGCACCGTCTTCGGTTTCGTCCACCTGCATGCCCAGCGCGCGCAGGCCGGTGGCCATCGCAGCGAGGCGATCGGATTCCTTCACCCGCAGCTCTGCCGCGCCGCTGACCACGGTCTGGCCTTCGGCAGCGGCGGCAGCGACGAACAACGCAGGGAACTCGTCGATCATGTCCGGCACCAGCACCTCCGGAATCCGCGCGCCCTTCAGCGGGGCGTAGCGCACCACCAGATCAGCGACGGGCTCACCGCCCTGCTCGGCGGGGTTCTCTTCGGTGATGTCCGCGCCCATCAGGCGCAGCGCGTGCAGCAGGCCGGTGCGGCGCGGGTTCAGGCCAACCTGCTTCAGGCGCAACTTGGAACCGGGAATGATGCTGGCAGCCACCAGGTAGAATGCCGCAGACGAGAAGTCGGCCGGCACCACGATGTCCGTGGCGCGCAGGCGCTGGCCGCCACGCAGGCGGGCCTTGCCCGGTGAGAACTCGATGTCCACGCCGAACGCCGACAGCATGCGCTCGGTGTAGTCACGGGTCGGATGCGGTTCGGTCACCTGGGTTTCGCCCTGCGCGTACAGGCCGGCCAACAGCACCGCCGACTTGATCTGCGCGCTGGCCACCGGCGAGGCGAAGTCGATGCCATGCAGCAACTGACCACCATGCACGTGCAGCGGCGGCGTGCCATCACTCTCGGTATCGATCTTCGCGCCCATCTGCGACAGCGGGCCGGTGACGCGGCGCATCGGGCGACCGGACAGCGATTCGTCGCCGATCAGCGTGCAGTCGAAGGCCTGGCCGGCCAGCAGGCCAGCCAGCAGGCGCATGCCGGTGCCGGCGTTGCCGCAGTCCAGCGCCGCATCCGGCGCCTGCAGGCCATCGATGCCGACGCCGTGCACGATGCGCTGCGACGGACTGGGCGTTTCGATGCGCACGCCGAGCTGGCTGAAGATGCGCGCGGTGGCGCGGGTGTCTTCGCCTTCCAGGAAACCGTCGATATGCGAGGTGCCATCTGCCAGTGCGGCGAACATCACCGAACGGTGCGAGACCGACTTGTCGCCGGGAATGGTCAGGCTGCCCTGCAGCGGCTGGCCCTTGCGGGCAATCCAGTGTTGCGCGTTGCTCATCGTTCGATCATTCCGTAAACGCCGGCCACGCCGGCGATGCATCAGAGGGGCAGCGGGCACGGCCGCCGCGACAGCAGCACTCAGGGTACGGCCACCGGATAGGAGCCGAGCACCTTGATCTGCGCCGAGTGCGCTTCCAGTTCGGCCAGCGCGGCCTGCATCGGCGCGTCGTCGATATGGCCGGCCAGGTCGATGAAGAAGCCGTACTCCCACTTGCCGTGGTGCGACGGGCGCGATTCGATGCGGTTCATGCTGATGCCGTGGCGGGCGAACGGGCTGAGCACGTCGAACAACGCACCGGGCTTGTCATGGATGAACACCAGCACGGAGGTGCGATCGTGGCCGGAGGTTGGGAAGATGTTGCGGCCCACCACCAGGAAACGGGTGGTGTTGTCGGCATCGTTCTGGATCGGCTTGGTGACGACCTTCTTCAGGCCGTACACATGGCCGGCGCTCTCGCCGCCGATGGCCGCCGCGTCGTCGGCGTTGCGCGCACGGCGTGCACCCTCGGCATTGCTCGACACCGGGATCTTTTCGGCCTTCGGCAGGTTGGCACGCAGCCATGCCGAGGTCTGCATGAACGACTGCGGGTGCGCGTAGATGCGCTCGATGTCCTCGATGCGGCCGCTGCGCGACATCAGGTACTGCTGCACGCGCAGTTCCACTTCGCCACAGATCTTCAGGTTCGAGGTCAGGAACATGTCCAGGGTGATCTGGATGGTGCCCTGCCCTGAATTCTCCACCGGCACCACGCCGAAATCGGCGTTGCCCGCTTCCACTTCCTGGAACACTTCCTCGATGCTGGCCATCGGCAGGCCCAGCGCGGAACGTCCGAAGTGCTTGAGCACGGCTTGCTGGCTGAAGGTGCCTTCCGGGCCGAGGTAGCCGATCTTCAGCGGCTCCTGCTGGGCCAGGCAGGCCGACATGATCTCGCGGTAGACGTGCACCAGCAGCTCGTCGCTGAGGGGGCCTTCGTTGCGATCGACCACCATGCGCAGCACCTGTGCTTCGCGCTCGGGGCGGTAGTAGTCGACGGCGGCGGCCAGCTTGCCCTTGGCCTTGCCGACCTGGTGGGCGAAGCGTGCACGCTCGGCGATCAGGTTCTGGATGTCACGGTCGATCTGGTCGATCTTCGAACGCACATCGGCCAGCGCCAGCGGCGCCAGGGTGGGCGCCGGGTTCGACGCGGCCTTGGACGTGCTCTTGCCCTTGGCCGTGGTGGAGGCGCTGTCCTTGGCCGGTTCGGCCTTCTTCGGCGCCTTCTTGCTGGATTTGCTGCTTGCCATCGGAATTCCCTGTTGCGGGGCACGCACCCGACGGTGCGCGCCATTCATTGCTCAACCGTGACGCTGCTGGAAATCGGCCATGAAGGCGACCAGCGCCTCGGCCCCGGCCAGCGGCATGGCGTTGTACAGCGAGGCCCGGATACCGCCGACCACCTTGTGGCCCTTCAGTGCAAGCAGGCCGGTGGCCTTGGCTTGGGCCACGAAGCGGGCGTCGAGTTCGGCATCGGGCAGGAAGAACGGGATGTTCATCCGCGAACGGGCCGCATGTGCGACCTCATTGCGGTAGAAGCCGCCGGAGCCGTCGATGGCGGCGTACACCAGCGCGGCCTTGGCGGCGTTGCGCTTGGCGAACTCTGCCACCCCACCCTCGGCCAGCATCCACTTGAACACCAGGCCAGCCAGATACCAGTTCCAGGTCGGGGGGGTGTTGAGCATCGAGTCGCGGGCGACGTGCGAGCGGTAATCGAAGATGTCCGCGCGCGGCTGGCCACTGCGC
Source organism: uncultured Stenotrophomonas sp. (assembly GCF_913778665.1). Lineage (GTDB taxonomy): Bacteria > Pseudomonadota > Gammaproteobacteria > Xanthomonadales > Xanthomonadaceae > Stenotrophomonas. The sequence continues at coordinate 70,709 of NZ_CAJYVQ010000001.1, forward strand.
TCGAGCAGGTCGCGGCGGATGATCATCACCGCGATGCCGACCGGACCGAGGTTCTTCTGCGCACCGGCGTAGATCACGCCGTAGCGGCGCACATCCAGCGGCTCGCTGGCGATGGACGAACTGAAATCGGCAATCAGCGGGACGTTGCCGGTGTCTGGCACATCACGGAACTCGACACCGTGGATGGTCTCGTTGGCGGTGATGTGCACGTAGGCCGCATCAGGCGAAAGCTGCCAGTCCGCGCGCGGCGGCAGCGTGCGGTAGCCCTCGGCCTCGCTGCTGGCGGCGATGTTGACGTCGACGTAGACCCCGGCCTGCTTGACCGCGGTCTTGCCCCAGTGGCCGCTGACCACGTAGTCGGCACGCTGGCCGGGGCTGGCGAAGTTGAGTGGGATCAGCGCCTGCTGGGTGGTGGCGCCACCGGACAGGAACAGCACCGCATAGTCGTCGGGGATGTCGAGCAGGCGCCGCAGGTCGGCCTCGGCCTCGGCGGCCACGGACATGAATTCCGCGCCGCGATGGCTCATTTCCACGATCGAAGCGCCGGACCCGTGCCAGTCCAGCATTTCCGCCTGCGCCTGGCGCAGGACCGATTCCGGCAGGGTCGCGGGGCCGGCACTGAAGTTGAACGCGCGCGTCATGTCACACCTGTGGGGCAAGACCCCTAGTATGCCGCAGTGCACCAGCCTTGCGGCCTTGTGCCGCAAGGGAAATTTGGTTTCATTGGAATCCATTTGCAGGCACTGGTGTGCATCGTTAGCTGCCAACATTGGTCGGCCTGCGGGGATCGCGCCGACCGAGGTCGGCACCTATCGGAAGCGGGTGGGCACGCGTCACAGAGGTCGCGCCGGGCCGCGCCCGGCGGAGGCAAGGCTCAGCGTGCGCCGAACCAGAGCAGCAGGCTGAGAACCGCCGCCAGCAACAAGGCGCTGGCCAGCAGCCACGGCCAGCGCCGGACCCGGCGCGGTGCAGCCGGAAGGGCCGGCGCCTGCTCGACGTCCTGGCTGGACTCATCCTCGACCGGCAGCGGTCGCCGGCGCGGATCATGTGGCACTTCCAGCACGAAACGATGCTGGCCATCGAACACCAGCTGATCGCCGGCCTGCAGCCAGCAGTGGCGCACGGCCACGCCGTTGACGCGGGTGCCGTCGGCACTGCCGAGGTCGCGCAGAAGCACGCGCTCACCATGCACTTCCACCCGCGCATGCTGTTCGGCGAAGGCCGGATCATCGATGGCGATGTCCGCTTCGCTGCCACGGCCGATCACGCGTGCCCGCGACAGGGTGAAACCCCGCCCATGATGCAGGCCACCGACACCGCGCAGCAGGCGCTGCTGCTCGTCACTGCCGTCCTCGTTCCTGGGCGCCGGCGCCTGCAGCAAGCTCTCGACCTCGCCCTGCAGCACCATTTCCACGCCATCCACGTACACCGCATCGCCTGCACGCAGCAGCGCCATGCGCCGCACGGGGCGGCCGTTCACGTGGATGCCACGGATGCCGTTGCCGACCTGCAGCCAGAGGCCGCGATCATCCATGCAGAACTGGGCCAGCAGCAGGGCGCCATTGCCACCGTCGCCCAGCCGAACGCTGCCGTTGGCCTGGCGCACGATGCGCTGCACCCCGGGCCGCAGTGGCTGGTCGGGCTGTTGTTGTTGACTGAAGTGAACAAGCAGGTTCTGCACGCGGCGCAGCCTAGCAGGTTGCTCGCCAACGCAGAAGAACCGGCGATGAGTGCTTGGCGCGAAGGCCCTCGATGCGCACAATGCTCGCCCTCATTGATCATCCCCGCCCTGCGCCAGGAGCCTGCATGTCCACCATCGATGTCCGCCACGCCCACGCCCTGCCCGACGTACAGGCGCGCGCCGCGATCGAACAGGTCGCCGCCAAGCTGTCCGAGCGCTTTGGCCTGAAGTCGTCCTGGAGTGCCGACGTTCTGAACTTCTCCGGCAGCGGCGTGGACGGTGCCATCGAGCTGCAGCCGGGTTCCGTGCGCGTGACCGCCAAGCTGGGCTTCCTGCTGTCGGCGATGAAAGGCATGGTCGAAAGCGAGATCCAGCGCGTGCTGAAGGAAAAGCTGGGCTGAATCTCGGCTCCGGCCATCACGGTCGTGCAACGCCCGTGCGCGCTACTCTCGGGGCAGGTCCAACTCCCACGGGAAGTGCGATGAACCGCTACCAAAACGATGACCACCGCGACGATGACGCCGCCTTCGGCGACCAGGCCGAGCGTTTTTCGCGCAAGTTGAGCGACTCCGCGCAGCAGGTCTGGCTCGCCGGGCTGGGTGCGCTGGGTCGTGCCCAGGCCGAAGGCAGCCGATTCTTCGATGGACTGGTGAAGGAAGGCGAAGCCTGGGAGTCGCGCCGCCGTCAACGCGCCGGCGAGCAGGGCCCCGGTTGGCGCGACAACGTGGAATCGTCGCTGGACGAAGCCCGCGAAAAGGCCTCCGGCACCTGGAACAAGGTCGAAAAGGCCTTCGACGACCAGGTCCAGGGCGTGCTCAAGCGCCTGCACGTGCCCACCGCCGATGAGATCACCGCGCTGGAAGCCCGCATTGATGCCCTGCATGCACGCCTGGCCAAGCTGGAAACCCGGGCCGCATCGGGCTCTGACGCACCGGCGCCGGGCAGCCATCAGGCGCCGGACAGCGTGCCCTGAGCGCCCGTTGTTGCAATGCAATAAATTTTGATTGAAAATCGCGAGCAACCCGCCAATCGCTTCGGCTGCCGTTTGTTCCCTCCCCTCACGGCTTCAGGATTGGCGGGTTTTTCGTGCCCGGCCTGCACCGATCTGAGCGCTCCATCACGCTTCCTGTCAGGAACCTCCTGACCCAGCGGGGCTACGCGGCCTTTACACTGTCGCCTTCCGCACTCGCCGCTTTCGCGCACCTCCTGCATGCTCCCCTGGATTCTGGCCCTGTTGTCGGCCCTGTTTACCTGTTCCCTGGCCGTTGTCTATCTGTGGTGGATCAAACGGCGGCAGAAGGAGATGCAACTCGGCCTGCAGGCGCTGGCCGGCATGCACTGGCGCGAATTCTCGGTACTGGTCCGGCGCATGCTGCGCGAACAGCGTGGCCTGCATGAACTCAGCGACACCACGGAAGAATCCCGCGAGCCGAGCAGTGACTTCCTGCTCAGCGATGGCCCCAACACCTGGCTGGTGTCGTGCAAGCACGGCCTGGCCTATCGCATCGGTACCGCCGCGGTGAACGAACTGGGTGCCGCCGCGCGCCTGGCCGGCGCCAAGGGGGGCGTGCTGCTGACCGAAGGCCGCATCGAACGCGATGGCCGCAGCGCTGCCGAGAAGCAGGCGGTGGAAGTCCTCGATGGCCCCCGCCTGTGGCCGTTGCTGCAACCCTACCTGCCAGCGGACATCGAATCGCGCGTGCGCACCCGCGCACGCCACGAAGCGCTGCGCCGGATCGCGATTGCCGCGCTCGGTTCGGTGACGCTGGGCCTGCTGGTCGGGCTCGGCCTGCAGGGCCTGCATGTGGAGAACACCGCGCCGGTGGCCGCAGCGCCGGTCGAGACTGCCCCCTCGACGGCGGATGCCGCTGCAGCCGAAGCAGCGCCCGAAGCGAGCGAAGCTGCAACGCCCTCCACTCCGGCGCCCACGCCGACGGCGGCGGTCACCGATGAACGCAGCAATCCCAATCCGGATGCGGCCACCCTGGAGCGCTTCCAGGCCGATCTGGCCCGCGCCCTGGCCGGCAAGCCCGGCATCGCCAGCGGCGTCTGGCTGACCCGGCAGACCCTGGCGATCAACCGCACCGGTGAACTGGAAGCCGTGTGGCCACGCGTGTGCGAGGAAGTGCTGCACTATCCCGCGCTACGCAACGTGCGCATCCAGCTCAATGCCCGCCCCGGCGTCGACGAGCCGGTGCGCTGGCGGCAGTGCGCTACGTACTGATGGGGCAGCATCCACGCATGGCGTGGATCGACCGGGGAACTCGGCTTACCCCTACCGCGCGCCCGGCGCGAACCGTGCCACCAGGTCCCAGGCATCTCCCAGGAAGACCTGCCGCACGCGGGTGATCGGCTGTTCGCCACGCCAGGTCAGGCGCTCGATCACCAGGCACGCGGTGCCGGGCTTCACGTCCAGCAGCCTGGCGCTGGCGGTGTCTGCGCCCCAGGCGCTGATGCGGTGCTGGGCGCGGGTCCACGACACGTTCTGCAGCAGCCAGCTGCCCGGCGCCGTGGTGTTGAAATCAATGTCCAGCACCTCGGGCACGCCCACCGGGCTGATCAGCCGATGTTCCAGCGCCAGCGGGCGGCCATCGGCCAGGTGCAGGCAGCGCATCGCCAGGAGCACTTCCCGCCCCGCCAGCTCCACTTCACCGGCATCGCTGGCATCGGCCAGGCGCAGCTCGCGCTGCAGCAGTCGGTAGCCATACTGATGCCCACGCGAGCCGACTTCCATGGCGATATCCGGGATCTCCAGCGCCACCTGCTCAAGATGCGGCGGCTGCCGCGCCACGAACGAGCCTGCACGGCGGCGGCGCTCGATCATCCCGCTCTCGGCCAGTGCGGTCAGCACCTTGTTCACCGTCATCCGCGAGCAACCGTACTGCTCCATCAGCTCGTGCTCGTAAGGGATACGGAATCCCGGCGCCCACTCCCCGCTGAGGATGCGGCTTTCCAGATCGCTGCGGATGCGCTGGTTGAGCGTGGCGGACTTGCTGGCCTTCACGTAATGGGATCTCGGTGGCGGGAGGCGATCAGCCCAGCACGCTCTTCAGGGCGGCGGCAAAGGCAGTAGTAATTGCCTCGCGCTGCAGGTGGCGGCCTTCGGCCACGCATTGGCGGCCATGCCGCCAGACTGATCGCAGCGCGCCATTACGTGCGGCGAACACCCAGCTGTCAAGCCATGCGTCATCCTGTCGCGCCCGAAGCGCGGGGTGCGCGGCGTCCAGTTCAACCAGATCGGCGCTGGGGCCGACCTGCAGCCCGGCAGCCACACCCAGCGCTTGCGCGCCGCCGTGCAGTGCACCTTCAAACAGGAAACGACCGGTGCTGCGGCGGGCATCCGGGGCCAGCACGTTGCGCCCGCGCAGGGTCAGGCGCTGGCCGTATTCAAGCAGGCGCAGCTCTTCGGTGGCATCGATCAGCACGTTGGAATCGGAGCCAACGCCGAAGCGGCCGCCCTCGCGCGCGAAAGGCTGCATCGGGAACAGGCCGTCGCCCAGGTTGGCTTCGGTGATCGGGCACAGCCCGGCCACAGCGCGGCTGGCCACGATGGCCGCGCGCTCGTCATCGGTGATGTGGGTGGCGTGCACCAGGCACCAGCGCGCATCCACCGGTGCATGGTTGTACAGCCACTGCACCGGGCGCTGGCCGCTCCAGGCCAGGCAGGCCTCGACTTCGCGCACCTGCTCGGCGATATGGATATGCACCGGGCCGTCGGTGAGCGGCAGCAGCGCGCCCAGCTCCTCGCCAGTAACCGCGCGCAGGCTGTGCGGGGCGATGCCCAGCACCGCATCGGGCAGCGCGGCCAACGCTGGCTTCACCGCGTCAAGCAGCTGCGCGAAGCCCTCGACATCGTGGATCAGGCGGCGCTGCGCTGCATTCGGCGGCGCGCCACCGAAATCGGCGTGGGCGTAGAACACCGGCAGCAGGGTCAGGCCAATGCCGGTCTGCGCGGCGGCGGCAGCGATGCGCGTGCTCATCTCGGCACGATCGGCATACGGTTGGCCGTCGGCATCGTGGTGCAGGTAATGGAACTCGCCGACGCGGGTGAAGCCACTTTCCAGCATTTCCATGTAGGCCTGGGCGGCGATGGCCTGCACCGCGTCCGGTCGCAGATGGGCCAGGAAGCGGTACATCAGCTCGCGCCAGCTCCAGAAGCTGTCACCGTCGCCGCCGCCGATCTCGGTCAGGCCGGCCATGCCGCGCTGGAACGCGTGGCTGTGCAGGTTGGGCAGGCCCGGCACCAGCAAGCCAACGCGGGTATCACCGTCCTGCGCGCCCTGCCCGGTGCTGATCGCGGCGATGCGGCCGTCCTGCACCTGCAGGCGGACATCACGGGCCCAGCCCTCGGCCAGCAGGGCGTGGGCGGCATGGAAGCAGTGCGGGGAACGCGAATCGGACATGGCTGGACAACCCGAAATGGACGCCTATATTGTATAGACATATAAGCACAGCCGCGTTGTGGATGCCATGCACGTCGATACCCTCTGGTCCAACGTCCACCTGATCACCCTCGATGGCGAGGGCCTGGGTGTCATCCGCGATGGCGTACTGGCCTGCACCGAGGGACGCATCGTCCACGTCGGCGCCGCCGGCAGCGATGCGCACCTGCAGCCGACCACCCGCATCGACGGTGAAGGGCGCTGGATCTCGCCGGGCCTGATCGACTGCCACACCCACCTGGTCTACGCGGGCAACCGCGCCAACGAATTCGAGCAGCGCCTGCAGGGCGTCAGCTACGCCGAGATCGCCCGCGCCGGCGGTGGCATCGTCTCCACCGTGCGTGCCACCCGCGCCGCCACACCCGAGCAGCTGGCCAGCGAAAGCCGCCCGCGCCTGCTGGCGATGCGCGCCGAAGGCGTGACCACGATCGAGATCAAGTCCGGCTACGGCCTGACCCTGGCCGACGAGCGCAAGCAACTGCAGGTGGCGCGCGCACTGGGCGAGGAATGCCGGGTCAACGTGGTCACCACCTTCCTCGGCGCGCACGCGATTCCGCCGGGTCGCGAGGCGCAGGAATACACCGACGAGGTGTGCAACGTGATGATTCCGGCCATCGCCGCCGAGGGCCTGGCCGAAGCGGTAGACGTGTTCTGCGAGAACATCGCGTTCTCGCCCGCACAGGCATGGCAGGTGTTCGAAGCGGCGCGCGCGAACGGGCTGGCGGTGAAGATCCACGCCGAGCAACTGAGCAACCAGCACGGCGCAGAACTGGCCGCCGGCTTCGGTGCGCTCTCCGCCGACCATATCGAACATCTGGATGACGCCGGCATCGCCGCGATGGCCGCTGCCGGCACCGTCGCCGTGCTGCTGCCCGGCGCCTTCTATTTCACGCGCGATACCACCCTTCCGCCGATTGCCGCATTGCGCGCGGCCGGGGTGCCGCTGGCGCTGGCCACCGACAGCAACCCCGGCACCTCGCCGCTGACCAGCCCACTGCTGGCGATGAACATGGGCGCCACTCTGTTCCGCCTGACCGTGGACGAGTGCATCGCCGGCTTCACCCGTGAAGCGGCGCGTGCGCTGGGCCATGGTGAGCGCATCGGCCGCCTGGCCGTCGGCATGGACTGCGACCTGGCGATCTGGGACATCGACGCCCCCGCCGACCTGGTCTATCGCATTGGATTCAATCCGCTGCACGCGCGCGTGGTGCGCGGTCAGCCCGACCTGCCTGCCTCCTGGAGCAACACATGAGCAACACCCTGGTTCTTCGCCCCGGCCATGTCACTCTCGCCCAGTGGCGGCAGGTCTATCGCGGTGCCCCGCTGTCGCTGGACCCGGCCGCGTTGCCGGCGGTGCGCGCCAGTGCCGCAGCCGTCGCTGCCATCGTCGCCAGGGGCGCGCCGGTGTATGGCATCAACACCGGCTTCGGCAAGCTGGCCAGCATGCGCATCGAGCGCGAGGACCTGGCCACCCTGCAGCGCAATATCGTGCTATCGCACGCTGCCGGGGTGGGCGAGCCGATGCCGGCCAGCGTGGTGCGGCTGATGATGGCGCTGAAGCTGGTCAGCCTGGCGCAGGGCGCTTCCGGCGTGCGCGAGGAGACCCTGCTGCTGCTCGAAGCGATGCTGGTCAAGGGCGTGCTGCCCGTTGTGCCGGCACAGGGTTCGGTCGGCGCCTCGGGCGACCTCGCGCCGCTCTCGCATCTGGCCAGCGTGATGCTGGGCGTCGGCGAAGCGTTCATCGCTGACCAGCGTCTTCCGGCCACCGACGCACTGGCGCGTGCCGGCCTGCAGCCGATCGAACTGGGCGCAAAGGAAGGCTTGGCGCTGCTCAACGGCACCCAGTTCTCCACCGCCTATGCGCTGGCCGGTCTGTTCGAAATCGAAACCGTGTTCCAGGCGGCGCTGGTCACCGGCGCGCTGTCGGTGGAAGCGGCCAAGGGCTCGGACACCCCGTTCGATCCGCGCATCCATGCCATCCGCGGCCAGCGCGGTCAGATCGCCACCGCCGCCACGCTGCGCACCCTGATGCAGGGTTCGGACATCCGCGAATCCCACCGCGACAACGACGTGCGCGTGCAGGATCCGTACTGCCTGCGCTGCCAGCCGCAGGTGATGGGCGCGGCGCTGGACATCCTGCGCCAGGCCGCGACCACCCTGGAAATCGAAGCCAACGGCGTGTCCGACAATCCGCTGGTGTTCACCGATACCGGCGAAGCGCTGTCCGGCGGCAACTTCCACGCCGAGCCGGTGGCCTTCGCTGCTGACATGCTGGCGATGGCGGTGTGCGAGATCGGCTCGATCAGCGAGCGCCGCCTGGCGATGCTGGTGGACCCGGCGCTGTCCGGCCTGCCGGCGTTCCTGACCCCGCGCCCGGGCCTGAATTCCGGCTTCATGATTCCGCAGGTGACCGCCGCCGCGCTGGTCTCGGAAAACAAGCAGCGCGCCTACCCTGCCAGCGTCGATTCGATCCCGACCTCGGCCAACCAGGAAGACCACGTCTCGATGGCCGCGCACGGCGCTCGCCGCCTGATGCAGATGGCCGAGAACGCGGCCAACGTGATCGGCATCGAACTGCTGGCCGCCGCGCAGGGCTGCGACTTCCATGCACCGCTGCGCTCCAGCGCCGCGCTGGAAGCCGTGCGCGCCACCCTGCGTGCGCAGGTGCCGACGCTGGAAGAGGACCGCTACTTCCATCCGGACATGGTGACCGCCACGAATCTGGTGCGCAGCGGCGCGCTGGCGCAGGGCCTAGGAGAGCTGCTGCCCACCGTGGAACCGCAGGCATGAATGCCCTTCCCGAATGGCTGACCGTGCACGAGGGCGATGCCCCGTTGATCGTCAGCTTCCCGCACACCGGCAGCGAACTGCCGCACGACCTGATCGGCCACTACCACTCGGCGTGGCTGGCGCGTCGCGATGCCGACTGGTGGGTGCATGAGCTGTACGACTTCGTGCGCGGCATGGGCGCGACCACGGTGCGTTCGGCGATCTCGCGTTCGGTGATCGACCTCAACCGCGATCCCAGTGGTGTCTCGCTGTACCCGGGCCAGAACACCACCGGCCTGTGCCCGCTGACCACCTTCGACAACCAGCCGCTGTACCACGCCGGGTGCGAGCCGAATGAGGCGGAGATCGCGCGCCGCCGCGACACCTATTTCCTGCCCTACCATGATGCGCTGGCGGCGCAGATCACGCGCCTGCGCGCGAAGTTCGGCACTGTCGTGGTGTACGACGCGCATTCGATCCGCTCGCATATCCCGCACCTGTTCGATGGGGAGCTGCCGCAGTTCAACCTCGGTACCGCCGGGCCGTCCGGCGCGCCCGATACGTCCTGCGACAACGCCTTGAGCGATGTGGTGGAGAACCTGCTGAAGATCAGCGGGATGAGCCAAGTGCGCAACGGCCGTTTCAAGGGCGGCTGGATCACCCGCCACTACAGCAACATCGCCGGCGGCGTACACACGCTGCAGATGGAGCTGGCCTGCCGCGGCTACATGCACGAGCCGCTGCCCGATCAGGTGGACGAACACAGCTGGCCCACCCCGCTCGACCCCGAACACGCCGCACCGCTGCGCCACACCCTGGCGCAGGTGCTCAACGCCTGCCTTGAATTCGCTACGAACCGGAGCGCCGCATGACCCGCAACGACCCGTCCCGCACCATCGCCGCGCCGATCGGCACCACGCTCAACGCCAAGAGCTGGCTGACCGAAGCGCCGCTGCGCATGCTGATGAACAACCTGCACCCGGACGTGGCTGAGCGCCCGCAGGAACTGGTGGTGTACGGCGGCATCGGCCGCGCCGCGCGCGACTGGGAGAGCTTCGATGCCATCGTCGAAACGCTCAAGCGCCTGGACGATGACCAGACCCTGCTCGTGCAGTCGGGCAAGCCGGTGGGCGTGTTCCGCACCCATGCTGATGCGCCGCGCGTGCTGATCGCCAATTCCAATCTGGTGCCGCGCTGGGCCAACTGGGACCATTTCAACGAGCTGGATAAGAAGGGCCTGGCCATGTACGGCCAGATGACCGCCGGCAGCTGGATCTACATCGGCGCACAGGGCATCGTGCAGGGCACCTACGAGACCTTCGTGGAAATGGGCCGCCAGCACTTCGGCGGCGACCTGACCGGCAAATGGCTGTTCACCGGCGGGCTCGGCGGCATGGGTGGCGCCCAGCCGCTGGCCGCCGTGATGGCCGGTGCTTCCTGCCTCGCCGTCGAGTGCCGCAAGAGCAGCATCGACATGCGCCTGCGCACCGGCTACCTGGATACCTGGACCGACAACCTGGACGAAGCGCTGCGCCTGATCGACGAGTCGTGCAAGGCGGGCACACCGAAATCGGTGGGCCTGCTCGGCAATGTGGCCGACGTGCTGGCCGAGCTGCTCAAGCGCGGCGTGAAGCCGGACCTGCTGACCGACCAGACCTCGGCGCATGACCCGGTGAACGGCTACCTGCCGCAGGGCTGGACGGTCGAGCAGTGGGACGACAAGCGTGTATCCGCGCCCAAGGAAGTGGAGAAAGCCGCGCGCGCCTCGATGGCCAACCATATCCGCGCCATGCTCGGCTTCCACGCACTGGGTGTGCCGACCGTGGACTACGGCAACAACCTGCGGCAGATGGCGCTGGAGGAAGGTGTTGAAAATGCCTTCGATTTCCCGGGTTTCGTGCCGGCCTATATCCGCCCGCTGTTCTGCCGCGGCATCGGCCCGTTCCGCTGGGCGGCACTGAGCGGCGATCCGGAAGACATTGCCAAGACCGATGCAAAGGTCAAGGAGCTGATTCCGGACAATCCGCACCTGCACCGCTGGCTGGACATGGCCGCGGAGAAGATCAAGTTCCAGGGCCTGCCGGCACGCATCTGCTGGGTCGGCCTGGGCGACCGTGATCGACTCGGCCTGGCCTTCAACGAGATGGTCGCCAACGGTGAACTGAAAGCGCCGGTGGTGATCGGCCGTGACCATCTGGACAGCGGCAGCGTGGCATCGCCGAACCGCGAAACCGAAGCGATGGCCGATGGTTCCGATGCGGTGTCCGACTGGCCGCTGTTGAACGCCCTGCTCAACACTGCCAGCGGTGCGACCTGGGTGTCGCTGCACCACGGCGGTGGTGTGGGCATGGGGTTCTCGCAGCACGCGGGCATGGTGATCGTCTGTGATGGCACGGACGCAGCGGCGAAGCGGATCGGTCGCGTGCTGTGGAATGACCCGGCGACCGGCGTGATGCGCCATGCCGATGCCGGCTACGAGATCGCGATCGACTGCGCAAAGCAAAAGGGGCTGGATCTGCCGGGGATTCTGGGCTGATCGCAGGGGTGCCGGTCTACGGCCGGCACTACCGCTAGGCACCTGTAGAGCCAGGCCATGCTCGGCTCAATGCGTCCGGGCCCACGATGCCTGACCCGAAGGCAGCCGCGCATGGGCTCGGCTCTACCGGTGCGACAGCCTCCCATACGGCACTCGTGGGTGACGTATTGTCCGCGACCTGTTAACTTGCGCGCCACTTTCGTGGTTTACAGCCTGTCCGCATGTCGCTCTCGTCTTACCGCCCCACCCCGTCGCTGCTGTTCCTGGCCGTCTCCCTCTGCCTTGCCTCCGCCGCCGCCGCGGCCCCCCAGGCCACCACGCTGGATGCGGTGCAGGTCACCGCCGCCGATGCCAGCGCGCAGGCCCGCGAGGCGCTCAAGCGCGTACCCGGCGGCGGCAATGTCATCGACGTCGCCAAGGCCGACAGTCGCCTGTCCAGCACCGCCGATGTGCTGGCCTACCAGCCCGGCATCAGCGCGCAGTCGCCGGGGAATGAGGGCACCAAGGTCTCGATCCGTGGCTCGGGCATCAACCGGGGCCCGGGCGCGCATGCCTCCGGTATTGCAGTTTCGATCGACGGTCTGCCACTGACCGGTCCCGGTGGCACGCCCTATGAACTGCTGGAACCGCTGTGGCTGTCGCGCGTGGAAGTCCTGCGCGGCGCCAACGGCTTCGAGCGCGGCGCGCTGGCGCTGGGCGGTGCCATCGACTACGTCAGTCGCAGCGGCCGTGATTCGGCCGGCGTGCAACTGCACTACGAAGCCGGCAGCCGTGGCTACCAGAAGCGCGCCCTCAGCTGGGGCGGCGTCAGCGGCGATGTCGATTACTTCCTGGCCTACACCGATACCGAATTCGACGGTTACCAGCGCCACGCGCGCGGCGACGGCAAGGGCGCGATGGCGAACGTCGGATGGCAGATCACGCCCGACCTGCAGACACGCTTCTTCGTGCGCTATCGCGAAACCAATCACGAAACACCCGGGCGCCTGACCCGCGACCAGATCCGCAACGATCCGCACGCGGCGAACACGGCCAACCTGGCCATCGATGCCCGTCGCCCACAGCCGGGCAGCACCTGGGTGGGCAATGTCACCGCGCTGCAGATCGACGAGGATTCGTCGCTGCAGGCCGGGCTGGTCTATCACACGTACCCGATGGACTTGAACGAGAGCCTGTACCGGCAGCAGCTGGACTACGCCAACCTCAACGCCACGCTGGACTACCGCCGCCGCCACCGGCTGTTCGGCCTGGACAGCGAAACCACGGTTGGCCTGCGCGTTACCCACGATCTGGACGCCGATGCGCGCGAGTCGCTGCGCTTTGCCAGCAACGGCTATGCCGCCGGTACGCGCACGCGTGACTTCCGCCACCACGGCACCGACAGCACGCTGCACGTCAGCAATACCCTCACCTTCAATGATCGCCTGCGCATGCAGACCGGGCTGGCACTGATCAACACCCGTCGCGACGTGCAGGTAACCTGGCCGAGCAGCGGCGGCCGCCTGCGCGACCACGACTGGGACTACGCACCGCGACTGGGCTTCACTTGGCAGCACAGCGTCCAGACCCAGTGGTTCGGCAACCTCAGCCGCTCGGTGGAGGCGCCGCACCCGTGGTCGATGATCTGGGGCTCGAACCAGTACTTCGGGCCGGGCAATGGCCCGTCCACCGGCCGCCAGCGCGCGCCGGTGCCGATGCAGAACCAGGCGGCCACCACGCTGGAACTGGGCGCGCGCGGTGACGCGGCGCTGGGTCGCTGGGAACTGACCGGCTACTACGCGCACGTCAACCACGAGCTGCTGAGCGTGGAGCTGCAACCGGTACCGAACCTGTTCATCGCCGAGAACAATGCCAGCCCCACCGTGCACCGTGGCATCGAAGCCGGATTGGACAGCACGCTGTGGCAGGCCGCGCCGGGGCGACTGTCCTTGCGCCAGGCGTACACCTTCAGTGATTTCCGTTACCGCCACGACGCGCGCTTCGGCAGCAACCGCCTGCCGGGCCTGCCGCGCCACAGCTACCAGGCCGAGCTGCGCTTCGATCACGCCTCCGGCCTCTATGCTGCGCTGAACACCGAATACGCCTCGCGCATCGCAGTGGACTACGCCAACAGCTACTGGGCCGACAGCCACGTGATCTTCGGCAGCCGCATCGGCTACGAGGCACCCGGTGGCCGCTGGCAGGCCTGGGCGGAGATGCGCAACATCGGCAACCGCCACTACGCCGCCACGGTCACGCCGGGCTATGACGATGCGGGCAAGGATGTGGCGCGCTCGACGCCGGGCGAAGGGCGTGGCGTCTATGTGGGTGTGCGCTGGCGCTTCGATTGAGTCGAGCCACGGCACGGTCACACCCCCCGGAAGACCTCCAGCAGGCTGGCCGCGCCCGGTACCAGCTGCTGGGCCAGCCAGCCCACGATCGCAAAGAACAACAGCAGGCCGAGCAGCGGCCAGATCGTGTGCGTCACGCACACCCGCCACCAGCCCTGCTCCTGCATGCCCTGCATGCGCCGGTACAGGCCACCGGCGATGGCTGCGTCCACCAGCAGCTCGGCCATCAGCACCGGCGCCGACCACACCACCCATACGCTGGCCAGCACGACGGTCGCCACCAGCGCGACGATGCCGAGGATGGCCAGCAACGGCAGGCCCGCTTCGTCTTCAGCCAATCCAGCCAGTGGCAACTCACTCACCTCCGCGCCGCTCGGCGATGCCGAATCACTCCACGACGTCGATGCACCGCCACCGCCGGAGCGCCCCCCCGCGCCGCTCCACGGTGATTCCACGGCACTTCCGCGAGGTGATGGGCTGCCACCGCCCACATCCGGCGACAAGCCATCCAGCACATTGTCCCAGCGCCAGCGGATCCAGATCCACATCAGCAGCAGGAATACGCCGTAGGCCAGCACTACGGCCATCGGGTAGCGAAGCAGCATCGCGTCGATACCGGCCACGCGCAGCAGGTGCGAGGCAAGGAAGCCGGCCGCACCGGTCAGGGCGACGATCAGCGCCATCTGCAATCGCGGCCAGCCGCGCTGCTGCAGGTGCTGCCGCGCGCGCACCACTTCGCTGCCACGGCTGGTCGGCAGTTTGAGCGGGCTGCTGGAAAAGTGGCGGGAACGCTTCATGCGCTCCTCCGGGAACAGGTGACAGCGTGGCCAGCGATCTCGACAACCTGATACAGCATGCGGACATCCTTGCCGGGCACGCGTAAGCGGTGATGGCCGGATTCTACCGCTACGCGGCGCCGCGTCCAGAGCGCGCACAGCATCATCAACCCGGCAGCAGCTGGACCCGCGCGCTCATCCACGCGTGGCGTGGATCTACCTGATAGGGCCGGATCAGGGTGGCGCGGCGGCCTTCAACAACTGCGCGGCCACCTGGTCGAACGGGGAGATGTCCTGCAGCGCGCGGCTCATCGCCACCGCACCTTCCACACTGGCGATCACCAGGCTGGCCAGTCCCGACGCGGTCGCGGGGGCGTGCCCTTCGGCGACGAAGGCGGCGGCCAGATGGCCCTGCCAACGCACGAACACGTCCGCGGCGGCGACGCGCGGCTGGCTGGATGCTGCGTCCACCGGCTCCTCCACGGCAGCGGCCAGCACCGGGCAGCCGGCGCGGAAGCCCGAGCGCAGCAGGCGTTCGCGCCACAGCGCCAGGAACTGCTGCAGGCCCTGCACCGCACCACCCGCCAGCAGCTCCACCAGCAGCGCTTCGACCTTGTCACCGGCCATATGCGTGGCACGCGCCAGCAGTTCCTGCTTGCCACCGGGAAAGTGGTGGTAGGTCGAGCCCAATGGCGCTTCGGCCAGCTTGGTCACCTCGCGGATGCTGGTGGCGTTGAGCCCGACACGCGCAAGCATCTGTGCCGCAGCGTCGATCACGCGTTGAGGCGCATCAGAGGATCGGGGGCTCACGGCAGTCTCCTTGCCAGGACAGTCGTCATAGATTAGCGTACCGGCGATCCTATAACAGTCGTCATAACCATGAATCTCTGGTTCCGCCTGCTCCATCTGCTGCTGTGCAGCCTGTTCCGGCCGAAGCTGGAGGCCCCGTTCGGGGTCTCGCGGCTGCAGTTCCGGGTGCTGCCCAACGACCTGGACAGCAACCTGCACATGACCAACGGCCGCTACTGGAACATCTTCGACCTGGGCCGGCTGGACCTGATCCTGCGCATGGGCCTGGGCCGGGTGGCGCTGCGCGAGAAGTGGGCGCCGATCGTCGGCGCCGGCACCATCCAGTTCCGCCGCGAACTGAAGCCGTTCCAGCGCTTCACCCTGGAAACCCGCCTGGTCGGCTGGGTCGGCTCGCGCGGCATCATGGAGCAGCGCGTGCTGATCGGCCCCGAGCAGAAGATCGCCACCCGCGCGCTGCTGGTCACCGGCATCTACGACCGCCGCGCGCGCCAATTCCTCGGCATGCCGAAGATGATGGAAGCCATCGGCGTGGTCGCGCCGCCGTCACCGCCGCTCAGCGCCGCCGCCGAAGCGCTGCTGGCAGCGGATGCGGCGCTGAAGCGGGATGACGCCTGAGCCGCATCAGACCCTGGGCATGTTCTTGGTCACGCAATGGATGCCGCCACCGCCGCCGGCGATCGCATCGATGTCCACCTGCTCGATCACCCGGCCCGGGTACAGGTCTTCCAGCAGCTCGCGGCAGTAACCATCGGCGGTATCGTCACCGAACTGCGGCGCGACCACCGCGCCGTTGATCGACAGATAGTTGATGTAACCCATCGCCAGGTCATCGTTGTCGCGGGTATGCACGTTGTCACGGCCGTCCAGTGGCGGCGGCAGCGTGTGCACCTGCAGGCGCCGGCCATCGGCATCGCTGGCCCCACGCAGAATCTCCAGGTGCTCGCGGGTCAGGTCGTAGTCGTAGGACGCCGGATCATTGTCGAGGTTGGCGATCACCACGCCCGGACGCACGAAGCGCGCATAGAAGTCCACGTGTGCGTCGGTGATGTCCTCGCCGGCGATGCCGGGCAGCCAGATCACCTTGCGCAGGCCCAGATGATGCTTCAGCTCGGCCTCGATATCCGCGCGCGACAAGTCCGGATTGCGATTGCGGTTCACCCAGCAGCTCTCGGTGAGGATGGCGGTGCCATGGCCGTCCACTTCGATGCCGCCGCCCTCGCCGGCCAGATCACTTTCCAGCAGCGTTGCGCCGGTCACCTGCGCCAGCCACGGCGCCACCACGCCATCATTGCGCGCACTCTGCTTGCCACCCCAGCCGTTGAAATTGAAATCGACCAGGCCCAACCCGCCCTGGCCGTCGGTGACGAAGCAGCCGCCGTAGTCGCGCACCCAGATGTCATCCAGCGGCACCTCCAGGAACTCAATGTTGTCGCGGCCACAGCGATCCTGCGCCAGCTTCCGCTGTGCCGGGCGGCACAGCACGCTGACCGGCTGGTGGCGGGCGATGGTGCGCGCGAGCCGGGCCACGGCGCTGTTTACTGCATCGGCCTGCGCCCCCCACACCCGCGGCTGCGCAGCGAAGGCCAGGAACACGCGCTCCTGTGGTCCGTGCTCGTCGGGCATGCGCCAGGCGCCCGCGGCCGGCACCGCCGCAGATGTGCGCCCCGGCAGACCGGCCAGGCCGAGGGCGGCCAGGCCACCGAGGCCGGCTGCGCCCGCCAGCTGGGTGAGGAAGTGACGACGGGTATGCATGACGGGCTCCAGACCCAGCGAGGGGGTAGAACCATGCTGCGCTTGCTGATCGATAAGGACAAACGATAGATTCAGGCATCAATTGAATAGTTCCTCTTATCTGACATGCTCAAGCACTGGCCCTCGCTGAACGCCCTGCGTGGTTTCGAGGCCGCCGCGCGGCTGGGCAGCTTCCACCGCGCGGCTGAGGAACTGCACCTGACCCAATCGGCCATCAGCCAGCAGATCCGTGGCCTGGAGGCTTCGTTGCAGCAGCCGTTGTTCTTCCGGCAGGGCCGCAGCGTCACCCTCACCGACGCCGGTATCGACCTGCTGGAAACCACCCAGTCCCTGCTGCGGCAGCTGGCCAGTGGCATCCGCCGGCTTGATCAGTACCGAAAGCCCAATCAATTGATCGTCAACACCAGCCCGGCCTTTGCCCGCCACTGGCTGGTGCCGCGCCTGGCACAGTTCCATCGCCTGCATCCCGGTGCCGACCTGTGGCTGCTGATCAGCGAGGACGCGCCGGACATGACCACGCAGACGCTGGACGTGGCGGTACGCGACGACCTCGACGCGCAGGCGCACTGCCAGCACCGCGTGCTGCTGCAGGACCGCCTCTACCCGGCCTGCCATCCAACGCTGCTGGCCACGCCCGCGCACGAGCGCATGACGCTGCATGGCGAGCGCGAAATGGACTGGAGCCAATGGCAGGTGCAGGGCGGCGCGGACGTTGGCCAGCGACGGGACGGCATGAACTTCTCCGAGCCCGGGCAGTTGCTGGATGCCGCCTGCCAGGGCCTGGGCATCGCCCTGGTCAGCGAGCTGCTGGCCGCCGACGCCTGCGCACAGCGCCTGCTGCAAGCGCTGGACGGTGCACGCGTACGCGGCCCGCGCTGGAGCTGGCTGGTGCATGAGGACAGCGCCGCCGAGCCGCTGGTGATCGGCTTCTGCGAGTGGTTGCAGGCCAGCCTGCCCGCCAGCGCTACTGCTGTTTCAGTGCGCGGCTGACGGCCGCTTCTGCCAACGGCGCCATCTGCGCATAGCCCTGCGCTGTGGGATGCACACCGTCCTCGGCCAGCTGCGGATCGAGGCCGCCGGCCGCATTGGCCATCGGCGTGTAGTAATCCAGATAGACCAGCGCCTTCGCCTCGGCGTAGCGCTTCAATGCCTCATTCAAGGCACGCACTTTGGGCGCCGGCGTGATGCCCGGCATCCACGGATAATCGCTGACCGGCAACACCGACGCCAGCACCACGCCAATGCCGTGCGCCCGCGCCAGATCCACCATCGCATGCAGGTTGTCTTCGATCATCGCCTGCGTGGAGGGACCGGTATTGCCGGCAAGGTCGTTGGTGCCGGCCAGGATCACCACCACCCGTGGTTTCAGCGCCAGCACGTCCTGTGGGAAACGCAGCAGCATCTGCGCCGTGGTCTGTCCACTGATACCGCGGTTGAGCCAGCCCTTGCCGGGAAAGAACAAGGCGCCGCCTTCACTGCCCCAGCCTTCGGTGATGGAGTCGCCGTAGAACACCACGCGCGGCTGCCCGGGCACAGCGGCGGGCAGCGCAGCATTGGCGGCGCGATAGCGCTGCAGCTGCGGCCAATCAGCAAGCTGCTGCTGCATGAAGCGCACCTCGTCCGGGCGCAGCTGTTCGACCGGCTTCAGCAGCAGCGGATTGACCGCCTCAGGCTCGGCCGCCTTCAGCGGGCCGCTCAGCGCCATGGCAACGGTGATGGCACCGGCAAGCAGCACGGGTCCACGCATGCGGGTTCTCCAGAAGGCCAGGCCCACAGTCTAGCGCGCTGCGTCCGCTTCATCGCGACGCCGAGCGCGCCGCCACGCCGGTCACCTGCGCCGGCATCCACATGCCCGGCGTCCAGCCACTGGCGGCCAGGATGGTCTTCGGGTTGTCCTGCTGGATCAGCGCACGCACCGCCTCCCGCTTGTCCTTGGCCTGCAGGTAGTAGGCCTTGGCAATGCGGTAGCCCACCCAGTAACCCAGGTCGTAAGGCTCCTGCGAACCGGGCGAGTAGTTGTACAGCCAGGGCGACAGATCGGTGCTGTCCAGGTCGAGTGCGAATGCGCTTTCGATATGCACTTCACGACCGCGCGTCCACGCGGCGTGGCGCGCATTGCCAACGTTGCCGGAGATCAGTTCGGTGATGAACTCGGCAATCCCTTCGCCCAGCGAAATGCGCAGCACCGTCGCGCGCGGGTCACCCGGTTCGAAATCGATCAGGCCAGCCTGCTGGATGTGCACGTACTCGTGCGCGATCACGTGCACGAAACGATCCTGCACGTTGGCATTCATGAAGTCGGCTGCACACAGCGCTTCCAGGCCGATGATCACCCCGCTCTTCGAGGTCAACCCGACCGGCCGGCCGCGGCCCACGGCGATGGTCACCGGAGGGAATGTGGTCTGCGGGTAGATGGCCTGCAGGTTGGCGAACACCTGCACCAAGCGCTGCTTCACCGCCGGCAGCTCGGCCAGGCAGTTTCGTCCCTGCGCATACAGCTCGGGCTGGTGGGCGATGGATTCGGCGATGCGCTCTGCGGTGACCCGGCGCGCCTTGGCCAGCTCGTCCAGGCCGCTCGAGCCCTCGGCCAGGTAGCCGCGCAACTGGGCAACGCTGGGCTTGCCGCCCGCGCTGTCGAAAATCGCATAGAAACGACCGACATCCTCGGTGAGGATCTGCGGCCCCGCCGGTGCAGCCGCCGTGGCCGCGCCTACCGCCCAGGCACAGGCCAGGGCCAGCAGGCGGCGCAGGATCATGTACATCGCTCCGTCCTTGGTGGTGTGCATGCAAGGCGCGCAATTTACCACTCTGCCCGGCCCGCCGCAGCGGGCGGATGCGGCGACCCCGGCGCTGTGCCAGACTCGCTTCGGCACCTGCCATGGAAGATGGAGCACCGCACGATGATGATCGTTCCCGCGTACTGGGCCGAAGCCCGCGTGCAGGCCCGCTTCCGTGGCCGTGCGCTGGTCGTGCGCCGCTTCGGCTGGTCCGACGAAGGCCCCACTGAGGCGCAGGCGCATGCCGATGCCCGCGCCAACGAGGCCCTCAATGCCATCGTAGCCGGGCAGGCGCTGCCGCGTCGCGAGGCGCGCAGCAACTACGGCGTAGAAGGCGTGCCGATCCGTGAGCAGATCGTGCAGCGCGATGGCGACGTCATCATCACCCGCAACAGTTATGGCGCGCTGTGCCTGAACAGCCCGGATGTACTGTTCGCCGACATCGACCACGCGCAGCCACCGGCAGGTTGCGTGATGCCTGCAATCGTCGCAGCAGTACTGCTGTTCGCCGGCGCCATCATCGGCACCCTGCTCTGGCACTGGCTGGCGGGACTGGTACTGGGGGTGGCAGCGGTAGTGCTGGTCAACACCGCGATGCTGATGCAGCGCAAGCGGCGCCTGGCCGCGGCCGGTGGCGCCGAAGGCGTGGCCATGCAGCGGGTCGCGGCCTTCAGCGAACGGCATCCGGACTGGCATCTGCGCGCCTACCGCACGCCGGCCGGACTGCGCGTACTGGCCATGCATGCCACGTTTTCGCCCGAGGACGAGCAGCTGCAGGCGTTTTTCAAGGCACTGGGCACCGACGCCCTGTACGCGCGCATGTGCCGGTTGCAGCACTGCTTCCGTGCGCGTCTGACACCGAAGCCCTGGCGTGTTGGCCTGAGGTACCGCATCCGTCCGCCGGTGGCGGCGTGGTCAGCCGAGCAGGCCAACAACCCGGATCGACTGGCCTGGATTGCCGACTACGAAAAGAAGAGTGCCGGCTTCGCCGCGTGCGCCTACCTGCGCAGTTTCGGTGATACCACGCGCATCCATGCCAAGGCCGAGCACGTGCGCGAACTGCACGACCGGCTGGCGCACGCACAGGACCGTCTGCCGCTGGCGTGAGGGCGGGTACTCAGTCAGCGCTCTGCACGAACGGCTGCCCTGCCAGGGTAGTGCCCAGCCGCACCGCGATCTGTTGACCGTCCTTTTCGAAGGTCGTCGCACACTGCTTTCCGTCCTTCTGGCATCCAACTTCCGGAAAGCCGTCCAGCGATTCTGGCGCGCCCTGCGCAGGTTCAGCCCGCCAGCCTGCGGCATCCAGCAGGCGCTTGGCCTTGGCGTAGGGCATGCCGGCGATGATCCCCAGCTGCACCAGCTCGGTGGGCAGTGGCTGCGCACCTGCAGTTGAGACCAGGAACAACGACAACGTTGCAGCAAGAAGGATGGCTTTCATTGCACCGACCCGGGACGGACTTACAGGTTCAGCCTAGACCATTTGCATGCCATGCGAATGTGCCGGTAACACGTCGTTACCGAGTCTCCACAGTTGATTGCAGAGCACTTGCGGCTGTTTGCAGGCCGACGGGCAGCCGAGCGTGGGCTCGGTGCTGCAGCAGGATGCAGGAAGGCCACCCGGAGGTGGCCTTCCTGTTCCCTTACTTGGCGTTCTTCACATACGTGTCGAACCAGTTCAGCATTTCCGCCACCAGCTGCTCGTTCGATTCCAGCGCGGTGTACCAGTGCGGCTCGTTCGGCAGCATCACCAGGCGGGTGGTACCGCCGTTGCCGCGGATCGCCTGGTACAGCTTGCGCGACTGGAACGGCTCGGTGCCCGGATTGGCATCGTCCTCACCGTGGACCAGCAGCAGCGGCAGCTTGATCTTGTCGGCATAGAAGAACGGCGACGCCTTCAGGTACACGTCCTGCGCCTGCCACACCGAGCGGCGCTCGTTCTGGAAGCCGAATGGGGTGAAGGTCTTGTTGTACGAGCCACTGGTCGCCACGCCGGCCTTGAACAGGTTGGTGTGGGCAATCAGGTTGGCGGTCATCAGGCCGCCATGGCTGTGACCGGTCACGCCAATGCGGTTGCGATCGACCACGCCCATGTCCACCGCCTTGTCCACCGCCGCCTTGGCGTCGGCTTCCAGCTGCTCCAGGTAGGTGTCGTAGGCGTTCTTCGGGTCGCCCACGATCGGGAACGAGGCGTTGTCGATGATCGCGTAACCGGCCAGCAGCATCAGGCGGTACGGCTGCAGACGGGTAAAGGTCTGCTGCGAACCGGACACCTGGCCCGCCTGTGCCGCGTTGGCGAAGTCGGCCGGATACGCGTACAGGATTGCCGGCACGCGCTGGCCTTCCTTGTAGCCGGGCGGCGTGTACAGGGTGAACGACAAATCCACGCCGTCGGCACGCTTGTAGGTCACCAGCTGTTTCTTGATCTGGCGCACTTCCGGCGTCGGGTCGACCAGCCGGGTCAGCGCGGTGGCGCTGGATGCGAACTGCGCCTCGCCGGCCTTCGCGTCGGCCACCGCCTCACCCTGCTGGCGGACGAAGGCATTCGGCGGATCGATCACCGACTGGTGCCAGGTCAGGTAGCGCCCCGGCGTGTTGCTGAAACCGAGGAACTGTTCGTAGGCATCGGCACTGCTGCGGAACAGGCGCTCGCTCTTCAGCGTGCCCAGGTCGAGGCGGTCCAGGAACGGACGGTCACCCTGCGGCGAGGCACCACGGCCGCTGAGAAACACGTGGTTTCCATCCTGACGCACGACCTGCGCGCCATTCGGCAGGCGGGTGAAGACCAGGTTGCCAGGGTTACCGTACAGCTCATCGCTGGACATGTCCCACAGCAGGCGGCCTTCCTTCTTCGGCTGGTCCACATCGACGATGCGGGTCTGCATCCAGTGGCGGTTCTCGTCGTTCTCGTACTGGAACGCCACGGCAGGATCGGCGGTCCACGCGAAGCCTTCGAAGCGCTGCGCGGTGCGGGTGATTTCGGTCGCCTTGCCGTTGAACGGTGCCTTCAGCATCAGCACGCGGTCGCGGTGCGGCACGTTGACCTTCCAGTCGCCCTTGTCCAGCGCTTCGGCATAGACCAGGGTGGCCGGATCGGTGGCACGCCAGTCGAAACCACGCGGGCCTTCCGGCACGCCGTGCACCGGCACGCGGTCGGCCAGCGGCAGGCTGGCGATCGGCGTGGACTTGCCGCTGGCGATATCCAGCACGGCCACGTCGTTGGCGAAGCGCTGGTAGGTCACCGCATGCGAATACGGCGCCTTGATCGACTCGGTCAGCACGTGCACGCCATCGGGCGCGGCGCTGACCTCGTTGAACAGCGCCGGCTGCCCGACCGAGCGCACGCTGCCGGCGGCAGTATCGACCACGGCCAGCTGCGAGGCACCGTAATAGGCGAACAGCTTCTCGTCGTGCACGCTGGTCAGCGTGTCGCGTGCTTCGTAGGTGCTGCTTTCGCCGCTGCTGCCCAGCGACTCCTGTGCATCCGGGCCGGTCGGCACGCCACCGTCGGACGGCGCCGGGCCCTGGTTGGCCGGCACCAGCTTCACCAGCAGGTTCTGGCTGCCGCCCAGCCACTGCACGGTGTTGCCGAAGATCGGGTTCAACTGCACGTTCGGGATCTGCTTTACCTGCCCGGTGGCGGCGTCGCCCACCCACAGCTGCACGCTGGTATCGACCGCATTCTGGAAGGCGAAATGGCTGCCATCGGCCGACCACAGCGCGCCCGTGGCGCAGCCCTGCGGCAGGTTGACCTTGGTCTGCCTGGCGCTGGCGATATCCACCAGGGTGAAGTCGGCCACGCAGGCGGGGATGCCGTAGCCACCCGGGGTGTCATGACGGCTGCGGTTCTTCGGCTCCAGGCGCACGCCGGCCAGTTTGAGGTAGGGCTGCGCGACCCGGCTGATCGAAGGATACGTCTGCGCGGTGGTCAGCAGCAGGCGCTGCCCGCCCGGGGCCACGTTCGGCGTCGGCGGCGGCGGTGCCTTCAGCACCTTGAGCAGGTGTTCCGGCGGCTTCGCGTAATCGGCAAGCGCCGGGCCAGCGGCCAACAGGCCGAAGGTGGCGACGGCAACGGCCGCCGCCAGAGAGGTTCGACGGATGAGCATCCTTATCCCCTGGGGTGTGAATGGGAGCCCGGGACCGGGCAAGAGCCCGAATCTAGCACCGCAGGGGTTGTCGTGAATGGGCCGGAAGGGCTAGTGGCCGGATGGGGCAAAGTGCGCACGCCCGGATAGACCGACGGTGTGCCGGCCTCTGCCAGGCGTGGCCTGCCGTCACTGCTGGGCATGCAGATCCCAGGCGGTGAGGTAATCGGGGTCGACCACGATCATGCCGCTGTTGCGCATGCGGTACTCGCCGGGCTCGGCGCGCTGGTACTGGTCGAGCATCGGCGGCAGGTAGCGCTCATGGCCGTCGTCTTCGTCGGCCAGCACCACACCTTCGTAGGCACTGATGCGCAGCACGGTGCCAGCGTACTGCTCAAGCCCCTGAACCTGGCCGTCGCCGCCATAGCGGGTGACACCGACCAGCACGACCTTGCCGATCATTTCCTCGGCCTTGGCATCGTCCAGGGGGGGCAGCATGGGATTGAATTCGTCGCTCATCGGTGCACCTCCAAAGCCTCTGGGGACATTGTGGATCCGGCGGCCGTCCGCGTTGCCGATGCCGACGGCAACGCAGGGGTTCATCTCGGGGCGCGACCAGCTGGATCGCAGGACCCGGCGGGCAACGCGTGAGTCTCGATGCATGAACGGTGTCTGGAACGGCGGGGACCGCCATCCTTGCCGATGGCGTGACCGTGTCAGGCCAGGGTCAACACCACGCGTTGCGTTGCATACACGGTGAAGCGTGACAGCTGCACTCTAGCGGCATGACGGCCTCCTGTTGAAGGTCACACGCGGGTGTGTTGCTCCGTTGGAACGAATGCTGCCACTGCGCGCGGAAGGAACAAGTGAAGATTGCGGCCGGCCTGTACGAGGCGATTCGGGCGGTACCCGTTCATTAAGTTGGCGCCCGCGCCGCCACGGCGCGTCTGCCGTGACGCCACGCTAGAATGCACGCATGCGCACCGTCCATGCCCTCCGCTACATCACCCCGCTGCGGGAAGGTGGCTCCCTGCCTGCGGTGGTCGAGACCGACGACGACGGCATGGCCGTGCTGAAATTCCGTGGCGCCGGCCAAGGCCCGAAGGCGTTGATCGCCGAGCTGATCGCCGGCGAGATGGCGCGCACGCTGGGCCTGCCGATTCCGGAAATCCTGTTCGTCGAACTGGACCGTGAGTTCGCCCGCACCGAGCCGGACCCGGAGATCCAGGAGCTGATCCGTGCCAGCGAGGGCCTGAACCTGGGCCTGGACTACCTGCCGGGTGCGATCAATTACGACCCCGCCGCGATGCCGGTGGACGCCGACCTGGCATCGCGCATCGTCTGGTTCGATGCGTTCACCAGCAATGTCGATCGCACCACGCGCAATCCCAACCTGATGGTGTGGCACCGCCAGCTGTACCTGATCGACCACGGTGCGGCGATGTATTTCCACCACGACTGGGCCAACGCCGGCGATGCCTGCGAGAGGCCGTTCGTGCTGATCCGCGACCATGTACTGCTGTCTTTCGCCAGCCGCATCGCCGAGGTGGATGCGGAACTGGCTGCACGCCTGACCGATGCCGAGATCGAGCGCATCGTCGGCCTGGTGCCGGACAGCTGGCTGGTGGGCGAGCCGGCGTTCGACAGCCCGCAGGCCTATCGGCAGGGCTACATCGACTATCTCAAGCACCGCCTGAAGGTGCGTGCGGTGTTCGTGCAGGAGGCCATCCGTGCCCACGCTGCACACGTATGACTATGCGGTCATCCGCGTGGTACCGCGGGTGGAACGCGAAGAGTTCATCAATGTCGGGGTGATCGTGTCCTGTCCCGGTGCACGGCACCTCGAAGCAGCCATCGAGATCGATCCGGCACGCCTGCGCGCATTCGCGCCGGCGCTGGACCAGGAGGCATTGCAGCCGTGGCTGGATGCGATCGTGGCGATCTGCCGCGGTGACGCCACGGCCGGACCGATTGCGCAGCTGCCCGCGCGCGCGCGCTTCCACTTCCTCACGGCCAAGCGCAGCTCGATCGTGCAGATGTCGAGCACGCATGTGGGCCGCACCGCCAATCCGGCCGGTGTGGTGGAGCATCTGATGACGAAGATGGTGCGGGTGCCGGCCGCGACCGGGTGACGTCGGCTGGGTAGAGTCGACTATTAGTCGACTGCCGTTCGCGGAAAGATCGAAGCGCCCGCGCTTCGCGCGCTATTCGACCAACGATCGACTCTACATCCATCGGCCCCACGCTCACTGCAACGGCAACCGCCGCGCGATGTAGTTGACCACGTTGCCGATCGCGTCCGGATCAACATTGGCCAAGCCAACGATCACATAACCCTGCGCGGGCATCACCACGATGGCGCTGTTCGACCCCGGCGCACCGCCTTCGTGGCCGTACTGGTGTTCCCTGCCCTCGCCCTGCACCACGAAGCCAAAGCCATACCAGCGCTTGTGGTTCTGCGCCGTGGTGGCCTGCTGCAGCAGTGCCGGCGAGACCAGCTGTCCGCCGCGCAACGCCTCGGCGAACCTCAGCATGTCGGTGGCCGTGCTGTAACCACCGCCAGCGGACATGCCGCGCCAAGGCAGCGACTTCGTTTCACGCGTCCATCGCCCGTTCGTCTTCGTGTAGGCGACGGCACGCTGAGGCACCTTCACCGTTTCTGGTTCGAAGCCGGTGCCGGTCATCCCCGCCGGTCGCAGGATGTGCTGTTCCACATAGGCATAGTACGACTGCCCTGAAACGGCCTCGATGATGCGCCCAAGCACGATGAAGCCATAGTTGGAGTAGCTGTCCTGGCTGCCGGGCGTGAACTGCGGTGCATCCTTGGCGAAGCGTTGCACGTAGTCATCCAGCGTCTTCAGCGACGCCGAATACTGGTCGAAATCATCGCCGAAAAAATCGCCAAGGCCGCTGGTGTGGGTCAACAACTGGCGCACGGTCACCTCAGCGGCGACCGCCTTGTTCGGGTAGTCGGGCAGGTGCTTGCCGATCGTATCGTCCAGCCCCAGCTCGCCGGCCTGTACCAGCTGCAGGATGGCCACCGAGGTGAACATCTTGTTGGACGACGCCAGGCGGAACTGCGTCCCTGCATCGACCGCTTCGTTCGCGCTGCGGTTTGCCAGGCCTGCGTGCCAGTCCAGCAGCACGCGCCCGTTCTGCGCCACCCGCACGCTACCCGACAGCGCATCCTCAGCGGCCAAGGCGTCGAGCTTTGCGCGGGCGTCAGCCATCAGCTGCGGCAAGGCGACGCGTGCGGGCTGGTATTTTTCCGGCGTGGGCATGCCTTCCAGCTGGAACAGCTTCAGATGTTCCGGATGGGCCGGGTCCATTTCCGCGGTCACCAGCATTGCACGCTCGGTCTGCTGCGCCAGCACCAGCAGCTTCGCCTGCAATGGCGTGCTCTCACGCACCTCCAGCACCTTCAGCGCGCCGGTCGACGCGCGGAACTCCAGATAGTCCTGCGGAGTGCTGCCTTCCTTCTTGGCGTAACGTTCGGCGAAGGCCTGCAATTGCTCAAGGCTGCCGGCATTGAACGCAGCCAGCCAGTCATCAGCCGCGCGTCGCGCCTCAGGAGCGGGCGGCGCAGCCTGCGCAGCGCCCATGCACAACAGCATCAACAAGGCCCATAGCAATGGGCGGGCAGAAAGACAGCGCACGAACATGGCGATTCCTTCGCAGACGAGGCGTGGCGCCATCCTAGCCCAATGCCACGGCGGGGTAGAGTCGACCGTTGGTCGACTGCCCTTCGCGACCCGCTGAAACCCCGCGCTGCGCGCGATAGTCGACCAACGGTCGACTCTACCCCCGTCATTTCGGCAGCGCGTAGGCCATCACGTAATCACCCTTCGGCGTCTCCATGAAGTGGTGCCCGGCCGCAACGATCACCACGTACTGGCGGCCGCCCTGTTCGTACACCATCGGGTTGGCCTGCCCGCCCGCCGGCAGCTTGGCGTGCCACAGCTCCCTGCCGGTCTTCAGATCAATCGCGCGCAGCAGATCATCGGTGGCGGCGGCAATGAAGATCAGGCCGCTGGCGGTCACCACAGAACCGCCATTGTTCGGTGTGCCGATCTCGATGGGCAGGCCTGAGCGGATGCCGAATGGTCCGTTGCCGCGTGCACTACCAAACGGGCGGTCCCACAGCAGCTTGCCGGTGCGCAGGTCGATGGCGCGGATGCCGCCGTAGGGTGGCTGCTTGCACAGCAGGCCGGTGAACGGCAGCCGCCAGCCGGCATTGACCTGGATGCCATACGGCGTACCCACCTGGGGATCACCGGCGCCTTCACCCGCGCCCCTGTCCGCCCGGATCTTCTCGCGCGGCAGCCAGCCCAACCGATCGGCTTCAGCACGCGGCACCAGCCGGTTGTAGTTCGGCATGTCGTTGTAGTTGGCCACGATCACGCCACGGCGCGTATCGATGGACACGCTGCCCCAGTCCGAGCCGCCGTTGTAGCCGGGGTATTCGATGGAGTGGCGGTCACTGCTCGGCGGCGTGTAGAAGCCTTCGTAGTAGGCCTTGCGGAACTGGATGCGGCAGACCAGCTGGTCGATCGGGGTCAGGCCCCACATGTCGCGCTCGGTCAGGTCATGCTCGCGGCGCAACGTGTGGTACAGCGAGAACAGCTGGGTGGGCGAGCGCTGCCCGGGCTCGACGCCACCGACCGGCACCTCGCGCTCTTCGGCCGCACTCAGCAGCTGGCCGTTGCGGCGGTCGAGAATGTACAGGTCGCCCTGCTTGGTCGGCAGCAGGATCGCCGGTACCTTGCCCGCCGCGGTCGGGTAGTCAATCAGGCTGGCCTGTGAACCCAGGTCGTAATCCCAAACATCCTTGCGCACGGCCTGGAAATGCCAGACCGGTTTGCCGGTGGCCACGTCGATCGCTACCAGCGAGGTCGAATAGCGGTTCTGGTTTTCGGTGCGCGAGCCGCTCCAGTAATCGCCGGCGGAATTGCCCAGTGGCAGGTAGACCAGGCCCAGTGCTTCATCGCCGGTGGCAGTGGCCCACATGTTCGGCGTGCCACGCGTGTAGGTCTGTTCGCGCGGCGGCAGCCCACTGCGCTCGGGCTGGTCCATGTCCCAGGCCCAACGCAGCTTGCCGGTGACCGCGTCGTAAGCCTGGATCACCCCCGACGGCGCATCACGGCGCTGGCCGTCCAGCACCTGGTGGCCGGTGACGATCACGCCACGCACGATCGCCGGGGGCGAGGTGATCGAGACATAGCCTGGCGGCACATCGCCCATGCCCAGGGTGATGTCGACCTGGCCGTTGTTGCCGAAGTTGGCGCAGGGGCGGCCGCTGTCGGCATCCACCGCAATGATGCGGCCGTCCAGCGTGCCTTCGATGATGCGTGCCCAACAGGCTGGCCGGTTGCCCGGAGCGGCGCTGCGGGTGACCGTGGGCGGCGGCTCGGGCAGCGCCAGATCGGCGGCGGCATCGGCCAGCGCCGCATCGGCGATGGTCGGCACGCTGGGCTGCTCGTAGTAGCTCACGCCGCGGCAGGCGGCGGTGTACGGAATCGACGCATCCTTGACCTTCGGATCGAACCGCCACAGCTCCTCGCCGGTGCGCGCGTCGAGTGCGATCAGGCGGTTGCGTGCCGTGCACAGGTACAGGCGCTCGCCGATCTTCAGCGGCGTGGTCTCCGCACCCCAGCGCTTGTGCGGCAGGTCACCCGTACGGAACTGCCAGGCCAGCTGCAGGGTGCCGACGTTGGCCGGGGTGATCTGCTGCAACGGCGAATAGCGGGTGGCCGCGTTGCTGCGGCCCCACGCAGGCCAGTCGCCGTCGGCAGGCTGGTCGGCCGGCTGCAGGCCGGTGGTATCGCGGGTAGGCTCCAGGCCGGCACTGACCGCGCCTTCGGGGAAGGGTTGGTGCCCGTCCACTTCGCCATGCGGTGCGAAGGCCAGGCCGAACGCCGCCACGAACACCAGCATCAGCACGCCAGCAACGCTGCGCGACAGACGCCTGGATAACGGCGCCTGCAGGGTCGGCGCCAGCAGCGCCAGCACGATGCCCAGCGCGGTCACCAGCCCCAGCCGAGGCACCCAGCGCCAGTAGTCGCTGCCCGACTCCCACCAGGTCCACAGCAATGTGCCGAGGAACACCAGCGCATACAGCAGCGCGCCACTGCGACGGTTGCCGAACAGCAGAATGCCGCTGGCCAGCAGGCCGAACCCAGCGACGACGTAGTAGGCCGAACCTCCCAGGCTGAGCAGCCACGCGCCGAGCCCGCTGATGACCAGGCCCAGCACCACCAGCAGCGCCGACAGCACGGTGACGAGCGGGTGGCGTGGGAGACGGGCGGGAGCTGGCGCGGACTGCGGCGAGGCGGACATCGACAATCTCCGGGGGCAGCATGCGCCCTTATCCCACCGCATATGTGAAGCGCGCGCGTATTTTCCGGGTGGAACTGACGGAGCGATCGTCGACTGGGGAATTGTCGACTGGGCAGAGTCGACTGTTAGTCGACTATCGCGCGCAGCGCGGGCTTTTCATCGTCATGTGCAGAGCAGTCGGCCAACAGTCGACTCTACCGCCGCGATCGGATGACCCGCAGAAACGACGACGCCGGCACGGGGCCGGCGTCGTCGGGTACCTCTGATCGCGGCAGGATCACTCCTGCCCGGCGTCCTCGCTGCTGGCCGCAGCCGGTGCGCCTTCGACCGCGGCCGGGGCGGCAGCTGCCACCTCGTCCTCGCCCTCTTCGATGGAGGCATCCATGCGTTCCACCGCTTGCAGCTTCTCGTCCTTGGACAGGCGGATCAGGGTGACACCCTGGGTGTTGCGGCCGACGCGGCTGATTTCCGAGCCACGGGTACGCACCAGGGTGCCGCCGTCGGAGATCAGCAGCACTTCGTCATCCGACCCCATCAGCACCGCGGCGACCAGCTTGCCGTTGCGCTCGGTGGTCTGGATGCCGATCACGCCCTGGGTGCCACGGCCCTTGCGCGGGTAATCCGGCAGCGGGGTGCGCTTGCCATAGCCGTTTTCGGTGGCGGTCAGGATGTACTGCACGCTGGCGTCGTCGGCGCCGTCGATCACCGCATCGCCGTTGGCCGCGGTTTCCTCGACACCATTGTCGTCCTCGTTCTCATCCTCGTTGCCACCGGCACTTTCGGCCACGATCAGGCTGACCACTTCCTCGCCGGCCGGCATCTTGATGCCGCGCACGCCGGTAGCGGTGCGGCCCATCGAGCGGACCTTGTCCTCGCCGAAGCGCACGGTCTTGCCGTTGGAAGCGAACAGCAGGATGTCGCGCTCACCGTCGGTCAGGCCGACGCCGACCAGCGCATCGCCCTCGTCGAGGTTGATCGCGATCTTGCCGCGGGCCAGACGGAAAGCGAACTCGCCCAGCGGGGTCTTCTTGACCGTACCGTTCTTCGTGGCGAAGAACACGAACTGACCATCGGCGTACTCGCGCACCGGCAGCACGGCCTGCACGCGTTCACCGGGTTCCAGCGGAATCCAGTTGATGATCGGACGGCCTCGGGCATTGGAACCGGCTTCGGGCAGCTGGTAGACCGGCAGCCAGAACACCTTGCCCGAACTGGTGAAGGTCAACAGCGTGTCATGCGTGTTGACCAGCCACAGCTGTTCGATGAAATCCTCTTCCTTGGTCGCCGCCGCACTGCGGCCACGGCCACCACGGCGCTGCGCGCGGTACACGCTCACCGGCTGGCGCTTGACGTAGCCAGCGTGGGACACGGTGACCACCACGTCTTCCGGCGCGATCAGGTCGAGGATGTCCAGGTCTTCTTCGCTGTGGCGGATCTCGGTGCGACGTTCGTCGCCGAACTCGGCCTTGACGCTGACCAGCTCTTCGCGGATCACCTGCAGCAGGCGGTCGGGATCTTCCAGGATGTGGATCAGCCCGGCGATCACTTCCAGCAGCTGCTTGTACTCGTCGGTCAGGCGGTCCTGCTCCAGCCCGGTCAGGCGGTGCAGGCGCATTTCCAGGATCTGGGTGGCCTGGATCTCGGTCAGCTGGTAGCCGCCCTCGACCAGGCCCACGCCCTTGGGCAGGTCTTCCGGGCGCGAGGCTTCGGCGCCGGCGGCACCCAGCATCGCGCCGACCAGGCCCGGCTCCCACACGCGTGCCAGCATGCGCTCGCGGGCTTCGTTCGGGTTCGGCGAGGTCTTGATCAGTTCGATCATCTCGTCGATGTTGGCCAGCGCGACGGTCAGGCCTTCCAGCACGTGGGCACGAGCGCGCGCCTTGCGCAGCTCGAACACGGTGCGGCGTGTGACCACTTCGCGACGGTGGCGGACGAACGCCTCCAGCATCTGCTTGAGGTTCATCAACTGCGGGCGGCCGTCAACCAACGCCACCATGTTGATGCCGAACACCGATTCCATCTGCGTCTGCTGGTACAGGTTGTTCAGTACAACCTCGGCAGATTCGCCACGCTTGATCTCGATGTAGATGCGCATGCCGTCCTTGTCGGACTCATCGCGCAGCTCGCTGATGCCTTCGATCTTCTTTTCCTTCACCAGCTCGGCGATCTTCTCGATCAGACGCGCCTTGTTCACCTGGTAAGGAATTTCAGTGACGATGATCGATTCGCGGCCGTTGTCGGCCACTTCAATATCGGCCTTGGCACGGATGCGCACGCGGCCACGGCCGGTGCGGTAGCCGGCGACGATGCCGGCGGTGCCATTGATGATGCCGGCGGTCGGGAAATCCGGGCCCGGGATGTACTCCATCAGGCCGTCGACATCGATTTCCGGATTGTCGATCAGCGCGATGCAGGCGTTGATCGATTCGCTCAGGTTGTGCGGCGGGATGTTGGTCGCCATGCCCACCGCGATACCGGCCGAACCATTGACCAGCAGGTTCGGGAACCGCGTCGGCATGACCGTCGGCTCCAGTTCCTTCTCGTCGTAGTTGGGCTGGAAATCGACGGTTTCCTTGTCGATGTCGGCCATCAGCTCATGCGCGAGGCGCGACATGCGCGCTTCGGTGTATCGCATCGCTGCGGCGGAGTCGCCATCGATCGAGCCGAAGTTACCCTGGCCATCGACCAGCATGTAGCGCAGCGAGAACGGCTGTGCCAGGCGCACCAGCGTGTCGTACACCGACTGATCGCCATGCGGGTGGTACTTACCGATGACGTCACCGACGATACGCGCCGACTTGAAGTAGGGCTTGTTGCTGTGCGCGTTGAGTTCATTCATCGCGAACAGCACGCGGCGATGCACCGGCTTGAGGCCGTCGCGCGCATCCGGGAGCGCGCGGCCCACGATCACGCTCATGGCGTAATCGAGGTAGCTCTTGCGCATCTCGTCTTCCAGGTTGACCTGGATGATTTCCTTGGCGGTTTCTGCCATTCGGGTTCCGTTGTCTGGTAGCGGTCCAGTCCGGCGCAGCCCTCTGCGGGGAGGGGGTCGTGCCGGAACCTCGATTCAACCTGTGGATACTACCACAACAGGCCGTTTTCCGCCTCCCTTTACGGGGATTTTACCGGCACAAATCAGGAACTTAGGGGGGCAGCCGCCACTGTGGAGCCGAGCCCTGGCTCGGCTGCAGCCGATTCCCCGGCGGGGCCGAGCATGGGCTCGGCTCTACCGACATCCTCGACCCTGTCCCGCCTCAACCGCCGAAGGCGGCGCGCATGTTTTCGGTGGTCGGGTTCAGGATCACGCCGCGTTCGGTCACGATGGCGTCGATCAGCTCGCCCGGGGTCACGTCGAATACCGGGTTCCAGGCAGCAATGCCCTCGGCCACGGTGCGGGTGCCGCCGACGCCGTACAGCTCGCCCGGATCACGCTGCTCGATCTCGATCTGGCTGCCGTCGACGGTGTCCATGTCTACCGTCGACGACGGCGCCACGACCATGAACTTCACACCGTGGTGGCGGGCGGCGATGGCCAGCTGGTAGGTGCCGATCTTGTTGGCGGTATCGCCGTTGGCGCAGATGCGGTCGGCACCGACGATCACCCACTGCACGGCACCGGTCTTCATCAGGTGCGAGGCGGCCGAGTCGGCGATCAGGGTGGCGTCGATACCATCCTGCTGCAGCTCCCACACGGTCAGGCGCGCGCCCTGCAGCCATGGCCGGGTCTCGCCGGCGAACACGCGGGCGATGCGGTGCTGGGCCATGCCGGCACGGATCACGCCCAGCGCGGTACCGAAACCGGCGGTGGCCAGCGAGCCGGTGTTGCAATGGGTCAGCACGCCGCTGCCGGCCTCGATCAGGCCAGCCCCCAGCGCGCCCATGTGACGGTTGGCGGCCAGGTCTTCCTCGGCGATGGCCTGCGCCTCCGCTTCCAGCGCGGCCTTCCAGTCAGTGCCGGCAGCATTCAGGCAACGGCGCATGCGGGCCAGGGCCCAGGCCAGGTTCACGGCGGTCGGGCGCGAGGCGTTCAGGCGCTGCAGCGCCGGCTCCAGCTGCTGCAGTGCGTGTGCCCCATCGGCGGCCTGCACCTCGCGCGCCGCCAGCACCACCCCCCAGGCCGCAGCGATGCCGATCGCCGGTGCGCCGCGCACAGTCAGTGCGTGGATGGCCGCGGCGACCTCGTCACTGTCGTGGCAGACCACATGCTCGACCACGAACGGCAGCTTGCGCTGGTCCAGCAGTTGCAGGGCATCGCCGGTCCACAGGATCGGGCGGATGTGGTCGTAGCGGGCGTAATCGATATCGGAGGCAGTGTTCATGTGTCCATTGTAGGGCCACGCCCCGCGCGGTTGCAGTCCGCTGCGGCTCAATTCACCGAGAATTCGGCGCGGCAGCCGCCGTCCACCCAGACCCCGTTGCGGCTCCAGCCCCAGGTGCTGCCCTCTTCGCACGGCGTGCTGGACAGCTGCTCGAAGACGGCCGCGCCGACCGAGATGCTGGCACCACAGAAACGGCGCTTCTTCGACTTGGATTCGCAGGTCAGGCGGCGGGGCACGTCGACGAAACGCCCCTCGTCGTCCGCCACTTCGAAGTCACCCTGGCAGCCGCGGCTGGTCCACACCTCATTGCGCTTGTAGCCCCAGCCCTGCCCTTCCCGGCACGGCAGCGCCGACAGCTGCCGCAGCAGGCGCACCGGGGAACCATCCAGGCGCACCGGGCAGCTCTGCGGACGACCGTTGGATTCGCAGCGCACCACGCGGCGGACCAGACGCTTGCCTTCGTTGCCGGCCGGCGCCGCACCGGCGGCACGGCGGGCACGGAACTCGGCGCGGCAACCGAGGGTCACCCACACGCCACTGCGGTCGGTACCCCATTCGCTGCCACGGATGCAGCTGCTGTTGGACAGCTGGCGGACCAGATCAACGCCGTTGCTGACATCGATATCGCAGTGTACCCAGCCCATGTCACGCGACTCGCAGGTCACCACTTCGCCGTCATAGCCTGCCTGCTGGGCGGACGCCGTAGACGGCAGCCAGGCACCCCAGAGCGCGATGGAGTACACCGGTGCAGCAACGACCGCAAACCACTTGACCAAAGCCTTCCCCAGCTGGAATGGATGAACTGCGTGCCAGTGTCCGGCATCTGCCGTGATAAGAGCATCATCCTGCTTACCGAAGCAAGCGCGCAGGCGCGGCAATCCGTTCAGTCTTCGATATTCAGAAAACTCTGAAGATCAGGCATGGGCAAAGTCGTACGCCAGCACATCGGCGATGCGTGGCGTGCGATTCATCGCCATCAGCAGGCGATCCACACCCACCGCCACGCCAGCGCAGGCCGGCATCGACGGCAATGCGGCCAGCAACGCTTCGTCCAGTGCCGGCTGCACCTGGCCGCGCTCGTGGCGACGCTGCAGGTCACGCTGGAAACGCGCACGCTGTTCGCCGGCGTCGTTCAGTTCGTGATAGCCGTTGGCCAGTTCCACCGCACCCAGGTACAGCTCGAAACGCTCGGCCAGCGGCGGGGTGCCCGCGCGGATGCGTGCCAGCGCGGCCTGGCTGGCGGGCCAGTCATGCACCACGGTCATCACCGCGTCATCGAAGTCAGGCTGGATGCGGTGGGTCATCAGAAGGTCCAGCCAGTCGTCGCGGGTCAGGCCGACCGGATCGACATGCACGTCGCCGAGCGCGGCACGCAACGCCGCCTCATCGGCATCGAACGGGTCTACGCCTACAGCCTGCTGGAAAAGCTCGCGGTAACTCAGCACGCGCAAGGTGGCACTGCGCCCGACCAGCGCCAGCGCCTGGCCGACCAGCTCGGCGGCTTCCTGCACCAGCCGGTGGTGGTCCCAACCAACGCGGTACCACTCCAGCATGGTGAACTCGGGGTTGTGGCGGCCACCGGCTTCGCCGTTGCGGAACACCCGGCCCAGTTCGTAGCAATCGCCCACGCCCGCCGCCAGCAAGCGCTTGAGCGGATACTCCGGCGAGGTGCGCAGCCAACGGCGACGGCCACCAGCATCGACGTGGCCGCTGAACTCGGTATGGAAGCTGTCGATGTTCGGCTCGGTGTTGCCGGCCACCGACAGGATCGGTGTTTCCACTTCCAGCACGTCGCGTTCGGCGAAGAAACGGCGCAGCAGCGCGTTGAGCGCGGCACGCTGCTGCAGCGCGCGCAGCAGGGCTTCGCTCACAGCATGCCCTCCGGGCGCGGGTGGTCCAGTGGCAGGGTCAGCAGATCACGGGTGTCATCGATGTAACCGCTGGCCAGGTACAGGCGACGGGCCAGTTCATTGTGGTGGTTCACTTCCAGGCGCAGGCGGCTGACGCCACGGCCGCGCGCACGCTGTTCGCAGATCGCCAGTGCCTGCTTGCCGCGGCCACGACCGCGCGCACGATGGGCCAGGTACAGCTCGTCCAGCAGCATGAAATGGCCACCCTGTTCCAGGCTGAAACCCATCGCGATCACCGCATAGCCGACTACTTCAGCCGCCTCGTCCAGCCACAGCAGCACTTCGCCGTTGCGCGGGTCGGCCAGCAGCGCATCCACGCCGCGGCGCACGCGCGCGTCGTCGAAGTCGATCCTGTCTTCGGCGTAGAACTCGCGCATCAACGCGATCAGCAGCTCCTCGTCAGCACGGGTGGCCAGGCGGAAATCCAGCGGGGCGGTCTGCATCGGTGGTCCTTTGTGTTTCATGCCGGGCGCGTGGGCACCCGGCGGGGTCATCATTCGTGTTCTGAGAGATAGGCCAGCAGGCGGTCCTCATCCCACACCGGGACGCCCAGCGACTGTGCCTTGTCCAGCTTGGAGCCGGCTTCGGTACCGGCCACCACGAAGCTGGTTTTCTTCGACACGCTGCCGGACACCTTGGCACCGAGGGCCTCCAGCCGCTCCTTGGCGGCATCACGGGTGAGCTGGGCCAGGGTGCCGGTCAGCACCACGGTCTGCCCGTCCAACGGGCCGGCGACGATCTCGGCCAGCGCCGGTGCCCTGCCCAGGATATGCTGCATCGCCTTCTCGGCCGCCAGCAGCATCACGCCATGGCCGTCCGTGTCCAGCCATTCGGCCAGTCCGCGCGCGGTGTCATCGGGCAGCCCGGCGTTGACAAACTGGCCATGCTCGGCGTCGAGCACCGCCTGCGCGCCGGGCAGCGCCGCAGCCAGCTTCTCCGCGCGCAGGCGGGTGATGCCGGGAATCTCGGATTCGACCAGCAGCTGTGCCAGATCCAGCCCTTCGCGCAGCTTGGCACTGGGCGCATGCACATCACTGATGCGCACCTGGCCGACCTGCAGCAGGTCATCGATGGCCTGCTGGTTGCCCTGCTGCTCGAAGAAGTGACCGAGCGAGCGCGCCACTTCGCCACCGATGTCCGGCACGCGCTTGAACAGCGGCCACGGCAGGTGGCGGATCAGCTCCAGGTCACCGAACCACTGCGCCAGCGCCTTGGCCGTGCTCTCGCCCACGTGATCGATACCCAGCGCGAACAGCAGCCGTTCCAGCGTGGCGGCACGGCTGGCGTCGATCGCCGCGATCAGGTTGTCGGCCCACTTGGTGGCGATCTTCTTCGTGTTCCATTCGAAGCTGGCCCGCTGCGCCAACGCCTGCGCGCGCCAACCCGGATCGTTGCCATCCAGCTTGAGCACCGCATTGAGCACCGCGCCACTGCCCTCGGCGGGCAGGTGCAGCTTCAGCGCCGCGGCCAGTGCCGATGGGTCTTCCGCATCCAGCACCAGCTTCAGGTGCAGCAGCGTATCGCGGCTGAGCCGGTAGAGGTCGGCCACGCTCTTGACGATGCCGGCATCGACCAGGGTTTCAATGTACTTGTCGCCCAGGCCGTCGATGTCCATCGCGCGGCGCGAGGCAAAGTGGGCGATCGCTTCCTTGCGTTGCGCCGGGCAGGACAGCTCGCCCGAGCAGCGCCATGCGGCTGCCCCTTCCTCGCGCACGATTTCCGAGCCACACACCGGGCAACGCGTCGGCATCTGCCACGGCGTGGTGCCCTGCGGGCGGCGGTCGAGGATGACGCTGACCACCTCGGGAATGACATCGCCCGCACGGCGCACGATCACGCTGTCGCCGACGCGCACGTCCAGGCGTGCGATCTGGTCGGCGTTGTGCAGGGTGGCGTTGGAGACGATCACGCCGGCCACCGCCACCGGCGCCAATCGCGCGACCGGCGTAGCGGCCCCGGTACGGCCGATCTGGATCTCGATCGCCTCCACCGTGGTGCTCTGTTCCTGCGCCGGGAACTTGTGCGCGATGGCCCAGCGCGGTGCGCGCGAGACGAAGCCCATCGCCTGCTGGCCAGCGCGGTCATCCAGCTTGTAGACCACGCCGTCGATATCGAACGGCAGGCCGTCGCGGCGCTCGCCGATATCGCGGTAGTA
This sequence comes from uncultured Stenotrophomonas sp., assembly GCF_913778665.1. Taxonomy (GTDB): domain Bacteria; phylum Pseudomonadota; class Gammaproteobacteria; order Xanthomonadales; family Xanthomonadaceae; genus Stenotrophomonas. The sequence continues at coordinate 109,384 of NZ_CAJYVQ010000001.1, forward strand.
CCCCAGCAGGCCATCGGTGCCTTCCACCACCTTGCACAGTGCACTGACCGGGAAGCCCCAGGCGCCGAGCTGGGCCAGCGTGCCCGAATGGGTGTCGGGCAGCTCGCCGCCCTGCACCTCGCCGGTGCCGTAGGCGAAGAAGCTCAGCCTGCGCTGCGCGCTGATCTTCGGATCGAGCTGGCGCAGTGAACCGGCCGCCGCGTTGCGCGGGTTGGCCAGCACCTTGCCGCCCTGCTGGCGCGCACGCGCGTTGTAGGCCTCGAAATCGGCGCGGGCCATGTAGACCTCGCCACGCACCTCCAGCACGTCCGGCCAGTCCTTGCCGTGCAGGCGCTTGGGAACGTCGCCGATCTCCCGCAGGTTGGCCGTCACGTCCTCGCCGGTGCTGCCATCGCCACGGGTGGCGCCCAGCACGAAGTGCCCATCCTCGTAGCGCAGGCTGATCGCCAGGCCATCCATCTTCGGCTCGGCCGAGAACTGCAGGCTGCGCCGCCCCAGGCGTTCGTCGATGCGGCGCACGAAGTCAGCCACCTCTTCATCGCTGAAAGCATTGGACAGCGACAGCATCGGCACCGCGTGGCGCACTTCCGGGAAGCGACCGGACGGGCGCGCACCGACCTGCTGGGTCGGGCTGTCGGCACGGGCCAGTTCCGGGTACTCGCGCTCCAGCGCTTCCAGCTCGCGCACCATGCGGTCGTAGTCGACGTCGGGGATCTCCGGCGCATCCAGCTCGTGGTAGGCACGGTTGGCCTGGGCGATCTGCCGGCGAAGGTCTTCGGCGCGTTCGGCGGGGCTGGGGCTCATCGGGATCCGGTGGTTCTGGGATGGCCGGGAATTCTACCGCGCCCGGCCGTCAGCCCCCGTAACACCGCGCCGCTCGGGGCCGGATCCTAGAAGGGGTTGTGACCCCGCCTGTGGACTGCCGCCTTTGCAGCGTCGAGCCATGCTCGATTGCTGCACCGGCCCAGTCGAGCACGGCTTGACTCTACATACCCGACTTGCCGCCCGCTCCCACCAGCGCTAGCGTGCGGCGGTTGCCCTTCGGAATCCTGCCCGTGTCCCTGCCCGCTTCCCGCCGCCACTTCCTGCAACTGGCCGGTGTCGGCCTCGTCGCCGCTGGCAGCGGCCTGCCCCGCCTCGGCCAGGCCCGGCCCGGCGCGGCTCCAGCCGGCGGCCCGGTCCTGCTCAACTTCAACGAGTGCCCTTACGGCCCCTCGCCCGCCGCCCAGCAGGCTGCACGCGACAGCATCGCCGGCAGTGGTCGCTACCAGTTCTCTCTGGCGGGACAGGTTCGCGATGCCTTCGTCGCCCAGGCCGGCATCCCGGCCGACCACGTGCGTCTGTACCCCGGCTCCAGCGAGCCCCTGAACCGTGCGGCCATCGTCTGGACCGGCGCACAGGCCGGCCTGGTCGTGGCGGACCCGACCTTTGAGACGCTGGGTGACGTGGCCGCCGCGCATGGCGCGTCCGTGCACAAGGTGCCGTTGCGCGAGGATGGCGCACATGACCTGCGCGCAATGGCCGCCGCCGCCCACGCGCGCCCGACCGGGCTGCTGTACGTGTGCAACCCGAACAACCCGACCGGTTCGATCAGCCCGCCGGCCGAGCTGGCGTGGCTGCTGGCCAACAAGCCGTCCGCCACCCGCGTGCTGGTGGATGAGGCCTATCTGCAGTACAGCGATCAGCCCAGCCTGATCGCACAGGTTGCCCAGCGCGATGACCTGATCGTGCTGCGGACGTTCTCCAAGCTGTATGGCATGGCCGGCCTGCGCCTGGGCGTGGCGGCTGCGCATCCTGACCGCCTGCGCGAACTGGCCAGCCAGGGCGACAACCCGTTGCCGGTGCCGGCGCTGGCCGCCGCGCTGGCCAGCCTGCAGGACCCGCAGTTGGTCGCGCAGCGCCGGTTGCAGAATGCCAAGGTGCGCCAGGCCACCATCGCCTGGTTGGGCAAGCGCGGCTTCAGCTGCGTGGCCTCCGAAGCGAACTGCTTCGTGGTGGATGTGCAGCGCGACGGCAACGCGTTCGCCAAGGCGATGGCGGACAACGGCGTGGTCATCGGCCGCAGCTGGCCGATCTGGCCGCAGCGCGTACGGGTGACGGTGGGCACCGAAGAGGAAATGGCCGCGTTCCGCCAAGCGTTCGCGAACGTCGCCGGCGTACCGGCGTAACCCCATCCGGGTGGGTCCCGACCTGGCCCTGCGTAGAGTCTTGCCATGCTCGACTGGGGTTTGCCCGCGGATCCAAAAGTCGAGCATGGCTCGACTCTCCCTTTGGGCCTTTACCAGCGCGGAGTCTTGGTCAGCGGCGGCGCCTGGTGCTGGCGGTCATAGGCACGCAGCTCGTCACGGATGTGCGCGATGCGCTGTCGACCGAGTGCATTGCGGCTGTCATCCAGCACCACGCCGTCGAGCAGTTCGGCCATGCGCTGCACGGTCGGCAGCATCTTCTCCCAGGCGTCCAGCGCGGTCAGCGGCGCCGGCAAGGTCAGGAAGAAGGCAATGGCCGGGGTTTCCATGGCGCGGATGTTGGCCATGTCGAAGCTGCCCGGCTTCATGATGCTCGCCATCGAGAAGATCGGGCCGCGCTCGGGGTGGCCCTCGACCAGGCGGTGGAACACATTCATGTGGCCGAACACCAGCCCGGTCTTCTCCGCAGCGACCACGATGTCCTCGCCACGCAGCTGCTCGCCGGCGCGGGCGGCCACGAACAGCGAGACGATCTTGTCGAAGTCCTGGCTGACGCGCTTGCCGAGGTCGCTGGCCGCATCGGTGTCGGCGAGGCCAAGTTCGGCCTGCTCCCCTTCCGCACCCATGCCCGGCTCGACGCGGCCGTCGGCCACGGCAACGCCGTCTTCGCCCAGCACCGGCTCGCGGCGCTCGCCACTGTTCGGCTCCGCGCTCTCCACGCGGCGCCCCTGGGGCTTCTTCTTTGGACGGCCAAACAGGAAGATCGCAGCGATCAACAGCAGGCCGGCGGCCATGATGCCGATGCGCAACAGTGCCGTGTCGGACATTCGATAGGTTCTCCGGCTAGTTCGTTCAGGTAACTAGGATGGCACGTCAGGCCGCGCCCGCCAATCGCGCCGCTTCTTCCAGGTCCACGCTGACCAGCCGGCTGACGCCCGGCTCGCGCATGGTCACGCCCGAAAGCTGGTGCGCGGCCTCCATCGTCGCCTTGTTGTGGCTGACGAACAGGAACTGCACCTTCTCGCTCATTTCCTTGACCATGCTGGCCAGGCGGCCGACGTTGGCTTCGTCCAGCGGCGCATCTACTTCGTCCAGCAGGCAGAACGGCGCGGGGTTGAGCTGGAAGATGGCGAACACCAGTGCCACTGCGGTCATCGCCTTTTCGCCACCGGACAGCAGCGAAATGCTGGAAACGCGCTTGCCCGGCGGGCGCGCCATGATGGTCACGCCAGTGTCGAGAAGGTCTTCGCCGGTCAGTTCCAGATAGGCATGGCCACCACCGAACAGGCGCGGGTACAGCGCCTGCACGCCGGCATTGACGCGGTCGAAGGTGTCCTTGAAACGGCCACGGGTTTCGCGGTCGATCTTGCGGATGGCGTCTTCCAGGGTCTCCAGCGCCGTGGTCAGGTCCACATGCTGGGCATCCAGGTACTCCGAGCGCTGCGAGGCCTCGCCATACTCGTGGATGGCAGCCAGGTTGACCGGCTCCAGGCGACGCATGCGGCCATCGATCTGATGCACGGCCTGCTCCCAGTCGCCCAGGCGGGCCTCCTCGGGCAGTGCGTTGAGCACGTCCTGCATGACGAAACCGGCTTTCTCAACGGCACCCTGCAAGGTCTCGGCGCTGAGCACCAGAGCCTGCTGGTCCAGCTTTCGCTGGGAAATGCGTTCGCGCTGCGCCAACGCCTGCTCGTCGCGCTGGTGGCGGGTCTGTTCGTAGTTGCGCAGCTCGGCGTCGATGCCATCCAGCAGCGTGCGCGCCTCGGTCAGCGCGCGATCGGCTCGCACGCGCTCTTCCAGTGCGTTCTGATGTTCGGCCTGCAGCGATTCGACCGGCGAATCGCCTTCATCCAGCTGCAAGTGCAATTCCCCCAGGCGCGAATCGAGCTGGCCGCGCTGGGTGCTCATGCGCTCCAGCGCCTGGCCCAGTGACGACAGCTGTGCGCGCTGCGATTCCAGCGTCAGCGCCAGCGAATGCGAGCGCTCGCGCACCGCGCGTGCAGCGTCGCGGGCCAGGTCGCGGGCCTCGGTCAGCTGGCGGCGCTCACCCTCCAGCCGCTGCCGGGTCGACTCCAGGTCGCCCATGCTGCTGACCGCGCTCTCCAGCCGCGAACGCGCCTCACGCGCCTGTTCGCTGTTGGCGTCCAGCGCTTCCAGCAACTGCTTCAGTTCACCCTCGATGCGATCGATGCGGGTGCGCGCGGCCTCGACCTTCCCCTGCTGGCTCTGCAGCTGGCCGGCCAGTTCGGACACTGCACGATGCGCCTGGTACAACGTGCGCTGCGCGTCTTCGCGCTGCTGTTCGGCCGCCTGCAACTGCTCGCGGAAGCCGGACAGCTGCTCTTCCAGTGCAGCCTCGCGGTCCTGCAACTGCTCGATCTGTTCGCGCAGTTCATTGATTTCACGTTCGCGCAGCAGTGCGCCCTGCTGGGCGGCACCGGAGCGCGACACGCGCAGCCAGCCCTGCCCCAGCCGCTCGCCGCCCTGGGTGATGATCGAATCCCCCTCGGGCAGGCCGGCCTGCAGGGCCTTGGCCTCGGCCAGGTTCTGGGCACCATGCAGATGCGCCAGCAGGCGACGGATCGCCGCCGGGCCACGCACGCGTGCGGCCAGCGAGGTAGGCGCGACCTTGAGGTCGGCACTGTCATTGGCGACCAGCGCGATGTGACCTTCGCCGAGGTCACCCAGTGCATCGACCAGGCTGCCCGGGTCATCGACCAGCACGCCTTCGATCAGCTCGCCGAGCGCGCTTTCCACCGCGTTTTCCCAGCCGGCATCGACATCCAGGCGCTCGCCGACGCGTGCCGCCGAATCCAGCCCACGCGCCTTCAGCCAGGCGACGGCTGCGCCCTGCTCCTGGCCGAATGCGGCCTGCTGCAGGGTTTCCAGCGAGGCCAGGCGGCCACGCAGGCCGTTGGCCTGCTTGCGCAGTTCGGCCAGTTCATTCTGGCCGTTGCGCTGCTGTTCCTGCACGGCCGCCACGCCCTGTTTGCGCAGCTCGACCTCTTCGCTCAATTCATCCAGCGCGGCCTTCTGCGTGTCGTGCTGCAGGTGCAGCTGTTCGAAGGCCTCCTCCAGCGCGTCCACGTCCAGCCCCGCGCGCTCGGCGACCAACGCTTCGCGACGACGGTCGGCGTCGAGGATCTGCTTGTCCAGGTAGTCCACGCGCGTGCGCTCGACATCGCCGGCGCGCGAGGCTTCCGAACTCTGTGAGGTGTGCTGCTCCCAGCGCTGCTGCCAACTGGCCAGCCGGTCTTCGGCCTCACGCAGGCTTTCCTGCTTGATCTCATTCTCTTCCTGCAGCGCTTCCAGCTGCGGGGTGGCGGCCTCCACGGCCTCGCGCAGCACCCTCAGCTTGGCCTCGTCGCCGCTGATATGCAGGCCCAGTTCGGCCAGGGCCTGCTGGGTTTCATCGCGCGCCTTGTGCAGGCGCTGCGACAGCTCCCGCTGGTGCTGGATCTGCTGCTCAAGGCGGGCCAGCGTACTGCCGACCTGGTAGACCGCGGCCTGCGCGGTGTTGAGCGCATCGGCGGCCTCTTCGCGACGCACACGCGAGGTTTCGATGCGGGCCTCGGCATCGCGCTGATCGGCGATCAGCTGCTGCAGCTTGGTCTCTTCCTGCGACAGCCCTTCGCGCAGCTTCGACAGACGCCCGTCGAGGCCCCGGAATTCCAGCGCCTTCCATTCGGCATCCTTGACCCGGCGCTCTTCCTGCAGCGCCTGGTACTGCTCGGCCTGCTTGGCCTGACGCTTGAGGTGGTCAAGCTGCTTGCTGATCTCGTCGCGCAGGTCGCCCAGCCGGTCGAGGTTCTCACGGGTATGGCGGATGCGGGTTTCGGTTTCCTTGCGGCGCTCCTTGTACTTGGAGATGCCGGCGGCCTCTTCCAGGTACACGCGCAGGTCTTCCGGGCGCGCCTCGATGATCTGGCTGATCATGCCCTGCTCGATGATCGAGTAGCTGCGCGGGCCCAGGCCGGTGCCGAGGAACAGATCGGTAATGTCGCGGCGGCGGCACTTGGTGCCGTTGAGGTAATAGTTGCTGGTGCCGTCGCGGCTGACCGTCCGCTTGACCGAGATTTCGTTGAACGAGGCGTACTCGCCGGAAATCGTATGGTCCGAGTTGTCGAAGATCAGCTCGACAGTGGCCTGCGAGACCGGCTTGCGGGCGTTGGAACCGGAGAAGATCACGTCGGTCAGCGAGTCACCGCGCAGGCGGCTGGCCGAACTCTCGCCCATGACCCAGCGCACGGCGTCGATGATGTTCGACTTGCCGCAGCCATTGGGCCCCACCACGCCGGTCATGTTGGTCGGCAGGTGCAGGGTGGTCGGATCGACGAACGACTTGAAGCCGGACAGTTTGATCGTGGAAAGACGCATAGAGGTTCCGGACGGGGGCCGGCAAGCGGCCTATTGCCCTCCAAGTCATTGATCCTGTTGGAATCAGCAACCGTGGAACGGGGATGACGCCCTGAGTATACCGATGTGGCCGTGTTCTACGAATGGGCGTGGAACATTGCCCGGCCGTGCCTGTCGGCCGGCCCCGGCCCGGTGCCACCAAACCGGGGCCGCAAAACAAAACGGGCACCCTTGCGGGCGCCCGTTCTGCGGAGATGCCAGGCCTTGCGGCGTGGGATCAGGCTTCGGCCACGACGACGACCTTGACGGTGGTCTCGACGTCGGCGTGCAGGTGGATCAGCACGTCGTATTCGCCGATGTTGCGGAAGGCACCTTCGCCCAGGATGACTTCGCTCTTGCTGACCGGCAGGCCGGCAGCGGTGAAGGCATCGGCGATTTCACGGGCGCCGACCGAGCCGTACAGCTTGCCTTCGGTCGAAGCGTTCGCCGGGATGGTCACGCTCGCACCTTCCAGCTTGGCCTTGCGTGCATCAGCGTCGGCGTGGATGGCCTGGGCCTTGGCTTCGTACTCGGCGCGCTTGGCTTCGAACTCGGCCTTGTTGCTCTCGGTGGCCGGCACGGCCTTGCCCTGCGGCACGAGGAAGTTACGGCCGTAGCCCGGCTTCACGTCGACCAGGTCGCCCAGGTTGCCGAGGTTGGTGACTTTCTGCAGGAGGATCAGCTGCATGGTATTGCTCCAGATAAGTTATTCGTTAGCGAGGCTGCAGCCCCGCAACAAAGGCTGTCCGAATAGCTGGCACAGCGGGGGCGGCACGTGACCGCCCCGCCGGCATCAGACGTCGTGGTTGTCGGTGTACGGAATCAGGGCCAGGAAGCGAGCGCGCTTGACGGCGGTCGCCAGCTGACGCTGGTACTTCGACTTGGTACCGGTGACGCGGCTCGGCACGATCTTGCCGTTCTCGGTCAGGTACTGGCGCAGGGTGTTGAGATCCTTGTAGTCGATCTCCTTCACACCTTCAGCCGTGAACTTGCAGAACTTGCGGCGACGGAAGAACTTGGACATGGGAAGGCTCCTTAGGCGGCAGAAGCGGCGTCGTCGCCGGCTTCGTTGTCAGCGGTGGTGGTGGACTCGCCTTCTTCGTCGTCACGACGACGGCGCTCACCGCGCTCCGGCTTGTCACCCTTCTCGTCCTTGCTCTTCATGATCAGCGACTGCTCGGTGTCAGCCTCATCACGCTTGATGACCAGGTTGCGCAGCACGGCGTCGTTGAAGCGGAAGCTCTCGGTCAGTTCGTTCAGAACGGCCTGGTCGGCTTCGATGTTCAGCAGCACGTAGTGCGCCTTCACCAGGTTCTGGATCGGGTACGCCAGCTGGCGGCGGCCCCAGTCTTCCAGACGGTGGATGGTGCCGTTGCCGTTCTCGACCAGCGACTTGTAGCGCTCGATCATGGCCGGGACCTGCTCGCTCTGGTCCGGGTGGACCATGAACACGATTTCGTAATGACGACTCATGTTTTTCTACCTTTCGGATGTGGCCTCGCGGCCGGACAGCCCCCCGCCGTTGATACCGCGGTGGGGCAAGGATTCCCGCCAGGAAGGCAGGAAGCCGCGCATTATGGCGCAGTTGGGAATGCCGGGCAACCGGCCAGGCCGGAGGAAGCTGAACCCGGTAGCGCCGGGCCACGCCCGGCGGATGCTGAACGAGGCGTCAGGCCTTGTCGGCGTCGGTGGTGAAGCTCTCGCCGCAGCCGCACTCGGCGGTGGCATTGGGGTTGCTGAACGTGAAGGTCTCGCTCAGGCCGTGCTTGCCGAAGTCGATCACGGTGCCGTCCACCAGCGCCAGGCTCTTGGCGTCGACGTAGATCTTCACGCCATCCTGGTCGAACACGGTATCGCCCTCGCGCTCGTCACGGGCCAGGTCGGTCACGTGGCCCCAGCCGGAACAGCCGGTCTTGGTCACGCCGAAGCGCAGGCCGAGAGCACCCGGGGTCTGGGCGACAAAGCGCTGCACGCGTTCGAAGGCAATGGGGGTCAGGCTGACAGCCATGGGGCTACTCCAAGGGTACGGGGACATTATAAGGAGCCGTTGCCATGAAAAATGCCTCGCAAGCAGAACGCTGCAACCGGTAAACTCCCGTGTTCACAGATCGAGTCGATCAGCAGAGGATTCAAGTCATGACGGTGGTCAGCGTTGAACATGCGCTTGCCGGGAAGATCCCGGAAGGCGGCGAAGTCACGGTACGCGGATGGGTGCGCACGGTGCGCGGTTCAGCGAATCTGGCTTTCGTTAATGTGAGCGACGGCTCCTGCTTCGCCCCGATCCAGGTCGTGGCCAACGACGCCCTGGCCAACTTCGACGAGATCAAGCGCCTGACCAGTGGTTGCTCGGTCATCGCCACCGGCACCCTGGTGAAGTCGCAGGGCAAGGGCCAGTCGTTCGAGATCCAGGCCAGCGTGCTGGAAGTAGTGGGCTGGGTCGAGGACCCGCTCACCTACCCGATCCAGCCCAAGCCGATGTCGCCGGAGTTCCTGCGTGAAGTGGCGCACCTGCGCCCGCGCACCAACCTGTTCGGCGCGGTCACCCGCATCCGCAACTGCCTGGCCCAGGCCGTGCACCGCTTCTTCCACGAGAACGGCTTCAACTGGATCAGCACCCCGATCATCACCACCTCCGACGCCGAGGGCGCCGGCCAGATGTTCCGCGTGTCCACCCTGGACATGGTGAACCTGCCGCGTGACGAGAAGGGCGCGATCGATTTCAGCCGCGACTTCTTCGGCAAGGAAACCTTCCTGACCGTATCCGGCCAGCTGAACGTCGAGGCTTACTGCCTGGCGCTGAGCAAGGTCTATACCTTCGGCCCGACCTTCCGCGCCGAGAACAGCCACACCACCCGCCACCTGGCGGAATTCTGGATGATCGAGCCGGAAATCGCCTTCGCCGACCTGGCCGAAGACGCACGCCTGGCCGAAGAGTTTCTGAAGTACCTGTTCCGCGCGGTGCTGAACGAGCGTGGCGACGACCTGGCCTTCATCGCCGAGCGCGTGGACAAGAACGCGATCACCAAGCTGGAAGACTTCATCAACGCGCCGTTCGAGCGCATCGACTACACCGATGCGGTCAGCCTGCTGCAGAAGTCCGGCAAGAAGTTCGACTTCCCGGTCGAATGGGGCCTGGACCTGCAGACCGAGCACGAGCGCTGGCTGACTGAGGAACACATCGGCCGCCCGGTGGTGGTGACCAACTACCCCGAGCACATCAAGGCCTTCTACATGCGCCTGAACGACGACGGCAAGACCGTGGCCGCGATGGATGTGCTGGCCCCGGGCATCGGCGAGATCATCGGCGGCAGCCAGCGCGAAGAGCGCCTGGACGTGCTGGACGCGCGCATGGCGCAGTTCGGCCTGGACCGCGAGCACTATAGCTGGTACCGCGATTTCCGCCGTTATGGTTCGGTACCGCACGCTGGCTTCGGCCTCGGCTTCGAGCGCCTGGTGGTCTACGTCTGCGGCCTGTCCAACATCCGCGATGCGATTCCCTACCCGCGTGCCCCGGGCAGCGCGGACTTCTAAGCCACAGCACACGACCACGGAGGTACTGCCCCCATGACCCTGTTCTTCGCCCTCTGTTTCGTCGGCGTCGCAGTGGCCGGGTTCAGTGCCTTCGTGATCTTCTGGCCGCTGACCCTGGTGCACGTGCGCGACCGTCATCCGGCGCTCGCCGCGCGCTTTGGCAGCGGCGCCTTCCTCAAGCCCGACGCCCTGGGCTGGCTGTTGCGCCGCGACTATCGGCAGCAGCCGGACCGCTCGCTGTCCGGGCTGGCGACACCGGCCTGGGTATCGCTGCTGACCCTGCTGGCCGGACTGGGCATGGCCGCCCTGCTCTGGCTGGCCTCGTTCTGGTAATACGCTCATGAATGACATCTCCGACTCGCGCGACAGCTGGTGGCTGGCCAGCCTCGGCAACACCCTGATCTGGGCACGCCTGCGCGTTCGTCCGGCCGGCACCGCCGAGGTGCTCGACAGCGACGGCAACACCCTCAGCTACGACAGCGAGGACACTGCGCGTTCGCAGTTGTTCGATGCCGAATTCGTCGAGTACGACGGGCTGGACGAGGAAGACGCGCTGGTGCGCGGCTTCAGCCTGCACGAAGTGCGGCCGCCGCAGGCCGACAGTGACGAGGGCCTGCGTGGCCGCATGATGCAGTCGCTGGGCGGGCGCGCCTGAGCCCAGCATGTTCACCCCGCGCGCCTTCGCCGAGACCGACCTGCTCTGGCTGGACCGCCTGCTGGCGCGCGATCCGTTCGTCACCGTGCTTACGACCGGCAACGACGGCCTGCCGGAACTGACCCGCATGCCGGTGCTGTACCAGCGTGACGGACAGCAGATCGAGTTGCGCGGCCACTGGGCCCGCGCCAACCCGCAGTCGCTCCACGACGGTGCGGCCAAGGTGCTGGTCGACGGCCCGCACGGCTATGTCTCGGCCAGCTGGTACCCGGACAAGGAATCTGCCGCGCGGGTACCGACCTGGAACTACGCCGCCGCCGAACTGCGCGGCCAGCTGCAGACCTTCGACGACGCCGAGGCGCTGGCCGGACTGGTCGGCGAGGTCAGCGACCGTTTTGAAGCCAGCGTCGGCCAGGCCTGGCAGTTCGACGCCACGCGCCCCGAACATGGCCCGGAGCTGCGCGCCATCGTCGGCTTCCGTTTCCAGGTCGAACACGTGCAGCTGAAGATCAAGCTGAGCCAGAACCATCCCGAGGCCAACCAGCGCGCAGTGATCGCCGAACTGGAACAGCTGGGCACCCCCTCTTCCACCGAGCTGGCGCAGTGGATGCGCTGGCACCGTGAACAGGCCGCTACCGGCGGCTGATCACCTCAGATTCCCGCAAGGGCGCGACCGGATCGGCCGCGCCCTGCCCCCACCCGACGCCAGGGATACCGCACATGAAAGACATTCACCGCTTGCTGCAGAACAACCGCGACTGGGCCGATCGCATCGCCAAGGAAGACCCTGAGTTCTTCCAGCAGCTGTCCAAGCAGCAGCACCCAGAGTACCTGTGGATCGGCTGCTCCGACTCGCGCGTGCCGGCCAACCAGATCATCGGCATGGCCCCGGGCGAAGTCTTCGTGCATCGCAACGTCGCCAACGTGGTGGCACACAGCGATTTGAACTGCCTGAGCGTGGTGCAGTACGCGGTGGACCAGCTGAAGGTGAAGCACATCCTGATCGTTGGCCACTACGGCTGTGGCGGCGTGCATGCCTGCCTGCACAACACCCGTGTCGGCCTGGCCGACAACTGGCTGCGTCATGTGGGTGATGTGGTGCAGAAGCACCAGGGCATCCTCGATGCGATCGAGGATGACGAGCTGAAGCACGCGCGCCTGTGCGAACTGAACGTGATCGAGCAGGTCGCCAACCTGTGCCGTTCGACCATCGTCGAGGACGCCTGGGCGCGTGGCCAGAAGCTGATGGTGCACGGCTGGGTCTACAGCCTGAAGAACGGCCGCGTCAGCGAAATGGGCATCGATGTCGGTGCACCGGAAGAGTTGAAGCCGGCCTATGAAAAGGCGCTGTCCTATGTTCCGCGCCAGGGCCGGCGCGACTGACCTCCCTACGGACCACGACCATGCTCGCCTCGCCGATCAACCTGCATGCCTGGATCGAAGAACACCGCCACCTGCTGAAGCCGCCGGTGGGCAACAAGATGATCGACAACGGCGACTTCATCGTAATGGTGGTGGGCGGGCCCAACTCGCGCACCGACTACCACTACGACGAAGGGCCGGAGTGGTTCTACCAGCTTGAAGGCGAGATGGTGCTGAAGGTGCAGCAGGACGGCGCGGTGCGTGACATACCGATCCGCGCCGGCGAAATCTTCCTGCTGCCGGGCAAGGTGCCGCACTCGCCGCGGCGCCCGCCCGGCGGGATCGGTCTGGTGGTCGAACGCAAGCGCCTGCCGCACGAAATGGACGGCGTGATCTGGCACTGCGAACGCTGCAACCACAAGCTGCATGAAGAATTCTTCCAGCTGCAGAACATCGAGACCGACCTGCCCAAGGTGTTCGCGCGCTATCACGCCAGCGTCGAGCTGCGCACCTGCAGCGAATGCGGGCACGTGGACCCGTTGCCGGCGCCCACGGTGGGCTGATCACCTGCCCTTGCAGAGCCGAGCCCGTGCCCGGCTGCGGGGCCGCGAAGCCGAGCACGGGCTCGGCTCTAGAGCAGGAGCGTTACGCAGGCGTTCCGGGCGGCGGTCGCACCATCCCAGGCGCTACACTGGCGGTCCCGTTGCAGCCTGTTGCCCGCCCATGTCCGACCTGCTCAGCCGCACCCACGCCATCGCCCTGGACGCCGCCGATCCGCTGCGCCCGCTGCGCAGCGAATTCCTGATTCCGCGCCACGGTGGCGGCGAGCAGACCTACTTCGTCGGCAACTCGCTGGGGCTGCAGCCGCGCGGCGCACAGGCCGCGGTACAGGAAGTGATGAAGCAGTGGAGCGAGTTGGCGGTGGAAGGCCACTTCACCGGCCCCACCCAGTGGCTGTCCTACCACCGCCTGGTGAGTGCGCAGCTGGCCCGTGTGGTCGGCGCACTGCCCAGCGAAGTGGTGGCCATGAACACGCTGAGCGTGAACCTGCACCTGATGATGGTCAGCTTCTACCGGCCCACCGCGCAGCGGCCGGTGATCCTGATGGAAGCCGGTGCCTTCCCTACCGATCGCCACGCGGTGGAAGCGCAGATCCGCTTTCATGGCTTCGACCCGGCCGACTGCCTGGTGGAAGTGCAGCCGGACGAAGCCAACGGCACGATCTCGCTGGAGGCGATCGAACGTGCCATCGCCGAACACGGCTCGCGCCTGGCGCTGGTGCTGTGGCCGGGTGTGCAGTACCGCACCGGCCAGGCCTTCGACCTGGATGCGATCACTCGTGCCGCCCGCCTGCAGGGCGCGCGCATCGGCTTCGACCTGGCGCACTCGGTGGGCAACCTGCCGCTGCGCCTGCATGACGTGGCTCCCGATTTCGCGGTGTGGTGCCACTACAAGTACCTCAACAGCGGCCCTGGCGCGGTCGCTGGCGCCTTCGTGCACGAGCGCCACCACCGCGACACCACGCTGCCGCGCTTTGCCGGGTGGTGGGGCCACGAGGAAGCCACCCGCTTCCAGATGGCACCGCAGTTCACCCCGGCCGTCGGCGCCGAAGGCTGGCAGCTGAGCAATCCTCCGATTCTCGGCTTGGCGCCGCTGCGCGCCTCGCTGGACCTGTTCGAGCGTGCCGGAATGGACGCGCTGCGCAGCAAGTCACTGGCACTGACCGGCATGCTCGAAGCGCTGGTACGTGCACGCCTTTCAATCGTGCTGGACATCATCACGCCCGCAGATCCGCAGCGCCGTGGCTGCCAGCTGTCGCTGCGCGTTATCGGGGGACGCGAGCGCGGACGCGCACTGTTCGAGCACCTGCGCAGCATCGGCGTGCTCGGCGACTGGCGCGAACCCGATGTGATCCGCATCTCGCCCACCCCGCTCTACAACCGCTACCTGGACGTGCACCACTTCGTCGAGGAAGTGGAAGCCTGGGCCGGCCTCTGAGCCGCCCCCTCCCCTACTGCTGGACAGTTCGTTGATCGCACACGCTTCCCGCTCGTTGAGCATTATCGGTGCCGGCCTTGCCGGGTCCCTGCTGGCCATCCTCCTATCAAGGCAGGGCTGGCGCATCACCCTGTACGAACGCCGTGGCGATCCGCGCATTGCCGACTACGAGAGCGGTCGTTCGATCAACCTGGCACTGGCCGAACGCGGGCGCAACGCACTGCGCCAGGCGGGTGTGGAAGACGAAGTGATGGCGCGCGCGGTGATGATGCGCGGCCGCATGGTGCACCCGCGCGAAGGCGAACCGCAGCTGCAACGCTACGGCCGCGACGACAGCGAAGTGATCTGGTCGATCCATCGCAGCGACCTGAACACCACGCTGCTGGAACTTGCCGAACAGGCCGGTGCCACCGTGCACTTCCACCGCCGTCTGCACACCGTGGATTTCGATGCCGGCTACGCACGCTTCATCGACGACCGCGATGACAGCCCGCATGACATCCACTTCGACACCCTGATCGGTGCGGACGGCGCTGGCTCGGCGCTGCGTGCGGCGATGAACCGGCGCGCGTCGCTGGGCGAGGACATCGCCTTCCTCGACCACTCCTACAAGGAGCTGGAGATCCCGCCGGCCGCCGACGGCAGCTTCCGCATCGAGCGCAATGCGCTGCACATCTGGCCGCGCGGCCACTACATGTGCATCGCGCTGCCCAACCACGAAGGCACCTTCACCGTCACCCTGTTCCTGCCCAACCAGGGCGAGCCCAGCTTTGCCACGGTCAACACCGGCGCACAGGCCGAAGCGCTGTTTGCACGCGAGTTCGCCGACACCCTGCCGCTGATCCCGGACCTGCGCGCGGACTGGGAACAACATCCCCCCGGCCTGCTTGGCACGCTGACGCTCGATCGCTGGCACCAGCAGGGCCGCGCCGTGCTGATCGGCGATGCCGCGCATGCGATGGTGCCGTTCCACGGCCAGGGCATGAACTGCGCGTTCGAGGATTGCGTGGCTTTGGCCCGCCATCTGATGGAAGCGGACGACCTGGAAAGCGCTTTCGCCGCATTCGAGGCCGAGCGCAAGCCGAACGCACGCGCCATCCAGCAGATGGCGCTGGAGAACTACCTGGAAATGCGTGACCGCGTGGCCGACCCCGCCTTCCTGCTGCAGCGCGAGCTGGAACAGGAACTGCAGCGGCGCTGGCCGACCCGCTTCGTGCCGCATTACACGATGGTCACCTTCCTGCATACGCCGTATGCCGAAGCGCTGCACCGTACCGAGCTGCAGCGCGACATGCTGGTGGCGGCAACCGCCGGCCACACCACGCTGGACAACATCGACTGGGCCGCATTGGAAGCACGAATCCATGCACAGCTGCCGGTCCTGGAGGGTGCGCACTGATGGCTGACAGCTTCCTGTTCTACGACCTGGAAACCTTCGGCCAGGACCCGCGGCGCACGCGCATCTCGCAGTACGCCGCAATCCGTACCGACGCCGACCTCAACGAGATCGACACACCGGTCAGCTTTTTCGTGCGCCCGGCCGATGACCTGCTGCCTTCGCCGATGGCCACACTGGTCACCGGCATCACCCCGCAACAGGCGCTGGCCGAAGGCATCAGCGAGGCCGAGGCCTTCGACCGCATCAACGAACAGCTGTCGCGCCCCGGCACCTGCGCACTGGGCTACAACACGCTGCGCTTCGACGACGAGTTCGTCCGCTACGGCCTGTTCCGCAACTTTCACGATCCCTACGAACGCGAATGGCGCAACGGCAATTCGCGCTGGGACCTGCTGGACATGCTGCGGCTGATGCGCGCGATGCGCCCCGATGGCATCCAGTGGCCGCTGCGCGAGGACGGTGCCACCTCGTTCAAGCTCGAGCACCTGGCCGAGGCCAACCACGTGCGCGAAGGCGATGCGCACGAAGCGCTATCCGACGTGCGCGCCACCATCGGCATGGCGCGCCTGTTCAAGCAGTCGCAGCCGCGCCTGTGGGACTACGCACTGAAACTGCGCGACAAGCGCTTCGTCGGCAGCCTGCTGGACGTGGCCGCGCTGAAGCCGGTGCTGCACATCTCCATGCGCTACCCGGCCAGCCGCCTGTGCGCGGCGCCGGTGCTGCCGCTGGCGGTGCACCCGACCATCAACAACCGGGTGATCGTGTTCGATCTCGACGGTGACATCGACGACCTGATGGAACTGCCGGCGGAGGTGATCGCACAGCGCCTGTACATGCGGGCCAGCGAGCTGCCCGAAGGCGTGGCACGGGTCCCGTTGAAGGAGGTTCACCTGAACAAGGTGCCGGCACTGATCGCCTGGAACCACCTTCGCGCCGACGACCACCAGCGCCTTGGCCTGGACGTGGCGGCGATCGAAGCCAAGGTCGAACGCCTGCGCCCCTTCGCCGCACAGCTGGCCGAGAAGGCGCGCCAGGTCTACAACCAGCCACGCGCGGTCACCGTGGCCGATGTCGACGCCTCGCTGTACGACGGCTTCCTCGGCAACGGCGACAAGCCACTGCTGGCGCTGGCCCGTACCACCGCGCCAGACCAGCTGGCCGCGCTGGAAGGCCGCTTCCGTGACCCGCGCCTGCCCGAGCTGCTGTTCCGCTACCGTGCGCGCAACCATCCCGACAGCCTCGCGTCGGCTGAACGCCAGCGCTGGCAGGATTACCGCCGCCAGCGCCTGCTCGGAGACGGCGGCCTGGGCGAAGTCAACCTGCCCCAGTACCAGCAGCAGCTGGATGCACTGGCCGCCGAAGCGCCCGATGACACCCGGCGCCAGGTCCTGCTGCAATCACTGCGCGACTGGGGCCAGCACCTGCAGGAGACGCTGTGAGCACTTATTTCTCGGACGCCAGCTTCAAGTTCCTGCGCAGCCTCGCGCGGCACAACGACAAGGCCTGGTTCAACGATCACCGCCCGCAGTACGAAGACCACGTGCGGCAACCGTTCCTGCGCCTGCTTGGCGACCTGCAGCCGGCGCTGGCCGAGGTCAGCGAGCACTTCCGCGCCGATACCCGCGGCGTCGGTGGCTCGCTGTTCCGCATCCATCGCGACGCGCGTTTTTCCAACGACAAGTCGCCCTACAAAACCTGGCAGGGCGCCCGCCTGTTCCATGAGCGCCGCCGCGAAGTGCCCGCGCCCTCGTTCTACGTGCACCTGCAGCCGGGCGAGAGCTTCGTCGGCGCCGGCCTGTGGCACCCCGAGCCGGAAACCCAGCGCCGCGTGCGCCATTTCATCCTCGACAACCCAGGCAGCTGGAAAGCCGCCGCGCACGCCCCCGCGCTGCGCAAGCGCTTCGACTTCGACGAGAGCGAGAAGCTGGTGCGGCCACCGCGCGGTTTCCCGGCAGATTTTGAGTTCATCGACGACCTCAAGCACCGGAACTGGGTGATGTGGCGTTCGCTGGACGACGCCACCATGACCGGGTCGCGCCTGCTGTCTACGCTGGGCAAGGACCTGGCCGCACTCGGCCCGTTTGTCGACTACCTGTGCGCGGCACTGGACCTGGAGTTCTGACCTGCATCACCCGGCGTTCACCCCCGGGCCGAGCACTTGCGGCAGTCTGGGCGGCATGAAGAAGCGCATTGCACTGCTGGTGCTGGTGGTCCTGGCCTTGGCCGCCTGGTGGTTCGGCGGTCCCTATGTGACCGTGCACGGCCTGTCCAGGGCCATCGAACAGCGCGACACCGCCCAGTTGGAACGTTACGTCGATTTCCCGCGCGTGCGCAGCAGCCTGCGCGCGCAGCTCAATGACTATCTGGTGCGCCAGGCCGGCACGGACGTAGCCGCCAGCCCGCTCGGCGCCCTGCTCTACGGCCTGGGCGACCAGCTCGGCGGGGCGGCGGTGGACACCCTGGTGACCCCGACCGGGATCGGCGCAATGCTGCAGGGCCACGTGCTGTGGAAGCGCGGCCGCAATGAACTGCAGGGCGGCGATGCGTTCGGTCCGACCGAGCCGGCGCGGCCGCTGAAGCATGCCGAGCATCATTTCGAAGCGCTGGACCGCTTCGTGATCGACGTCGACCGCGGTCCCGGCCAGCCGCCGCTGAAGGTGGTGCTTGAACCGCAGGGGCTGCGCTGGAAGGTGGTGGACCTGCAGCTGGGGATGTCGGGCAGCCCGTAGCTCCGCTCTGGTAGACGCCCCCCCCTGGTGGGCGCGGCTGCACCGCGATGCCAACCAACCTTGGCAGCTACCGGGCTCAGCCCTCGTTGGCCACGCCGTGCGGAACGTGTCCGGCGGCCACGTGTTCACGCGCACTGTCGATGTTGTGCTGCGAATCGTCGAAGAAGATGTCCGCGCCAAAGGCCTGCAGGAACGGGCCCTTGTGGCGGCCACCGAGGAACAGCGCCTCGTCCAGGCGCACGCCCCACTCACGCAGGGTGCGGATCACCCGCTCGTGCGCCGGTGCCGAGCGCGCGGTGACCAGCGCGGTGCGGATCGGCGCGCTTTCGCCGGCCGGGAAGACTTCCTGCAGCGTATGCAGGGCCGACAGGAAGCCGCGGAACGGACCGCCACTGAGCGGTTCGCGGGCACGTTCGCGCTCGTGGCGGCCAAACGCTTCCACGCCCTGCTCGCGCGAAATGCGCTCGCTCTCGTCACCGAAGATCACCGCGTCGCCGTCGAAGGCGATGCGCAGCTGGCCGGCCGGGCGCCCAATATCAATCTGGTCGGCCGCCGCTGCCGCGGTCTCGCCGGGCGGCTTGGGCAGGATCGTCGCCGCGGCGATGCCATGCCGCAGCGCGCTGCGCACCGACTCCGGGTTGGCCGAAAGGAACAGGTCGGTACCGAACGGCTTCACATACGGCCAGGTCGGCTCGCCGGCAGTGAACGTGGCGCGGATGATGCCAAGGCCGTAATGCTGGATCGAATTGAAGATGCGCAGGCCGGTGTCGGCGGAATTGCGCGACAGCAGGATCACCTCGACGCGCGGGTTCTCCGGGCTGGCGCCCTGGTTCAGTGCCAGCAGCTTGCGCACCACCGGGAAGGCCACGCCGGGGCCGAGGATGTCGTCCTCGTGCTGGCGCTGGAATTCGGCATACGCCGCCACGCCATCACTCTCGAACAGCGCATGGCTTTCCTCTAGGTCGAACAGCGCGCGCGAGGTCACCGCGACGGTCAGCAAACGGGGGGAGTTGTCGCCCATCGGTGGGGGTCCTTCAAGCGGTCGGCACGGCCGGCCGCCCATTGTCCTCAAAAAACGAACTGTTCGCTCAGGATCCTGTCTTCCAGGTTGTGCTCCGGGTCGAACAGCAGGGTAACGCGGCGGTCCTTCGACTCGCGGATGGTCACTTCCACCACGTCGCGGGTCTCATGCGAATCGGCGGTGACGCTTACCGGGCGCTTGTAGGGGTCGAGCACGCGGAAGCGCACTTCGGTGTCGGCCTTGAGGATGGCACCGCGCCAGCGCCGCGGCCGGTACGGGGCCAGCGGCGTCAGCGCGATGGTATGCGAGCCCAGCGGCAGCACGGGCCCGTGCGCCGAATAGTTGTAGGCGGTGCTGCCGGCCGGGGTGGCCACCAGCACGCCATCGCCGATCAGCTCGGCCACCCGTTCCTGGCCGTTGAGGTCGATGCCGATATGCGCGGCCTGGCGGGTCTGGCGTAGCAGCGAAACATCGTTGTAGGCCAGCGAGCCGGTACTGGTGCCCGACTCGGTCAGCGCCACCATTTCCAGCGGGCGCAGATGGGCCGGCTCGGCGCGGGCGATGCGGGCGTGCACGTCTTCGTCACCGCGGTACTGGTTCATCAGGAAACCGACCGTGCCCAGCTTCATGCCGAACACCGGCTTGCCCAGGTGCCCATGCCGGTGCAGGGTCTGCAGCATGAAGCCGTCGCCGCCCAGTGGGCACAGCACGTCGGCCTGGTCTGGCGCGTGGTCGCCATAGCGGGAAACCATCGCCGCGCGGGCCATCTGCGCCGCTTCGGTGGTGCTGGCCAGGAAAGCGATGCGGGGGGTGTCGCTCATCGGTGGATCCGGGTGGGTATGCCAGCAAGAGCATACCCGGTAGTGCCGGCCGCTGGCCGGCAGCTGCATCTGGTTGCGGTTCATGCGGTTGCCGGCCAGCGGCCGATACTAGCGTGCAATGCAGAACGGCCCCGCTTGCGCGGGGCCGTTTCTCCAACGTCTGCAGATCAGGAGCCCCCCTGAGTCAGGGGGGCGCGCCAACGGCGCGGGGGTCCGGGAGCATGGTTGGCATGGGTCCCACGGTCTGCAGGGCAAACCGTGGGGCGTCAGCGCGAATGCGCTTACGCACCATGCGCCGCCAGCTGGCCCAGGCGCTGCACCGCAACCGAAACGGTCGGGTAGTCCAGGGTCTTCTGCTCGGCCAGTTCGGCCAGCATTGCCAGGGTGAAGCGCAGGCTGTTGTCGTCACGACCCATCCAGGCTGCAACCTTGGCCTCCGCGCTGCTGCCCTTGGTGCCCAGCACCTGGCCAGCCAGGTTGCGATGGTTGGCCGCCAGTTCGTCACGCAGCACGCCACGTGCCACGGCGTGCCAACGACCGTTGACCTCCAGCGCGTCGACCTGCTCGAACAGCCACGGCAGCTGCAGGGCATCGCCCAGGCGGAAGTGGACCTTGGACACGTCCACCGGCTTCAGCTTGCGGGTGCGGGCCAGTTCGATGATGTCAAACGCCGGCTCCAGGAAGTGCAGTTCGGCCAGCTGCTGAGCCAGCGCGGACGGCAGGCCCTTTTCCTTCCACTCGGCCACCAGGGCTTCGTAGGTCGGACGCTGCGAATCCGGCAGCACGCCCGAGGCGACGCGGATGTCGTTGAACGGCCCCTGGTAGCGGTTGACCGCTTCGGTGATGCCCGGCATCGCGCCCGGGCGCGACAGCAGCCAGCGCACGAACGAGCGCTGCAGCTTCCAGATCACTTCCAGCGCGTCGATCTGCACCGACTCCGGCACCTTGCCGTCGAGCGCATCGATCTGCGCCCACAGCGCGCGTGCATCCAGCGTTTCGCGGCTGATGGTGTAGGCCTTGGCGACCTCGGCGATGGAACGGCCGGTGTCTTCCTGCATGCGCATCAGGAAGGTGGCGCCCATGCGGTTGATGGTCTGGTTGGTCACGGCCGTGGCGATGATTTCGCGCTTCAGGCGGTGACGCTCCATCGCGTCGGCGTACTTCTTCTGCAGCGGGGTCGGGAAGTAGCGCTGCAGTTCCTTGGACAGGTACGGATCTTCCGGGATGTCCGAATCCAGCAGCTGGGCGAACGCCACCAGCTTGGAGTAGGACAGCAGCACCGACAGTTCCGGACGGGTCAGGCCCTGGCCGCGTGCCTTGCGCTGCGACAGCTCGGCATCGGACGGCAGGAACTCGATCTGGCGGTCCAGCAGGCCCTGCTGTTCCAGGGTGCGGATGAAGTGCTGCTTGGAACCCAGGCGCTTGACCGCCATCCGCTCCATCAGGCTCAGGGCCTGGTTCTGGCGGTAGTTGTCGTTGAGCACCAGGTCGGCCACTTCGTCGGTCATCGACGCCAGCAGCTTGTTGCGCTGTTCGACGGTCAGCTTCTTGGCCCGCACCACATCGTTGAGCAGGATCTTGATGTTGACTTCGTGGTCGGAGGTGTCGACGCCGGCCGAGTTGTCGATGAAGTCGGTGTTGAGCAGCACGCCAGCCTGGGCGGCTTCGATGCGGCCCAGCTGGGTCATGCCCAGGTTGCCACCCTCGCCCACCACCTTGCAGCGCAGCTCGCCACCGTTCACGCGCAGGGCGTTGTTGGCGCGGTCGCCGACATCGCTGTGCTGCTCGCTGGCGGCCTTGACGTAGGTACCGATGCCGCCGTTCCACAGCAGGTCGACCGGTGCCTTCAGGATCGCGCTCATCAGATCGTTCGGCGACAGCGCCTTGACGCTGTCGTCCAGGCCCAGCGCTTCGCGCACCTGCGGGGTGATCTCGATCGACTTCAGGCTGCGCGGATAGATGCCGCCGCCCTTGCTGATCAGCTTGGCGTCGTAGTCCGCCCAGCTCGAACGCGGCACGGTGAACAGTCGCTCACGTTCGACGAACGTGGTGGCCGCATCCGGGTTCGGGTCCAGGAAGATGTGGCGGTGATCGAAGGCAGCGACCAGGCGGATATGGCGCGACAGCAACATGCCGTTGCCGAACACGTCGCCGGACATGTCGCCGACGCCGACCGCGGTGAAGTCCTGGGTCTGGCTGTCACGGCCCAGCGCACGGAAGTGGCGCTTGACCGACTCCCACGCACCGCGTGCGGTGATGCCCATGCCCTTGTGGTCGTAACCGACCGAGCCACCGGAGGCGAACGCATCGCCCATCCAGAAGCCGTGCGCGATGGCCAAGCCGTTGGCGATGTCGGAGAAGGTCGCGGTGCCCTTGTCGGCGGCGACGACCAGATAAGGATCATCGCCGTCATGGCGTACCACGTTGGCAGGAGGCGCGACTTCGCCTTCTTTCAGGTTGTCGGTGATGTCCAGCAGGCCGCTGATGAAGATGCGATAGCAGGCGATGGCCTCGGCCTGAATCTCGTCACGGCTGCCACCCAGCGGCAGGCGACGCGGCACGAAACCGCCCTTGGCGCCGACCGGCACGATCACCGCGTTCTTGACCTGCTGGGCCTTGACCAGGCCGAGCACTTCGGTACGGAAGTCCTCTTCACGGTCCGACCAGCGCAGGCCACCACGGGCCACGTTGCCGAAGCGCAGGTGCACGCCCTCGACGCGCGGCGAGTAGACGAATATCTCGAACTTCGGCACTGGCCGTGGCAGCTCGGGAATCGCGCTGGGGTTGAACTTGAAGCTGAAGTAACTCTTCACCTCGCCCAGGGCGTCCGGCTGGTAGAAGTTGGTGCGCAGGGTGGCTTTGATCAGGTCCAGATAGCGACGCAGGATGCGGTCTTCGTTGAGCACCGCGACGTTGTCCAGAGCGCCGAGAATGGCCTGCTCGAGCTTCTGCTGCTTATCGTTAAGGTCATTGGCGCTGAGCTTGCGGGCCAGATAGAAGCGTGTGCGGAACAGGCGCACCAGCTCGCGGGCGATGTCGGCATGGTTGAGCAGCGTGTTGGCGATGTAACCCAGGTCGAAGCCCAGACGAATCTGCTTGAGGTAGCGGGCATAGGCACGTAGCAGCGCCACGTCACGCCAAGCCAGACCGGCGGTCAGCACAAGACGGTTGAAGGAGTCGTTCTCGGCGTCGCCGCGCACGATATGCACGAAGGCGTCCTGCAGGGTGTCGTTGAGCTGCTGGATATCGAGATTGACACCTTCGGCGTAGGTGAAGGCGAAATCGTGAATCCAGAACTCGCGGCCGCTCTGGTGCTGCAGGCGATACGGGAACTCGCCCAGCACGCGCAGGCCGAGGTTCTCCAGCACCGGCAGCACGTCGGACAGCGCCAGCGGCGTGTCGGCGTGGTACAGCTTGCAGTGCAGCTGACGCTCACCGGGCACCAGCGGCTGGTAGAAGCTCATGACCAGCGGGCGATCCTCGGAGAGGCTGCGCAGGTGCTGCATGTCGACCACCGCCGAGTGCGGCGCGAAGCGCTCGCGGTAGCCGGCCGGGAAGCTTTTCGGGAAGTCGGTGAGCACGCGGGTGCCCTTGGCTTCGCCGAAGTTCTCCACGGCCAGGGCGGCGTAGTCATCGGTCCAGGAACGGCAGGCCTGAACGACTTCGCGCTCGAGCTGCTGCGGGTCGATGTCCAGCTTGTTCTTAGGATCCACGCGCAGGATGAACTGCACGCGGGCCAGCACGGATTCGGAGAAGTAGGTCCAGAACTCGCAATCGCTGGCCTGCAGGCGATCGACCAGCACCTGCTGGATGCGCAGGCGGGTTTCGGTGGAATAGATATCGCGCGGCACATACGCCAGCGCATAGACGAAACGCCCGTAGGGGTCGAAGCGCAGGAACAGGCGGACCTTGTTGCGCTCCTGAATCTGCACGATCGACAGCGCCGTGCTGGCCAGCTCGTCGACCGGCGTCTGGAACAGGTCGTCGCGCGGCAGCACTTCGAGAACCTTGACCAGCTCCTTGCTCAGGTGGCCCTGGGAGATGAAGCCGGAGCGTTTCTCGACCTCGGCGACCTTGCGGCGGATGTAGGGAATCTCGCGCACGCTCTCGCTGTAGGCGGTCGAAGTGTAGATGCCGAGGAAGCGGCACTCCTTGACCACCTTGCCGGAGGCATCGATTTCGCGGATGGAGACGAAATCAGGGTAAGCCGGGCGATGCACGCGGCTCGGCTGCGCGGCCTTGGCGAACGACAGCAGGGTCGGCTCGCGCAGGTAGGCCAGCGCGTAGGGTTCGATGTGCAGCTCGTCCTGGCTCAGGCCGCTGCGCAGGCGTTTGGACAGCCCCAATAGGGAGCTTTCGTCGTACTGCAGGTGGCCGCCGTCGGCCGCGTCGTGAACGGTGAATTCTTCGTAGCCAAGGAAGGTGAAGTGGTTGTCCTGCAACCAGGAAAGAAACACTTTGATCTCTTCCACTTCGGCCGGGTCGATGGCGCCGTGGCCGAAGCTGCCGTCACCGAGCTTGCCCAGCAGTTCCTGGGCCTTAGCCTTCATCGGCTGGAAGTCGGCGACGCTCAGGCGCACTTCCTCGAGCACTTCGAGCAGGGTCTTCTGCAGCGACTTGATCTCGGCGTTGCTGGCGCAGCGGTTGATCTCCAGGAACATCAGCGATTCGAGGCTGACGCCCTCGCCCGTGCTGCCCTTGGGCAGCAGTTCGAGCAGCGCGCCCTGGGCATCGCGGCGCACGCTGAGCACGCTGTTCTGCAGGGTATGAATGCTGTAGCCGCGGCGCTTGAGTTCGATACGTACGGAATCGACCAGGAACGGAATGTCCGGATGCAGCACCTCGATGCCGGTGTGAGTGCTCTGCCAGCCGTGCTTTTCATAATCGGGGTTGAAGACGCGGACCTGCGGCTGGCTCGGGTCGAACTGGGCCAGCAGGCGCCAGGCCGAGAGGGTGCAACCAACGAGGTCGGACAGTCGCCGCTGCGTCAGTTCTTCGAGTGCGATGATGCCAAAGAACTGTTCAGCGAACAGGGCCACTTGTGGCAGGTCCTGCTCGCTGACGTGCTGCGCCAGGGCCGCTTGCAGTTGATGCTGGAAGTCGGCTTTGCTGGCCGCGGTGAAGAACGCCATGCTTGTACTCCGTCTGTAGGCTTGGTAGGTGCGATTGTTGTTTCCGTACGTAGTTCAACCTTAGACCGGCTACCTGCAAACGCTACCCGTTGTACAAATGACGCGCCGGTCACAGGCGCCGCACGAGCTTAACGAGGCGGTGGCAGTGCACGCTTGCGGTGCAGCGACATTTTCGTTCACGCTGCCCGCCCCATAGCAGACATCGTACAACCCTCTTGCGCTGTGCTGGCACAACGCCTAAAGTCTGGCGTCAATAAAAATAAAGCCAACCTGGACACCCGCCATGTCACTGTTCCTTTCCTGGAAACAGAAGTTTCGCCTTCTTATCCTTATCACCCTGTCCAGCCTGGCGCTGATGACGGCGGCTTCGTTCTGGGCCAGCCAGACCCTCGACAACGCCCTGCAGGCCCGCGAACGCGCCACCGCCTACGCAGGCGATTCAGCCACGCTGATGAATCAGTGGCTGAAGCTGAACGCCGAACGCCGCCAGCTCACCCCCGATGGCGAAGCCGAGTTCCAGACCGCACTGACCGCGCTCGGCGATCTATCCCGCCAATACGTACAGCGCGCAGAATTGCTCGACGATGCCACCCTGCTCGACAGCTCCCGGCGCCTGGATGAGCTTTTGCAACAGGACATCGCCGTGCAGCAGAACTGGCTCAAGCAGTCCCACGCACTGGGCCTGACGCCCTTCAGCGGCCTGCGCGCCAAGCTGGCGGAAAGCGGCAAGGAGCTGGAGCGGGTCAGCATCAGCCTGATCCAGGCATCGATTGCCGAGGCGCTGAGCAACCAGCGTGATTACCTGTCCACCTTCGATGCCAAATACGCCGACGGCGTGCGTGCGGCACTGGGCAAATTGCAGGCGCAGATCGTCGATCTGGAATGGCAAGAAAGCCGGGTGGGCAAAGCATCCAGCGCCTTCACCGACAACTTCACCGCAGCCGATACGCTGATCCAGCAGATCGTGGCCAGCGAGAAACAGCTGCAGCAGCAGGGCCAGCAGATCGAGGCCAGCATCGAGGCGCAGAACAAGCACCTGCAGGACACCGTGCTGACGGGCGCCACCCGACAGGCCGAGCAGGCGCGCAGCACCGCACGCTGGATGATGGGCCTGACCTTCGTGCTGGTCTCGGCCTTCATGCTACTGACCCTGGGCCGCGCCTCGCGCCTGCTGATGGCGCAGCTGGACCGGGTCAACCGCCTGCTCGCCCAGGTCGCGGCGGGCAACCTGACTGCGCGGATCGACGTCGGCGCAAACCACCGCGACGAATTCAACCAGCTCGGCAGCGCCTCGAACCAGATGACCCAGGGCATCGCCGGGGTGATTCGCCAGGTGCTGGACGGCAACAAGGAACTCAACCAGTTACACCACTACCTCAACGACGCCATGCGTCGCCTCGAGGAAAACAGCACCCAGGTGGAGATGCAGACCGAACAGGCCGCCTCGGCCTCTCAGCAGATCTCCGCCACGGTCAATGAAATGGCCCAGCGCACCACCGATGTCGGCAACGCCACCCAGGCCGCCTACCAGTCGGCGCGCGACGGCGCTTCGGTGATCAATGCCAGCGCCGACAACATGCGCCGCCTCTCGCAGCTGATCCAGGACACCCACGCCCAGGTCAGCGCCCTTACCCAGTCGAGCACCAAGGTCACCAGCATCATCGACGTGATCAACGGCCTGGCCGACCAGACCAACCTGCTGGCGCTCAACGCCGCCATCGAAGCAGCCCGTGCTGGCGAGGCCGGCCGCGGCTTCTCGGTGGTCGCCGATGAAGTGCGTTCCCTGGCCCAGAAGACGGTGGCGGCCACCACCGATATCGCGGTGATCGTCAACGAGTTGCGCGAGCAGACCCAGCAGATGGACCAACTGATGACCAGCGGCCTGAACCTCGCCACCCAGGGCGAGCGCAGCTCCGGCGAAGTGGCCCAGGCCATCGACGGCATCACCGGCTCCATGGAGCACCTGAGCGCCGAGATGAGCCAGGTGGTGGTGGCCATCGAGCAGATTTCCTGCACCACCGAGGAAATCGCCGCCAAGGTCGAGGACATCAACCTGCACACCGGCAAGACCAAGACCCTGCGCCTGAGCCTGGACGAACACACCCAGGGCCTGTCGCGCCAGGTCGAGGCGCTCAACCACAGTGCCGGCCAGTTCCGTATCGTCTGAGGCAGTGCCGGCCGCGCGCGGCGCTGGCCGGCTGGCAACCCGGTCACAGGCCGGGCAGCCCCGCATGGCTTACGCCCCTGCCTTCGATTATCATGGGCGGCCCTGACGAGCGGGGTTCGTCGCTCGCGATTCGCATCTGGACAGCCCCATGGAACACAGAGACGCGCTGCTCGCTCTTCGCCACTTTCTCGCCAGCCAGATCCTCGGTCAGGAAAAGCTCATCGATCGCCTGCTGATCGCCCTGCTCGCCGACGGCCACATGCTGGTCGAAGGCGCTCCCGGCCTGGCCAAGACCAAGGCGATCAAGGAACTGGCCGAAGGCATCGAAGCCGAATTCCACCGCATCCAGTTCACCCCCGACCTGCTGCCCGCCGACATCACCGGCACCGAGATCTATCGCCCGGAAACCGGCAGTTTCGTGTTCCAGCAAGGGCCGATCTTCCATAACCTGGTACTCGCCGACGAGATCAACCGCGCGCCAGCCAAGGTGCAGTCGGCACTGCTCGAAGCCATGGCCGAGCGCCAGGTATCGGTGGGCCGCAGCACCTACGACCTGTCGCCGCTGTTCCTGGTAATGGCCACCCAGAACCCCATCGAACAGGAAGGCACCTACCCGCTGCCCGAAGCCCAGCTCGACCGCTTCCTGATGCACGTGAAGATCGGCTTCCCCGACGCCAGCGTGGAACGCAAGATCCTCGCCCAGGCCCGCGGCGAAGCGCTGCACGGCGAGACCAAACCCGATCACCGCCTCAGCCAGCAGGCGATCTTCTCCGCCCGCAAGGAAATCCTCGGCCTCTATATGGCCGATGCGGTGGAGGAATACCTGGTGCAACTGGTGATGGCCTCGCGCACCCCCGGAAAGTTCGACGCCGAGCTGGCCGAATGGATCGCCCACGGCTCCAGCCCGCGCGGCTCCATCGCCTTGGACCGCTGTGCGCGGGCCCACGCCTGGCTGGCCGGCCGCGACTTCGTCAGCCCCGAGGACATCCAGGCCGTGCTGTTCGACGTATTGCGCCACCGCATCATCCTGTCGTTCGAAGCCGAGGCCTCGGGCATCGACCAGGACCGCGTGGTCCAGCGCATTCTCGACGTGGTCGCGGTAGCCTGATGCTTTCGCATGCGGATAACCCTGAGCTGCAGGCGGGCATCCGTACCGATCTCAAGCAACTGATCGACATGCGCCACCGGGTGCGCGAGGTGCAGCTGTTCTCCACACCGGGCCGTCGCAGCCCGCTGATCGGCCTGCACCACTCCAAGCTGCGTGGCCGCGGTGTCGACTTCGACCAGGTGCGCGTCTACCAGCCGGGCGACGACGTGCGCACCATCGACTGGCGCGTCACGGCACGCACCCAGGAGCCGCACACCAAGCTGTTTCACGAGGAACGCGAGCGCCCCATCTACCTGCTAGTCGAGCAGAGCCGCCAGCTGTTCTTCGGCTCGGGCCTGATGTTCAAGTCGGTGCTCGCCGCCCGCGCGGCCGGGCTGATCGGCTGGGCCGCTCTGGGCCACAACGACCGCATCGGCGGGCTGGTCTTCGGCGGCCAGGACCACCACGAAATCAAACCGCGGCGCAGCAAGCAAAGCCTGCTGCAACTGCTCAGCCGCCTGGCACGCGCCAACCAGGCGCTGTCCGCCGACACGCCGCTGGTGCGCGACAGCTTCGGCCAGGCCCTGCGCCGAGCCCGGGAAGTGCTACGCCCCGGGAGCCTGGTGGTGATCCTCTGCGACGAACGCACCCTGGGCGACAGCAGCGAACAGCAGCTGATGCTCTTGGCCCGCCACACCGACCTATTGCTGCTACCAGTTTCCGACCCGCTCGACCACGCCCTGCCCGCCTCCGGCCTGCTGCGCTTCGGCGAAGGCGACGCCCAGCTGGATGTGGATACCGAAGACGCCAACCTGCAACAAAGCTACCGCGACCAGGCCCAGGCGCGCCGCGCCCGCTGGCAGCGCCTGGCCAACAAGCTCGGCGTGCCGCTGCTGTCGCTGTCCACCGGCCAGGAGTTGGTCGAGCAGTTGCACGAGCACCTCAACAACCTGCGCCCCGGCAGGTCCGCATGAACCCGCTGGACCAGCTCGAACCGCTAATCGCCCCGGCCGCCATCAACTGGTGGCCACCGGCGCCCGGCTGGTGGCTGCTCGCCGCCCTGCTCCCGGTGCTGCTGTGGGGCGCCTGGCGCCTGGTGCCGCGGTTGCCACGGCCACGCCGCAAGCAAGCTGTCGAACAGCCTTTGGATCCGATGCGTGAGGCAGCCCTGCAGGAGCTGCAACGCCTGAGCAAACCCTATGACGGCGCCCCGGCCGGCCCCTGGCTGCAGCAGCTAAACGGGCTGCTCAAGCGCCTGTGCCGAGAGCGTTACCCGGACAGCCACAGCCATACCCTGAGCAGCCGCGCCTGGCTGGCGTTTCTCGATAACCGCTGCCCGGCCGCCGGCCTGACGCGCTGGATGATCCTCGTCGAGGGCACCTACAAGCCGCATTGCACCCTGGATGACAAGGCCATCGAGGGCCTGCACCAGGCGGTCGCCACCTGGATCCGCAAGCATGTTTGAGTTCGCCTGGCCGTGGATCTTTCTGCTCGCGCCGCTGCCCTGGCTGCTGCGCCTGTGGCTGCCGGCCGCCGACAGCGGCGAAGCGGCGCTGAAGGTGAGTTTTCTCGGCGAACTGGAAAATCTCTCCGGGCGCCGCGCCCGCCTGCAGCTGCCGCCCTGGAAGAAACAGGTGCACTTCGCCCTGCTCTGGTTGCTCCTGCTGATCGCTGCGGCCCGTCCGGAATGGGTCGGCGAGCCCCTGCCACTGCCGGCCAGTGGCCGCGACCTGCTGATCGCCGTGGACGTTTCCGGCTCCATGGATTACGCCGACATGCGCCTGGGCGAAGAGGACGTCAGCCGTCTGACGCTGGTCAAGCAGCTGATCGGCGAGTTCATCGACGGCCGCACCGGCGACCGCGTCGGGCTGATCCTGTTCGGCAGCCAGGCGTACCTGCAGGCGCCGCTGACCTTCGACCGGCAGACCGTGCGCACCTGGCTCGACGAAGCGGTGATCGGCATCGCCGGGCAGAACACCGCCCTCGGCGACGCCATCGGCCTGGCGGTCAAACGCCTGCGTCAGCGCCCCGCCGACAGCCGCGTACTGGTGCTGATCACCGACGGCGCCAACAATGGCGGGCAGATCGAACCGATGACCGCCGCCCGCCTGGCCGCCGAGGAAGGCGTGACCATCTACCCAATCGGCATCGGCTCCGACCCGCAGCAGGGTGGCAACTTCGCTGCCTTCGGCATGAACCCGAGCCTGGACCTGGACGAGCCGAGCCTGCGCGCCATCGCTGAACTGACCGGCGGTGAATACTTCCGCGCCCGTGATCAGCGCGAGCTGCAGCACATCGAAGCGACCCTCGACCGCCTGGAGCCGGTGGCCCAGCAACCGACACTGGCGCGCCCGGCCCAGGCGCTGTACGCCTGGCCGCTGGCCGCCGCGTTGCTGCTGAGCCTGCTGCTGGTGTTCCGCTGCCTGTGGCCTCAACTGCGCCAGCAGGCCTTGAGCGCCGCACAACGTGTGGGGCGCAAGACACCATGAGCGACTATCTGCCCCACCTGCTGCGCCCCTGGTGGCTGCTGGCGTTGCCCGTGCTGGCCTGGCTGCTGTGGTTGCTGGCGCACCGGGAAACCCGCAGCGGCCGCTGGCAGGCCCTGCTGCCGGCGGCCTTTCACGCTGCCCTGCTGCGCGGCGGCCGCGGCCGGCGCAGCCGCCTGCCGCTGATCATTCTGGTACTGGCCTGGCTGCTGACCACCCTGGCGCTGGTCGGCCCGAGTTGGCAGCGCATCGAACAGAACGATGCCAAGCCGGCCGACCCGCTGGTGGTGATGCTCGAGCTGACCCCGCAGATGCTCGCCGGCGACGCCTCGCCCAACCGCCTGGCCCAGGCCCGTCGCAAGTTGCTCGACCTGCTGAAGGCGCGCGGTGACGCGCAGACCGCCATCGTGGTATACGCCGGCAGCGCCCACACCCTGGTGCCGCTGTCCGATGACCTAGGCACCAGCCGCAACCTGCTCGAAGCCCTCAAACCGTCGATCATGCCCGAGCCCGGCAAGCGCGCCGACCTGGCGGTGGCAAGGGCGCTAGAGCTGCTCAAGAACGGCGCACAGGGCCAGGGCCGCCTGCTGCTGATCACCAGCGGCCTGGACGAAGGCGAGTTCAGCGCCATCGCCAAACTGCTCGGCAACCGCGGCAAAAATCTACGCATTCTCGGCGTGGGCAGCAGCGAGGGCGCGCCGATCATGCAGGAAGACGGCACCTTCATGAAGGACGAGCGAGGCGCCATCCTCATACCGCGCCTGGATGTCAGTGGTTTGCGGCAGTTCGCCAGGGATACCGGCGCCCAGTACCGCAGCATCAGCCTCGATGACCGCGACCTGCGCAGCCTGGGACTGCTCGACGGTCCCAAGGCGCTGCGCGACAACGGCCACAAGACCCAACTGCGCAGCTGGGCCGACCAGGGTTACTGGCTGCTATTGCCGCTGTTGCTGCTGGCCGCCTGCGCCGGCCGCCGCGGTTGGCTGCTGTGCCTGCCGCTGCTGTTGCTCGGCACTCCGCAAACCGGCATGGCGATGAGCTTCGACGACCTCTGGCTGCGCGCCGACCAGCAGGGCCAGCGTCTGCTCGACGCCGGCCGCCCCAAGGAAGCTGCCGAGCGCTTCGAGGACCCGCACTGGCGCGGCATGGCACTCTACCAGGCCGGCGATTACGCAGCGGCCGCCGAACAGTTCGCCAAGGACGACAGCGCACCGTCGCTCTACAACCGCGGTAACGCCCTGGCGCGCAGCAACGAGCTGGAAGCGGCCATCGACGCCTACGACCGCGCCCTGGAAATCGATCCGCAGTTGCAGCAGGCCGCGAAGAACAAGGCCCTGGTCGAGGAACTGCTGCGTCAGCGCCAAAAGCAGGCCGAGCAACCGGACGAAGGCGAAGACCCGCAGCCCGACGACAAGCCGGATGAGCAGCAACCGCCCGGCCAATCCTCGGCCGCCAGCGAAGACGAGCAGAGAGGCCAGGGTCAGCCAGCGACCGCCCAGGAGCAGCGGCCGCCTGCCCAGGAACAGCCGCAGCCGAACCCGACCGGCGAAGGTGCACCTGCAGACAAGGCCGAGCCGACGCAGAACGCGCCGTCTGAAAAAGCAGCCCCCGAAGCCGATACGCCGCTCGATGGCGAGCGGCGCCAGGCTCTGGAACAATGGCTGCGGCAAATTCCCGATGACCCGGGCGAATTGCTGCGCCGCAAATTCTGGTACGAACAGCAACAGCGTCAGGAACAAGCCCGATGACCCGCCTGCTCTGCACCCTGCTCTTCTGTTTGCTGGCATGGCAGGCCAGCGCGCAGGAGTTTACCGCCAGCGTCGACCGCAGCCGGCTGAACCTGGGCGAAAGCCTCGACCTGACCCTCGAATCGACGGACGCCACCGAATTCGGCAAACCCGACCTGACCCCGCTCAACGAGCTGTTCGACGTGCTCGGCACCCGCCAGGTCAACCGCCTGACCAGCCTGGAAGGCAAGGCGCGCGCCAGCACCCGCTGGATCGTCACCCTCAAACCGCGCCACAGCGGCTTCGTGGTGATTCCGCCGCTGCGCCTGGGCGACGCCCAGAGCCAGCCGGTCAGCCTGCATGTGGTAGAGGCCACCAGCCAGAACAGCGACGAGCAGATGGCGCCGATATTCATCGACGCCAGCCTGGATCACGAGAGCGTCTACGTGCAGGCGCAGAGCGTACTGACCCTGCGCATCTACCACTCGGTGTCGCTGTACGACGACAGCAGCCTCACACAGCTGGAAATCCCCGATGCGCGGGTCGAATCCCTCGGCGAGCCGCGCACCTACGAGCAGGACATCGGCGGCGTGCGCCACGGCGTGATCGAGCTGCGCTACGCCATCTTCCCGCAGAAAAGCGGCCAGCTGGCCATCCCCAGCCAGGTGTTCAGCGCTACCCTTGCCGACCGCAGCAGCCGCAACGGCTACACGCCGTTCGGCCCGCGCCCGGGTAAGGTCACCCGGGTGCGCTCACCGGAGATTCCGCTTACCGTGAAGGCCAAGCCGGCCGACTACCCGGCCGATGCGCCCTGGCTGCCGGCCCGTGCCCTGAGCCTGGCCGAGGCCTGGAGCCCAGAGCCGGGCGAAATCAAGGTCGGTGATTCGCTGACGCGCAGCCTGATGCTCAAGGCCGACGGGCTGTCCAGCGCCCAGCTGCCGCCATTGCCGGCAACCGAGATGGAAGGCCTGCGCCGTTACCCTGATCAGCCGCAGCTGACCAACGAGAGCAGCGAGCGCGGCGTTATCGGCAGCCGTGAAGAGCGCGAGGCGCTGGTCGCCAGCAATGCCGGCACTCTGGAGCTGCCGGCGGTGGACGTGGTGTGGTGGAACACCCACGAGGATCGCCTGGAGCACAGCAGTTTGCCGGCGCGCACCCTGAAAGTGGCCGCCGACCCGGCACTGAGCGTCGAGCAGCCGGTGGAAACCCGCCCGCGCGAGGGCGCCGCCAGCGACGTATTGCTGTGGCCCTGGCAGCTGAGCACCATGCTGTTGGCGCTGACCACCCTGCTCGGCTTCGGCCTCTGGTGGCACGCGCGCAGCCAGCCGGCCGTGCAACGCAGCGCCCAAGTCGGCCCCAGCCCGCGCACCCTGCTCGACGACCTCAAGCGCGCCTGCCTGGCCAACGACAGCCAGGCCACCCGCCAGGCCCTCGACGCCTGGGCACGCCAGCAACCGGAAACCCTGGCCGACATGGCCGCTCGCTTCGCGCCGCTGTCCGAAGCGCTGGACGGTCTCAACGGCGCGCTGTACAGCGAAGCCGGCCAGCATTGGCAAGGCAAGCAGCTGTGGCAGGCCATCGGCGAACTGCCGGCGGCGGAAAAAAACCAGGACAACGGCCAGGACGGTGGTCAGCTGCCGCCGCTCTACCCGCGCTGAACGGAGACTGCATGGACGCTCGCCCCGCTTGCCCCCACTTCTGGCGCGACGCCGCCCTGCCCTTTATCGAGCTGCGCTCCATCGAGGATGGCCGCCAGGTCTGCTACGGACGGCACAGCCACGCGTTCTTTTCCATCGGCGCGATCACCAGCGGCCAAAGCACCTTCAGCAACCGCGAGGTGGATCGCCAGGTGAGCCAGGGCACGGTGGTGCTGATGAACCCCAGCGACGTGCACGCCTGCAACCCCATTGACGGCGAGCCCTGGTCGTACCTGATGTGCTACGTCGACCCGCACTGGCTGGGCGAGTTGCAGCATGCCCAGGGCTTTACCGACGTACCCGCGTTCCAGCGCTTCGCCTCCATCGCCAGCGACGATGCCGAGCTGTATCAGGGCCTGCTGGCATTGCGGCGCAGCCTGCTCGATCCATCGGCCAGCATCGCCGACAAGCGCGCCGAGGCCGAGGCATTCTTCGGCCTGGCGCTGCAGCGGCTGGTGCTCGAGGGCGAGCGTGACGACAGCCTGAACCCGCGCCTGGAACTGGCCGCCGAGCTGATCGAGCAGCACTGCGGCGAGCCGTTGCGCCTCGATACCCTGTGCGAAGCGGCGCAGCTGTCGTCATCTCAATTGATTCGCGGCTTCAAGCAGCGCTACGGCCTGACGCCCCACGCCTACCTGCTCAACCGCCGCATCCAGTTCGCCCACGCCCGCCTGAAAAGCGGCGCGGCCCTGGCCGAAGTCGCCCAGGAAGCCGGCTTCGCCGACCAGGCGCACTTCCAGCGCACCTTCAAACAACTCCTCGCCGCCACGCCCGGCCAGTATCGCGGCTAGTGACAAGCAACCGTAGCCTGGCGTTGAGCGCAGCGATACCCAAGAATCACCCGCGAAGATGCCCACGGGTATCGCTACGCTCAACCACGGGCTACGGTTCTGTGGCGCTCCAAGAAGCTGCTCATAATCTTTCAACCCAGGCTCGCCGATTTTTACAGCTATAAGTGGTGGAAGTGGCAGGTCGGCCGCTTTGCCTTTTTGGTACTCCTCATGCCACACAATTAGCAGGTGACACCAAATCGCCCCTTCAGGAGGCCGAGCGGAGTCGTTGTGGAGAGGGTTGAGCGACATGGATGTCGCGAGAGCCGCGATGGGCCAAGGATGGCCCTTCGCGGCGGACCCTCGGAACAATGATGGAGCGAGGGAACCCCAGCGAACTGGGGCCGTATGTCGGGGCTAGACCTTTTGGTTTCTTTTGGGGCGATGCCAAAAGAAACCCGCTCGACAGAGCGGAACCGAACGTATGAACAACGCGAAAACGCTGGCATGCCCAGCTCTCGCATCGCAAGAACTCGCGGCTAAAGCCGCTCCCACGAGGTCGCTGAAAGTCAGCTTCTGTCTTGTAGTTGCCTCTGCATGAGCATAAAGATCGTGACCAGGTTCTAACGGCTTACGCCAATACCAGATACCCCGCACTGGCCACCAACAACCCCGCCAACACCCGATTGAAAACCCGCACCCGCTGCGGCGCCTGCAGGTACGGCTGCAAACAAGTCCCGGCAATAGCCCAGCAAGCCAGCGACAAATAACAGACCACGCAATAGATCGCCGCGAACAGCCATACCCGCCCCGCATCGCCATCGGCGGCAAAAGCACCCGTGCCGGCAATCGCTGCCAGCCACGCCTTGGGGTTAAGCCACTGCATCAGCGCACCGCCAGCAAAGGACGCAACTGGCCCGCCTTCAGCGCTGTGCAACGCGCCGTTATCGACCGCCAACCGCCAGGCCAGATACAGCAGAAAGGCCACGCCAGCCCACTGGATCGCCGTCGTCAGCCAGGGCAACAGCACCAGCAACTGATGCAGCCCAAGGCCAATCAGAACCAGCAGCAACGTAAAGCCCAGCGTCGCCCCGGCGACATGCCGCATGGCCACCGGCAGGCCATGGCGAGCCCCCGTGCTCAGCGACACCAGATTGACCGGCCCGGGTGAAATGGAAGCAGCCAGCGCGAACGCCGCCATGGACAGATACAGACTTTTCATCACACCTACCTCACTGCTGATCGAGTGAGGCACATTACGCAGCGCCAATGCGGGCGTATTGAAAAAAATTTGCATCATCTGAAACGGAAAAACCGCGGGTAGGCCGCGGTTTTTCATTTAGCGATCATCTCGAAATAAGGGGAAAGATTGAAATAAGGACAGATTTATTTTTAGACCAGTGGCGCTGCGCCATAAATCTGTGCCCTTTTCCAGTGGTTGTGGTGAGCAGCAGCACTGTCGGAACAGGCGAGTCCTGCAGCGGAGCAAGGCCGATAACAATGATGATCCCAGGGATCGATTGAACGCTTGGCCCCCGCTGCGCGAACTACAGAATGGCCAAGGCGCAATAGCCCAAAACAGGCCGGATATACGAATGCAACCGCGCTGACGACAGGTGCAAAAAGCAAAGCTTTGCTCACTACTTGTGGGGAGAGTCCATATACCAATTGTTATGCTTTGCGCCATAGCTAGAACCAATGTTTCTTCATGGCAGAAAGAAATTCGCGGTTAATCTGAAACCCAGAAACAGACCAATTACCGAATCAATTCCGCAACTGGGGCATAAAGCAGTATCTCCATCATCGATCCAGTCTTCGATGTTTTTGTAGTCAAAAATATCAAGGCAATAAAAGCAGCCGCAGGTCTCGCTATCTTTGAGCTCGCCGCGGTGCCGAATGGAATACTTGTGGGCTTCTTTTATGTCGGCTGAGTCAAACATGTTTGGCATGACTTCGTTGGAGTTATTCGATAAACGGACCTGGACGAATTGTTAGATGGGGTGTTAGCTCTGTAACCAGACATTCTTTAAGACTCTCGTATATTCGGTCAGGTCATCGGAGTAGTGCTTCCGCCCAAGATCTTTGAGAATACCGGCACCGACCAACTCAGCTACTACTCGATCGGTAACGTCCACATAGGACGCAACATCAGACGAGCTTCCGCCGGGAAATGGCCACTCTCCATAAGTGTCCGACACAAATGCCATCTGGTCGCCTGCACATTCCAGCATGTACCAGGTGCTCATCGCTGCTGCTGCAGCATTGCCTGCAAGCTCTAATTTCGTGGACGCCGGTATGTGCGTGAATGTGAGCACCTCACGACGAGTGAAATTTACGAGTTCGTATCCGACGGTCATTTATCATTTCACCTAACGTTTGGTTAAGGGGCAGGCTTTAGCCAGTCCCAGAAAGCGAAGCGAACGATTTGAACCACTTATCAAGCTATATAGTTATAGTTGGCTGTTAGCTTTTTTGTACTCCAATTCAACGCCATCTTCTGAATCATTGTGCCAATGAATAAACGCAGGTGGCGTTTGCTGTGCTTGAAAAAAATGCAGTGCGTGCTCAATTACATCAACAGGGTAGGCCCACGATGCTGGGTATTCGTCGTGCTGACCATTATTAAGCCGATATTCAATAGTTGATTCTGTCGGCCCTTTATAATTAGTGCTGCGTGAGCTAAAGCCCGCGTCCCCGCTATACCTTAGGTACATCAACCATCCCCACTCACCGTTGATAAGTGCGCACATGGACTGGCCGTCCGGGATCTCGATCCACACTTCCGGAATGGTGATTTTTCCATTATGAATGCCTAACGCTTGGTTAAAAGACGATAAGGGGACAGATTTATTTTAGACCAACAGCACTGTGCCATAAATAAATCTGCCCCCTTTCCGAGCGATCCGTTAAAGCATTTTTGACTTTTATTTATTTATCAAACCAGATAGCGTAATAAAAATTAATTGCAGTATAAACTTAGAAAAACTAGTTACTCGTATATTTTTCCGCAATAAAGAAAAACAGCGAATTGCTTCCATTTGTTTTTGGCTAGCTCTGATTCTTGATTGACGCCAAAATTTGAATCTTCTGCCCATGAAACTGCAGACTCAAGAAAGCTTGATATACTGTTATTCGCCCAGTCCTCTACGAAACCAACTTCGTCTATTGTTTTTCCCTCGTGCTGCTCACGATCAGCAACCAGCGCTTTGACGAAAGCCAAGAACGAGCCTTCGTCTTTTACTGCTTCAAGAGCATGATCAAGTTCTTGCATTTTGCCTCTACTATTTTTCAACGTTTAGTTAAAGAGCGGGCTTTAGCCCGTCCCAGTGAGCGAAGCGGGCGACACTGACGACTTCCACTTTACACTGCCTGCAGTTGCCACTTTGGCTGAGGCTCCCGCCCCCAGTTTACATTTCTGACGGAACTTGCAGGTAGTGCCACTAGCCGGGTTGTGCTCTCTTGATTGAGCGATAAGGGGACAGATTTATTCTTACCCCAGTGACGCTGCAACACAAATAAATCTGAGAATCATCTAGCCGGCCTCCTCACTCCCGAGTAGGCGCAAAATTCAAAGTGCGAACATTGTCTTTTGCTGTGAGGAGGCCGTGATGAAATTCTGTGGCATAGACCTGCACTCGAA
>NZ_CAJYVQ010000002.1 GCF_913778665.1 uncultured Stenotrophomonas sp.
GGGTGACAACGTCAAGATGGTCGTCACCCTGATCAACCCGGTGGCAATGGACGAAGGCCTGCGCTTCGCCATCCGCGAAGGCGGCCGTACCGTCGGCGCCGGCGTGGTCTCGAAGATCATCGAGTAATCTGCTAGACTCTGCGCCCCGATGTTGCCTGGGTAGGGCATCGGGGCGTATCAAAATGGGAAAGCAGGCACAGGATGTGCCTTGTGTTCCCCGGACCAGGAAGGGTCAATGCCATTCAGGCGGCGTCAACAGGAAGCTGTTGACAGCTGCCTTGTGTGCCATTATGCTTCTTCGTCTGGGCAGGCCTGGCAACGGGTCTGCCTACGTTTTTGAGGTCTACGGATTGACCTTGTCGGCCTGCAGGAGTGTGGGCCGTCCGCATTCAGGAATTTCATGGGGCAAAGCAACCCAGAGGCTTTGTCTGTCGCTCTTTTAACGAAGGAACCTACCGCCATGGCGGACCAAAAGATCCGGATCCGGCTGAAAGCGTTCGATCATCGTCTGATCGACCGTTCGGCCAGCGAGATCGTTGAAACGGCAAAGCGGACCGGCGCGCAAGTGCGTGGCCCGATCCCGCTGCCGACCAAGATCGAGCGTTACACCATCCTCGTCTCCCCGCACGTCGACAAGGACGCGCGCGACCAGTACGAGACCCGCACGCACAAGCGCGTGCTCGATATCGTTGACCCGAATGACAAGACCGTGGACGCGCTGATGAAGCTCGAACTGGCTGCCGGCGTCGACGTTCAGATCAAGCTGACCTGAGGACTACGACCATGACGAAGAAGTATTCGTTGGGCTTCGTGGGCCGCAAGGCCGGCATGAGCCGCGTGTTCACCGAAGATGGCCGTTCCATCCCGGTGACCCTGATCGAAGCAAGCCCGAACCGCATCGCGCAGATCAAGACCGTCGAAACCGACGGCTACAGCGCCGTGCAGGTGACCGTTGGCGCACGTCGTGCCGCCCTGGTCAACAAGCCGGAAGCCGGCCACTTCGCCAAGGCGAAGGTGGAAGCGGGTCGTGGCCTGTGGGAATTCCGCGTTGAAGACGCGCAGCTCGGCGATTTCGCCGTTGGCGGCGAAGTCAAGGCGGACATCTTCGAAGTCGGCCAGATCGTCGACGTCCAGGGTGTCACCAAGGGTAAGGGCTTCCAGGGCACCATCAAGCGCCACAACTTCCGTATGGGCGATGCAACCCACGGTAACTCGCTGTCGCATCGCGCGCCGGGTTCGCTGGGTCAGCGCCAGACCCCGGGTCGTGTTTTCCCGGGCAAGAAGATGTCGGGCCACATGGGCGCGGTGCAGCAGAGCACCCAGAACCTGGAAGTGGTCAAGGTCGACGTCGAGCGCGGTCTGATCGCGGTTCGCGGCGCCGTTCCGGGCGCGGCGGGTGGCGACGTGATCGTCCGTCCGGCGAGCAAGGCATAAGGAGAGATGACGATGGAACTCGTTATCACGGGTAGCAACAACAAGGTCTCGGTCTCCGAAGCCGTGTTCGGTCGCGATTTCAGCGAAGATCTGGTTCACCAGGTCGTCGTTGCTTACCGCAACGCCGGTCGCGCCGGCACCAAGGCACAGAAGACTCGTTCTGAAGTGGCTGGTACCACCAAGAAGTCGAAGAAGCAGAAGGGCGGCGGCGCGCGTCATGGCGCACTGACGGCTCCGATCTTCGTCGGCGGTGGTGTCACCTTCGCGGCCAAGCCGCGCAGCTTCGAGCAGAAGGTCAATCGTAAGCAGTACCGTGCCGCCATGTGCGCGATCCTGTCCGAGCTGAACCGCCAGGGCCGTCTGACCATCGTGGAGTACTTCGACGTCGAAGTGACCAACACCAAGGGTCTGATCGCCAAGCTGGCCGGCCTGGAAGTGGGCAAGCGCCCGCTGATCGTCACTGAAGAAGCCTCCGAGCACCTGTACCTGTCCGCCCGCAATCTGCCGTACGTGCAGGTGCGTGACGTGCAGGGTCTGGATCCGGTCTCGCTGGTCGGTGCCGACACGGTCGTCATCACCGCTGACGCGGTCAAGAAGGTCGAGGAGTGGCTGGCATGAACAGCAACGAAAAAATCTTCAGCGTGCTGCGTGCCCCGCGTGTCTCCGAAAAGACCGCGCGCCTGCAGGAACTCTCCAACCAGTATGTCTTCGAAGTTTCGAACGAAGCCACCAAGGCCGATGTAAAGGCCGCGGTTGAGCAGCTGTTCGACGTCAAGGTCGAAGCCGTCAACGTGGTCAACGTCAAGGGCAAGAACAAGTCCTTCCGTAACCGTGCTGGCCGCCGCGGCGATTGGCGCAAGGCGTACGTTCGCCTGGCCGACGGCCAGTCGATCGATGTAACGGCCAAGGCCTGAGGTACATCCCATGCCATTGATGAAATTCAAGCCCACTTCCCCCGGCCGCCGTTCGGCCGTGCGCGTGGTTACGCCCGACCTGCACAAGGGTGCTCCGCACGCCGCACTGGTCGAGTCGCAGAGCCGCTCGGGTGGTCGCAACCACCACGGCCGCATCACCGTTCGTCACGTCGGTGGTGGTGCCAAGCAGCACTACCGCATCATCGACTTCAAGCGCAACAAGCTGGGCATCCCGGCGCGCGTGGAACGCATCGAATACGATCCGAACCGCACCGCCCACATCGCCCTGCTGTGCTACGTCGACGGTGAGCGTCGCTACATCATTGCCCCGAAGGGCCTGAAGGCTGGTGATCAGGTGATCGCTGGTTCGGACGCCCCGATCAAGGCTGGCAACACCCTGCCGCTGCGCAACATCCCGGTCGGTACCACCATCCACTGCATCGAGCTGAAGCCCGGCAAGGGCGCTCAGATCGCTCGCGCCGCGGGTGCGGCCGTGCAGCTGGTGGCCCGTGAAGGCATCTACGCCACCCTGCGCCTGCGCTCGGGTGAAATGCGTAAGGTTCCGGTCGAGTGCTGCGCCACCATCGGCGAAGTCGGCAACGACGAGCACAGCCTGGAAAAGCTGGGCAAGGCCGGTGCCAAGCGCTGGCGCGGCGTCCGCCCGACCGTTCGTGGTGCTGCCATGAACCCGGTTGACCACCCGCACGGTGGTGGTGAGGCGAAGGCCGGCCAGGGTAACCCGCACCCGGTCACCCCGTGGGGTGTCCCGACCAAGGGTTACAAGACGCGCCATAACAAGCGCACTCAGCAGTTCATCGTCCGCGATCGTAGGGGCTAATCGACCATGGCACGTTCACTCAAGAAGGGCCCGTTCGTCGATCACCACCTCGTCAAGAAGGTGGAGGCCGCTGCGGGCAGCAAGAAGCCGATCAAGACCTGGTCGCGCCGTTCGATGATCCTGCCTGACATGGTAGGCATCACCATTGCCGTGCATAACGGCAAGAACCACATCCCGGTTCTCGTCAACGAGAACATGGTCGGCCACAAGCTCGGCGAATTTGCCATCACCCGGACCTTCAAGGGTCACGGTGGTGACAAGAAGTCGGGCAAGTAAGGAGAGATGACAATGGAAGCGAAAGCCATCCTGCGCACTGCGCGCATCTCCCCGCAGAAGGCTCGTCTGGTCGCTGACCAGGTGCGCGGTCTGCCGGCCGAGCGTGCGGTCAACCTGCTGAAGTTCTCGGACAAGAAGGCTGCCCACCTGATCAAGAAGGTGGTGGAGTCGGCAATTGCCAACGCCGAGAACAACCAGGGCGCCGACGTCGACGAGCTGAAGGTTCAGACCATCATGGTTGATGAAGGTCCGACCCTGAAGCGTTTCATGGCGCGGGCGAAAGGCCGCGGCACCCGCATCCTCAAGCGCACCAGCCACATCACTGTGGTTGTGGGCGCCGGCAAGTAAGCGGATAAGGAAAAGACCATGGGTCATAAAGTTCATCCGATTGGTATCCGTCTCGGTATTTCCAAGGACTGGAACTCCAAGTGGTACGCCAACAAGGCCGAGTTCGCTGGTTACCTGGCAGCCGACCTGAAAGTTCGTGAAATGCTGCGCAAGAAGCTGGCTCAGGCCGGCATCAGCAAGA
Source organism: uncultured Stenotrophomonas sp. (assembly GCF_913778665.1). Lineage (GTDB taxonomy): Bacteria > Pseudomonadota > Gammaproteobacteria > Xanthomonadales > Xanthomonadaceae > Stenotrophomonas. The sequence goes on from NZ_CAJYVQ010000002.1 coordinate 3,992, forward strand.
TCCTGATCGAGCGTCCGGCCAAGACCGCTCGCGTGACGATCCACACTGCCCGTCCGGGCGTGGTGATCGGCAAGCGCGGTGAGGACATCGAGAAGCTGCGCAAGGAAGTGAGCGAGATGATGGGCGTCCCGGCGCACATCAACGTCACCGAAGTGCGCAAGCCGGAGCTGGACGCACAGCTGGTTGCCGAATCGATCGCTCAGCAGCTTGAGCGTCGCATCATGTTCCGCCGCGCGATGAAGCGCTCGGTCGGCAACGCGATGCGCCTGGGTGCCCTGGGCATCAAGGTCAACGTGGGTGGCCGCCTCAACGGTGCAGAAATCGCCCGTTCGGAGTGGTACCGTGAAGGCCGTGTGCCGCTGCACACCCTGCGTGCCGACATCGACTATGGCTTCGCTGAAGCCAAGACGACCTACGGCATCATCGGCATCAAGGTCTGGATCTACAAGGGCGAGGTCTTCGACTTCTCCCAGGTTGGCCAGGAAAAGCAGGACGACACCCCGTCGCGCAACGATCGTCACGATCGCGGCGACCGTGGTGACCGTCAGCGCCCGGCCCGTGAAGCGAGGTAACGACAATGTTGCAACCCAAGCGAACCAAGTACCGCAAGGTACACAAGGGCCGTAACGAAGGCCTGAGCTGGAGCGCCAACGCTGTCAGCTTCGGCGAATACGGCCTGAAGGCAACCGCACACGGTCAGCTGACCGCGCGCCAGATCGAAGCGGCCCGCCGCTCGATCAGCCGCTACGTCAAGCGCGGTGGCAAGATGTGGATCCGCGTGTTCCCCGACAAGCCCATCACCAAGAAGCCCATCGAAGTTCGAATGGGTTCGGGTAAGGGCAACGTGGAATACTGGGTGGCCCAGATCCAGCCCGGCCGCATGATCTATGAAATCGAGGGTGTTTCCGAGGAAGTGGCTCGCGAGGCGTTCCGCCTGGCCGCCGCCAAGCTCTCGGTCACCACCACTTTCGTGACCCGTACGGTGCGCTGATGGATATCAAAACTCTCCGTGAAAAGTCGGCTGACGAACTGAAGGCCCACCTGATCGACCTGCGTAAGGAACAGTTCTCTGTCCGTATGCAGCAGGTCACCGGCCAGCTGCCGAAGACCCACGACATCCGCCGGGTCCGTCGCGAGATTGCTCGCGTCAAGACCCTGCTCGGCAGCACGAAGTAAGGATGGCCGCTATGAGCGACAATACTGAAAACAAGGCGCTGCGCACGGTCGAAGGCCGTGTCGTCAGCAATAAGATGGACAAGACGGTTACCGTCCTGGTTGAGCGTCAGGTCAAGCACGCGCTGTACGGCAAGTACATCAAGCGCTCGACCAAGCTGCACGCCCACGATGCCGACAACGCCTGCAAGGAAGGCGATGTCGTCCGCGTGACCGAGATTGCTCCGATGTCCAAGACCAAGAACTGGCGCGTGGTGGAAGTCATCACGCGTGCGGCTGAATAAGGAGTCTGAATCATGATCCAGATGCAGAGCTACCTTGACGTCGCGGACAATTCGGGTGCCAAGCAGGTGATGTGCTTCAAGGTGCTGGGTGGTTCCAAGCGCCGTTACGCCGGTATCGGCGACATCATCAAGGTCACCGTGAAGGATGCGATTCCGCGCGGCAAGGTCAAGAAGGGTGAAGTGTATGACGCCGTCGTGGTGCGTACCCGCAAGGGTGTGCGTCGCGCCGACGGCTCGCTGATCCGCTTCGATGGCAACGCTGCCGTTCTGCTGAACAGCAAGCAGGAGCCGATCGGTACCCGTATCTTCGGGCCGGTGACCCGTGAACTTCGTTCGGAGAAGTTCATGAAGATCGTCTCGCTCGCTCCCGAAGTGCTGTGAGCGACAGGAGATAATCATGGCTAACCGTATCAAGAAGGGCGACCAGGTTGTCGTCAACGCCGGCAAGGACAAGGGCAAGCAGGGCGAAGTCGTCCGCGTCGACGGCGACCGTGTGGTCGTCGCCAACGTGAACATCGTCAAGCGCCACACCAAGCCGAACCCGCAGGCAGGTGTTGCCGGCGGCGTGGTCGAGCGTGAAGCTTCGATCCATATCTCCAACGTGAATGTGCTGAACCCGGCTTCGGGCAAGGGCGAACGCGTTGGCTTCAAGGTGCTGGAGGATGGACGCAAACTGCGTGTGTTCCGCTCCAGCGGTGAGGCGCTCGACGCCTGAGGAATGTGAAGATGACTTCCCGTCTCGAAAAGTTCTACAAGGAAGAAGTGGTGCCGGCGCTGATGAAGCAGTTCGGCTACACCAATCCGATGGAAGTGCCGAAGCTCGTCAAGGTCACCCTGAACATGGGTGTCGGCGAAGCGGCCACCAACAAGAAGATCCTGGAAAACGCCGTCGGCGACATGACCAAGATTTCCGGCCAGAAGCCGGTTGTCACCAAGTCGCGTATTTCGGTTGCGTCGTTCAAGATCCGCGATGGTTGGCCGATCGGCTGCAAGACCACGCTGCGTCGCCACAAGATGTACGAGTTCCTGGACCGCCTGATCAACATCTCGCTGCCGCGCGTGCGCGACTTCCGTGGTGTTTCCGGTCGCTCCTTCGACGGTCGCGGCAACTTCAACATGGGTGTGAAGGAACAGATCATCTTCCCGGAAATCGACTTCGACGCTGTCGACGCGATCCGCGGTATGGATATCGCCATCACCACCACTGCGAAGACCGATGCGGAAGCGAAGGCGCTGCTGGCGGCGTTCAAGTTCCCGTTCCGTAACTGATCCGTCGAGGAAACCGAAATGGCAAAGACCTCCATGGTCAACCGCGACATCAAGCGGGAAAAGCTGGCCAAGAAGTACGCTGACAAGCGTGCGGCTCTGAAGAAGATCGTGTCCTCGGTGGATGCGAGCTACGACGAGAAGATCGAAGCCGCTACCAAGCTGGCCAAGCTGCCGCGCGATTCGTCGCCGAGCCGCCAGCGCAACCGCTGCGAGCTGTCCGGCCGTCCGCGTGGCGTTTACAGCAAGTTCGGCCTCGGCCGCAACAAGCTGCGTGAAGCCACCATGCGTGGCGACGTCCCGGGCCTGCGCAAGGCCAGCTGGTAATCCCAGCGGCCCTGCGATCAGGAGCCCTCCGGGGTTCCTGAACCGGGGAGGGGGGTGTTCAGCCTCCCTTCTGCGAAAAAACCCGAAGAGCCCGACGCAAGTCGGGCTCTTTTGGCGTATACTCCCGCGTCTTGCCCTGTGCAAACCGGGTTTCAGGGCGGGCCGCTGGCCTGCCGCAAGAAGGGGCCTGGCCCGTTTCCAGGAGACAACAGATTTTCGCGAAAGCGGATATCGGTGCACTCAAAGGTACTCATATGAGCATGACTGATCCCATCGCCGACCTGCTGGTCCGCATCAAGAATGCGGCCGCGGTTGGCAAGCAGACGGTGAAAGCCCCGTCGTCCAAGATCAAGGTTGCGATCGCCCAGGTCCTGAAGGATGAGGGTTACATCACCGACCTGCGCGTGACCAAGCTGGAAAACAACAAGTCCGAGCTGGAAATCGTGCTGAAGTATTTCGAAGGCAAGCCGGTCATCGCGACCCTGAAGCGCTTCTCGCGTTCGGGCCTGCGCCAGTACCGCGGCAAGAGCGAGCTGCCGAAGGTCATGAACGGCCTGGGTATCTCCATCATTTCCACCTCCAAGGGCATCATGACTGATGCGCAGGCGCGCCAGCTGGGCGTCGGCGGCGAAGTCCTGTGCTTCGTGGCCTAAGGCGAAAGGAGTAGAACTATGTCCCGCGTAGCCAAGAAGCCGATCGACCTGGGTAAGGTTGAACTGAACGTCCAGTCGGACACCGTCACCGCCAAGGGCCCGAAGGGCACCCTGTCGCTGGCCAAGCCGGCCGGTATTGCCATCAACGTCGACAACGGCGTTGCCACCCTGAGCACCGAGAACGCCGAACTGGTCGCACTGACCGGTACCGTGCGTGCGATCCTGGCCAACATGGTCAAGGGCGTGTCCGAAGGCTTCGAGCGCAAGCTGGAGCTGGTCGGCGTGGGTTACCGCGCTGCCATGCAGGGCAAGGACCTGAGCCTGTCGCTGGGCTTCTCGCACCCGGTCGTGTTCGTGGCGCCGGAAGGCATCACCATCACCACCCCGACCCAGACCGAGATCCTGGTCCAGGGCGCGGACAAGCAGGTGGTCGGTGAAGTCGCCGCCAAGATCCGTGCGTTCCGCAAGCCGGAACCGTACAAGGGCAAGGGCGTGAAGTACTCCGACGAAGTCATCATCCGTAAGGAAGCCAAGAAGGCGTAAGTGCGAGTCCCTCGCAAGAGCCCGCACTTCCCTGTGCGGACTCCTCAGGGAAAAGCCCATCCTTCAGCTTTCAAGGAACAATCAAAATGAACAAGAACATCGCCCGCCTGCGTCGCGCCAAGTCGACCCGCGCCCACATCCGTGAGCTCGGCGTTGCCCGCCTGTCGGTGCTGCGCACCGGTCAGCACCTGTACGCCCAGGTCTTCACTGCCGACGGTTCCAAGGTGCTGGCGGCTGCCAACACCACCCAGGCCGACGTCAAGGAAGGCCTGAAGAACGGCAAGAACGCTGATGCCGCTGCCAAGGTCGGCCGCATCGTCGCTGAGCGCGCCAAGGCCGCCGGCGTCGAGAAGGTTGCCTTCGATCGTTCGGGCTACCGCTACCACGGCCGCATCAAGGCCCTGGCAGAAGCCGCCCGCGAAGCCGGCCTGCAGTTCTAAGGGATAAGGGCAGGGGACTTCCGGTCCTCTGCCCGCCTGCTCGCCAGCCTGAGTGAGGCTGGACGGCGCCGCTCTTCTGCAGTGGCCCACCGGAACGACGCGTCACTCCACAACCATAAGCGGCCCCGAGCCGTACATACCCAAACTACCAAGGAATCAAAATGGCAGAAGAGCGTCAGCAGCGGGGTCGCGATCGCGACCGTAACCGCGAAGAGAAAGTCGACGACGGCATGATCGAAAAGCTGGTCGCGGTCAACCGCGTCAGCAAGACCGTCAAGGGTGGCCGCCAGTTCACCTTCACCGCCCTGACCGTGGTCGGCGACGGCGAAGGCAAGGTCGGTTTCGGTTATGGCAAGGCCCGCGAAGTGCCGGTCGCCATCCAGAAGTCGATGGAGCAGGCCCGCAAGAACCTGGTCAGCGTTGACCTGAACAACGGCACCCTGTGGCACACCATCAAGGATGGTCACGGTGCAGCCCGCGTGTTCATGCAGCCGGCTTCGGAAGGTACCGGCGTCATCGCCGGCGGCGCCATGCGCGCCGTGCTGGAAGCGGTTGGCGTGAAGAACGTGCTGGCCAAGGCCACCGGTTCGCGCAACCCGATCAACCTGGTGCGTGCCACCGTGAAGGGCCTGACTGCTGCGCAGTCGCCGGCTCGCATCGCGGCCAAGCGCGGCAAGAAGGTGGAGGAACTCAACCATGGCTAATGAGTCCAACAAGACTGTGAAGGTGCGCCTGGTGCGCGGCCTGCGTGGTGCTCAGTCGCGTCACCGCCTGTCGGTGCGTGCCCTGGGCCTGAACAAGCTCAACGATGTCCGTGAACTGAAGGACAGCCCGCAGGTTCGCGGTCTGATCAACACCGTTCACTACCTCGTCAAGGTTGAGGAGTAATCGATCATGACTCTGCGTCTCAATGAACTGAGCCCGGCACCGGGCGCCCGCACCGAGCGCACCCGCGTCGGTCGCGGTATCGGCTCGGGCCTGGGCAAGACTGCCGGCCGCGGCCACAAGGGTTCGTTCGCCCGTAAGGGTGGCGGCAAGATCAAGGCTGGCTTCGAAGGCGGCCAGACCCCCATGCAGCGTCGTCTGCCGAAGATCGGCTTCCGCTCGCCGATCGCCAAGGACACCGCTGAAGTGCTGCTGTACGCGCTGGACAAGCTGCCGGCCGGTGAGATCGACTTCGCCGCCCTGCGTGCTGCCAAGCTGGTCCCGAGCACTGCAAAGAAGGCCAAGGTCGTCGTCAAGGGCGAAGTGACCAAGGCGTTCACCCTGAAGGGTATTGCTGCCACGGCTGGTGCCAAGGCTGCAATCGAAGCTGCCGGCGGCAGCGTGACGGAGTAATAAATCATGGCGCAAGCTGGCATCGGTAACCTCGCGGGCGGAATGGGCAAGTTCACTGAACTTCGCCAACGTTTGCTGTTCGTCGTCGGGGCTTTGATCGTCTATCGCATCGGCTGCTATGTGCCGGTGCCGGGCGTCAATCCCGATGCCATGCTTGCCATGATGCAACAGCAGGGCGGCGGCATCGTGGACATGTTCAACATGTTCTCGGGCGGCGCCCTGCACCGTTTCAGCATCTTCGCGCTGAACGTGATGCCGTACATCTCGGCATCGATTGTGATGCAGCTGGCCGTGCACATCTTCCCCGCCCTGAAGGCGATGCAGAAGGAAGGTGAGTCCGGCCGCCGCAAGATCACCCAGTATTCGCGCATCGGCGCCGTGCTGCTGGCAGTGGTGCAGGGCGGTTCGATCGCGCTGGCCCTGCAGGGCCAGGTCTCGCCGTCGGGCGCTCCGGTCGTGTATGCGCCGGGCATGGGCTTCGTGCTCACCGCCGTGGTCGCGCTGACCGCCGGCACCATGTTCCTGATGTGGGTCGGTGAGCAGGTCACCGAGCGCGGCATCGGCAATGGCGTGTCGCTGATCATCTTCGCCGGTATCGTGGCTGGCCTGCCGGGCGCGATCATCCACACCTTCGACGCCTATCGCGACGGCAACATCCAGTTCATCCAGCTGCTGCTGATCGCCATCGTCGTGCTCGCCTTCACCTTCTTCGTGGTGTTCGTCGAGCGTGGCCAGCGCCGGATCACGGTCAACTACGCGCGCCGCCAGGGCGGTCGCAACGCGTACATGAACCAGACCTCGTTCCTGCCGCTGAAGCTCAACATGGCCGGCGTCATCCCGGCGATCTTCGCCTCCAGCCTGCTGGCCTTCCCAGCGACCCTGGCGATGTGGTCCGGCCAGGCCGCCAACCAGAGCAGCATGGGCCAGATCCTGCAGAAGGTCGCCAATGCCCTGGGTCCGGGCGAGCCGCTGCACATGATCGTGTTCGCCGCGCTGATCACCGGTTTCGCGTTCTTCTATACCGCGCTGGTGTTCAACTCGCAGGAAACCGCCGACAACCTGAAGAAGTCGGGTGCGCTGATTCCGGGCATCCGTCCGGGCAAGGCCACCGCCGACTACATCGACGGCGTGCTGACCCGCCTGACCGCTGCTGGCTCGGCCTACCTGGTGATCGTCTGCCTGCTGCCGGAACTGATGCGCACGCAGTTGAACGCCTCGTTCTACTTCGGTGGTACCTCGCTGCTGATCGTGGTGGTGGTGGTGATGGACTTCATCGCCCAGGTGCAGGCGCACCTGATGTCGCATCAGTACGAGAGCCTGCTGAAGAAGGCCAACCTGAAGGGTGGCAACCGCGGCGGTTTTGCTCGCGGCTGACAGGCCTGTTATACTTTCGTCTTCCTGACGTGATGGTCCCTCCGCTTCGCGGACTCCGGCCACACAAACGAAGGGCGGCCCCCGCAGCGGTTCCGGGTGGGGGTGTGATGAGGTGGTCCCGCGCTGGAGTAGCGCGGGCGGCCCCGGGGGAAGCCCCAGGTCCAACCCCATCCGGCGCCGGAGCCTGGGCACACTCCCCAGGCCGGGTTCATGAAACCAATGGTTTCACGGGCTTCCATGTAAACCGGAACCTTGTTAGTATCGCTAGTTCACTTTTTTGATCCATCCTGCCGGATTGGCGTGCCCGAGGCGCGCTGTCGGCCATCACTCAGCTGGAGAACCGCGTCATGGCGCGTATTGCAGGCGTCAACCTGCCAGCCCAGAAGCACGTCTGGGTCGGGTTGCAAAGCATTTACGGCATCGGCCGTACCCGTTCGAAGAAGGTCTGCGAAGTCGCAGGCGTTGCTTCGACCACCAAGATCCGCGATCTGTCGGAGCCGGAAATCGAGCGCCTGCGCGCCGAAGTCGGCAAGTACATCGTGGAAGGCGATCTGCGCCGTGAAATCGGCATCGCGATCAAGCGCCTGATGGACCTGGGCTGCTACCGCGGCCTGCGTCACCGTCGTGGCCTCCCGCTGCGTGGCCAGCGCACCCGTACCAACGCCCGCACCCGCAAGGGTCCGCGCAAGGCGATCAAGAAGTAAGGGACTGAGAAATGGCTAAGCCCGCTGCTAAGACCAAGAAGAAGATCAAGCGCGTCGTCACTGACGGCGTTGCCCACGTCCACGCTTCGTTCAACAACACCATCGTCACCATCACCGACCGCCAGGGCAACGCTCTGTCGTGGGCGACCTCCGGTGGCGCTGGCTTCCGCGGTTCGCGCAAGTCGACCCCGTTCGCTGCCCAGGTGGCTGCTGAAAAGGCCGGTCGTGCTGCGCTGGACTACGGCGTGAAGTCGCTGGAAGTCCGCATCAAGGGCCCGGGTCCGGGCCGTGAGTCGGCCGTGCGTTCGTTGAACAACGTCGGCTACAAGATCACCAACATCATCGACGTGACGCCTATCCCGCACAACGGGTGCCGTCCGCCGAAGAAGCGTCGCGTCTAAAGGGAGCGATAAGAAATGGCTCGTTATATCGGTCCTACCTGTAAGCTCGCCCGCCGCGAAGGCGCCGACCTGTCCCTGAAGAGCCCGGCGCGTGCGCTGGACTCCAAGTGCAAGCTGGAGCAGAAGCCCGGCCAGCACGGCGCCACTGCCCGCAAGGGCAAGCTGTCCGACTACGCCACCCAGCTGCGTGAAAAGCAGAAGGTCAAGCGTATCTACGGCCTGCTGGAGCGTCAGTTCCGCAACTACTACAAGAAGGCCTCGACCAAGAAGGGCAACACCGGCGAGAACCTGCTGCAGCTGCTGGAAACCCGCCTGGACAACGTCGTCTACCGCATGGGCTTCGCTGTGACCCGTCCGGCTGCCCGTCAGCTGGTGTCGCACCGCGGCGTCACCGTGAATGGCAAGTCGGTCAACCTGGCTTCGTACCAGGTCAAGGCTGGCGACGCCATCGCTCTGTCTGAAAAGGCTGCCAAGCAGCTGCGCGTCCAGGAAGCCCTGACCGTCGCCGCCCAGCATGACCTGAGCCCGTCGTGGGTTGAAGTGGATTCCGGCAAGTTCACCGGCATCTTCAAGGCTGTTCCGGATCGTTCGGATCTGCCTGCGGACATCAACGAAGCGCTGATCGTCGAGCTGTATTCGAAGTAATTCACATTGGAGAGCCCCCGGCGACGGCCGGGGGTTCACTAGGAGAACCCGCAACATGACGGTTACCGCCAACCAGGTTCTGCGTCCTCGCGGTCCGCAGATCGAACGCCTTACCGACACCCGTGCAAAGGTCGTTATCGAACCTTTGGAGCGGGGTTACGGGCATACGCTGGGCAATGCCCTGCGTCGCGTGCTGCTGTCGTCCATCCCGGGCTTCGCCATCACGGAAGTCGAAATCGACGGCGTGTTGCATGAGTACACCACAGTCGAAGGTCTGCAGGAGGACGTGCTCGAAGTCCTGCTGAACCTCAAGGACGTGGCCATCCGTATGCACTCCGGCGACAGCGCCACCCTGTCCCTGTCCAAGCAGGGCCCGGGCGTTGTCACCGCTGCCGACATCAAGGTTGACCACAATGTGGAAATCTTGAACGGCGACCATGTGATCTGCCACCTGACCAAGGATACGGCAGTGAACATGCGTCTGAAGATCGAACGTGGTTTCGGCTACCAGCCGGCTGCCGCGCGTCGTCGTCCGGACGAAGAGACCCGTGCCATCGGCCGTCTGGTCCTGGATGCCTCGTTCTCGCCGGTCCGCCGTGTCGCCTACGCCGTGGAAGCGGCGCGTGTCGAACAGCGTACCGACCTGGACAAGCTGGTCATCGATATCGAGACCAACGGCACCATCGATGCCGAGGAAGCCGTGCGCACCGCCGCCGACATCCTCAGCGACCAGCTGTCGGTGTTCGGTGACTTCACCCACCGCGATCGCGGTGCGGCCAAGCCGGCCAACAACGGCGTGGATCCGGTGCTGCTGCGCCCGATCGACGATCTGGAGCTGACCGTGCGTTCGGCCAACTGCCTGAAGGCAGAAAGCATCTATTACATCGGCGATCTGATCCAGAAGACCGAAGTGGAGCTGCTGAAGACCCCGAACCTGGGCAAGAAGTCGCTCACCGAGATCAAGGAAGTGCTGGCTCAGCGCGGCCTGTCGCTCGGCATGAAGCTGGAGAACTGGCCGCCGGCCGGCGTCGCCAGCCACGGCATGCTGGGCTGATATCGGCAATACCTGAAGGCTCCACCGTTCGCGGTGGAGCCTTCAACCGGTTTACCAAACATGCCACGACGAACGTCAGGTTCGCGGGCAGGGCGTCCAGGACGGACGACCAGGACCATCCGCAGTCCACGCAGCAACGCCAGGATGGCGACAACGATCCACACAGCCTCATCATTAACCAAGGAATATCACCATGCGTCACCAGAAGTCTGGCCGTAAGTTCAGCCGCACCAGCGCCCACCGCGAAGCGATGTTCAAGAACATGGCTGCCTCGCTGTTCAAGCACGAGCTGATCAAGACCACCCTGCCGAAGGCCAAGGAACTGCGCCGCGTTGCCGAGCCGCTGATCACCCTGGCCAAGGTCGACTCCGTCGCCAACCGCCGTCTGGCGTTCGCCCGCCTGCGTGACAACGAGGCCGTGGGCAACCTGTTCACCATCCTGGGCCCGCGCTATGCGAACCGTCCGGGCGGCTACCTGCGCCTGCTGAAGTGCGGCTTCCGCGCCGGCGACAACGCGCCGATGGCCTACGTCGAGCTGGTCGACCGTCCGGTCGTGGCCGAGGAAGTGGCCGAGTAATCGGACCGCTCCAACGCGACACAGCGAAAGCCCGGCGACTGCCGGGCTTTTTCGTTTCTGCGGGGCGGGATCCCTTTGCGAATGCAAGGGAATCCGACCCACACCGTTCCGACAGGCGTCACCTGTGGCGGTTCGAATGGCGCGCACTCTCGGTTACCCTTGGCGCCTGATCCATTCGAGCGTTGACGATGAATCCACTGCGCTGGCCGTTCCGTGCCCAGTTCTTGCTGGGCTTCCTGATCTGCGCAGGCCTGCTCGGCTACGCGATTTTCCTGCAGCTGAAGATGGGCCTGGAGCCGTGCCCGCTGTGCATCTTCCAGCGCCTGGCGTTCGCCGCACTCGGCCTGCTGTTCCTGATCGGCGCCTTGCATGGGCCGTCCAATCGACCGGGCCGTGCGACCTACGGCGTACTGGCCTTCATCGCCGCTGCAGTGGGCGTCGGTATCGCCGCGCGCCATGTCTACGTGCAGATGCTGCCACCGGAAATGGGCGCGACCTGTGGCCCGCCGTTGAGCTTCCTGCGCGAAACGATGGGGCCGCTGGAAGTGTTCCGCACCGTGCTGACCGGCACCGGCAACTGCGGCAACATCGACTGGACGTTCCTGGGCCTGACCATGCCGATGTGGTCGGGCGTGTGGTTCGTGCTGCTGGCGCTGTGGGCGCTGCTGGCGTCGCTGCGCAAGGTCAAGCGCTGAACGTGGCCACGCATGGCATGGCTCCACTGGGCAGTGCCGGCCGCCGGCCGGCATGCCGTGGTAACGCCGGCCAGCGGCCGGCACGGCCTCAGAAGTCCTGCTGCAGGCTCAGGTAGGCGCCGCGGCGCGGTCCCCACTGCGGGGCGAACACGCCGACGCCGCCACCATCGCGCAGCTGGTAGCTGCGATCCAATGCGTTGATCAGCGCCAGCTGCACATGCAGCGGATGGCCGCTGTCGGCATTGAAGTCGTGGCCTGCGCTGAGGTTGACCTGCAGGTACGACGGCAGCTCACCACCGTTGGGCACCGTGTCGGTATCCGAGCGCAGGCCGCTGCCGAACACATAGTTCGCACCGATGCGGTTGTGGCCGGCGAAGGCGTAGCTGAAGCCACCCGACGAGGTCAGCTTCTGGTCGTGGTCCAGGTGGATCCAGTGGTCGGCCACATAGGCCAGGGCCTCCGGGTCGAGGTTGTACTGGCTGGTGATGACGTCGGTACCGATGGCCTTGTTCAGGGCTGCGTTGAAGTAGGCGCTGAACGGACCGTTGCTGTAGTCGGCGCTGAATTCCAGGCCGCGGATGTGGCCGCGACGGTAGTTGAACGTCGAGTAGATGTAGGCGGCGCCGAACTGGCCTTCGTCCTGCAGTCGCGAGACGTGGCGATCATAGGCATCCAGGCCCAGGGTGAGGTGGTCGCCGACCTGCTGGGAGACGCCGATGTCGTAGTAGTCGCTGCGCTCGGCCAGCGGAATGTTGTTGCCACCGGACGGCTGCGCGTTGGTGGTGCCGTCATACAGGCTGATGTCGCTGCTGGCGATCAGCTCACTGGCGGGCGGGGTGAAGTAGCGCGAGTAGCCGGCGTGCACGGTGGTGCTGTCGCTGGCCGTCCAGACCACGCCCAGGCGCGGGCTGAGCTGGCCCTCGGTCTGGCCGAAGGCCTTGTAGCGGTCACCGCGCAGGCCGTAGTTGACCGTCCAGTCCTCGCCGATCTTCCACTCGTCCTGCACGTAGACCGCCATCGTGGTGGCCTTGAACGCGTTGCTGTCGGCAATCTGCAGCGGCGTCGTGCTGGCCTGCGCGCCGTCGTCGTCGACCGGGAACACCCAGCTGTTGTTGCTGGCGCGGGCACGCTCCTGGTTGCCGTACACGCCATAGCGCAGGGTGTGGTTGTCGCCCAGCGGCGTGGAGAAGTCCGCCTGCAGCGTGTTGGCGCGGTTGCTGCGCTGGACCTGCGAGGCGACGCCACTGAACACCAGGTCACCGGCCACGTCGGGATTGAAGCCGACATCGCTGTAGCGCTGCCCAGCGGAGACCTGGTACGCGGTCTCGCCCAGCGTGCCCTGCAGCACCAACATGCCGAAGCGGGTGGTCTCGCGCTGCGTCTCATCCAGTTGGCTGGAGTCGAAGGTGGTGGTGTCGAGGTAGCCGAACTGCGGCGTCTGGCCCGGATTGACCGGGATCTGGAAGCGGTTGTTGGCGAAGCCGGCGAACACGCTCAGGCGCGTGTTCGCGTTGACCAAGTAGGTCAGGTCAGCGAATGCTTTGCCTTGATGGGTATCGTCATGCAGCGGCTTGCGCGAAGCGGTGGGGTTCTCCAGGCCAACCTCGTTCTGGTCGTAGTTGCCGGTCAGGAACCAGCTCCAGCGCCCCTGGTTGCCCCACCAGGAGGCATTCGGATTGACTTTTCCGAACGAACCGGCGGTGAGGCCGGCGCTGCCGCCATTGCCAAGCTCGGCACCATTGCGCGTGGTGATGTCGACTACAGCGGCAGTGCGTTCACCGAACTGTGCCGGCAGCGCACCGTCCATCAGGCGGATGCTCTTGATGGTGCGTGCATCCAGGGTCTGGCCAAAGCCGGAGATCGACTCAGGCAGCAGCACGCCGTTGATGCGGTACTGCAGGTTGGCGTGGTCGCCGCGCACGTGCACGCCGCCGTAGGAATCCTGGACCACGCCCGGGGCCTGCAGCAGCACCTGGCTGAGCGGCGCGGACGCGCCCAGCGGCTGCTTCTGGATGTCCTCGGCGGTGATCTGGTACTGGCTGCTGCCAATGTCCGGCGACAGTGCGTTGCGGGCCTGGTCGAGCTGGGCGTGGACGGTCACTGCGTCCAGGTCCTTGACCGACGCAGGGGTGTCTTCGGCGACAGCGGCGAAAGCGGGCAGGCTGGCCAGGGCCAGGACGAGAGTGATGCCGGTGGCGAGGGGCGAGGGCTTCATCGTGGGAGAGGTGGCGGCAGGAGGTGGAAGGGGCCGGTCCGTGACGTAGCAGTGTTACTCCGTAACAAATCATGCGCCTGTCCGGCACGGCTGACCATGCACGATCTGGCCGATCGCGCCGGCCTTTCCCTGCCGTTCAGGCGGCCGGGCAGGCGGGGCTGGCCCTTTGCGTCAGGGGCTGGCTCTGCGACCATGACGGCCCCCCTCCCCGGAAGTCTGCAATGAGCCTGTCCGCCGTTCCGCCCGTCTCCGATCCCGCCGCAGCCGCCACCGGCGCCGCCGCCTGGTCGCCGGAGAGCTGGCGTGGCAAGACCGCGCTGCAGATGCCGACCTATCCCGATCCGGTGGCGCTGGATGCGGCCCTGCATGAGCTGAAGCGGCTGCCGCCGCTGGTCACCTCATGGGAGATCCTGGCGCTGAAGCAGCAGCTGGCCGAGGCGCAGGAAGGCAAGCGCTTCCTGCTGCAGGGCGGCGACTGCGCCGAGAATTTCAGCGACTGCGAATCGGGCACCATCTCCAACCGCCTGAAGGTGCTGCTGCAGATGAGCCTGGTGCTGGTGCACGGCCTGCGCCAGCCGGTGATCCGCGTCGGCCGCTTCGCCGGCCAGTACGCCAAGCCGCGCTCGGCCGATACCGAGACCCGCGACGGCGTGACCCTGCCCAGCTACCGCGGTGATGTGATCAACGCACCGGCGTTCACCGAAGCGGCGCGCCTGCCGGACCCGGAGCGGATGCTGCAGGCCCACGCGCATTCGGCGATGACGATGAACTTCGTGCGAGCGCTGATCGATGGTGGCTTCGCCGACCTGCATCACCCCGAATACTGGAACCTGGAGTGGGTAAGCCACTCGCCGCTGGCCGCCGAGTACCAGAAGATGGTGGCCTCGATCGGCGATGCGGTGCACTTCATGGAGACCCTGGCCGGGGCCCGCGTGCACAACCTCAACCGCATCGACTTCTACACCTCGCACGAAGCACTGCTGCTGCCCTACGAGCAGGCGCTGACCCGGCAGGTACCGCGCCAGCAGGGCTGGTTGAACCTGAGCACCCATTACCCGTGGATCGGCATGCGCACCGCCGCGCTCGATGGCGCGCACGTGGAATACCTGCGTGGCGTGCGCAACCCGATCGCGATCAAGGTCGGCCCGTCGGTGTCGCCGGACCAGCTGCTGCGCCTGATCGACGTGCTCAACCCGCATGACGAGCCGGGCCGCCTGAGCTTCATCCACCGCATGGGCGCGGCACAGATTGCCGAGAAGCTTCCGCCGCTGCTGGATGCAGTCAAGCGCGACGGGCGCCGCGTGCTGTGGGTGTGCGATGCGATGCATGGCAACACCGAAAGCACCGCCAACGGTTTCAAGACGCGCCGCTTCGACAACGTGCGTGGCGAGGTGGAGATGTCGTTCGACCTGCACGCGGCGGCAGGCACGCGCCTGGGGGGTGTGCACCTGGAGCTGACGGGTGAGGACGTGACCGAGTGCACCGGTGGCGCGCGCGAGCTGACCGAGCGTGACCTGGAGCGTGCGTACCGTTCGACGGTGGATCCGCGCTTGAACTACGAGCAGTCGCTGGAGATCGCGATGGCGATCGTGCGCAAGCAGGAGCAGGTTCGGTAGGTTTTTCTGCAAGGCTTGCAGCCCTGCACCTGCTGCAGTCAAAGGCAACGTCAACATCAAAAGCGGGGTGTCCGTGGGTTGGCGCGGCGGTGTGGGATTGCGGGGACGCCGCAAGTACGTCCTTGTAGGCTTGTCCGCGGCATCCATGCCGCGGACACCCCGCAATCCGACACCGCCGCGCCTTCGACAGGTTCACGCGGCTGTTGGTAGCTGTCGACCGTTGGTCGACACGATCCTTCTGTCAGATATCGAATTCCATATCGAGACGGTCGTCGGATCGCGTCTGGGAAAGAGCCCCCTGAGTCAGGGGGCGGCCGCGAAGCGGCGGGGGTGTGGGTGGTGGTAAGTGGGGTGCGCGTTTCGCACAGCCAAGCGTGGGAGCGGCAGCGCGCATGCGATGTCGCGTACCCTGCATACAACACACTCATGCCCCATGCGCGACCCTGTCCATCCGCGTGTTCGAGTGGAGGTGGCAAGGGTGCATTGGGAGCACATGCAGGCCTATGCATGGCCGTTGGGGCTGGCGCTGGTGATCGGCGGTATCGGCGCATGGGTGATCCTGTGGGTCTATCATCGGCTGAAGGGGCGCGATCGGCGCCGTGCGCGCATCGGCCGCGTGCTTGGCCTGCCGCTGGCCACGGCGCTGCCGCTGCTGTTGCTGATTCCCGCACTGCAGGCGACGCCGTTGCAGGATCCGCTGCTGGGTAATCTGCAGCGCATCCTGCATATCAGCTTGGTTGCCTGCTTCATCTGGTTGCTGGTGCGCGGTGTGAGCGCCATCGAGCGCGCGATCCTGCGTAGCAATCCCATCGATGTGGCCGACAACCTGGAAGCACGCCGCATCCAGACCCAGACCCGTGTGCTCAGCCGGGTGATCATGGGCGGCATCATCGTGCTCGGCGCCTCGCTGGTGCTGCTGCAGTTCGACATGGTGGCCAAGATCGGTTCGGCACTGCTCGCCTCTGCAGGCCTGATCGGCCTGGTGGCCGGTATCGCGGCAAAGCCGGTGTTCGGCAACCTCATCGCCGGTCTGCAGATCGCGGTGACGCAGCCGATCCGCCTGGATGACGTGGTGATCGTCGAGGGTGAATGGGGCCGTATCGAGGAGATCGGCAGCAGCTACGTGGTGGTGCGGATCTGGGATGAGCGGCGGATGGTGGTGCCACTGACCTGGTTCATCGAGAACCCGTTCCAGAACTGGACACGGCGCAGTGCCGACCTGCTGGGAACGGCCTTTCTGTGGCTGGATTATCGTGCGCCGATCGCGGCGATCCGCAGCGAGCTGGAGCGCATCTGCCGTGGCGAGGCGCTGTGGGATGGACGCGTCTGCGTGACCCAGGTGACCGAGACCAGTGAACGCGCGATCCAGGTACGCCTGCTGGTCAGCGCGCGCAGTTCCGGCGATGCCTTCGATCTGCGCTGCCTGGTGCGCGAACGCATGCTCGACTTCCTCGCGCGCGAGCATCCGCAGTCATTGCCGCAGGTGCGCGCACGCGTGCAGCACGATGATGAGCAGGACATGCCGCGCGGGCCGCGTGCACGCACCGCGGATGTGCGCTCGCCGGGTGCGGAAGACGGCGAAGCGGCGATCGTGCCGGCGGAGCCCGACCAGCCTCTGTAGAGCCGAGCCATGCTCGGCTGCTTTGGATTTTCCGTTGAAGCCGAGCGTGGGCTCTGCTCTACAGGAACACGATCACGGTTCGCCGGCGTCGATCAGCGTGTCGGTGTCGAAGTGCGGGGGGCGCCGCGCGCGGGTGCGCTGTTCGTAGGCGTAGGCCATTTCGATCAGCTTCGGCTCGCTCCAGGCGGTACCCATGAACAGCAGGCCGACCGGCAGGCCGTCGATCTGGCCCATCGGCACGCTGAGGCTCGGGTAGCCGGCCACGGCGGCAGCGCCGTAGCTCTCGCCGGGGAAGTCATCGCCTTCGCTGCGGATCGGCCAAGCCACGCCGGTGGTCGGCGCCACCAGCGCATCGAGCTGGTGGGCGGCGAGGGCGGCGTCGATGCCCTCCGGGCCGGCCAGCCGGCGCGCATCGCTGCGTGCGCGGATATAGGCCGGGTCGGCCAGGCCGGCGGTGGCGTCGGCCTCCACCAGCAGCTCCTGGCCGAACAGGCCCAGCTCCTGCTTGCTGTGGGCCTGGTTGAACGCGATCAGCTCGGCCAGGCTGCGCAGCGGGGCGCGATGGGTGCTGAAGTAGCGCTCCAGTCCGGCCTTGAATTCGTACAGCAGCAGCGCGCGCTCGGCCTCGGCCCAGGCGCCCTGGTTGGGCAGCTCGACAGGCACCACCACGGCACCGGCGCGACGCAGCTCGGTCGCCGCC
Organism: uncultured Stenotrophomonas sp.; assembly: GCF_913778665.1. GTDB lineage: Bacteria > Pseudomonadota > Gammaproteobacteria > Xanthomonadales > Xanthomonadaceae > Stenotrophomonas. The sequence goes on from NZ_CAJYVQ010000002.1 coordinate 21,618, forward strand.
TGCTCGATCAGCGGCGGCATGCCGCGGTACTTCAGCAACGGTGTCTGCAGCAGGCCAATGCGCTTGCCGCGCAGGCCCTGCGGGTCCAGGCGCGCGGTGTAGTCGTAGACCGCGCGGCCGGGCATGGTCGCGGTGGCCGGATCGGCATCGTCGCGGCCGGCGATGGCGGTCAGCACGACGGCGGCGTCGGCGACGCTGCGGGTCATCGGCCCGGCGGTGTCCTGGCTGAAGGAGATCGGGACGATGCCATCGCGGCTGACCAGGCCAACGGTCGGCTTCAGGCCGACCACGCCGTTGACCGCCGCCGGGCAGACGATGCTGCCGTCGGTCTCGGTGCCGATCGCCACGCTGGCCAGGTTGGCGGCCACTGCCACTGCACTGCCGCTGCTGGAACCGCAGGGCGAGTGGCTGAGGCGATAGGGGTTGCGGGTCTGGCCGCCGCGCGCGCTCCAGCCGGAAATCGAATTGTTGCCGCGGAAATTGGCCCACTCGCTGAGATTGGTCTTGCCCAGCACCACGGCGCCGGCCTCGCGCAGGCGCCGCACCAGGTAGGCATCGTCCGGGCGGAAGCCCTGCAGAGCCAGTGAACCGGCACTGGTGGCCATTGGTGCGGCGTTGATGTTGTCCTTCAGCAGCAGTGGGATGCCATGCAGCGGACCGCGCAGGCGTCCTTCGCGGCGCTCGCGGTCGCTCGCGGCGGCTTCCTTCAGCGCATCGGGGTTGAGCTCGATCACCGCGCGCAGGCGTGGCCCGGAGCGGTCCAGGGCGGCGATGCGCTGCAGGTAGGCCTGGGTCAGCGTAGCGCTGTCCAGCTCACCGGCGATCATCCGCGCCTGCAGATCGGCGACATCGGTTTCGGCGTACGGGAACGGCACGTTGCGGCTCGCAGGTTCGGCCGCATGCGCGCTGGGCGTGGCCGGACTGCAGCCAGCCGAAAGCAGCGCAGGCAGCGCGGCAAGCAGGCAGGTCAGCAGAGGCGGCAAGGACGGACGCATGGGGCGGCTTGGTCGGCTCCAATCGCCAGTGTAGCCGCTGCTCAGCGGTGGCGCTTGCGCAGGTCGCGGGCGAGCACGTAGACCACGATCAGGTTGATCGCCAGGATCGTCCAGGACGGCCAGCCGGGATGGCGGACGATCGCGAAGATATCGAAGGGCAGGTACAGCGAGGCGGTCAGGCAGCCCAGCCAGGAGGCCCAGGCCTTGGCCCGCCACAGGCCCCAGGCTTCGACCAGGTGCAGCAGGCCGTAGCCGATCATCCCCGCCGCGGCCAGGTGCACCGCGTCGGGGCTGATCATGTGCAGCAGCGAGGGCAGGGTGCCATGGTCCGGATCCAGGCTGAAACGCCGGATCAGGACCATGATGCCGTGCCGCAGCGGCTGCGGTCCGAGCACTTCCAGCCCGGTGGCGGCCAACAGCGCAAGCATCGCCTTGCTCGCTTCGAGCAGGGCGATGACGTGCAGGCCCGGATGCCGGTGCGGATCCGGGTTGTAGCCGCTCTGGGTCACGACGTACTGGCTCAGCCGCCGCGCGAAGCCTTCTTGCGGTCGCTTTCGGTCAGGAACTTCTTGCGCAGACGGATCTCCTTCGGGGTGATCTCGACCAGCTCGTCGTCTTCGATGAAGTCCAGTGCCTGTTCCAGCGAGTACTTGATCGCCGGGGTCAGCTGGATCGCATCGTCCTTGCCCGAAGCGCGCATGTTGGTCAGCGGCTTGGTCTTGATCGCGTTGACGGTCAGGTCGTTGTCCTTGGAGTGGATGCCGACCAGCTGACCTTCATACACATTGTCGCCTTCAGCAGCGAACAGCTTGCCGCGTTCCTGCAGCGGGCCAAGCGAGTACGCCGGGGTGGTGCCCGGCGCATTGGCGATCATCACGCCGTTGATGCGCTTGGCGATCGCGCCCTGTTCCTTCGGACCGTAGTGGTCGAACACGTGGAACAGCAGGCCCGAACCCTGGGTCAGGGTCTTGAACTCGTTCTGGAAACCGATCAGGCCACGGGCCGGGATCGAATATTCCAGGCGCACGCGGCCCTTGCCGTCCGGCTCCATGTTCTTCAGCTGGCCCTTGCGGGTGCCCAGCTTTTCCATCACGCCGCCCTGGTGGATTTCTTCGATGTCCACCACCAGCTGTTCGATCGGCTCCATCATCTGGCCGTCGATTTCCTTGATGATGACTTCCGGGCGCGACACGGCCAGCTCGTAGCCTTCACGACGCATGTTCTCGATCAGCACCGACAGGTGCAGCTCGCCACGGCCGGAGACCAGGAACTTGTCGGCGTCTTCCAGCTGTTCGACCTTCAGGGCCACGTTGTGGACCTTTTCACGGTCCAGGCGGTCCTTGATCTGGCGGCTGGTCAGGAACTTGCCACCGGACAGGTCCTTGTTGCCGGCGAACGGCGAGTTGTTGACCTGGAAGGTCATCGAGATGGTCGGCTCGTCGACGGTCAGTGCCGGCAGCGCTTCCGGGGTATCCGGGTGGCACAGGGTGTCGGAGATGGTCAGCTCCGGGATACCGGAGATGGCGACGATGTCACCGGCTTCGGCGGTGTCCTGCTCGATGCGCTCCAGGCCCAGGAAGCCCAGCACCTGCGCGACCTTGCCGTTGCGCTTCTTGCCTTCACGGTCGATGACCGCGACCTGCATGTTCTTCTTCAGGGTGCCGCGCTGGATGCGGCCGATGCCGATGACGCCGACGAAGTTGTTGTAGTCCAGCTGGCTGATGCGCATCTGGAACGGGCCGTCCGGGTCCACTTCCGGCTTGGGCGCGTGCTGCATGATCGCTTCGTACAGCGGGGTCATGTCGCCGTCGCGCACGGTGTCTTCCAGGCCGGCGTAGCCGTTCAGGGCCGAGGCGTAGACGATCGGGAAGTCCAGCTGCTCGTTGGTGGCGCCGAGCTTGTCGAACAGGTCGAACACCTGGTCGATCACCCACTCCGGACGCGAGCCCGGACGGTCGACCTTGTTGACCACGACGATCGGCTTGAAGCCCATCGCGAAGGCCTTCTGGGTCACGAAGCGGGTCTGCGGCATCGGGCCGTCCATCGCATCGACCAGGATCAGCACGGTGTCGACCATCGACAGCACGCGCTCGACCTCACCGCCGAAGTCGGCGTGTCCGGGGGTGTCGACGATGTTGATCCGGTTCTTGATACCGGTCTTCTTGTCTTCCCAGGTGATGGCGGTGTTCTTGGCCAGGATGGTGATGCCGCGTTCCTTTTCCTGGTCGTTGCTGTCCATCACGCGCTCGGCGAGGACGGTGCGCTCGGACAAGGTGCCGGACTGCTTCAGCAGCTGGTCGACCAGGGTGGTCTTGCCATGGTCGACGTGGGCGACGATGGCGATGTTGCGAAGATTTTCGATGGACATACGAAAGGGGGCCAGTCGGCGCCGGATTTGGAAAAAGAAGTCCAACATTATACGTCGAACTTGACGATTCGCGAAAAGGTGGATTTCACCCTGGCCACGGGGCCCATTCAGCTGGCCCGCCGCCGTCCGGCCGAGGCCGCCAGGACCCGGCGACGCGGCTCCCCGTCCGCGGGCTGAAGGCGGGCGCTTCACCGATGGTCGAAGCCGCCGCCGAGGCGAGGCGGGTGTAAACTAGGTGGCTAGACGCATTCCCCTCTGCATCAAGGATCTTCATGTCCCTCATCGCCACTTTCGACACCACCCAGGGCCCGATCAAGGTCGAGCTGTTCGCCGACAAGGCGCCGCTGACCGTGGCCAACTTCGTGAACCTGGTCAAGCACGGCTTCTATGACGGCCTGATCTTCCACCGCGTGATCGCCGACTTCATGATCCAGGGCGGCTGCCCGCAGGGTCGTGGCACCGGTGGCCCGGGCTACAAGTTCGAAGACGAGAAGAATGGCGTGAAGCACGAGGTCGGCTCGCTGTCGATGGCCAACGCCGGCCCGAACACCAACGGCAGCCAGTTCTTCATCACCCACATCAAGACCGACTGGCTGGACGGCCGCCACACCGTCTTCGGCAAGGTCCTGGAAGGCCAGGCCATCGTCGATTCGGTCAAGCAGGGCGACGTGATCCATTCGATCACCCTGGAAGGCGACGTCGACGCCGTGCTGGCCGCCCAGGCCGACCGCGTCGCCGAGTGGAACAAGCACCTCGCCGCCTGATCCCCTTCCGAAACGGCCACCCACGGGTGGCCGTTTCCCTGTTCCCCGCCGCCCGCCAGGCCTGCGCGGCTCCGCCCGCGGCGTCCCATCAAACGCTTGCAAGCAAGAGGAAACCCCCATGAAAGCACCCGTTCGTGTTGCCGTGACCGGCGCCGCCGGCCAGATCGGTTATGCCCTGCTGTTCCGCATCGCCTCCGGCGAAATGCTGGGCAAGGACCAGCCGGTGATCCTGCAGCTGCTGGAACTGCCGGTCGACAAGGCCCAGGCCGCCCTGAAGGGCGTGATGATGGAGCTGGAAGACTGCGCCTTCCCGCTGCTGGCCGGCATGGTCGGCACCGATGACGCCGAAGTCGCGTTCAAGGACGCCGACATCGCCCTGCTGGTCGGCGCGCGTCCGCGCGGCCCGGGCATGGAGCGCAAGGACCTGCTGCTGGAAAACGCCAAGATCTTCACCGCCCAGGGCGCGGCGCTGAACAAGGTCGCCAGCCGTGACGTGAAGGTGCTGGTGGTCGGCAACCCGGCCAACACCAATGCCTACATCGCCATGAAGTCGGCCCCGGACCTGAAGCCGGAAAACTTCACCGCCATGCTGCGCCTGGACCACAACCGCGCGCTGAGCCAGCTCTCGACCAAGCTCGGCAAGCCGGTCGGTGGCATGGAGAAGCTGGTGGTGTGGGGCAACCACAGCCCGACCATGTACCCGGACTACCGTTTCGCCACCGCCGATGGCGCGTCGATTGCCGACGCGATCAACGACCAGGAGTGGAACGCCAACACCTTCATCCCGACCGTCGGCAAGCGCGGCGCGGCGATCATCGAAGCCCGTGGCTCGTCCTCGGCTGCGTCGGCCGCCAATGCAGCCATCGACCACGTGCGTGACTGGGTGCTGGGCAGCAACGGCAAGTGGGTCACCATGGGCGTGCCGTCCGACGGTTCCTATGGCATTCCGGAAGGCGTGATCTTCGGCTTCGCGGTGACCACCGAGAACGGCAAGTACACCCTGGTGAAGGATCTGCCGATCGACGACTTCAGCCAGAAGTACATCGACAAGACCCTGGCCGAGCTGGAAGAAGAGCGCGCCGGCGTCGCCCACCTGCTGGGCTGATGCAGGGGGTACCGGCCGTTGGTCGGTACGCTTACCGCAGAAAACGGGGAGGCTTCGGCTTCCCCGTTTTCATTTGGAGTTCCTGGAATCGCATGATCCACCTGCACTACATCGACGACGCGCTGCTGGTGGCCGAGAAGCCGGCCGGCCTGCTGTCCGTGCCCGGCCGCAGCGCCGAGAACCAGGACTGCGTGGTCGCGCGCCTGCAGGCTATTTACCCCGATGCACTGACCGTGCACCGGCTGGACCAGGTCACCTCCGGCCTGCTGCTGCATGCGCGAGGCAAGGCCATGCAGGCGGCGCTGTCGGCGCAGTTCGCGCAGCGCACGGTGGGCAAGCGCTATGAGGCGATCGTGGAGGGGCTGCCGGATGCCGAGGCCGGCGAGGTGGACCTGCCGTTGATCGTGGACTGGCCTAACCGGCCGAAGCAGATGATCGACCTTGAACGTGGCAAGCCGGCACTGACGCGCTGGCGCGTGCTGGGCCGGGATGTCCAGGCGCAGCGCACGCGGGTGGCGCTGGAGCCGGTCACCGGCCGCAGCCATCAGCTGCGCCTGCACATGGCCAGCCTTGGCCATCCGATGGTGGGGGACGTGCTGTATGGTGCCGTGCCGGCGGCGCGTGTGCATCTGCATGCGTGCGCGCTGGCGTTCACCCACCCGGTGACGGGTGCCGCGCTGGCGTTCGAGTCCGCGGCTCCGTTCTAAGGGGGAGGTGGGGTCGGCAGGGCTGCGCCCTGCACCTGCCGAAGCAACGTCAACGTCAACGTCAAAAGCGGCGCTGGTTTTCTGTGTGTTGGGCGGGGCGGTGTGGGTGGGCAGGACACGCCGTAAACCCGTCCATGGGGCCTGCGGTCCTGCCCACCCACACCGCCCCACCTTCGACAGATTCACGCGGCTGTTGGTAAGGGCGACTGTGCGGCTGTGCAACCGGACCCACCACGTCAACCCCAGGAAGCCTGCCTCTGCTGTTGCTTCGGCTTCGGCAGGTGCAGGGCGGCAGCCCTGCAGAACACACCCCACCCCCTACCAAGGTAGGGCGGCCCGCACGGCAGCGCCGGACTATTCTCGAACCCATGACTTTGTCTGGGAGGGCTGCGTCATGAACTACGAGGAAACCTACCGTCGCTCGATCGACGAGCCGGAGGCCTTCTGGGGCGAGGAAGCCAAGCGTATCCATTGGCATAAGCCGCCACAGCAGGTGCTCGACTACAGCAACCCGCCGTTCCGGCGCTGGTTCGTCGGCGGTGAAACCAATCTCTGCTACAACGCGGTCGACCGCCATCTGGCCGATCGTCCCGACCAGCTCGCGCTGGTGGCGATTTCCACCGAAACCAATAGCACCCGCGAGATCACCTACCGCCAGCTGTATCGCGAGGTGAACGACTTTGCCGCGGTGCTCAAGCACCTCGGCGTCGGCCACGGCGACCGCGTGGTGATCTACATGCCGAACATGGCCGAAGCGGTGTTCGCGATGCTGGCCTGTGCACGCATCGGTGCGGTGCATTCGGTGGTGTTCGGCGGCTTCGCCGCACATAACCTGGCGCTGCGCATCGATGATGCCAAGCCCAAGCTGCTGATCGCCGCCGATGCCGGCATGCGTGGAGGCAAGCTGATCCCGTACAAACCGATGGTCGACGCCGCCTGCGCCGAAGCCAGCGCGCCGCCACCGCACGTGTTGATCGTGTCGCGCGGGCTGGACGCTGCCGAACCGCGCGCGCCGGGCCGTGATGTGGAGTACGCCACGCTGCGCGCGCAGATCGGCGAGGTCGATGTTCCAGTGCAGTGGCTGGAAGCGAGTGAGCCGAGCTATCTGCTGTACACCTCCGGCACCACCGGCAAGCCGAAGGGCGTGCAGCGCGATGTCGGTGGCTATGCGGTGGCGATGGCGCAGTCGATGGAAACCGTGTTCGACTGCAGGCCGGGGCAGGTGATGTTCTCCACCTCCGATGTCGGCTGGGCCGTCGGCCATTCCTACAACGTGTACGGCCCGCTGATCGGTGGCTGCACCTCGCTGCTTTACGAAGGGCTGCCGACCCATCCCGATCCTGGCATCTGGTGGGCGCTGTGCGAGCAGTACAACGTGCGCACGATGTTCTCTTCGCCTACCGCCATCCGCGTACTGAAGAAGCACGACGCAGACTTCATCCATCGTCATGACCTGGGCGCACTGAAGTACCTGTTCCTGGCTGGCGAACCGCTGGACGAGCCGACTGCGCACTGGATCAGTGACGCACTGGGCAAGCCGATCATCGATAACTACTGGCAGACCGAAACCGGCTGGCCGGCGCTGACCCTGCTGCCGGGCCTGGAGATGAAGCCGGTGCGCTTTGGCTCGCCCGGCTTCCCCAACCTCGGTTACCGCATGAAGGTGATTGACGAGAACACCGGCGAGGAAGTGGCCGCGGGGCAAAAGGGCGTACTGGTGGTATCGCCACCGCTGCCGCCGGGCTGCATGAGCACCGTGTGGAACGATGACGGCCGCTTCCTGCAGAGCTACTTCAGCCACTTCAAGGAACTGCTGTACAGCTCGCTGGACTGGGCGATCCGCGATGACGATGGCTACACCTTCATCCTCGGCCGCACCGACGATGTGATCAACGTGGCCGGCCATCGCCTCGGCACGCGTGAGATCGAGGAAGCCATCTCCAGCCATCCGCGCGTGGCCGAGGCCGCCGTGATCGGGGTCAAGGACGAGCTGAAGGGTCAGGTGCCACTGGTATTCGTCACCCTCAAGCAGGGGCTAAACGGCGAAGACCCCGCGCCGGTGGTGGCCGAGATGATGGCGACCGTGACCGGCTCGCTCGGCGCCGTGGCACGCCCGGCGCATGTGCATGTGGTCAACGCATTGCCCAAGACCCGTTCCGGCAAGCTGTTGCGGCGCTCGCTGCAAGCGTTGGCCGAGCAGCGTGACCCGGGCGACCTGTCGACGCTGGACGACCCCGGCGCACTGGAAGAGATCCGTCGCGCGCTGGGCCGCTGATCCGGTAGTGACGGCCACTGGCCGGTAATACCATCAATCCGGACGTTGCCGGCCAGCGGCCGGCACTACCCGCGATACATGCGCTAAGCTCGGCCTGTCATCGACCTGCAACACGCGGCGCGCGCCGGGGAACGCGCGTGCCGCCCGGGGATGGCATACAGGGGGGCGTGCCCGCCAGGGCGCGCCGGCATGGTGCATCAAGGAAAGGGGGAGGCAATGGCATTGCTGCACGCCAAGACGGCTGCTGGCCGTCAGGAAATCGAGGACCGTGGCCGGCGCCTGCCGGCCGCATTGCGTTCAATCCTGCTGATGGTCGATGGTCATCGCGACGACACCGAACTGCGGGGCCTGTTCGAGGGTCTGCGCGCGCCACCCGACGCATTGCAGCAGCTGCTCGCGCTGGGCCTGATCGAAGTGGTGGGAGGCCGTGTCGAGGCGGCACCGGCGCGCGGCATCAGCAGCGGCCGTGAACAGGATCCGGCGTTGTACCAGCAGCTGTACGACGCGATGAGTGAAGCGGTGCGCCGACATCTCGGCCTGAAGGGCTACTTCATGCAGCTGAAGATCGAGCGCTGCACGGATGCGCTGGCACTGGAGCGCCTGTGCCCCGAGCTGCTGGCCGCGGTGGGCAAGGCGCGCAGTCCGGCGCTGGCGCAGCGCTGGTGGCAGGAAACCCAGGCAGCACTGCTGCACGCGGATGGCGAGGTCGTGCAGGCCTGAGTCACCGCGTAAAGTGATCGGTTCACTTCCCCGCAAGGAGTCCCGTGTGCAGGACGACCACGACGATACCGATACCCCCGGCTGGGACGCGATCAACGCGGCGCTTGCCCCGTTGTACGCTGGCCAGGAACCCCGTCATTTCGGCACCGCGCTGCCGTACACGCTGGGGGGGCAGGATCCGCTTGATGGCATCAGCGTGTACTGGGCGGACGCGCCAGTGCCGCATTGGCACTACATTACCTATGGCTTCTCCGAGCTGTACGCCAAGGAGAGCGATGACCCTGCCATCAGCGGCTATGGTTTCGAGCTGACTTTCCGGCTGGCGGCCGAGGCCGGCGAGCGCGCGGACAGCACCCCGCCGGTGTGGCCGATGAACCTGCTGCAGAACCTGGCGCGCTACGTGTTCAGCAGCGGCAACGTGTTCGAGGACGGCCACCATCTCAATGCCAACGGCCCGATCGCGCTGGAGACCGACACGCGCCTGTGCCATCTGGCGTTCATTGCCGATCCGCAGCTGCCTGCGCGCGATACCGCCAATGGCCACCTGCAGTTCCTGCAGCTGGTGGGCCTGACCGACCAAGAGATGGAGGCGGTCAAGCGCTGGTCGACGCGCGGCGTGCTGCAGGCATTGCTGCCGGCGATGCCGCTGTGGATCAGCGACCTGCATCGTGGCAACCTGCTGGACGATCCGGCGCTGGCCGGGCAGATGCAGGCGGGCAGCCAGCGTGAGGGTTCGAGTACCGGCATGCTGTTCATCGAGACGCTGGACTGGCGGCAGCAGGCGGGCGTGACCACGCTGGTGCTTGGCGCCGGGCAGGTGCCAAGCGTCTGCGAGCTGCTGCCGCTGCGGCTGCGCCACGGCAAGTCGCTGGAGCTCGCCAGCCGCGAGCGCCACTGGGAGTTCACGCCGCCCGCAGCCGGGGAAACCGCTGAGGTGGGGACGGACCGCGCGCACTGGCCGCTTGACGAGGCCGGATTGCAGGCGTTGGCCGGCGTGCGTGCCGAGCGTGGCACTTATCCGGTATCCGCAGCGCTGCACTTTGAAGTGGTGCCGACCTGCCTGCGTGACGCCAAGGGCGAAGTGATCCGGCAGATCGGTTGATGGCGAAGATGGGGTCGGATCCGTTCGCCACGCCAACGGCGCCGACCCCAGCCAAGCCTCAGGCCAGGCCTTCAGCCTTCAGCGCGGCCTGCACGCCGGCGTCGACGTCCATACGCGCCTTGTAGGCGGCCAGGTTGTCCAGGCCGGACAGGTCGACCTTGGTGCCGGCAGCCCAGCGCAGGGTGATGTAGAAGTACGGGTCAGCGTAGCTGCGGAAGCCGGCCAGCCAAGGCTTGTCGGCCAACTGCTTGTCGGCGGTCTCGAACAGGCTGCGCAGGCGCTTGTGCGCGGCGGCCCGGATGGCGTCGTACTGGCCTTCGTCGGCGATGAACTTGCCCGGCGCGAACAACGGCGAGAACGCCGGGTGCACATCGGAATTGACGAAGGCGAGCCAGCGGGTGGCTTCGGCGCGCTGGCGCGGGCTGCCGTCACCTGCCAGGCCGGCCTGCGGGAAGCTGTCGGCGATATAGCCCATGATCGCGGCGTTCTGCAGCAGCACGAAGTCGCCGTCCACCAGTGCGGGTACCGCACCGGCCGGATTGATCCTGAGGAATTCCGGACCCTTCAGGGTGTCCTTGTTCAGCAGTTCGACCTCGAACGGCTGGCCGGTCCACTGCAGGGCGATGTGGTCGGCGGTGGAACAGGCACCGGGCTTGCTGTACAGCTTCATGGGAACTCCAGGTGATGCGGGCGGGAAGCGCCCACTATCCCAGAGCCTGCCGGCAGGCGGCAACGCTGCCGCCAGCACGGATCGTTACGACTGCCGCGGCTTGAGGTTCTGCACCTTGTAGAAGGTGTGATCGCCGATGGTGGCCACCTGGTAGGCGTTGCGCCAGTTCGGGCTGGCGATCGCCAGCGCGGCGAAATGGCTGGCACCGGGCACGATCTCGCGGCGCTCGCCCGCCGGCAGCGCCCAGTTGCGCTCGGCGTCGAAGGCCACGTCCATCGCCTCGCTCCAGGCCGCGTCATTGCCCAGCTGGGTACCGGGGGAGACGATGGTCGGTGCGAACTGCTTGCGCGCGGTGACCACTTGGCACATCGAGTCGCCCCACAGGCCACTGTCGAGGCGGCGCAAGGCGACCTCGGCGACGGCCTGCTGGCCACGCAGGGTCTGGTCGCGGGCTTCCAGGTACACGGTGGTGCTCAAACACAATGAATCAGCGGCCGGCTGCGGCAACAACTGCGACAGCCAGAGAATCCAGGCCAGTTTCATATAACTCCTTGCTCCGTATGGGCCGCACTTCGGGGATCCCGCAGCGGGGGCTGCGGGCCGGGGCACGACTTGGCGTCATGGGGAGGCGGCCATCGGGGCCGCCCCGTGGGCGGCCCCAAAAGAAACGATCAATACCGATCGAGGGGGCCGCGCCGGCTCACCGGAAACTGGCTGGTGAGCGGAAGATGGCGCAAGGTAGGGGGGAATAGCCGAACACATCATGAACCGTCCGGCTTGACATTCAGGTTCAGAAGGGGTGACGGAAATCACAATTCCGTCGCCCATTCAGGTCCTCATCAGAGCGCGGCGGCGACGCGACTGCCCTGGTCGATGGCCCGCTTGGCATCCAGTTCGGCCGCCACATCGGCGCCGCCGATCAGCTGCGCGTCGATGCCAGCGGCCTGCAGCTCGGCCTGCAGCGCGCGGTTCGGTTCCTGCCCGGCGCATACCACCACGTGGTCGACCGGCAGCCGCTGTTCGCTGCCCTCGACGCGGATGCGCAGGCCCTCGTCGTCCACGCCCAGATACTCGACACCGCCGAGCATGCGCACGCCCTTGGCCTTCAGCGTGGCCCGGTGGATCCAGCCGGTGGTCTTGCCCAGCCGCGCGCCGGGCTTGCCCGGGCTGCGCTGCAGCAGCCACAGCCGTCGCGGCGAGACCTCGGCCTGCGGTTTCGCCAGCGAGCCACGCGCTTCAAAGCGGCTGTCCACGCCCCATTCGGCCATCCAGCGCTGCGGGTCCAGCGACGGCGACTCGCCAACGTGGCTGAGGAACTCTCCGACGTCGAAGCCGATGCCACCGGCGCCGATGATCGCCGCACTGGCGCCCACCTCGACCCGGCCCAGCAGCACGTCCAGATAGCTGACCACCTTTGCATGGTCGGCGCCGGGGAAGTCGACCCTGCGCGGGGTGATGCCGGTGGCCAGCACCACATGATCGAAGCCGGCCAGGCTGGTCGCGTCGGCACGGGTGCCCAGGCGCAGCTGCACGCCGGTCTCAGCCAGCTTGTATCGGAAGTAGCGCAGGGTCTCGTAGAACTCTTCCTTGCCCGGGATGCGCTTGGCCACGTTGAACTGGCCGCCGATCTCCTCGTTGGCATCGAACAGGGTGACCTGGTGGCCGCGCTCGGCAGCGACCGTGGCGCAGGCCAGCCCGGCCGGACCGGCACCGACCACCGCAATCCTCTTCGGCGTAGTGGTGGGGCGGTAGACCAGCTCGGTCTCGTGCGCGGCGCGCGGATTGACCAGGCAGCTGGCCAGCTTGTTCTCGAATACGTGGTCCAGGCAGGCCTGGTTGCAGGCGATGCAGGTATTGATCGCCTCGGCGCGGCCAGCGCGCGCCTTGTTCGGCCACTGCGGATCGGCCAGCAGCGGGCGCGCCAGCGATACCATGTCGGCGCCGCCATCGGCCAGGATGCGCTCGGCCACCTGGGGCATGTTGATGCGGTTGGTCGCCACCAGTGGCAGCGTTACATGCGGCTTGAGCTTGGCGGTGACGCCGGCAAATGCCGCGCGCGGCACTGAGGTGGCGATGGTCGGGATGCGCGCTTCATGCCAGCCGATGCCGGAGTTGATGATCGTCGCGCCGGCGGCTTCAATCGCCTGAGCCTGCTGCACGATCTCCTCCCAGTTGCTCCCGTCCTCGACCAGGTCGACCAGCGACAGGCGGTAGATGATGATGAAGTCCGAGCCACAGGTCTCGCGGATGCGGCGCACGATCTCCACCGCGAAGCGCATGCGCTGGCCGGCGTCGCCACCCCACCGGTCAGAGCGCTTGTTGGTGCGCGGGGCGATGAACTCGTTGATGAGGTAGCCCTCCGAGCCCATCACTTCCACGCCGTCGTAGCCGGCCTCGCGGGCCAGCTTGGCGCTGCGCGCGTAGTCGGCGATGTGGCGTTCGACGCCGCTGGCCGACAGCGCGCGCGGGGTGAACGGGTTGATCGGCGCCTTCAGCCTTGACGGTGCCACCGAGAGCGGATGATAGGCATAGCGGCCGGCATGCAGCAGCTGCAGGCAGATCTTCGCACCGTGCTGGTGCGCGGCCGCTGTCAGCTGCCGGTGCGGGCGCACTTCCCAGGGCCAGGACAGCTTGCCGCCGAACGGCTTCAGCCAGCCCACCACGTTCGGCGCGAAGCCGCCGGTGACGATCAGGCCGACGCCGCCCTCGGCGCGCTCGGCGAAGTAGGCTGCCAGCCGCGGGAAGTCGCGGGCGCGATCTTCCAGGCCGGTGTGCATCGACCCCATCAGGACGCGATTGCGCAGCTGGGTGAAGCCCAGGTCCAGCGGGGCGAACAGGTGAGGATAGGCGCTTTCGTTGGCTGGCGACATGGTCGATACGCTTGCGTACGGAAGCGCGAAGCGTGCCGGGAAACGGCGGCCGGGGCAAGGGGCTGGCGAATCGGTAGCGCCGGGCCACGTCCGGCGACGCGGCTATCCGTGGCCGCGCTGCGCGCCCGCCGGGCATGGCCCGGTGCGACCCGCCGGCAGCGGTCGGCCAATCCCGAACCAGCCCAGGGTCACCCCGCACAGCGGCCCAATCGACAGGGCGAAGACCAGGGTGCCGACACCGACGTTGCCACCCAACCACCAGCCCAGCAGCAGCACGCTGCCTTCGATCAGGCTGCGCACCTTCCAGATCGGCCAGCCGGTGCGGGCGTGCAGGCCGGTCATCAGGCCGTCGCGCGGGCCGGGGCCGAGCCGGGCGCCGATATACAGGCCGGTGGCCAGCGCAACCAGCAGCATGCCCCCGCAGAACATCGCCAGCTGCCAGCCCAGGCCGACGGCTGGCGGCAGCAGCCACAACCCGAACTGCGCGGACGGGCCGATCAGCAGCACGTTCAGCACGGTGCCCACGCCAGGCTTCTGCCGCAGCGGCCACCACAACAGCAGCACCAGCGCACCGATCACATTGGTGGCCAGGCCGAAGGACAGCGGTGTCTGTGCAGCGATGCCCTGCGAGAGAACATCCCACGGCGCCACGCCGATTGCGGCACGGATCATCAGCGAGGCACCGAAGCCGTACAGGAACAGGCCGGTGATCAGTTGCAGCAGGCGCAGGGGCAGGGCGGTGGGCATGACGGCGCTCGGGGGAGGGGGGGCTGTTGCCACCGTAATCCCGAATGGGCTGCTTCAATAGATACAGATGGCAGCCAATCTGCCCGCACAGGCAGGGGCGCACGCGCCTGCGTCAATCATCCCAGCCGGCCAAGGCCAGCTTTCCGAGCGTTCGCCCGCTGGCCAGGCGCTGATGCGCGATGTCCAGATTGGCGGCCGTGATCGTGCCCAGCGTTTCACTCAGCGTGCCGCGCAGCTGGCCGGCGTCGATCATGCTGGCCGCACGGCTGAGGATGCGGTGCTGCTCGATGCGGTCGGCGGTGGCGAAGCGCGCGCGCGCGAACATGAATTCCCAGTGGATGCCGATGCACTTGGCCTTGTAGGGGTCGCCGATGCGCAGCGCACCACGCGGCTCGACGATCAGCCCGACATGGCCCTGCGGCGCCAGCACCTGGCCCAGTTCTTCCCAGTAATGGTCGGTGTCGGCCAGGTTGAGCGCGACCTGCACCGCATCGATGCCGAGTGCCTGCAGCTGGGGCAGCAGGGGCTGCCGATGGTCGATGACGTGCTGTGCGCCCATTCGCCGGCACCAGTCGATCGAGGCATCACGCGAGGCCGTGGCGATCACCTCGAAGCCGGCGTGGCGGGCGAGCTGGATCGCCATCGAGCCGACGCCGCCGGCGCCACCGATCACCAGCAGCCGTTGGCCTGCATGGCGGCGTTCATCCAGCTGCAGCGGCATGCGCTGGAACAACAGCTCCCATGCCGTGAGCGTGGTCAGTGGCAGTGCGGCGGCTTCGTCGAAATCCAGCGTAGTCGGCTTGCGTGCCACCAAGCGTTCGTCGACCAGCTGGTACTGCGCATTGCAGCCCGAACGGGTGACATCCCCGGCGTAATAGACCTCGTCACCGGAGGCGAACAGGCAGGCCTCGTCGCCGATTGCCTGGACCACACCGGCAGCGTCCCAGCCGAGCACACGGGGGGCATCGAGCGCGATCGGATCGGTGGCGGCACGCTGCTTGCCGTCGACCGGGTTGACCGAGATCGCCTCGACCCGGATCAGCAAATCGCGACCACTGGGAGGCAGTGGCGGCGGCAGGTGCATATCGCACAGGGCGGGGGCGGATTCACGACTCAGGGCGACAGCTTTCATCAGGGCTCCGGCTGGGTTCGTGTCCTCATCATAAGGTTCCTCATGTTTCAGCAAATGCGCTGAACTGCCTTGGCGCAATATGTCGCATTCCGCACTTAAATCCCGTCAAACCCTTACAGCGTGAGGGTCTTGCGGATTTTCATCATCCTGTATAGGGTTTCAACGTCGGACCGGTGGAGGGTCGGGCACATCACTTCACATGTTACGGGACTGTTAACATGACCTTCACCCGCCTGAGCATAATGTTCGCGGCGGTGGCGTGCTGAATCGGCTGTCGAACATCGACGCAGTAGTGCTGGCCCATGCCTCTACCGGTTTCATACCCCCGAAATAGGAGCTGTACTCAATGAACAAGAAGATCCTTACTGCCGCGCTGCTGGGTGGTCTGGCTTTCGCCCAGGCTGCCTCCGCGCAGGAGTTCGATGACCGCTGGTACCTGACCGGTTCGGCCGGCTTCAACTTCCAGGACAGCGACCGTCTGACCAATGACGCTCCGTTCGTGACCCTGGGCCTGGGCAAGTTCATCAGCCCGAACTGGTCGCTGGACGGTGAGCTGAACTACCAGAACCCGAACTTCGACGCGAACAAGGACCAGAACTGGTCGCAGTACGGCGTTTCGCTGGACCTGCGTCGCCACTTCATCAAGGAAGGCCGCGGCTGGAACCCGTACATCCTGGGTGGCCTGGGCTACCAGAAGTCGGAAGAAACCTACCCGCTGAGCGCTGCTGGCCCGGGTAAGCGCAAGGACGGCAACGTTGCCGCCAAGGTCGGCGTCGGTCTGCAGACCACCTTCGAGAAGCGCGTTGCTGTTCGCGCCGAAGTCGCCTACCGCGCTGATTTCGACGACCAGAGCATCGCTGCACGCGACGAAAGCTGGTTCGGCGACGTGCTGGCTTCGGTCGGCGTCGTGATCCCGCTGGGCCCGGCTCCGGTCGCGGCTGCTCCGGCTCCGGCTCCGGTTGCCCCGAGCTGCGCCGACCTGGATGACGACGGTGACGGCGTCAACAACTGCGACGACAAGTGCCCGAACTCGCAGCCGGGTCAGACCATCGGTCCGGACGGTTGCCCGGTGCCGGTCTCCATCGACCTGAAGGGCGTGAACTTCGACTTCGACAAGTCGAACCTGCGTCCGGACGCCGTGGCGATCCTGAGCGAAGCCACCGAGATCCTGAAGCGTTACCCGGATCTGCGCGTTGAAGTCGCCGGTCACACCGACTCGAAGGGTACCGACGCTTACAACCAGAAGCTGTCGGAGCGTCGTGCTACCGCCGTGTACAACTACCTGACCAAGAACGGCGTTGACGCCGGTCGCCTGGTCGGCCCGATCGGCTACGGCGAGAGCCGTCCGATTGCTCCGAACACCAACCCGGATGGTTCGGACAACCCGGAAGGTCGCGCCAAGAACCGTCGTACCGAGCTGAACGTCCAGAACTGAGTTCTGACGCTCCGCCCGTAAGACACTGCAAGACCCGGCTTCGGCCGGGTCTTGTTGTTTGGGCGGCCTGAAGGTTGAAAATGCGCCTGCGGCATCACCGTTCGTCGGCATTTTGCTCATGAAACCAATGAGTTGCCGTATTCATTGAAAGTGGCGCTTGAAAGCTGTCGCGGCATTGCTAAACTCGCCGCGTCACTTCCTTTCCTGGATGCCCATCATGCTGCGCTCTGCATCGGCCGCCGTCCTGGCGCTGGCCCTGATTCCTGCCGCCCACGCTGCGGTCGATTGCTCGGTCAACACCAGCGCCTCGCCGCTGCCGTTGCCCGCCACGACCATCGCACCGGTGGCCGACGAGCTGTACATCCGCAGCAACCAGCTGGGCATGCCGGCCGGCGTGCTGAGCGGCAACTACGATCCGTCGCAGTCGCTGGACCAGGTGCTGCAGCGCCTGCGCATCGACGGTTGCCAGAACATCGCCAAGGCCATTCCGAGCGCGCCGGCGGTGAAGCCGAACGATCCGGCGGCGTACAAGCCGCAGACCGAGTTCGACAACACGCCGTGGCGCTTCGACATGAGCCAGAACGGCAAGCGCATGACCGCCGAAGAATTCGACGCCTGGATGAAGGCGCGCGGTGTGCGTGTGGTCAAGGCCCGTCCTGCACCCGCTGCCGCCCCGGCCGCCGCCGAAGCACCGGCTGAGACCAAGCCGGGCGAGAAGAAGTAAGTCGCGCGGGGAGCAGAGGCTTGCGCACGCGCCGCCCACCTGCTGCCCCCGCCGCCCGCTCCCACGCATCGCGTGGGCGTGCGAACCCGGACGTCTCCACCGGCGTGCGTCATGGCTTGGCGCGCGTGCTGTCCAAGGCCGGCGTGTGCTCGCGCAGCGAGGCCGCGCGCTGGATCGCCGAGGGCCGCGTACGCGTGTCCGGGCGCATCGTCCGTGACCCCGAGTTTCCGATTGCACAGCCGGCGCCACCGATCGAGGTGGACGGCCAGCCGTTGGGCGCGCCGCAGCGCCTTTACCTGATGCTCAACAAGCCGCGCGGGGTGGTGACCACCGTGCAGGACGAGCGTGGCCGCGACACTGTATACCGCTGCTTCGATGGCGCTGGCCTGCCGTGGATCGCACCGGTCGGGCGCCTGGACAAGGCCAGCGAGGGGCTGTTGCTGTTCAGCAATGACCCGCAATGGGCCGCGCGCCTGACCGATCCGGAAACCGGTCCGCAGAAGACCTATCACGTGCAGGTTGATCGCCTGCCCGACGACGGCACCCTGGCGGCGCTGCAGGCCGGGGTGGAGGACGAGGGCGAGTTCCTCGTTGCCCAGGCCGTGCACGTGCTGCGCAGCGGCGACAAGACCGCGTGGCTGGAGGTCGTCCTCGACGAGGGCCGCAACCGCCACATCCGCCGCCTGTTGGCGGCCTTCGACCTGCAGGTGCTGCGCCTGGTCCGGGTCGCGATCGGTGGGCTGCTGCTCGGCGATCTCGGCAAGGGCCAGTGGCGGGTGCTGGAGGTCAGCGACCAGCAGCGGCTGGGGGCCGCTGCAACGGGCTGATCATCGCCCGCGGCCGGCAGCTGCCGGTCACCGTTCCAGGCGTAGGGGGCGTCTGGTTGTTGAACTTCCCGAACGGAGCCTGCCCATGTATCGCCCGACCCTCAACCAAACCCTGCGCTGCGCAGGCCTGTTGCTGCCGATGCTGTTGCTGTCGGCCTGTGGTGGCCACAAGAAGGTGGCCAAAGCGGAAACCCCGGCCGAAACCCCGGTGGTGGAAGTGAAGACCCCGGAACTGGATGGTCGCGGTAGCTATCGCTTCCTGATGAGCAACGGCGACAAGAAGATGACCGCCGACGAGTTTGATGCCTGGATGAAGGCCAACGGCATCCGCGTGGCCAAGGGCAACGGACAGACCCCTCCCGCTCAGCCGGTGGTGGTGGCCAGCAAGGACGAGCCGAAGGGCAAGAAGAAAAAGAAGTGACGCCTGTCGTGCCGGCCTGGGTCGGCGCGCCTTGAACGGTGGGGTCAGAGCCCTTTCCCGCAGGAAAGGGACCCGACCCCCGCATGATCAGGCCTTGATCACGCCCAGCTCGACGCCGATGCGGGTGAACGCATCGATCGCGCGATCCAGATGCTCGCGGCTGTGCGCCGCGCTGATCTGGGTGCGGATGCGCGCCTGGCCCTTGGGCACCACCGGGAAGAAGAAGCCAATCGCATAGATCCCTTCTTCCAGCAGGCGCTCGGCAAACTTCTGGGCCAGCGGTGCGTCGTACAGCATCACCGGGCTGATCGGGTGCACGCCGGGCTTCACGTCGAAGCCGGCAGCGGTCATCTTCTCCCGGAAGTAGGCGGTGTTCTCTGCCAGTGTGCCGCGCAGGTCATCGGCGGCGGCCAGCATCTCGAACGCCTTGATTCCGGCGGCGACCACGTGCGGCGGCAGCGAGTTGGAGAACAGGTACGGGCGCGAACGCTGGCGCAGCAGTTCGATCACCTCGGCGCTGGCGCAGGTGAAGCCACCCAGCGCACCGCCCATGGCCTTGCCCAGGGTGCCGGTGATGATGTCGATCTTCTCCAGCACACCCTTCACTTCGGCCGAGCCGCGGCCGGTGGCGCCGAGGAAGCCGGTGGCATGGCATTCGTCGATGTGCACCAGTGCGTTGTACTTCTTCGCCAGCGCGGTGATCTCGTCCAGCGGGGCGATGAAGCCGTCCATCGAGAACACGCCGTCGGTGGTGATCAGCTTGGTCTTGCAGCCGGCGGCGTCGGCGGCCTGCAGCTGCGCTTCCAGGTCGGCCATGTCGCAGTTGGCGTAGCGGAAGCGCTTGGCCTTGCACAGGCGCACGCCGTCGATGATCGAGGCGTGGTTCAGCGCATCGGAAATGATCGCGTCGTTCTCGCCAAGCAGCGGCTCGAACAGGCCGCCGTTGGCATCGAAGCAGGCCGCGTACAGGATCGTGTCCTGCTTGCCGAAGAAGTCGGAGATCTGCTTTTCCAGCTGCTTGTGCAGGTCCTGGGTGCCGCAGATGAAGCGCACCGACGCCATGCCGAAGCCGTGGGTATCCAGTGCATCCTTGGCGGCCTGGATCAGGTCGGGGTGGTCGGCCAGGCCCAGGTAGTTGTTGGCGCAGAAGTTCAGCACCTTGCGGCCGTCGTCGAGGGTGATCTCGGCCGACTGCGGGCTGGTGATGATCCGTTCGGACTTGAACAGGCCCTGGGCGCGGATGGCGTCCAGTTCCTCGGCGTAGTGGCGGGTCAGGGCGGAGGAGGCGTCGGTCATGGCGTGGGCACGGCTCAGCACGGGGAAACCGTTGATTCTACCGGGCAACGATGGCCACCAACCGGGCCGGGCAGGGCGCCGCCACTGCCGGCACATGTTGCATCGCAATAGCAAACGGGTTAAAAATTCGTGAACCGCGCCTGTCTGGCACCGGTTACCTGCTCGCCATTTCCGCCCCCCGCCCCCTCGGAGACGCCCATGAAGCACGCCCGTGCCTGCCTCGCCATTGCCGCCGCCCTGACCCTCGCGCCATTCGCGGCCAGTGCCCAGGACAACGAATCTCCGTACAGCTGGAACGTCACCGCCGTGTCGGACTACCTGTTCCGTGGTGTCTCGCAGACCGATGAAAAGCCGACCCTGCAGGCCGGCTTCACCTACACCTCGCCGGTCGGCCTGTACGCCGGTGTATGGGGTTCGGGCGTGGACTTCGGTCCGGGCGACCCGAACACCGAGGTCGACTACCAGATCGGTTACGGCGTGGACGTCACCCCGCGCGTCAACTTCGACGTGTTGCTGAACCGCTATACCTACCTCGGTGCCAGCAGCCTGAACTACAACGAGCTGATTACCACCACCACGCTGGATGAGACCTACAAGCTGACCGTGGCCTACACCAACGATCAGTGGAACAGCGGTACCGACGGCTGGTACTACGGTGTCGGTGGCCAGTGGGGCCTGCCGCGCGACTTCACCCTCAATGCCAATGTCGGCCGCAGCAGCTTTGAAAAGGGCCTGGCCAAGGACTACACCGACTGGAACGTCGGCGTCAGCCGCCAGTTCGGCCTGTTCAACGTCGGCCTGGGCTACTACGGCACTGACAGCGATGGCCGCTACAACTCCGGCAAGCTGGCGCACAGCCGCGTGCTGCTGACCGTGGCCATCGGCAAATAACCCTTGCTTCGGTAGGTGCCAGGCTTGCCTGGCACGCTTTACGAAAAAGGCGCCCATCGGGCGCCTTTTTCAGTTCCGCAGTGTCCTTGATCCTATCTCGGGAAGAGCCCCCTTGTTGTTCAAGGAAGCGCGCCGAAGGCGCGGGGATAAGGAAACCTGCGCGGATTCAACGTGGCGAAGCCACGATGAATCAATTCCAGCTCAGAACCACCTTGCCGGCCTTGCCTTCTTCCATCAGGTCGAAGCCCTTCTGGAATTCGTCGATCGGCAGCTGATGGGTCATCACCTTGCCGAGCGGGAAGCCGGACAGCACCAGTTGGGTCATCTTGTACCAGGTCTCGTACATCTTGCGGCCGTAGATGCCCTGCACGGTCAGGCCCTTGAAGATGATCTTGTCCCAGTCGCAGCCGGCGCCCTTGGGCATGATGCCGAGCATTGCGATCTTGCCGCCGTGGTACATGCAGTCGAGCATGTCGTTGAACGCGCGCGGGTTGCCGCTCATTTCCAGGCCCACATCGAAGCCCTCCATGTGCAGTTCCTTCATCACGTCCTTCAGCGACTGGTTGGCGACGTTGACCACGCGGGTGGCGCCCATGTCGGCGGCCAGCTTCAGGCGGAAGTCGTTGACGTCGGTCACCACCACGTTGCGCGCACCGATGTGCTTGCAGATGCCTGCCGCGATGATGCCGATCGGGCCGGCACCGGTGATCAGCACGTCTTCACCGATCACGTCGAACTCCAGCGCGCAATGCGCGGCGTTGCCGTACGGGTCGAAGAATGCGGCCAGCTCCGACGGGATCTGGTCGGGGATCGGCCACAGGTTGCTGGCCGGCATCACCATGTACTCGGCGAAGGCGCCATTGACGTTGACGCCGATGCCGACGGTATTCGGGCACAGGTGCGGGCGGCCGCCACGGCAGTTGCGGCAATGGCCGCAGACGATGTGGCCTTCGGCCGAGACGCGCTGGCCGATCTCGTAGCCGGTCACCGCCGAGCCGAGCGCGGCGACGCGGCCGACGAACTCGTGGCCGATGGTCAGGCCCGGCTTGATGGTGCGCTGGCTCCACTCGTCCCACAGGTAGATGTGCAGGTCGGTGCCGCAGATCGCGGTCTTCTCGAGCTTGATCAGGACCTCGTTCGGGCCCGGGGTCGGCACCGGAACTTCTTCCAGCCAGATGCCCTTGGCCGCTTCGCGCTTGACCAGGGCCTTCATCGTTTGCTGCGCCATCGGGGTGGAACTCATCAGGGGGAAAACGCGGATTATAGGGTGCTGCGCGGATTTCCCATGTTGCGCTGCGGGTGCAATGGCGGAACGAAAGGCGTGCCCCGGCGGGCGTTTCGAACGGCGCTGTCGCGCTCGCCGGGCCATGACTTCCGGGGTTCGGGCCGGGGCAGGGCGGCGGGCTACAATCGGGGGTTCCACTACCAGGGGCCGCTCCATGCGCTCGAACCTGCTTGCATTCTCCATCGTCGCCAGCCTCGGGCTGGCCCAGGTCGCCCATGCCGCTGAAGGCATGTGGGTGCCGCAGCAGCTGCCGGAAATCGCCGGCCCGCTGCAGAAGGCCGGCCTGAAGCTATCCCCGGAACAGCTGTCCAACCTGACCGGCGACCCGATGGGCGCGGTAGTCGCCCTTGGCGGCTGCACCGCCAGCTTCGTCTCGCCGCAGGGCCTGGTGGTCACCAACCACCACTGCGCCTATGGCGCCATCCAGCTGAATTCGACCGCGCAGAAGAACCTGATCAAGGACGGCTTCAACGCCCCGAAGCACAGCGATGAACTGAGCGCCGGCCCGAATGCCCGCGTCTACGTGCTGGACCAGATCACCGACGTCACCGCACAGGCCAAGGCCGCGATTGCTGCCGCCGGCAACGATCCGCTGGCCCGCAGCCGCGCGCTGGACGCCTTCGACAAGGCCCAGGTGGCCGCCTGCGAAGCCGAGGACGGCTTCCGCTGCCGCCTGTACACCTTCTCCGGCGGCAACACCTACCGCCTGTTCCGCAACATGGAAATCAAGGACGTGCGCCTGGTCTACGCGCCCCCGGGCAGCGTCGGCAAGTACGGCGGCGACGTCGACAACTGGATGTGGCCGCGCCACACCGGCGACTTCTCGTTCTACCGCGCCTACGTCGGCAGGGACGGCAAGCCGGCGGCGTTCTCGGCCGACAACGTGCCGTACCAGCCCAAGCACTTCCTGAAGTTCACCGACCAGCCGCTGGGTGCCGGTGACTTCGTGATGGTGGCCGGTTACCCGGGTCGCACCAACCGCTATGCGCTGGCCGGTGAGTTCAACGAAACCGCCAACTGGACCTACCCGACCATTGCCCGCCACTACAATGCGGTGCTGAAGATGATCGACGAGGCCGGCAAGGCCGACGCCGACGTCAAGGTGAAGTACGCCGCCACTGCGGCCAGCATGAACAATGTGGCCAAGAACTACTCGGGCCAGCTGGAAGGCTTCAAGCGCATCGACGCGGCCGGCCAGAAGCAGGCGGAAGAAGCGGCCGTGCTGGCCTGGCTGAAGAAGCAGGGCGCCGCCGGCAAGCCGGCCTTGGCCGCGCACGCGCAGCTGGTCAAGCACCTAGACACCAGCAAGGCCACCCGCGAGCGTGACCTGTTTGTTGGCCAGTTCAACAACACGCAGGCAGTCAGTGCCGCCATCAGCCTGTACCGCCTGTCGATCGAGCGCGCCAAGCCGGATGCCGAGCGCGAAGTCGGCTACCAGCAGCGCGACCTGCCGACCCTGGAAGGCGGCCTGAAGCAGATGGACCGCCGCTACGTGGCGAAGATGGACCAGCAGCTGCAGACCTACTGGCTGGACCAGTACGTCGCCCTGCCGGCCGCACAGCGCAACAATGAAGTGCTCAATACCTGGCTGGGCGGCAGCGATGCCAACGCGGTCAAGGCGCTGGTCACCAAGCTTTCGGGCACCGAGCTGGGCAGCCTGGACGCGCGCCTGAAGTGGTTCAAGGCCGACCGCGCTGCGTTCGAAGCCAGCAGCGATCCGGCGATCCAGTACGCGGTGGCGATCATGCCGTCGCTGCTGAAGCAGGAAGAGCAGAAGAAGATCCGCGAGGGCGAATCGCTCACCGCGCGCCCGCTGTACCTGCAGGCACTGGCCGACTACAAGAAGAGCCAGGGCGAGTTCGTGTACCCGGATGCCAACCTGTCGCTGCGCATCACCTTCGGCAACGTCATGGGCTATGAGCCCAAGGACGGCGTGGCCTACACCCCGTTCACCACGCTGGAAGGCATCGTGGCAAAGGACACCGGCGTGGACCCGTTCGATGCGCCCAAGGCGCTGCTCGATGCGGTGAAGGCCAAGCGTTACGGTGGCCTGGAAGACAAGCGCATCGGCTCGGTGCCGGTGAACTTCCTGTCCAACCTGGACATCACCGGTGGCAACTCCGGTTCGCCGGTGCTGGACGCCAACGGCAAGCTGGTCGGCCTGGCCTTCGACGGCAACTGGGAGTCGGTCAGCTCCAACTGGGTGTTCGACCCCGTGATGACCCGCATGATCTCGGTCGACAGCCGCTACATGCAGTGGATCATGCAGGAAGTGGCGCCGGCTCCGGAGCTGCTGAAGGAACTGAACCTGGCGAAATGATCCGTTTGCGGTCGCTGGCTGTCTATCCACGCATAGCGCGGATCTGCTGCCGGACGGTAGTGCCGGCCGCTGGCCAGCAACCCTGACTGAAACCCCGCGACCCGCGTCGCGGGGTTTTTTCATGCCCGGCCCGGCCGGGTGCGCCGAACAGGTATCATCCCTGTTCCGCGCACTTCACAGGATGTGAACGAAACGCGGGAACCTCCTCCCCCAGGACCCCTTGCACGCATGCGCATCCTGCTTGCCCGCCACGGCGAAACGCCGTGGAACGCCGAAGGCCGCTACCAGGGCCAGATCGATATTCCGCTTTCGCCGATCGGTGAGGCCCAGGCCCAGGCACTGGGTGCCCGGCTGGCCTCGGTCGACATCACCCGTGCCGTCGCCTCGCCGCTGTCGCGCGCGCAGCGCACTGCGCAGCTGGCGCTTGGTACCGCACGTGCCGACATGCTGCTGACCGAACCGGAACTTCAGGAAATCGCCCACGGTGAGTGGGAAGGCCTGCTGGCCAGCGAGATCAACGAAAAAGACCCGTCGCGCCTGAAGGCCTGGCGCGAGGAACCCGATACCGTGCTGATGCCCGGCGGCGAATCGCTGCGCCTGGTGCTGGAGCGCAGCTGGCGTGGCCTGGCCCGCGCCAGCGAAGGTCTCGGCGAGCACGACACCCTGCTGGTGGTCGCCCACGACGCGGTCAACCGCGTGATCCTGTGCAAGGTGCTGGGGCTGCCGCTGTCGCGGCTGTGGACCTTCCGCCAGGCACCGACCACGCTCAACCTGCTTGAAGGTGCCGACCTGGACAGCCTGGAAGTGGTGCGCCTGAACGACTGCGCCCACCACACGCCGTTCTTCGGCGAAGCCAAGCACCGCGCCCTCTGATCCATCCCCTTGCATCAACTGCTTCTGCTGGAACCGCTGCCGTGACGAACACCCCGACCACCCTGGCCGATTGGCTGGACTACATTGAACGCCAGCACCCGGCGACCATCGACATGGGCCTTGAGCGCGTGCGCGCCGTTGCCACGGCGATGGGCCTGGGCGTGCCGGCCCAGCGCACCATCGTGGTCGGTGGCACCAACGGCAAGGGTTCCACCGTGGCCTTCATCGAAGCCATCGCACGCGCCGCGGGCTGGAAGGTCGGGGCCTACACCTCGCCGCACCTGCTGCGCTACAACGAGCGCGTGCGCATCGATGGCCAGGATGTGGACGACTCGGCGCTCGTCGCCGCGTTCCATGCGGTCGAAGCCGCACGCGGCGAAACCACGCTGACCTATTTCGAGTACGGCACGCTGGCCGCGCTTCAGCTGTTCGCCGACGCCGGGCTGGACCTGGCGGTGCTGGAAGTGGGCCTGGGCGGCCGCCTGGATGCGGTCAACATCATCGACGCCGATGTCGCGGTGATCACCACCGTGGACATCGACCATGCCGAATGGCTGGGCGAGGACCGTGAAGCCATCGGTACCGAGAAGGCCGGCATCATCCGCGGCTGGAAGCCGGTGATCCTGGGCGAGACCGACCCGCCTTCGAGCGTGCTGGCGCGTGCCTACCTGGTGGGGGCTAACGCGATCCGTGGCGGCAGCGACTACTTCTACGAGCCGATCGATGCGCAGCGTTGGCGCTGGCGCGATGTTGGCCTGCGCATGGAACTGCCGACCCCGGCGCTGGCCGGCCCGATCCAGCTGGCCAATGCCGGTGCCGCCATCGCCGCACTGCGCGCGCTGGACAAGCCGGTGCCGCGTGCGGCGTGGGCCGCGGGCGTCGCGGCGGCACGCATTTCCGGCCGCCTGCAGGCGTTCGAGCGCGACGGCGTGCAGATCCGCGTCGACGTCGGTCACAACCCGCAGGCGGCCGCTCAGCTGGCGCGTGCACTGAAGTCCGAAGCGTCGGCCGGCCGCACGCTTGCGGTGTATGCCGCGCTGCAGGACAAGGACGCGGTGGGCGTGGTGCAGGCGCTGCAGGACGTGGTGGGCGAGTGGACCCTGGCGGGGCTGGATGGCCCGCGTGGGCAGAGTGCCAGCCAGCTGCAGGCGCGCCTGGCCGCGACCGCCGCTGCCAGCGCGGAGCAGGCCGACAGCGTCGAGCAGGCGCTGGCGCAGGTGCTGTCGAAGGCAGAGCGGGGCGATCGCGTGCTGGTGTTCGGGTCCTTCCATACCGCGGCCGCGGCCCTGCAGTGGCTGCAGAACGCCGCCTGATCCGCGTTCAGCCAACGCCGACGCCGTGCGGTCCGGCACCCGTATAATCGACCGCAACCTCCGGACAGTTGCCCGCCTCACGTGGATACGCCTCTGAAACAGCGTCTGATTGGTGCCATCGTGCTGGTGGCGCTGGCCGTGATTTTCCTGCCGATGCTGGTCAAGGGTCCGGCACCGGACAGCGGCGTGGCCAATGTGCCGATCGCCGCGCCGGATGCACCGGCCGATGGCCAGTTTGAAACCCGCGAGCTGCCGCTGGTCGCCCCGGCCGGTGGCGCCACCGGCCTGCAGAGCGGCCAGGCCAAGCCGGTTCCGGATGCGGCCGCGCCGGCCACGCCGCCGACCGTCGATACCTCGCCCGCAGTCGCCGCCGGCAACTACGCGGTCACCTTCGGTGCCTATGGCAGCAAGGCCGACGCCGATGCAGTGATCGCCTACCTGAAGCGTTCGCAGCTGCCCGGCTTCACCGAGACGGCCACCATCAACGGCCGCCAGGCTTGGCGAGTGCGCGTCGGACCCTATGCCGATCGTGCCCAGGCGGAAGCGGCTCGCCTGCAGGCGGTGAAGATCCGCGCTGATGTGAAGGCCGAAGTCATTGCACTGGATGCGGCGGCGGGCAGCGATGCCGCAGTTGCAGCCACGACGGCCCCGACGGCCAGCACCCCGGCCGCCGCGACCGCACCGTCGGCCAACGGCAACCCGGTGCACAGCGAAAGCCTGCCGCCGAGCACGCCGACCGCGACCACCAGCCCGGCCACCCGGCCGGATCCGTCGAAGCCGGCAGTGAAGCCGGAGGCGCCGAAGCCCGAGCCGAAGCCGGACGCCGCCGCCAGCAAGCCGGCGACGGCACCGGTCACGCCGGCCGCCCCTGCCGCCAGCGGTGTCGGCTTCGCCGTGCAGCTGGGTGCATTCGGCCAGGCCAACGATGCCAACGCGCTGCGTGACAAGGTCCGTGCCGCCGGCTTCAGCGCCTTCGTCGAGCAGGTGCGCACTGAAAAGGGCACCCTGCATCGCGTCCGTGTCGGGCCGGTGGCCAACCGCGCCGATGCCGAGCAGCTGAAGGCGCAGGTTGCGGCCAAGGTCGGCGTCGCCGGCATGGTCCGACCGCACCCGTGATCGGGCGCGCTGTCCGCCGCTGTCGAAGGCAGGAGCGGGTCGCGTGATCGATATCGTGCTGGGCGTGCTGATCGGCGCGTCCGCCCTGTTTGGTTTCATCCGCGGGTTCGTTGGCACGGTTGTTGCGCTGGTGTCCTGGCTGCTGGCCGGCTGGGCCGCGTTCACCTTCGGCAACCAGGCGTCGCACTGGTGGGCCGCACCGCAGTTGCCGGGCAGTGGTCACTATCTGGCCGGCTATCTCGGCGTCTTCGTGGCCACCGTGGTGCTGGTCGGCCTGATCGGCCTGCTGCTCAAGGCAGTGATCAAGCTGACCCTGCTCGGCGGCGTCGACCGCCTGCTGGGCGGCGCACTGGGCGCGGTCCGTGGCGTATTCTTCGCCAGCGTTGTGCTGTTGCTGGCCGGCTTCACCGCGTTGCCGGGCGAGCCGGCGTGGCAGCAGTCCCAGTTGCGCCCGATGCTGCAGCCCGCCGTGGCGTGGATGCAGGCGCAGCTGCCGCAGCTGGATGACGTGCTGCCGCCGGCGCTGCCGTTGCAGGCGCTGCTGCCGCAGGGGCTGCCCTTGCCTCTGGCCGAGGATGCCCCATCTCCACAGCAGGAGTTGGGCAAGCCGTCGGTCACAGGCGATAATGGCGTTCTCAACCAGGTAGTGGCGGGCGGTGGATGGCCGCAGCCCGTGAGCGTGGAGCCGGAGCCCGGACGGGCCCCCGCACTGCCCAGCAATATTGAGCCGGCGCCCGTGCGCCCGGCCCGGCCCGCGTCTGACGCGGGCGGGATCCCCGGCCAGGTACGGCCACCTTCCTTGTAACTGGGCACAGCCCAGCGGAGACCTCGCACCATGTGTGGCATCGTCGGAATCGTCGGCAACCAGAACGTCGCCGGGCAGTTGTATGACGGCTTGACCGTCCTCCAGCATCGCGGCCAGGACGCGGCGGGCATCGCCACGGTCAACGGCAGCCGCCTGCGGGTGCAGAAGGCCACCGGCCTGGTCCGCGATGTGTTCGATGCGCGCACCATGTCCACCCTGGAAGGCAGCGTCGGCATCGCCCATGTGCGCTACCCGACCGCGGGCTCGGAAGGCATGGACGAGGCACAGCCGTTCTATGTCAATTCGCCGTACGGCATCGCGCTGGCCCACAACGGCAACCTGATCAACACCGAGGTGCTGCGCCAGCAGGTGTTCGAGCAGGACCGCCGCAACGTCAATACCGATTCGGACAGCGAAGTGCTGCTGAACGTGTTCGCCTATGAACTGGAGCAGCAGCGCCAGCTCAGCCCGGAGGCCGCGATCCGTGCGGTGGCCGGCGTGCACCGCCGCTGCAAGGGCGGCTACGCCGTGGTCAGCGTGGTGCTGGGCCTGGGCCTGGTCGCCTTCCGCGATCCGCATGGCATCCGTCCGCTGGTGCTGGGCAAGCGCAGCCATGCCGAGGGCGATGAATACATCGTCGCGTCGGAGTCGGCCGCGCTGGACGTGCTGGGCTTCCAGCGCGTGCGTGACGTGCAGCCGGGCGAAGCGCTGGTGATCACCGCGCGTGGCGAGCTGTTCTCGGAAATCTGCGCCGAGCCGGCCGAGCACACCCCGTGCATCTTCGAGTACGTGTACTTCGCGCGTCCGGACTCGATGATCGACAACGTCTCGGTGCACAAGGCGCGCATGCGCATGGGCATCAAGCTGGGCGAGAAGATCCTGCGCCTCCGGCCGGACCACGACATCGACACCATCATCCCGATCCCGGATACCTCGCGCGATGCCGCGCTGGAGATCTCCAACGTGCTCGGGGTGAAGTACCGCGAAGGCTTCATCAAGAACCGCTACATCGGCCGTACCTTCATCATGCCGGGACAGGGTGAGCGGGTGAAGTCGGTGCGTCGCAAGCTCAACCCGATCCACCTGGAGTTCCGCAACCGCGTGGTGCTGCTGGTGGATGACTCGATCGTGCGCGGTACCACCAGCCAGCAGATCGTGCAGATGGCCCGCGACGCGGGTGCGCGCAAGGTGTACCTGGCCAGCGCCGCACCGCCGGTGCGTTACCCGAACATCTACGGCATCGACATGCCGGCCGCCGAAGAGCTGGTTGCGCACAACCGCACCGTGGAAGAGATCGAAGCGTACCTGGGCTGCGACTGGCTGATCTACCAGGACCTGGAAGACATGGAAGCGGCGGTGAGCGAGGGCAATCCGGCGCTGCACAGCTTCGATTCATCCTGCTTCAACGGCCACTATCCGACCGGTATCGAACCGGGCTACTTCGAGCGCATCCAGCAGCTGCGTTCGGACGACGCCAAGCACAAGCGCCGCGCCTGAGGTCCAGGCGTGGTTGACGTGCCCGACGTTGGAGGCGACCTGCTGCGCGCGGCGCAGCAGTGCCTGGCCGAAGCCGATCCGCTGCGCAAGGTCGCGCTGACCCAGGCCTACGCTGCGGCGTTCCGGGCCGGCCGCCTGAAGGTGGCGGCCGATGCGCCGCCACCGGAACCGATCCGCATGCCGGGTCGTCCGCCGCAGCTGGTGCTGGTGCACCCCCGCGAAGTGCCACGGCGGGGGCTCGGTGGCGTGGCAGGGCGAGCCGCCTTCATCCACGCCATCGCCCATATCGAGCTCAACGCGATCGACCTGGCCTGGGATGCGGTGTACCGCTTCCGCGGCCTGCCGTCGGCATTCCACGCCGACTGGGTCAGCTGCGCCGACGACGAATCGCGCCATTTCATGCTGCTGCGCGAACGTCTGCGGGTGCATGGCCAGGACTACGCCGATTTCCCCGCGCACAACGGCCTGTGGGAGATGTGCGAGAAGACCGCACATGACGGTCTGGCGCGCATGGCGCTGGTGCCGCGCGTGCTGGAAGCGCGTGGCCTGGACGTAACCCCGGGCATGATCGAGAAGCTGCGCAAGGTCGGCGATGGCGAAACCGCCGAGGTGCTTGAGGTGATCCTGCGCGAGGAAGTGGCGCATGTCGCCGCCGGTTCGCGCTGGTACCGCTGGTACTGCGATCGCGCCGGCGCCGAGCCGCGCGCACGCTTCAAGGAACTGCTGGAGGAGTATGCCGGTGGCTACCTGCACGGCCCGTTCAACATGGAAGCGCGCCTGCTGGCCGGCTTCGATGCCGACGAGCTGGCCAACCTGGTCGAACAGGCGGGTTGACGGGCACCGGTGGATGCAGTTCACCCATTCGGCAACACCACGCGCTTGCCGTCCACGGTGGGGCGGTTGATGTAGAACAATCCCGGTCCGGGGCGGTAGGGCAGTTCGCTGACGCCGGCGTCGGCGGCGTAGGTCAATGCGGTATCGCCCAGCGCGTCGAAGTTCCAGTGCGCCGACTGCATCAGGTAGCGACGCCGCAGCAACGCCTCCTGGGTCTGGGTCAGTGCCTGCCCGGCGATCAGCCGTCGCGCGATCGGCAGCAAGGCCGACGGCAGTTCCCAGCCGGGAACATCGGCGGCGTCGGCCTGCCAGTGCACGCCGGCAGCGCGCGCGTACTGCTGCATCACCTGCAGCGCGATCAGCTGGTAGCGCCAGTCGATGCGTCGGCGCAGTACCACTGCGGCCGTTACGTAAAGCACCGGCGACAGCAGCACGCTGCGGCTGCCGGCACGGCGCTGCTGCTGCCACTGGTGCCAGACATCGACCCACACTTCCTTGTCGCTCGCACCCAGCTGCTGCCGCCAGCGCTCGGCGTCGGCCTGCGCTTCGGCATAGGCCGTGGTGGCCTGCAGCATCGCCAGTGATGGCGTCTGGTAGTCGGCAACGGCAGGGCGGCGCAGTTGTTGGCGCCGCGGGCGACTGAGCAGCTTGGGGCCTTCCTCTACCTGGTTGTAGCCGCCGCCAATGTTGGCGTGCACGCCGGGCAATGCGAGGTCGGTGAACGGCGGTGCCACGCTGGTCAATGGATAGTGCTGGCGGTGCTCGTCGCGCGCGATCAGCTGCACGGCCATTGCGGCGAGGCCGTTGCGCAGGGCCACCTGCGGTTGCTCATCGGCGCGGCCGCCATTGACCGCGACCACGGTGTCGAACAGACCGATGAAGCGCAGCGGCGGCGTTGCCACGGCGAAGTCGGCGCTGCAGGCCAGGCCCGAGGCCCGCAGCAGCTGCCGCCAGCGTGCGCTGTCCCAGCCCTGCAGCTGGTTGGCGATGTCACGCGCGGCCGCAGCGCCGCGTGAGTAGCCGAACAGATCCAGCTGCACGCGGCGCAATGGCTGCCGCCAGCGCGAAGACAACTCGGTCAGCGCGGCCGGCAGCAGCACCTGAAGCGCGCGCTGCACTTTCGCGCGCACGCCGCTGGCACCGATGCCGAACGCCAGCCCGATCAGATCGTCATCGGCACCGTCGCGCGTGCCCACGCCTTCCACGTAGATCGACAGCGCGGGCGCGAACGTCGCATCTCGGCGGCTGTCCGGGTACAGCTGCTGCAGGCGCGCGATGTTGGTCAGGCCGTTGTCGTAGCTGCTGGTCAGCCGGCTCTGGTAGGTCGAATCGTCGTCGGCGCGCAGTTCGGCCGGACGCGGTTGCGGACGCTGCGGGCGACCGCGCGCCAGGTTGTGGGCATTGTTGCGCGTGCCATCGAAGAACAGGCCTATCCGCAGCAAGCCGTCATCTTCGTCCGTCTCCTGCGATGGTGCCATGTGCATCCCCCGTCGTGACTGCGTCAAAGTAGCGCGAAAACAGTGTGTGTACGACGTGCAGTGACGCTTTTGACCTGACTGAACGCAGATGCGGTCGATCACAGTTCCTGATCTTCATTCGCGTCAACTATTGAATTCACACGACCCGCGCAGGCCATATGGCCAGACCCGGCAAACCCGGGCGTGCTGCATCAACGCTGTTCACATCATTCAAGGAGCGACGCAATGTTGTCCAGATCGATTGGCAAAGCGGCAGGTGGCCTGGTGTTGGGTTTGTCGGTGGCAGCGGCCGCGCACGCGGCACCGTTGTTCGAGCCGGTCACGGTGATCAGCCGGGCATCCGCTAACAGTGAGCCCGCACTCGGCAAGCTGCTGGCCACGCCGTCCACGGCGACGGTACAGGAAGTGCGTGTCGACGCCGCGGCTACGGCGCAACCGCAGCTGGAGTTCGAGCTGCTCGGCAAGCGCGTGCAGGCGGTGCGCAGCAAGGTCGAAGCTCTGCCCGATGGCGGCAGCATCTGGTACGGCCAGTTCCGCTCGCCGTCCGACCGGCTGACCGCGACCACCTCCAGCGGCCAGGACGATCCAGGCAATTCGCTGATCCTGGTGCGCTCGGGCGACACGATCACCGGTTCGATCCGCAAGGACGGCAAGCTGTATCGCCTGCGTCCGCTGGGCAACCGCCACGTACTGGTGGAAGTGGACGAATCGCGGATGCCGGCCGATCATCCGGCCGACTACAACCAGCTGCCGAAGATCCCGATGGGCGACAACGACCACATCGGCATCGCGCAGGCTTCGTCGGGCACGCCGGCGACCATCCGCGTGCTGGTGGTGGCGACCAACGCTGCGGTGTCAGCCTACGGCGGCAACATGCAGTCGCTGGTGCAGCTGGCGGTGGCTGAGTCCAACCAGGGCTACGTCAACAGCAACGTCGGCATCACCTTGCAGCTGGCCGGCTACGAGACCACCAGCTACAGCGAGTCGGGCAGCTTCGATACCGATCTGGCGCGCTTCCGTGGCACCAGTGATGGCTACATGGACAGCATCCATACCAGCCGCAACAGCACCGCAGCCGACGTCGGCGTACTGCTGATCAACAACGCCGCGTACTGCGGCCTGGCCTCTGGCATCGGCTCGAACGCCTCGACCGCGTTCGCTGCGGTGTACTGGGACTGCGCGACCGGCTATTACTCGTTCGCCCACGAGATCGGCCACCTGCAGAGCGCACGGCATGACATCGCCACCGACTCGAGCACGTCGCCCTACGCCTATGGCCATGGCTACCGCTATGAACCGGCCACCGGCACCGGCTGGCGCACGATCATGGCCTACAACTGCACCCGCAGCTGCCCGCGCCTGAACTACTGGTCCAACCCCAACATCAGCTACAACGGCATCCCGATGGGCAATGCCAGTACGGCCGACAACCAACGCGTGCTGGTCAACACCAAGGCCACCATCGCGGCATTCCGCTGAGGCCGGTTGCCGACGAGGGTCGGCGTCTGCCCGGGCACGTGTACCTGCCCGGGTAGATGCCAATCCTGGTTGGCACCCTGCGATCCATCATTCGCGGGCGAGGGCATCCAGTGACCAGCCGTTGGCGTCCACGCGCAGCACCGAGCCCTGTTCGTACCAGTCACCCAGCACGATGCGGGTGCAGGCGCGACCGCCGGCCTGCAGTGTGTGCACCGCCGGACGATGGGTGTGGCCGTGGATCATGGTGTCTACGCCGTGACGCACGAAGGTGGCGTCGACTTCGGCCGGGGCCACGTCGGTGACGGTCTCGAACTGCGCACGATCGCCCTGTTTCATTTCCGACTGGCGGGCCTGGCTGGCTTCGCGCGCCTTCTGTGCGAAGGCGATGCGCGCGGCCAGCGGCTGCGACAGGAACTGCGCCTGGAACACCGGGTCGCGCGTCTGCGCGCGGAACTGCTGGTAAGGAACATCGTCGGTGCACAGCAGGTCGCCGTGCTGCAGCAGCACCGGGCGGCCATACAGTTCGATCAGGCACGGGTCGGGCAGGATGCGCAGGCCGGCGCGGCGCGCGTAGTCCTCGCCGAGCAGGAAATCGCGGTTGCCACGGATGAAATACACCGGCACGCCGCTGTCGGACAGCACCTTCAATGCATCGGCCACCGCATCGGCGGCGGGCGAGGGCGTGTCATCGCCAATCCAGGCTTCGAACAGGTCGCCGAGGATGTACAGCGCATCGGCGCCGGGCGCCTGCTCACGCAGGAAGCGCAGGAACAGGTCGGTGATCTCCGGACGGCTGGGGTCCAGGTGCAGGTCGGAAATGAACAACGTGGTCATGCCTGCATTCTAGGGCATCAACGATGACGGTAGCGCCGCAGGAATCGCAGGGGTCAGGTCGCTCCGAAGGAAAAGGGATCTGACCCTGGGGGGCTACACCGGCAGCGGCAACCAGGCCAGGCTGGCCGACGCCAGACCGATGGCGATGCCGGTGGCGGCCAGCACGTCGCTGGGGTAATGCAGGCCCAACACGATACGCGACAGCGCCACGCCCACCGTGAACGGCACCAGCAGCGGCGCCAGCCACGGGTAGTACGCCAGCGCGACGATGGTGAACGACACCGCATGCAGGGTGTGGCCGGAGGGGAAGCTGAATTCATCCAGCGGTGCCACCCAGGCACGGATGCGCAGGTCGGCCGCATAGGGACGCGGGCGCCGGGCCCAGCGCTTGAGGCCCTTGTACAGCAGCAGCGCGGCCAAGCCGGTAGCGGCCATGTGCACGGAGGCGCGCAGGCCATCGAAGCCATCGAGCAGCACCAGCGCGCCCATCAGCACATACCAGAACACGCCATCACCGAGCCGGCTGATCACCGAGAACAGGCGGCGCACGCGGCGGCGGCGGCAGTAGTGGTTGGCGCGCCGGCACAGGCGCGCTTCGCGGTCGGCCAGCAGCTCAAGCCGCGTGGTGCGCATGGCCGCGCCTCCGCGACTGGGCCAGCTCGGCCAGCAGCGCATCGAACTGCGCCACCACCTGCTGCGGGTGCAGGCGTTTCATCGCGCGTGCGGCGTTGCTGCCCAGCAGGTGGCGCTGCGCGTCGTCGGCGGCCAGCTGCACGGCGGCGTCAATGAACTGCTCATCGGTATCCACGGCGGCGCCGTTTTCGCCGTTGCGCAGGTATTCGCGGGCAGCGCCGTAATCGAAGGCCACCGTGACCACACCGCTGGCCATGCTTTCCAGAGTCACGTTGCCGAACGTCTCGCTGCGGCTGGGGAACAGGAACAGATCGCCGCTGGCAAAGTGTCGGGCAAGTGCATCGCCGCGTTGGATGCCACAGAAGATGAAGTCGGGATTCTCATGCGCCAGCTTTTCGCGGGCCGGGCCATCGCCCACCCAGACGAAGCGTGCCTTCGGCCGGATCTGCTGCAGGCGCCGGAATGCCTTCACCGCCAGGCCGAGGTTCTTCTCGGCGGCGATGCGGCCGACGTAGATCGCGACCAGGCCATTGCCATCCACGCCCCATTCATCGCGCAGTGCGGGATCGCGCCGGTCCGGATCGAACTGCTGGCTGTCGACCGCCCGCGCCAGCAGGCGCACGCGCTCGAAGCCCTG
Organism: uncultured Stenotrophomonas sp.; assembly: GCF_913778665.1. Classification (GTDB taxonomy): domain Bacteria; phylum Pseudomonadota; class Gammaproteobacteria; order Xanthomonadales; family Xanthomonadaceae; genus Stenotrophomonas. The sequence goes on from NZ_CAJYVQ010000002.1 coordinate 57,771, forward strand.
CTCGCCGAGGAACTGTTGCAGCTCGCGGGTGGGAACCAGGGTTGCGTCGGCCTGGTTGTGGAAGCGGCGCATCCAGCGCATCGCCGCGGCCTGCAGCCAGGCCACGCCGTAGTCGGGCAGGTATTCGTCGAAGCGGGTGTGGAAACCACTGGCAACCGGAATGCCGAGGCGGCGCGCGGTGCGCAGCGCCGACCAGCCCAGCGGGCCTTCGGTGGCGACGTAGACCGCATCCGGGCGCTGCTGCTGCCAGTGGCGGCCAAGCCGGATCGGCGCTGGCAGGCCGAAACGCAGGCCGGGATAGCGCGGCAGGCCCGCGCCGGGCACCAGCAGGGTGCCGGGTGCCGACTCCAGTGCTTCGCTGGCCTGGCGTGGCCGGATCAGGTCGATCTCGTGGCCGGATGCACGCAGTCCCTGCTCCAGGCCCTGCACGGTGAGGGCAACGCCGTTCACTTCCGGCGGGTAGGTCTCGGTGACGATGGCATAGCGCATGGCGGGCCTCCCGGTTTCCGGCATGCTCGGCGCTGGCGATGTAGCCGATATGACCACTTTGCGACCGCCAGATGACGCAGGCCGGGCCGGGCCCCACCACCGCCCATAAGAGCGATGGCGGGGGCCTCGCGCCGCCTGCCTGGATCAGAAGCGCTACTGGTATTTCATGTAGATGAAACGGCCGATGTCGAAACCGCCGTAGCAGGCGAAGTTCGAACTCGGCTGGCTGTACATGACCGGCCCCTGGCGACCGAACACATTGTTGGCACCTATCGAAACCGTCGCGTCCCACGGCAGGTTGTAGCGCGCCTGCACATCGTGGAAGGTGACCGATCCGCGACGGTTGTAATCACGGGTACCGCTGAACCAGGGCGCATGCTAGCCCGGATGCGAGCATTCGTCCGGATAGTCGCCCGCATCGAGGCAGCGTTCCTTGAGCGCAGAAAAATAGCGCAGGTTCCAGCTCAGGCCGAAGTCGCCGCGCTCCCAGCCCACCGATGCGTTGGAGCGCACGCGGAAACCGATGCCGCCGTTGGTGGCGATGCCATTGCTCGGAATCGGCGGAACGTCGGCCTCATGGGTGGTCTTTTCTTCGGCGGCGACCACATAGGTGGTCTTCCAGTCGGCGCGATCGAGCGAATAGCTGCATCCACGGGCACTGCTGCAGCCGGGGCCCTTGAAGCCGACGATGCGCCCCCATTGGCCGACCGAGGTGGATGTTCGAACCTGGTGAAGGCCTGCCGGGAGATATATGGGAAAGGGCTGGCAACGCGTGCGGCGACTGTGACGCTTCTGCACAAAGCGGAGTCGAATCAATCGATTGTTCTTGCATGTGTGGCTGCGTCGCATGCGGAGTACCGGGCCGCCGCCTGGATTGGATGCGTCAGCGTGAACGTGAAAAGCGATAGCCAGCGCGAAAACAAAAAACCACGGCCCCGAAGGGCCGTGGTCGTGGCGCTTCAACAGCGCGGATGGATCAGAAGCGCTGGGTGTCAGCTCAGGCCACGAACGGGCGGAACTGGATGCCCAGGCCGGCGATGCCGTCGGTTTCGCCGATCAGGTCGGCACGCAGCAGCGGACGAGCGTCGATGAAAGTCTGCGGCACGATCAGCGACAGCCGGTTGTCGTCGGCGGTCAATTCCAGAGCCGGCAGCGGCGCGTCTTCGTGCGCGCGATTGAGCAGCACCGCCAGGCGCAGCAGCGCGGCCAGCCGGCGCGCGGTCAGCAGCAGGCGCTCGGGCAGGGCATCGAAGGCGGTCTTGGTGACGCTGCGGCGATGGCTGCGTACCAGCGCGGCCAGCATCTGCTGCTCCTGCCGCGAGAAGCCGGCGATGTCTGAATTCTCCAACACGTAGCTGCCGTGCACGTGGTAGCCACTGTGCGCGATCATCAGGCCGAGCTCGTGCAGGCGTGCGGCCCACCCCAGCATGCGGGCATCGTCGGCATCCAGCTTCCAGCGTTCCTGCACCTGCTCCAGCAGCGACAGCGCGGTGTCCTGCACGCGGTCGGCCTGCAGCGTGTCGATGCCATAGCGCTGGGTGAGCGCGGCCACCGATTCGTCGCGCAGGTCGTTCTCGCCGGCACGGCCGACGATGTCGTAGAGGATGCCTTCGCGCATCGCCGCCTTGCTGACCAGCAGCTTCTGCAGGCCCAGCGCCTGGAAGGCGGCCTCCAGCACCAGGATGCCGCCGGCGATGATCGGGCGGCGATCGCTGGACAGGCCCGGCAGCTGGATGTCGTCGATCTTCTTGGCTTTCAGGAGTTCGTCGCGCAGCTGCGGCAAGGCTTCGGCGGTGATCGCGCCCTTGCTCAGCTTCATCGTCGCGCAGATCTCGCTGATCGCCTTGTGCGTGCCCGATGAGCCGAGCGCTTCCTGCCAGCCCAGCGCACGGTACTTGCTGGCGAAGGGCTGGAACTCGCGGCCGATCTCGGCCAGCGCGTCCTTCCAGCGCTTCCTGCTCAGCTTGCCGCCCGGGAAGAAGCGCCGGGTGCTGGCGATGCAGCCGGCCTGCAGGCTCTCGCGCTCCAGGGTCTGCATGCCCATGCCGATGATGAACTCGGTCGAGCCGCCGCCGATATCGATCACCAGGCGGCGCTGGCCTGGCTTGGGCGGCTGCGCGTGGGCCACGCCGAGGTAGATCAGGCGCGCTTCTTCGCGGCCGCTGACCACTTCAATGGCATGCCCCAGCGCGGTCTCGGCCGGAACCAGGAACGACTGCGGCGAGCGCAGCTGGCGCACGGTATTGGTGGCCAGCGCACGTACCCGGTGCGGCGGCACGTTGCGGATGCGCTGGCCGAAACGGGCCAGGCACTCCAGCGCGCGCTGTCGGGCGGCGGAGGACAGGCCGCCTTTGCCGTCCAGGCCATCGGCCATGCGCACCGTCTCGCGCAGGCGGTCGATCACCCGCAGCTGGCCGAGCGTGTAGCGCGCGATGACCATGTGGAAGCTGTTGGAGCCAAGGTCGATGGCGGCCAGCAGGTCGCCATCCTGCAATGCGGGCGGAGTCGTGGTGGTATGCGGCATGGGCGAATGTTAGCCGAAGGGGCGGTGTGCTCGTCACCGCGTGGCCTTCACATTTTGGAAGAGGGGAGTGCGCCAGGGCTGCGCCCTGCACCTGCCGAATCAACGGCAACGGCAAAAGCGGGCTATCCGTAGGATGGCGGGGTGGGTCCGGGTTCGGGAGACGCCGTGAATCCGCCCAGGGAGGCTTGGTCGCGCTTGCTCGTATGCGCTGTCCTGCGCACACGGCAAGACCGGGGTTGGGCGTCCTGCCCAACCCGCCCGAGGGATGCCTCGGGCCCATGGTGCTCACCCCCCGCAACCGGACCCACTCCGCTTTCGACAGATTTCTGCGATCTGATGGTGGGTGCCGACCGTTGGTCGGCACTGATCCAATCCCGACCAGAATCGGTGCCTGCTGCTCTTGGTAGGTGCCGACCCTGGTCGACACACCCGGTCACAGTCCCTGCATCAATGCCATCTGCGCGGAATGCGGCGCTTCGTCGTGGGCCGGTGTGCGCTTGTGGTACACGCCGTCGGCATCCAGTTCCCAGGCGTTGAGGTTGTCGTCCAGGTAGTTCTGCAGCACCTCGCGGTAGACCCGCTTGGCCAGTTCCGGATCGAGGATCGGGAAGCAGGTCTCGACCCGGCGCAGCAGGTTGCGCTCCAGCCAGTCGGCGCTGGCGCAGTACATCTCCGGCGCGCCGTCGTTGCCGAACCAGTAGACGCGGCTGTGTTCCAGGAAGCGGCCGACGATCGAGCGTACGCGGATGTTGTCCGAGACCCCCGGCACGCCCGGGCGCAGGGTGCAGGCGCCGCGGATGATCAGGTCGATCTGCACGCCGGCCTGCGACGCTGCATACAGCGCGCGTACCACCTGCGGTTCGTTCAGGGCGTTCATCTTGGCGATGATCCGCGCCGGGCGCCCGGCTGCGGCGATGCGCGTCTCGCGCTCGATCCGGCCGAGGATGCCGGTGTGCAGGGTGAACGGCGACTGCAGCAGGCGCTTGAGCTTCATCTTCGAGGCCAGGCCGGACAGCTGCTGGAACAGCAGGTGCACATCGTTGCCGATGTCCGGATCGGCGGTGATCAGGCTGATATCGGTGTACGCGCGTGCGGTGCCGCTGTGGTAGTTGCCGGTGCCCAGGTGCACGTAGCGGCGCAGCTTGCGGCCCTCGCGGCGCACGATCAGCAGCATCTTGGCGTGGGTCTTGTAACCGACCACGCCGTACACCACCTGCACGCCGGCTTCCTGCAGGCGATCGGCCAGGCCCAGGTTGGCCTCTTCGTCGAAGCGCGCGCGCAACTCGACCACCACGGTCACGTCCTTGCCGTTGCGCGCGGCCTGGATCAGTGCATCGACAATGAGCGAGTCCTTGCCGGTGCGGTACAGGGTCTGCTTGATCGCCAGCACGTTCGGATCGATCGCCGCCTGCCGGATCAGCTCCAGCACCGCGGTGAAGGCATCGAACGGGTGGTGCAGCAGCAGGTCCTGGCGTGCGGCTGTCTCGAAGATGCCGTCGCTGTCGCGCAGGGTGCGCGGGGTCATCGGCGGATACTTCAGGTCCGGCTGCGCGATCAGGTCGTACAACTGGATGATGCGGTTGAGGTTGACCGGGCCGTCGATGCGGTACACCGCATTCTCGGTCAGGCCGAAGTTCTGCAGCAGGGTGCGCACGATCTCGCGCGGCATGTCGTGGGCGATTTCCAGCCGCACCGCTGGCCGGTAGCCGCGGTCGACCAGTTCGTCGCGCAGCGCCAGCGCCAGGTTCTCCACCTCTTCCTCGTCCACCACCAGTTCGGAATTGCGGGTGACGCGGAACTGGTAGGCGCCCTGGACTTCCATGCCGGGGAACAGCTCATCGACGAAGGTGGACAGCACCGACGACAGGAATACGAAGTTCTGCGATCCGCCGAGCTTTTCGGGCAGCTGGATGATGCGCGGCAGCGAGCGCGGTGCGCGCACGATGGCCAGGTGCCCAGCGCGACCGAACGCATCGGTGCCCTTCAACACCACCACGATGTTCAGCGACTTGTTGAGGATCTTCGGGAACGGATGCACCGGATCCAGGCCCAGCGGCGACAGCACCGGCATGATCTCATTGCGGAAGTACGCGCGCAGCCAGCGCTTCTGGCGGTGGTTCCACGAATGGCGGCCGAGCACGCCGATGCCAGCGTCCATCAGCGCCGGCCGCAGCGTCTCGTTCCAGCAGCGGTACTGCTGGTCCACCAGTTCGGCGGCGCGGTCATGGATGGCATTGAGGATGGCCTGCGGGCTCATCCCGTCCGGCGCCGGTGGCAGGCCGAATTCCTGCGCATGGCGCACGGCAGCGGCACGGATCTCGAAGAACTCATCAAGGTTGGTGCAGGAGATGCACATGAAGCGCAGGCGCTCCAGCAGCGGCACCTGAGGGTCCATCGCCTGCGCCAGCACGCGGAAATTGAAATCCAGCTGCGACAGTTCGCGGTTGATGTAGAGCGCCGGGTCGCGCAGCGGATCGTTGTCCGGGCTCACGGGGAGGGGGAGGGATCCGAGGCTGCTCATGGCGTCATTCTTCGATGGAAGTCAGGGGGGCGGACTCACGCGGGCGCACGTGGTCGGCATCGAAATGGCAGGAGAACACCGAGCCCTTGCCTACCTCGCTTTCAATCTCCAGCCGTGCGTGGTGCAGGCCGAGGATGTGCTTGACGATGGACAGGCCCAGGCCGGTGCCGCCGCTTTCTCGCGAGCGGCTGCTGGAAACACGGTAGAAGCGTTCGGTCAGGCGCGGCAGGTGGGTGGCCGGAATGCCGTAACCGGAGTCGCGCACTGCCAGCACCGCGCCGTCGCCTTCGCGGCGGAATTCCACCGCGATGCGACCCCCTGCCGGCGTGTAGCGCACCGCGTTGGTGACCAGGTTGGAGAACGCGCTGTGCAGTTCCTTGGTCGAACCCTGCAGGTCAACACCGGCGAGGTCGTCGATGCTGATCTGGTGGCGGCCCTGGCTGTGCGCCTCGGCCTCGCGGCGCAGCGTGGCCAGCATCGGCTGCATCGCGACCGTCTCTTCCTCGCTGTGTTCCTGCGATTCGAGGCGCGACAGGGTCAGCAGGTCTTCCACCAGCTGGGCCATGCGTTGGCTCTGCTTGCGCATCTCTTCCAGCATCGGACCGGTGCCCGGGAAATCTTCCGGGTCCATCATGTCCAGGTAGCCGTGGACCACGGTGAGCGGCGTGCGCAGCTCGTGTGAAACATTGGCAACGAAGTCGCGGCGCACCTGTTCCAAGCGCAGCAGCTTGCTGACGTCGCGGGCGATCAGCAGCCAGTAGTCGGAAGAATAGGGAATCAGGCGCAGGTTCAGGCGGATCGCCGGATCGACCGGCGAGGGCACGTCCAGGATCGGCTCGGCGTTGCGGCCGCCGGCCAGCCAGTGGGCCAGCGGCATCGGCTGCAGGCGCTCGACCAGCGCTTCGCCGAGGTCACCCGGATGATGCAGGCCAAGCAGGGCGGTGGCCGCTTCGTTGAACCACTGCACGCGCTGGCTGTTGCGGTCCAGCACCACCACCGCGTCGGGCAGCGCGGCGGCGGCGGCGCGGTAGCTGCGCAGCATGTCCAGCAGGCGGCGCTTGCGCACGCGCATTTCCACCTGGTTGCGGTACAGCAGGCGGTCCAGTTCGTTCCAGACGCCGGTGCCTTCTTCGGCGGTGTCCCAGCGCTGGCGCGCGGTCAGGCGGCGCAGCACGCTGCGCAGGCGCCAGTAGTGCCAGGTCAGGGTGGCCAACGCGCCCAGTGCGATGCACATCCACAGATGACCCGTAAACAACCCCACCAGTCCGGAGAACAGCAGTACCGCGGCAACAGTGGCCAGGGTCTTCAACCAGGCAGAGCGGATGTGGCGGGGCATTGCGATCTCGTCGTTGAGGTGCGGCGGTTCACTGGGGTGAACCGAGGGTTATAGCAGAGTTGCCGGGGCCGGCACCCGCGGGGGGCGCGGCGCCGGCACGACGAGACTCAGGTGGCAGTGGAGAAGCGGTAGCCGGCCCCGCGTACGGTCTGCACCATGTTTTCGGCGTTGAACGGTTCCAGCGTCTTGCGCAGGCGGCGGATGTGCACGTCGATGGTGCGCTCTTCCACGTACACGCTGCCGCCCCATACGTGGTCCAGCAGCTGCGCGCGGGTATAGACGCGTTCGGGGTGGGTCATGAAGAAGTGCAGCAGGCGGTACTCGGTCGGGCCGATCGGCACCGGCTGGTCGTTGGCGAACACGCGATGGGCGGCGCCGTCGATGCGGATCGGGCCGACCGCCACGCTGCCGTCCTCGTCGTCCTCGCGGGCACGGCGCATCACCGCACGGATGCGGGCCAGCAGTTCGCGCGCCGAGAAGGGCTTGACCACGTAATCGTCGACACCGGCTTCGAGGCCACCGACGCGGTCATTCTCTTCGCCGCGGGCGGTCAGCATGATGATCGGCACTTCGCGGGTCAGCGTTTCCTTGCGCCAGCGGCGGGCCAGGTCCAGGCCGCTGGTGCCGGGCAGCATCCAGTCCAGCAGGATCAGGTCCGGGACGCGGTCGGCGATCGCGGTCTGGGCCTCGCGGGCGTCGCCGGCGTGGACCGGTTCGTAATCGCCCTTGCGCAGGGCGAAGGCGACCATTTCACGGATCGCGGGCTCGTCATCGACGATCAGGATGCGTTTCTGCACGAGGACACCGTAGGGCTCGGTTACTGGAGTGGTGCCAGTAGACTACGGTTTGATGACATGTTTGTGACTGCCTGGCCGGAAGCGGCTTGGATTGCCATCGACCGGTCATGCAGCACTCAGCGGCGGTCCAGGTCCGGGTCCTGCACGCCCTGGCGGCGCAGTTCCAGCACGGTGGGGGTGATCGCCTCGATGCGCGCATCCACTCGCGCCCGGCCAACGTAATCCAGCGCCGGGTTGCGCTTGAGTGCCTGCAGCTGCATCAGCGACTGCTCCGGGCGGCCGCTGAGAAAGGCCGCCTCGGCGTAGGCCTCGCTGGCGCGCACGCTGTCGCCCGCCAGCTCGCTGGCGCGGGCGAAGCGCTGCTGGAAGACCGGATCATTACCGCTTTGCGACAGCAGGGGCCGCAGCATGGCCTGTGCCCGCTGGCCGGCCTCGCGGGAGCCCTGTTCGTTCAGGATCTCGGCGTAGGTCAGCGCCACCGGGCGGCTGTTGGGGTGCTCACGCAGCAGCTGTTCGAAACGGCTGTTGGCCTGCGCGCCCAGTCCGGCACGCGATTCGGCCTCACCCAGGCCCAGCGCCAGCCACAGGTTATCCGGGCGGGTCTGCAGCAGGCCGGCCAGGGTCTGCCGGGCCTGCGCGGCAGCGCTGCGGCCGCCGCGCATTATCGCCAGCGCCTGGCCATAGCGCTGGGCATCGTTGAGACCGTCCTTCTGCCGCTTGGCCATGTCCGCGTATTCGCGCTCCAGCTCGGCGGTGGAATCGGCACTGAGCACCCGCAGGCGCTCGCGTGCCCACTCGAAGTCGCCGCTGGCGCCGCGGGCCAGCTGGCCAACCGGAATGCGCAGCACGCTGCTGGGCAGCAACGGGTTGTTTCCGCGCAGCAGCGGCTCGGCCAGGCCCGGATCGGCGGGATTCACCCGCTCCTTGCGTTCGCCGCTGGGGGTGCTGGTGGTCAGCAGCACCGTGTCCTTCTTCATCTGCTCGGCGCGGGCCTTGGCCTCGCTGATGCGGGTGATGTTGACCGGGTGGGTGCGCAGGAACTCCGGCACGCTGTAGCCGCCCTCGTTGCCGCGCATCGCCGCTGACATCCGCTCGAAGAAGCCGGCCATCGCATCCACGTCGTAGCCGCTGCGCGACAGGGTGCGGATGCCGAGACGGTCGGCCTCCGATTCGTTGGAGCGGGTGTAGTTGATCTGCCGCTGCTGCATCAGGCCCATGCCCGAGCTGATCGCGGCCATGGTGGCGTTGCCCGAGGAAGTACTGTTGCTGGCCTGGGCAGCCACCACCGCCGCCAGCATGCCCAGCAGGATCGGGATCTGGTCGCGCTGGGCGCGTTCGACCCCGCGCAGCACGTGCTGCTGGGTGACGTGGGCGATTTCGTGGGACAGCACTGCGGCCACCTCGTCCTCGCGCTCGGCGGTCAGTACTAGGCCGGCGTTGACCCCGATGTAGCCGCCCAGCGTGGCGAAGGCGTTGATCTGGCGGTCCTTCATCACGAAGAAGGTGTAGGGCTGGCGCGGCTGGTCGCTGTTGGAGCCGAGCCGGGTGCCGATGGTCTGCAGCCACTCATTGACCAGCGGATCGTCCAGCAGGTAGCCGTAGTTGCGCAGCTCGCGCAGCATCATCGCGCCGTACTCGGCCTGGCGGGCCGGCGTAAGCAGTTCCCCCGCGGACGAGCCGATGTCGGGCAGTTTTTCCTGGGCCTGGGCCTGGGCCAGCGGCATGGCCAGGGCCAGGGTGACGGCGGTGGACAGCAGCAGGGCTCGCAAGCAGGGGGTCCTCGGGCGGGGCACGCCCAGCGTGACAGGGCAGGGGGCAACCATTCGTTAATCCACAGTGTTGCGGCGGTGGCGTGGAAATTCCAGCGCACCGGTACCATATGTAGACCGTCGATCCATCGTGGAGTTTCCCGTGACAGCCCAGACCGCCGGCGGTGCCCCCGCCATCACCCTCTATTCCACCGCCGTCTGCCCGTACTGCGTGGCCGCCAAGAACTTCCTGAAGAGCAAGGGCCAGCAGTGGACCGAGGTCCGCATCGACCTGGACCCGGCCGAGCGCGAGAAGATGATGGCGCTGACCCGGCGCACCAGCGTGCCGCAGATCTTCGTCGGCGACGTCCATGTCGGCGGCTACGACGACATGATGGCCCTGCACCGTGAAGGCAAGCTCGAGCCGCTGCTGGCCGGGCAGGGCCAGGCATGAGCGCGGCCGACGACGCCAGCAAGGACCGCATCGCCGAATTCACCGAGTTCCGCAAGCGCATGAACGAGCGCATCCTGGGTGAACCCAACCAGGTGGTGCGCCGCTTCTTCGCGCTGGACACGCAGACCTACCAGGCCGGCGCGCTGGACGTGAAGACCAAGGAGCTGCTGGGCCTGGTGGCCTCGATGGTGCTGCGCTGCGACGACTGCATCAGCTACCACGTGGCCCAGTGCAAGGATGCCGGGGTGACCCGCGAAGAGTTCTTCGAGACCTTCTCGGTCGGTCTGGTGGTGGGCGGCTCGATCGTGATCCCGCATCTGCGCCGTGCGGTCGACTTCCTCGACCAGCTCGAAGGCGGCGCCGCCGCCCCCGAAGCGCACGAGCACTGAGGTAGCGCCGGGCCATGCCCGGCGGAGACCTGAACGAAAAGCCGCCGGGCATGGCCTGGCGCTACCGGATCACGGCCGCGCACCGGGGCATTTCCCGCGATCCAACCGCCCAAGAGCCCCTTCTTGTTGAAGGGGCGCGCCGACAGGCGGGGGTAGAGGAGGAATGCGCGGGAAATTATGCCTTTGCCGGGGTCAGGACCATGGTCTACTTGGGTAGCCGGGCCCGGCTAAGGCATAATTGCCGGTGAAACTTCCTTTGCGCCGGCGTTTCCGGGCACGTCCGGACGGCGTTTTTCCCCCTGTTCGGAACATCGATCAATGACGCAGAAAATTACGGTCATCCGCGGCGACGGCATTGGCCCGGAAATCATGGACGCCACCCTGTACGTGCTCGACCAGCTCAACGCTGGCCTGGAGTACGAAGACGCCGACGCTGGCCTGGTGGCCCTGGAAAAGCACGGCGACCTGATGCCGGCGGTGACCCTGGAATCGATCGCGCGCAACAAGGTGGCGCTGAAGAGCCCCCTGACCACCCCGGTCGGTGGCGGCTTCACCTCGATCAACGTCAGCCTGCGCCGTCACTTCGACCTGTACGCCAACGTGCGTCCGGCCCACACCTTCCCGAACACGAAGTCGCGTTTCGACAACGTCGACCTGATCACCGTTCGCGAGAACACCGAAGGTGCCTATCTGGCCGAAGGCCAGGAAGTGTCGGCCGATGGCGAGACCGCCTTCTCCGGCACCCGCATCACCCGCAAGGGCTCCGAGCGCATCGTGCGCTACGCCTTCGAGCTGGCCCGCAGCGTCGGCCGCAAGAAGGTCACCGCCGTACACAAGGCCAACATCATCAAGTCGACCTCGGGCCTGTTCCTGAACGTCGCCCGTGAAGTGGCCGCGCAGTACCCGGAGATCGAGTTCCAGGAAATGATCGTCGACAACTGCTGCATGCAGCTGGTGATGCGTCCGGAACAGTTCGACGTGATCGTTACCACCAACCTGTTCGGCGACATCATCTCCGACCTGTGCGCCGGCCTGGTCGGTGGCCTGGGCCTGGCCCCGGGTGCCAACATCGGCAAGGACGCGGCGATCTTCGAAGCCGTGCACGGTACCGCGCCGGACATCGCCGGCCAGGGCAAGGCCAATCCGTGCGCACTGCTGCTGGCAGCTGCGCAGATGCTGGACCATATCGGCCAGCCGGAAAACGCCGAGCGCCTGCGCAAGGCCATTGTGGCCACCATGGAAGCCAAGGATTCGCTGACCGGCGACCTCGGTGGCACCGGCACCACCATGAGCTTCGCCAAGGCCATCGCCAGCCGCCTGTAAGCGGCCGGCGTTCCCGCAGGAGATCGTCCTGACAGGCGATGTCCAGCCGGGGCCGCTCAGCGTTGAAGACGGGCCGTCCTTGTATGGCCCGTCTGCGTTTTCAACTGCGGGTTTTCATCGACAGGATTTTTTCAGATGCCTGAGGCGGCCGTGTGGGTCGTGGCGGCCGTTGCCGTCTATGCCATCGGCGTGGCGATCTACTTCACCTACTACTGGCCGTGGTCCCGGGCCCAACGTGCGCTGCGCCGCCTGCGCACGCTGGGGGTGCCACTCCGCAGCCTGCGGGAAAGCGAGGCGCGCGTTCTGCAGCTGATCGAGTTTCCGGCAGGATTGCCGGTGCACATGCTGGAAGGCCGCTGTGCGGAGTTCGTGATCAGAAGCAGGATCCAACCGGCCCAGCATGTGCAGACGCTGGCTGGCGTGCCGGTGAGGTATCCGCCAGGCCTTGCATCTGCCGTGCGCGCGGGCAGCAATACCGCCGAAGTAGTGCTGGGGCGCGACCACGCGATGATCGTGCGGCTCAATGGGGTCAAGCTGGCGTCTTAGCGGCGAGCCCTGTTCGACTGCGCACGGCCCGTCGAGCAGGCTCGACTCTGCTGTGCGTTATACGCACAGATCATGTGCCGGAAAATGGCTGGTTCGTGCGTCATCCGCACCACATCCTGTGCCCACTTTCCCTCGCACAGGAGTTGCCCTCATGAACCTTACCGCTTTCGGCCTGGCCAGCCTGATCGGCATGGCCACCACCGCCCCGGTCGCCGCGGCCGAGCCGACCCATCCCACCATCCGCCATATGGCCGGTGCGCCGTCGGTGGCCTCGGTTGAGGCCAACAGGACCGCCGTGCTGGTGATCGACTTCCAGAACGAGTACTTCAATGCCAGCGCCGCGCCCGGTTTCAGCGGGGGCCGCATGGTCATTCCCGATGGGGTGGTCGCGCTGCGACAGGCCAAGCGGGTGGTCGAGTTCGCCGACGCCCATGGCATCCGCGTGATCCATGTGCAGCACGTGCTGCCGGCCGGCGCGCCGCTGTTCGCGCAGGGCAGCGTCAATGCCGACTTCCACCGCGACCTGCAGCCGCGCAGCGGCGAAACCGTGGTGCAGAAGGACAACGTCAGCGTGTTCGCGGGTGCCTCGGCCGCCGTGCTGGACAAGGCGCTGAAGGACGCCGGCATCGATACTCTGATCGTGACCGGCCTGCAGACCCATGCCTGCGTGGTCGGCGCTGCCCGTGATGCCGCCGCTGCCCCGCGCGGCTACCGGGTGATCGTGGCCAGCGATGCCACCGCCAGCCGTGACCTGGATCTGGCTGGCGGCCAGCGCATCGGCCATCGTGCGTTGCATGAAGCATCGCTGGCGCAGATCGAAGATGCGTTCGGTGAGGTCCTCAGCACCGATGCGATCCTGGCGCTGCCGGTCCGCAAGGCCGGCAACGGCGCTTGATAAGCTGGCGGGGCCCGCAGCTGGCGGGCCTCGCCGCAGGAGCCGTGCCCGATGGATCACCTTGCCACGTTGCGGGCGCTGCGCGCGATTGTCGAAACGGGCAGTTTCACCGCCGCCGCCGAGCGGTTGGGGACCACCCATTCGGCCATGTCACGGCAGCTGCGACAGCTGGAAGAGCACCTGCAGGTCCGCCTGCTTGATCGCAACAGCCGCCGCATGTCGCTCACCGAGGCCGGGCGCGACTACTACCGTGAGGCTGTGAGCCTGCTTGACCGCCTTGAGGCGGCCGACGACCGCGCCCGCGCCGGCCAGGCGCAGCCCAGCGGACGCCTGCGCATCAGCGTGCCGCAGGTGGTGGCCAGTCAGGAGTTGCCGCACTGGTTGCCGGGTTTCCTGGCGCGTTACCCGCAGGTGTCGCTGGACCTGTCAGCCGATGACCAGCTGGTAGACGTGGTGGGCGGTGGGTTCGATCTTGCGCTGCGCATCGCGCCGTCGCTGCCGGACAGCCAGCTGGTGGCACGCGAACTGGCCCGCTGTCCACGCATCCTGGTGGCTGCCCCCGCCTATCTGGCCCAGCACGGCCTGCCGCGGCAGGCGCCGGATCTGCAGCAGCACACGCTGCTGGGCTTCAGCCCCACCGCGGCCAGTGCGCCCTGGCACCTGCAAGGGCCGCGAGGGGCCACGGCCAGTATCGAGGCCGGGCAGCGCATGCGCGTAGATGCCACGCCGGCACTGCATGCGGCCGTGCTGGCGGGCATGGGCATCAGTCTGTTTACTGCGTTGACCGTGCAGGAGGATCTACGCGCCGGTCGCCTTATCCACGTACTGCCAACCTGGCATGGCGGACAGCGCTGCTACTTCGCCCTGTATCCGCACGCGCGTGCGCTGGCGCCCAAGGTGCGAGCGCTGGTGGAGTACCTGGCCACGCACTACGCTGCGTGGCGAAGCGCGTGAACTTCAGCCGGGACGGAACATGGGGAAGCGCTATCCGGCGCTGACCCGGAAATAATCGGCCGGGCCGCCACCGCGCAGGATCGGGTTGGCCGCAGCGGTGTCGTAGATGCCATTGACCAGCAGCCGCGCATCGATATGCACCGCCACCACCTCGCCCAGCACCAGCCAGCCGTTGGTGTCCTGGCCGGCGGCATCGCGCAGCCGCACGATCTGGGTGCAGCGGCATTCCATGCTGACCGGACTCTGTGCCACGCGCGGCGGGCGCACCTGGGTGGAGGCCAGTGGGGCCAGCCCGGCCAATGCGAACTCGTCGACGTCTGGCGGCACCGCGCGACAACTCTCGTTCATCGCTTCGGCCAGCTCGAACGTGGCCAGGTTCCAGACGAACTCGCCCGTGGCCTCGATGTTGTGCAGCGAATCCTTGCGGCCCTGGCTGGAGAAGCCAATGATCGGCGGCGTGTAGTTGAAGGCGTTGAAGAAACTGTAGGGCGCCAGGTTCAGCACACCCGCCGCGTCGCAGCTGGAAATCCAGCCGATCGGGCGCGGCCCGATGATCGCGTTGAACGGGTCATGCGGCAGGCGGTGGCCGTCGGCCGGGCGATAGCTGTGGAAGGTGAGCGGCATGGGGATCTTGTTCCATAGGGTCGGGCTTGCTCGACTGGATCGGCATCAGTCTGCCTGAAGCAGTCGGGCAAGCCCGACTCTACGAAAAAGCCGCGACCCTTGCGGATCGCGGCTTGTCGTTCACGGCCCTGAAGGGCTCAGCGCTGCTGGATCTTCGACAGCAGGCGCAGGAACTCCACATACAGCCAGACCAGGGTCACCATCAGGCCGAAGGCGCCATACCACTCCATGTACTTCGGTGCGCGCTGGGCCACGCCGGTTTCGATGAAGTCGAAGTCGAGCACCAGGTTCAGCGCGGCCACCACCACCACGAACAGGCTGAAAGCGATGCCCAGCCAGCTGGCGTCATGGATCACCGGCACGTTGACGTTGAAGAAGCCGAGCACGAACGAGGCCAGGTAGAGCAGGGCGATGCCGCCGGTGGCGGCGACCACGCCCATCTTGAAGTTCTCGGTGGCCTTGATCACGCCGCTGCGGTACGCGATCAGCAGCGCGGCAAGCGTGCCGAAGGTCAGCAGCACCGCCTGGAACACGATGCCCGGGTACTTCATGTTGAACAGCGCCGAGACCGCGCCCAGGAACAGGCCTTCGACCAGCGCGTACATCGGCGCGGTGACCGGCGACCATTCCTTCTTGAAGATGGTGATCAGGGCCAGCACAAGGCCGCCGATCGCGCCACCCATGGCGTACAGGCCGGCACCGCCGGCGATCTGGCCGTACTCGTCGACCGACTGGTTCCAGGCGAACGCTGCGGTCAGCACCGTCAACAGCAGCAGGATGCCGGTCTTGTTGGCGGTGCCGTTGAGGGTCATCACCTGGTCGGGGCTGGACACCACCGAGCCGCTGGCGAGGTCGAGGAAGGTCGACTCGGAAAGAGCCGGGTTGCCGCTGCGCATGCGTTTTCTCCGTGCGAATGAGGGGCTGGACGGCCATCCGGCCGATGACAGCGAGCATAGCCGATGACCGCGCATGGCGCCGTGGCAGGCAGGTAGCCCGCGTCGGCTGCGTTGACAGTTCGCGATGCGCTTGGCGACAATGACCAACTCCCCGGGCCTGGCCCGAGGGGATTGCAGGACCGGGGTATAGCGCAGTCTGGTAGCGCGCCTGCTTTGGGAGCAGGATGTCGGGGGTTCGAATCCCTCTACCCCGACCAATCCCACATCACGTCGGATTGGACGCCGTTCCGGTTCGGGCGCCCGTAGCTCAACTGGATAGAGCACCGGCCTTCTAAGCCGGCGGTTACAGGTTCGATTCCTGTCGGGCGCGCCATTGGCGAAGCATCGGGGTCGTATCGGCGGGTGTGAAGAAGTGCTTGCAAAAGCGCAAGGACTCCACCAGAATATCGGACTCGCTTCGGCGGACCGGAACTTCGGTGACAGTCCCCAGGCAACGTGTTCAAGCTCCCGTGCTGGCGGTATCGGCGGGGGGCGAAAGTTTCAGTGGTGGCTGTAGCTCAGTTGGTTAGAGTACCGGATTGTGATTCCGGTGGTCGGGGGTTCGAATCCCCTCAGCCACCCCACTGATTCAACCGCATCGGCGCAGCCGAAACGGTATTGCAATAAACAGAAAGCACGCTACACTGTGCGTCTGAGTTTCACGGGCCGTTAGCTCAGTTGGTAGAGCAGTTGACTCTTAATCAATAGGTCCAAGGTTCGAATCCTTGACGGCCCACCAAGACGGAAGCCACCTGGTACGCCAGGTGGCTTTTTTCTTATAAGTGTGACTTGTTCGTTTTGATCGATCACGCGCAGCAGAGTCTTGTTTTCAGGGGCCTGCGGCGGTAGCGGGATCGCAGTGCTGGTTTCAACGATGTTGAAAAAAGTGCTTGCGCCCACCGAGCGGATCGGGTCATAATTCGCGCCCCGATTTCGGGCTGTTAGCTCAGTTGGTAGAGCAGTTGACTCTTAATCAATAGGTCCAAGGTTCGAATCCTTGACAGCCCACCAGACGAAAGCCACTTGGTCAGCCAAGTGGCTTTTTTCTTGCCTGTGGCCAGGCTGAGGGTGCAGAGCCGGTAGATCCTCGCCATGCGTGGAGAAGAGAGAGACCGCATCCGCGCACGGCGTGGATCTGCTGAAGCGGTGATGAAACCAGGGTCATACGCGTCATCAGTGTTTTCAATGCTGTGCGCTGCTTCTCACCGCCTCGTGTCCTGCATTGCACCCAATGGTTCTTCCGCGCCGATGGCGCATGCACGAAGGAGAATCTGATGGCCGATATCAACCGACGCGTTTCATGGTTGCTGGTTCCGCTCGCGCTGGTGGCGCTTGCTGCCTGCAGCCCGCCCGGTGACCGCGCGCAGACCGTGCAGCGCGACGCCGATGTGCAGCACAGTCCCGCACGTCCGGTCGGTGAGGCGATGCAGATGCAGCCGGCGGCGCCGGCTGGTGGCGTGGCCCAGCCCGGAGCGGCGCACCTGGGCCGGACCGACGGCGGTGGCATCGAGATCCGCAGAGTGGACGGAACAGGCGGGCAGGGGGCAGACGCAGGGCCCGTCGCACCCCAGCAGCACTGATTCCGGGCTGTCCCGGGCGGCTGCCGGTCGCCCGGGACAGTAGATTCAGCTTTGTGCAGGCCTTTCGCTTCCGGGCGCTGCCTGCGACAATGAAGGCCTGTGCCGGCCACGCGAAAGTGGCGGAATTGGTAGACGCCCTGGATTTAGGTTCCAGTGCCGCAAGGCGTGGGGGTTCGAGTCCCCCCTTTCGCACCAGTGCCGGCCTGTCCCCCGCCCTGACGGGCCCGCTGCACCCTTGACCGGCACGCGCTGGCAGTGCAGGCCGAATTGGGCGAAACTAAAGGGCTGCGGCAAGCAGGCGCGTCCCAGACGTCGTGTCCTTACAACCGTTTCATTCCAATCATCGAGCCGGGGGCCTGGGCCACCGGTGGCAGGAGTCAACATGCAAGCTTCGATCGAATCCACCGGCAACCTGGAACGCCGCCTGAGCTTCTCGCTGCCGGAAGACCGTCTGCAGAGCCACATCGTCGGCCGCCTGGGCGAAATCGCCCGTACCACCCGCATCAAGGGTTTCCGTCCGGGCAAGGTGCCGGCCAAGGTGATCGAGCAGCGCTTTGGTGCGCAGGTCCGTGGCGAGGCGCTGGACGGCCTGCTGCGCGAAACCTTCGACGCGGCCGTGCGTGAGCACGACCTGCGCATCGTCGGCAGCCCGCGCATCGACAAGGGCGACGAGGGTGAGTTCTCGTTCGTGGCCACCGTGGAAGTGGTGCCGGACTTCGGCGACATCGACGTCAGCAAGCTGACCGTGGTGCGCCACAGTGCCGAGATCACCGACGCCGACATCGACCAGATGATCGAAAACCTGCAGAACCAGCGTCGTACCTGGGCCCCGGTCAGCCGTGGCGCGCAGGACGGCGACCTGGTCGCGGTGGAAACCTGGTCGCAGGCCGGCGAAGAGCGCCTGCCGGCCGAAGGCACCGAGAAGGGTTCGATCGTGCTCGGCCAGGGCATGATGTTCGACACCATCGAAAAGGGCCTGGTCGGCCTGGCCAAGGGCGAAGAGAAGACCCTGGACGTCGAGTTCCCGGCGGACTGGCGCGTGCCGGTGCTGGCCGGCAAGACCGTGCAGGTCACCGTCAAGGTCGCCGAAGTGTCCGAGCCGGTCGTGCCGGCGGTCGACGAAGCCTTCATCAAGAGCTTCGGCGTGAAGGGCGGCGACGTCGAGCAGTTCCGCAGCGACATCCGCGCCAACCTGGAGCGTGAGCTGAAGGGCGCGCTGATGAACCGCCTGCGCCGCGAAGTCGGCGAGCAGCTGATCGCCGCGTACTCCTCGGTGGAAATGCCGCCGCGCCTGGTGGAGAACGAAGCCCGCGCCATGCTGGCCCAGCAGGTCGAGCAGATCCGCCGCAATGGCCAGAACGTCGGCGAAATCCCGGCCGATGCCCATGAAGGCTTCAAGGACGCTGCCGCCAAGCGCGTGCTGGTCGGCCTGCTGGTCGGCGAAGTGGCCCGCATCAACGACCTGCGCCTGGAAGCCAAGCGCCTGAACGAAACGATGCGCTTGATCGCTTCGACCTACGAAGAGCCGGAGCAGGTCATTGAGATGTACCGCAACGACCCCCAGCTGATGTCTGGCCTGCAGAACCGTGTGATGGAAGAGCAGGTGATCGACTGGATCGCCGAGCGTGCCCAGCACACCGAAGAGAAGCTGTCGTTCCAGGACGCGATCCGCCAGTAAGCCCGGGCGGATCACCGGATGCCCCGCGTCTGTCCCGGCGCGGGGTTGTTTCCCCCCAAGATAGGTACCTCACGTAATGGACAACCGAACCAAAGCCCTGAACCTGGTTCCGATGGTGGTCGAGCAGACCAGCCGCGGCGAGCGTGCCTACGACATCTATTCGCGCCTGTTGAAGGAGCGCCTGATCTTCCTCGTGGGCCCGATCGACGATCACATGGCCAACGTGGTGGTGGCGCAGTTGCTGTTCCTGGAATCGGAAAACCCGGAAAAGGACATCAACATCTACATCAACTCGCCGGGTGGCGTGGTCACCGCCGGCATGGCGATCTACGACACCATGCAGTACATCAAGCCGAATGTGAGCACCACCTGCATCGGCCAGGCCGCCTCGATGGGCGCCCTGCTGCTGGCTGCGGGCGAAGCGGGCAAGCGCTATGCGCTGCCGAACTCGCGCGTGATGATCCACCAGCCGCTGGGCGGCTACCAGGGCCAGGCCACCGACATCGACATCCACGCGCGTGAGATCCTGACCCTGCGTTCGCGCCTGAACGAGGTGCTGGCCAAGCACACCGGCCAGTCGCTGGAGACGATCGCCCGTGACACCGAGCGCGACAACTTCAAGAGCGCCTTCGAGGCGCAGGCCTACGGTCTGGTCGACCAGGTCCTGGAGCGTCGTCCGGATGAGTCGATCCAGGCCGGCTGACCGGCCTTCACGGGGCCATGGAGGCCTCGTTCCTGCAGGGTCGGGCGGGACTGGTGTCCCCTCGGCCCTGTGCTATTCTCGAATCGAACCCCCGTTCAGCGGGTGGGGTAACTGGGTAAGCGAAGCATGAGCGAAGACCGCCAAGGTCGTTCCACGGACACCGGCAAGATCCTCTACTGCTCTTTCTGCGGCAAGAGCCAGCATGAAGTGCGCAAGCTGATTGCGGGTCCGAGCGTGTTCATCTGTGATGAATGCGTGGAGCTGTGCAACGACATCATCCGCGAG
Organism: uncultured Stenotrophomonas sp.; assembly: GCF_913778665.1. GTDB lineage: Bacteria > Pseudomonadota > Gammaproteobacteria > Xanthomonadales > Xanthomonadaceae > Stenotrophomonas. The sequence goes on from NZ_CAJYVQ010000002.1 coordinate 77,552, forward strand.
GAACTTGAGGAAAAGGCGCAGTCGGCGCGCAGTTCGCTGCCGAAGCCGCGCGAGATCCTCGAGGTGCTCGACCAGTACGTGATCGGCCAGAACCGCGCCAAGCGGACGTTGGCCGTGGCCGTCTACAACCACTACAAGCGCATCGAGAGCCGGCAGAAGAACGACGACGTCGAACTGGCGAAGTCGAACATCCTGCTGGTCGGCCCGACCGGCTCGGGCAAGACCCTGCTGGCCGAGACCCTGGCCCGCCTGCTCAACGTGCCGTTCACCATGGCCGACGCCACCACGCTGACCGAAGCCGGTTACGTGGGCGAGGACGTGGAGAACATCATCCAGAAGCTGCTGCAGAAGTGCGACTACGACGTCGAGAAGGCACAGCAGGGCATCGTCTACATCGATGAAATCGACAAGATCTCGCGCAAGAGCGAGAACCCGTCGATCACTCGCGATGTGTCCGGCGAAGGCGTGCAGCAGGCACTGCTGAAGCTGATCGAAGGCACCGTGGCCAGCGTTCCGCCGCAGGGCGGCCGCAAGCATCCGCAGCAGGAATTCCTGCAGGTGGACACCAAGAACATCCTGTTCATCTGTGGCGGCGCGTTTGCCGGGCTGGACAAGGTGATCCAGGCCCGTTCCACCGACGTCGGCAGCATCGGCTTCGGCGCCAAGGTCAAGAGCAGCGAGCGCAAGCAGGAAGTGGGCAAGGTGCTGGCCGAAGTCGAGCCGGAGGACCTGATCAAGTTCGGCCTGATCCCCGAGTTCGTCGGCCGCCTGCCGGTGGTGGCGACCCTGGAGGAGCTGGACGAGCCGGCCCTGATCAAGATCCTGACCGAGCCGAAGAACGCCATCACCAAGCAGTTCAAGAAGCTGTTCGAGATGGAGAACGTCGAGCTGGAGTTCCGTCCGGACGCGTTGTCGGCCATTGCCCGCAAGGCGCTCAAGCGCAAGACCGGTGCCCGTGGCCTGCGCACCATCGTCGAATCGGTCCTGCTGGACACCATGTACGACCTGCCGTCGCAGGAAAACGTCAGCAAGGTGGTGGTGGACGAGTCGGTGATCGAGCACAAGTCCGAGCCGTACCTGATCTACCAGACCCCGGCGGCCCCTGAACAGAAGGCCGCAGGCGCTGAGTGATTCTTCCAGGTTGTTGATTGGAAAGGATTTTCAACGAACGCCTTGCATCTGAAAGCCGATGGCCCCATAACGGGGCCATCGGCTTTTTTTGTCTCCGGAAGATGCCCTCCCGGAGGCGGTTTTCCCCTTCCCTGGAGCCCCCATGGCCCGTTCCCCAAGTGAAACCCTCGACCTGCCGGTCCTGCCGCTGCGCGACGTAGTGGTGTTCCCGCACATGGTCATCCCGCTGTTCGTCGGCCGTGACAAGTCCATGCACGCGCTCGAACAGGCAATGGAAGCGGACAAGCGCATCCTGCTGCTGGCGCAGAAGTCGGCCGAGACCGACGACCCGCATGCGGCCGACCTCTACCAGGTCGGTACGCTGGCGCAGGTGCTGCAGCTGCTGAAGCTGCCTGACGGCACCATCAAGGTGCTGGTCGAAGGCCTGTCGCGCGTGCAGGTCACCCACGTCGACGAGCGCAACGGCTCCCTGCACGGCCAGGCCGTGGAGATCGATGCCATCGACGATCGCGAAGCACGCGAGGTCGAGGCGATCGCCCGCTCGCTGATGTCGCTGTTCGAGCAGTACGTCAAGACCAACCGCAAGCTGCCGCCGGAACTGCTGCAGACGCTGTCTGGCATCGATGAGCCGGCGCGCCTGGCCGACACCATCGCCGCGCATATCAGCGTGCGCCTGGCCGACAAGCAGCGCTTGCTGGAAACGCTGGCCGTGAGCGACCGCCTGGAGATGCTGGTCGGCCTGGTCGATGGCGAGATCGACGTGCAGCAGATGGAGAAGCGCATCCGCGGCCGCGTGAAGTCGCAGATGGAAAAGAGCCAGCGCGAGTACTACCTCAACGAACAGATGAAGGCCATCCAGAAGGAACTGGGTGACCTCGACGACGCGCCGGGCGAGCTGGAAGAGCTGGCGCGCAAGATCGCCGAAGCCGGCATGCCGAAGGCCGTGGAAGCCAAGGCACGCAACGAACTGAACAAGCTCAAGCAGATGTCGCCGATGTCGGCCGAAGCGGCGGTGGTGCGCAACTACCTGGAATGGCTGCTGGGCGTGCCGTGGAAGAAGCGCAGCAAGGTGCGCAAGGACCTGAAGGTCGCGCAGGACACCCTGGACGCCGATCACTACGGTCTGGAGAAGGTCAAGGAACGCATCCTTGAATACCTGGCCGTGCAGTCGCGCGTGAAGCAGATGAAGGGGCCGATCCTGTGCCTGGTCGGGCCGCCGGGCGTGGGCAAGACCTCGCTGGGCCAGTCCATCGCCAAGGCCACCAACCGCAAGTTCGTGCGCATGTCGCTGGGCGGCGTGCGCGACGAGGCCGAAATCCGTGGCCACCGCCGCACCTATGTCGGTTCCATGCCGGGCCGCATTGTGCAGAACCTCAACAAGGTCGGCAGCAAGAACCCGCTGTTCGTGCTCGACGAGATCGACAAGATGTCGATGGACTTCCGTGGCGATCCGTCCTCGGCGCTGCTGGAAGTGCTCGACCCGGAACAGAACAACGCGTTCAACGACCATTACCTGGAAGTGGACCTGGACCTGTCCGAAGTGATGTTCGTGGCCACCTCGAACTCGCTCAACATTCCAGGCCCGCTGCTGGACCGCATGGAAGTGATCCGTATCCCCGGCTACACCGAGGATGAGAAGCTCAACATCGCCACCCGCTACCTGGTGCCCAAGCAGATCAAGGCCAACGGACTGCAGCCGGAAGAGCTGGAGATCGGCAGTGATGCCATCCAGGACATCGTGCGCTACTACACGCGCGAATCGGGTGTACGCAACCTGGAACGCGAGATCGCTAAGATCTGCCGCAAGGTGGTGAAGGAGATCGCACTGGCCGGCCCGCAGCCGGTGAAGGCGAAGAAGGGCGCGAAGAAGAAGGCACTGGTGAGCGTGTCCGGCAAGAACCTGGACAAGTACCTGGGCGTGCGTCGCTTCGACTTCGGCCGTGCCGAGGAAGAGAACGAGATCGGCCTGGTCACCGGCCTGGCCTGGACCGAAGTCGGTGGCGATCTGCTGCAGATCGAATCGACGCTGGTGCCGGGCAAGGGGCAGCTGATCCTGACTGGCCAGCTCGGCAACGTGATGAAGGAATCGGCGTCGGCGGCGCTGTCGGTGGTGCGTTCGCGCGCGGTCGGCTTCGGCATCGACAGCGAGTTCCTGCAGAAGCACGACGTACACCTGCATGTGCCGGACGGTGCCACGCCGAAGGACGGCCCGAGCGCTGGCGCGGCGATGGTCACCTCGCTGGTGTCGATGCTGACCCGGGTGCCGGTGCGTGCCGACGTGGCGATGACCGGCGAGATCACCCTGCGTGGCCGCGTCACCGCTATCGGTGGCCTGAAGGAAAAGCTGCTGGCTGCACTGCGTGGCGGCATCCGCACGGTCATCATCCCGGAAGAGAACCGCAAGGACCTGGCCGATATTCCGGCCAATGTCACCCGCGATCTGAAGATCGTGCCGGTGAAGTACATTGAAGAGGTCCTGGACCTGGCGCTGGAACGTCCGTTGGCACCCACGAAGGCGCGCAAGAGTGCGCAGCGTGTCACGGTGCGCGGCAAGGCCAAACCGAGTGGAAGCGCGCGCGTCAAGCATTGACGCGCGCTGTCCAATGGCCCGAAACCCGCGTCGTTGCTGGCTTTCCAGCTTGCGTGGGGGTAGGGCCACTGGTATAAAAGCAGCACTCGCGAATGAGTGATCGCTGTCAGCGATGACTGAATCGGCGAACCGTTTCCACATGGCGGCCGCATGCAGAAGGCATGCGGTTGCTTCCCTGTCGAATATGCGGAACCCACCGCCAAAGGAGTTGTAGAGAATGAACAAGACCGAATTGATCGATGCCGTTGCTGAAGCTGCCGACCTGACCAAGGCCGAGTCCAGCCGCGCTGTCGATGCCGTCGTTGCTGCCGTCACCAAGGCGCTGAAGGACGGCGATGCGGTCACTCTGGTTGGCTTCGGTACCTTCCAGGTCCGCGACCGTGCTGCCCGCACCGGCCGCAACCCGAAGACCGGCGACACCATCAAGATCGCTGCTTCGAAGAATCCGTCGTTCAAGGCTGGTAAGGCCCTGAAGGATGCTGTAAACTAAGCGGCTCGCTGGGGTGCTTAGCTCAGCGGTAGAGCGTCTCCTTTACACGGAGAGGGTCGGGGGTTCGAAACCCTCAGCACCCACCACAGCACCGCGGTAAAAGTTTGAGTGTGGAGCGGTAGTTCAGCTGGTTAGAATGCTGGCCTGTCACGCCGGAGGTCGCGGGTTCGAGTCCCGTCCGCTCCGCCAACTCTTAAAGCCCTCGGCGCAAGCCGGGGGCTTTTTCTTTGTGCCGCCGCGAAGCGGTGCGCAGGCCGCGCCGCTGCTGCTTTTGGTCCCTGCGGCGAAGCGGGTTACACTGCCGGGCTCGCCAATCAGGCCTTGTGATTCCTCACCATGCTGCAGAAACTCCGCGACAAGACCTCAGGCTGGATCGTCACCGTGATCCTGGGGCTGCTGATGATTCCGTTCCTGTTCGTGATCGACAACAGCTACCTCGGTGGCGTTGGCGCACAGAACGTGGCCAAGGTTTCCGCGCCGCCGACCTGGTGGCGTTCGGCACCGTCGTGGTGGCCGGTGCGCATGTTGTGGCAGCACCATGAGATCAGTGCGCAGGAGTTCCGCACCCGCTTCGAGCAGGAGCGCATGCGCGAGCGCCAGCAGCAGGGCGAGAACTTCGACCCGCGCGCGTTCGAAAGCACCGAGAACAAGCTGGCCGTGCTCGATCAGCTGATCGACGAGCAGGTCGTGCGCCTGGTCGGTGAGCAGGCGGGCGTGGTGATCGGCGATGGCGCCGTGCGCGAATACATCACCACCATCCCGGCCTTCCTCGATTCGAACGGCAAGTTCAACGAGAACAACTACCGGCTGGCGCTGGCCGGTGGCAATCCGCCGCGCACCCCGACCCAGTTCCAGGAACTGGTGCGCGAGAGCCTGCAGCAGTCAGTGATCCCGTCGGGCCTGCAGAACTCCGGCTTCGTCACCCAGGCCGAGACCGAGCGCCTGCTGAAGCTGCTGGGCGAAACCCGCGACGTCGAACTGGCCGCGCTGCCGGAAGTGCCGGCCGATACCGCGCCGGTCACCGACGCGCAGATCAAGCAGTGGTATGACAGCCACGGCAAGGATTTCCGCCAGGCCGAAAGCGTGTCGCTGGAATACGTCGAGATCAACGGTGCCACCCTGCCGGCACCGACCGCGGCGGACGAAGCCACCCTGCGCAAGCGCTATGAAGACGAGAAGGCGAAGTTCACCTCGCCGGAGCAGCGCCAGGCTGCGCACATCCTGATCACCGGCGACGGTGCCGAAGCCAAGGCCAACAAGATTGCCGCCGAGGCCAAGGCGGCGGGCGCTGATTTTGCCGCGCTTGCCAAGGCCAACTCGGAAGATCCGGGCTCGAAGGACCAGGGCGGTGACCTGGGCTGGGTCGAGCGTGGCGCGATGGTCAAGCCGTTCGAGGACGCCCTGTTCGCCGCCAAGGCAGGCGAGGTGATCGGCCCGGTCAAGACCGACTTCGGTTACCACATCATCAAGGTCGCTGCGGTGCGCGGCGGTCAGGGCAAGTCGTTCGAGGAAGTGCGTGACACGCTGGCCGCCGAACAGCTGAAGGCCGACGGTGAGCGTGGCTTCAACGAGCTCGCCGGCCGCTTGGTCGATGCCATCAACAAGAGCCCGAGCGATCTGGCTGCTGCCGCCAAGGAAGTGAACCTGCCGCTGCAGACCCTGGGCCCGATCACCCGTGCGACCGCCAGTGGCATCGCCACCGATCCGGCTGTGCTGCGTGCTGCCTTCTCCGAAGTGCTGGTGCAGGACGGTACCGCCAGCGATCCGATCGCCCTGGGCGGCGCGACCAACCACAGCGTGGTGATCCGCGTGGCCGCGCACACCCCGGAACAGGCGCTGCCGCTGGACAAGGCGCGTGAGCAGGTGATCGCCGCGATCCGTGCCGACCGCCAGCGCCAGGCCAGCGACAAGGCCGCCGACGCCGTGCTGGCCAAGCTCAAGGCAGGCGCCACCCTGCAGTCGCTGGCGGCCAGCGAGAAGCTGCAGCTGAGCCCGATGCCGGGCCTGCCGCGCAGCCAGCCAGTGCCGACCCCGGAAATCAACCGTGCGATCTTCAGCGCGCCGGTGCCGGCCGAGGGCAAGCCGAGCTACGGCAAGGTCGACGTCAACGGCCATGCGCTGCTGTTCGCGGTGAACAAGGTCAACCCGGGCGACATCAAGGAAGTGACTGCCGAGCAGCAGAAGCAGCTGAAGGATCAGCTGAGCCAGATCGATGGCATGGCTGCAGCCAAGGCCTACATCGAGGCGATGCGCAAGAAGTTCGTGGTGCAGACCACCGAGGCGAACCTGTAACTCCTGCGGCGAGCAGGAACGAAAAGGCCCGGCATTGCCGGGCCTTTTTTGTGGCTGCGCTTGCTCGACTGCACGGCGGTGTTCCCCGGGCAAGAAAAAAGCCGAGCGTAGGCTCGGCTCTTCAGGCAACACTTGGCGTGCGCGTCAGTCTTCGACGCGCAGTACCGCGCCCGGCTTCAGCACGCTGCTGCCGCTCAGGCCATTCAGCGACAGCAGGGCCTTCACCGGCATGCCGTAGCGGCGGGCGATGGTCCAGGCCGACTCGCCATCACGCACGGTGTGGCGGCGGCTGCGCGGGCGGTCGGCGATCGCGGCAACGGTCTTGGCGACCTGCGGCGTGGGTACGGCAGCGGCCACCGGTGCAGCGCTGGCGACCCATGCGGTCGCCGCATCCGTTACCGTCGCATTGGCGGCCGAGACCGGCGCCAGCACCCGGGTGGTGCCCGCGGCGCGGCCACCGGAGGCCAGCGCCGGATTGAGCCGGGCGATCCGGGCAGGGTCCAGGGCGCGCTGTGCGGCCCACTGCTGGACGCTGGTGCCGGCCGGCAGGGTGTGGTCCTTCAGCACAGGCACGGTGCGGTCCAGCGAGGCCATCACGCCCGGCTGGTCTTCCACGTCTTCCAGCACGCAGGCCAGGGCATGCAGCTTCTCGACGTAGGCGTGGGTAACCGGCGACAGGCCGGGCAGCGCCGAGGGCTTGGCGTTCTGCGCGTTCATGCCGGCCTTGCGCATCGACTGCAGAACGCGATACTCGCCGGCGTTGTAGGCCATGGTGGCCAGGCGCCAGTCGCCGCCGAACATGCCGTGCAGGGTCTTCAGGTAACGCACCGCGGCCTGGGTCGAATCCACCGCCGACAGGCGCCCGTCGTAGCCATTGACCATCGGCACGCGGTGGTTGCGCGCGGTGGTGGCGATGAACTGCCACAGGCCGGTCGGGCCGCTGCCATTGCGGGCATTGGGCCGGTAGCCGCTTTCCACGAACGGAATCAGCGCGAATTCGGTGGGCAGGTTGGCCTTGCGCAGCTCCTCGACCACGTAGCCGAACAGCACCAGCGCATCGTCATCCTGGTTGGCCAGGCGCGACGGGGCGTGGGCGAACTGCTTCTGCCAGCGGGGGCTGGTCGCCTCGGCGTCGCAGCTGGGCTCGGCCAAGCCGTCGCGGAAGCGGGTGAAGATCTCCTGGCCGTTGCGCACCGAGGCGGCCGGCAGCGCAGCCGCGTCCAGCGGCAGCGCGGCGGCGGCGGTCAGGTTCTGACTGATGCCGACGCCCAGCGACTGCGCGCCCGCGGTTCCGGCCAGCCCCAGGGCAAGGCCCAGGGCCAGCGGCAGACTTCGGCGCATCATGCGCGGAAGCCGTCTTTCCAATGCCGGAGACCGGCCATCACGTCGACGTCGTCCACGACGTCACGGCCCAGGTGTACCGACACCGACGCACGGATCGGCGCCGCGTGCACACGCAGGAAGGGATTGCAGTCGAATTCGTTGGCCAGGGTTACCGGCAGGGTGGAACGGTCATCGCGGCGCATGGCCAAAGCCTCCTCTTGGCGCTGCCACAGGGCAGCGTTGGCGGGGTCGACATGCCGCGCGAAGACGGCATTTGACACGGTGTACTCGTGGGCGCAACAAAGCAGCAGTTGCGCGGGCAAGGTACCCAGCTTGCGCATCGATGCCAGAAGCTGGGACGGCGTACCTTCGAACAGACGTCCACAGCCCAGGCTGAACAACGAATCTCCGCTGAAAAGATGTTCAGCTGTGTGAAACGCGATGTGGCTGCGGGTATGCCCGGGCACGGATAGTACGTGGAACATCTGGCCCAGTGCCTGAACGCGTTCACCTTCGCCTACCCGTTCGGTTGCGGTGGGGATGCGTTCTTCCACAGGCGCGATCACCCGCGCATCGGGAAAACGCGCCTGCAGGGCCGGCACGCCACCGATATGGTCGTCGTGGTGGTGGGTGAGCAGGATCGTGTCCACGCGCAGGCCCTGGTCGGCCAGCGCGAGTACCGGCGCGGCGTCACCGGGATCGATGACCACGGCGGCGCCATCGTCGTCGATCAGCGTCCAGATGTAGTTATCCGCAAATGCGGGCAGGGCAGTCAGTCGCATAGAATTGGACCATGCCCGCGCTGCTGAGCACCCGTCAAGCGACCCAGGCCCCGTGGTTCGACAGTGAACCGGCGGCGGCCTTGCGCGTTCTGGAGCGTCAGTTGCTGTTGCCGCAGCTGTCGGCATTGCCAGCACAACCGTGGTTGTGGATCGCGCCGAGTGCAGCTTGGCTGCAGGATGTGCAGCTGGGCGGGCGTGGCCTGCGCCTGTTCCGCCAGGGCCCGGGCTATACCGGTGATACCCGTTGCGCGCTGCCGTTGCCGCTGGCCAATGAGAGCGTCAACGCCATCGTGCTGCAGCATGTCACCGCCGCTGATGCCGACCTGTTGCTGGACGAGTGCGAGCGCGTGCTGATGCCTGGGGGGCACCTGTGGTTGAGCAGCCTCAATCCGTTCAGCCCCTACCGCACGCGCTGGCGCCAGCATGGGCTGGTGGTGCGCACGCCGCAGCGGATCCGCCTGCTGCTCGGCCGCCACGGCCTGGAGTGCGACGATATGCGGTACCTCGGCCCGCTGTGGCGGGGCGCCGGCAGCCGCGGTCCCGGGGGCTGGGCACCTCTTCGCGCGGCCTGCCTGTTCCATGCGGAAAAACGCACGCTGGCCCTGCCCGGGCCGAAACCGTTGCCGGTGCCGGTGCGCTGGCGCGGCACCGTAGTTACCTGATCTGGAGTTGTATTGAAAACCATCGAAATCCACACCGACGGTTCCTGCCTGGGCAATCCCGGCCCCGGCGGCTGGGCGGCCTTGCTGCGTTACAAGGGGCATGAGCGCGAACTGAGTGGTGGCGAAGCGCATACCACCAACAACCGGATGGAGCTGATGGCGGCCATTTCGGCCCTGGAAATGCTGACCGAGCCGTGCAACATCGTGCTCTATACCGATTCGCAGTACGTGCGGCAGGGCCTGACGCAGTGGATGGCCGGCTGGATCCGCAAGAACTGGAAGACCGCAGGCGGCGACACGGTGAAGAACCGCGAACTGTGGGAGCGCCTGCACGCGGCGACGCTGCGGCACCAGATCGACTGGCGTTGGGTGAAGGGCCACTCCGGCGACCCTGACAACGAGCGGGTCGACACCCTGGCCCGCAACGCGGCGATCCAGATCCGCGACTCCAGCCCGGTAAACTGAGCCCATGCGTCAGATCATCCTTGATACCGAAACCACCGGCCTGGAGTGGCGAAAGGGCAACCGCATCGTCGAAATCGGCTGCGTGGAGCTGTTCAAGCGCCGCCCGACCGGCAACAACTACCACCAGTACATCAAGCCGGACTGCGAGTTCGAACAGGGCGCGCAGGAAGTCACCGGGCTGACCCTGGAGTTCCTCGACGACAAGCCCGCCTTCGCGCAGATCGCCGACGAGTTCCTGGCGTTCATCGACGGCGCCGAGCTGATCATCCACAACGCCGCGTTCGATCTCGGCTTCCTCGACAACGAGCTTTCGTTGCTGGGGCCGCAGTACGGGAAGATCACCGACCGCTGTACGGTGATCGATACCCTGGCGATGGCGCGCGAGCGCTTCCCGGGGCAGCGCAATTCGCTGGATGCGTTGTGCAAGCGGTTGGGCGTGGACAATTCGCACCGCGCGCTGCACGGCGGCCTGCTTGATGCGCAGATCCTGGGCGATGTGTATATCGCGCTGACCTCGGGCCAGGAAGAAATCGGCTTCGGGCTGGGCGGTGATGACACGAGTGGCAACGGTGCGGCGCTGCAGGCGTTCGATATGAGTGCGCTGCTGCCGCGACCGCGGGTGGTGGCCACGGCGTCGGAACAGGAAGCGCATGCTGCCCGCCTGGAACGCCTGCGCAAGAAGGCCGGCCACGCCTTGTGGGATGGGCCGAAGGTGGAAGAGCCGGCCAGCGCGTAATCGTTCGGGGGGGGCCGGCCAGCGGCCGGCACTACCGCATCCACGCATGGCGTGGATTTACCGGTCAATGGCAGCGCACCAGGATCACGCTGATGTTGTCACGGCCACCGCCGTCGAGCGCGGCGGCGACCAGCGTGTCCACGCATTCCTGCGCGCTGGCGTCCTCCAGGGCCAACGTGCGGGCAATGCCGCGATCATCGACTTCTTCGGTCAGGCCGTCGCTGCACAGCAGCAGCTGCATGCCCGGGCGCAGTTCGCCGCTGGTGGTGGCCACGTTCAGATGGGCAGGATCAGTGACGCCCAGCGCCTGGGTGACCACGTTGCGATGCGGATGCGCGCGCGCCTGCTCGGCAGTCAGGGTGCCCTGCGCGACCAGTTCCTGCACCACGCTGTGGTCCTGGCTGAGCTGGGCCAGTTGGCCATCGCGCCACAGGTAGGCGCGGCTGTCGCCAACCCAGGCCACTTCATAGCGGTTGCCCTGTACGCGCGCGGCGACCACGGTGGTGCCCATCGGCAGGGTGTCGTTGCGCCGGCGCGAGGCGCGGATGATTTCTTCGTCGGCGGTGCGGATGGCCTGCGCCAGCAGCGCACCGCGCCGGATCTCGCGCACGATGGTCTCGCGGGCGAGCGCGCTGGCCACCTCGCCGCAGGCGTGGCCGCCCATGCCGTCAGCCACCAGCCACAGCGCCAGCTCGCTGTCACCGTAATAGGTGTCCTCGTTGAGCTCGCGGCGCATGCCGGGGTGGGTGAGGTGTCCGAATTCGATCATGGTGGGCAACGGGCGGGGTCGTGCGGGGGAGACAGGCATCATCGGGTGGGCGCAAGCATCCGGCAAGGCATCCACCCGGGAAATTTTCACGTCATTGGCCGGAATGACTTGTCGTCGGCCTCACTTCCTCGTATGATGCGCGTCCCCGGTCCGCCGGGGACCACCCGGAGAGGTGGCAGAGTGGTTGAATGTACCTGACTCGAAATCAGGCAGGCGTTTATAGCGCCTCGGGGGTTCGAATCCCCCCCTCTCCGCCAGATAAAGAAAAAAGCCGCCCAATGGGCGGCTTTTTTCTTTATCTGGCGCGGGACGCGACGCGCGTGGCCGCGTCGCCCACACGTTGCGCAGCAACGCGTGGGCCCGTTCCTTTGCCTGCCTCTCCCCGCCCCTGTCGGGGCAGCCCCTCAACAGAGGGGCTTGCTCCACCCGACGATTCCATGTCACGCCTGTGGGCCATCCCCATGCCCTGTGCGAATGGCGCGTGCTCAGAACGTATAGCCCAGCCCCAGCTGGATGCCGTTCTGGGTCTGGCCGTCACGACGTTCGCCCACGTAGTCGACCATCACTGACAAGCGCGAGCTGGCGCGGCTGGTGACGCCAAGGTTCCAGGCCAGTACCTGTTCGCCGACGGCCTGGCTGCTGGCACCGAACAGCAGATCCGGGGCGGCGGTGAATCCGCTGCTGTAGCGGGCCTGGGTATCGCCGAGTTCCTTCTGCCAGACCACGCGCGCACGAGGGGTGATGCGCTCGCCGTTGTTGTCTTCGAAGGTCTTGAGTAGCTGCAGGCCGGCACCGACGCGGATGCTCTCCAGGCTGCCGCTGCGGCCGACCAGGGCAGCGGCCTGCTGGCCTTCATTGAACCGCGTGGCCGAGGCGCGCGCGTAGTCAATCACCGGCAGCAGCGGCTGGATCACTAAACCGTTGCCGGTGGTGAACGAGAACGCATGCTCCACGCGTGCGGAAATTGCGTCGTTGCTGTACTTGGCACGCGGCGGTCCCTGCAGGCCTTCGATGCCCTCGATACTGCGTCGGGTATCGTGGCGCAGGTCGGTGTAGCGGACGGCGGCGGACAAATAGCCGCGCGAATACAGGGCATCCATGTAGGCGCCGACATCCAGCGCGCGGATATCACCCGTGAATCCTGCGCCTTCGCTGGCCCTGGTCGACATGTCGGCCGCTGCAACGCTGACGCCGAGGGTCACATGGTCGTCTGCCAGGCGGGTATCGGCGCCGAGCACGATACCGCCGACGGTGTGGCTCAGGCCGACGACGCCATCGTCAGCGTCGATCCGGCCGTGGCTGGCGAAACCGCGCGCCCAGAGGCCGCGATTGCGCCCTGCATCGTTGCTGTCGGCATCTGCTTCTACCGGTGCGACCAGATGCATCGCCAGCTGGTTGAACAGGCGATTGCCGATCATCACCGATTGCGCCGAGGCCGCCTGCGCGGCCCGTGCTGCCAGGCCACCGGCATCGCCACCGCTGCGCGAAGCGGCCTGATGCTGCTGCACGACAGTGCCGATGCTGCCGATCAATGCGTTGTCGGCCAGGCGCAGGCTGGCGTGCGCGTCACCGCGCAAGGCTCCCGCCTGGCGCGTGATGTCATCGCGGTCAGCAAACTGCAGGGCGCCGAGCAGTCCGCTCATCGACGGCGTGCGCTGCGCGGCCGCCTGCTGCAGCGCGATGCCCAGGCCGTCGCCGGATTGCGCATTGCCGAACAGCCGGGTGTCGTCGAACGAGGGATTGGCGGTCACCCAGATGCCGCTGCCGGTCTGGTTGACCGTGAAGCTGAGCAGGGAATTGTGGCGGGGGCGGAACACCGCGCCGGGCGCGGTGAGATCGACCGCACTGCCGGCCTCTCCACTGCGCTCGACGTACTGGAAGCGGCCCTCGATGAAGTCTGATACCGGCGCTGCGCGGGTCAGGGACTCGGGCGTGGCGCTACGGCACCACAGGCCGGCGTACTCCCCGTTCGACGGGCCGCAGGGGGCGACGGGCAGCTGCAGGGCGCTGGAATCCACCTGGGTCCCGACCAGGTGGTTCTGCTGCCCCGACGGGAAGAACGCCTGCTTGACGTCCAGTGTCAGCCTGGCGCTGGGGGCAATGCTCAGCACGGCGCGGTTGATGTTGCCGAGCAGGTTGTAGTCACCCGCCTGCGGGTCTTCATCGACCAGGAAGTAGCGGGCTTCTTCCAGCGTCAGTGCCGGCGCGGTGCGCTGGCTGTCGACCTGGAAAGCCAGGTTCGCGCCGTCGTTGAGGTTGATGTAGCGGCCCTTGCCGATCCGCAGGCGCTCGCTGGTGAACACGTCGTCGCCACCCGGCGCCAGCGCTTCCAGCGAGTACGGGCGCATGACGATCCCGGACGGTGCGAGCGTGCCGCCGTCGTTGATGTCGACCGTGGCGTTCAATGAGCCGTTGCCGGTCAGCACGCCGCCGCGTTCGATCACGGTCAGGCTGCGCAGTGCGCCCTGCTGCAGTTCGATGCGCCCACCATTGCGGGCGCCGATGGCTTCGGCGTGGTGGATCCAGCCATTCTGCTGCAGGCGCAGAGTGCCACCATCGGCCACCACATACTGCGCGGCCGAGGCGGTATCCAGCGACCAGACGCCGCCCTTGCCGATGCCGATCACACCGAAGGCGTCGTCCAGCCGGATGTCCGGGGCCGATTGCTGGAAGTAGCGCAGGTTGGCCAGCGCATTGGTGTAGCGCCCGCGCACAGCCAGGTTCGGATTGAGGTCTCCGCTCACTTCCTTGTCGATGGAAAGCACGTCGCCGGGCTGGACGTAACCGGTTTCGGTAACGACCCGATCGCTGTAGAAGCTCACGCCGGGGTAGGCAGTGCAGTTGCCCGCCGCACTCTGGTCGCGGGTCGGGCAGAAGCGCGTGGCCACGGCCATCGCGTTCGGATCGAAGTAGCGCAGGAAGCCCGACTGCTGGGTCAGTTCATAGTGCGCCTGAACGATGCGCGCTTCGATCACCGCGAAGTCGGTCGGGCCGAACATGTCCTTGTAGTACTTGATGTACTTGTCCTGCCCCGGATACGGGGTAGGACCATTGGGGCCCGATTCGCCATGGATGCCCAGTACCGTCTGCGTGTAGTTGCCGTGCGCCGGCAGCAGGCCGAACTGCGTCACCTTGCGCTTGACGCCGGCAACGAAGGCGTCGGCGCAGGCCGAGTAGCAGCCGCCGTCGAGCACGGTGTCCAGCCCATGCTGGCGGATGATCGCGCCCATGCCCACGCCGCCGGAGGCGGCTCCGCCCGGCGAGTTGCGGAACACCACCTGGCGCAGCGGCGTGCCACGGGCCTGCGCGGCCAGGGCATACGCTTCCAGCGTCTGCGGATCGGTCGCCAGTACGTTGCCGGTGTAGTAGAGCGTGTCTCCATTCACATGGAAGGCACTGGCATGGGCCTGCGGCGCGGCAGCGAAGCCGAGCAGTGCTGCAACAAGGGCGCTGCCGAGCACGGTGGCGCGGCGGGTGGGGAGGGTGGGGTATCGATGCATGCGGAATTCCACGGAAAGGAGTCGAGGGCGGCAGGCCGCCTCTCCAGGTCGCTAACGCAGCTGCAGGAGGTTCTCCCCCAGTCATCGGGCTCGGGCGCCCGTGCAGGCGCCGGGGCGGAGCATTCGCGCCGCGCGGGTTACCATGTGCGCATCACTTGCTGGAGTCTTCCCCCATGAGCGCTGAAATCCTCGTCCCCGTGTCCTTCGGCGAGCTGCTGGACAAGATCTCGATCCTGCAGATCAAGTCCGAGCGCATCAGCGACGAGGGCAAGCTGGCCAATGTGCGCAGGGAGCTGTCGGCGCTGGATCAGACCTGGATGGCACACCCGGCGGCGGTGAAGGACATCGCCAAGCTGCGTGCCGAGCTGAAGGCGGTCAACGAGCAGCTGTGGGATATCGAGGACGACATTCGCCTGAAGGAGAAGGCGCAGGCATTCGACCAGGGTTTCGTCGACCTGGCGCGCAGCGTCTACCTGCGCAACGATGAGCGCGCGCGCATCAAGAAGGCGATCAATCTGGCGCTGGGTTCAGCGTACGTGGAAGAGAAGTCGTACCAGGATTACGCGCCGCGCGCGTAATCCCCGGCCGCCCGCAACGGTAGATCCACGCCATGCGTGGATGAAACCGCCGGGCGCAAGCCAGCGCCCGGCGCGCCCGTCACCCCAGGTGATCGGCCACGTAGCGTTCGAACGCGGCAATGCCGTCCTCGACGGTGATCAGTTCCATCACGTCGTCGAACTCGATCTTGGTGCCCCACTTCAGGTCGTCGGCCTGCTTGCCCAGGTACTTGCGTGCGGCATCGTCGTAGCGGTCCACGCAGTAGCGGCGGTCCGAGTACGGGCCGCTGCGGTGTGGGTTGCTGGCGGCATGCAGGCCCAGCACCTTGGCGCCCATCGCGTTGGCGATGTGCATCGGGCCCGAGTCCGGGGTCATCACCAGGTTGGCGCGGGCCAGCAGGGCCGGCAGCTGCTTGAGCGTGTCCTTGCCGACCAGATCCAGTGCGGGGGTCTGCAGCTGCGCCTGGATGGCATCGGCCATGCTGCGCTCCAGCTCACTGCGGCCGCCGCACAGCACCACCTGCCAGCCGCGCTGGACGGCATGGTTGGCCACGGCGGCGTAGCGGTCGGCGTACCAGTTGCGGCGCACGTGGCTGGAGCACGGCGAGATCATCAGCACCGGCCGGTCATCGTCCTGCCACTGCGCGGCGGCCCACTCATAGGCGGAGGGCGGTACCGCCAGGTCCCAGCTGACCTCGGTCTGGCGCAGCCCCAGTGGTTCGCAGAAACTGCCGATCGCATCGAGCACATGGATGCCAGGGCGGTCGGGAATGCGCTCGTTGATGAAGAGCCCGTGCAGGTCCTTGGAGCGGCTGCGGTCGTAGCCGATGCGGCGCTCGGCCGGAATGAAGGCCGACAGCAGGTTGGCGCGGAACGCGACCTGCATCTGCAGCAGCGCTTCGAAGCGCCCTGGTGGCAGCTGCTTGCGCAGTTCCTTGACGCCGGCCATGCCGCTCTTCTTGTCGTAGGCATGGAAGGTGACGCCGGGCAGGCCGTCGAGCAGTTTCTGCCCGACCTTGTCGATGATCCAGTGGATCGGCGTATCCGGGCGCGCGGCCTGCAGGGTGCGCACCAGGGGCACCACGTGGGTGACATCGCCGAGTGCGGACAGGCGCAGGAGGCACAAGGAGGAGGACGCTGATGCCATGTGTTGTTAGACTCAATGAAATGGTCGCATTCGACGCCAATGAAGCGCTGACGCCATGCCGCGAGGGTCGCGGCATCGGGGCCATTCTGTTCGACCGCGAGCGGCTGCGGCAAGCCGACGTCGGCCTGTTCTCGCCCCAGCACTGGGGCAGCAAGGCCCGGCCGGTCGGCGAGGGTGGTCGTGGCAGCGCCTGGTTCATCGATGCGCCGTTCGGCGCCAGCGTGCTGCGCCACTACCTGCGCGGTGGACTGGCGGCCAGGATCAGCCATGACCAGTACCTCTGGCGCGGCTCGGACCGGACCCGCAGTTTTGCTGAATTCCGGCTGATGCGCGCACTGCGCGAGAAGAAGCTGCCGGTACCACGGCCGATCGCCGCGTTCTACATGCGCGAGGGCCTGCGCTACCGCGCCGCCATCCTGATGGAGCGGATCGAGGGCGTGCGCTCGCTGGCCGACCGCGCATTGGTCGCAGGGCGCGGCGCCCCGTGGGAGGAGACCGGACGGCTGATCGCCCGCTTCCACCGTGCCGGGCTGGACCATGCCGACCTCAACGCGCACAACATCCTGTTCGACGGCAACGGCCACGGCTGGCTGATCGACTTCGATCGCGGGGTGATCCGCATTCCGGCCACCGCCTGGCGCGAGCGCAACCTGAAGCGTTTGCTGCGTTCGCTGATCAAGCTGCGCGGCGAGCGCAGCGTGGAAGACGTGCAGAAGGACTACGCGCGGCTGCGCCGCGCCTATGACATGGCCTGGAACCGGGGCACCTGATGGACTGGTCGTTGCGTTTCCTCGGCGTCGGCAATGCGTCGGCGGTCGAGCTGGGTTCGCCGATGTCGGTGATCGAACGCGATGGCCGGCCCTGGCTGACCATCGATTGTGGCGGTGAAGGCCTGACCGCATTCAAGGCCCATTACGGGCACATGCCGCAGGCGCTGTTCGTCACCCATGTGCACCTGGACCACGTGGCCGGCTTCGAGCGGCTGTTCGTGGATACCTTCTTCGGCGCGCAGCGGCGCGGCAAGGTGCGCCTGTACGTGCCGGCCACGGTGGTGCCGCTGCTGCACAAGCGCATCGGCGACTACCCGAATGTGCTGGCCGAGGGCGGTGCCAACTTCTGGGATGCCTTCCAGCTGATCGTGGTCGGCGAGGCGTTCTGGCACGAGGGCGTGCGGCTGGAGGTCTTCCCGGTACGCCATCACTGGCCGGAGACGGCCTACGGCCTGCGCCTGCAGGGCGCGCTGACCTGGAGCGGCGATACCCGCCCAATTCCGGAGATGCTGGCCCGCTTCGCCAGCGACAATGAGCTGATCGCCCACGACTGCGGCCTGCACGGCAACCCGTCGCATACCGGCGTGGACGATCTGGAGCGTGAGTACAGCGCCGAGCTGCAGGCGCGGATGATGCTGTACCACTATGCCAGCGTGGCCGATGGTGCGGCGCTGGCCGCGCGCGGGCACCGTGTCGCGCAGCCGGGGCAGTGCGTGCCGCTGGCCAGCCCGACGGCGCCGCACGTGCTGGTGCAGGATCCGCCGTGAGCGGCACCGGCCAGCCCGCCGACGCGGCGCTGGCCGCTGAACTGGAGGCGCTGGAGCGCGCGCTGCACGCGCCGCAGGTGCGCACCGACCGTGAGCGCTTGGCTGCATTGCTGGACGAGGAGTTCAGCGAGATCGGCAGTTCCGGGCAGTGTCATGGCCGTGCGGCCGCGCTGGCGGAGATCCCGCTGGAGCGGGCGCAGGTGAGGATCGAGTCGGATCAGTACGCGGTGCGGCTGGTGGCCGATGGCCTGGTACAGGTGCGCTACCGCAGCCGCTATCACGTCGATGGGCAGGCGCAGCGCTGGGTGCTGCGCAGTTCGCTGTGGCGCCGGCACGCGCAGGGGTGGCGGATGCTGTTCCACCAGGGCACGCCCGAAGCAAGCTAGCGCTGGGCCATGCCGGGCGAAGCACGCGAAGCCGGGGTCACATCCCTTTGGCATGCAAAAGGATCTGACCCCAGTGCAGAAAAAGGCGATGGCCCCGCCGGCTGACCTCGGCGCCCGCGTCGATCGATACCGTTGCTGCCTTCCGGCCCTGGCGGGGTTTTCGACCTAGCGTCGCGAGGGGCCGACGGGGCCACCATAGAGACGTTGGCCGCCCGGAGGGCGGCCCGTTCACGGATCAGGGGAAGCAGCGCGCGATGCGCCAGAGACCACAGCCGGACTGCACATCGGTTGTCCGACGGCAGACGCGCATTCTAGCGCAGGCGGGACCACCGACGCCAGCTTCACGCACTGAATCGGCTGTAACCCATTCCCGGCCGGGGCGGCGAGGCATTGCTCCCGTTGCTAGAATGCCGGCCAGGAGGAACGGCCTCCCCCACATCGGGAATCAAAGACCAGGACGGCCTGGCCCTACCAAAAGGAGGGCCATCATGGCCTGGATCTATCTGTTGTTCGCCGGCCTGCTGGAAATCGTCTGGGCCGTGTCCATGAAGCAGTCCGAAGGCTTCACCCGGCTCACCCCCACCGTGGTCACCGTCTTCGGCATGATCGCCAGCTTCTGGCTGCTGGCCGTAGCCATGCGCACCCTGCCGCTGGGCACCGCCTACACGATCTGGACCGGCATCGGTGCGGTCGGTGCTTTCGTGGTCGGCATCGTGTTCCTGGGCGAACAGATCAGCCCGATGCGGATCGGCGCGGCGGTACTTATCGTTTTTGGCCTGGTTTTGATGAAACTCTCCAGCACCTGAGGGTTTATCCGCGTCGGGTTATCTACGCCAGGCCGGTTTGCCGTGAATAGGTAATGCGCATTTTCGGCAAGATAGATTTATTCACCTATTTTATTTGACGTACGTCATGAAAATTATCTGGGTGATTCACGCGGCACTGTCGGCATCCGTCGCACAGTGCCGCCATTCGTCAAGCGAAACCGGGGAGTTTTCGCCCTGACGGGTACGCCGACGCGCCGCTCTTTCGTGCGCGATCGTTTGAAGATGTGAAGATTTTCCGAAGTGAATGCCGTAGGCCTTGTTTCCGTGATGGAACAGGGATGGGCGGCATCGTCTTCAAAAAACTTAACTGCCGTGCCATCCGGTCTTTTCATGGAGATTTGCCGATGAACCGCATTTACCGTCTGGTTTTCAATCGCGCCCTCGGCGTAATGCAGGTTGCTTCGGAGGTCACCCAGAATCCCGGCGGAAGTGCCACCCCCCCGGCAAGATTGCCGCGATTGCGCGCGCACCAGCTGGCGGTCGCATTGGCGGCCACGCTGGCCAGCGGTTCGGCGCTTGCGGCGTGCAATACCGCCGGCAGCACCATCACCTGCCCAACCGGCTCCACGACCACTTCACTGGCCAACGGCACCAATGGCGTGACCCTGGATATCCTGACCGGTGCCCAGCTCAGCGTGCCGCCGGTGGTGGGTGGCGCTGCGGTGACCCTTAGCGGCAACGGCATTACCGTGAACAACCAGGGCACGGTCGATCCCACCATCAGCGGTGGCCTGAGCCTGGCGGCGTCGGGCATGGTGCTGGGTAACGCGACGGTCGGCGGCAACGCCATCAACGTGAACAATCTGTCCGGCGGTTCGATCAACGGCCTGGTCAATATCGCCTCCCTGCTCGGTTTCGGCGGACAGGCGCTGGTGGTGCAGAACGCTGCGGGTGGCACCAGCACGGTCGTCAACAGTGGCTCGGTAAGCATGTCGATCTTCGGCGCGGGTCTGTTCACCGCCGCCGATGCCCCGGCCATCCTCAGTTATGGTGGCGCGCAGACCCAGTTCACCAACACCGGCAACATCACCGGCCGCGTCGGCTTTGCCGGTTCCGCCTCGGCGACCAATGGCAACACCTTCCTCAATGCAGGCACGATCAATGGCAGCGTGCACCTGGGCAACTCGACTGCAGGCAATACGTTCACTGCGGTGTCCGGTTCCAGCGTCAACAACGCTGGCGTGGGCATCGCCGGGACCGTCGCTACCGTCAGCGTGAATCTGGCGGCGGCGGGCCAGGTCGATGGCGGCTCGGCGAGCAACAACAGCCTGGTGCTGCAGAACAGTCCCACGGGGCCCGGTTCCGGCACCGGCGGCGCGCCGACCACGGTGGGTTGGAACCAGTACGTCAATTTCCAGCGGCTGACCGTCAACAGCGGTACCTGGAACCTGCAGGGGGCGTGGGCGGGCGCGGGTACGACCACGCTCAACGATGGCCTGGTCAACTTCAACAATGCGTCTGCGTTCGGCAGCGGCCTGTTCACCGCCAACGGCGGCGCGATCGCGGCCAGCACCACTGGCCTGACGCTGGGCAACAACTTCGGCCTGACAGGAAACCTGCAGCTGTCGGGAACAAACGCATTCGGCCTGGGCGGGGTGCTGTCCGGCGCCGGCGGGCTGACCGTCAGCAACACCAGCGTGGTGACACTGGGCGGCGCCAATCTGTTCAGTGGCGGCGTCAACCTCACTGCCGGCGGCCTGCTGCTGGGCAATGCCGGTGCGCTCGGCAGCGGCATCCTGACCGTCGGTGGCAGCGCCTCACTGGATACCACTGCCGGCTTCGGCGTGGCCAACAACCTGGTGATCAACGGCGGCGGCACGCTGAACCTGCTGGGCAACAACCCGTTGTCATGGAATGGCGCGATTTCCGGTGCTGGCAACCTGGTCAAGAACGGAGCCAGCACCCTTACCTTGAACGGTGCCAACTCGCTGACCGGCAACTTCAGCCTTGCCGGGGGCTCGCTCGCGCTCGGCGCGGGCGGCAGCCTGTCACCCACGGCTGCGATGACGCTGGGCGTTGGCACCACGCTGGACCTGACGGCAGCGGCCAACCAGACCATCGGTTCGCTGGCTGGCCTCGGCGGCGCGGTGAATCTGGGCAGCCGCACTCTGACCTTGGGCGGGCTGGGCAACACCAGCTACAGCGGCACGTTTGGCGCCGGCACCGGTGGCCTGATCAAGCAGGGCACCGGTGTGCAGACTCTTTCCGGTGTCAACGGTCTCAGCGGCGGCGTCGCGCTCAATGCCGGCGGACTGCTGCTGGGCAACGCGGCAGCGTTGGGCAGCGGCACGCTGTCCGTCGGCGGCAATGCGACGCTGGATGGCACGACCGGGTTGGCGTTGACCAATGCCGTCAATCTCGGTGCCGGAGCCAGCCTGAATCTGCTGGGCAATCAGGCGCTCACCTTCAACGGCGTGATGGGTGGCGCTGGCGGCCTGATCAAGAATGGCGCGGCAACACTGACGCTCAACGGTGCCAATACGTTCGGTGGTGGGCTGGCATTCAATACCGGCAGCCTGGTGCTGGGCAATGGCAGCGCGCTGGGAACCGGTGCCCTGAACGTCGGTGGAGCCGTGACCCTCGACGGCAGCTCGGCGTTGAGTGTGGGCAACACCATCAACCTCGGTGCAGGCGGCTCGCTCGGCATTCTGGGAGGCAACGCACTGACGCTGGGCGGTGTCATCGGCGGCGCTGGCAGCCTGGTGAAGAATGGCGCGGCGACGCTGACCCTGACCGGCGCCAATACCTACACCGGCGGCACCGCCATCAACGCAGGAACACTGGCGATCGGTGCCGGTGGCAGTCTCGCCACTGGCGGCAGCGTCAACCTCGGTGGCATCGGCGCCACGTTCGACATCTCCGCGGCGGGCAACCAGACCGTGGGTGCGCTCAGCGGCGTGCTCGGCTCGACCGTGGCGCTGGGCGGAAACACGCTCACCTTCGGTGATGCGGCCAACCAGACCCTGGCGAGCGCGGTCTCCGGCGCCGGTGGCCTGGTCAAGCAGGGCGCCGGCACGCAGACGCTGTCCGGCGCCAATACCTTCAGCGGCGGCCTGAACCTTGCCGCGGGTGGGCTGCTGCTGGGCAACAACGGCGCTCTCGGTACCGGTGCACTGACCGTCAGTGGCAACGGATCGCTCGATGGCACTGCGGCGTTGAATCTGACCAATGCGGTGAACCTGACCGGTACGCTGAACCTGCTGGGCGGGCAGAACGTGACGCTGGGCGGCGTGGTCGCCGGCACCGGCAGCCTGGTCAAGAACGGCACCTCGCTGCTGGCGTTGAACGGCAACAACACGTTCAGTGGTGGCCTCACGCTCAACGCAGGCAGCCTGCTGCTGGGCAACAGCAGCGCACTCGGCACCGGCGCGTTGAGCATCGGTGGTACGGTCTCGCTGGATGGCAGCGCCCCCCTGAATCTGGCCAACAACGTTGCACTGGGTGCTGGTGCATTGCTTGCACTGCCGGGCACCCAGGCAATCACCTTGGGCGGGGTGGTGTCCGGCGCCGGTGGGCTGGTGAAGAACGGTGCCACGCTGCTGACCCTCAATGGCGCCAACACCTTCGGTGGCGGGTTGACCGTCAACGGCGGCGGCCTGCTGCTCGGCAATGCCGGTGCGTTGGGCACCGGCCCACTGTCGGTGGGTGCCAATACCACCCTGGATAGTACGGTTGCACTCAACCTGGCCAACAACGTCAACCTCGGTACCGGTGCAGTACTCGACCTGCTGGGCAACCAGAACGCGTCGCTGGGCGGTGTCATCAGTGGCACCGGTGGCCTGGTCAAGAACGGTACGGCAACACTGGCGTTGAATGGTCCGAATACGTTCAGTGGCGGGGTTGGCCTGAACGCTGGCGTGCTGCAGCTTGGCAATGCGCTGGCCCTGGGTACCGGTGCACTGGATGTGGGGGGCAACGCCTCGCTGGATGCAGCCACGGCACTCACCGTGGGCAACACCGTCGGCCTGGCGGCCGGTGCCAACCTCACGGTACTTGGCAGCAATGACCTGACGCTCAGTGGGCCGGTATTCGGTGTTGGCGGGTTGATCAAGGACGGCGCGGCACGGTTGACCCTGAGCGGTGCCAACCTCTACACCGGTGGCACCACCATCAACAACGGCACGCTGGCATTGGGCGCAGGCGGCAGCCTCGCTGCAGGCGGTGATGTCACCCTCGGCAATGCCGGTGCAGGTTTCGATATTTCCGGCGCCAGCGGCAACCAGACCATTGCCGCGCTGAACGGCGTCGCCGGAACCGCGCTGACGCTGGGCGGCAATACGCTGACTTTCGGCACCAATGCCAACGCCACGTTTGATGGCGTGATCAGTGGCACGGGTGGCTTGGTCAAGACCAGTACCGGCATCCAGACCTTGTCCGGTGCCAACACGTTCAGCGGTGGCCTGGCGCTCAATGGCGGCGGGCTGGTGCTGGGCAACGCCGATGCGCTGGGGACCGGCGCGCTCGGTGTGGGTGGCACGGTCAGTCTCGACAATACGGTGGCGCTGAACCTTGCCAACGCGGTGAACTTCGGTGCCGGTACGCAGCTGACCCTGGGCGGCAGCAATGACGTCACCCTGGGTGGCGTGCTGAGCGGCAACGGCAGCCTGGTCAAGAACGGCACTGGCCTGCTGACCCTCAACAACACCAACACCTTCGGTGGCGGCCTGACCTTGAACGGCGGCAGTCTGGTGGTGGGCGCCAATGGCGCGCTGGGTACCGGCGCTTTGGCGGTGAACAACAGTGCCTCGCTGGATGCCGGCGCTGCGGTGACGCTGGGCAACGCGGTGAACCTGGGATCGGGCGTGGCACTGACCGTGCCGGGCAGCAACGCACTGGCCCTGGGCGGCATCGTGTCCGGCAATGGCAGCCTGATCAAGAATGGCGCCGCCACGCTGACGCTGGCAGGCGCCAACACCTACAGCGGTGGTACCACCATCAATGCCGGTACGCTGGCGTTGAGTGCGGGCGGCAGCCTTGCCGCCGCCGGCGACGTCACTCTCGGCAATGCCGGTGCAAGCTTCGACATCTCCGGTGCCACCAGCAACCAGACCATTGGTGCGCTCAACGGCGTGGCCGGAACCACGCTGACGCTGGGTGGCAATTCGCTGACCTTCGGCACCGCGACCAGTGGCGCCTTCGACGGCGTGATCAGCGGTGGTGGCGGGCTGGTGAAGGTCGGCACCGGGGTGCAGACCCTGTCCGGTGCCAACACATTCGGGGGCGGCGTGACGCTCAATGCCGGCGGGCTGGTGCTGGGCAATGACGCGGCGCTGGGTACCGGCGCACTGACCGTCGGTGGCGCGGCCACGCTGGATACCACCGCGCTGGCGACGCTGGCCAACAACGTTGTGCTCAATGCCGGGCTGACCGTGCTGGGCACCAATGCGATCACCCTCAACGGTGTGCTCTCCGGCACCGGCAGCCTGACCAAGAATGGTGGTGCAACGCTGACCTTGAACGGCATCAATACCTACACCGGTGGCACCAACGTCAACGCCGGTACGCTGGCGCTCGGCGCCGGTGCCAGCCTGGCCGCCAGCGGTACCGTCAATCTCGCCAGCGGCGCCACGCTGGACCTGTCGGCCGGCAACGGTACGCAGGTGTTCGGCACGCTGGTCGGCAACGGTACGGTCAACCTCGGGGCCAACAACATCGAAGTGGGCAGCGCCGCCAATGGCACCTTCAGTGGTTCGATTGCCGGCACCGGTGGCCTGACCAAGGTCGGTAGCGGTACCGAAACGCTGACCGGTACCAACACCTATACCGGTGGCACCACCATCAACGCCGGTACGCTGGCGATCGGTCCTGGCGGCAGCCTCGCCGCGAACGGTGCGGTGAACGTGGCCGCGGCCGGTGCCGGCTTCGACATCTCGGCGTCCGGCGCCAACCAGGCCATCGGTTCGCTGTCCGGCGTGACCGGCTCGCTGGTCAGCCTCGGTGCCCACTCGCTGATCCTCGGCGGCCCTGACAGCAGCACCTTCAATGGCGTGATTTCCGGTACCGGTGGACTGGTCAAGAACGGCACGGGCATCCTCACCCTCGGCGGCGCCAACCTGTTCAGTGGTGGCCTCGCATTGAACAGTGGCGGCTTGGTGGTCGGCAACAACAGCGCGCTGGGTACGGGGGCGCTGGACGTGGGCGCCGACGCGACGCTGGACAGCAGCCTTGCAGTGACCCTCGGCAACGCCATCAACCTCTCTGCGGGCAACAACCTCACCCTGCTCGGCAGCAATGCGCTGACCCTGGGCGGCACCATCGGCGGTGGCGGTGGCCTGGTGAAGAGCGGCGCGGCCACGGTGACCCTGACCGGCGCCAATACCTACACCGGCGGTACCACCATCAACAACGGCACGCTGGCGGTCGGTGCCGGTGGCAGCCTGGCGTCCACCGGTGCGGTGAACCTGGCCGGTGCCGGCACGCTGGATATCTCCGGCGGCGGCAACCAGAGCATCGGTTCGCTGGCTGGCGTAGCCGGCAGCACCGTGGCGCTGGGCGGCAACTCGCTGACGCTGGGCGGGGTCGCCGACAGCACGTACAACGGCGTGATCAACGGCAGCGGCGGGCTGATCAAGAATGGCGCAGGCGTGCAGACGCTGACCGGTGCCAATACCTTCAGTGGTGGCGTCGCACTCAACGCCGGTGGCCTGGTGGTCGGCAACAATGCCGCGCTCGGGACCGGTGCGGTGACCGTGGCTGGCAATGCCACGCTCGATTCCAACAGCGCGATCACGCTGGGCAACAACTTCGTTCTCAATGCCGGCCTGACCGTGCTGGGCAGCAATGATCTGACCCTCAACGGCAACCTGAGCGGCACTGGCTTCCTGACCAAGGAGGGCCTGGCCACGCTGACCTTGAATGGCACCAACACCTACACCGGCGGCACCAACATCAACGCCGGCACGCTGGCGCTGGGCGCCGGGGCCAGCCTGCATGCCAATGGCATCGTCAACCTGGCCACCGGCGCGACCTTCGATCTGTCCGCCGGTGCCGGTACGCAGCAGTTCGGCACGCTGATTGGCAACGGCACGGTGAATCTGGGCGCGAACACACTGACCATCGGTGATGCCACCAACGGTACCTTCTCCGGATCAGTGGCGGGCACCGGCGGACTGATCAAGGAGGGCGCCGGCACCCAGACCCTGACCGGCACCAACACCTTCACCGGCGGTACCACCATCAACGCCGGCACGCTGGCGATCGGCGCCGGCGGCAGCTTGGCGGCGACGGGGGCGGTCACCCTGGCCAATGCCGGCACCGCGTTCGATATTTCCGCAGGCGGCAACCAGAGCATCGGCTCGCTGGAGGGCGTGGCAGGTTCGAACGTGTCCCTCGGCGGCAACACGTTGACCTTGGGCGGCATCGGCAACACCGCGTTCAATGGCAGCATCGACGGCACCGGTGGGCTGATCAAGAACGGCGCAGGCGTGCAGACGCTGGGCGTTGCGAGCACCTTCAGCGGCGGCGTCACCCTCAATGCCGGCGGACTGGTCGTCGGCAATGGTGCCGCGCTCGGCACGGGCGCGTTGACCGTGGCCGGCAACGGCTCGCTGGATGCCAATGCGGCGCTGACCCTGGCCAATGATGTTGTGCTGGGCGCCGGTGCGACGCTGGATGTGCTGGGCAGCAGCGACCTGATCCTGGACGGTGCGGTTTCCGGTGCGGGCGGTCTGACCAAGGATGGCGCGGCCACCCTGACCCTGGCCGGCGCCAGCAGCTACACCGGCACCACCACCATCAACAGCGGCACGCTGGCGGTGGGCGCGGGCGGCAGCCTGTCCGGTGCCAGCACGGTGAACCTGGCTGGCACCGGCACGCTGGACATCAGCGCCGGTGGCAACCAGAGCATCGGCGGCCTGGCCGGTGTTGCCGGCAGCACGGTGGCGCTGGGTGGTGCAACGCTGACCACCGGCGGCAACAACGCCAGCACCACGTTTGCCGGCATCCTTGGTGGTACCGGCGGCCTGGTGCAGGGCGGCACCGGCACGCTGACCCTGAGTGGCGATAACACCTACACTGGTGGCACCACCATCAACGGTGGCAGCACGCTGCAGATCGGCAACGGCGGCAGCACTGGTTCGGTGCTGGGTGACATCACCAACAACGGCAGCCTGGTCTACAACCTCGGCAGTACGGCAACGGTGAGTGGCGTGGTCAGCGGCAGCGGTGGCCTGACCCAGGCCGGCAGCGGCACGCTGGTGCTGACCGGCAACAACACCTACACCGGCGGTACCACCATCAATGCCGGCGGCACGCTGCAGGTCGGCAATGGCGGTGCGACCGGTGCGATCGTCGGTGACATCACCAACAACGGCGCGCTGGTCTCCAACGTGGCCGGCAACACGGCGCTGGATGGCATCATCAGCGGCAGCGGCAGCCTGACCCAAGCCGGCGCCGGTACGTTGACCCTGACCGGCAACAACACCTACACCGGTGGTACCACCATCAATGCCGGTGGCACGCTGCAGGTGGGCAATGGCGGTGCGACCGGTGCGATCACCGGCAACGTCGCCAACAACGGCAGCCTGGTGTTCGACGTGGCCGGCAACACCACGGTCGGTGGCGCCATCAGTGGCACCGGCGCGCTGACCCAGGCCGGTGCTGGCGTGCTGACCCTGGTCGGCAACAACACCTATACCGGCGGCACCACCATCAATACCGGTGGCACGCTGCAGGTCGGCAATGGCGGCGCCACCGGTTCGATTGCCGGTGACATCACCAACAATGGCGCGCTGATCTCCAGCGTGGCCGGCAACACGCAGCTGGGCGGCACCATCAGCGGCACGGGCGCGCTGACCCAGGCCGGCAGCGGCACGCTGCTGCTGACTGGTACCAACACCTACAGCGGTGGCACCACCATCAACGCCGGTGGCACGCTGCAGCTGGGCAATGGCGGCGCGACTGGCTCGATCGTCGGTGACATCACCAACAACGGTGCGCTGGTGTCCAACGTGGCCGGCACTACCACGCTGGGCGGCACCATCAGCGGCAGCGGCAGCCTGGCCCAGGCCGGCAGTGGCACGCTGACCCTGACCGGCAACAATACCTACAGCGGTGGCACCACCATCAACACCGGTGGCACCCTGCAGGTCGGCAACGGTGGCGCGACCGGCGCGATTGCCGGCAACGTCACCAACAACGGCAGCCTGGTGTTCAACGTCGGCGGCAACACCACCGTCGGCGGCACCATCAGCGGTAGCGGTGGCCTGACCCAGGCCGGCAGCGGCACGCTGATCCTGGGCGGCAACAACACCTATACCGGTGGCACCACCATCAACACCGGGGGCACGTTGCAGGTCGGCAATGGCGGTGCCAGCGGTGCCATCACCGGCAATGTCAGCAACAACGGCAGCCTGGTGTTCAAGGTCGGTGGCAACACCACGGTCGGCGGCACCATCAGCGGCAGCGGTGGCCTGACCCAGGCCGGCACCGGCACCCTCACCCTCACCGGCAACAACACCTACACCGGCGGCACCACGATCAATGCCGGCGGTACCGTGCAGGTCGGAAACGGCGGTGCCAGCGGCTCGATCACCGGCAACATCACCAACAATGGTGGCCTGATCATCAACACCAGTGGCACCACCACGCTGGGCGGCAGCATCAGCGGCGACGGCAGCATCGTCCAGGCCGGCCCGGGTGGCCTGAACCTGGGCGGCAACAGCGGTGGCTTCAGCGGCACCGGCCAGGTCACCGGTGGCGGCCTGAATGTCACCGGCACCATCGGTGGCCAGTGGACCATCGGCAGCGGCACCACGCTGTCCGGCACCGGCACCATCGGTGGCACCGGCGGTGGCGTGACCGTATCCAGCGGCGGCGTACTGTCGCCTGGCAATGGGCAGGGCAACGGCAGTGGCGCCGGCAACGGCACCGGTACGATCACCGTGGGCGGCAACCTGACCCTGGCGCCGGGCAGCACGCTGGGCATCGATCTGGGCGCCACCGGCAGTGATACCGTGCAGGTCGGTGGCAGCGCGACGGTGGGCGGCAGCACTGTGCGGGTGAACACCATTTCGCCCAGCACCAGCTACCAGCAGGGCCAGCAGTACACGGTGGTCAACGCGGCCAGTGGGATAAGCGGGCAGTTCGCTTCCGCGACTTCGCCGTCGGCGTTCCTGACCATCACCCCGGTCTACACCGCCAATACCGCCAACCTGAAGATCGACGTGGCGCAGACCGCGGCATTCACTTCGGTGGCCAACAGCCGCAACCAGTAC
This sequence comes from uncultured Stenotrophomonas sp., assembly GCF_913778665.1. GTDB lineage: Bacteria > Pseudomonadota > Gammaproteobacteria > Xanthomonadales > Xanthomonadaceae > Stenotrophomonas. The sequence goes on from NZ_CAJYVQ010000002.1 coordinate 106,960, forward strand.
AACACTGCGGCCGCGCTGAGCAGCCTGCCGCAGAGTGGTCCGGCGCTGGGCCTGTACAACACGGTGCTGATCTATGACGCGGCCACCGCGCGCAGCGCGTTCGACCAGTTGTCCGGTGAAGTGCATGCGGCCAGCCGTGCGGTGCTGCTGTACGACAACTACCTGGAAGAAGGCATCCGCCAGCGCCTGGGCAGTGAACTGCCGACCGTGCGTGGCGAGCGCGCCTCGGCCTGGCTTGCCGGCAGTGGCAAGGTGTTCAAGCAGGATGGCGATGGCAACGGGGATGAGATCCGCGCCAACCGCAATGCGCTGATGGCCGGTGTCGATTGGCAGCTGGGCGAGCACGTGGTGCTGGGCGCGGCGGCCGGCAATGAACGCCTGGATACGCGCCTGTACGATCGCAGCTCGCGCGCCCGTCTACGCGGCAACACTTTCGGCCTGTATGCGCAGGGTGAGTGGAACAACGGCTTCGCGGTGGGTGGCAGCGTGTCGCGCGGTGATTACCGCACGCGTACCACCCGTGAAGTGCCGCTGCTGGGCCAGACCCTGTACAGCCGCCAGGATGCGGACGTGACCATTGCCCAGGTCGAAGGCAGCTGGACCTGGAGCCACGGCCGCACCCAACTGCAGCCGTACGTGCAGTTCACCAAGCACTGGGTCGACCGCGATCGTGCGGTCGAGCAGGGCGGTACCGCCGCGCTGGTGCTGGAAGGTGGCAAGGACACGCTCAATGTGAGCACCGTGGGCGTGCGTGGCCGCTGGGATGTGGGCAGCGGCGAGCGCTTCCCGGCGCAGCTGACGGTTGGCCTGGGGTGGCAGCACGCGTCGGGTGATACCGACGTAGCCAGCCGCAACCGCTTCGCGGTCGGTGGCGATGCCTTCGATGTCTACAGCGCGGTGATGGCACGCAACGCGCTGGTCAGCCAGGTCGGCGTGGCGGTGGGCCTGGGTCGCAACAGCCAGCTGTCGATGTTCGTGCAGGGCCAGCATGGCGATGGTCGCCGCGATGTCGGCGGGCAGATCAACCTGCGCATGGGCTTCTGAGGGGAGTAGGGCAGCAAGGGATCCACGCGCGGCGTGGATCCGGGCCGGGGCGGAGGGCTACACCCTCCGCTCCATCTCCACCGCGTCGATCCCGGCGCCGTGGCCATCGGCTACCACCCGTGTCACCTCGAACCCCAGACCGGCGTAGAACCCCTGGGTGTGCTGGCTGGTGCTGAGCGTGATGCGGGTGATGGACGGATCTGCTTCAGCCTGGTGCAGGCGTGCCAGCGCCAGTTCACGGCCGATGCCGCGCCGGTGCAGCGCGCGCTCGACCATGCCCCAGCAGAAGCCGGCGCTCCCATCGCCGCAGCGCAACAGGCCACCACAGGCCACGATGCTGCCATCGCGCTCGATGACCTGGAATGCACTGTCCGTGGCCTGTTCGCACAGGAAGCGTTCAAAGTCGCTGCGCTCTTCGGGCGCGAAATAGGTGGGTACGTTGCTGTCGAAGATCGACAGGCAGGCGCTGGCATCGGCGGGGCGGTAGAGGCGGAGTGTCATGCACCCACGATAGACGATCGTCAGTAGATCCACGCCATGCGTGGATTCGCTGCCGACATACCCTGCATGTTCCCGCCTACGCCGAAATGCCGGCCAGCACTGCGTACATCACCACGAAGCTGACCAGGAACAGGTACACGCCACCGATGAGCAGATAGCGCAGCACGGTCAGCGCCTTGTTGCCGCCGTACACGCGCTGCTGCATCCACAGCAGGTAGACCGGAACCGCCAGCCACAGCAGTGCGTACAGCCACTGGCTGACCGCGGCAAAGGTGGGCGAGGCGAAGGCGGTGCCCAGGCCGGCGATGAGGAAGGTGGCCAGCAGCACCATCATCAGCCAGCAATGGCTGTATAGCGCCACCACCAGGTGTTCCAGGTAGCCCATCGGCCGCGGGATGTAGGCGATGCGCAGCACCAGCGCGAACACCGGCATCAGGAAGAACAGGGCGCCCGGCAGCGCGGTGAGGATCGCCTGCATGTAGAGGTCGGCCTTGCCACCCATGCGCTGGATGTTGACGTTGCCGTTCTGCAGGCGCTTGTTGAGCCATCGGTTGGCGAACTGCGGCCAGCCCTTGAGCACGATGGGATTGCTGTCCGCATCCCAGGGTTTGCCGTTGATGCTGTAGTTGAAGAAGGTGCCATAGCCGCCCGTGGCGGTTTCAGCAGGGGCCGCAGTGCCGGTGCCATCGAGCTCTGCCTTGCGCTGTGCGGCGGCGGCATTCACCGCAGCGCGCGCCATGGCGAAGCCGGCGTTGCCGCTGGCCGGTGAGCTGGCCTGCTGGCGCTCGATCATCGCCACCTGTTCCGCGCGCGCGGCTTCGACCTGTTCAACCGTGGTGGCCTTGGCGTACACCGAATCGCGCCCGCCGCCCACACCGAAATCGTCGACGTGCACGAACAGCTTGCCGACGAAGAACGTGAATAGCGTGAGGATCACGAACAACCGCAGCGGCTGCACATAGCCCACCCGGCGACCCTTGAGGTAGTTCAGCGCAATGCGGCCCGGGATCCACAGATCGCGCAGCGTGCGGAAGATGCGTCCGTCCAGGTGCCAGAACGATTCGAACACTTCCTCGATGGCGTGGCCGACATGCTTGAGCGGGTTGTGCGCCGATTGCCCGCAGCGATGGCAGTAGTGGCCGTGCAGGGCGGTGTCGCAGTTCTCGCAGGCGGCGTGCGCGTTGTCGGTCGAGCTCATGAGCGATGGGCCACGCGTCGGATTGAAGGCGCCTACGATAGCGAATTTTCAGGTTTCGTTCAGTTTTGTTTGAAGGCCGCGGGAGTGTGGAAGGCGACCAGGCGTATCCACGCACGGCGTGGATCTACTGAAGGAACAAGCCCCTCTGTTGAGTGGCTTCCCCGACAGGGGCGGGGAGAGGCCGGCAAAGGGAGGGCCCGTTCGTTGCGCAGCAACGCATGGGGCGAAGCGCGCGCAGCGCACTTCGCGTCCCGCGCCAGATAAATAAAAAAGGCCACCCGAAGGGCGGCCTTTTTTATTTATCTGGCGGAGAGAGGGGGAAACAGTACCTTGACCGTCCCGCCTAGCTCCGGAGGCGTCCACAAACCGGATTTGTGTCCTGTGGTGTGTCCTGGATGCTACCCAAGTTCGCACTATGATGCGAGCAGGGGGGCGGCCTGGAGTTGGTCGGATTGGGCCGTCCTAAAGATCCCCGCAGGCGAGCCGCTATCTATGAGGGCCTCTAATCAATGGGTATCTTTAGCTGGCGTCCTTGACCCGGCGGAGTTCTCGGTCGATGAGACGAGGCCGGTCTATGCTTGGCAACAGAGGGGTGGACTAGAAGGAAATACCGGAATGCAATTTCGGATGTGGTCAGCAGGAGTGCTTTTTCTAGGGTCGTATGCCCCGCTGGCCTTTGTACTGGCGGCGCAAGACATCAAAAAGGCGCTTTGGGGAGAACCCGTATGTGGTTGGAGAGGACAGTTTGATTGCGAACTACAGATCTTCGAGCACCCTTGGGCATCCTTGGCTGCAATATTGGTTACATCAGCCGCACTGTGGCTGACGATGTATTCCATGAAGGCTGTCCGACTGAAGAGCGAAGCTGAGGTTCTGTCCGCGAAGCCCGTTCCGAATGACCTGATTAATTATGTTTTCCCCTACGTTGTGTCATTCATGGGGTTGAGTTACGGAGATCCACAGAAGTTGGCGGGATTCTTCGTTTTTCTTGTGCTCTTGTTTTTGATTACGTATAGGTCGGGGCAGATTCTGATGAACCCCGTATTGATTGCTTTCGGCTGGCGACTGTATGAGGTTGATATTGCTGTCGGTGGGAAACAGGTCCGTAAGACCGTGCGCGCGCTGAAGCAAGGAAAGCTGTTGCCTGGCAAGCAGCTTATTGAGGATGTTCAGGAAGTATATTTGATGGGGGACCCATGAGCGATTTGGCATTGAAAAGCCTCAAGGCATTTGACCTCGCCGGGTCAAACGTGTTCCTTTGGGTGTTTAAGAGGAGCGCTGGCACCAAGAAATTCAAGGCGTACTACATCAAGACGGATCCAGTCCTGGATAACGCTCTCAAGGGTTTTGCGGAAAATGAGAGGGCCCGAATTAACGAGTGGATTCCATATGGGCATCTCTCTCAGCCCACCGATGATGGATGCCTGACTATTGCTGTGGGTGATACCGACTTTCAGGTTCTAAAGGATCTCGTTGACGAGCCGGAGTCTGACCATGCGACTAATGATCTTAAGAAGCTCAAGGGCGCTGTCGGCTACTTGGTGAAGTTTGTAAAGGGCGGGCAGACTCTCTACGCCACGCGGCGCACTCCGATGACGTGGAAGCCGATATATATAAAGAAAAATGTAATTAATGCCATTTTTAAGAACGGTCAGTTGTCGGCCGTAGCGGGTGATGAGTTCACTCTTGAGCCCCGATTTGACATCTTTGCCTTGGATGGTGTTCTTTTGGTGTCGAACAAGAAGGGCTTTGAGTCAATGATGCAGTATCGAGCCGGTTATGCTCAGGCGTTCGAAAAGCTGAAGTTGGAACCTGCCTTCTCCGCTCTCTTTACTGACATGCAACCGCTGTTGGACTATGTTGGCGAGAATGGAACGCATCTAAAGAGGATGACGGTTATTCAGGATAAGAATCTCTATTCCAATCCAAAATATTTGAAGGCGCTCAAGACTGTTGCGACGAAGCGGAAGTGGGGCGTCGCTTTCGATAAGGCGGGGAAAATTATCCCGACCGAAGAGACCGCCAAGGTCATCATGACATTGCTGTTGGATCACCGTCTTGTTAGTGAAATCACCGATATCATGTATGACGTTCCTGATGGAATTCCGGTCAAATGATGTAGTGAGTTAATAGTTTGTTGACGATTTTATTGGGTGGCCTACTATGTTTAGAGGAGGCCCTTTTATATGAAAAAGAATTGTATTGAATCGTGGTTGCTGTCGCCTAAGGTGTTTGACTTTAGATATTTTATTCTCTGTGCCGTCGCGCCAGTTGCGCTCCTTGCGCCAGAGTCGTTGTTGTTGAAATTTGTTCTGGTAATAGCTGGTTCTGCACTTGGTATTTTGGCTTGTCGTCTTAACCTAAGGGGGTATCCCGGCTGTGATAAGGTTCCTGGAAAATGAGTGGGTGGTTGTTGGCTTGACGGCCCTGATATCTTTCGTGGTTCTTATGTTTTACATCGGGGTTGTGATTTTGAAGCGAAAGAGGCTTCACATGGGGATGGGCTCTTTATTGGTTATGGATGTTTTTCTTTTTTTTGGATCAATTATCCTGATCATGAAGTCGATAGCATTCATGCTAATCGGGAGACCGGTGGTTATCGTGTCATCGGATTTCATCTACCTGTTTATAGGGTTGATGGCATGTGTGATTTCGTCGGTTCGTGGCGCGCTGGTCAGGGTGCAAGCGACTTTGGGTACTGGGGATTCTGGGGGTGATGATGATGGTGATCCCCTTACGCAGTAACCTTGGGAAATTGATGGCATCTGGTGGATGCGGCCCTGCCTCGGCAGGGCTTTTTTATGGCAACTATCAGAACACTAAGGCTCGTTCGCCTTAGGCTGTCTCTGGCTTAGGTGCCAGGCTTACGGACCACTGCCCATTCTCTTCCTGCTTGAGTGACAGGAGATCGTAGGTTTTCACCATGTTGAGAAGACCGGAATGCCCATAGATGCCAGGGGAGAACCCGGAATCTGCTCGCTTCAGATAGGAGCCTAAGGAGTTGAGGCTTACCTTGCCCTCCGGGGTGCTACCGGCAAGCAGTGAGACAGCCTCGATGACGAACCGAGGACGGCGCTTTGGGAGCGGAGCGCTGCCGGTGGTCTTGGCTTCGCTACTGTGGTCAGCGGGATGCGGCGGGTCCTGAAGATCAGGCGGCTCTGGCGATGAGGCTTCTTGGGCGGACCACTCGAAGAACTGATCGCAGGCATTGCGCAAAGCATCGGGAGTCTTGGCTTCGCCGACGATCAGAACTGTAGCCCCGCGCTCACGGAGCTTCCTGCAGAGGTAGGCAAAGTCCGAGTCGCTGGTTACCAAGCAGAAGATATCTGCGCGCTGATCGAAGAGCGCTTCCAGGGCATCCAAGGCCAGCGCGATATCGGAGGTGTTCTTCTTCGCTGCGTATTGGAACTGAAGGCATGGAGTGAAGGCCTGGCGAACCAAGGCCTCTTGCCAGGAGTTGCCCAAGGTAGTTCGATTGCCATAGCCCCGTCGAAGCGTTACGCGCCCGGCCTGTGCCGCCATGAGGAGCGCGAAATCCACGATCTCGGGAGCAACGTTGTCGCAGTCAATCATTACTGCGACGGTCGATTCCTGCGGTTGAGCCATGAAGGTGTCCTATGTCTTTACGCTGGTCTAGTTCTAAGTCCAGGCGCAGCGCGTCTTGGTCGGAAGGCAACGCTCTCGTGTCAGGCTTGAAGTCTGGCCGCTAAGGCGTAGGTCGGGCTCGGATAGTCGGCGAACAGCTTGATGCGGATAATCGAAGCGCTGGAGCCATCACCGCCCGTCAATGGAACGTCTTGGAGAAGGTGCAAGCACTGACGATCAGATGGAAGCGGATCCTGCTCTGTGCAACCTATCCAGTTTCGGGCATCCCAGCGCTTGCCAAGAATGATGGGCACCAGTGGGCTCTGCTCAATCGGGAAAGCACCGTTCACCGCGACCTGGTAGCCATGAGCAATCTTGGCTAGCATCCGAACGAAAGACCAGATGTCCATCCTGTCCTGAAACTGCATGCCTACAGAGGTATGCGCGCGAACTATCTCCCCCTCGCCAAGTCCCATGGTTAGCGTATCCATGGCGGAGACCTCTATCCCCTCTGCAGAAGGATCGGGCGGAAATTTAGGGTTGAGGAAGCCTGGGAGAGTGAGGACGGGGAGGTGCATGACTTTGACGCTTTGATCCCAAGGCAGATCGTGTTCAACCAAGGAATTGTCGGCGCGTATGAAGATCTGTTTGATCGATTCCGTGGCGGGCCGTCGATGAGATTTTCGACCCTTTATTCCCAAAGACTGGCGGCCGCGATCCAAAAATCCGCGAAGCACTTTCATTTCAAACTGGGACGTAAGCTTTGCACACGGATCGCAGCTTGAATCTGGCAGCACGAGAGTTCCACCAAGGCCCTTCGGCACGATGTGCTCTTCGGTCAAGCGCCCTTGTGTAGCACCACAATAGATGCAGGCGCCAACTGGCTTGAAACGATGGGTAACAGGTGCCCGCAATCGAGTTGAATCCATTTAGCTACCAGCTCCTTCCGGGACCAGAAATGTCAGGGGCACGGTTCGGCGGCGTCCTGGCCTTGCCCATAGGCCTCGAATGTATCCCATGTAGCAAGGCTAGTCAGCGTTGAGGCTGGACTATCTCCCGGCTGGGCTGATGCTGCTTCGATGCTTAAGGATAGAACCTCTTCTTGTCCTTCAAGCAGCGCTTGAACTGCCCCTTGGCATAAACAGGAAGCACTACCGCAGGCCTGTATTTCTCCAAGGTCTCTATCTGCTTCCTGCGCATTACGGCGGGCTTCTTGTGGAAGTAGGCCTCGTGAAGCACCGGCACACGCTTGCTGACAGAGTGGCCGGTGATCAGGGCAATGTCTTCGTCAGGGACGTTCTGATGGTGGAGCTCTGTCGCGATGGTGTGTCTGAAGGCATGGAAACCAACACCTCTAGGAAAACCAAGCTCCTTCATGTAGCGGCTGAACTGGCTAAGTGCAGCTAGGCTGTAGCGAGCATTGGTCTCACCGGTCTTGCGGTTCACGCCTGCAGAGAGGTGTGGAAAGAGGCGAGGGTGTCCACAGTCCCTGATGTCATCCATGAAGTCCAGGAAGCCTGCGTCAAGAAGCGGCTTGGGGATGGGGATCGTTCGGATAGATGCCTTGCCTTTTAGGCTTTGCCGACTCCTGAGCCGGGTCCGGTGCGCCAAGTCAGGATCCACAGTCTTCTGGATGCGGATACACCAGACATCGCTCTCCTTGACGATGTCGGCCACCTTCAGCTGAGCCACTTCGTTAATGCGTGCGCCCGTATACAGGCCAATCATGGGAAGCCACCAGCGATGCGGATACTTGCTCGCCCAGGGAATGAACGTCTTGGGGTCGAAGATGCGCCGTAGGTCGTCTTCATCAAAGAGGCGCTCAGGCTTGTTGGGATCGGTGACCAGATCCTTCTTGATCTCGGCAAACGCAGCCATCGGAGAGGCGTCGATGGCTTTGGTCTTGACCAGCTGATTGAAGAAAGAGACCAGGAAGCGTCGATGTCGTTCGAGCGTTGCAGGGGCAAGCTGAGGAACATCTAGCGTCTTGCCGCAGGCAATGGCTTCGTCATAGCTGATCCCTCGATAGGCGGGGTCAGAAAAGAGGCCCGGAGGTGACCAGCGCATGAGGTCCCAGAGGCGATAAATGTGGGGGTGGTCAATGCGTGAGACGGGGATGTCGCCGCAGGTCATTTGGAGAAGCCGCAGGGTTCGGGCTGTGGAGTCGATGGTCTCCTGGGCGAGGCAGCGCCGCTCTCTATCTCCCAGATAGTCCTTGATCTCTACGGACAGAAGACGGGCAGGGTGGCCTGCAGAGAGTGGCTCAAGGTAGCGCGTGCCTGCGGCATTGATGCGAGGGCGTCGAGAGCGCTCCATAGCCGCGTTGAGGATCTCTTGCGCGTGGATCGCCGCTTCGCGTCCGGTGATGACCAGCTCATCAATTCGGAAGCGCCCGATCCTGATGCCCTTAAGGTGCAGCGTGTCATCGGCGTCTGGATTGAAAGGGAAGTCTTGAAGGAAGTTCTTTACTGTTTTTGGCACGGCACTGTCTCCTTGGATGATGAGAGCAGTGCTAAGGCCCGGCTTTGATTCGTCAAACGAGATCTAGAGTGTTGCCGCGTTGCTTAGGCATTCGCCGAAACGTTGGAATTAGCGCGAAAACTTTTAGAGTGAATTAGTGAGGTGTGCGTTGCGATGCGCTGTGGCGCAAGGGTTTGCCTTGGGTGGCCGCCTCTATCTTGCAGTCATTTCTGTACTGTACGATTTTGAGTGTCCTTACGCCTAAGCGTGCTTTCTTACAGAATAGGCATGCAGGATATTTTCGAATTTGCGACGGGCATCACCATCCTCCATTCTCTTTGTTGGGTCGCCTCGCCCAGGCTCTATGGCAAGTGGCAACCCCGGTTAGGTTGAGTGGATGGGACTGCGTCCCTTTCGGGTCCGGACCGGTTGTCTAGGGGGAAAAGACCGTATAGCTTGTTCCCGGTGGATGGGGCAGTGGCGCTTAGCGTCCAAAGCTTCCTAGCTACCTTCTCTCTTTTTGCTACCAATTTCAGGTTTTAAGAATGACCAAGCCGTCACTCGATTCCATTGCCTCCGCCAAAGCCAAGCTTGCTGAAGAGCTGCGCAAGCTTGAGGAACAGGAAGTTCAGCTTCTCCAGGAACAAGCCGCTGATGCCTTCGCAGAAGTCGCCAACCTCGTGTCCCAATACGGCAAGAGCTTCTCTGCGAAGCAGCGCGCCGAGATCGTCAGCATGCTGGCGACGGATGTCCCTAAGAAGGCGGGAAGTGTGAAGAAGGAAGTCGCGCCCAAGTATTGGCTCCCACACACGGGCGAAACCTGGAGCGGCCGAGGCAGAACTCCTCGTGCGTTCGCTGCCTGGGAAGGGACTTCCGCTTACACAACTTGGAAGGCTTCCCATCCCAACGAAAAGTTCCCGGCGTTTCCGGGTTGAGAAGACAGAAGCCCCGCGATGCGGGGCTTCTGGCTAGCGGATGCTGTGTTTTCGCTCGGATACTTCACGCCTCATTTATGACCGGCAGATAGCTTCTCGGCCACCTCAGCCCAGGTAACCTTCTTTATTATGGAAACTCCGGGTCTGTAGTCGGCGAAATAAACCTCATTGTCTGTGCTTGTCAGTTCCGGGAGAAATTTCCCTTCTTCGGGAAGGTGCCCGGTTCCGTAGCGACCCGAAGAATCAATCATTACAGCCGGCCTTCTATCTCCGCGTCTAAATATAGTTTCTATGCCGTTCTTAATTGCGGTCATGTCTAAATTAACTATTGCTAGTGGTCGAAGAGTGTGATGTACCGGATTTAGGAAAGAGTCGACTGCGTCCGCACATAGGCGAAGTGCGCGGAGCAAAACTGGAAAAGAAAGCTTCTCCAGAATTGTCCTAGTGCTGCTCTTCTCGGATTCGCGCGGATAAAGGGCTGCCAGCTGTTGCAGATAGTCTCTCGCCTCGTCCTTTGCCCGATCTCCTATCTCATTATCTTCCGCACGCTTCATTAGAACGAGTACAGTCTGTTCACAGAAATGAATTGCGTTACTGCTGGCCTCCTTAAGCTCCTTAAGCTCCTTAAGCGCACCCGCTGTAGTCTGCGACTGTGAGAAATACTCGTAAGCAAACCCAAGGCTAAGGCCCAGGATGAAAGAGTCCGAATGTATTTCATGGTTGTCGCCTATTAGGTCCTCGTGGACCCACGCGACGATTTTATCAATGTGATCTTCGACTTTGGTGAAGTCGTTGGTTAGCGGCGGCGGCGGCTCAAGATCATCGTAGGATAGTGAAAGCTGGGCTAGCTCGGCCATCAGCACTACTGCTTCAGGCAGGATCCATTTAAAGCGCGCCGAATACACTGTTAACGATTCTTTATTGCGAGATTCTTCCGAATCTTGCAGGATAGCGTTCATGTTGACGCAGGTCGTCGCCAGCGATCCAAGGGTGATTCCCGCCTCTAGCAGGTCGCGAGATAATACCTTGCCTTCGGCGAATGGTGGCCTGTCAGTCATATATTCGATGAGCGGGACTGCAACTATCGGGTCGCGCCAATCAAGTTTGGATTGTGGTAAGAACGTAAGAAGAATATTGCGAACACTTTTCTGAGATATGAAATCTCTTGCGAAGTCCCCGGGGGCGCCCCAGAATTCATAAATCACTGGTTGGGATCGTAGTCTATGCGCGCTAACTTTCTGCTTCCAGTTGCTGTGATTCTCAATCTGTACATCATATTCTTCGGATAGCAGATCTATTGAGGTCTTAGGGATTTCATAACCTCCTTTGGGCATTGATCCATAGGATAGATCGTTCTCTTCAAGGAAATAAGAGGAAATCTTAGAAACCTTTGAGCGTTCATTCGCAGACGATCTCGAAGCGAAGACCCCGTAGTCGAAGGTGCACAGTGTTATTACCCATTGCAGTGGGAATGGGGATATATCTCTCCAAAGCAAAAGAAAGCCATGGGATCGCATGCGGTCCCCGCTTCTGGCGATCATATCAATTGCTGTTTGGATGAGTCTTGGAACTTCGATGTCGGTTGAAAGCGATTCTTGCTCGTTCTTGTCATAGAGAACTAAGTCGTAGCATTGAAGCGCATCGTCGGGGATGGTTGTGGAGCCAGTGAGACTCCAGGCTTCCACAATCTTGCAGCGAAGTTCTCTAGGAACTGCGTCGTAGTCGAGACTGAGCGCTAAGCACTGCTTTCCTGCCCAAGTTGTGAGGCCTGCCAGCCCGTGCGACATGAGATCTGACCAGTCCTTGGCAACTAGGACAAAGCAGATATCCATGTTGGACAAGAACGGGAAGAAGTTCTGAAGTTCATGCTCGTAACCTGCCAACTCCGAGATGGCTTGGCGCTCCGGCCCCTTGTCACGCTTTACTTCGAAGAGAACTATCACCCTCGACTCGGGGTTGTAAGCAATGATGTCAGGTCGAAGCACCTCACCCTTGTCTAGTGAAATGCTCCTGTCTATCGAAACTATTTCCAAATTGCGGAGCTGTTCCAGCACAAAATTTGATGATCTAGCGCTTGCCAGTCGGCTTGCGTAGTCAATTGAGAACTTCGGTATTACGTAGGGGTCGTCAATTGCAAGAGTGACTTCCTCAATGCTCTCTTTACCTAAAATTGTCTCATGTAATTTATCAGACTCAATCAGGTCGACCAGCCAATTCGTAACTTCAGCTTCATTGCTAAGCTTTCGGCCCATCGGGGGCTTGATCTTCTTTGTTTTTGCCATCGTATCCTCCGTGATTTGATTGCGTTCCTAATTGATTTAGACCTTTGTAGCCTTCCAGGTCCGAAGGTCGAAAAGTAAAGCTGCGTCACCGGATCTGTTCCACACAGTTCGTCCAAGGTTCCAGTAAAAAACGTGTGTGGTGGTCCCTTGATCGTTCTCAAGTGTTGTGCTTTTGCCGTTTCGAGTTGCGAGCTGTATCCAGTCTCCTTTCTTTGCGGATTTCTTTGGAAACCAGAAGAGATGACGAAGCTCATTCGATATGTGATTCTCGTCCGTATAGGTGGTGTCACAAACGAGGTAATAGCTAAGATTTTCTATGTCCTCTGTTACCTGGATCCATAGTGATTCCTCTTGAAGGTTTCCTTTCGAATGAACGCTGTGCACATTTAAGCTGCTCATTGCAATCCTCAGTAGTCTGACCTGGCCAACAACAGTGTCAGTGATTCTTTTGCGCAGGCCTAGCTTATTAAATGAATGAAAAGTAGCTTCGTTGAGAGTGTGGGCTTTCTGCTGGCTTCTCGGTTCATTCAGAAGAGTCATTCCTGTCGGAAAGCTTTCTCAGGAGCTGTAGTGCTTCTTTTTGGCGCTTGGGATTAAGCTGAGACAGCACCAGGATGGCCTCAGCTACAACATCAGATGCAGCAAGGAAGTAGGCCGCAGGAAGTTCTAGAAGCTCCGCGAGCTTCTCGATTGTCTCCAAATCCGGCTTGTGCATCCCTCGTTCATATCGGCTGATCCGAGGGGCCGTCGTATTTGAGTCATCTACTCCCATGAGCATTTCGCCTAGCTGAGCTTGGGTCCAGCCTTTGGCGACGCGTGCTGCGCGTAGGCGATGGCCGAGGGCTGTAGGCGTGGGCTGAGGTGCTGGCATCCGGTAAAAGCAAACACGTTGACTCTCCAGAGTTTGACGGCATAAGCTTAGCTGGTCATTTGCGTTCAACGCAAAATCAACTTGGAGGCTGTCGTATGGATATGAGGCACTGGGCAGTGGTGGGTCTCTTCGCGTTCGCTGCTTCTGCCGAGGCTGCGCAAAGCTTGTCGTGCCAACTGCAGAGCGGCCAGTTCAAGGCGGGTGGGGGAGGGAAGCCGAAGGTCTCGGAGTTCATCTGGGCGACGGGTCATGGCTCAGCGATCCCCACCGGTCCCGTGCGAACAAGCATTGGTCGGATCGACCCCGCCGAGGGCCGGGACTACAAGCTCGCTATCAAGCTTGATGGCAAGCCGGTGCTGCTGCCTGCCGAAGCGCATAGCGTCATTGGCTTCGGCAAGGTCTACAACTTCGGAAGCGCTGTTGCCTTGGCTTACCTCGGCGAGCGCGATGAAGACTCGTCCGCCCAGCCCAGCCAGATCGTGATCGTCATCAACAAAGCTGGGTCAGTGATCGATAGCGAAGTCCTGCCTGGCACTGCAACCAATCCGGGCAGTCACTGCCTACTCATCGACTGATCAAGGAGCTGACATGAAGAAGCTTTGGACGCTTTCCGCCGCAGTGCTGCTGGCCGCCTGCTCGGGTGGCCCTGGTAGTGGCGATGTTGAGAATGCGCTGACGGCGTATTTCAAAGAGGCAACAGGCACGACGATGACGTTTGAGCACTTGAAGGTAGGAAACTGCGTGCGTGGGGACAGTCCGGGCTACGCGTGCAGTGTCACTGGAACGGCCCGCTACCAGATCGGCACTCGCATTGAGCAGCAGCAGCTCGTTGGCACCTTCGTCATCGACAAGGTCGATGGCACTTGGACTGTCGTAGACCGCCGCTGAATTCAAGTCCACCACCAAGCACTGGCTAGGAGGTTCAGATGTGGATTTTTTTCAACGTAGTCCGTTGGCTTATCACGGGCGTGGCCCTGTGGTGGCTCTGCAGCGTGGTGTTTGAGGAGGGCACTACCGCTGAAGGGGCAGTCTTCGGGCTGATGCTGTTCGGGCAGCTTGTCTTCTGGCCCCTCTTGATGCTGTGGGGGCTGCCGTGGCTGCTCCGTCGCCGCTTTGCCCGAAGCAAGCGCCAATCGATATTCTGATTGCGGTTCCGACACCTGGATGCTTTTGAGCCGTCTATCGATTGAAGGGAGGGCAAACGCCCTCCCACGCCTATCGTGTTTGAAGCTTTGGGATGAACGCTCAGCTTGCTGAGCTGACTATGGCGATCTATGGCCGTTGGGGGCCATCGGCTGAGGTAGATGAGGCCCGTCTCAAGCCTCAGTGTCCTCAGGAGCGAGGTGCGACCAAATCGCTTTGACAAGGGTTTCCAGCGTGGGGGAGCTAACTCCTTTGCCTTTCGCACATGCCAACACCTGATGCATTACTTCCGGAATCTTGTGTGTGTCCTTGCTGGGGGGGAGCCCAAACGGTTCACATGCCTCTGCCAAACACTGCTGATGCAGCTCGGTGCCAAGCTCTGAGATCAGCACTGTTTCAAGCGTGTCATCAAAGTAGGCATAGTTCTTGGCTATCCGGGTTGAGAGCGGCTCATCGTAAGTAGCGTTAGCGTCCGCTAGATGAAGCAGCGCTGGGTTAGCGCCTGCTTCCTTCTTGTTCAGATCGCAGTCCCATAGGATGAAGGTCGGGATTTCCAGCTCTGTGAATACAGCATAGGGCCGATCAAGGTTCAACTTCCCCTCAACAGGCAGAATTGCGATGCCCGCAGCATGGAAGTCAAGGCCGAGCAGCCGCGCGCATGCTTGAAGCGCAGAACGGTCGCTTCTTCCTTCAACCAGGACGACGCCGTTCGCGAAGAAGCCCTCCGAAAGCTCAGTTCCAAGGATATGCAATCTTGGGGTGAGAGTTGCAGCTGTCCAAGACCCAGCGGGCTTGTTGTTTGCTCTCTCAAGTCGGGCGGCGACATTGTCTAGACTCAGCGATGTGAGCTGCGCATGCTTGAACTTGCTGTCAGTCGACTTTGCTCGCCGGGTAAGCCGCACTTCATTAGCTCGCTCCATTGCAACGAACATCGGTGAGTGAGAGCCAAAAATGATCTGTGTGGGGCCGGTCGCACCAGGTAGGTTCCCGGTGCTCAAACCTCTCAAAACGCTTGCTAAGTGACGCTGCTTAGTCGGATGTTGGTAGAGCTCCGGTTCCTCGATTGCCAGGATGAGGCTCGGGGCCGCTGTCGGTGTAGTCGAGGGAGCTTCCTCCTCCGATTTCCCCTCGGCAGCGGGAGTTTGATGGCTAGTCTTGGCCAAGTGCTGTAAAAGCGTGAAGACAAATGCGCGCTGAAGGCCATGACCTTGGCGATCCACGGGTCCGCCGAAGCCTTCATCACTCAATGAGACATCTGCGGCAGGCAAGGGCACAGCGATATCTGCGACTTCGCGCCACTTTAGCCCCACTGCAGCGTCCCGATACAGGCTCTTAAGGTCGCCAGTTAAGCGGGTTGCGAGCTCGCCAAGTTCCGGCATGTTTGCAGGCTCAACTAGAGCGCGATAGCGCGTCGTCACCTCTTCCTGGAAAGCTCGCACATCCTGTCTTTGAAGGATTGCACTGCGAACAACGATCTCCAGTAGCCTTCCAATGGCGCTTGCTTTACCGTCAGCGGCGTCAAGTGAGGCCTCTCGAACTGCCGGAACAAAGACGAAGCTGGTATGACGTTGAAGCGCGCCTCGCCCCGCGTTCTGGAACCCGAAGAACTGACCATCGTCCCTCAACAGGGTCAAGGCATCGGGATGCTCTTGCTCCCACTGGAGGAGATACCCTTCAATCTGTGCGGCATTGGTCGCGCTGGGAAGGCTGGTGTAAGTGGCGTTCTCTTCCTTGAGAGCCTTGTAAGCGGCCCGCTTCTCAGTCGCACCACTGATGGCGCGGATGGGAGAGAAGTCCGGATTTTGGAGCGTCGAGCCATAGTAGCGACCTGACGAGGACGTTCCATCGAAGATCCTGGATACAGTCAACGTGCCCTCCCGAACTCTACTCTCGAAAGTCTCCTGTTCGGCGCTACTCAGTTCCCCGAAGGTCAACTCGATCTCTACTGGCAAGGTAGTGTCACGGCCGAAGTAGTCATCCGGATCCAGCGCTTTGCTGGTCGAGTAGAACTTCTCAAGGGCTTTCAGGATGCTGGATTTTCCGGCGCCATTGCCACCGATCAGAGCTGTGTGCGCCTCAAAGCTGATGGAGATGTCGCGCAGAGACCGGAAATTCTTGATACGTGCATTTAGAAGTTGCATAGCGCAGGGCATCCTGTCCGTGTGTGATCTCGCCCTATCGGGCCCTAGGGGCGACCGCGAGACTAAAGCTCGCTGTAGATCGTCAGCATGTCCCGGTCTCCTCTCTTGTAGCCAGTTCTGGGGGCGTCTGACCGGATTTTTGAGACATGTGCCGAGAAGCTCTTGTCGATGAGCATCAGCTTCCAGCCTGCTCTTTCGCCGCTTACCGAGCCGCCGCTCACTTGGTAGACACGCATGCAGAGTTGACCGGTCTTGCTCGTGCCTACCGCATGGACTTCCACCAATCGCGAGAATCCGTCATATCGAAGCTCAAGACAAAGCCCTTGCTCGATTGCCAACAGTGCGGCGTTCTTAGACATGGTTCCTTCCCTCCCCATTTATGTTTCAGACCGTGGGGCGAGAGTTGCGGCCGTCAAAATACCGACAGTCATCTTGGTTCTTTTAGATGCCCCTTGGTCAATTGCACCACATTTGCCCGTGGCGAGGGCACGTATCGAGTCTTAGCCTTAGGTATTAGGGTTGGCCTATTCCTTGTGCAGTGAGCCCGGGATACAATTGGGGCGCTCTGGCGATAGGAACTCAGCCTATCCCTCTATTCGTCACCAAGTGACTTACGCGATACCGGTGTGCGCCATTTGGCTCACCCTGTTGGTTAATGTCCATGCGCCTTGCGCTAGGTAAGCCAGAGCTATGAATAGAGGAGCGATCTTATGAAGAAATTTCTCCGTAAGACCCGCCTAGTTCATGCGTGCTTGTCGTTCCTTGGCGGATTGTTCCGCCTGGTCGCGGCGCTCGTGAACATGGCATCTAACTACTGTCGAGCCAGGGATGAAAAGGTGGGAGCATCGCTTTCAAGTAAAGTCAGGGCGTTGGGTCTTTGTTCCCACACCTGCTAGCAGGGCTGTAGGTGAAAAAATCCGGGCCAGAGTGGCAAAGGCTTGGTCGCCTCCTCCCTTCTACTATCATTTGCGAAAGGGAGGGCACGTTGCAGCACTTCGAGCCCATGCCGATAGCACCTATTTTTTTAGATGCGACCTGAAGAACTTCTTCGGAAGCATCAACCTATCGCGTGTAACCAGATGCCTTAAGCGCTACTTCTCTTACGTTGAAGCGAGGGGGATGGCCAGCGCCAGCGTTGTCATCGCTCCAGGGGCAACGAAGACCATGCTCCCTTATGGCTTTGTCCAATCGCCTCTACTTGCTTCGCTCGCACTTGACCAGAGTAGAGTCGGTGCGTATCTCCGGAAGCTGTCAGCGCAAGAAGGAATCACGGTGAGTGTCTACATGGACGACATCGTCATTTCTTCGTTGGACATCGGCCAGCTGGATAAGATCAAGGCCAAGTTAGGCGAGAAAGCAGAAAAAGCGGGAATTTCCCTAAATCAAGAGAAGACGGAGGGACCTTCAACGCTTGTTACCGTCTTCAATGTCGAGCTTTCTCACAATTCGCTTGTCATCTCAGAGGAGCGAATGGCTGAATTTCGCGAGGCGCTCATGGTTGCCAGCTGCGATGCGGTAGCCATGGGAATCCTTGGCTACGTCGCTTCCGTCAACGATGCGCAATTGAGCAAACTCTACCCCTGATCTTCTAGCCTTCTTCGCAAGGAGGAAGGGCCCCTGCGTTGCGCTCAGTCGTCGCGCCACCTGGCGCAACTTCCGCACTCATCATTGGCGAGCTCTTCAACAGCCTGCTTGATGTAGTCGGTCATTTCAGTGCGACTTTCAAATTCACCTGCGATTTCGCCCCTGGTGAACTTGGTGTTTCCTAGCTTGTATGCTTCCTGGACGTCCCGGTCCCCTTCCATATACGTGTCATCGTGAAGTTCGCATGTCTTCAGGGCGCCAGCCTCGACTGCAATCTGAGTTGCTATGCCCAGCTTCCTTTCATGCTCTTCAAGCATTCTCTTTGCGCCACCCATGACATTCTCCTAGAGGCTGTTGCTGCTTTGTTCGGGGCGAAGGCCGGTTTACTCCAAATGTATGGTCTTGAGTCGCTGCCACCTTTGGGCGGCTCTTTTCCGAAGCGTAGCGCTGCCTATTTGAGAAAACAACTGGCCAGTGCTTTCTCGTTAAATAGCGCGCCCTGAATCAAACGCAAGAGCGCACTTAGGCATTGCCCTTCGGGCAATGCGTGCGCAAGAGGCTGTGCTCCTTGACCCCCTAAAAAGGCGCTTGCCAAAGCCTAAAACGTAGGCATAAAGGCAAGTGCGGGGGCCAGAACAAGGAGCATCAATGGCCATCTATCACACCAGAGTAAAGACCTTCAGCCGTGCCCAAGGGCACGCATCCACCGCCGCCGCTGCCTACAGGGCGGGGCTGCTCATAATCGATGACCGCACCGGGCTCCGGCACGACTATCGAAGGCGTGGCGGGGTCGTTGAGACCCGTTGCCTCGCTCCCGACGACGCTCCTGATTGGGCTTTCGATCCTCGGCAGCTTTGGCCTGCAGCCGAGGCTTCAGAGCGACGCAAAGACGCTACCGTTGCCCGTGAGTTCGAAGTGGCGCTGCCCCACGAACTGAGCAACGAGCAGCGTTCCGATCTGGCAGCAGAGATATCGCGCTGCTTGGTCCAGCGTTACAGGTTCGCTGTCCAATCCAGCATCCACGAGCCGCAGACCGCTGACGGGCTCAACTATCACGTCCATATCCTAGCCACGACCAGGCGTATGGACGCAGAGGGCCTGAAGGACAAGACCAGGGAGCTGGATGGTGGCCCCTCAGGTCGAGGGGAGGTGGAATGGATTCGCCAGATGGTAGGAGAGGCTATCAATGCCCATCTTGCTGCTGCAGGTGTCTCGGCCCGTGTCGATCATCGTAGCCTTAAGGACCAAGCGGCTGAGGCCGCAGAGCAAGGGGATGAGCTCACAGCGGCTGAGCTTTCCCGTGCTCCAGGACTTCATATGGGCAAAGACGCCACTGCCTTGCACCGCCGAGGCATGGATACAGATTTGAAGCAGGGCAATGACGGGATCCGGCAGGCCAACAGCGCCGCTTGGGATCGCGCCGTCGCTGACCTGGCAGAGCAGGGCAGGTTGATGGAACCCGCATCTGATCAAGCAATGCCGGTTGGCCCGCGCGAGGTTCCTTCGCATGCTGCCATCCAATCAATGCTGTCTCCTGGTGGAGTGACTCCTCAAGGTAACGTGGCCAGGGAAGTCACGCCGGTTGGGGCGGTTGCAGATGAAGGGGCGCGGCAGCCGCAGGCCACCGCATCCAAGCAGGCCCTGAAGGAAGTGTTGGAGATGTGGGCGGAGGCGTGGATAGAGGCGCTGCGAGATAGGCTCAAATTCACGCGCAGGTTGCTCCGCAGCAGTGCTGCTCTGATATCCACTCATGTCGCAGCGCCCAGGCTCCGTGGCGACTTGGAAGAACTGCTCGCGCGACTGAAGAAGTTGAAGCGGGATGCTCTTCGCTTCAAGCGTAGGCTGAAATCTGAAGACCGTGCCCAGCACGTATTGGCCCAAGCAGAATTTGCCTTGGAGAACTTCGAAAGCCAGAACCCACGTCCAGGGCTCCTGAATCGCTCAGACTGGTCGCGGCGTCGGGCGCGCCGTGTCAGGGCTGTTGAGCTGGGACGCAAGGAGTATCAACGCGCTCACGAGGCCACTGGCCCTAAGGCTCAGGAAGACTACTGCCGTCAGACAGATGAGTCCCTCTCGCAGCTGGAGAATTGGAGTGAAGTGTTGCTGCGTAGATATCCGGTGGAGGATGCGCCCATTGACGCTCCTGAAGCCCCTATTCCAGCCGACCCCTTGCTCGTAATGAATCCTGTCAGAGATCCCGGAGCACGGTTGCACTGATAGACAAGCGAAGGCCCCGGCGAGCCGGGGCTTTAGCTAACCTCGTTTCGAAAACTCAGTGATAGGTAGGTCCGCGAGTGGGCTTGGACACCGCGCCACGACGCTCTGAGATCATGTCGCTCAGCTGCACCTGGTCACGCTCTACTAGGCTCTCCCTGACTCTCACTGCAGGTTTCAGAGTGTGGTCGTCGGCCGGTGGTTTTGGAACCATGCATCGGTTGATCAGTTCGTCGGCGATTTCCAATGCGTGAATGATGTCCTCGATCCGCTCTTGCGTGTCTCGTGTCCGGTCTTGGGCAATCAAAGGGCATAGCACTCGACTAGCGATAGCCAGCTTTCTTTCTAAGGGCATATGAAGCTCCTAACGTGGGGGAGCTCTCATAAAACCACCATTTGCGTTGATCGCAATAGTTGTGGCGTTTGTCAGTGCCAATGTTGGCCCGTTAGAGATACTCCTAGACGTTCCATGTAATTTTCCTGGCGCGGAGATCCGCTACCCCAGCAACTTCTTCAGTGCAGCGAGCTCAAGATTGAAGCTCAAGGATGAGAGCCCTGCTGTCTTGAATTCAGGGGTGACCAGCCCATTGAGCTTTTCTGCCGGGGTGAATTCCCTGCTGTAGACGGGATGGTGCTCATCATCAAGCTCGTGGCCGACAATCTGGGCGCGCATTTCTGAGGCGACACCGAAGCCCTGCATCTGCTGGATGACCGTCTTACGCAGGGAATGGAAACCGCGTTTGGCCTTGGGCCACGCTTTCCCATGCTCAGCAAGGTGGCGGGTAAAGGCCTTGGAGATCCAGTTCCCTGCGCCATTGACGGCATTGGCCTTCGCTTGGGGGAAGAGACGGCTTGAAGTGGGCAGGCTTGCAACATAGTCGCCGAAGCCCAGGGCAATCAGGTCGGCGTGGATCGGGACAGTCCGGATGCTGGCCTCGCTCTTGAGGCGCTGGTGCTCGCCGTCGTCATTAATATGGATGTAGGCCACCCCTCCCTCCGTTTGCACATCGCTCACCAGCAGCTGCCCAACTTCAGAGGCACGGGCGCCCGTATACAGGCCCAACAAGGCTGCCCAGCGCGCGGCAGGTGACAAAGTGGCAAAAGCCGAGGGAGCAAAGAGGAGGCTGATCTGCTTCAGATCGAAGGCCTTGAAGCCTAGCTTGCGCCGCTTTCGCTTGGCGCTATTGCCGTATGAGACATGGCTTCGGGCCGGATTGCTGTCTGTATAGTAGCCAGCGGCAATCAACCAGTCGAAGAATCCACCCAAATAGGACTGTTTGTTCACTCGGGTTGGGGTTGAGATGCCAGCGTCGGCGAGTGACTGATAGAAGTTCGACAGGTCGATCCGGTTGATGCTCGGCAAGGGATAGTCAGGGCCGGTGGTGCGCACGAACCCGTCAATCGCCGACTTCTTGATGCTGTAGGTCTTGGGGATGGTGTCTGGGGCGATGGCCTTGAGCCAAAGATCACGCGCTTCCATCAGCGACAGGATCTTGCTGGGCTGCGGCTTGGAGGGAACTGCCGGGGCGGCTGCCGCGCCGAAGAACGCAGGGTTGACCCGTCCGATACTCTCGATGGCGCGAGTCAGTGCCTCGGTGTCTTCGCCGGGCTCCGCTTGGATACGCAGGGTGCCATTGGCGTCTCGTTCCAGGGTGTAGTCCTGGAGCCGTTGCCCTCGAAGCTCCTGGAGCCATTGCTCTGCCGTCTTCTCACCCATGCCGTTCTTCCTGATGGCGCTGAAGACCTCAGCATAGCGGGCGGCCAGGACCAGGGCGCAAGCTTGGGCGCTGCGCATTTCGCGCGTTCGAAGGCTCCGCTTGAGAATTCGGCAGCCCAGAAGGGGCTGGAGGTCGACGGGCACGCGTTGGCGGAACGAAAAGCCCGCTGGCGTCTTGATCAAGTGATGGGGAACTCTCATCGGGATGTGTCCCGATTTGTGTCCTGCCCCTTGCTAGGCCCAGAAAAGCAAAACCCCTGATTTCTCAGGGGTTTGCAGAGTCTGGCGGAGAGAGGGGGATTCGAACCCCCGAAGCGCGGTTTAGACGCTTACACACTTTCCAGGCGTGCTCCTTCAACCACTCGGACACCTCTCCGGATCCCTGCCATCGGCAAACGCCTCAGCAGGGGCGCAGATTCTAGCGGGCGGCGCGGCACTTCACAAGCACCCCGGCCAGGAACCAGCGAAAGATGTGCCGGAGGCGAGGGGGCTGGACAGGCATGGCACAATGGAACATCCGATGGAAAACGGTGGCCTGATGTCCTATCTCGTCCTTGCCCGCAAGTGGCGTCCGAAGCGTTTTGCCGAGCTGGTGGGCCAGGAACACGTGGTCCGTGCGCTCAGCAATGCGCTGGACAGCGGCCGGGTCCACCATGCGTTCCTGTTCACCGGTACCCGCGGCGTGGGCAAGACCACCATCGCGCGCATCTTCGCCAAGTCGCTGAACTGCGAGCAGGGCACCAGCGCCGATCCGTGTGGCCAGTGTGCGGCGTGCCTGGACATCGACGCCGGCCGCTACATCGACCTGCTGGAAATCGACGCCGCGTCCAACACCGGTGTCGACGATGTGCGCGAGGTGATCGAGAACGCGCAGTACATGCCCTCGCGCGGCAAGTACAAGGTCTACCTGATCGACGAAGTGCACATGCTGTCCAAGGCGGCGTTCAATGCGCTGCTGAAGACGCTGGAAGAGCCGCCGGAGCACGTGAAGTTCCTGCTGGCCACCACCGACCCGCAGAAGCTGCCGGTCACCGTGCTCAGCCGCTGCCTGCAGTTCAACCTCAAGCGCCTGGATGAAGACCAGATCCAGGGGCAGATGACCCGCATCCTGGCGGCCGAGGAGATCGAGGCCGACAGCACTGCCATCGTGCAGCTGGCCAAGGCCGCCGACGGCAGCCTGCGCGATGGCCTGTCGCTGCTTGATCAGGCAATTGCCTATGCCGGCGGCGCGCTGCGCGAGGACGTGGTGCGCACCATGCTGGGCACGGTCGATCGCACCCAGGTGGCGGCGATGCTGGACGCGCTGGCTGACGGCGATGGCCCTCGCCTGCTGCAGGTGGTGGCCGCGCTGGCCGAATTCTCGCCGGACTGGAGTGGCGTGCTGGAAGCGCTGGCCGAAGGCCTGCACCGCATCCAGGTGCAGCAGCTGGTGCCGGGTGCGGCCGTTGCAGAGGGCCTGGACACGGCCGCCTTCGCCGAGCGCCTGCGCCCGGAAGTGGTGCAGCTCTGGTACCAGATGGCCCTGAACGGTCGTCGCGACCTGCCGCTGGCGCCGAGCCCGCGCGCCGGATTTGAAATGGCGGTGCTGCGCATGCTGGCGTTCCGTCCGGCCGCCGCAGTGCCGCCGGTGCCGAAGGCCGTGGACGGTGCGTCGGGTGGAGCCCCGGTCGGCAATGCGACTGGAGGCGGTGCGGGCGCCGGCAGCCACGGCGCGACTGCAACGGCGGCCGCTGTGTCGGCCAGTCCGGCGGTGGTTGCGGAGGTGGCAGCGCCGGCACAGGCTGCGCCGCGCGAGCCCGAACCGGAGCCTGAGCCGGCCCCGCAGCCCGAACCTGAGCCGACGCCAGAACCGGAACCGGTTCCGGTGGAAGAGCCGGTGCAGCCGCCGCCGGTGAAGGCCGAGGCCGCACCTGCGGCCACGAACTCCGGTGCGGCCGATGATCTGCCGCCGTGGGCCACTGACGAAGCCCAGGCCCGCGACGAGGAATTGGCGGCCGGAATGGCCGGCCCGGAGGCCGCGATGGTCGCGCCCTGGCATGAATCGCCTGCGCCGGCCGCTACGCCTGCCGGCGTCGTGCCTGCCGAGCTGGAGCGTCCGTTCCGCGCCGAGGGCATTGCCATTGCCCCGGCCGAGCTGGCGCCGCAGGACGGGATCAATCAGCTGGCTACCGCCGAGGACTGGCTGGATCTGGTGGCCAACAGCGGCCTGAGCGGTCCGTCGCGGCAGCTGGCCGCCAACGCGGCCTTCATCAGTTGCCAGCACGGGACCTTGAAACTGGGCCTTTCGCCCGGATTTGAATACCTGCGTTCGGAGCGCGCGCTGAGCGCCCTGGGCGAGATGCTGGCAAAGGCCCTCGGTCAGGCGCCGAAGATCGTGGTCGAGACCGTGGAAACCGAGCACGTTCCGGCCGAGACCCTGCACCAGCGTGCCGACCGCCAGCGTGGCGAGCGGCAGCAGGAGGCAGAGGCCGTTTTCATGGACGACCCGGAAGTGCAGGTGCTGATCCAACAGCACGGTGCCCGGGTTGTTTCCGATTCCATCCGTTCTTTTGACGAGTAAGACACCATGCGCGGAAACATCGCCCAACTGATGCAGCAGGCCCAGAAGATGCAGGAAAACCTGCAGAAGGCCCAGGAAGAAATCGCCAGGATCGAAGTGACCGGCAGCGCCGGTGGCGGCATGGTCAGCGTGACCCTGACCGGCGCCAAGGAGTGCCGAAAGGTACGCATCGACCCGTCGCTGGCCAGCGACCCTGAAATGCTGGAAGACCTGATCGCCGCCGCCTTCAATGACGCCTCGAACAAGATCGACGCCGAGTCGAAGTCGAAGATGGGTTCGGCCACCGCCGGCATGCAGCTGCCGCCGGGCATGAAGCTGCCGTTCTGATCGTGGGTAGCGTCGAGCCTGCTCGACGCTACCGAGCCTTTCAGTCGAGCATGGCTCGACGCTACAAAGCCTGTCGCCGTGTCCGCACCCCTGCTTGAACAATTGATCGATGCGCTGCGGGTGTTGCCTGGCGTCGGCCAGAAGACTGCCCAGCGCATGGCCTACCACCTGCTCGAGCGTGAGCGCGAAGGCGGCCAGCGGCTGGCCGAAGCGCTGGCGATGGCGGTGGAGCGCATCGGCCATTGCGCGCAGTGCCGCGACTTCAGCGAAACCGAGCTGTGCCCGACCTGTGCCAACAACAGTCGCGAGCGCAGCCAGCTGTGCGTGGTCGAATCGCCGGCCGATCGCCTGGCGATCGAGAACGCGACCGGGTTCCGCGGCGTCTACTTCGTGCTGCAGGGCCGCCTGTCCCCACTCGATGGCGTCGGCCCGCGCGAACTCGGGCTCGAGCAGCTGGAGCAGCGCCTGGCCGAGGGCGAAGTGCAGGAACTGATCATTGCCACCAGCGCCACGGTCGAAGGCGAGGCGACTGCGCATTACCTGGCGCAGCTGGCGCGTGCGCGCAAGGTGCAGCCCAGCCGCCTGGCGCAGGGCCTGCCGCTGGGTGGTGAACTGGAATACGTCGATCGCGGCACGCTGTCCCATGCCTTCGGGACGCGCAGCGAATTCCGCGATTGATCGGCAACTTCGTGCGCCTCGTCACGCGCGTACGGCGGGGGTCGTTGCATACAATGCCAGGTCCCCCCGCCGAGGCCGGCCATGAGCACCGAAACCCTCTTCAGCAAGATCATCCGTCGCGAGATTCCGGCCACCATCGTCTATGAAGACGACGAGGTGCTGGGCTTCAAGGACATCGCGCCGCAGGCGCCGGTGCATGTACTGTTCATTCCGAAGAACGAGATCATCCCGACCCTGGATGACCTGCAGCCTTCGCAGGCGCACCTGATCGGCAAGCTGGCGCTGGCCGCGGCCGAGTACGCGCGCCGCGAAGGCTTCGCGCAGGACGGCTACCGCATCGTGATGAACTGCCGCGAGCATGCCGGGCAGACCGTGTTCCATATCCACATGCACCTGCTGGCCGGTGGGCAGCTGGGGCATTTCGGGGCACCAGGGCGTTGAGCCCACCCATCCACGCAGGAGCGCTGTAGATCCACGCCATGCGGGGATAACAAAAAAGGCCGCCCGAGGGCGGCCTTTTCCGTCACGCGTGCAGCATGGCGATCACCACCAGCCCCAGCGGCCGTAACCGCCCCAGTAAGGGCCATACGGACCCGGGCCCCATGGGCCATAGGGGTAGGGCACCACATCGACCTGGCGCTGTTCCGGCCACAGGTAGATCACATCGGCCGACAGCTTCGGCAGGCGGTAGTCGTAGTCGCCGATGCGGGTGTTCTGGTAGCCGTCGATCTTGCCGATGAAGGTTACGTCGCGACCGGGTTCAAACACCGCCGGGTCGTAGAAGCCGGCGCGGCAGGCAATGAATCGGCCGTCGCTGGCGTCGGACGAGGTGGTGTTCGGGCGGCCACTGGCGTTGAGCGGGCGCGAGATCATCTGGAAGCAGGTCTCGCCCTGGCCGGGCTTCGTTTCGATGATGCGACCGCCCCAACGGACCGGCGTGCCGACCTGCTGGGTGGCGACCGAGTCGCGGGGAGAGACCAGGCTGAACTGTCCCTGCAGCGGCTTGGGGGCCGTGGCGCAGGCCGACAGGGCCAGCGTGGCCACAGCGGTGAGGAGGAACTTGGTGTTCATGGGGAGGCTCCGGAAGTCGGGCGATGCCTGCGCAGGTCCCGCAATAATGAAGCGAGGTCGGTGCAAGTTCCAGCGTAACGCGCGTCGGCGAAACGCTGGCTGAGTGCGAGCAGCGCAGGATCGGGGCGCCGGGCATGGACCCGTTGTGCCCACTGCTGCGCGGTTTCATGGGGCGCGCGGCCCAGATCCAGGCGGGCATAGCGCCGGTCCAGGCGGTGCCAGGCGCGCAGCAGCGGATCGCGCTCGCGTTCGCCACGGGCCAGCAGCCAGGCCATCCACGCCAGCGCCAGCAACGCGGCCGTCACAAAGCCGGCAGCCAGCTGTCCGGGCCCCAGCTCGTCCAGCCCGAACGGTTTAAGCAGCTGCTGCTGGCGGCGGGCATCGAAGGAAAGGACCAGGTCGTTCCAGCCGCGGCGCAGCCAGTCGCCCATCTGGCCCAGCTGCAGCCAGCGCTGCTGCAGCGGGCTGTCGGCGCCTGCGGCCTGCAGGCGGTCGTCGAGTGTGTCCAGGATGCGTTCCGGTGCCACTGCGGCGGTCGGGTCGACGCGCACCCAGCCGCGCTGCGGCAACCAGACTTCGGCCCAGGCATGGGCGTCCATACGGCGTATCACCCAGTAATCGCCGATGCGGTTGCGGGTGCCGCCGGCGAAGCCGGTCACCACCCGTGCCGGGATGCCGGCGTTGCGCATCAGCACCACGAACGACGAGCTGAAGTGCTGGCAGAAGCCGGCCTTGTAGCCGAACAGGAACTCGTCGACCGGGTCACGTCCTGCTGGCGGCGTTTCCAGGGTGTAGGAGAAGTCTTGGCTGATCCACTGCAGCGCGCGGCGGACGATGGCGGCGTCATCGCTGCCGGCATCCTGCCGCCACTGCCGCGCCAGCTGCGCGGTACGTGGGTTGGAGCCAGCGGGAAGGCGCAGTGTTGCGTGGCGCAGATAGGGCGGCAGGGTGGCGTCGAAGCGCTGTGGCGGGGCCGAATGCAGGCGCCAGCGGCTGAGCGCGGACAGGGCGCGGTCGCTGCGCAGGCTCATGTCAGCGTCGAAGCGGCTGCCTTCCGGCGCCTGGCTGGGCAGGTCCAGCGCGACCAGCAGGCGACGGTCGGTCGGCTCGTAATCGATCTGGTAGTCCCAGCCGCGCGCGCCGGCGTCGACCACGGCGGTGGGCCGTCGCGCGCTGGCCGGATCGCGGGTCCAGCGTTGGCCATCGAAGTCGGTCAGGACCGGGCCGCGCCAGTAGCGCTGCGTGGGCTCGGGGACGGCGCCGAAGAACTGCACGCGAAGCGCTGGCGTGTCGTCGGCCATCAGGTCCAGCCACTGCCCCGGCTCCATGCTGTCGGACAGGCCGGGGCTGCCGACCGCGCGTTCGGGCACGCCCCACAACGGCGTCGCCAGGCGCGGGAACAGCCAGAAGCCAGCCAGTGCCAGTGGCAGGCCGATCGCCAGCAGGCGGCCGATGCCGCGCAGCTGCCCGCGCCACGGCAAGCGGCCCACGTGCCCTTCATCCTGCGCCAGGCGTTGCAGGGAGAGCAGGGCGCCGCCGCCGGCCAGCGCGGCGAGCGTGGTGGTCAGCGGGCCCTGATCGAGCAGGAACGCGGCAAACGGCGCGAACAGGGCAAAGCCGAGCAGGCTGCGCGCATCGCGCAGCGTGCGCAGTTCGCTGGATTTGATCGCCAGCATCGCCGCCAGCAGGGCGCAACCGGTATCGCGGCCGGGCCGCACCATGCCCATCTGCCAGACGATGGCCGCCAGCATGCCCAGCACCAGCAGCAGGCGCACCGGCATCGGCAGCACGCGTCGCCATGACAGCGCAGCGGTCAGCATCGCGGCGACCGCGATCACCGCCGCCAGAACCGGCGGCAACTGCAGCAGCAGTGGCAACAGGGCCAGCGCGGCGCAGGCCAGGGTCCAGCTGCGCGTGCTGCGATCGAGGAGGAGGGCAGGATCAGCCATGCGGCATCAGCGCCAGCGCGCGCAGGCACAGGTGGTGATGGGACGCTCCCTGGCCGGGGCCGAACGGCGGGTGCGCCGGCAGCAGCAGGGTGTAGCGCCGCCCTTCGCGCTCGGCCATGTCGACCCAGCGCGCCAGTCGCGCGATGCGGGCTTCGTGGCCGAGCGGCGCCAGCGTGCGCCAGTCCAGCACCACCTCGATGCCAACCGGCTTTTCATACTCGCGCACCAGCAGGCTGTCGCGCCGCGCCGAATGCTTCCAGGCGATGCTGCGGGGGGCATCGCCGCTGCGATACGGGCGCAGCTGGTGCAGTTCCTCGCCACTGGCGTGGGCGCGGGTGTGCAGCGGATCGTTGCCGCGCTCGGGCAGCGCGGGCGACTGGGCTTCGGCGAGTGGATAGACCAGCAACGGTTGTTCCGGCCATATCCACGACCAGGCACGCACCAACCCCAGTGGCTGGGTGGTCGACACGCGGATGCGCGGCAGTTCCAGCCAGCCACGGTGCTCGGTGAGCAGCGCCAGCTCCACCTCGCCGCGGCCGTGCGCCGGCAGGGACATCCAGGCGTCGCTGTCACCCAGCTGCAGATGCAGGCCATGGCGGGCACGCGGGTCGTGCAGTGACAGGTCCGCGCGCACGCGCAGGCGTTGGCCGGCCGCAACGGGTTCGGCACTGACCGCATCGATCTGCACGCCAGACAGCTGCAGGTGCGCGGCGATGGCGCTGGCAACGCCCGCCGCGGCCAGCAGCAACGCCAGCAGCAGCGCCGGGTTGTTGTTGTAATTCAATGCGCCCAGCAGCATCGCGGCCAGCAGGGTGGCCACGAACAGTCCGAAGCGGGTCGGCAACACATAGATGCGATGGCGGTCCAGCCGCTGTGGAAGGGACTCCGGCCGGCGCGGGCGCGCCAGCAGCTGTAGTCGGGCCCAGCGCGACGCCACCCTCAATCCACCGCGACGGTCTGCAGGATCGCGCGCGCCAGCGCCGGTCCGGAACTGGACTCGGCTTCGGCCACCAGGCGATGGCCGGCCACTGCCACGAACAGGGTCTGCACGTCCTCGGGTACCACGTGGCCACGGCCAAGCAGCAGTGCATGCGCCTTGGCCGCACGCAGCAGCGCCAGACCGGCACGCGGTGACAGGCCAACGCGCACGCCCGCATGCTGCCGGCTGCGGGTCAGCAGGGCCTGCACGTAATCGATCAGCGCGTCGCTGGCATGCACTTGGCCGACCGCTTCGCGCAGTGCGCGCACCTGGCTGTCATCCAGCGTCGGCATGGCGCGCGCGATCAGCTCGCGGCGATCGGTACCGCGCAGCAGTTCGCGTTCGGCCTGCGCGCTGGGGTAGCCCATCGCCAAGCGCAGCAGGAAGCGGTCCAGCTGCGAATCCGGCAACGGGAACGTGCCGGACAGGTCGACCGGGTTCTGCGTGGCGATCACGAAGAACGGATCGGGCAGCGCATGGGTCTGCCCATCCAGGGTGACCTGCTGTTCGGCCATCGCTTCCAGCAGCGCACTCTGCGTGCGTGGTGGGGCACGGTTGATCTCGTCGGCCAGCAGCACGTGGGTGAACACCGGTCCCGGATGGAACTGGAACTGGCGGCTGCCGGCGTCATACACCGAGACGCCCAGCACATCGGCAGGCAGCAGGTCCGAGGTGAACTGGACGCGCTGGAAACCGAGCCCGAGGCTGCTGGCCAGTGCGTGCGCCAGCGTGGTCTTGCCCAGGCCGGGCAGATCCTCGATCAGCAGATGGCCGCCTGACAGCAGGGCGACAAAAGCCAGCCTGACTTCCGGCACCTTGCCCAGCACCAGTGCGTTGACCTGATCCTGTGCCTCCCGCAGGGCCTGGCGCAGTTGATCGGTTAGCATGCTGGGATTGGGGGACGAAGCTGTCATGATCGTCTCAGATCTGGAATCCATTCGATTATCCATAGAGCAATGCAAGGCGAACAGCGCGCACGAACGATTTTTCTCTGGTTATGGACGCTGGTCACAGCGGCCAAGCTGGTGGTGGCCGCGCGCCTGCCGTTGTTTGTCGACGAGGCCTTCTACTGGCAGGAAGGCCAGCATCTGGCCGCCGCCTATTCCGATCTGCCCGGGCTGACCGCCTGGCTGGCGCGGTTGGGTGTGGAGATCGGTGGCCATCACGTGCTCGCGCTGCGCCTGCCGTTCCTGGCCATCGGTGCGCTGCTGCCGCTGCTGGTGGCGCGTACTGCCACACGCTGGTTCGGCAATGTGGCGGGGTGGCAGGCGGGCAGCCTGACGTTGTTGATGCCGCTGTCGGCCACCCTGGGCCTGCTGGCGGTGCCGGATGTACCGATGGCGCTGGCAGCGGTGATCTGCCTGCATGCCGGTGCGCGGCTGCTGCACAACGTCGAGGCATCGTCGGCGATGAAGCTGGCGCTGGGCCTGGCGATCGGCGCCCTCAGCCACTATCGCTTCATCGGTGTGATCGGTGTCGGGTTCATCGCGCTGCTGGCGTTGCCGCAGGGGCGACGCATGCTCGCCGATCCGCGCGTATGGGTCGCGTTGGCGGTGGGCGTGCTGGCCTGGCTGCCTTTGCTGGCCTGGAACGCGGACAACCACGATGCCGGGCTGAAGTTCCAGGTGGTCGAGCGCCATCCGTGGACGTTCGAGTGGAACGGGCTGTGGTTCCTGGTGATCCAGCCGATGCTGGTCACGCCCATCCTGTGCATGGCGATGTGGAAAGTGGCGCTGGCCGGTACCCGCAGTGGTGGCGGCGCGCGCGTGCAGTGGCGTTACTTCGGCCTGGTGGGGGGCGTGTCGACGCTGGGCATCTTCCTGCTCGGCTTCTTCACCGACGTCGAGCGCATCAGTTTCCATTGGCCGCTGCCGGGCTACCTCGCCCTGCTGGTCGCGGTGCCGGTAGTGCTCAATGGCTGGCCGCGCTGGCTGCGCCGCACCGGTTGGTGGCTGGCCGGTGCCGGCATGGTGCTGGCCTTCGGCTACTACCTGATGGCGTCCACGCCTGCGCTGCGTGAGCAGCTGGCGGGCAGCAAGTACTATCCGCGCAACTTCGCCGGCTGGCAGCCGCTGGCGGCGGCCGTGCGCGAAGAACTGCAACAGATGCCGGCCGGCACGCGGGTGTTGGCGGGCAACTTCAAGGTGGGTGCCGAACTCGGTTTCCAGCTCGGCAACGGCGATATGGAGGTGCTGCCGCACCCGCTCAACGACAAGCACGGGCGCACCGCGCAGCTGGCGCAGTGGGCGCTGCTGCACGACGGCGAGCGCACGGCACCGATGCTGCTGGTGCTGTCACCCAGCGACCAGCGTTATCGCGATCTGCTCGCGCGCTACCACGCCATCTGCGAACAGGTCGGCCCCCTGCCGGCGCCACGGGTGGTCAGCAGTGATCATGGTTTCCAGCGGTTCCTGCTGTTCCGCCTGCCGGCGCAGCGCGCGTCGGGGTCCTGCGTGACGCCGGCGATGGCCTGGCTGGATACGCCGTCCAATGGCGAGCAGGTGTCCGGCACGCTCGCCATCAAGGGGTGGGCGTTCAAGGACGGCGTTGGCCTGGCCCGTGTGGAGGTGCTGGTCGATGGGCGTTCGATCGGTGATGCGCGCTATGGGCGTGCATTCGATGTGCGCCAGACCTGGCCGGACAGCACCGACCCGCAGCACCCGGCGGTGGGCTTCGATGCGTCGCTGGACACGACCACGCTGGCGCCGGGGCGGCATTGGCTGGGCCTGCGCCTGCATGGGCGCGATGGCAGCGTGGAATCGTGGCAGGAGCAGCCGTTCGAGGTTCGTTGAGGCTTCTGCTTCTGTAGAGTCGAGCATGGCTCGACTCTACAGTTCAGGGCACCGCGAACCCTGCCTGGCGCAGCAGCCCGCACATTGCGATCAACGGCAGGCCGATCAGCGCGGTCGGGTCGCGGGTGTCGATCGCTTCGAACAGGCTGATGCCCAGGCCTTCGCACTTGAAGCTGCCAGCACAATCCAGCGGTTGCTCGGCGGCCACGTAGCGGGCGATCTCCTCTTGGCCCAGCGCGCGGAAACGAACTTCGGTCAGATCCACGGCGCTGAGCGATTCTCCATCACGGGCGAGACTGATGGCGGTATGGAAGCGCACCGTCTGGCCGGACATCGCCGCCAGCTGAGCGCAGGCGGCCTCGACCGTGCCCGGCTTGCCCAGTGGCTGCCCGTTCAGGTCGGCGACCTGGTCGGAGCCGATCACCCAGGCGCCCGGGCAGCGGGCCGCCACCTCGGCGGCCTTGGCCGCGGCCAGCCGCTTGGCCAGCACCAGCGGCGTCTCAGCATTCAAGGGGGTTTCATCCACCTCCGGGCGCGCGCAGTCGAAGGGCAGACCCAGCCGCTGCAGCAGCTCGCGGCGGTAGCGGGAGGTGGAGGCCAGGACCAGTGACATGCGATAATTCCGGGGCAGGGGGCGGCAGTCTGGCCCGTGCGCGGCGCCAGCGGCAAGTCGTGTATGGCGGGCATTTGACAGCCGCCGCCCCGATCCTTAGTATTCAGCGGCTTATGTCCGCGAACGTGCCCGAATCGCTGGATGCTTGGCGGATGGTCGTAGCGCGCAGGCGCTTCGACGGCCAGGTCTCCCTGGCTGAATTGACCCGCCTGCAGGGGCTGGTCGCAGATACCGACGGCGAGTGTTCCTACTCGCTTGAATTCGGTCGCGACGAAGTCCTGCGGGTATCCTATGTGGAACTGACCATCGACACCGCGTTGCCGCTGACCTGTCAGCGCAGCATGCAGCGATTCCTGTTGCCGGTGAAGATGACCCAGAGGCTTGGCCTGATCCGCGACGAGGACGAGGAATCGTCCCTGCCGGAGGAATACGAGGCGTTGCTGGTGCCGGAAGATGGCCAGCTGAAGCCGCTGGATCTGGTCGAGGACGAATTGGTGCTGGCGGTACCGGTGGTACCGCTGTCGCCCGACGGTGAAGCAGTCGACAAGGACTGGGCACCGAGCGAAGAAGAAACGAAGAAGGCCAACCCGTTCGCGGCATTGGCGGCATTGAAGAAACAATAGCAGCCGGATTGTCGTCGGCGGCTGCGGCGAAAGCGAAAGTGTGCTGGGCGCTGGCGTCCTGCGCGACGATACGACGAAGCAAAACGAACCGAGTTTGGAGCAATCCCATGGCTGTGCAGAAATCCCGTGTTACCCCGTCCCGCCGCGGCCAGCGCCGTTCGCATGACGCCCTGAGCGCCAAGCAGCTGTCGACCGACCCGACCACCGGTGAAGTGCATCTGCGTCACCACATCACTGCCGATGGTTTCTACCGCGGCAAGAAGGTCATCCAGACCAAGACCTCGGCCGTCGAAGAAGATTGATGTGCCGGGAAGGCCGCTGCCTTTGGGCAGCGGCCTTTGCCTTCTTTCCCGGGCGTGCCGGTGATCGGCGGCCCGCGCAACAGGAAACATGATGAGCAAGCGGATCTATTCGAGGATCGCGGGCACCGGTAGCTATTTGCCGGAAAAAGTCCTGACCAACGCCGACCTGGAAAAAATGGTCGAAACCTCGGATGAGTGGATCCAGTCGCGCACCGGAATTCGTGAGCGGCACATCGCGGCCGAAGGCGAAACCACCAGCGACCTCGGTTACCAGGCCGCGATGCGCGCACTTGAAGCGGCCGGTATCGACGCTTCGCAGCTCGACATGATCGTGGTCGGCACGACCACCCCTGACCTCATTTTCCCCTCCACCGCGTGCCTGATCCAGGCCAAGCTCGGTGTGGCGGGGTGCCCGGCCTTTGACGTCAACGCCGCCTGTTCAGGCTTCGTGTTCGCGTTGGGCGTGGCCGACAAGTTCATCCGTTCCGGCGACTGCAAGCACGTGCTGGTGATCGGCACCGAAACGCTGACCCGCATGGTCGATTGGAACGATCGCACCACCTGCGTGCTGTTCGGCGATGGCGCCGGCGCCGTGGTGCTCAAGGCCGACGAAGAGACCGGCATCCTCAGCACCCATCTGCATGCCGATGGCAGCAAGAAGGAACTGCTGTGGAACCCGGTGGGCGTCTCGACCGGCTTCAAGGATGGCGCCAACGGTGGCGGCACCATCAACATGAAGGGCAACGACGTGTTCAAGTACGCCGTCAAGGCGCTGGACTCGGTCGTGGACGAGACCCTGGCCGCCAATGGCCTGGACAAGTCCGACCTGGATTGGCTGATTCCGCACCAGGCCAACCTGCGCATCATCGAAGCTACTGCCAAGCGCCTGGAGATGTCGATGGACCAAGTGGTGGTCACCGTGGACAAGCACGGCAACACCTCCTCCGGCTCGGTGCCGCTGGCGCTGGATGCCGCGGTGCGTTCGGGCAGGGTCGAGCGCGGCCAGCTGTTGCTGCTGGAAGCGTTCGGCGGCGGCTTCACGTGGGGTTCGGCCCTGCTGCGTTATTGATAACGCAAGTTACGACAATGTGAAGCTTGTCGTTACGGCCCCTCTGGGGCCGTAACGCGTTTATAGGAGTACCTGTCATGGTTGAGCCCATCGTCATTG
This sequence comes from uncultured Stenotrophomonas sp., assembly GCF_913778665.1. GTDB lineage: Bacteria > Pseudomonadota > Gammaproteobacteria > Xanthomonadales > Xanthomonadaceae > Stenotrophomonas. The sequence goes on from NZ_CAJYVQ010000002.1 coordinate 141,697, forward strand.
AAGGGCAGCGCGCCTGGCTGAAGCAGTACGGCAAGGGAAGCCGCGCACTGGCCCTGGGCCTGCTCAATTTTGTTGCCCGCCGATTCCATCTGGACGCGCTGCGCCCGCCACCGCACCGCGGTGGTGATGCCGCCCGTGAAACCGAAGCCCGTCGGCTGGGAGAGCTGCAGGCGCAGGGCGTGAACGTGCCCGACGTGCTCGGCAGCGGCCATGCCGCGCTGGTGATCGGCGACAACGGCAGTTCATTCAATACCTGCCTGCGTGAGGCCGATGATGCTGGCCGCGACCGGCTGGTGATGGCCGCGATGCGGGCCATTGCCGAAGCGCACGCGCACGGGGCCTATTTCGGCCAGCCGCTGCCGCGCAACCTTACCTGGGACGGGCAGAAGGTGGGCTTCATCGACTTCGAGGAAGATCCGCTGGAAGTGATGGATCTGGCTGAAGCGCAGGCCCGCGACTGGCTGATGTTCGGCTACGGGGTGGCCAAGTACTACGCCGACCGCCCCGAGCAGCTGCAGGCGATGATGGCCGAGGCAATGGTCGACGCCCAGGCGCCGGTGCGCGAACACGTGCACGCGGTCAGTGGCCGCCTGCGCAGCCTGGCACGGGTGTGCATGAAGCTGGGCCGTTCAGCGCGCGCGCTGGCCCATTCAATCTTCATCACCCACGGCGCCAGCACCGCGGGTGTGCTGATGCTGGTAGGCCTGTGCGTGGATTTCCTTGCCGACGGCGACCTGGACGTGCTGCAGCTGTTCTGCTGATGGCGGGTTCGCGCTGCGCTGGAGTCGTCTGTGAGTCGACTTCCGCGCGCAGCGCGGGTTTTCAGTGGCTGATCGAAGGGCAGTCGACTAACCGTCGACTCTGCCTGGCCGGGGAGGATGCCGGGTTGTCCCGCGGCCGCGCTCCATACGCCTGCATACGCGCACGTACAGACGACACAGCGGATTCGCCCTTATCATGGCCCGCTTCGATTGCAACAAGCGGATGACCGCGTGACCGTATCCACCCTCGCTTTTGTCTTCCCCGGCCAGGGCTCGCAGTCTGTGGGCATGGTGGCCGAGCTGGCCGAACTGCACCCGCAGGTGCGTGAAGCCTTCACCGAGGCATCCGATGGTGCCGGCGTTGACCTGTGGGCGCTGTCCCAGGGTGGCCCGGAGGAAATGCTCAACCGTACCGAATACACCCAGCCGGCCCTGCTGGCCGCGAGCATCGGCGTGTGGCGCGCCTGGAACGCTGTGGGCGGTCCGCGCCCGTCGGTGCTGGCTGGCCACAGCCTCGGCGAGTACACCGCGCTGGTCGCTGCCGGCGCACTGAGCCTGCATGACGGCGCCCACCTGGTGCGCCTGCGCGGCCAGTTGATGCAGGAAGCCGCGCCGGCCGGTGTCGGCGCCATGGCTGCCGTGCTGGGCGCCGAAGACCAGCTGGTGCTCGACGTCTGCGCCGAAGCCGCAGGCAGCCAGGTGGTGGTGCCGGCCAACTTCAACTCGCCGGGCCAGATCGTGATCGGTGGCGACGCCGACGCGGTCGACCGCGCACTGGCGCTGCTGGCCGAGAAGGGCGTGCGCAAGGCGGTCAAGCTGGCCGTGAGCGTGCCCTCGCACACCCCGCTGATGCGCGAAGCCGCCAACCGCTTGGCCGAAGTGATGGCCGGCCTGTCGTGGCAGGTGCCGCAGCTGCCGGTGGTGCAGAACGTCGATGCCCAAGTGCATGACGGTATCGACGCGATCCGTACCGCGCTGGTGCAGCAGCTGTACCAACCGGTGCAGTGGACCGGTTGCGTGCAGGCGCTGGCCGCCCGTGGCATCACCCAGATCGCCGAGTGCGGCCCGGGCAAGGTGCTGACCGGCCTGGTCAAGCGCATCGACAAGACCATCGACGGCCGCTCGCTGGCAACGCCGGGCGATTTCGAAACCGCCCGCGAGGCATGGTCGGCCTGACCCCCTTGTTCCAGCCGACCGTACCGGTGGCCGCTGCACGCGGCGCGGGTTCGGCGGCTGCCCCCGTCTGAGGAAAACATCATGAGCAAGCCCCTGCAGGGTGAAATCGCACTGGTCACCGGCGCCAGCCGTGGCATTGGTGCCGCCATCGCCGATCTGCTGGCCGCCCAGGGCGCCACCGTGATCGGCACCGCCACCACCGAATCGGGCGCTGCCGCGATCGGCGAGCGCCTGGCGGCCCACGGTGGCCACGGCCGCGCGCTGAACGTGACCGACGCCACCGCGCTGGACAGCGTGCTGGACGGCATCGCCAAGGAATTCGGCGCGATCTCGATCCTGGTCAACAACGCCGGCATCACCCGCGACAACCTGCTGATGCGCATGAAGGACGAGGACTGGGCGTCGATCATCGACACCAACCTGACCAGCGTGTTCCGTACCAGCAAGGCGGTCATGCGCGGCATGATGAAGGCGCGCAAGGGCCGCATCATCAACATCGCCTCGGTGGTGGGCGTGACCGGCAATGCCGGCCAGGCCAACTACGCGGCCGCCAAGGCCGGCATCATCGGCTTCAGCAAGTCGCTGGCCAAGGAAATCGGTTCGCGCGGTGTCACCGTCAATGTGGTCGCGCCCGGCTTCATCGATACCGACATGACCAAGGCGTTGCCGGAAGAAGCGCGCACCGCGCTGATCAACGACATCGCCCTTGAACGCCTGGGTTCGCCGGAGGACATCGCCCATGCGGTGGCCTTCCTGGCCAGTCCGGCTGCCGGTTACATCACCGGCGAAACCCTCCATGTGAACGGCGGCATGTACATGCCGTAAGCAAGGGGCGCAGGGATTGCGCCGCAAGTGGTTGATCTGCTGAGGTTTTTGCTGCGATGCAAGGCCGCGCCGGTTTCCACTACACTATCCCACGGCCATCGCCTTTGATGGCGACCACTTTTGAACCACAACTCCATCTGGAGCGAGATCCCATGAGCACCATCGAAGAACGCGTCAAGAAAATCGTCGTCGAACAGCTTGGCGTCAAGGAAGAAGAAGTCACCAACAGCGCATCGTTCGTCGATGACCTGGGCGCTGACTCGCTGGACACCGTCGAGCTGGTGATGGCCCTGGAAGAAGAATTCGAGTGCGAGATCCCGGACGAAGAAGCCGAGAAGATCAGCACCGTGCAGGCCGCCATCGACTACGTCAAGGCCCACGTCAAGGCCTGATGTCAGACGGCAGTGCGCGTGCGAACTCATCCTCGCCGCGCACCGCACCCCATGGGGCCGCAGTTGCGGCCCCGTGTGTTTGGGCATCACATCGAAGCAAACCGAGTTACCCGTAGAAACCATCCGGGTCAGGAGAAACAGCAATGAAACGTCGCGTCGTCGTAACCGGCCTGGGTATCGTCTCGCCGTTGGGCAATGATCTGGCCAGCAGCTGGGAAGGCATCACCCACGGCCGTTCGGGCATCGGTCCGCTGACCAACGTTGCTGATGCCTACGTGGATCGGTTCACCACCAAGATTGCAGGTGAGGTCAAGGGATTCGACATCACCGCCGACAACGAACTGTTCGGCAAATTCCGGGTCAGCGGCAAGGATGCCAAGAAGATGGACCCGTTCATCCATTACGGCCTCGGTGCCTCGTTCATGGCCCTGCATGACTCGGGCCTGGAGATCACCGACGCCAATGCCGAGCGCATCGGTGCCATCGTCGGCGCCGGCATCGGCGGCCTGCTCGGCATTGAAGAGCAGACCATCGAGTTCCACGAGGGCAAGAAGATCTCGCCCTTCTACGTGCCCAAGACCATCATCAACATGCTGCCGGGCCAGCTGAGCATCATCACCGGCCTGAAGGGCCCGTCGTTCTCGGCGGTGTCGGCGTGCGCGACCTCGAACCATTCGATCGGCACCGCGATGCGCATGATCCAGTACGGCGATGCCGACGTGATGGTGGTCGGTGGTGCCGAGCGTGGCTCGTCGCCGACCGCGCTCGGCGGCTTCTGCGCGATGAAGGCCATGAGCACCCGCAACGACGCCCCGGAACAGGCTTCGCGCCCGTGGGACAAGGACCGTGACGGCTTCGTGCTGGGCGACGGTGCGGGCATCCTGATCCTGGAAGAATACGAGCACGCCAAGGCACGCGGCGCGAAGATCTATTGCGAACTGGCCGGTTTCGGCGCCAGTTCCGACGCGTACCACATGACCGCACCGAGCGAGAACGGCGAAGGCGCCGCGCGCTGCATGGTCATGGCGATGAAGGACGCCGGCGTGACCCCCGAACAGGTCGGTTACCTCAACGCGCATGGCACCTCCACGCCGCTGGGCGACCTCGGCGAAACGATGGCGATGAAGACCGCCTTCGGTGACCACGCCTACAAGATGATGGTCAGCTCCACCAAGTCGATGACCGGCCACCTGCTCGGCGCGGCCGGCGGCGTGGAAGCGATCTTCTCGGTGATGGCGCTGCAGGACAACATCATTCCGCCGACCATCAACCTGGAACAGCCGGGCGAAGGGTGCGACCTGGACTACGTGCCCAATGAAGCACGCCAGGCCAAGGTGGACGTGGTGATGTCCAACGGCTTCGGCTTCGGTGGCACCAACGGCACGCTGATCTTCAAGCGCGTCTGACCGGCATCGTCGCGACGCGACCCATCGGCAATCCGCCAAACGGATCAACGCCGTGCACCACGGAGCCGCCGCAAGGCGGCTTCCGTGCATCTGCCCCCCGAACTGGCCACCATGACCCACGCACCGCTGATCCACCCGCTGCCGAATCCGATCGACCTGCTGGCCCTGCAGCAGCACGATCCGTCGCGCTTCCCGCTGCTGATGGAATCCACCGCCTCGGGCACTGCCCAGGGCCGCTGGAGCCTGCTGCTGGCCACACAGGGCGATGGCCTGCGGCTGGACGCTGACGGCCAGGTGCGCGACCTGCACGGCGCTGTGCAGCCCGGCAGCTTCCTGCAGGCGCTGGATCGGGCCTGGCAGGCCGAACGCCTGCCACATGACGGCAGCCACAGCCTGCCGTTCCGCGGCGGCTGGGCGCTGATGCTGGACTACGAAGTTGCCAGCCAGATCGAACCGGTGTTGCCGGCGCGCGCACGTGACGATGGCGGGCCGACTGCCGTGGCGCTGCGTTGCCCGGCTGCCGTGCTGCACGACCATCACAACGACGCCAGCTTCGTCATCGCCGAAGCCGGCGAGCAGGCGCTGCTGGCGACGCTGGTGGCGCTGGCAGGGCAGGCGCTGCCAGAGCCGGGGCAGGACTGGCAGCCGCCGCAAACGGTCGGCGAGGACGCGCCGCAGCGCTTCACCGACGGCGTGCGCCGGGTGATCGACTACCTGCGTGCCGGGGACGTGTTCCAGGTGAACCTGTCGCGGCGCTGGAGCGCCCGTTTTGCCGCACCGGTCAGCCCCCAGGCGCTGTACGCCCAGCTGCGCCGCGCCAATCCGGCACCGTTCGCCGGCCTGTTCAGCGCGCAGGGCCGCCACGTGGTCAGTTCTTCGCCGGAACGGCTGGTCTCCGTGCATGCCGGCCATGCGCAGACCCGGCCGATTGCCGGTACACGGCCGCGCTTCGAGGGCGACGATGACGCCGCGCGCATCCAGGAGCTGGTCGGGCATCCCAAGGAGCGCGCCGAGCACGTGATGCTGATCGATCTGGAGCGCAACGACCTGGGCCGCATCTGCCTGCCCGGCACCGTGGTGGTCGATGAGCTGATGACCGTGGAGAGCTACGCGCATGTGCACCACATTGTCAGCAACGTCAGCGGCCATCTGCGCCCGGAGGTCACCCCTGGCGAGGTGATCGCTGCGACCTTCCCCGGCGGTACCATCACCGGCTGCCCGAAGGTGCGCTGCATGCAGATCATCAGCGAGCTGGAGCAGGTGCCGCGCGGCGCCTATACCGGCGCGTTCGGCTGGCTGAACCGCGATGGCGACCTGGACCTGAACATCCTGATCCGCACCGCCGAAGTGGATGGCCACGAGGTCAGCTTCCGCACCGGCGCCGGCATCGTGGTCGATTCGGACCCGGACAAGGAACTGGACGAGACTCGCGCCAAGGCGAGGGGCCTGCTGCGCGCGCTCGGCCAGCAGGGGTAGTGCCGGCGGGTGTCATTGTTCTGGTGGGTGCCGAGCTTGGTCGGCACGGGCACAGGCGCCGGTCATGACCCCACATCACCGGCACGGTATCCTGCACGACGGAATCGAGTTCAGAGGTAGTCCATGGCGGGAGCCAAGCGCGGGTGTCTGTTCGTGGTAACCCTGGTGGTGGTGCTGGCCGCCGTCGTGGCCGGTGCGGGCGCGTGGTTCTTCTACCAGCAGACCCAGTTCGCCGACGCGCGGATCACCCCGACCGCCGACAGTGTGGTCATCGCCAGCGGCGATGGCATGAACAGCGTGCTGCGCAAGCTGCGCGAGGCCGGCGTGGACGAAGGCCAGGATGCGCAATGGCAGTTGCTGGCGCGCCAGCTCGATGCGGCCGGCAAGCTGAAGGTGGGCGAATACGCACTGAGCGGCAACCTGACCCCGCGCGAGCTGCTGCTGCGGATGCGCGCCGGCAAGGTGCTGCAGCACCGCGTCACGATCGTCGAGGGCTGGAATATCCGCCAGCTGCGCGCCGCGCTGAAGCGTGCCGAGCCGCTGCTGCATACCACCGACACGCTCGATGACGCCGCGCTGATGCAGCGCCTCGGCTTCGGCGGCCAGCATCCGGAAGGCCGCTTCCTGCCGGAGACCTACGTCTACCAGCGCGGCGACAGTGATCTGGACGTGCTCAAGCGCGCCCATGCCGCGATGGAAAAGGCGCTGGAGGAAGCCTGGGAAAGCCGCGCACCGGACCTGCCGATCAACACGCCTTACGAACTGCTGACGCTGGCCTCGATCATCGAGAAGGAAACCGCGCTGGCCAGCGAGCGCCCGCAGATTGCCGGCGTGTTCATGCGCCGCCTGAAGATCGGCATGCGCCTGCAGACCGATCCAACCGTGATCTACGGCCTCGGTACGGCGTATGACGGCAACATCCGCCGTCGCGACCTGACGACCGATACGCCGTACAACACCTATACCCGTGCCGGCCTGACCCCGACCCCGATCGCCATGCCCAGCCGCGACGCGCTGATGGCCGCCGCGCAACCCGCTGCGGGCGACGCGCTGTACTTCGTCGCCGTCGGCGATGGCAGCGGCGCGCACGTGTTCTCGCCCAGCCTGGACCAGCACAACGCCGCCGTAGCCCGCTACCTGCAGCAGCTGCGCCAGCAACGTACCCAGGAGACCCCGGCGCAATGAGTCCCGCGCTGCTTCGCCACCCCCGTTTCGTCAGCCTGGAAGGCGGCGAGGGCGCGGGCAAGACCACCGCCATCAACGCCATCCGTGATTGCCTGCGCAGCCATGGTCATGACGTCGTGCTGACCCGCGAGCCCGGCGGTACGCCGCTGGCCGAGCGCATCCGCGGCCTGGTGTTGAAGCCCGATGCCGAGATCGCCGCCGAGCCGCTCAGCGCCGAGGCCGAGCTGCTGCTGGTGTTCGCCGCGCGCGCACAGCATGTACGCGAGGTGATCCAGCCGGCACTGCAGCGCGGTGCCTATGTGTTGAGTGATCGCTTCACCGATTCCAGCTATGCCTACCAGGGCGGTGGCCGTGGCCTCGATCCGCACTGGATTGCCGACCTGGAGCGCCGCGCAGTCGGCCTGCTGCCGGGCCTGACCCTGCTGCTGGATGTGGACGTCGCCGTCGGCCGCGCGCGCGCCAACGGGCGCGACCTGTGGCCGGACCGCATCGAGAGCGAGCAGGACGATTTCTTCCAGCGCGTGCGCGAAGTGTTCCGTCGCCGTGCACAGCAGGATCCGCAGCGCTTTGCGTTGATCGATGCGGGGCAGGAGCAGGCGCGCGTGGCCGCTGATGTGGTCGCATCTGTCGAGCGCTGGCTGCAGGACGGGGAGGGCGCATGAGCACGTTCTCGCCCTGGCAGCAGCGCGCGTTCGACCAGACCGTGGCCGCGCTGGATGCCGGTCGCCTCGGTCATGGCCTGCTGATCTGCGGGCCGGCCGGGCTGGGCAAGCGTGAGGTGGCGCTGGGATTGGCCGACCATGTGCTGGCACGTGGCGACGCGGCGCATGCCACGCGCACGCGCCAGCTGATCGCGGCCGGCACGCATCCGGACCTGCAGCTGGTCAGCTTCATTCCGAACAAGAGCGGCGACAAGCTGCGTACCGAGATCGTCATCGAACAGGTGCGCGAGATCACCGACACGCTGGCGCTGACCCCGCAGTACGGCGTGGCACAGGTGGTGATCGTCGACCCGGCCGATGCGATCAACCGCTCGGCCGCCAACGCGCTGCTGAAAACCCTGGAAGAGCCGCAGCCGGGCCGTTACCTGTGGCTGATCAGCAGCGACCCGGCACGCCTGCCGCAGACCATCCGCAGTCGCTGCCAGCGCCTGGAATTCAAGCTGCCGCCGCAGCACGAAGCGCTGGACTGGTTGCAGCAGCAGGGACACAGCGAGGCATCGGCGCGCGAAGCGCTGGAGGCCGCGCGCGGGCATCCCGGCCAGGCCGACAACTGGCTGCGCGAGGATGGCCTGAGCCTGCGCCGTGAAGTAGGCCGCGAGCTGGAACAGCTGGCGGCTGGCAAGACCGGCGCAGTGGAACTGGCGCAGAAGTGGTGTGGCGATGACAACGCGGCGTTGCGCCTGCGCTTTGCCGCCGACCTGGCGCTGGCCCAGGCCAGCACCGATGCCTTGACCACGCCGGAGCGATTGCACAAGCTTGCAGCCTGGTTCGATGCGGCCAACCGCACCCGCGACCTGCTGCGCACCACGGTGCGTGCAGACCTTGCGGTGGTCGAGTTGCTGCTGGCCTGGAACAAGGTGAACGAGCGGCCTGCCGCAAGGGGAAATCGATGATTGCCAGCAACGCCCGCCAGGGCATCCTGTCCCTGGCTGTGAAGGACAAAGCCGCGCTGTACAGCGCGTACATGCCGTTCGTGAAGAACGGCGGCATCTTCGTGCCCACGCCCAAGCGTTACTTCCTCGGTGACGAGGTGTTCCTGTTGCTGACCCTGCCCGATTCCAGCGAGCGCCTGCCGGTGGCGGGCAAGGTGATCTGGGTGACCCCGGCCGGCGCGCAGGGCAACCGCACCGCCGGTATCGGCGTACAGCTGGCGGATGGCGCAGAAGGCGAGGGCGTGCGCCACAAGATCGAGACGCTGCTGGCCGGCCTGACCAGCTCGGACAAGCCGACCCACACGATGTGAGGTAGCGCCGGGCGATGCCCGGCGGCGGCCTTCGAAACACCCGTGAACACGAATGTGAAAAAGTGTTGACGGCCTCTGAAAAGCCCCTATAATGAGCGGCTCAGCAACACACCGGGCGGTTAGCTCAGCGGTAGAGCATTGCCTTCACACGGCAAGGGTCACAGGTTCGATCCCTGTACCGCCCACCATGTTGCAGAACGAAAGAAGCCTCCAGGAATGGAGGCTTTTTTGTTGCCTGACCATCAGCGCGGCTTTCCAGCATCGTGCAGCGGCATCGTTGACAGCGCGACTCTCCGGCTCCCGCCACCGCGCGAAGCGCTCGGGGACGCACTTCACCGATGCGGGCAGAGGATTCCATCCATGTGCTGTTCCGTGGTTCCCGGCCGGCGTACTCTCGAGGCACTGCCGCGCCCCCATTCCCCGGAGTGCCACCATGCCGCTCGCCCGCATCGATCTTCGCAAAGGTAAATCCGCCGACTACCTGCAACGTGTCGGCGAAACCATCTACCAGGCCATGCGCGCGGTGGGCGTGCCGGAAAACGATCGCTTCCAGATCTTCCAGGAACACGAGCCCGGCACGCTGATCTACGACGCCAGCTACCTGGGCGTGGACCGCACTGACGATTTCATCTGCATCCAGATCACCTGGAACGAAGGGCGCACGCTGGAGCAGAAGAAGGCATTGTATGCCGGCATCGCCGAGGGCCTGCATGCAGCGGTGGGCATCCGCCGCGAGGATGTGTTCATCAACCTGGTGGAAGTGAAAAAGGAGAACTGGTCGTTCGGGAACGGGGTTGCGCAGTACGTGAGTTGATGCGCGAAAAGCATCCACGCCCGCGTGGATCTACACCTCGCTGCCGACCTGCTTGCCTTCGGTGGCGGCAGCACTGCGGGCCGCCTTCACTGCTTCGGCGCTGTTGGGTTGTTCGCACTCGATGCTGGTCACGTAGCCGTCGTGGCTGATGTTGTGCTCGGCACGCTTGACCAGCCACTGCCCATCCACGCCATCGCGGAAGCCCTGCATCACCACCGTGGCTTCGGCCATCAGCGTCTCGCGGCCGGGCAACGTGTAGCTCAGCGTACGCGTCTGCCGGGCCTGTTCCTGGTGCTTGGCACGCGCTGCAGCTTCGGCGGCTTCGCGGTCGGCGTAGGCCATGCGCAGGCGTACGATCGGTTCACCGCTGCCCAGCTTCACTTCCTGGCGCGTGGCACCGCGTACATCGCGATAGTAGGCGATGGTGGTGCCGGTCTTCTCGCGCGAGACGATGCTCACCTTGTAGCCACTGCCATCGGCCGGGGTCAGGGTGACGTCGGGAATGCGCTCACCGCTGGCACTGGTGGATTCACCTCGTTTGACGAACATCAGGCGGCCGCCGCCCGGCTTGGCGATGGCGTCATGCTGCTTGGCCAGGCGCAGCAGCAGGTTCATGTCCGACTCCTGCGACTGCACCGTCAGCGGCAGCGCGATCGATGCAAGCGACCCGCTCACGGCAGCCTCCATTCCGTGTTCGCCGGCCATGCGTTGCACCATGCCGCCGATGGTCGTGCCCTTCTTCCAGGTGCGCGTCTTCTGCGTCTGCAGATCGTTCTTGCCGCCCTTGCTGGCCTCGAACGGCGCCGCGCGGGCGCGCAGGGTCATGCTGCCCGGGTAGCCGGAAATCTCCACCTCGTCGCAGATGTACAGGCCCATGCGCCGCACGTCACCGTCGTAGCCGATGAAGGCTTCCAGCTCCGCGCCTGCCGGCGGCAGCTGGATCGGATCGGAAGGATCGTGGTCGGCCAGCTGCAGTTCCAGCATGTCCGAGTTGTTGTCGGTCTCGTCGGTGATCCGCAGCGACTTGAAGCGCGACCTGATGGTATCGGTGATGTCCTGGTTGTTGGCCACCACGCGGAATGCCGGTGTGATGTTCAGTCCCACAGGGCCACTCCCTTGCGTTCGTTGGCCGGGCGCTGCACGTCCGGCAGGGTGATCGCCATGCCTGCGGGCAGTACCGCGCCGCGTGCGGCAAGGCCCGGGTTGGCGTCGAATACCGCGCGCAGGATGGCCGGTGATTGTTCGCCATAGTGCGTGTATGCGATGCGGTCGACGACGTCGCCGTCGCGGGTGTTATACGTTCGTGCCATCACTGTGCTTCCGCAGGGAGAGGGTGAATTCGTGCCGTTGGATTCCGGCATCGGCAGTGAAACCGGAGGCGGTGGCGTCGATCTTGTCGATGACCCACAGCCCCAGGTTCCCGCCCTTGCCGGTCAGCAACCGCTGTGGCTTGCCCTGCGCGGCCAGCTTGCGCAGCTGCGAGAGCTCATTGCCGGCACCGCGGAACGCATAGTGGATGACGCCAGGCAGCGTCATGCTGGCCTTGCCGGGCCCGGTGTACTGCAGCGCAGCCATCTGGCCGATGCGTTCCTGCGCTGCCCAGCCATACTCGTTGCTCTGCTGGATGTCCTGGAACACGGCGGTGTTGAGGCTGAACTTGAAGCCCCCCAGCATCAGTAGCACCGGAGCGTTGCCGGAATCGTTGGCTTTGAACTGCGACAGCAGCTTGTCCACTGTGCCGGTTACGAACTCGCGCTTCATGCTCAATTCCTGTCTGCAAGGCCACCACGGGCGGCAACCGCGTTGCGACGCTGCAGTTCGTCGGCGGTGCGACGTGCTACGGATTCGCTGGATTCACCTGGTTGCTGGTGGATGGTGATGTTGTTGGTCTGTTGTTGCTGCACGGTGGTGACGCCGCGTGGAGTGGGCGCGGGCATGTCCGGTGCCGGACGGCCCTGCATTGCGCGGCGCAGGCTGTCCTCCTGCTCTCGGACGGCGGGCCTGTCACCCATTGCCACCGCAACACCGGTATACAACGCATCGTTCAGGCCGCCTCGGCCCTGGGCGCGCATGTTGCTGTATCCAACCACACCGTTGCCGATGCTCTTCATGCCATCGACTGCGCCTTCCTTGAACTGCCCCAGGAAGCCTGATGCAACGTCCAGACCCTTGCCGACAAGCCCTCCCAGATCACCCAGCGGACCATCGATCAGCTCCAGCAGGGGCTTCAGTGCATCCATCACCACGTTGATCGCGGCGCGGGCAGTCTCCTTCATCGAATCCCATCTGCCGATCAGCGCGGTACCAATGGTTTCGCCCAGGGACATCGCTGCATCATTGAGGAATACGATGGTCTGGATGATGTTGCCGACGGCAGCGATTGCCATGCGGAAACTTTCAAACAGCAGGGTGCCGACGAAGCGGCCCACTTCGCCAACACGCGAGAGCGCGTCGCCGCTGTACTCGACCGGTGCGATCAGCTGGCTGATCCAGTTCCATACCCGGCTGAACACTTCGCCCATTGCCTCCCAAACCGGGCGCAGTGGCTCGACAGCGGCCATGATCTCGCCCATCGCGGCACCGGCGGAGTCGCTCACCCCCTGCCAGAGTCCTCCGAGGAATGCCTTGATCGGCTCCCAGTATTTGCGCACCAGGATGGCGCCTGCGGTGATCGCTGCGATGGCGATCGTTATCGGCCCGCCACCGATGGCGGCCACGGCAGTTGCGACGATGCGGAAGCCCGACGCCAGGCGCATCGCCATCGGCCCGAAGCGTCCCAACTGGGCCAGCAGGCTGCCGCCACGGAACAGCTCGAAGGCCTTCTGCGCAGCCAGGATCGGGCCCTGCAGGAAGGTCCAGGCGTAGCGGGCGCCGAGCACCGCGGTGCGCATGCCCAGCATGCCGACCACGATCTGCGTGGTGTTGGCGATCAGCTTCGGGTTTTCCTGCACGAACGAGGTGACCCCGTTCAGCAGTTCGGTGAGCTTGACCGCGGCCTCGCCCACCGCCGGCAGCAGCGCGGCACCGAAGGCCTTGGACAGGTTGTCCACGGCGATCTTGGCGCCCTCGATCTTCTGCGGGTCGGTCTGCATCGCATCGGCATAGGCTGCATCGGTGGTGCCCGCCGATCCATTCAGCGCCTTGTCGCGGACACGCACGTAGGTGTCCCAGTTCTCGATCATCGGCTGGACGAAGTTCTTCGCCTGGGCATCGCTGAACAGTGCGCCGATCTTTTTCTGGTCGCCCGCGGTGGCCTGGATGATCCCCTGCATCGCAGCATCGAAGGGATTGCCGCCGCTGGTCTGTGCATCGCCGATGATCTTGCGCAGATCCAGCCTCAGGCTCTTCTTGGCCTTCTCCTGAATGTCCGGCGAGAGCACCTCGGACATGAAGCTCTTCATGTTGCTGGCGGCCTTGTCGGCGCCGCCTGCCGAGTCCAGCGTGGCTTCCAGTGCCGCACCCAGCGTAGCCGCCGCCGATGTGCCCTGCAGCTTCATCGCCTCGAACGAGGAACCCAGCACCGGCAGCACCTGGGCCATGTCCTTCAGGCCCAGGCTGCCCTGCTGGCTGTTCACCACCAGCACGTCCAGCGCGTTCTGCATGCGCGAGGGATCGATATCGAACGACTGCTGCAGGGCGGCCGCGGCTTGGGCCACATCATCGATGCTGGCACCCGTGACGGTGGTGGTCCGCCCGACAGCACCGAGGCTGGCCTGGGCCGCCTGCGCATCCATGCCGGCGTCGATCATCAGCCTGATCGAGCGCTGCAGCGCGTCGGCGCCCTGGTTGGTTGCACGCGACTGTTCCAGGATGGCCTGCCCCAGTGCGCTGACCTGGGCGCGGCTGAGGTTGGCTGCCACGCCGATCTGCTGGTTCTGGCGGGCGAAGCCGGAGGCGTTTTCGACCGGCTTGGCCAGCGCGGTAACGGCCGTGCCAAGCGTGCCGCGTGCCTCGCCAAATGCCGAGCCGAGCTTCCCGCGCTTCTCCAGGTTGGCGTCGCGCTTTGCTTCGATGCTCTCCAGCGCCACCTGCGAGGCACGCAGAGCATCGACCTGGGTACGCATGCGGGCGTACTCCTTGCTGGTCGTACTCATGCGCGCGAGCCTGCGATCCAGCAGGGTCACCTCGGTGCCGAGGCGCTTGATACCGTCGTTGGCAAAGGAGAAGGCGTCCTTCAGTGATTTGGACACCTCGCCGCCGATCGTGATCGTTGTCGTTTGAACGTTATTGGCCATGTACCGGCAACCCCTGAATCCACCAGATGAACTTCGACACCCGCAGCGTCATGATCTCGCGCAGGCCCCAGCCGGTATGCCCGGCCAGGGCGAGCGCTCCCTGCCTGATCTGCGGCAGGGTCAGGTGGTAAAAAGCGCCACGCCTGCCTGCAGTCGGGCGTAGTCGCGCAACGGCATCTTGCGCACGTCTTCCGGCGAGATCTCGCACAGGTTGGCGATCATCCGCACTTCGCGCTGTGCATCGCTGCCCTTGTCGTCCTGGTAGCGCTCCATGTCTTCCACGGTCGGCTCGCGCATGCGCAGCACGGCAGTTTCCATGCCGTTGACCTGGCGCGGGCGGGTGAGGGTGATCTCGGCGAAACCATCGCGCTCGATGACGGTGTCGGTGGGGGTCTTGGTTTTGCTGGACATGGATGCGTTCCTGGAATGCGATGCGGTGCGATGGATGCGGTGCGATGGATGCGGGGGCGCGAGGCGCCCCCGGGTTCTTCAATGCGGCGAGGGTTCAGATGCCCAGTGCGCCGCGGATGCCGGCCAGCACGTCCACGCCACCCTGGCGCGCGATCATGTTGACCACGTCGATCTCCTGCACGACCTGGGCGCCATGGGTCAGCTTGTAGTAGCTCAGCGCGAGGTTGACCTTGATCGTGCCCTTCTCGCCAACCTTGGTTTCGCCGCGGTCCAGCAGCTTCACCTTGCCGCGCATGTTGTGCACGACCTGGGTCACTTCGCCGTCATCGCCTTCCAGGGCTTCACGGGCGGTGAAGCCGTATTCCTTGCTTTCGATGACGTGGAACTTGCTCATGATCTCCGCGTCGTCGGAGGCGAACTCGACATCGGCGGTCAGCTTTTCGTGGCCGAGCACGATCTCGGTCGGGGCGAGCATCCCGCCGGCCTGGAAGTCCTCGGTCTTCAGCGACAGCTTGGGGGCGGTGAAGGACATCACGCTGCCGGCATAACCCTTGCCGTCGACGTAGAAGTTGAAGTTTTTGCGGATCTTGCGCGCCATGCTTAGAAGATCTCCGAGACGTAGTTGTTGTTCATGTGCATGCGGAAGGTCAGCTGCTCACCCGGGTAGGTCGGGGTGAAGTCGAAGTCCCAGTAGAAGCGGCCCTGGGCCACGCTGTCCGCTGCGTTCAGTTCGGGGTCGATCCAGCAGTTGCCGCCGAGGATCGCGCCCTGGGTCTTCAGGCCGCGCAGGAAGGCATTGACGCCCTCGCGCACGTCATCGACGTAGGTCTTGCTGATGCCGCGGTCGACGGCCCACAGGTGGGCAGCTTCCAGGCTGTCGGCGATGATGTCGGCGGTGCGCACCACGCACAGGAACTGCCACTTCGGATCGATGCTGGTGGTGCGGTTGCCCCACAGGCGGAAGCCCCCTTCGCGGATGACCGTGGCCACGTTGGCCTGGTTCAGCAGGTTGGCGCGGCTGGTGGCATCGGACAGGCCGAAGTCGATCGCACGCGCGGTGCCGACCACGCCGTTGAGTTCCAGGTTCGACGGCGACGCCCACCAGCCGCGTTCGTTGTCGCTGCGTGCGATGGCACCGGCCACGGCAGCGGAGGCATAGCGGCTGACGATGGCATCGCCGGACTGCACCAGCAGTGCCGGGTCGACCACGTAGACGCGCTTGGAGCCGGTCAGGGCGGTGGTGCTCTTGGCCGCGTCGTCGTTGCTGTTCGGGCCATCCTTGATGATCACCGCGCGCAGCTTGTCGGCAATGCCGAGCAGCTCGGCTACGACCGGGTTGGCCAGCACGGCCTCCGGCTTGGCCGGGTCGGCCGGGTGCACGTGGGTGAAGCCGGGTGCGACCAGGATGCGCGGCTTGACGCCGACGATGGACTTGGCGGCCAGCAGTGCATGCACGCCTTCGTAGGCGCCGGTCTGCGCGTTCACGCCGCCCAGTACGTTGGCCAGGGTGGCGCTTTCATTGGCACCGTTCTCGACGCGGATGACGACGACGACGGCACTGGACTGGTCGAAGATCGCGTCGAGCGCACCGGGCAGCGTGCCGGCTTCAGTGCCGGTCTTGGCCGACAGCTTGGCGGCCTGCGACGGCGAGGTCACCAGGACAGGCGTGTTGATGGGGAACGCTTCGGTGTCGGCCAGCGGCGCGGTGCCGACGATGCCGATCACGCTGCTGGAGGCGATGGCAATCGATCGGGCACCGGTATCGATGTTGACGACCTGTACGCCATGGAGAAATTCGGTCATTCGGGGTTCTTCCTCGGTGTGGGTGTGTGCCGGCTTGTGCAGGCGACGGGGTAATGTTCGGAGAATGTGGCGGTCGCGATAATTGCAGCGGTGGCCCGCTGATCGATCAGACCCAGCCGGAGGCGCTGACGCTGGCGGTGAAGGTGGAGACCTGCGCGTTGCCGCCGGCACGACGCAGCGCGACGGAAATGCTGACGCTGTCCGATTCGTAGCTGGCGGACCTGGCGGGGACGCTGATCGACACGCCTGCCGACGGTGCCGCCGATGCCGGCACGAACGAGGGAGCACTCGTGCTGAAGGAAGCTTTGGCGGGCGAGGAGCCGGTGATCTGCACTTCGTACTCGGAAACGCTTGCACCTGCCGGAAGCCACTGGCCCGACGCTGCTACTGAGCTGCCTCCATTGCCGCCACCGGCGACGCCCGTGCGGATGGCATAGGTGCCGTCGGCATAGATCAGGATCGAGACGGTAGCCGACACCGACCCGGTGGAGTTGGTCTTGGCGCCATTGCTTGCCGAGTAGCCCTTGCCATGGAACGGCAGCCTGTAGGTGGCGCTGCCGCGGGCCGCCCACAGGTTGGATACGTCCATGCCGTTGATGCGATGGCCGACATCGGCACGCTTGCTGCCGTACTGGATGTGTGCGTATCGGCGGCTGAGGTCGGTGCCGCCGATACGGCGGCCCGAATCCTGGGCCAGCGGACCTTCTACATAGGGATCGAACAGGTCATCGAAATCCATGCCCGCGGAGCGATAGCCACTGGCCATGTCAACGCTCCGCCTTCAGCGCGCGAACTTCGGCGGCCAGCTCCTGGATGGCCTTGGCCATCACCGGCAGCAGCTGGTCGAGCTTGACCGATGCCACGCGCTCACCTTGGAACTCTACGCCTTCCAGGTCGACCGCTTCCGGCACCAGTTCGGCCAGCTGCTCGGCGACGAAGAACAGACGGCGACGACCGTCGTCGTTGTACTCCGGCTTGTAGTGGCCGGCGGCCAGTTCCATGCGTTCAACCGCAGCGAGTCCGTATGGCTGCACGCCGTCGATGTCTTTCAGTTTGCGCGAGGAGCCGAAGTCGTATCCCCCCGTTGTGGTAAGCACGCCGTTTCCGCCAAGGATCATTGCGGCACCCATGCTGCTCGGATAGGTGCTGATGCCCCACTGCATGGTGCCGGCGGCCATCCACCATCCACCCTGGATCGAGTTGTCCAGCATGCCGAATCCGCCGCCGAATGAGCCCTCCGAAGTGAAGCCAAAACCTGTAATGCCGGTGGCGGGGTTGGTAAACTCCGGCGCAGTGGTGACTTGTCCAGAGTTGGACATGCGGATGCCACGGCGCAACGAGGGGTTGTAGAAGTGGAAGCCGTTGCTGATCGCATGCATTTCCGCGAAGCTGCTGCCGTCACCGGTGACGGCTTCAATCGTTGTACGTGGAAAGCCGTTGAGAGTCTGCGAGTGGAATCGGATGCCTGGCTGGGAATCGCCCGCGGCGCGGAACATTGACGGCCCGCTGGCGAAAATCCCGGAGTTGAAGTTGTGCCGCGTACCGTAGTAGTTCATCGGCACGTATGCATCGACAGCCGGGTTGGTACCCATGATGCACGGGAAACCGTCGCCGGAAACGGTGATGCGAACTTTGTTGCTGGCTGCCGGGCCGGCGGTGATGTGCGAGAGATTCTTCAACTCGCCAGTCATTGTGTCGCCGGACTTGTTGACCTTGCCCGCAGGTTCGAAGTTGCCGCTGGTCCAGATGTTTCCGCCTGCATTGAGCGTAGCGGTGTACGCCCCTTCCAGATTGCGGAAGGTGAACGAGGATCCGGACTTGAAGAGATAGCTGTCGCCGTTGCCGAAGTAGACGACACCATCGGTCGCGGTGCTGCCCCAACCGGACAGGCGCAGCGAGTTGTTGAAGATGGAAACCGCGCCGGTGAACGTCCCGCCACTCTTGTCCATCTTCGCTTCAGGCGAGAAGTTCCCGGCATGCCACATTGCCGAGCCATTCCAGCGTGGCGTATCGCCATGCTTGATGGTGATCTCGCTGCTGGCACTGCGATCTGCGCTCCATACGCGCCACAGGCTGGAATTGCCCCAGCCGCCGATGAAGGATTGTTCGGCGCCGGCGGCACCGAAGCCCATCAACGGATACGTGCCGCTGATGAACTGCTGGTCGGTGAACGTGTTGCCGCCCCTGGAGGCCTTGCCATCCAGTGCCGACTGCAGCCCGGTCACATCAGCAATCACATGCTTGTGGCCCACCGTGGCGAAGTCGCCGGCCAGGGCGAACTCGGAGGCGTGCTTGCCGTCCAGGGTATCGGCGTCCAGGCCGTTGCCATGCCCGGTGTCCTTCAGCGCGGCATTCTTCAGCTCCAGCGCAGTGCGCGCCGACGCGGTGTTCGCCGCAGACAGCAGCGTCTTCGCCAGTGCGGTCGGGGCGCTGGCACCGAAGCGCTTGTCGGTGTAGGCGCGTACGCCACGCGGGGTCACCGCGCGCTGGGTGTCGGTCGCATCTTCGGCTTCGGTGCTGGTGGCCAGCTCGACCACACCGACCACCTCGGTGGTGGCCGGCGGATAGAGGAAGTCGGCGTCGCCGAACTGGATCTGCGTCGTGTCGATCCCGCTGAAGCGCGTGTCGGTGGCCAGCAGCAGCATCGACGCGGACGACTTCTCCATGATCGGATCCGCCTGGCCGTAGCTGGCGAACAGGGTGCCGTCGGCCAGGTACAGGCCGAAGCCGCGCAGCGTGTAGGAGGTGGCGCTGTCGTCACGGATGGTGACGTGTACGGTGTCATCGCCCACCGCCTGGCCGCCAAAGGTGGCGACGCGCTTGATCTCGCCGGGCAGCGCGGTGAGCCCCGCCGAAGGCACGAAGGCGGTCGAGGTCAGGCCGATCTGGGTGATCAGCACGGCGTTGGTGCCGGTGTTCGGCGGATTGACCAGCTTGGCGAAGCCGGCATCGGTGATTTTCAAGCGCATGCGGGGGTTACTCTCCGATCAGTTGAAGGCGGCGGAAGGCCGTGGCGTGGGCGGCTGCAAGTGCGCCGATGGCGGCGTCGGCCTGCATGCCCTGGGTAAAGGTGAAGTGCGAGCGCACCGGCTTGGTCCGGGTGATTTCGCCGATGACGTCCTCGACGAACATCGCGGTGGCCGACTGGCCGCCCTGGTTGGCGATGGTCATCACCGCTTCGAAGGTGTGCGGCGCGCCCCTGGGCTGCAGCTGCCACCACTCGCGGATCAGCACCGAGCCACCGAAGGCGGCCACCACGTCGCGCACGCTGCCGGCGGTGCCCTTGCGGCGCTGGATGGCGATGGCTGCACGCACCCGGGCGCGCTTCACGGCTTCGGGCCAGTAGGCCTTCCATTCGTCCACCGACAGCGCCCAGGCCAGCCAGGGCAGCAGTGCGGTCGGGCAGCGGTCGGCATCCCACAGCGCGGTGATGTCCACCGGCAACGGACGTGCAACGATGGCGCGGGCAAGCGCGCGCTCGGCGTGGGTGGCGTTGGCGGGCAGCAGGTTGGCCGCCGAGGGCACCACCACCTGGGCGTCACCATCGATGACCTCGCCGGGCGCTGGTGCAGCGGCCAGGGTGACCAGGCCACCCTCGATGGCGACGCCCTGCAGTGGCTGCCGCCGCTGCGCATCGGTGCGGTACACCGCCTGCAGGCTAGCCAGCGCGCCGCCGGGGTGGCGGAAGGTGCGGTTGCGGCCATCGATCGCGCCGCGCAGGCGCGCGTTGATCAGGCGCGTGCTCGGCTCATTCATCGGTGCCGCCATGGGTCAGGGTCACGCCGGTGCAGTGCGTGGCCTGGGTGCGGTCCACCACCACATCTGCAGCTGGATGGACGATCTCCACGCGCTGTACGCCCTCGGCATGCAATGCGGCGAACAACCCCGAACGGGTGACATCGCGGCCGAGACGATGTGACTCGCTGATGTAGCGGTCCAGGCGGGTGCGCGCTTCGGCAAGCACGACCTGCGAATCCGGGCCGGCAAAGGTGAACAGCGTGGCGTCGACCGTGTAGTTGACGATCATTGCCGGCTTCACCAGCACGTGGTCGGTCAGCGGTCGCACGTCATCCGCGCTCAGCTTCGCCTCGACGATGTCGAGCAGGCCCTGGGTAGCGGTGCCATCGCCTTCGCGCGACAGCACCGAGACCACGACTTCGCCGGGGGCGGGACTGGTCGCACTGGCGTCGAGCACGCGCGGGTCCGCGCTCAGCGCATGGAACACATAGGCACCTTCCGGTCCTGCCACGCTGAATCCTTCCGGGCCCAGCTGGATGCGGCGGCGGAAGTCCTCATCGCTTTCATATCGAGGAGGAACGCCTTCCTGCGGTTTGCCCGGGTCGAGTACCTGGCGGACGACGCCGAAGATCGCGGCGAGGTGGTCCAGGTCGCTGCCACCGGCATAAGCCAGCATCACGCCACGCGCGGCGTCGTTGACGCGCTGGCGATCGAGCAGGCGCAGGTAGGTGCAGACCTCCAGGATCTTGAAGGCGGGGTCCGACGGCAGCAGCGCGTCGAAAGTGGGATCCAGGGCCTGCAGTGCGGTCAGCGATTCGTCGAACATGGCTTCGAAATCGAGCACTTCGATGACCGCCGGTGCAGGCAGCTGGGACAGATTGACACTGGTGAACGAGCCGGATGCCACGGTTAGCGAACCTCGATTCCTTCGATGGTGATGGCCTCGCCGTCCGGCAGGTGGATCCCGGTCACTGCCAGGATCATCACGCCGGGGGCGGGGAGGGAGACGTCGACGTTCTCGACGTGGAGACGCGGTTCCCATCGCGCGAGTGCGTCGATGGTGGCTGCGATCAGGTCCATGCGCAGCGAGCGGTTGGTCGGCGCATCGATCAGTTCAAACACGCGTGAACCGTATTCGCGGCGCAGTACGCGGGAGCCAAGGGGCGTGGTGAGAATGTCACGCACGGACTGGTGAAGATGGGCGAGCCCATCCAGTGATTTGCCGGTGTTGGCGTCGATTCCTCGCATGGCCTTTATCGTCGTGGAGTGCGGGTTCTCAGGGCATTGCAGGTGTGGCCGCTCAGGCCTGCGCCGGTGTGGTGGGTGCGGTGGGGCCCTGCGCGGTGTGCTTGTGCGCCTTCAGGCCGATGGCGCCGGCCTTGATCTCGCCGGGGGTGCTGATGTCCTTGCCGGCGCTGATTGCACCGGTCACCTCCAGGTCGCCGGTGGCCTTGAGCGACGGCGTGTCGATCAGCACCGATTCGCTGGCGATCACCTGCGCGCTTGCACAGCTGACGATGACCTTGCCGCGGCCGACGTTGATGCTCAGCGTGGTGGTTTCCTGGTCGTATTCGACGATGCTGCCGTCGGCGAACGCGGTGCGTTGCCGCAGGCGCGAGTCGGCCGACGGCGGAAAGCGGTCCTGGTACAGGCTGCCGAGTACAAGCGCCTGGCCGGGGTCGCCATAGGGGCACGCCAGCACGACCTGCTCGCCTGGTTCGGGCGCGCACCAGCTGCGTACGCCCGGCCCCGCGCGGCGCTCCAGCCAGGGAATCCAGTCGGTGAGCATGCCGTCGGCATCGACGCGCACGCGCGCTGCCGCTTCATCCAGTTCGCGCACCACGCCGATCATCAGCAGATTGCCGATCAGCCGCGCGTGCTCGGCGCTCATGGCGAGCGCTCCGGCAGCGGCTGGTAGCGGAGCTCATGGGCGCGGCCGATCTCCGGCGCGAAGCTGAAGCTGGCGCGCGGCACCACGCCGCCGGTCTCTTCCCAGGCGTTGCTGCCCAGAGCCATTGGCAGCGACCATTCGACGATCCAGCTGCGCAGGCCCGGTTGCGCCGTCGCGGCGTCTTCGGGCAATGCGGCGATCACGTCGATCGCGCCGCTGGCCACGCCGGGAAAGCGGCCGCGCTGATGCAGCCAGGTGGCCAGTTCAACGGCGGTATTGCGAAGCTGCAGTGCCGCAGCGGGTGCGGCGGTCGGCAACACAACGCGGGCCTCGAAGCGCAGCAGGGACTGCATCAGGCCGCTGCCATCGGTGTTGTCCCTGCTGCGGTCGCAGCGGGTCATCGCCAGCAGGCAGGCCGGTGTCGGCATGTCTTCGGTGCTGGCCTCGCGATGAAACTCGACGGTTGCGAAGTCCGGGAAGCGCGCATGGATGGCTGCTTCAATGGCGGCAAGCAGTGCATCCAGCGGAGGAGGAGAGGAGTCGATCGCCATGTCAGCTCGTGCGTTGAATGGAAAAGGTGCGTGGCCAGTGTTGCCATCGCTGCCGTTGCGCGGCATTGCAGGCGTGGCCGGGTCAGCGCGTGGACGCGGCGGGTCGCGCAGCGGTGCTTCCACACCCGGCGGGCTTCAGCGGTTCTGCGCCGTTGAGGGTGATGCCGCGCTGCTCGGCGAGGCTGCACAGCAGGGCGTGCAGTTGATCGGCCAGTGCGTGGTACTGGCCTGCAACCGCCACGTGATTGCGCAGCAGTGCACTGTCGTCGGCGCCGTCGAGGTCGGGCAGTGCCGGCGCGGCACGCAGTTGCGCCGGCGCGATGGCCAGATCAACGCGGCAGTGCGCCGCCGGCATTGGCTTGGCGCCAGATGCGCACGAACTCAGCATCAGCATTGCCGCGATCGCGGCCAGGAGTCTTGGCATGGGTGTCGATGTCCCGTTGCAGGGCGTTGAACTGGCGGGTGCGCTCGGCCTGCGTGGCCAGGCGCTGCGATTCGGCGCGGGCGCCGGCCCGGGCATTGGCGAGGTCCTGCTGGTGCGCGGCCTGCGCGCTGTCGGCGCGTGCAGCCTGCTGGACCGTCTCGCTGTTGGCGTGGGCGAGTTCGGCGCTGCGGTCACGCAGCGTCCAGCCCAGCCAGGCGCAGCCTGCGTGGCTGCCGATGAGCAGCAGCAGGCCGATCCGCAACCGCAGTGCAAGCGGCGTCATGCCAGGCGCCCACCGGCGGTGCGATAGGCCACGCGCAGCGTCTCCAGCGTGTGTTCCTTCTGCCCGTAACCGGCCCCGGGCAGTGATGCCCAGATGCGCCGCGCGGCGACCACGGCATCATCGAAGCGCCCGAGACGGATCAGTTCGAAGGCGCCGCATTGCTTGAGCAGGGCGACCGCAGCGAGGTCCTGCGAGACCGGACCGAAGTCGGGCAGGCGCAGGCGCGCGCGCAGATCGTCCCAGGTACTGCGCAGGAACTGGTAGCGGCCGGCGGCGCTGGACTTGATCCCGTAGCGCGGCAGTGCCACCAGGATGCGCGGGTGGTCGCGGTAGTCATTGAACAGCTGGCCACCGACGATCACGTCGTAGCCACGATCGCGCGTGCGCTGGGCGGGAATGTCGGTGCCCTCGGAGACAGCCAGCATGTCCAGGAACGCGGCGACGTTCGCGCCCCCGAGAGCACTGGCGGCAGCGGCGGTCATGCCGCAGCGGCCGGCTGCTTGCGCACCAGGTCCAGCAGCGCGTCTATCTGCACGCTCTGCTGGGCGATCTGGGCACGCAGGGCACTGACTTCACCACGCAGTTGGCCGATCTCCTGGGCCATCGCCTCTCGCTCGTGCATCAGCCCATCGGCGCGGGTGCGCTCGGCCGCGAGCTGATCCTGCAGGGTGCGCAGGGTATTGCTGGTGGCTGCATCGGCGGTGCGGTCGACCTTGGCCGACGACAGCCACTGGCGCAGCCACAGCGAGACCGCGATCAGCACGCCCGAGGTTCCGCCCAGGTACTTGGCCCAGTCCGGCACGCCGGCCAGGAGATCGGCCTCGTTCATGCGCGGATGTACCCCTTGAGCAGTGCCGGATGAACCGGGGGCGGCGGCGTGCAGCGGGCATCGCGCAGGGCGCGCTTGATGGTGGTCTGGGAGACACCGAACTCACGCGCGACATGCTCGCGTGGCATGCCGCTGGCGACCGCGCGCGCGATCCGCTCGCGGCGTTCGTGCGCACCGGCGGCGAAGCAGGAGGCCAGGAACAACAGTTCGCCGCCGAAGTGCGCGACCAGGCGCTGGGCGTCGTCGCGGCCGAGGATGTCGATCAGGCGGTGCTGATCGGGTAGCGTGGAAGGAACGTAGACGATGACGCGGTGACGGCCGGTGGCGCTGGAGGTGGTCGGCGGCCACGCTCGCACCAGCGTGAGGGCGGCGGATTCGCCGATGACCTCGGCCAGAGTCTGGATGCTGTCGGGCAGGGCGTTCATGGGAAATGTGTTCAGTGGCATTGATCTCCACTGTTGCCATCCCGCTGATTGCGTCAACACCTTTCATCTACTTTGTTTCTGATCCGCTGAAGGCGTTCAGCCGCAGGGCGAGTACGGGTGAGCAGCGCGCTGCCGTGCTTGCCGACGCTGTGCAATGGGCCGCCATGCCGCTGATGTTTCCGTTCTGCACGACGCCTTGTCCTCACCGGGCAGGAGCCGGTGCAGATCAAGGGGAAGGGCAGGTACAGGGGGAGTACGGGCCGGGTGGCAGGTACTCATTCATGTGGTGCACGCAGGCGTTGAAATGAAAAAGCCCCGGACGATGCCGGGGCTTCAGGACTGCAGGTGACGTTGGGTCAAAGATCGAAGACCAGATTGCCGCCGGTCTTGCGCGGGATGAAACCAGCGTCGCGCAGCCAGCGTGCGGCATTGACCTGGTCCATGCGCTTGACCGGGAACCGGTTGGCGAACATCAGGAAGCGCGCGACCGTCACCGACTCGCCCTTGCCCTTGAGTGCCGCCAGCGTTTCGGTGAACCAGGGGGCCGGCGGCTGCTGGCGGCCGGGGCGTGCCACGGCGGGCGGCTGTCCGGCACTGCTGGCAGGGGTTGCGGCAGTGGCCTGCGAGCACAGCGCGATGAAGATCGCATCCAGGCTCACGTTGTCCTTGCCACCCTTGGGCTGGGACTTGAACAACGCGATGGCCTTCAGGCGCGTCGACGTGAACTGTTCGACCTCCATGATGTTTCCTCTTTGCAAACGGGGTTGGGGGATGCAGGGTGACGACAGGTGCCGTCACCGACGGGGGACGACCATACCGCATTTTCGTCGGTGATGGGGCGCAATCTGGGCGAGGGCGGGAGAGCACCACGCCCCGGCGGCGCGTTCAGATCACACCGCGGCCCAGCAACTGGTCCAGCGCCCGTCGCACCAGGTCGGATGGGGAGCCGTCGTTGTTCACTTCGATATCGACCAGTTCGGCCGGCAGCAGCGGCTCGTCGGTTGCGCCGCCATCGCAGGCGTGGCCAGGCCGGCTGATGCGGACCACCACACCACCGTGGCGCCGGATCGCGCGGGCTTCATCGGCGAAGCGGAGGTCGGGGACCAGGCCGCCTGCTGGCAGCCGTGCGAACAGCGAGCGCAGCCGCAGTTCCGGATGCACGTCATCGCCGCGCCGATCAATGGCCTGTTCTCGGGCGCCGTCCGGCTCTCGCCGGTTGAGCCCGAACGGGTGCGGTGCGAAGCTGGCGCACGGCAGCGCCAGCGCCGACGCCAGCCCATTGGCCAGAGTGTCCTTGCCGGCACCGCTGCCACCGGCGATACCGATGTACAGCGGTGGCCGCGCCTGCGGCGCGGGCCGCAGCACCACGCTGCTGCGCATCGGACCGGTGCGGAACGCGGCCAGCGTGTCGGCGATCATGCGATGGCCACTGTCAAGCGAGGCGGGGATCATGCGGTAATTGCTCCTGGAAGAAGTCGGAGGTGCCGGTGGCTCAGGAATCATGG
The DNA here is from genome assembly GCF_913778665.1 of uncultured Stenotrophomonas sp. GTDB lineage: Bacteria > Pseudomonadota > Gammaproteobacteria > Xanthomonadales > Xanthomonadaceae > Stenotrophomonas. The sequence continues at coordinate 167,792 of NZ_CAJYVQ010000002.1, forward strand.
CCGGCAGTACTGCGGGCGCGCAGGATGCGCTGGGTCATGCGCCCTCCGCGTGCTGCGGCGGCGATCGGATCGAAGCACAGCATGGCCACACGGGTACGACGCCCGGCGGCCAGGTGATCGCGGATGGTTCGCTGAGACAGGACGGGGACGCGCTGGTGGATCTGCTGCACGGTCAGCTGCTCGCCTTCAAAGGCATGCAGTCGGGGACGGGGCATGACGGAGACGCTCCTGGCAGCCGCTGGGGCCGATGCAACCATCTTGCCCCCGTGTGCATCTTTAGTCAACACCTTGCATCTACTATCGTCTCAGTCCGGTTCTCCGGGCGCGGTGGCCATCCACAGGCGCAGTGCCAGCGCGGCCAACTGCTCGCATTCCTGCTGCCCACGCGCCGCAAGGACGCGTTCCAGGTACTGCTGGCGGTGCCGACGCGCGCTGACCGTGATCCAGCGGCCCGCCGCGTCGATGCAGCGGTAGCCCGGCAACTGCAGCAGATGCCGGGCTTCGCAGTGCTGCCGCCATGCGTGGCTGCCGCTGTCGATCGACTGGCCATCGTGCGTGCGGGGCATCAGAACGGTCCTGCCGCATGCTCGGCCAGGCTGCGCTTGCGAGGGGGCATCAGCCACACCTTCGCGCGCTCCTTGCCCACTACTTTGGTGCGTACGCCGTGGCGCTTGACCACATAGGCGGCCGCCTCGTTGACGTCGCGACGGTTCGGCTTGTCGATCCCCACCACGATGGCGATCTCGGTGGCGCGGTAGGCGGCGTTCCAGTGTTCGGCTGGGGTCGACCAGTCGAAGTGGCGGTCGATCAGCTCGGCGATCGGCGAGATCGGCTCATGCTCGCTGTTGGTGGCATTGAGTGCGTCCAGCTCCTCGCCGGACAGATGCCAGGTCTCGCCGCTGCAGTACAGCGCATGCGCCTCGGCCCAGACCTGCTGCATGTCGATCCGTGCCGGTTCGCCCAGGGCCACGGCATGCACGGTCCACCAGCGGGTGTTGCCGGTGGCGTCGCGCAGGAAGCGTTCGTCGTTGACACTGGCAAACAGGATCGTGCGCCGGGCATAGCGCGATTCGGTACGCGCGTACGGGCGCCGCAGCTCGTCGTGGCTGCGCGAGATGAATGATTTCAGCGCCGCGATGTCGGTGCGACGGAAGGTGGCATCGACTTCGCCCAGTTCGACGATCCACTTGGAAATAACCTGCTTGACGCTGTCCTTGTTGGCCGGATCGAGCACCACGCCGTCGGCGATCAGCTGCAGTTCGGGCGGTGCCAGCTGCCGCGCCCAGCGGGTCTTGCCGAGGTTCTGTTTCGACACGAAGGTGAGCACGCCGCGCGCGACCACGCCATCGGGTTCGAACGCGGCGGCCACGCCGGAGATCAGCCAGCGCCGCATCAGCACCTCCTTGAGGATGCGGCCGTCGGCCATGCGTGTCGGCTGCGCTTCCTGCACGGTGTCGAAGAACGCCTGGAGGCGCGGCTGCCCGTCCCAGGGCCGCGAGGTGATCCAGCTGGCGACCGGGTTGTAGGGGTTGGCTTCGGCCACCTGGCACAGGTTGGTCTCGAAGCTGGCGGTGGCCATGCCGGCGCGATGCATGCAGTCCATCACTTCACCGGCCGCGACTTCCTTGGCGTTGTCCACGGTGGTGTGCAGGCCAGGCACGAGGATTTCCAGATCCTTGCGGATCACGTTGTAGCGCACGGTCACCCCGGTGCGCCGGCACAGCTCGGCCAGGTTGCGGGCGGTAGGCAGCGGCCGGCCGCGTGCGCTGCTGTCCGGGAACGGGGTGAACGTGTCAAACGCGGAAAGATTGCCGGGTACCAGATAGCCTGCGTCGGCGGTCGACATGCGGTGGTCGCTATCCCGTGTTTCATCCGTTGCAACGGCAGGCGCGGGCAGCAGTTGTGCGCGCACGGCGTCCAGGCCCTGCCGCAGGTGCAGGTCATTGAAGTCGGTCGGGTGGTCGTCGTCACCGTGCAGGGTGGCGAACTCGGGCCACACCACGCGTGCGTCGATCGCGGCGGCGGCGTGGGTTGCCTGGCTGACGCCGGGGTTGTCGACCGGCTGCCGGGTCCACTGGTCGTTGTCGGCGCAGATCACGAAGGTCGCATCCGGCAGGTTGGTGCGCCAGGCGCGTGCGACCGCGGCCAGATTGCCGGCGTCCCAGGCGATTACCACGCACCAGCCGGTGGCCTGGTGGATCGACTCGGCCGTGGCATAACCCTCGGCAATGGCGATCGGATGGTCCGGACGCGGCTTGCCGATGACGTGGAAGCAGCCCTGCTTGCGGCCACCGGCAAGAAAGTCCTTGTCGCGGCCGAGCGCCGGGTCGGTGCGCGGAAAGATCGCCTGCAGCGAGACGATCCGGCCCGCAGCGTTCATCACCGGCACCAGCAGGGTATTGTCGATGTGGCGGAACACCAGGCCGTCGCTGTTGCGCACCGGCCATGCGGTTACCCGCAGTCCATGCGCGCCGACGCCCTTGCGCAGCAGGTAAGGATGGTTGGCATCTGCGGGCAGGGCGCGATTCCACAGTACGTTCGCGGCCTTGGCAGCGACGTCCTCGCGTTCGCGCTGCTGCCGCTCGCGATCTTTGCGGGCCACCTCCTGGCGTTGCCGGATCGCGCGCTGCTCGGCCGCCGTCAATGTGAGTGGCGCCTTGGCGCACCAGGTGTGGCGGCTGCCGGTGCGCCAGCTGCCGAACTCGCCCGCGGGCAGGTCGTCGCCGAACAGGACGGCCCAGCCGTTGCGTGTGCCGCGTCGGTCGCCTTCGACGTGGAAGCGCACCAGGGTGCCATCGGCCGCGAGCGCGTCGCGGCCGCGCGCGTCCGGCACGATGCCGTGTGCGTGCATGGCCTGCAGGAACGCCGGAACGATGTCCTGTGCTGGATGCGGTGCGTGCATTCGATGGGCCCCCTTTGCAACGTGGTGCGGTATCCGGCGACCGGCACGGACACGGACGCCGTTTGATCGCTGCCCTGCGCGGGCCGCACGGCGGCGGCCCGGCACGGAGCAGGCAGTGGATGGTGGGAGGTGATGACGTGGCCATGGTGTCGGAATAGACTTGCTTTGGCAACACCTTTCGACACCTTGTGTCCCCATTGCCGATGTCGCGTCCTGGGTCGCGGTGCTTCCGCGATGGCCATCGCAGATCGCGCTTCCCGCGACGCTGCGTCGCAGGTAGCGAGAACCGTTTTTCCGATGATGCCATCGCCGTTCGATGCGGCCCTTAAACCCATCCCGCGCTCGCCCGGGCCCTCATGCACAAGGAGTCTGCATGCCTGAAATCCACTGCAAATCCGCCCCTCGATCCGATGCCAATGCTGCGTCGTTGCGCGCTGCTGCGGCGTTCTCAATCGGTGCGACCACCCCTCGATAAAATACGACCGGCATGACGGACACCATCGACGAAGCGCAGGACCTGGAAGCGCGCCACCTGCAACGCGCATTGGCCCAGCACGCATCGCGGGCCAGCCGCGCTGCCCCACTCACACCCATTGGGGAATGCCACAACCCGGACTGCAGCGAAGACTTCGACAACGATCCGGCTAGGCTGTTCTGCGGGCCAGCCTGCGCCGAGCGATTCGAAGCCATCCATCTACACCGCAACGCATAGGAACAGGGGACATGTCTCTGAACAGCAACGACGCTGGCTTCACCGAACGCATCGCCGGATTGTCGGCCGAGCTTGCCGTGATGGTGAGCCTGGTGGAGCACCATATCCATCTCCAGCTGGCCGACCTGGCCGACTCGGGCGATGTCGATGCACAGGAGCGATTCGCGGTGGCCGATCCGGAGCGCTGGTTGGAGAACGCCCGCAACAGCCTGCAGGCGGGGGTGATGTTCCTGGAACGCGCGGTGCAGCAGCCGTCGCGCTTCTAGCGTCGATGCTGGCCCCTGCGTCACCGTGTCGCAGGGGCCAAACCCTGAACCGCGTCCAAGGTTGGGCGCGGCCCCGTAGAATGGCGGGGTGCGTCATTCTGTCCTCCACCGCCGGTTCCAGGCCCTGGCGTGGCTTGCCATGCTGCTGGTGCTGCTTGCCCCGCTGGTGAGCCGCTGGCTGGCGCACGGCCATGCCGCGGCTGCCGCACCGGTAGCGGCGATGGACCACGCCCAGCACGTCCAGCACGTCCAGCAGGTGGAAGGCCATCACGACCACCACGCAATGGCGATGCAGCACGGCGAGGCCGCAACGAAACCGCCCGCCGATCCTCATGCCGAGCACGACATGGGCGTGGACTGCGATTACTGCCTGATCGCCGCCCGCTTGATCACCCTGCTGGTGGCGGCGTTGCTGCTGCTGGTGCCGATGGCATCGATATGTCGCGCGCTGTGCGGTGCGGTGCAGGCGTTGCCGCAGCGGATCTGCGGCACATTGGGCGCGCGAGGGCCGCCGGTCTTCATGGCCGTCTGAGACCGCGCGTACGCCGGTGGATTGATTCTTCCGAGCTGCCAGGCATGGCCTGGCACTACTGCGTGCGCGTTTCCCGAACTCCTTGAGCTGCCCTGCCATTGCGGGGTGGCCCTGCATGCCGTGAACAAATGAAAACGAACCCCACCTCCGCCCAACTTCGCCGGGCGGCATTGCCCGTTGCCTGCGCGCTGCTGCTGCACACCGCGCCCGCGCTCGCTGCCGACGCGGCACCACCGACCACGCTGGATACCGTGCGCGTGGTCGACACCCGCAGCAGTGAGCTGTCCTCCAGCACCAGCGCCGGCTCCGCATTGGGCCTGAGCGTGCTGCAGACGCCGGCCGCGATCACCGTCATCCGCCGCGAGCAGCTGGAGCAGCGCGGTGACACGAACCTCAACGATGCCATCAGCCGGGCCGGCGCGATCAGTGCGATGCCGCACCCGGGCAACGGCCTGAGCGCGCTGTCCAGCCGCGGCTTCACCGATGGCGCCTCGGTGATGCGCCTGTACGACGGCCTGCGCCAGTACGGCGGCGTGGGCATCACCTTCCCGTTCGATACCTGGTCGATCGAGCGCATCGAAGTCCTGCGCGGACCGGCCTCGGTGATCCATGGCGACGGTGCCATCGGCGGCGTCGTCAACATCGTGCCGAAGAAGCCCTCGCGCGGCGCGATCGAGAACGAGATCAGTGTGACCGTCGGCAGCGAGGACACCGCGCGGCTCGGTTTCGGCAGCGGTGGCGCGCTGACGCCCGAGCTGGCGTATCGGCTGGACCTGAGTGGCAACTACAGCAGCGGTTGGGTCGACCGCGGGCGCAACAGCGATGCCACCTTCTCCGGCGCGCTGCTGTGGCAGCCACGCACGGACCTGCAGCTGACCCTGACCCACGCGCAGGGCTACCAGGCGCCGATGCGCCACTTCGGCACGCCACTGATTGACGGCCGCCAGCGGGACGCGCTGCGCCATCGCAACTACAACGTGGAAGACAGCGAGATCCGCTTCCGCGACCGCTGGACCCAGCTTGATGCGCTGTGGACGCCCAACGCGAACGTGGAATGGCGCACCCGTGCCTACCAGATCGACAGCCAGCGCGACTGGCGCAATGCCGAGGCCTATGTCTACAACCCGCGCACCGGCCTGATCGACCGCTCCGGCAACACCCAGATCACCCACAACCAGGACCAGACCGGGCTGACCTCGACGCTGCGCGTGCAGGGGGAAGTGGGCGGCCTGCTGAACAGTTTCGCGGTGGGGCTGGACGCCAATCGCGCGCACTTCAAGCACACCAACAACACCTATGCCGGCAGCTCGGGCCCGGTCGACCCGTTCGATCCGGTGCCGGGCCTGTTTGCCAGCGATGCGCCGAATCTGCCGCGCTACCGTAACCGTGCCGAGCAGTACGCGCTGTTCGTGGAAGACCGCTTGGCACTGAGCGAGCGCTGGTCGGTGCTGGGTGGGCTGCGCCACGATCGCGCGCAGATCGATCGCACCGATCTGATCAGTGGCCAGAACGCGTTCTCCAGAACCTACAACAGCACCGGTTGGCGTGCCGGCACCGTGTTCGCACTGCGCCCGACGCTGAGCCTGTACGCGCAGTACTCGCAGGCGGCCGACCCGGTCAGTGGCCTGTTGATGATCAGCCCGGCCAACGGCGCGTTCGACCTGGCCAAGGGCCGGCAGATGGAGGTGGGCCTGAAGCAGGCCTTCGATGGCGGCGAGTGGACGCTGGCCGCGTACCGCATCCGCAAGACCGGTCTGCTCAGCCGCGACCCGCTGCAGCCCGATCGCCGCGTGCAGGTCGGCGCGCAGACCTCCCGTGGCATCGAGGCCTCGCTGAACTGGAACTTCGCGCCACGGTGGTCGCTCGATGCCAACGCCACGGTGCTGAAGGCCGAGTTCGAGGACTTCCTGGAAACCACCGGTTCGCCGGCGGTGCTGGTCTCGCGCGATGGCAACGTGCCGCCGAACGTGGCCGAACGCCTGGCCAACGTGTGGTTGAGCTGGCAGTTCCTGCCCGACTGGACCGTGGCCGGCGGCGCGCGCTACGTCGGCAAGCGCTACGCCGACAACGCCAACACGCTGGAACTGCCCGGCTACAGCACCACCGACCTGGCGCTGAGCTGGCAGGCGGCACCGCGCACGCGCCTGTCCGCGCGGCTGTTCAACGTGTTCGACAAGGTGTACTACGCCACCGCGTACTACACCAGCACGCAGTGGCTGCTGGGTGCGGACCGGCGCGTCGAGTTCACCCTCGACCATCGCTTCTGAGGACGCCGGCCATGTCGCTGCGATCCACCGCCACGCGCTGGACCTATCTGGTGCACCGCTGGCTGGGCATCGGCGGATGCCTGCTGATGCTGCTGTGGTTCGTCAGCGGCATGGTGATGCTGTTCATCGGTTACCCGAAGCTGACGCCGGGCGAACGCCTGGCAGCGTTGCCGGTGCTGGGCGATGCGCACCGGCTGCTTGGATTGCCGGCGTTACCGGCGGCTGTGCAGGCTGAGCCGGAAAGCGTGGCGCTGACGACGCTGCGTGGAGAGCCCGCCTATGTGGTGCGTAGTGGCAGCCACGTGGGGGCTTGGTCGGCGCAGACCGGGCAAGCTCTGCTGCCGGTATCGGCGCAGCGTGCCGAAGCGTCGGCCGCGCAGTTCGCCGGTGGGCAGGCCTTCGTTGGCGCGGTGCGCGTGGATGAGGACCGCTGGACCCATTCGCGCGCGCTGGACGCGCATCGGCCGCTGTACCGGGTCGAAGTGGGCGGCAAGCAGCCGGGGGATGTGTACGTGTCTTCGCATACCGGCGAAGTAGTGCTTGACGCACCGCGCGTGCAACAGGGCTGGAATTACGTGGGCGCGTGGCTGCATTGGCTGTACTTCCTGCGCATGCAGTCGGTCGACCCGGTGTGGACGTGGGTGGTGATCGTGCTGTCGGCGCTGTGCACGCTAGCGTCGGTGAGCGGCATCGTGGTCGGTGTGTGGCGCTGGCGCTTCCGTGGTCATTACCGGTCGGGCGCGAAGACGCCTTACGTAGAGCCGTGGATGCGTTGGCACCACCTGGTCGGACTGCTCGCGGCCACCTTCGTGTTCACCTGGATCTTCAGCGGCTTGATGTCGATGAACCCGCTGGGCGTGTTCAACAGTAGCCGCGATGCGATCGATGCCGGGCGCTATCGCGGCGACAGCGTGGCGGTGGACAGCGCACTGGGCGAGCCGCTCGCCTTGCTGGCGGCGGCCGCTGACGTGCGTTTCCGGCCGGTGGAGATCCAGTGGCGGCGCATTGGCGGCGAATTGTTCGCGGTGCTGCTGGACGGCCAGGGGGACACCCGCATTGTGTCCGCTGTAGACGGGAGACTCCGGGTGGCGCCCGTGTTGCCTGCGGCGCTCGTCCAGCAGCAGGTACGCACGATGTCGCCTTCGCCGCTGCAGGACTTCCGCATCCTGTACGTGCCGGACGCTTACTTCTATCCGCGCGCGCCCGAGGCCATGAACGGCGCAGCGGTACGCCGCTTCCCGGTGGCAGTGGCAGACTTTGGCGATGACGAGGCGACGCGCGTCTATCTCGATCTGGCGACCGGCGATCCGGTGCTGACGATGGGGCATCGTGAGCGGGTGGGGCGCTGGTTGTTCTACTTCCTGCACAGCTGGGACCTGCCAACGATGCTGCGACAGCACAGCACGCGGCTGGGCGTGTTGCTGCTGTTGAGCGTGGCGGGCACGGCGTTGTGCGCGACCGCCGCGGTGATCGGCTATCGGCGCTTGCGGATGAAGTTACGGCGTCGACGGCGTTGATCTTCCGGGTTACACCCGCAGCCAGCGCGTGGACAGCGCCACCAGCAACAGTGCGGTCGCTACGCCGATGAACGCGGCAATCAGGCCGAAGTGGTTGGCGGCGAAACCGATCAGTGCCGGGCCCGCAAGGATGCCGGCAAAACCCAGCGTGGAAACGGCGGTGATCGCCAGCGCACCGGGCATGCGGGTCTGGTGGCCGGCCAGCGAGAACAGCGCCACGCCGTCGAAACCCGCCTCCTGCAGCAGCGCGGTCTCCTGCTCTGGGGCCAGCAGCGGGCAATGCCCGGGTGATGGCGGCGACGGGACCACGATTCAAGGCGCGATGCGCTTAGCGCAGCGCCTGCGCCAACACCTGCCATATCCGAGGATCCTGGCACTGCGAAACGTTGAAGCGCAGATAGTCGGCCGCGCGCTGCGACTGGCTGAAGGCATTGCCCGGTGCCAGCACGATGCCCTCGCGCAGGCAGTGCCGTGCCAGCGCAGCGGCGTCGCGGCCATCGGGCAGCCGGCACCAGAGGAACAGGCCGGCTTCCGGCTGCAGCCATGGTGTGATGCCCAGCGCGTGCAGTTTCCGCAGCGCATGCCGGCGCGCATCCGCCAGGCGCGAACGTACCGACTGCATATGGCGGCGGTAGCCACTGTCGGTCAGTGCGATGTGCATCAGCTGCATCGCCAGATGGCCGCCGCCGAAGCTGGTGGCCAGTTTCAGGTCGGTCAACGCCTCGATCCAGTCGTGGCGCGCGGCGATGTAACCGCAACGTGACGCCGCCGACAGCGTCTTGGAGAAGCTGCCGACGTGGATCACCCGCGACAGTCCGTCCAGCGCGGCCAGCCGCGGTGCCGGCTGCAGTTCGAAGTCGGCGAAGATGTCGTCTTCGATGATGATCAGTTCGCTGCGTTCGGCCAGGCCCAGCAGGCGGTGCGCGGTGCTGCCGGAGAGCACCGCACCGGTCGGGTTGTGCAGCCCGGAGTTGGTGATGTACAGGCGCGGCGAATGCGCCCGCAAGGCCTGGGCGAATGCTTCAAGATCCGGGCCGGTGTGCGTGTAGGGCACACCCACCGCCTGCACCTGGTGCGCCTTCAGCAGGGCGTGGTAGTTGAAGTAGCTCGGGTCATCGACCAGAACGCAGTCGCCGGGCTTGAGCAGGAAGCGGCAGATCAAGTCGACCGCGTGCGTGCCCGATTCGGTCAGCAGGATCTGCTCCATCGGCGCGTCGATGCCCAGCACGGCGGCACGCCGCTGCAGCAGCTGGCGCAGGGCGGGCAGCCCGAGTGGCCCGGCGTAGTCGACCAGATGCGTTACGTCGATCCGCGCCAGCCGACGCAAGCCGCGGCGCATGCCCTCCTCGTACAACCACTCGCTGGGCATCCAGCCGCAGCCCGGCTTGAGGTGCCCGGGCGGTGTTTCCAGCGATTGCCGCGACACCCACAGCGGGTCCACTGCGCGGTCCATGCGCGGTTCCATCGCGGCCAGGGCCAGCGGTGCCACCGGGCCGCTGACGTAGAAGCCGGAACCGGCACGGGCACTGATCACGCCTTCGGCGGCCAGGCGCTCGTAGGCCTCGACCACGGTGGACACCGACACGCCCATCGCCACCGCCTGGGCGCGTACCGAAGGCAGGCGTGAGCCGGGCCCATCCACCCGTGCGCTGATACGGCTGCGGACGGCGTGGATGACGGTTTCGATGCGGGTCAGCGGGCGCGGCATGGCGGAACTGTAATGGAAGTGTAATCAGTACAGTTATTTGCAACTGTGCTGGATTGTAGCTGGGGCGATCCGGCTACGGATGCTTCCATGGAGATCCCGCCGGGGACCGCCCGGCACCCTTGGAGCATCAGCGTGGAACGGTCGGCGAGCGGTTGGATCAATGGCTTCATCGGTGTGGTGATCTTCGCAGGCTCGTTGCCGGCGACACGGCTGGCGGTGTTGCAGCTGGATGCCGGGTTCGTCACCGCCGCGCGCGCCACCATCGCCGCCGTACTCGGCCTCGGCCTGCTTCTTCTGCTGCGCCAGCCGTGGCCGCGGCGCGGCGACCTGCCGGGGCTGGTGGTGGTCAGCCTCGGCGTTGTGGTCGGCTTCCCGCTGCTGACCGCGCTCGCGCTGCGTCACGCGTCGGCGGCGCACACCATCGTGTTCCTCGGCCTGCTGCCGCTGAGTACTGCGGTGTTCGGCGTGCTGCGCGGTGGCGATCGGCCGCGCCCGGCGTTCTGGCTGTTTTCGTTGCTGGGCAGTGCCTGCGTGGCCGGTTATGCGGTGCGCAACGGCATCGAGGCGTCGTTGCAGGCCGACCTGCTGATGCTGGCGGCGATCGTGGTGTGTGGGCTGGGCTATGCCGAAGGTGGCCGGCTCGCCCGTCATCTCGGCGGTTGGCAGGTGATCAGCTGGGCGTTGCTGCTGGCCTTGCCGGTGATGTTGCCGTTGACGGTGCTGATGCGCCCAGCCTCGCTTGCCGCGGTCGCTGCATCGGCATGGTGGGGGCTGGGCTATGTCGCGGTGTTCAGCATGCTGCTCGGCTTCCTGTTCTGGTACCGCGGGTTGGCGCAGGGCGGCATTGCTGCAGTAGGCCAGCTGCAGCTGCTGCAACCGTTCTTCGGTCTCGCCCTGGCGGCGCTGCTGCTGCACGAGGCGGTCAGCCTCAGCATGGTGCTGGTGACCGTGGTCGCGGTGATCTGCGTGGCAGGCGCCCGTCGCTTCAGCCGTTGAGGCGCGGCGCCCCGCCGTCATCCCCCTGTCGTTTTCCACTCACGCTGCCTATGCCGGCCGACGCCTAGTGTTGATCGTCCCCGTCCCCCACGGAGACCCGCCATGTGGCTGCTCGACCAGTTTTGGCCCAGCCGTAGACCTCTGTCCGCCGCCGACGCGACCACCGAGCCCCCGGCCTCACCGCGGCGGCCCTGGCTGAAGCGCCCGGTGCGGGCCGGCCGAAGCGGCATGGCGCCCTGGCAGAAGGTTGCCGCGCCGCCCCGGCGCTCCCCTCACTAGCCGGTGCGGTCCGATGGGTGATTGACCCCGTCGTTGACCGGAATCACGCCCAGAGCGAACGGATCGATGCCTTCCAGGCAGGCCACGTTGTAGCCGTACTGGTCGGGGTTGGAGCGCCGCCGGTGATGGGTGTAGATGCCGCAGACCCCGCAGAAATAGTGCTCGGCCACATGCGTGTTGAACTGGTACAGCTGCAGGTGGTTCTGCCCGCGCACCACCTGCAGGCCCTCGCGGGTGACGCTGGCGGCGATGGCGCCACGGCGCCGGCACATCGAGCAGTCGCAGCGGCGGGGATCGACGATGCCATCCGGCAGGTCCAGCAGCAGCTCGACGGTGCCGCAGTGGCAGGTCGCCCGGTGCTGGGGTTGGACCGGAACGCCGGCCACGGAAGTGATGCCCATCGTTACTCCTGCTGAATGGAACGCGGTTGACCCGGCCGACGCAGACGGTGCGCCAGCGCCCCTGAACGGACCGTAGATGCCACGCTGATGCGGCTTGTGGCTAACTATGCGGCTTCGAGACCGCTACAGGATGCCAGTGAACGCCGCAGGACGTTGGATGACAGGAAGTGCCTTGGCGCTGGCGGCGCTGTGGGTGACCGGGCTGCTGGCCTACCAGCTGCCGGCGCCGGGCTGGCTGGCTATCGCTGTGGCCCTGTTGTGGCTGCTGCCCGCGCTGTGGGGCGCGTGGACGATCGCGCGTGGCCGCAGCTCACGCCGGTTGCGCCTGGCGTTCGCTGCATCGCTGGCGCTGGCCGCGTTGTGGTGGCTGCTGCTGACCCCGCGCCAGGACCGCGTATGGGCCGACGATGTGGCCCAGCGCCTGCACGTAGTGTCCTTCGATGGCCGCCACGTGGTGCTCGACAATGTGCGTGACTTCAGCTGGCGCAGCGAGACCGACTACGACGCACACTGGGTGCGCCGAGAGTACGATCTGGACCAGCTGCGCTCGGCCGACCTGGTGCTGTCGTACTGGATGGGCCCGGCGATCGCCCACACGCTGATTTCATTCGGCTTCGACGATGGCCGCCATGTGGTGTTCTCGCTGGAGATCCGCAAGGAACGCGGTGAATCGTTCTCGGCACTGGGTGGCTTCTTCCGCAAGTTCGAGATGACCCTGGTCGCCTCGGAGGAGACCGACATCATCCGCACCCGCACCAACGCGCGTGGCGAGGACGTCTACCTGTACCGGTTGCACGGCATGGACCGTGCACAGCTGAAGGAACTGTTCGCGGCCTACATCGAACAGGCCCGCGAACTGGACGCGACGCCCGGCTTCTACAACACGCTGACCAGCAACTGCACCACCATCGTCTTCGACCTGGCCCGCCACATTGCGCCGCGCCTGCCGCTGGACTACCGGCTGCTGCTGTCCGGCTATCTGGCCGAGTACGCGCAGGAGGTCGGCGCGCTCACTCCAGGCGTGCCGTACGCCGAGCTGCACGACAAGGGCCGCATCACCCAGCGTGCGCTGGACCTGGGCGATGGCCCGCACTTCTCCACCGTGATCCGCCAGGGCGTGCCCGGCACCGAGCAGGACCCGCAGTAATGACCCGATTCTTCCCATCCCGCTGGCAGCGCCTGCTGCCGGTGTTGTTCGCTGCCTTCCTGCTGCTGGGCAGCAGCGGTTGCGCGATGGTCACCGTCAAGCAGGTCAAGTCCAGCGATTCGCTGGTCAACAAGCGTGCCGACGTGCTCAACACCGGCAAGCTCAGCCCGGCCTCGCGCGAGACGCTCAGCGCGGCGGGCCTGGACGAGTCGCAGTGCGAGAAGGACTTCCTGGTCTGCCGCAGCACGCTGCTGATGACCGATGACCTCAACGTCGAGCAGCGGCTGTCGGCGCTGTCCGAATTGTGGGTGAAGGCGGCGTTGGCACTGACGCCGAAGAAGGCCGTTGCCGGCGATCCGCCGATGAGCGATGCGGCGCTGGATGCCTGGCTGGAAGCGGCGCGTTACGCGTATGCGTATCTGTTCTATAGCGGCAGGTCCCCATCCGACCGTGCCTTCGAAGACCGGCAGACGCAGGTGCGCGACTACTACAACTACGCGGCCGAGAAAGCAGCGGTGGTGCTGTTCGTGCGTGCGCGTGCGGCGGCTCTTGCCGGCGAGGACTACACGAAGCCGGTTTCGGTCGGCAGCTGGTCGCTGGCCTCCAACTACCAGCAGTTGAACCTGAAGAGCATCCCGGCGCAACTGGTGCCGGCCGGTACCGTCAGCTTCGTCGGCCTGCGCAGCACCTATCGCCGCGATGGTTTCGGCGCGGAGCTGGTGATGGTGATGGACCCACCGAAGCTGGTCGCACCGGTGATCGCACCCGATGGCCCGAAGGCAGAGACCACGCAGGACGACGGCGACGACGCGCACCGTGGCCGCCGCCATCGCCATGACGGCTCGGTGCCCGAGTTCAGCGAGATGTCCTCGATCAACGTCACTGCGCTGCTGCGCTTCGAGGGCAGCAGCCTGGAAGACGTGATGCGCACGCGCCGGGTCGAGCTGGACGCCTATTCGCCGGAAGCCACCGAGCGCATCACCCTGCACGGCGAACAGGTGCCTCTGGCCGGCAACTTCACGGCTGCCTACGGCCTGTGGCTGGCGCAGAGTGGCTTCGCCCGGCAATCGCTGCGCACCCTGTTCGGCATGAGCGAGGGCATCGGCGAACCGCACATCTACCTGATGCAGCCTTGGGACCCGAACCGGCGCATCATTTTCATGCTGCATGGCCTGGCCAGCAGCCCGGAAGCATGGGTGAACCTGGCCAACGAGATCATGGGTGATCCCGAGCTGCGCCAGCAGTTCCAGGTCTGGCAGGTCTATTACCCGACCAATGCGCCGATCGCTCTGAACCGTTACGAGATCGCCAACGCGTTCAACGATACGCTCAGGCACTTTGATCCCAACGGCAGTACGCGTGCATCGAAGGACATGGTCTACATCGGGCACAGCATGGGCGGCGTGCTGGCGCGCCTGCTGGTCAGCGATTCGGGCGACGTGCTGTGGAATGACCTGCTGGCCAACTACGACCTGAAGGGTGAGCGCTTGAAGCGCGTGCAGAGCAAGCTGGGGCCGTTGCTGCACTTCAAGGCGCAGCCGAACGTGGAGCGTGCGATCTTCATCGCCGCGCCACACCAGGGCACCGACATCGCCGGCAACAAGGTCGGCCGCCTGATCGGGCGGCTGGTGCGCCTGCCGCTGACCATTCTCGGCAAGTTCGAGGATGTGTTCATGGCGCTGGCGCAGGCCGAACAGCAGGTCGATGGCACGGCCAAGCCGAAGATTCCCAACAGCATCGACAACCTCAAGGCCAGCGATCCGTTCGTGAAGGCCGCCGCGCAGTTGCCGATCGAGGCCGGCCTGAAGTACCACTCGATCATCGCCCAGCGCAAACCGGAACTGCCGGTGGAGAAATCCGATGACGGGCTGGTGCCGTACTGGAGTGCGCACCTGCCGGGCGCGCTGTCGGAGAAGGTGATCATCTCCGGCCACAGCGTGCAGGAGACCCCGCAGGCGGTACTGGAAGTGCGCCGCATCCTGCACCGGGACATCGATGATGTAGGCGCCGCCAGCACGCCCTGACCGCCGCGTTCGCCGGGCGTGGCTCGTCTTTCGGTAGCGCCCGACCACGTCCGGCGGCGCTACACCCGCCTGGCGATCAGCGTGGCCAGCATGGCCAGGCCGAAGGTGATCACCAGGCACAGCAGGTAGCCGGTGTGTGGCGCCGATTCCACGAACAGCGCGAACAATGCGCCGGAAACCGCCAGCGCGGTGGTCACCGACAGTGCTTCGCTCAGCTGCAGTGCCGAGGTGTTGGCGCCCTGCTCATGCGGCGCGGACAGCGACAGCGTCAGCACCGACAGGCTGGCGTAGATCATGCCCATGCCGAAGCCGGTCACGGCCCAGCCAAGCAGCGACACCGGCAGGGGCACCACGTTGAACAGCACCGCCAGCGTGGCGGCGATGCCGACAGTCATCAATGACGTACCCGTGCGCAGCAGCTGCTGGCGCGACCAGCCGCGCTGCTGGTGGCCCTGCAACCAGGACCCGGCGAACCAGCCCAGCGCACCGAGGCTGAGGACGGCGCCGGCCCAGCTGGGCGACAGCCCGCGTTCGCGCTGCAGCATCAGCGGCAGGTAGGCCTCGCACGCGAAGAACGCTGCAGCCGCGATGCCACGCAGCGCGATCACGCTGGGCAGGCCACGGCGCAGCATCAATGTGCCGGCCGGCAGCAGACGGTGCACGCAGAACAGCAACGCCAGCATCGCCACGCCGATGGAGAGCAGGGCCGCTGCTCCTTGCTGCTGGCCGCCGAAGTACAGCAACAACGCCGCCAGCGAGGCACCGCTGGCCCAGCGCACCACCTTGCCGCCTGCATCATCGGCACTGCCGGCAGGACTGGTCTGCATGCGTGCCAGCGCGGGGCGCAGCAGCAGGGCCGCCGGAACCGCCAGCAATGGCACCGCCAGGAACACCCAGCGCCAGCCCAGGTGCTGCACGATCAGGCCGCTCAACGCCGGGCCGACCATCGATGGCACCACCCAGCCGGCCGAGAAGGCGGCGAACACCTTCGGCCGCAGGTGCTCGGGGTAGCTGCGGCCGACCATCACGTACAGCGAAACCGAGATCGCGCCCGCGCCGAGGCCCTGCAGCAGCCGCCCCGCCACCAGCATGCCCATGCGCATCGCGAAGCCGGCCAACAGCAGGCCCAGCACGAAGCAGCCCAGGCCGTACCACAGCGGTCGCGCCGGGCCGTGGCGGTCGGCCCAGCGCCCGGCCAGGGTCATGCCGATCACGCTGGTGGCCAGCGTACCGCCGAAGGCGAGGGCGTACAGGCGCAGGCCGTCCAGTGCCACGGCCACGGTCGGCATGGCGGCTGCCACCGCCAAGGCCTCGAAGGCGTGCAGCGCGACCAGCGCGACCATGCCGACGGTGGTCGCGCGGTAGCGCGCTGACAGGATCGAGGAGTCGGCCGGCAGGTTGGCATCGGCGGGCGAGAGAGTCTGGGTCATACGGGTCGGATGCGGGCCGCGCTTGTCAATGGGCGGCGAAGACTGCAGCATGACACCTCAACCGTAGTTGAGGTCAAGTAATGCTGTCCCAGGAACTGAGCGTTGGTGAAGTCTCACAGCGCAGCGGCGTAGCCGTTTCCGCACTGCACTTCTACGAGCGCAAGGGCTTGATCAGCAGCCTGCGCACCTCGGGCAACCAGCGCCGTTACAGCCGCGACGTACTGCGCCGGCTGGCGGTAATCCGGGTGGCGCAGCGCGTGGGCATGCCACTGGACGCGGTGGCGCGTGCGTTCGAGAGCCTGCCCGCAGCACGCGCCCCGACCAAGGCCGACTGGGCCAAGCTGTCGGCGCGCTGGCGCACCGAACTGGAAGCGCGCATCCACATGCTGCAGCTGCTTCGCGATGAACTGACCGGCTGCATCGGCTGCGGCTGCCTGTCGCTGAAGCGCTGCCGCCTGGCCAACCCCGAAGACATCCTCGGCGAACGCGGCGATGGCCCGATGCGCTGGGAGTGACCCGCAGAAGAGGCCGGCTCCCTGCAGCGCCGGGCCATGCCCTGCGGATCACCAGACGGTGATCGTCTCGCCGCTCTGGATGCCTTCCACCGCGCGCTGGTAACCCAGTGCCGCGCGCTGCGCGCTCACCGGCTCGAAACCGGGGAAATAGGGCGCGTAGGCGGCCATGGATTCGACCAGCACGTTCGGGCTGACGACGTTGATGCGCAGGCCACGCGGCAACAGCTCCAGCGCAGCCGCGCGCACGAAGCCTTCCAGCGCCGCATTCACTGCGGTGGCATTGACGCCGTCGCGGATCGGCTGGGCGCTGATGATGCCGCTGGTGAGGGTGATCGAGCCGCCGGCGCTGAGGTGATGCTGTGCGGCGAGCGCGAGCCGCACCTGGCCCAGCAGCTTGTCCTGCAGGCCGGTGTTGAACTGCGCAGGGTTCATCTGCTGCAGCGGGCCGAAATGCACCGCGCCGGTGGTGGAGATCACCGCATCGACAGTTCCGGTGCGCGCGAACAGCTCGGCGACGCTGGCGTCGTCGGTAAGGTCGACGCGCAGTTCACCACTACGTCGACCGGCGGCGAGGATCTGGTGCCGCTGGCCCAGCTGGCGGGCGACTGCTTGGCCGAGGGTGCCGTTGGCGCCGATGAGGAGGATCTTCATGGCCATTCCTTGCGAGAGGGGGATGGGCGCAGTCTGCGCCGTCACTGGTCGGTTAGGTAAGTGGCGTATGATTCGCAGATTCCTAACCAGGGGTTGGTAATGGACACCTTGCGCTGCATGCGGGCTTTCGTCGCGGTGGCCGAGCGCGGCAGCTTCGCTGGCGCCGCCGAACAGCTGCAGGTTTCGGCGGTGATGGTCGGCAAGTACATCCAGCAGCTGGAGGCGCACCTGGGCACGGCGTTGCTGCAGCGGAACACCCGCCGCCAACGCCTGACCGAAGCCGGCGGCGCCTACCTGGCCGGTTGCCGGCAGGTGCTGGAGCAGGTGCAGCAGGCCGAGGCGGATGTCGCAGGCCTGCAGGTGCAGCCTCGCGGCCTGCTGCGGGTCAGTGCGCCGACCACCTGGGGCAGCTGTGTGCTGGCGCCGCAGCTGGCCGGGCTGCTGCGCGCGCAGCCGCAGTTGAATATCGAGCTGGACCTGAGCAACCGCCGCGTGGACCTGATCGAGGACGGTTTCGACGTGGCGATCCGGGTCGGTCCCCTGCCGTCGCAGGAGGTGGTCGCGCGTCCGTTGCCGCCGTATGCGATGAGCCTGTGTGCATCACCGTCGTACCTGCGCCGACGCGGTACGCCACGTACACCCGCCGATCTGGAAGGGCACGATTGCCTGAGCCACCTGGCCTGGCGCGGCGGCCACGGCTGGCAGCTGGCCAACGGCGAGCAGGTCGATTGGGAAGCGCGGCTGACCTGCAATGATGGCTTCGCCTTGCGCGAAGCGGCCGTGGCCGGAGCAGGGCTGGTGCTGCAACCGACGGCGTTGCTGGCGGGCGAGATCGCAGCCGGGCGCCTGAAGCCGCTGCTGCGCGACTACCTGCCCGAACCGCGGCCGATGCACCTGCTCTACCTGCCTGACCGCAGGCCGCGCCCGCGGCTGCAGTGCTTCGTCGATTTCGTCATGACCACCCTGGGGCAGTGAGCATTCCCGCCATGCGTGGATGGAGGTGGGTGCCGACCGCTGGCCGGCACATCTGGTTCAATCGTTCGCCGCAGACAACGCCTGCCCGCGCACCTGCGCGGCACGCAGCGCCGTGTCCACCAGCGCCTCGAAACCACCGGCCTGGAAACTCTCGATCGCGGCCTGGGTCGTGCCGTTCGGCGAGGTCACGCGGCGGCGCAGTTCCGCCGGGCTTTCGCCGGCCTCATCCAGCATGCGCGAGGCGCCCAGCAGGGTCTGCACCACCAGCGTGCGCGCGGCCTCGGCTGGCAGGCCCTGGGCGATGCCGGCCGCTTCCATCGCTTCGGCCAGCAGGAACACATAGGCCGGGCCACTGCCGGATACGGCGGTAACCGAATCCATCAGCGCCTCGTCATCGATCCACACCGTGCGCCCGGCGCTGGCCAGCACCTGCTCGGCCCGCGCGTGCTGCTGCGTGTCGACCGACGCGGTGGCGAACAGGCCGGTTACACCGGCGCCGAGCAGGGCGGGGGTGTTGGGCATCGCGCGTACCACCGGCAGGTTGCCGCCCAGCCAGCGCTGCAGCTGCGCGCTGGTGATGCCGGCGGCGATCGACAGCACCAGCGGCCGCTTCGCCTGCGCCAGGCCCTGCAGCGACTGGCAGACCTCACGCAGCACCTGCGGCTTCACCGCCAGGAGCCAGGTGCTGCCCTGCGCAGCAGCATCAACCGCGTTGTCATGCACCTGCACGCGGAAGTCGGCGGCCAATGCCTGGCGCAGTTCGGCCACCGGTTCGGCGACGTGGATGTGCCCGGCGGGTACGCCCTGGCGGATCAGGCCGGCGATCAGGCTGCGCGCCATGTTGCCGCCGCCGATGAAGGTGATGGAATCAGCTGCCATGGAAATCTCCTCGAAAAGTCAGGCCGGGCGCGGGCGCGCACCGAACAGGGCGGTACCGATGCGCACCAGGGTGGCACCTTCGGCGATGGCGTCGGCGTAGTCGCCGCTCATGCCCATCGACAGCGTGTCCGCCTGCGGGTGCTGGGCAGCCAGTGACTGGAAAAGTGTGCGCATGCGCACGAACGCGTCGCGGCGACGTGCGGCCTCGGGCCATGGCGCGGGAATCGCCATCAGTCCGCGCAGGCGCAGGGTGGGCTCGGCGGCGATTGCGGCGGCGAGTGCGTCCACTTCCTCCGGTGCACAGCCATGCTTGCTGGATTCGTCGTCGATGTTGACCTGGATCAGCAGGTTCAGCGGGCCGCGCGTGGCCGGGCGATGACGCGCCAGCGCGGTTACCAGCTTGAGCCGGTCTACGCTCTGTACCCAGTCGAAGTGACTGGCCACGGCCTCGGCCTTGTTCGACTGCAGGTGGCCGATCAGGTGCCACTCCAGTGCCAGGTGCTGCAGCGCCTGCATCTTGGCCAGCGCTTCCTGCACGTAGTTCTCGCCGAAGGCGTGCTGGCCCTGCGCCGCCAGCGCGGCCACGGCCTCGGCCGGCTGGGTCTTGGACACCGCCAGCAGGCGTGGGTCGGGCCTGCCAGCGGCCTCGGCGGCGGCATGCAGGTTGCTCAGGATCTGGGGCAGGGGAGTGGCCACGTAACGCGTTCCGTTGAATCAGGAGGCTATACTGCCGCCCGGGGAAAGATCCTTCCAGTCGAAGCCGTTATTGGGGAGTAGCCGCTCATGGATATCGCCGAACTGTTGGCGTTTTCCGTAAAGAACAAAGCGTCCGACCTGCACCTGTCCGCAGGCCTGCCGCCGATGATCCGCGTGGACGGCGACGTTCGCCGGATCAATATTCCAGCCCTGGACCACAAGCAGGTGCATGCGCTGGTGTACGACATCATGTCCGACAAGCAGCGCCGCGATTACGAGGAATTTCTCGAGGTGGACTTCTCCTTCGAGATTCCGTCGCTGGCGCGCTTCCGCGTGAACGCGTTCAACCAGAACCGTGGCGCCGGTGCGGTGTTCCGTACCATTCCGTCCGAAGTGCTCACCCTGGAAGACCTGGCCTGCCCGCCGCTGTTCCGCGAGGTGATCCAGCAGCCGCAGGGCCTGATCCTGGTGACCGGCCCGACCGGTTCGGGCAAGTCGACCACGCTGGCGGCGATGATCGACTACATCAACAAGAACGAGTACGGCCACATCCTCACCGTCGAGGATCCGATCGAATTCGTGCACACCTCGCAGAAGTGCCTGATCAACCAGCGCGAAGTGCACCGCGATACGCACGGCTTCAACGAAGCCCTGCGCTCGGCGCTGCGTGAGGACCCGGACATCATCCTGGTCGGCGAACTCCGCGACCTGGAAACCATCCGGCTGGCGCTGACCGCGGCGGAAACCGGCCACCTGGTGTTCGGCACCCTGCACACCAGCTCGGCGGCCAAGACCATCGACCGCATCATCGACGTGTTCCCGGCCGGCGAAAAGCCGATGGTGCGCTCGATGCTGTCCGAGTCGCTGCGTGCGGTGATCTCGCAGGCACTGCTGAAGAAGGTGGGTGGCGGCCGTACTGCAGCGTGGGAAATCATGGTCGGCACCCCGGCCATCCGCAACCTGATCCGCGAGGACAAGGTGGCGCAGATGTATTCGGCCATCCAGACCGGCCAGCAGTACGGCATGATGACCCTGGACCAGCACCTGCAGGATCTGGTCAAGCGCAGCCTGATCACGCGCAACCAGGCCCGCGAGTACGCCAAGGACAAGCGCCTGTTCGAGTAAGGCGGGGCAGCGACGGGCGGCGTGCGCTCTGGCGCGGCCGCTCCCGTTTTGTTTCCTGCACCGACCCTCAGCTGCTGCACGCCTTTCCGGGAGCCCGCCGTGAACAACACCGCGACCACCATCGATTTCACTTCGTTCCTCAAGCTGATGGCGCACCAGCGCGCCTCGGACCTGTTCATCACCGCCGGCATGCCGCCGGCGATGAAGGTCAACGGCAAGATCTCGCCGATCACGCAGACCCCACTGACGCCGCAGCAGAGCCGCGACCTGGTCCTCAACGTGATGACTCCCGCACAGCGCGAGGAGTTTGAAAAGACCCACGAATGCAACTTCGCCATCGGCCTGTCCGGTGTCGGCCGCTTCCGTGTCAGCTGCTTCTACCAGCGCAATCAGGTCGGCATGGTGCTGCGTCGTATCGAGACGCGCATCCCGACCGTGGAAGAGCTGAGCCTGCCGCCGATCATCAAGACGCTGGCGATGACCAAGCGCGGCATCATCCTGTTCGTCGGCGCCACCGGTACCGGCAAGTCGACCTCGCTGGCGGCGATGATCGGCTACCGCAACCAGAATTCGACCGGCCACATCATCACCATCGAAGATCCGATCGAGTTCGTGCACAAGCACGAAGGCTGCATCATCACCCAGCGTGAAGTCGGCATCGATACCGACAGCTGGGAGGCTGCGCTGAAAAACACCCTGCGCCAGGCACCGGACGTGATCATGATTGGTGAGGTGCGAACCCGCGAAGGCATGGACCACGCCATCGCGTTCGCCGAAACCGGCCACCTGGTGCTGTGCACCCTGCATGCCAACAACGCGAACCAGGCGATGGACCGCATCGTCAACTTCTTCCCGGAAGACCGCCGCAACCAGCTGCTGATGGACCTGTCGCTGAACCTCAAGGGCGTGGTCGCGCAGCAGCTGGTGCCGTCGCCTGATGGCCGTTCGCGCAAGGTTGCCATGGAGATCCTGCTGGGCACGCCGCTGGTGCAGGACTACATCCGCGACGGCGAGATCCACAAGCTGAAGGAAGTGATGAAGGACTCGGTCCAGCTGGGCATGAAGACCTTCGACCAGAGCCTGTTCGAACTCTACCAGGCTGGCGAGATCAGCTACGAGGACGCGCTGCGCTACGCTGATTCGCAGAACGAGGTGCGCCTGCGCATCAAGCTCAGCCAGGGCGGCGACGCGCGCACCCTGTCGCAGGGGTTGGATGGCGTGGAGATCTCCGAGATCCGGTGACCAGCAGATCTGTAGAGTCGACTGTCGCGCGCAGCGCGGGATTCCGCTGGCCGCTGGAAGCGCAGTCGACTAACAGTCGACGCTACAAGCGCGCGGGCAATTGATGAATTACAGTCATGACCGACTGCCATCCAGTCGGTTCAATCCATTGCCAGTGCAGGCGTATCGTCAGCGCTTCCCCTCTGGAGCACGACGATGCAGACACGTGAACTCGGCCGCAGCGGCCTGAAGGTTTCCGCCCTGGGCCTGGGCTGCATGGGCCTGACCCATGCCTATGGCCAGCCGGTCGAGCGCAGCCAGGGCATCGCTCTGCTGCAGGCTGCCGTGGAACGCGGCGTCACCTTCTTCGACACCGCCGAAGTGTACGGCCCGTACACCAATGAAGACCTGCTCGGTGAGGCCCTGGCGCGCTGCCGCAGCAAACTGGTGATCGCCACCAAGTTCGGCTTCAAGGATGCGCGCACCGATACCGGTCTGGACAGCCGCCCTGAAAACATCCGCGCCGTGGCCGAAGCCAGTCTCAAACGCCTGCGCACCGACCATATCGACTTGTTCTACCAGCACCGCGTCGACCCGAACGTGCCGATCGAGGATGTGGCCGGCACCGTGCGCGACCTGATCGCCGAAGGCAAGGTTGGCCACTTCGGCCTGTCCGAGGCCAGCGCGGCCACGGTGCGTCGCGCGCATGCGGTACAACCGGTCGCGGCCGTGCAGAGCGAGTACTCGCTGTGGTGGCGCGAGCCGGAGCGCGAGCTGCTGCCGACCCTGCAGGAGCTGGGCATCGGCTTCGTGCCGTTCAGCCCGCTGGGCCGGGGCTTCCTGACCGGCGCGATCAACGCCGACACCACCTTCGACGCCAACGACTTCCGCAACACCGTGCCGCGTTTCGAAGTGGAGGCGCGCCGCGCCAACCAGGCGCTGGTCGATCGCATCAGTGTGATTGCCGCTGCGCGCGATGCAACTCCGGCACAGGTGGCGCTGGCCTGGCTGCTGGCACAGGCCCCGTGGATCGTGCCGATTCCGGGCACGACCAAGATCCACCGCCTGGAAGAAAACCTGGGCGCGGCCGACCTGCAGCTGGCGCCGGAGGAACTGCAGCGCATCGCACAGGCGCTGGAGGAAGTCTCGATCGTCGGCGAGCGCTACAACGCGCAGCGTGCGGCACAGGCCAAGGGATGATTACAAGGTGGGTGGAGGCCAGGGTGGGCGCGGACCGTTGTTGGTGGGTGCGGACCCTTGGTCCGCACTCCTTGACCCTCATCCCATCGGCCCACGCAGCGCATCCAGCACCGTGCGCATCGCCACTGTTACATGCCGGCGCGACGGGTAGTACGCGTAGTAGCCATCGAAGTGCGGGCACCAGTCGTCCAGCACCGATTGCAGCCGCCCATCGTCGAGCATCGGCTGCACCTGGTCCTCGGGCAGCCAGGCCAAGCCGCTGCCGGCCAGCGCGGCGGCCCGGGTCATGCCCATGCTGTTGAAGATCCACTGGCCGCCCACCCGCACGCTCAGTTCGTTGCCGTCCTGGCCGAAATCCCACGGCATCAGCCCGCCATGGGTGGGCAGGCGCAGCGTCACGCAGTTGTGTGCGGCCAGGTCGTCCGGGTGCCGCGGCACCACGTGCTGGCGGAAGTAGCTGGGGGCGCCGACCACGCGCATGCGGAGCGGTGGGCTGACCGGCACCGCGACCATGTCACGGGCCAGCCGTTCGCCGAGGCGGATACCGATGTCGTAGCGCTCGGCGACGATGTCGGCCAGCCCGTAGTCGGCGGTCAGTTCCACTTTCAGGTCCGGATGCTTCTGCAACAGTGGTGCCAGCCGTGGCCAGGCGATGTACTCGGCGGCATGGCCGGTAGCGTTGATGCGGATGGTGCCGGCCGGTCGCTCGCGGTACTCGGCCAGTGCGGCCAGTCCGTCCTCGATCTCGGCCAGGCGCGGGGCGAGTGTTTCCAGCAGGTGGGCGCCGGCTTCGGTGGTGGAAACGCTGCGCGTGGTGCGGGTCAGCAGGCGCACGCCAAGGCGCTGTTCCAGACCGCGCATGGCGTGGCTGAGCGCAGACTGGGAGACGCCCAGCTGGGCGGCGGCCTTGGTGAAGCTGCCCGCGCGGGCAACGTGGACGAAGGCCTGCAGGTCGTTGAGGTTTTCACGGGGCATGCGGGAATGATACGGCCGGGCTGCGCCCGGCACCTGCCGGAACAGCGTCAACGTCAAAAGCTGGCATCCTGTGGGAGGCGGGGTGGCTCAGGTTGCGGGGGACGGCGCAAGTACGTCCATGTAGCCTCGGTCGCGCCATCCATGGCGCTCACGCTCCCGCAACCTGAGCCACCCCGCCTTCGACAGTTTCCCGCTGCTGTTGGTGGGTGCCGATCGTTGGTCGGCACGGAATCCGGCCCCACTACGTGAGGGGATGTCGATTTCAGGGACTGTGGTTCGTCGAATGAATGACTTCAACGGGAGCTGCACATGAGCACTGACACCAAGCCGAAAGGCCCGGCCTCGTATTTCCCCTCCATCGAAAAGACCTACGGCCAGCCGGTGGCGCACTGGTTCGGCCTGCTGTCGAAGAAGAAGGCGCTCAAGCACATGGAACTGGTCAGCTTCCTGAAGAGCGAGCACGGCCTGGGCCATGGGCACGCCAACGCGCTGGTGGCGCACCACTTGGCCGGCAAGGGGTGACCGGCGGCCGGCGGAGGGCAGGGTGGAGCACATTCAGCTGAACGATTTCATCTGCAACTGTCATGCAGATCGTGTCTAATACCGCTCCCCACCTGCAGTTCCCCCGCCCGCATGTCCCTACCTTCCCATGGCCCCGCGCCGTGCGACGACGCTGACGGCCACCTGGTCACCGCCGGTCCGCTGACCCCGCCGCCCGACAGCGCCGGCACCACCGCCGACGAAAAAGCGCTGCGCCACTCGATCGCCGAGGACGTGCAGGGCATGGTGCTGGCTACGATGGTGGCCTCGCTGGGCCTGGCCATCTTCGCCAAGAGCGGGCTGATGATCGGCGGCATGGCCGGCATGGCCTTCCTGCTGCATTACGCGCTGGACTGGAACTTCGGCCTGGTGTTCGTGCTGGTCAACCTGCCGTTCTACTGGGTGGCGGTGCGGCGCATGGGCTGGGAATTCACCCTGAAGACCTTCGCCGCGGTCACCGCCTGCGGCCTGCTGACCGACCTGCTGCCGCGCTGGATCGACTTCTCGCACATCCACCCGCTGTATTCGGCGATCGTCGGTGGCGCGCTGTCGGGCCTGGGCATTCTATTTTTCATCCGCCACCGCGCCAGCCTCGGCGGCATCGGCATTCTGGCGGTCTATCTGCAGCGCACCCGTGGCTGGAGTGCGGGCAAGGTGCAGATGTCCTACGACGCCTGCCTGATGGTGGCCGCATTCTTCGTGCTGTCACCGTCGAAGGTGCTGTACTCGGCCATCGGCGCGGTGATGCTCAGCCTGGTGCTGATGTTCAACCACCGCCCGGGCCGTTACATGGGCGTGTGACCGTTCAACGGGGGGGGGCGGCCAGCGGCCGGAACTACCGGTACCCACGCGTGGTAGCGCCGGGCCATGCCCGGCGGCGATCCATCAGCGGGCGCTGGACTGCAGCCACGGCGGCGACAGCTTCAGCAGCCGCGCCTGTACCGGGCAGTCGGCGGCATGCGCGCCGGGCAGGTAGCCCAGGCTCATCAGGAACTCGCCGGTGATCTCGCCGCCGGTGAAGCGGAACGTTTTCTTGAACAGCTTCACCCAGTCGGCCTTGCTGCGCGGGTGATGCGCGTCCAGCCAGCCGGCGAAGCTGCCGTGGCTGGCCCGCAGCTGCTGGATCACCTGCGCGTTGTGGATCGCCGCCAGCACCTTCAGCCGGTTGCGGATGATGCGCGCGTCCGACAGCAGCCGCTCGACGTCCTGCTCGGCATAGGCCGCCACGCGGTCCACATCGAAGCCGTCATAGGCCGCGCGGAAGCCCTCGCGCTTCTTCAGGATCGTTTCCCAGCTCAGGCCGGCCTGGTTGATCTCCAGCACCAGCCGTTCGAACAGCTCGCGCTCGTCGCGCTGCGGGA
Organism: uncultured Stenotrophomonas sp.; assembly: GCF_913778665.1. GTDB lineage: Bacteria > Pseudomonadota > Gammaproteobacteria > Xanthomonadales > Xanthomonadaceae > Stenotrophomonas. The sequence goes on from NZ_CAJYVQ010000002.1 coordinate 194,111, forward strand.
AGCCGTATTCGTTGGCGTGGTAGTAGTCGTGCACCGGATGGCCCGGGGCGATGAGGCAGTAACCGGACACGTCGAACTCCTGCGCGGTGGGACGTCATTATGCGCGCCGTGACCGCCGGGTGGAGGCGCCCGGCGCGCCCAGCCGCTAGAATAGGGCCATGCCTGTAACGCCGACCTCTCTCGCCGATCACCTGCTCGTCGCGCTGCCGTCGCTGCTCGACGCGACCTTTGCCCGCAGCGTCGCGCTGATCTGCCAGCACGATGAGAACGGTGCGATGGGCGTGCTGGTCAACCAGCCGTCCGAATACACGCTGGGCGAGGTGCTCGCGCAGATGGATATCAATACCGGTGATGGCGACCTGCAGGCGCGCGTGGTGCTCAATGGTGGCCCGGTGCACCCCGAGCGTGGCTTCGTCATCCATAACGATGCGCGCGACTGGGATTCCAGCCTGCGGGTGGGCGAGGGCCTGTACCTGACCACCTCGCGCGACATCCTCGAAGCGATGGCCCGCGGAGATGGTCCGAGCAATGCGGTGGTCACTCTCGGCTGTGCCGGCTGGGGTGCCGGCCAGCTGGAAAGCGAACTGGCCGAGAACAGCTGGCTGACCGTGCCGGCCGATGCCGAACTGGTGTTCCGGCTGCCGCTGGAGCAGCGCTGGCAGGGGGCGGCCTCGCGCATCGGCGTGGACCTGTTCCGGCTGACCGATTACAGCGGCCATGTCTGAGCCGGCCGTCCCCGCTTCTGCCGCGCCTGCTCCTGCCATCCGCCGTGATGGCACCGTCCTCGGTTTCGACGTCGGCTCGCGACGGATCGGCGTGGCCATCGGCAGCGCGTTCGCCGCGCATGCGCGCGCGGTGGCGGTGGTCGATGTGCACGGCAATGGCCCGGACTGGACCGCGATCGAGCGCCTGCTGAAGGAATGGAAGCCCGATGGCCTGGTGGTCGGTGACCCGCTGACCCTGGACGGCCAGGACCAGCCCAACCGCAAGCGCGCGCAGGGCTTCGCCCGCCAGCTGCGGGAACGCTTCAAGCTGCCGGTGGTGATGATCGACGAGCGTTCCAGCTCGGTAGAAGCCGCCCGCCGCTTCGCCGTCGAGCGTGCCGAAGGGCGCAAGCGCCGCCGCGATGCGGCTGCCCTCGATGCCGTTGCCGCGGCGGTGATCATCGACCGCTGGCTGTCGTCGCCGGACGACGCCACCCCCATTCCCTGACTGCACGACTCCCGCCATGACTGCCCAGCAAATCGATGCTTCCGGACGCCTGCGCCACCTGCTGACCCTGGAGGGCCTGCCGCGCGGAACGCTGCTGCAGCTGCTCGACCGCGCCGGGCAGATCCGTGACGCCGCGGTCGGCCGCGTCGGCAACAAGCGCCAGGTGCTGGCCGGTTCGGCGGTGTGCACGCTGTTCTTCGAGCCGTCCACCCGTACCCGCAGTTCGTTCCAGCTGGCCGCGCAGCGCCTGGGCGCCGACGTGCTGAACTTCGATGCCTCGACCTCGTCCACGCGCAAAGGTGAAACCGCCTGCGACACCCTGCGCAACCTGGAAGCGATGGGCGTGCGTGGTTTCGTGGTACGCCACCCCGATGATGGTGCCGTGGCCGCGCTGGCCGACGCCGCCGGCGAGGGCACTGCCTTGATCAACGCCGGCGACGGCCGCAGTTCGCACCCGACCCAGGGCCTGCTGGACATGCTGACCCTGCGCCAGGCCAAGGGCCCGGACTTCTCGAAGCTGAAGGTGGCGATCGTCGGCGACGTGAAGCATTCGCGCGTGGCCCGCACCGACCTGCATGCGCTGCGCACCCTGGGCGTGGGCGAGATCCGCGTCTGCGGCCCGCAGTCGCTGCTGCCGGACGACGAAACCCTGAAGGGCTGCGTGGTCGGCGATGATTTCGACGCGATGCTGGAAGGCGTCGATGCGCTGATGATGCTGCGCCTGCAGCGCGAGCGCATGGAAGAAGGCCTGGTGCCGTCGCTGGAGCAGTACCACGCGCAGTACGGCCTGACCACCGAGCGCCTGGCGCGTGCCGGCAAGGATGCTGCCGTGCTGCACCCGGGCCCGATCAACCGCGGCGTGGAAGTGACCGACGAGGTGGCCGACGGCCCGCAGTCGTGGGTGCTGCGCCAGGTCGCCAACGGCGTCGCCGTGCGCATGGCCGTGCTGGAAACCCTGCTGGGCTGATCTGCCGCACCACCCCGGTGGATGCCAACCTGGTGGGCACTGCTGATGTGGTGGGTGCCAACCTTGGTTGGCACGGCTGCACGTCCACGGGTTGATGCAGCTGCGCGCGGCATCGCTCGACGTTGTCATGAAGCGCTTCAAGTCGCGTACGGCCGTGCACGCGAACAGGGTACTGGGCACAGCGGGGGCGCTTCTGGCAGTCCTGCTATCACGATCATGCAATCCGCTCTGATGAATCGCTGTTCCGGCACGCTGGCAACCACCGAAATCAGGATCCAACCCTGGTGGGCAGCTACCCGAAGCCGTGACTCAGCGCTTCTGCGCGAACAGCCAATCCCACATCGCCGGGTCGGCGTAGGTGGCGTCCCAGGCGTTGTGGTTGCCGTCGGGGTATTCGGTGTAGCGCACATCGCGCGCGTGGGTGGCCTGGAAGGCGCTCTGCAGCCGTCGGTCGTCGTCCGGAGGCACCACATCGTCCAACGCGCCGTGGAAGATCCAGATCGGCGTGTGCTGCAGGCGCTGGGCAATCACCGCGTACGGGTCCGCTTCGTGCGCGACCTGCTCGACGAACAGGGTCGGCCGCTTCGCGCGCGGTGCGAACACAGCGCCACAGACCGGCACGATCGCTGCAAAACGGTGGGGGTCGTCCAGTGCAATGTTCCAGCTGCCGTAGCCGCCCATCGACATGCCGGTCAGGTATTGGCGCGCTGGGTCGGCGCCGAATTCGGCGACGGTCGCGTCCAGTGCGGCCAGCGCCATGCGGTTGTTGCGGCCGCTCCATTCGGAATGGCGCGGTGCCTGCGGAAACACCACCAGGGCCGGGAAATCGGAATGCTCGCGCAGATAGGGACCCAGTCCCGACGAGGTCTGCTTGATGCCATCGGCTCCGCGCTCGCCCGAGCCGTGCAGGAACAGAATCACCGGGGGCGAGCCTTGCGCGGCTGCGCTGCCCGCGACGGAAGCGCGCACGCTGGCAGGAATGAACACCTGGTAGTAGGCGGTCTCGCCGTCCACCTTCACTGCGCGGCCCTCGAAATGCCCGCGCGCGCGGTCTGGCACCGAGGCGCAACCGGCGATCATCAGAACGGCCAGCAGCGGCAGCCAGCGCACTATCGAACTGACCATGGGACTTCCCGGGGCAGTGGGGTCACCTGCATCGTAGTCCGCCGCCGTCAACGCGGCATCAAGCGCCGCGTCACTGCGCGCGCGGGAAGCTGGCGATGATGTCCAGCTGCTCCTGCGCTTCGGCATTGCCTTCGGCGGCGGCGGCCTGCACCTGCGCAATGTCCGGGTGCAGCACCACCAGCAGCGGGTTCTCGCAGACCGGGCAGTCGTACTCGGTGGCGTCCTCGTCCAGTTCCATTTCCATGGCGCGCGAGCTGCCTTTCCATTCGCAGGCCGGGCAGGTGTGCTGCTGGTCGCGCCAGCCGGGCTGGAAGTAGTTTTCGATGGTGGTTGCCATGGGGGTATCCAATGGGGATCGGGTCAGAGCGCCGCGAAGCGGGGATCCGGCCCTGGGTTTGCAGTGGGCCGGAGTTCCGGCCCTTGAACGGATCAGTGCAGCAGCACCAGCGTGGCCAGGCCGAGGAAGGTGAAGAAGCCCATCGAGTCGGTCACCGCGGTCAGGAAGATGCCGCTGGCCAGCGCCGGGTCGAAGCCGAAGCGCTTCAGCGTCAATGGCACCAGCACGCCTGCCAATGCAGCAAACAAGAGGTTGCAGGTCAACGCGATGGCGATGACTGCGGACAACCCGGGGGAGTGGAACCAAGCCAGCACGATCAGGCCCAGCACCGAACCGAGCATCACGCCGTTCAACAGCGCGACCCGCACCTCCTTCCACAGCAGGGTGCGGGCGTTGGAGGCGCCGACCTGGCCCAGCGCCAGGCCGCGCACCATCAGTGCCAGCACCTGGGTCCCGGCGTTGCCACCGAGGCCGGCGACGATCGGCATCAGCACCGCCAGCGCCACCAGTTTGTCGATGGTGCCTTCGAAATGGCCGACCACGCTGGAGGCCAGGAAGGCCGTGCACAGGTTCACCGACAGCCACATCAAGCGGCGGCGCATCGCCCGCCAGACCGGGCTGAACAGATCCTCGTCCTCGTCCAGGCCGGCGGCGCCCAGCGCCTGGTGCTCGGCCTGGCCGCGGATGATGTCGACCACGTCATCGATGGTGATGCGGCCGATCAGGATGTTGTTGTCATCCACCACCGGCGCGGAGATCCAGTCATGGTCGGAGAACTGCCGGGCGACTTCCTGGTCGCTCTCGCCGACGTCGATGGCCGGCTGCTCGTCGTCGATCAGGCGGTTGATCGGGGTGGTGTCCTCGTGGGTCACCAGTGCCGCCAGCGACACGCGGCCGAGATACTGGTGGCGCCGGCTGACCACGAACAGGTGGTCGGTGTGGTCCGGCAGTTCGCCGCGCAGGCGCAGGTAGCGCAGCACCACGTCGACGTTGACGTCGGCGCGCACGGTCACCACGTCCGTGTTCATCAGGCGGCCGGCGCTGTCCTCGGGATAGGACAGTACCTGTTCCAGGCGCTCGCGGTTCTCGCGGTCCATCGACTTGAGGACTTCGTCGATGACCGTATCCGGCAGGTCTTCGACCAGGTCGGCCAGATCGTCGATGTCCAGGTCTTCGACCGCGGCGATGATCTCGTCCGGGTCCATGTCCGCGAGCAGGCTTTCGCGCACGTCCTCGCCGACGTGAACCAGCACCTCGCCGTCGTCTTCCGGATCGACCAGTCCCCACACCACCTCGCGCTTGCCTGGCGGCAGCGATTCAAGCAGGTTGCCGATCTCGGCCGGGGCCAGAGTGTTGACGAGCCGACGCACCGGTCCCAGCCGGCCGCTGTCCAGTGCATCGGACAACATCCGCAGTTGGCGTGCAGTCTTGTCGTGGCGTACAGCTTCGGCCATCGCAGCTCCCGCGGGATAAGAAAAGCCGCGATCCCGGCAAGGATGCGGCAACAGGGGTGTTCAGCGCGTCATTATCGCAAGGGGATGTTTCAACGCATAGCCGCCGGGCACTCCCCTGGGCGGTCAGGGCGTGTCGGCCACCAGCGCCAGCCAGCGCTCGATGGCGCGGCGGTCGCGCGCGGCCAGCAGCTTCGGCACGCGCGCGCGCAGTGTGGCGAGGTCGGCGTCGCGGATCGCGCGGCGCACCTCCAGCAGGGTTCCGGGATGCAGGCTGAATTCGCTCAGGCCCAGCGCCAGCAGCAGGGGCGTCATCCGGGCGTCGCCGGCCATCTCGCCGCAGACCGCCACCGGGACACGGTGGCGTGCGCCGGTCTCGATCACCATCTGCAGCAGCCGCAGCACGGCCGGATGCAGCGGCGAATACAGCTCGCCCAGCGCTTCGTTGTTGCGATCGGCAGCCAGCAGGTACTGCACCAGATCGTTGGTGCCGATCGAAAGGAAATCGACCAGGTCGATGAAGCTTTCCAGCGCCAGCGCCGCCGCTGGTACCTCGATCATTGCGCCCAGCGGCACGTGCTCGGACACCATGTGGCCTTCGCTGCGCAGCTGGTCGGTCAGTTTGAGCATGCGCCGGCGCACCGCGAGCAACTCCTCGCGCGTACTGACCATCGGCACCAGTACACGCAGCTTGCCGTACGCCGAGGCGCGCAGGATCGCGCGCAGCTGGGTGTCGGCGACCTTCGGTCGCGCCAGCGAGAGGCGCACGCCGCGCAGGCCCAGTGCGGGATTCTCCTCGTTGCTCAGGGTCAGGCCGGTGCGATCGGCCTTGTCCGCGCCCAGGTCGAGCGTGCGGATGGTCACCGGCCGCCCACTCATGCCCAGCGCCGCATCGCGGTAGGTCTGGAACTGTTCTTCTTCGTCCGGCAGTTCGTTGCGCTGCAGGAACAGGAATTCAGTGCGGTACAGGCCCAGCCCCTGCGCGCCCAGCGCATGCGCCTGGGTGACGTCCTCCAGCGATTCCGCATTGGCGAGCAGGGCGATATCGACCTGGTCGCGGGTACGGCTGGGCTTGCTGCGCAGGCGGCCCAGCTCGCGCTGTTCGCGCGCGTGCTCCTTCAGCCGCGCACGGTAGTCGCGCAGGTTATCGGCCAGCGGGTTGGCGGTGATGCTGCCATCGGCGCCGTCGATGATCAGCACGTCACCATCGGCGATGCGGCTGAGCAGCTGCGGCACGTTGACGATCAACGGCAGGTGCAGGCTGCGCGCGAGGATCGCGCTGTGCGACAGCGCGCTGCCGGCGGCGGTGACGATGCCCACCACCCCTTGGGCCTGCAGCTGTGCCAGTTCGGAAGGCGCGATGTTGTCGCAGACCAGGATCTCGCCGGCCAGGCCCTTTACCGCCGGCGGGCGTTCGGGTTGCAGGAAGGCATGGATGCGGCCGATCACATGGTCGAGGTCGTCCATGCGGCTCTTGAGGTAGGCATCGTCCATGCCATCGAAGACCTTGGCCAGGCGGTCGCGCTGCAGGCGCAGTGCGTAGCCTGCGCTGTACGGCCCACTGCGGATCAGTTCGTCCAGGCCGAACAACAGCTCGGGATCGTCCAGCAGCAGTGCATGCAGGTCGAGGAACTCGCCGACCTCCTGGTTCAGGGCGCCATGCAGGCGCTGGCGCAGCTCGTGCATTTCCGCGCGTGCGGCGTCCACCGCACGGTGCAGGCGGGCCAGTTCGGCCTCGACCTGGTGGATCGCGATGCGTTGCTCGGCCACTTCCAGTGCATGCGGCAGCCGCACGCGGGCGCGGCCCATCGCCGTGCCGCGGGCAGCGCCGTGGCCGGCCAGCAGCTGTACCGGCCGTTGGCCGGAAGGGGGCTGGCCGGCGCGTGCGCGTGGCACGCTCAGCTGTCCTCGTCGAAACGGCGGTCGAACAGGCCGACCACCGCCTCCATCGCGGCAGCTTCGTCCTCGCCGTTGATGCGCACGGTGACCGGGGTGCCCTGGCCGGCGGCCAGCAGCATCACGCCCATGATGCTCTTGGCGTTGATCTCACGGCCCTTGGCGGCCATGGTCACGTTGCAGCGGAACGGCGCCAGGGTCTGCACCAGCTTGGCGGTGGCCCGGGCATGCAGGCCCAGGCGGTTGCTCACGGTGAGTTCTCGTTCAAGCATCGTCGACTATCGCTCCATTACGGGTACCCGCCGCGGCTGTGGCAGGCAGTTGATCCAGTCCCTGTTCCGGATAATTCATCACCCGCAGCAACATCGGCAGACTCAGCGCCGACACCCGGCGGACCGGGGTCCCCAGCCGGGCCAGCTGCCCGGCAAGGTTGGCGGGGCTGGCGCCGTACAGGTCGGTCAGGATCAGCACGCCGTCACCGCCATCGACCCGCCGCAGGGCGGCGGAGGCAAGCGGGAGCAGGGCGTCCAGGTCTGCGTCGAACGGTACTTCGAAAGCTTCGGTTTTCAGCGGCAGATGCCGCAGGAGCCGGGTCGCCACGTCAAGCAGGGCGGTCCCGACCCCGGGATGTGTTACGAGGAGAATGCCACAGGTCATTACTGCACGTTAACAGGTCAAGGTGAATTGGCGATAGCAGCAGGAGAGGGGCACTGTGTCCCGTATTCAGCGTTGCTCGCGCGGGAACCCCTTTTCGTTGGAGAAGGGATCCGACTCCATCCATTTTTTCGATGCCTGACAGCGATTCATCCACGCATGGCGTGGAACTACCGTGCCGACCAAGGTCGACACCCACCCACAGCGAAACGACGCGCCGCGATCTGTCCAAGGCGGGGCGGGTCCGGTTGCGGGGGGTGTCCGCGGCAGGGATGCCGCGGCCAAGCCCCCATGGATGGGTTAACGGCGTCCCCCGCAACCGGACCCGCCCCGCCATCCCACGGAATGCCGCTTTTGCTGTTGCTTTCGCTGTTGCCGGCCAGCGGCGGGCACTACCGGCGGGTGCCGGGCGCAGCCCGGCCGCCCCCCTCAATCCTGTTCGCGGTGGTACGTCGCCACGTCTTCCCAGCCCATCTCGCGGGCGTGGCGGGCCATGCGCTCGGCCAGGAACACCGAGCGGTGCTTGCCGCCGGTGCAGCCGAACGCCACGGTCACATAGCTGCGGGTGCCATCGCCCAGTTTCGGCAGCCAGGTATCAAGGAAGTCCATCAGCTGTTCCAGGTAACGCTGCACGTCGGGCTGGGCTTCCAGGTACTCGCGCACGCCGGGTTCGCGGCCACTCAACGCGCGCAGTTCCGGGTCCCAGTGCGGGTTCGGCAGCACCCGCGCGTCGAACACGAAGTCCGCTTCGGCCGGCACGCCGCGCTTGTAGGCGAACGATTCGAACAGCAGCGACAGGCGGGTGGCGTGGTCCAGGGTGAACTCGGTAATGATCCGGCGCCGCAGCTGGTGCACGTTCAGCGCGCTGGTATCGATCACCGCGTCGGCCTCGCGGCGCAGCGGCGCGGTCAGTTCGCGCTCCCGGGCGATCGCTTCGGGCAGTGACAGGCCCAGCTGGCTCAGCGGGTGGCGGCGGCGGGTGTCGGCGTAGCGCTTGAGCACCGCCTCGTCGCTGGCCTCGAAGAACAGCACCTTCACTTCCACCCCGGCGTCGGTGGCCAGCTGCCGCCAGTCGCCCAGCTGGCTCAGGTCGGCCTGGCCGCGCACGTCGATGCCCACCGCCAACCGGCGCGGCGCACTGCCGTCGTGGTTGGCCAGCAGGCTGCGCACGAAGTCGGGCAGCAGATTGATCGGCAGGTTGTCCGAGCAGTAGTAATCCTGGTCCTCGAAGGTCTTCAGGGCGACGGATTTACCCGAGCCGGACAGGCCGCTGACGATGATCAGGGTCGGGGCGGAAGGGTCGACGGTGCTCATGGACAGGCTCTTCGAAAGGCAAGGGTCAGGGAGTTCGCCGTTCCAGCAGGTTGCTGTGACGGGCGATGAACATCGCCGCTGGATCGATGCCCTTGGTGCGCAGGATATGCAGGCGGGTGGCCGCCTCGGTCAGCACGGCCAGGTTGCGGCCGGGCATCACCGGCAGGGTGATCAGCGGCACATCCAGGTCCAGCACATGGCGGGTGCCGGAATCGCCGGTGAGGCGCTCGTAGCCATGCGGGGTGGGTTCGGTCATCGGCTTGGTCAGGTGCACGATCAGCCGAAGGTACTTGTTCTTTTTTACAGCGGTGTCGCCGAACATCTCGCGCACGTTCAGCACGCCCAGGCCGCGCACCTCCAGCAGGTCCTGCAGCAGTTCCGGGCAGGTACCGTCGAGTACGTCGGGGGCGATCTGGGTGAATTCGGGGGCATCGTCGGCCACCAGCCGGTGGCCGCGGCTGAGCAGTTCCAGCGCCAGCTCGCTCTTGCCCGAGCCGGCCTCGCCGGTGATCAGCACGCCGATGGAGTAGATCTCCATGAACACGCCATGCAGGATCACCCGCGGCGCCAGCGTGCGCGCCAGGTGGTAGGACAGGTGGTTGAGCAGTTCGTGGCCGCGCTTGGGCGACAGCCACAGCGGCGTGCCGGATTCATCGGCGGCCGCTCGCAGGTCTTCCGGGCAGGGCTGGTTGCGGGTCAGCACCAGCGCAAGCGGATGCGACTGCATGATCTTTTCAATGGTCTCCCAGCGCTGGCGCGGTTCCAGCGCGTCCAGCCAGGACAGTTCCTCGGTGCCGAGGATCTGCACTTTGTTGGGGTAGATCGCATTGAGGTAGCCGGCCAGCGAGGGGCGGCGCGAGACCGTGTTGCCGGCTTCGAGTTCGCGCTTCTCGCCGGACTTGCCGGCGGCCCAGCGCAGTCCCAGCCGCTCGCGCTGCTGTTCGAACAGTTCACGGGCGGTGATGCTGGTATTCATGCGGCACTCGCAGGTGGGGTCATGTCCAGCGCCTCCCGCAGCGCCCGCGCATCGCGCGCGTCGCGCAGCGCCTGGCGGATGTCCGGCGCCGAGAACAGCTCGGCCAGTTCGGACAGCAGCATCAGGTGCTGGTGGGTGTAGTGGGCGGGCACGGCCATCGCGAACACCAGGTCCACCGGTTCGTCACCACCGAAGTCGACTGGGCTGGCCAGGCGCAACAGGGCCCCGCGGGGGCGATCCAGAGTGGGGGCGCGGCCATGTGGAATGGCGATGCCGTAACCGATCGCAGTGCTGCCCAGCGCTTCGCGCTGGCACAGGTTCAGATAGATCTGCTGGGCGTTGGCCTGGCGGCAGGCCAGCAACCCGGCCGCGGCCTGCAGGACGCTGTCACGGTCGGTGGCCGTGCAGAGCTGGGTCTGCACGGCCGCCAGGAGGTCAGTCAGGGGCATGTCTGCGGGGAACGGTGGCGATCAGCCACCATTGTCGCCCACCGGCAGCGGTGCGTGCTGCTGTTTTTTCTCCTTGTGCTTGATCACCAGGCGGTCAAGCTTGTCCGCAAGCAGGTCGATCGCGGCGTACATGGTCTGGCCGCCGGCCTCGGCATGCAGGGTCTGCCCCGGGATGTTGAGGCTGGCGTCGACGTGGTGCTCGGTCTTCTGCAGCTTGAGGGTCACCCGCGCTTCGCAGTGCTGGTCGAAGTGCTTTCCGATCCGGGCCAGCTTCTCCTCTACATAGGACTGCAGGGCCGGGGTGACTTCGACGTCTTTGCCAAACGTTTCGATGCGCATCGGGTTTCTCCTGTGTTCGGATGTGCCAATGAACCTCTCCGCCGGGCGCGGCGGCGCGTCAAGCGATTCTGACCCTTTCGTGCGAGGCGGAGATGTTCATGGCTTCACGATACTTCGCCACGGTGCGTCGCGCTACTGGAATTCCCGACGATTTGAGCAGGTCAGCCAGCTTGGCGTCAGAAAGCGGCTTGCGCGGGTTCTCGTCGTCGATCAGGCGCCGGATCATTGCCTGGATGGCCGTGCTGGACGCCTCGCCACCGCCCTCGGTATCGATGCCCGAGGCGAAGAAGGCGCGCAGCGGCAGGGTTCCGCGCGGCGTGCGCACGTGCTTGCGGGCGATCGCGCGCGACACCGTGGATTCGTGCAGGCCAAGCTCGACGGCGATCTCGCGCAGTGTCAGCGGGCGCAGCGCCTGTTCGCCGAATTCGAGGAAGCCGGCCTGTTGCAGGATCAGGCTGCGCACCACCCGCAGCAGGGTTTCGCCGCGCTGCTGCAGGCCTTTCAGCAGCCAGCGCGCTTCCTGCAGCTGGGCGCGCAGGTAGCCCGCGTCGGCCTCGCCGCAGCGACGGATCAGTTGTTCGTAGCCACGGTGGATCACCACCTTCGGCCCGGCATGCGCGGCCAGCGCCGCGCGCCAGACACCGTTCTGCCGCCACACCACCACGTCCGGCACCACGTAGGTGTCCTGCGACAGCGGCGCGATCTGCGTTCCGGGGCGCGGGTCCAGCGAGCGCAGCAGGGCGACGGCGGTCTCGACATCGGCCAGTGGCAGTTTCAGTTCGTGGGCGAGGCCGGCCACGCCACTGCGCGGCAGGCGTTCCAGCGGACCTGCGGCAATCTGTCGCGCCACGGCCAGGCCGGGCGTGCCCTCGTCCAGTACGTCCAGCTGCAACTGCAGGCATTCGCCAAGTGTGCGCGCGGCTACGCCGACCGGATCGAAACGCTGGATGCGGTGCAGCACCGCGAGGATCTCATCCTCGTCGGCATGAGTGGCCGGCAGCAGGGTTTCGGCGATGGTGGCCAGCGGCTCGCGCAGGTAGCCGTCTTCGTCGAGTGCATCGATCAGCGTGGCGCCGATACTGCGGTCGCGCGCCGACAGATGCGACAGGTGCAGCTGCCACAGCAGGTGGTCGGCCAGTGTTTCGGTTTCGGCCACGCGCTCGGCGGCGCTGCCGGTGTCGTCGTCATCGTCGAAGGTGCCACCGCTGCCGGCGGCGCTCCAGTCCAGTTCGGCAGGTGCCCAGTCATCTCCGCTGTCGGCGCGTTCGTTGGGCGCTTCGCTGTCGTTTCCGTCACTGCCTTCGTTGCCGGCAGCGCCGTTGTTGCTGTCAGCCCAGTCCAGCAGCGGGTTGCTCTCCACGGCTTGGGCGATTTCCAGCTCCAGCTCGGTGGTGGACATCTGCAGCAGCTTGATCGCCTGCTGCAGCTGGGGCGTGAGCACCAGCTGCTGTCCCAACGATGTCTGCAGCCGAGTTTTCATGCCTGTGCCGAAAGGATGGAAAGTGCCCCGGCGCCAGCGGTCACAGCTTGAAGGAGTCCCCAAGGTAGACGCGACGCACATCAGCGTTGTCCAGGATCGCCTCCGGCGAGCCCTGGGCCAGTACGGTGCCTTCGGCGAGGATATATGCGCGGTCGCAGATTCCCAAGGTCTCGCGCACGTTGTGGTCGGTGATCAGCACGCCGATGCCACGCTGCTTGAGGTGGGTGACGATGCGCTGGATCTCGCCGACCGAAATCGGATCGACACCGGCGAACGGTTCGTCGAGCAGGATCAGGCGCGGCTGCGCGGCCAGTGCACGAGCGATCTCGCAGCGGCGGCGTTCGCCACCGGACAGGCTGGCACCGAGCTGGTCTGCGACATGGCCCAGCTGAAGCTCGTCGAGCAGGCTGTTCAGTTCGCGCTCGCGGCCGGCCGAATCCAGGTCTTCGCGCAGTTCAAGCACCAGCCGCAGGTTGTCGGCCACGGTCAGCTTGCGGAACACCGACGGTTCCTGTGGCAGGTAGCCCACGCCCTGCTTGGCGCGGGTATACATCGGGTCGCCGGTGATGTCCTTGCCGTCGAGCACGATGCTGCCGGCATCGGCGGCGACCAGGCCGACGATCATGTAGAAGCAGGTGGTCTTGCCGGCACCGTTGGGGCCGAGCAGGCCGACCACTTCGCCGGCGTCGAGGGTCAGCCCGAAGTCCTTGACGACTTCGCGCTGCTTGTACTTCTTGCGCAGACCCTTGGCGACCAGCATTACTTCTTGCTCCCGGCCGGCTTCGCCGGCGTGGTGGCCGGTGCCGCCTTCGGCGCTGCGGCCGACGGCTGCGCGGCCGGATTCTTGTTCTTCGGCGGGATGACGGTGCGCACACGGCTGCCATCGCCACCGGAATTCATTTCACCGCTGCGGGTGTTGTAGACCATGCGCTGGCCGGCGTTGGTGCCGCGCGCGCTGGTGACCTTGTAGTTGCCGGTGAGGGTGATGATCTCGGTCTTGATGTCGTAGTCGATGCGATCGGCCACCGCGTCCATCCAGGTGCCGTCGTCGAGCTGCTGCTTCATCGTGGCCTGCTTGCCGGTGAACACCGCACGCACCGCCTCGCCGTCCTTCAGGTAGATCTCGGCTTCGGACGAACGGATGTCCAGCGAGCCCTGGGTGACGGTCACGCCCTGCGAGAGCACGGTCTTGCCGTCGCCGGTGAGCACGCCCGACTGGGCACCGGATTCGATGTTCATGTTCTCGTTGCGGTCGGTCGACTTGGCGAAGGCGGCGCTGGGAACAAGAAGAGCGAACGCGAGTACGGCTGCAAAGGGAATCTTCATCGGGGTCCGTTCTACCGGTGGGGGCCTCCCGGGCGACCGGGGGCGGGTGGGTGGGCTGCCTGCCTCGCGCCTGTCCGGGGACGTCGCAGGCGGGCGGCGGAATCAGTGCCGGGGCGTGTAGCGGCCCTTGGACTGGCTGAGGAAATGATACGTGTTGTTCTTCGAATCCACCTCGAAGCCGACCCCGGACTGTTCCATGCCCGGGCGGGTCATGGTCACCCGCGCATCGGTGCGGGCGCGGCTTTCTTTGGGGAACACGTCCAGGTGGTCGGTGCGGAAGGTGGTGGGTACCACGCCCGGGCCAGCCGGGCTGTCGCCGGCGACATTGCCGCGCAGCTTCATCTCATCGCCCTTGGCGCTCAGCCAGCCGGTCTCCGACCGCAGGGTCCAGTGCTTGCCATCCTTGTCCGGCATCTCGAACAGCGGGGTGGCGATGTTGATGGTCTGGTCACCGCGCTGGCGCTCCAGCAGCGGTGCACGCAGCGTGGTCGACTCCTTGCCCTGCTCGTCGAGCGCGACGATCTGGAAGTCGTGCAGCACGTAGTCCACGCCGACCTCCTCGCCGCCCTGCTGCGCGCCCTTGTCGCGGTTGCGCAGTGCCGCCCAGCTGCTCAGCAGCGCCGCCAGCAGCAGGACCACGCCAAGCACGGTGCGCCAGTTCATCGCAGGAGCATTCATGCGCCGAACCTCGCCAGCACGGCATCGATGCGGCCCTGAGCGGCCAGCAGGACGTCGCACAGCTCGCGCGCGGCGCCACGCCCGCCGTCGGCGCGGGTCTGCCAGTGCACGCGCTCGGCGATCCACGGATGGGCGTTGGCCGGCGCTACGGCCAGGCCGACCGCGCCCAGCGGCGCCAGGTCGGGCAGGTCGTCGCCCATGAACGCCACCTGGTCCAGGCCGATGCCGTGCTGGGCGCACAGTGCCTGCACGCTGGCCAGCTTGTCGCCCACGGCGATCTGGGTATCGATGCCGAGGTCGGCGCCGCGCTTGAGCGCGGACTGGCTGTTGCGCGCGGTGATCAGCACGGGGTGGATGCCGTGCTGTTGCAGCAGTTTCAGGCCCAGGCCGTCCTGCACGAAGTACGCCTTGCTCTCGTTGCCGTCCTTGTCGTAGTACAGCCGACCGTCGGTGAGGGTGCCGTCCACGTCGAAGCAGGCCAGGCGGATCTGGGCCGCGGCGGCATGCAGGTGGGCGGGGAAGGCGGGCAGGGGGGACCAGGGCATCAGGGCGGCAGGCTCGGTGGGGACGGGTGCGGCATTACAGACTGAATGGGGTCTACGGACTGTCGGTTAAACCACCCGGGCCCGCAACAGGTCATGAATGTTCAGGGCGCCGACGGCCCGGCCCTGGCCATCAACCACGATCAGGCCGTTGATTTTCTGGGTTTCCATCTGCCGGGCGGCCTCCACGGCCAGCTGGTCGGCGCCGATGGTGCGCGGGTTGCGGGTCATCACATCGGCGATCTTCGCGGTGCGCACGTCCAGCGCGCTGTCCAGCGCGCGGCGCAGGTCGCCGTCGGTGAACAGCCCGATCAGCACGCCCTCGGCGTCGACCACGGCGGTCATGCCCAGCCGTTTGCGGCTCATCTCCACCAGCGCCTCGCTGAGGCTGGCCCCGGCCGGGACCTTGGGCAGGTCGTCGCCGGTGTGCATGACGTCGGTGATGTGCAGCAGCAGGCGGCGGCCGAGGCTGCCAGCCGGGTGCGAGCGGGCGAAGTCATCGGCGGTGAAGCCGCGTGCATCCAGCAGGGCCACGGCCAGCGCGTCGCCCATCGCCAGCGAGGCGGTGGTGCTGGAGGTCGGCGCCAGCGCCAGCGGGCAGGCTTCGGCCGGCACGCTCACGTCCAGGTGCACGTCGGCGGCGGTGGCCAGGCTGGACTGCGGGCGGCCGGTCATGGAAATCAGCACGTTGCCCTGGCGCTTGAGCACGGGCAGCAGCATCAGCAACTCGTCCGACTCGCCCGAGTAGGACAGGGCAAGCACCACGTCGTCCTCGGTGATCATGCCCAGGTCGCCGTGGCCGGCCTCGCCCGGGTGCACGTAGAACGCTGGGGTGCCGGTGGAGGCCAGGGTGGCGGCGATCTTGCGGGCGATGTGGCCGGACTTGCCCATGCCGGTGGCGACCACCCGGCCGCGGCTGGCCAGGATCGCCTGGCAGGCCTTCTGGAAGGCTTCACCGAGGCGGGCGGCAACCGCATCCAGGGCCTGCTGCTCGATCTCGAAGACGCGACGGCCGCTGGCGACCAGGCTGGCCGGATCGACGGAACGGGGGGGCAGGAGGGACTCGGCCATGCGGACGCCACGCAGCGGAAGTAGAATGAGCGCTCATTTTATTAGGAAAGCCCGTTGGACGCTGACACCATCCGCAATCTGATCGAAACCGGCCTGCCCGGCGCCCGCGCCGACGTGCGTGGCGACGATGGCGTGCATTTCGAAGCGACCGTGGTCTGCGAGGCCTTTGCCGGCAAGATGCCGCTGGCTCGCCACCGGATGGTCTACGCCACCCTGGGTGACCTGATGGGCGGCGCGATCCACGCGCTTGCGTTGAAAACCGTGACCCCGGCCGAAGCCGGCTGAACCGCAGAAGATCCCGAATACATGGCCAAGATCGTTGTGACCGGCGGCGCTGCGCTGCACGGTGAAGTGAGCATCTCCGGCGCCAAGAACGCCGTCCTCCCCATTCTGTGCGCGACCCTGCTGGCCGATGCGCCGGTGGAGATCACCAATGTGCCGCACCTGCACGACGTGGTCACCACGGTGAAGCTGCTGGGCGAGCTGGGCGCCAAGGTCACCATCGACCAGGGCACGCTGTCGCGCGGCAGCGCGATCGTGGTCGACCCGCGCTCGGTGAACCAGCACGTGGCACCGTACGAACTGGTCAAGACCATGCGCGCATCGATCCTGGTGCTGGGCCCGCTGCTGGCCCGCTTCGGCGCCGCCGAAGTGTCGTTGCCCGGCGGCTGCGCGATCGGTTCGCGCCCGGTCGACCAGCACATCAAGGGCCTGCAGGCGCTGGGTGCGGAGATCGTGGTCGAGAACGGCTTCATCAAGGCCTCGGCCAAGCGCCTGAAGGGTGGCCACTTCACCTTCGACATGGTCAGCGTCACCGGTACCGAGAACGTGCTGATGGGCGCGGTGCTGGCCGAAGGCACCACCATCCTCGACAACTGCGCGATGGAACCGGAAGTGACCGATCTGGCGCACTGCCTGATCGCCCTCGGCGCGAAGATCGAAGGCCTGGGCACCGCCCGCCTGGTCATCGAAGGCGTCGATCGCCTGTCTGGCGGCCGCCATGAAGTGCTGCCCGACCGCATCGAAACCGGCACCTTCCTGGTGGCCGCGGCGATGACCGGCGGCAAGGTCACGGTCAACCGTGCGCGCCCGAACACCATGGACGCGGTGCTGTCCAAGCTGGCTGAGGCCGGTGCGAAGATCGAGACCACCGAAGATTCGATCACCCTGGACATGCAGGGCAAGCGGCCGAAGGCGGTCAACCTGACCACCGCGCCGTACCCGGCGTTCCCGACCGACATGCAGGCGCAGTTCATGGCGCTCAACTGCGTGGCCGACGGTGTCGGCGTGATCAATGAAACGATCTTCGAGAACCGTTTCATGCACGTCAACGAGCTGCTGCGCCTGGGCGCGGACATCCAGGTCGAGGGCCACACCGCCATTGCCCGTGGCCACGAGCGCCTGAGTGGTGCGCCGGTGATGGCCACCGATCTTCGCGCGTCGGCGTCGCTGATCCTGGCTGGCCTGATGGCTGACGGTGACACCACCATCGACCGCATCTACCACCTTGACCGTGGCTACGAGAACATCGAAGAGAAGCTGTCTTCGCTCGGCGCCACCATCCGGCGCGTGCCATGATCCTGCGCGGAAAATTCAGCCCGCGTCGCAAGGCGCTGCTGGCGCTGGTGCTGATCGTACTGGCGTGGCTGGGCTATGCCTGGTACGCCAACATCGCCATCACTCAGGGCATCGAGCAGAAGGACATGGACTGGAACGGCGACGGCACGGTCTCGCGCGACGAGATCATCCAGTCGTTCTATGCGGTGTCGGTGAACGACAGCCAGGAAGGCAACCGGCATTGCCGCACCTTCGTCTGGCGCGGCACCGGCGAGCAGATCCGCGTGGATTGCCGTACCGAGTTCACGCCGGCCGCAGCCGAGCAGAAGAAGTAGGAACAACGCCCGCGAAAGCGGGCGTTGTTGTTGCGGTAGCGCCGGGCCGTGCCCGGCGAGCGCGTAGCGCGGAACGAAAATCTGCCGGGCATGGCCCGCCGCTGGCGGTCAGTTCATCGCCTTGATGGTCAGGTCCAGCGCATCGCGGCCACCCTCACGCTGCAGCATGCGCGCCGGCACCGGGAACTCCGGCACGATCCAGGCGATGAGCTCCTTGTTGCCGTCGGCACGCGACACCTTGGTCGCATCGTAGCTCTTGCCCGCCACGGTGATCGATTCCTTGCCGATCACGCGGTAGGTCATGTTCTTGATGCGGCCTTCGTCGACCATGCGGTAGGTCAGCGGCTTGCCGGCCGCCAGGTCGCGGGCGATCGCCAGGTTGATCAGCAGGGCGTCCATGTCACCGGTCTTCAGCGCGATCGGGCCGGCGCGATCCGGCTTGATGTCGCCGGTCCAGGTGGCCTGGTTGCTGGTCCAGTTGTAGTTGGCCTGCACGTTGCGCTTCTTCACCAGCAGCGCCGAACGGTCCTGGCTGCTGAGCGGGCGCAGCTGGCCGCGTACTTCCTCGAACACGGTGCTCTGGCTGAGGTCGGCCAGCTGGTTCTTCACCTGCAGGCTGTAGCGCCACTTGTTGGCGCCTTCGCTGGACAGGGTCATGGTGCCGTTGGCCTGCATGCCCATGTAGCTGGCCAGATAATCGGCCTTGAACGGTTCCAGCGCCATCGCCGGCAGGCTGGCCACGGTCAGCGCGGCAGCGGCGATCCAGGTGAGGGGGCGGGTCAGGGTGCTCATGCTCAGACTCCTTGGTATTCGATCAGGCGCAGGTCGACGCGGTCTTCGCCGTCTTCGCGTTGCAGGATGCGCACCGGGGTGGGAACACCGTTGGCGATCCAGAGGATGGTTTCGTTGTTGCCGCCGTTGGTCCGGTAGACCCGCAGCGCGTTGTAGGAGAGGTCGCCGACCTCGACGTTCTCCGTCTGCGGCGCGGCCTGGTACTCATGCTGGCGGACCTTGCCCATGTCCACGTATCGGTAGTGCATGCTGGCGCCCGGGCGCGCATCGCGCATGATCGCCAGGTTGATCAGCAGCGCGCTCTGGTCGCCGGGCTGCAGCGGAATCGGCTGCGCGCGGTCCTTTTTCACGTCGCCGGTCCACTGCGCGGTGCCGGCCTGCCAGTTGTAGGTGCCGACCGCCTTCTTGCCCAGGAACAGGCCCTTGCGCAGGGTGCTCTGGCTCAACGGCGCATAGGTGCCCCCGCGCTCTTCGAACACGGTGCTCTGCTCGATGTTCAGGCCCAGCACGCTGGCGAAGCCGCGGCGCCCGACCACCTGCATGTCCACGCGCCACTGGCTGCCGCCGGTGTGGGTCACCTGCATGCTGGCGTCGCCGGCCTCCTTGCCCTTGTAGAAGGCCTGGTAGGTGGCGGTGAACGGCTGCAGCGGCGGCGGCTCCCAGGCCAGTGCCGGCAGCAGCGGTGCCGCAGGTTCATTCGGCGGCAGCGCGGCGGGGGCCGGTGGCGGCGAGGCGGCAGGCGCCTGGCCCCGGCCGACGCCGGGCAGTACGGCCAGCGACAACAGCAATGACGTGGACAGCAGGGTCGTGGTCTTCATGGAGGACAGGGGCCGCAGGAGGAAGCAGGATGCCAGCCCCGCAGTCAGCGGGGCGTGTGCAAGCAGGTTACCGGTGCAGGTTCCCGGCGGAATCTAGGGCCAACGGGCTAAACAGGGGGTGACCGTCCAGCCAGGGCTGTCCGTCCCGTTCAGCCAGGCGGCCCGCGCACAGCAGTTGCAGGGTGGCGATCAGCAGCGGGTGCTCCACCGCCAGCACGCGTGCGGCCAGCGCCTGCGCGTCGTCGCCGGGCCTCACCGGCACCCGCACCTGCGCCAGTACCGCGCCGGCGTCCAGCTCGGGCACCACCAGGTGCACGCTGGCACCATGCTCGGCATCGCCGGCCTGCAGCGCCCGCGCGTGGGTGTCCAGGCCCTTGTGCCGCGGCAGCAGCGACGGGTGGATGTTGACCAGGCGGCCATCGAAACGCTGCACGAAGGCGGCGCCGAGGATGCGCATGTAGCCGGCGCAGATGATCCAGTCGGCCTGCACCGCCGCCAGGGCATCGCCCAGTGCCTGCTCGTAAGCGGCGCGGTCGCTGAATTCCTTTGGCGCATGCGCCCAGCGCAGGCCGGGATCGACGCGTTGCAGGGCTTCGGCACCGGGGCGGTCGGAGAACACGCCGACCACCTGGGCCGGGAGGCGGCCGCTGCCGATCGCGTCGAGGATGGCCTGCAGGTTGCTGCCGCGGCCCGAGGCGAGCACGGCGATACGGGTGGCGGCAGTCATTGCAGTGGGCTCCGGCGGATCAGGGGCCAGCTCAGCAGGCTGCCGAAGGTGGCCATCAGCATGTCAGCATGCGCATCCCACATGTCACCCTGCTGGCCGTTATAGGCTTCGGCGGCGTCGGGCGACAGTGCCAGCGCAATGGCCCATTCGAACCATTCGTAGACCAGGCTGGAACACATCACTGCCATCACTGCCAGGGCGAACGCCTGCCCGCGCCGCAGTGTCGGCCACGCGTGCCGGGCCAGCTGCAGCAGCGCGGGTGTGAAGCAGGCGCCGTACAGGAAGTGGATGAGGCGGTCGAAATGATTGCGTTGCCAGCCGAAGGCTGCATTCGGCGACCAGCCGGTCAGGGCCTGCGTCCAGGCGTCGTAGGGCACGTTCGAGTACAGCCAGCGCGCCGCAACGCAATGCAGGGCGATGAACCCGCAGATCGCGATGAAGGGGCCGTTGCCCAGCCAGCCGCCGCGACGGTCGACCCAGAACAGGGCGGCCAGCCCGATCACGGTCAAGGTGCTGTGCAGGGCCTGTTCGGTGGGCCACAACGGCTGGATCCAGCTGAGTACGAACACCGCCAGCGCGACGCTGAAGGCCAGCTTCTTGGGGCCGGACAGGCGATGGGCGGTGGTGGTGGCGATGGCAGGCGAGGACATGTCGGGTCGATCAGAAGGAGACAGCGTGTTCGCCGGCCGGCTCAGACGCTGAGGTGGTCGCCACGGTCGAACAGGGCGGCCATGTCAGGCTTGGACAGGAACACCCAGGCATAGGCGGTCAGCGCCATGCCCAGTGGGCCGGCCAGCACCGCCAGCCACGCCGCGCGCCTGCACCAGGCCAACCCGCTGCGCCGCGACAGCAGGCGGGCGCTGTGCAGCTGGACAACGCCCAGTGCGGCCGCCAGCAGCGAGACCACGCCGTACACCGTGGCCAGCACCGCACCGTCGTCCAGCCCGCGCGTGCTGGCGACCACGCCGATGAAACCGAGGAAGGCCAGCGCGGCCAGCCAGTGGAAACCGGCCAGCGCGTAGAACAGCACCTTCAGCGTCTGCAGGTGGCTGGCCAGCTGCAGCTGCGCCAGGGTCTGCTGTGGCAGCGGCGGCGGGTTGCCCGGAATCGTCATGGCGTTGCGGTGGGGGTATCGAACACGGCCTTGACCTGCGGACGCAGCAGGATGATCAGGGCGAACACCCCCAGCACGGTGCCGACCGGTGCGAACAGGCAGGCCAGGCCGGCCACGATCAGGCACAGCAGATGACGGCGGCGGCGCGCCAGGCAGCGCCCGGCATAGGCGACGAACGCGCCCAGGGTGACTCCGCCGAACACCATGACGCAGCCGAGCACGGTGAATACCCAGCCCATCAGGCGCTGTTCCTCCGGCGAGGAGGGGCCGCCGGAGGACTCCATGGGCAGGCTGCCGGTCAGGGCGGCGATGCCGATCACGATGTGCAGGATGAAGATCAGCGAAAACAGCGCGATCAGGCCACCAACCACGTAGTGCGCGATGGACAGCATGCGCAGGTGGTCGGCGTCCTGCGCGCTGAACACCGGTGCCGGCGCCAGTGGCGGCGGCATCGGGGCAGGCGACACGGGGGGCGTTGCGTCCATGCGGGCTCCTGGTTGCCGGGCTCAGCCGATGTGGACGCGCTCGGCGCCTTCGGCGGTAACCACTTGGCCGATGGTCCAGTGCTCCAGGCCCTGCGCCTTGACCGCCTCGGACACCGCAGCCACCTGGTCCGCTGCGACGATCAGCACGAAGCCGATGCCGCAGTTGAAGGTGCGCCACATCTCGCTGTCGGCCACCGCGCCTTCCTTCTGCAGCCACTGGAACACCGGCGGCAGGGTCCACGACGAAGCCTGGATGTCCAGGCCGAGGCCGTCGGGCACCACGCGGATGATGTTCTCGGTGAGGCCGCCACCGGTGATGTGGGCCATGCCGTGGATGGCCTCGCCGTGCGACTTCAGCAGCGACAGGATCGGCTTGACGTACAGGCGGGTCGGCGCCATCAGCGCATCGACCAGCTTCACCCCGCCTTCCAGCTCCAGCTCCGCCGGGCGGCCGGCGCGGTCATAGATGCGGCGCACCAGCGAGTAGCCGTTGGAGTGCGGGCCCGACGAGGCGATGCCGATCAGCACGTCACCGGCGGCCACGCTGGCGCCGTCCTTCAGCTCGCTCTTCTCGACCGCAGCGACGGTGAAGCCGGCCAGGTCGTATTCGCCGGGTGCGTACATGTCGGGCATTTCAGCGGTCTCGCCGCCGATCAGCGCACAGCCGGCCTCGGTGCAGCCGTTGGCGATGCCACCCACGACCGCCGCAGCGGTGTCGATGTCCAGCTTGCCGGTGGCGAAATAGTCCAGGAAGAACAGCGGCTCGGCGCCCTGCACCAGCACGTCGTTCACGCACATGGCCACCAGGTCGATGCCGATCGTGTCGTGGCGGTTCAGCTGGTGGGCCAGCTTCAGCTTGGTGCCCACGCCGTCGGTGCCGGACACCAGCACCGGCTCGCGGTACTTGTTGGACAGGTCGAACAGGGCGCCGAAGCCGCCAAGGCCGCCCATCACTTCCGGCCGGAAGCTGCGCTTGACCAGGGGCTTGATCCGCTCGACCAGAGCGTTGCCGGCGTCGATGTCGACACCCGCATCACGGTAGGTGAGGGGGGAGGGGGCGGAAGACGGGGTGTTGGTCACGGGCGTCGGCGCTGGCAGGGGTTGAACGGGCGATTTTAACAGGCCGCATTGGCGCAAAGTCCGTATTCGGGCAACAATTCCCCCGGATACGTCGAGCCAATGGATGTCCTGATGCGCCGCAGCCTGATTCTGACCCTGCTCATTGCACTGAGCCTGCCGGTGGCCACGATGGCCCAGAGCGGCCTGCGCACCGAGGGTGATGTCGCCACCGCCACTGGCGCGTACGAGGCCGAAGTGCCCGTCAACAGCCAGGCCGAAGCCGATCGCAACGGCGCCCTGGCCCGCGCACTGAGCGTGGTTCTGGGCAAGTTGTCCGGAGATCGCAGCGTGATGTCCCGCCCCGGCGTGGTACAGGCGCTGCGCAACGCCAAGGATTACGTGGCCAGTTATGACTACAAGCAGGACGAGAGCGTGAGTGCCAGCGGCGCTCCCAGCTTCCGCACCCTGCTGGTCGCGCGCTTCCGCGAGGAGGACGTGGACTCGCTTGTGTCGGCGCTGGGCCTGCCGCTGTGGCCGCAGCCGCGACCGAAGCCGGTGCTGTGGCTGGCTGTCGATGACGGCAGTGGCCCGCGCCTGGTCAGCGTGCAGCAGGCCAATGCCGCCCGCCCGCTGCTGAACCGCGCCATCGAGCGGGGCTACAAGCTGGGCCTGCCCAGCGGTGGTGCCGCCGAACAAGCGCTGGCCGGGGCGATCTGGCGCCAGGACAGCGCCGCCGTTGCCCGCGCCTCTTCGCGCTATTCGCCGCCGATGCAGCTGATCGGCAAGCTGTACCGCGCCAATGGCGGCTGGCAGGCCGACTGGGTGTTCGTCGACAACGGCCGCGAACTGAACAAGTGGACCAGCAAGGATGCCAACGCCATGCGCGCGATGGCCGCCGGTGCCGACGGCGCCGCCGATGCGCTGGTGAAGCGTTACGCCAAGGCCGGCGTTGCGACCGGCCAGGCCGGGACCTACCGCGTGGTGGTGACCGGCATCAACAGCGCCGACGACTACCTGCGCCTGGCCGCCGGCCTGCGCGAGGTGCCGGTGGTGCGCAACGTCACCCCGCTGCACGCCTCGGCCGGCCAGCTGGAGCTGAGCCTGGAAATGACCACCGGCCTGGCCGGCTTCAACCGCATGCTGGGCGACAACGGCGTGCTAGTGCCGAGCGCCACGCTGCCGGCGCTGCCCACGCCGATCGATGACACCACCGGAGCCCCCGTAGCTGCCCCGGTCAGCAACGAGTACCGCCTGCGATGACCCTGACCCCTGAAGCGGAAATCGCGCAGTTCCTGCGCCGGCTGAAGTACATCCTGTTCGCCGGCCTGGTCGGCTGGGTGGTGTGGCTGCTGGCACCGATCCTGACCCCGTTCGTGATGGCGCTGGCGCTGGCCTGGCTGGGCGACCCGCTGGTGGACCGCATCGAGGCCACCGGCCGCTCGCGCATGACCGGCGTGGTGCTGGTGTTCGCGGCGATGGTGCTGGTGATCGTGGCCCTGCTGCTGGTGCTGGTGCCGATGATCGAGCGCCAGATCACCACCCTGATTTCGGTCGCGCCGCAGGCGCAGGCGTGGCTGATGGAAAAGGGCATTCCTTGGTTCGAGCAGAAGACCGGCCTGGAAGTGATGCAGTGGCTGGACCCGGACCGCCTGATCGACTGGGTGCGCAGCCACTGGCAGCAGGCCGGCGGCTTCGCCACCACGTTCATGGGTTACGTTTCGCGTTCGGGCTTTGCGATGGTGACCTGGGTAGTCAACATCCTGCTGCTGCCGATCCTGGCGTTCTACTTCCTGCGCGACTGGGACAAGCTGGTCGAGCGTGTGGCCTCGGTGATCCCGCGCAACCACATCGGCACCATCACGGCGCTGGCGCGTGAGTCCAACGACGTACTGGGCGCGTTCATCCGCGGCCAGTTCCTGGTGATGCTGGCGCTGGGCGTGATCTATGCCGGTGGCCTGTCGCTGGTCGGCCTCAAGCTGGGCCTGCTGATCGGCCTGATTGCTGGCCTGATCAGCTTCATCCCGTACCTGGGCGCGACCACCGGCATCCTGATGGCGATCGTGGCCGCGCTGGTGCAGGCACAGGGCTTCGACCTGAAGCTGCTGATCCTGGTCGGCGTGGTGTTCACCGTCGGCCAGCTGCTGGAGAGCTATGTGCTGACGCCGCGCATCGTCGGCGACAAGATCGGCCTGCACCCGGTGGCGGTGATCTTCGCGGTGATGGCCGGCGGCCAGCTGTTCGGCTTCCTCGGCATGTTGCTGGCGCTGCCGGTTGCAGCGGTCACCAACGTGCTGCTGCGTTACGCCCATCAGCGCTATCGGCAGAGCGAGCTGTACGTGGGCGAGAAGCCGGCGATCGTGCTTGATGGGGTGGTCGATCAGCCCCATATCATCATCCCGGATGACAAGGGCCCCGACCTGAAGTGATGGGTGTGCCGCAACTACCGCTGGCCCTGCATTACCCGCGGGACCAGCGCCTGGAGACCTTCATCGGCGCGCCGGATGGCGCGCTGGCGCAGCTGCGTGCGATTGCAGTGGGCGCCAGCCACGATTGGGTCTACCTGGAAGGGGCGGCGGGCACCGGCAAGACCCATCAGGCGCTGGCGATGTGTTCCAGCGCCGAGCAGGCCGGCCGCCTGCCGACCTACGTGCCGCTGGCCAGCGCGGCTGGCCGCGTGCGCGCGGCGCTCGATGGGCTGGAGTCGCGCGAACTGGTGGCGCTGGATGGCCTGGATGAGGTTGCCGGCCATCGCGAGGACGAGATCGCACTGTTCGATTTCCACAACCGCGCGCGTGCTGCTGGGGTGACCGTGCTGTACACGGCGCAGAAGGCACCGGAAGAACTGGGCCTGGTGCTGCCCGACCTGCGTTCACGGCTGGGTCAGTGCGTGCGCGTGCTGCTGCAGCCGTTGGATGAGGAAGGTCGCGCGGCGGTGCTGCGTGAGCGTGCACTGCGCCGTGGGCTGGCGATCGACGAAGCGGCCATCGAGTGGCTGCTGTCGCACACCGGGCGCGAGCTGGGTGGATTGATCACGCTGCTGGACTGGCTGGACCGCGAATCGCTGGCGGCGAAGCGGCGGATCACCGTGCCGTTCCTGCGCCAGGTGCTGGAAGAAGGCCGTCCTCGTTATTGAGGGTGGGGTTTGTTTGCAGGGCTGCGCCCTGCACCCGCAGAAGCCGAAGCAACGTCAACGTCAAAAGCTGGCTATCCGTGGGATGGCGGGGTGGGTCCGGTTGCGGGGGACGCTGCAAGTACGTCCATGTAAGCTCGGTCGCCGCATCCATGCGGCTCACGCCCCCGCAACCTGACCCACCCCGCCTTCGACAGGTTCCCGCGATCTGCCGGGACTGCGTACTGCACTGCTGTTGGTGGGTGTCGACCTTGGTCGACAAGTGTCTTGCTTGTGGTGGGTGACGACCGTTGGTCGTCACCGGAGCAAGCGCAGCGAAGCGACCCGCTTCTGCTTTTCTTTCTTTCTTCCGTGCCTGGACGCCCACGGAAACTGTCAGAGGCCGGGCGGGGTGGGTTCGCGGGGGTGTCCGCGGCATGGATGCCGCGGCCAAGCCCCCAGGGACGGGTTCACGGCGTCCCCCGCGGGCCCACCCCGCCCGGCCAAGCACGGCTTCTGCTTTCAATGAGTCCAGCCACGAGGGGCTCAGCCGTTCGCCGCCAACTCCACATCCAGCGCGCGCAGGCGATCCACAGTACCCACGTCGGTCCAACGCCCACGATGGTGCTGCCCCGTCATCAATCCCTGCGCCATGAAATGCTTCTGCAGCGGCACCACCGAGAACTTCGGCGGCACCTGTTCGCTGCCCGGCGCATCACCGATCACCGCGCGCCAATCGGCCACGATCGAGGGGCGGTAGACACCAATGCCGGCATAGGTCAGGCACGGGCCTGCGCGGTCGTGATGCAGCACGCCCCGGGGGTCCAGCCGGTAGTCGCCGTTGGGGTGCTGCACCGGATTGTCGACCAGCACCAGATGCGCCTGGCCCTGCGGCTCGCGCGGCAGCGTAGCGACATCGAAATCGGTCCAGATATCACCGTTCACCACCAGGAACGGGTGCTCACCCAGCACCGGCAGCGCGTTGAGGATGCCGCCGCCGGTTTCCAGCGGCGTCTGGCCTTCGTACATGAAATGCAGGTGCAGTCCCCACTGGCTGCCATCACCCAGCGTTGCCGGAAACTGATCGGCCAGCCATGCGGTGTTGATCACTACCTCGCGCACGCCCAGCGCGGCCAGGCGTTCCAGGTGCCACACGATCAGCGGCTTGCCCGCCACCTGCAGCAGTGGCTTGGGCGTGTGCAGGGTCAGCGGGCGCATGCGTTCGCCCAGGCCTGCGGCAAAGATCAGTGCCTTCATCGTGCCACGCGCATCGGTGCGGCCAGCTCGGCCAGTGCCGGCTTGATACGGTCGTCCAGCAGCCGCTGCAGCGGCGCCAGCTCGCGGTAACGCGGCAACACTTCATCCAGGTAGCCGATGAAGCGCGGCACGTCGTCCAGATAGTGGCCCTTGTTGTCGCGGTAACGCAGTCGGCTGAAGATGCCCAGGCACTTCAGGTGGCGCTGGATACCCATCCAGTCGGCATCACGCAGGAAGGTGGCCCGGTCGGGCACCGGCAGGCCGGCATCCAGCGCGCGCTGGTGGTACTGCGCCAGCCATTCATCCACGCGCTGCAGCGGCCAGCTCAGGAACGCATCCTTGAACAGGCTCACCGTGTCGTAGGCGATCGGGCCGCGCACCAGGTCCTGGAAATCCAGCACGGCGGGGCCGTTGTCGACCGGCATCAGGTTGCGCGGCATGTAGTCGCGGTGGGTCATCAGCTGGGCCTGGCCCAGCGCGTTGTCCATCAACCTGCGTTGCACCAGCTGCAGGCCTTCGATGTCGCCGCAGTCCAGTTCCAGCTGCAGGTGGCGTTGCAGGAACCAGTCGTCGAACAGGCCGGCATCGCGCTGCAGCAGCGCTTCGCCGAACTGGCCGAAATCAGCGGGCACCGGAATCGCCTGCAGGCGCAGCAGCTGTTCGATCGAGCGGTCGAACCATTCATCGGCATTACGCGCGTCGAGGATCTTCGCCAGGGTCGGGCCACCGAGGTCTTCCAGCAGCAGGAAACCAGCGTCCAGATCCTGCGCCAGCAGTTCCGGCACGCGCAGGCCGTGGTCGTGCAGCAGGCCGCGCATGCGCAGCCACGGCCGCGGATCTTCCAGCCCCGGGGGCGCATCCATCACGATGTGGCTGCCGCGCGTGCTGGTGGTACGCCAGTAGCTGCGCATGCCGGCATCGACCGAGGCGCGCTCGGCCACCGCGTTGGCATCCTCCAGTCGGGTACGGGCCCACTGCAGGCGCTGCGCGCTGCGCTGGGGGTCGGAAGCAGGTTCGGTCATGCGGGCAGTTCCGGGCGCGACGGGCGCGCCAAGCTCGGGAAAATAAGAGGGGGGACGCTCAGCGGCGGGGAGTGAACAGCCGCATCAGCGCCAGTACGGCAACCGCGCCGACCACCGCGCCGAAGAAGCCGGCCGGTTCGCCGGGGCGGTACCAGCCCATGTACTGGCCGAACCACCCGGCCACGAGGGCGCCGACAATGCCCAGCACGATGGTCAGCAGGCAACCCATGCGGTTGTTGCCGGGCATGAAGAAACGCCCGAGCAGGCCGACGAAGAAGCCGACCAGCAGGATGTAGAGCCAGCTGCTGCTGCCGAACAGACCATTCATGTGTGTGTGTGTTTCGCTTGGGGTGGACGCAGCCTAGCAAGGCCAGGCTGCGTCCGTCACCGGTGCCGGATCAGCAGCAGCCGTGGTCGCCGTGGCGGGTGCCGCTGTCGGCCGCGACCGGCGAACCGCTGGTTTCGCCGCGCAGGCTGGCGGCGTAGTGCTCGCTGATCACCTTGGACACGCAGGCGGTGACCTTCTTGCCCATCGGGATGTGCAGGAACTCGTTCGGGCCGTGCGCGTTGGAGTGCGGGCCGAGGACGCCGGTGATCATGAACTGCGCGCCCGGGAACTTCTCACCCAGCATGCCCATGAACGGGATCGAGCCGCCTTCGCCCATGTACATCGCCGGCTTGCCGAAGAAGGCCTGGCTGGCGTCGTCGATGGCCTGGGTCAGCCACGGCGCCATGGCCGGGGCGTTCCAGCCGGTGGAGGCCTTTTCCAGGTCCAAGGTGACCTGCGCGCCGTTCGGCGGGTCGCGCAGCAGCGCTTCCTTCAGCAGCTCGCCGCAGGTCTTGCCATCGGCTGTCGGCGGCAGGCGCAGCGACAGCTTCACCGAGGTCTGCGGGCGCAGCACGTTACCGGCCGATTCCAGCGGCGGCATGCCGCCAACGCCGGTGACCGACAGCGCCGGGCGCCAGGTTCGGTTGAGCACCAGCTCGGTCAGGTCCTCGTTCATCGGGCGCAGGCCGTCGACCATCGGGAACTTCTCGAAGATCTCGGTATCGACCACTTCGGCAGCACGCTTGGCCTGTTCCTGGCGCTCGGCCGGAATCTCCACGTTCATGCCGTCGATCAGGATGCGGCCGGTGTCCTGGTCCTCGATGCGCGACAGCAGCTGGCGCAGCAGGCGGAAGCTGGACGGGATCACGCCGGAGGCATCGCCGGAATGCACGCCTTCGTTGAGCACCTTCACGGTGAAGTTGCCGCCGGTCAGGCCGCGCAGCGAAGTGGTGCACCACAGCTGGTCGTAGTTGGCGCAGCCCGAATCCAGGCAGACCACCAGCGACGGCTTGCCGATGCGGTCGGCCAGGTGGTCGACGTAGGCCGGCAGGTCGTAGCTGCCCGATTCTTCGCAGGCTTCGATCAGCACCACGCAGCGGGCGTGCGGCAGGCCCTGGGCCTGCAGCGCCAGCACCGCAGCCAGCGAGCCGAAGATGGCGTAACCGTCGTCGGCGCCGCCGCGGCCGTACAGCTTGTCGCCGCGCAGGACCGGGGTCCACGGGCCGAGGTCGTCGTCCCAGCCGGTCATTTCCGGCTGCTTGTCCAGGTGGCCGTAGAGCAGGATGGTGTCGTCGCCGGTCTCAGCGCCGGTGGCTGGAATTTCCAGGAAGATCAGCGGGGTACGGCCTTCCAGGCGCACCACCTCGACCTTCAGGCCAGGCAGCTGCTGGGCCTTGGCCCAGTTCTCCATTAGCGTGACCGCCTGTTCCATGTAGCCGTTCTGCACCCAATTGGCGTCGAACATCGGCGACTTGTTGGGAATGCGGATGTAGTCGACCAGTTGCGGGACGATCTCGCTGTCCCACTTGTCATTGACGAATTGGCCGAGCTTGGCGCTGTCCATCTGAAACTCCGGTTGCATGGGCTGTGATCGCGCCATTCTACGCCTGTGCCGGGGGTAGGGTTTTTCCTACATCACGTCGGGTATTTGGCTGGCTTACGGAAATGTGGGAAACCGATAGGCTGTGCGCATGTGGTGACGGACACTGTTTCGACCGACGGGATTGCCGGTCGGGGCAGCCAGAACCACAAGGAGATACACGTCGTGCCTTGGTTTGTCGTGTCAACGGCACTGGTGCTGGTGATGGGGTTCGCAGAGGCGCATGCCACCGGACCGATCGACATCAACCACGCCGATGCACAGGCGCTGCAGCAGGGATTGACGATGGTCGGAGCCGCCAAGGCCGAGGCGATCGTCGAGCACCGGCGCAGACACGGCCCGTTTCATCGCGTCGAGGACCTGACGCAGGTGAAGGGGATAGGGAAAGCAATCGTCGAACGGAATCGACAGCGGATCACCGTAGGCAACAGGCTGTTGCCGGCGGATCCGGTACCCGGATCGGTACCGGTACGAACCGTACCCAGGCGCTGACAGCAGGAATCGTCGGAACCGGCAGGAGGCTGGTTCACTGGACACGGGCAGGATGGCCGTGACCACCGACCGCCGCAGGATGCGGCACCAATCACCAGGATGGTGGCATCACAGACCTGTGGAAGGGGCTGAGATACAAACAGGACAGACGCGGCCGCGTGCAGGATGCAACGCTACCCCCACAGCGCAGGATGCGAGGGGGCGGCAGCAGGCCGACAGGGACGTAACGATTGCCCGGTACGACACATGGCTGTGTCGCCGGGCAGTTTCATTTCCGGCGCCTGGTTTTGCCGCGGCCACCACGTGCCCATGGTGTACGGTGACCGCACCGCATGGAAAGGACACCCGCTGGATGTTTCCGCATCGCCCCACAACCCTGATGCTCGGCCTTGTACTGGTCCTGCCGCTGCTGGCCCACGCGGCTGCACCGCCGGCCGGAACGCCTGCCGCTGCAAGCGCTGTCGACGTGCGCGGGCCGACCGACCTCAAGCCGGGCGAATACCTGTGGCATCCGGAAATCTCGCCGAGTGGCCCGATCGTGCTGGTGGTCAGCCTGGACGAGCAGCGTGCCTATGTGTACCGCAACGGCATCGCCATCGGCCTGACCACGATCAGCTCGGGCAAGGCCGGGCACGAGACGCCGACCGGCGTGTTCACCATCCTGCAGAAGGACAAGGACCACAAGTCCAACCTCTACAACAGCGCACCGATGCCCTACATGCAGCGGCTGACCTGGGACGGCATCGCCCTGCACGGTGGCAGCCTGCCCGGGCACCCGGCCTCGCACGGCTGCGTGCGACTGCCGCAGGCCTTCGCGCAGAAGCTGTTCAGCGAAACCCAGCGTGGCGATACCGTGGTCGTGGCCGATGCCAAGAGCTCGCCGATGACCCTGGCCTATCCGTCGGTGCTGGCGCCGGTGAACGCGCGCGGGCAGGCGCTGCCGGAAACCGAGGGAGCGGCTACCCAGGCCTGGTGGAACGACAGTGCGGCCCCGGCCGGGCAGGTTGGCATCCTGGTCAGCCTGCGTGACCAGCGCCTGTACGTGCTGCGCGATGGCGTGATGATCGGCGAGTCGCCGTTGAAGGCCGACGCGCTGCCGGCCTTTCAGGGCACCACCCTGTTCGTGATGGGGCAGGGTTACAGCGACACCCCCAGCCCGCTGGACGCGAACCAGCGCCTGCACCAGTGGACGGCCTACCCGCTGCTGGGCCAGGACCGGGCCCAGGCCACGCCGGACCTGCTGGCCACGCCCTCGCTGCCGATGGCGCTGCCGGCCGATTTCGCCCGCCAGCTGTACCAGGTGCTGGTGCCGGGCACGACCCTGCTGGTGACCTCGCTGCCGGCGGTCCGCCCAAGCCCGGCTGAATCCGGAATGCAGCCGGTCTTGGAATCCGAGCCGCCAGGGTCCACCCTCAAGAGCAACTGACGCCCTCGTTGTGCCCATGACTGCATCCCGCCTGTGCCGGCTGGCCGCGTTCGGCCTGCTGGCGACCTCGGCCAGCGCCCCGGCGCTGGCACAGACGCCCGCCCTCGCCACCTCTGCCGATGATCTGGCTGCCCTGCTGTCGCGCAGCGCGCCCAAGGCCGACCGCCACGTGCTGCAACTGGCGGCGCATGCCATGCGCTGCGCACTGCAACGGCCGGAGCTGGGCATCAACAGTGATCGCCTCAGCGTGATCGACTATTCGCGGCCCTCCACCGAGCCGCGGCTGTGGGTGTTCGACTTGGCCCACCAGCGGCTGCTGTTCGAGGAATGGGTGGCGCATGGCCGCAACAGCGGCGAGAACCACACCGAGCATTTTTCCAACCGCGACGGCAGTTTCATGTCCAGCCTGGGCGCGTTCACCGCACAGGAGACCTACATGGGTGGCAACGGCTACTCGCTGCGCCTGGCCGGGCTGGAACCGGGCTTCAACGACCGTGCGCGCGAACGCGCGATCGTCATCCACGGCGCGCCTTATGTGAACCCGGCGACCGCGCAGCTGCAGGGACGGCTGGGCCGCAGCCTGGGCTGCCCGGCGGTGCGCCTGTCGGTGGCCAAACCTCTCATCGACGCGTTGCGCGGCGGCACGATGGTGTTCGCGTATTACCCGGACCAGGACTGGCTGAAGCATTCACAGTTGCTGGGCGGTGAGTGCGGCGGGCAGGGCACCCTCGCCACGCGGTGATGCACGAAGGCGCGTGGCGTGATGCAATGCGCCGATGAACGTCGACTCCCTGCTGCATGCTCCGAGCCAGGTCATTTCCAGCCTGGACTATCGCCGCGAACGCTGGCGCAATGGACTTGGCTGGACCCGCGAGATCCTGCGCCTGCCGGCGCAGGGCGATGACTGGGCGCTGCGCCTGTCGGTGGCCGAAATCGAGCAGGACGCCGCGTTCTCCGCTTTCCCCGGCGTGGAGCGCGAGCTGGTGCTGCTGCAGGGCAATGGCGTGCGTCTGCGCTTTGCCGATGGCCGCGTTGCCGAGGTGCTGCCGCCGCACGGGCGGGTGCGCTTTGCCGGTGAGCAAGCGCTGCACGGCGAACTGGTCGATGGCACCACTCACGACTTCAACCTGATGTGGAAGCGCGATCTGCTGCAGGCCGAGTTGCTGCATCGGCCGCTGGTGGGATCGATGTTCTTCTTCTGCGAACCGGGCGTGGCCTGGGCGTTGCACCTGTTGGCCGGACACGCCGAATTTGGCGGGGACAGTGGATTGCCGGCCATGCAGGCCGGCGATACCGCGTGGCTGTCGGCTGGTGAGCGGCAGCGGCATGCGGTGCAGGGTGGGGGCGAGTTGTTGGCGATACGGGTAACGAGCACCGGTTAGCGCCGGGCCCTGCCCGGCGTCCTGGGGCGCCATCCGCGCATGGCATGGATCTACAACGGCGGGTCCAGGCATGGTGACAACCGCACAGCAGTGGATCCACGCCAAGCGTGGATGCGGCGCCCTCAGTACACATCCCGCCGGTAACGACCGGCCGTCAGCAACGCTTCCTTGCCGTCCGCTCCCAGTACCTGCTCGATCACTGCGTCCACGGCTGGGGCCATGCCCTGCAGGCTGCCGCAGACCAGGATCGTCGCGCCTTCATCGACCCACTGCCGCAGCGTTGCGGCTTCGGCCAGCAGCCGGTCCTGCACGTAGCGGTGCGAACCGCCATCGCGGCTGAACACTGCATCCAGCTGAGCCAGCGTGCCGTCGGCCTGCATCGCCTGCAGTTCTTCACCGAAATGGAAATCGTGCGCTGCGGTGCGCTCTCCGAACAGCAGCCAGGTGCGGCGCGCGCCATTGCGCACGCGTTCGTGCAGATGCGCGCGCAGGCCGGCGATGCCGGTGCCGTTGCCGATCAGCAGCAGCGGCACGTCGGCAGCCACGCCATGGAAATTGTCGTTGCGGCGCAGGCGCAGCTGTACCGGCTCGCCGATGGCCGCGTGGTCGCACAGCCAGCCGCTGCCGATGCCAAGCGTGCCGTCGGCGCGATGTTGGCGACGCAGCAGCAGTTCGAGTGCACCGTCGGCCATTACCGAGGCGATCGAGTATTCGCGATGGGGCAACGGTTGCAGGGCCGCCAGCAATGCGGGCAGATCACCCGGGGGAACCAATGAGGGCAGGTGCGAGCGCGCGACGCGTGCCAGCAACGTCTCCCCGTCATCCAGCACGGTATCCGCATCGAAGCGTTGTGCGTCCAGCCAGGCACGCACGGTGTGCGATGCATGCTGCGGGCCGATCTCGGCGATGTCACCGGCCTGCCACTGCGCATCTGCATCGGCCGGGGGCTGCAGGCGCAACCAATACACGGGGCCGCCGGGGCTGCCCGGGTTCAGATGCTCACGTTGCAGCAGCGTCCACGGCTGGTACTCGGCCGGGCTCCAGTCGGGCAGTTCGCTGGCGCCGCCGCCGAGCTGGCCGAGCAGCTGCTGCCAGTGGCGCAGTGCGGCCGGGTCGGCATTGTCGACTTCGATGGCGTCGAACAGCGGATGCGCACCGTGCTGGCGCAGCCACTGGTCGAGCTGGTGGCCGAATCCGCAGAAGTGGCCATAGCTGCGGTCGCCCAGTGCGAGAACGCCGTAGTGCAGGTGCTGCAGCGCAGGCGGTGAGGCCATCACCCCGCGCAGGAACGGCAGCGCATGATCGGGTGGGTCGCCTTCGCCAGTGGTGCTGGCGATGAACAATGCACGCTGGCTGCCGGCCAGCAAGGTGGCGTCGACCTCATGCAGACCGCGCACGCGCACCGGCACGCCGGCACCACGCAATGCCTCGGCACTGCGTCCGGCCAGTTCGCGGGCGAAGCCGGTCTGGCTGGACCAGACCAGCAGGATCGGTGCAACGTCGCCAGAAACAGCATCGTCGCGCGGTCGCCCACGCCACCACAGGGCAGCGCAGGCAAGCGCATACAGCGCCGTGGCGAACACCGCAATCTGCGACTGCCGTGCCGGTGGCGCGCCCTGCCACCATGCTTCGCCCAGATGCAGGCGCAGCAGCGCCCAGCCGATCACTGCCAGCAGGAGCAGGACCAGTGCGTTGCCGAGCCATGCGCGCGATGGACGTGCGCTCATGCGTCCTGCCCGTCGAGCAGGCGCTGGAAGGCGCTGCTGAGGAACTCGCGGGGGCCTTCGGGGGCCCGTTGCAGATAACGCACGGCCAGTCCTTCGCGTTCGGCCAGGGCCATGCCCTGTTCGTGGCCGAGTACGGTCAGTGCGGTGGCCCAGGCATCAGCATGCATCGCGTCGTCGGCGACCACCGTCACCGCCGCTGCGACCTGGCGAACCGGCCTGCCGCTGCGCGGGTCGAGGCTGTGGCTGTAGGCCTCGCCATCGGTCTGGTACTGGTGCCAGCGATCGCCGGAGGTCGCGACCGCCTTGCCGTCCAGCGCCAGCACCCGCGGTGGTGTTTCGGTGTGCGCGTCTTCTTCGGGTGCGGATTCCACCAGCACGCGCCACGGCTGGCCGTCGGGCTTGCGGCCGTAGCCGGCCAGTTCGCCACCGACCTCGATCAGTGCAGCAGCGATGCCCTGATCGCGCAGCCAGGCGGCCACGTGATCGACGCCGAACCCCTTGGCGATCGCCGACAGATCCAGTACCAGTCCACCCGGCTGCAGCAGTGCGTTGCCCCGCCATTGCAGGCGCTGCCAACCACAGCGCTCGCGCGTGGCCTGCAGCGTAGCGGCGTCGGGCTGGCGGCGTTCACCGGCATGTGCACCAAAACCCCACAGTGCCACCAGCGGACCGATGGTGGGATCGAACGCACCGTCGCTGGCGGCAGCGATGGCCTGGGCGCACACCACGACCTTGCGGGTCTCGTTCGGCAGGGTGCACCACTGGCCGGCATCGGCGCTGTTGTAGCGGCTGAGGTTCGAGCGGGTTTCCCAGGTACTCATCTGCGCGACCACCTCATCCAGGCGCGCCTGGATGCCGGCGTGCAGCGGGTGCAGGTCGCGCTGGCGCGGCGCGACCAGCGACACGCTCCAGGTGGTGCCCATGGTGGTGCCGCCAAGGCGGGCGATGTCGAGCAGGGAATCGGTCATGGTGATGCGTTGCGGCGGCGACGCCGGGCGCGCCCGGCATCGCGGTCCACATTACTGCGGCAGCACTTCCAGCGTGGCCACGTAGCTGAGGCGACGCTTGGCGGCCTGCTTCACCGAGGTCTTGCTGTCTTCAGTGCCGGTTTCAAGCCAGTACATGCCGGCTTCCGGCCAAGTCACCTTGATTTCGCCCTTGGCATCGCTGGTCAGCTTCAGCTCGTCCTGCGCGTTGCGGTAGCGGGTAGCGCCACGCACGATCTCGAATTCCAGGCCGGCGGTCGGCTTGCCATCGACCAGCACGCGGAAGGTGGCTTCCTCGCCGGCGAACAGGTCGTTCGGGTGGCCGACGGCGACCAGCTCGATGCCACGGTTGGTGGGCTTCAGCGCGGTATCGTTCGGCGCACCGTTGGTGACGAAGGTCTCCACGCGGCCAACCGACTGGCTCACTTCCAGGTTCTTCGCATCCTTGGGCAGTTCGCCGAAGGTGGCGGCGGTACCGCGCCAGCGCTTGCGCTCGCCGTTCTGTTCGTAGGTGGCGAACAGGCCGTCGTTGACCGAGGCGATGCGGTAGGTGCCCGGCTGCTTCAGTTCGATGTCGAACACGCTGCGGAACTTGCCGGTGGAGGCGTTCTGCGGCTGCATGCTGCTGCCGTCCGGCGCCGTGATCACCAGCGACTCCAGGCGCAGTGGCACGTGGTTGAAGTAGAACAGGTCGTTGGAGACCGCGCCGTCGACGGTGATCCACGGCGCGTTGCCGGCGATCACGGTCTGCGAGGGGAGCAGCCATGCCTTGTGGGCCAGGGCGGAGAAGGGAAGGGCAGCGGCCAGGGCGGCGGCGAGGACGAGCGTGCGCTTCATGCGGAAGACTCCAGTTGGAAGGCGTCGGATCCCTTTCCAACGGAAAGGGCTCTGACCCCGAGGGGTAGGGCGATGGGGTCAAAACCCTTCCTGCGGAAGGAATCCGACCCCGGCTCAAGCAGTTACGGCTTTACGGCGAGAGTGACCTGGCCCAGTTCGGTGGCGCCCTGGGCCTTGCCGTTCTGCGCGGCGGTGGCTGGCCAGGTGAAGGGGATCTTCAGCAGTTCGCGGCCGCCGACTTCGCGTACCGCCTCCACCACCAGGGTGTAGTTGCCCGGTGCCAGCTGTTTCAGTGCCGGTTGCTTGTCGTTGAACGACAGCGCGTGCTTGCCGGCCGGGCGGGTCGGGCCGGTCACGCCGTCCACTGGCACCTGCAGGGTGCGTCCGCTCTTGCGCCACCACTGGCGCAGGTCGGGCAGCCACTTGGTGCCGTGGCCCTCGCTGTTGCTGGTCTGCTGGTACCAGACCGACAGGTTGGCCGCGACCTTCTGGTCGGCGCCTTCCAGCCACACCGCCACGTACGGGCGGTGGTATTCGGCCACGTTGAGCTTGGGCACTTCAACGTTGATGTCGAGGGTGGCGGCGTAGGCCGGCGAGGCGGCCAGCAGGCCGCTGAGGGCGATGGTCAGGGTCACGCGCATGGAGCGGCTCCGGAAACGAGGGAAAGTCAGTGGATCAGCAGCAGGGCGATCAGCAGCGGGATCATCAGGCCGAGGCCGACCAGCGGCCAGGTCATGCGCCGCTGCCGCGCATGCAGGTGCAGCAGGAACAGGCCGGTGATGCAGAACACCAGGCAGGCCACCGCGAACAGGTCGAGGAACCAGCCCCACGCCGGTCCGGCGTTGCGGCCCTTGTGCAGGTCGTTGAGGTAGGACACCACGCCGCGCGAGGTCGATTCGTATTCCACCGCGCCGGTTATGCGATCGATGCTCAGCCAGGCGTCGCCGCCAGGGCGTGGCAGCGACAGGTAGATCTCTTCGGCCGACCACTCGGCCGGGCGGCCGCCGATGGCGATGCCCAGCTGGCTGTCCAGCCAGTGCCGGGCCGGGCGCGGAATCGGCGCGTTGCCGTCCTCGCGCGTGCCGAGCTGGCCGAGCAGTCCGGCCGGCAGTTCCAGGTGCCGGTTCTGCACTTCGGGCGTGGCCTCGATCTTCGCCGCATGGTTGAGGGTCAGGCCGGTCACCGCGAACAGCAGCATGCCGATCAGGCAGACCGCCGAGCTGATCCAGTGCCACTGGTGCAGCGTACGCAGCCAGAAGCCACGGCTCTGTTGCTGCTGCACGGCGGAAGGGACAGGACGGCTCACGGCACGGTTCGGAACGGGCGGGGACTGCCCATTACATCATTGATGAGAATAGCTCGCAATTGCGTATCGTTCTGTATCCCTGGCGGGGTATCAGCGGTTGCGGCCAGCGGCCGGCACTACCGCAGACCGGTGGATCAACGGCATGCGTGGATGAAGCGGTGCCAACCAAGGTTGGCACCCACCAGGGCAGGGCGGTGCGCGGCGGTCAGAACTTCGCGTTCAACGAGATCCAGTAGCTGCGGCGCTGGTCCTTGGTTGCATAGTCATCCACGCAGTTGAACTCGCTTGGGCTGATCAGCACGCACGACTGCGAGACGAAGTCCTTGTCGAACAGGTTGTTGACTCGCGCGTTCACCGTCAGCCATGGCGTGGCTTTCCAGCTGCCCCCAAGGTGAAAGATGGTGTAGTCCTCGTAGTAGCGGGTCTGGCTGGCACCGTTGGCGTCCAACAGCGTGTCGCGGTAGCGGTCGTAGCGGCCCTCGCCGATCAGCGACAGGCTGATGGCCTCGTTGAGCTGCCAGTTGAGGCTGGCATTGGCCATGTGCTTGGCGGGGGTGGTGCCGGTGATCGGCAGCCCCTTCTGCGGGCCGCTGGTCTGCTCGCTCCTGGTCCAGGTGTAGTTCCCACGCAGCTGCAGGTGGTCGAGCAGGTCGACGTGGCCGGCCAGTTCGGCACCGCGGGTTTCGGCCTTTTCGATGTTCACGCTCTGGGTGAAGGTACTGTAGCCCAGCGCCGCCCAGCCCGGGCCGATGTCAACGCAGTAGCCACTGCCGGCCGGAGCCACTTCACAGTTCGGGAAGGTCCCGCCGCTTGCGATCTTGTCCTCGAACATGTTGATGAAGCCGGTGACGTTGAAGCCCCAGCGCTGGCCTTCGTAGTACGCGGCCAGCTCGTAGTTGGTGCTGGTTTCCGGCTTCAGGTGGGGCGAGCCCACCAGCGGCAGCACGCCCTGGCCACCAAAGCCGGTGATGCCCGGGAACAACTGGTCCGGCCGCGGGGTCTTGTAGCCGGTGCTGACGCCACCCTTGAAGGTCCACGCATCGCTGGCGTTCCACACCAGGTAGCCGCGCGGGCTGAGATGGCTGCCGAAGATGTTGTGATCGTCGTAGCGCAGGCCGAAGGTGGCGGTAAGGGTGTCGGTCAGCGCCCAGTTGTCCTCGGCGAACAGCGCCCACATGCGGTGCTTCTGCCGGGTGTTGCTGCGGTAGCCGGCTCCGTCCATGCCGAACACACCGTCGATCATGTCGGTGTCGTTGTACTGGCCGCCGACGGTCAGCTTGTGCGCGCCGAAGTCGAGGTCGAGCATCGTGTCGAGCACGTAGCCTTCCAGTTCCATGGTGCGCAGCGGACGCGGCAGGAACGCCTGCAGGCGCGCCATTTCGCTGGGGCTGAGTGCGGTCAGGGCATTGCCACGGCCGGCCGCGCAGTGGTTGGCCGCGCCGGCGCGGCGGCAGGCGTCATTCCACAGTGTCTGCAGGTTGGCGCGCTCGTCCAGGGTCAACGGCAGCGAGCGGCCGAGGTTGCTGCTCTTGCTGTGGGTCAGTGAGGTCTGCCAGGTGCCGAAGCCGTAACGGCCCTGATGGGTCAGCGACAGCTGGTCGCGCTCGTAGCGCTGGTAGGCCGTGTAGCCCACGCGCGGCTGCACCACTCGGCGGGTGACCGTGCCGCTGCCGTTGGGGTTCGGAATGACCGCGTTGCCCACGCGCCACAGGCTGGCCAGGCTGTCCAGGGTGCCGGTCTGGCCTTCGCTGTTGTCGTACTTCTGCCGCGAGACGTCGTAGTCCAGCCACAGCTCGTGGTCGTCGTTGACGCGGAGGTCCAGGCGCACGCCGGTGTTCCAGTTGGTGTTGGCCACCGACTTGCCACCGCCACCGAAGCCGATGCTGCGCTCCCAAAGCGTGCCGTCGGGCAGGGTCAGCGCGTCCCATTCCGGGTTTGATGCCTTGGCGTCGTAGTAACTGCCGCGCACCGCCAGGCTCAGGCGGTCCTTCAGCAGCGGGCCGCTGAGGTACAGATCGGTGGTGCGTGCATCACCGAACTGGTCGTCCTGCTGCACGGTGAACCCCTGGGTGAGCGCGCCGTGCCAGCTGTCCTGGTTGCGGCGGGTGATGATGTTGATCACGCCGCCCATCGCGTCCGAGCCGTACAGGGTGGACATCGGGCCACGCACCACTTCGATGCGCTCGATCGCGTCCAGCGGCGGCAGGTAGGCGAACTGGCCTCCGCCGAAGTTGTTCGGGTACAGCTGGCCGACGTTGCTCTGGCGGCGGCCGTCGATCAGCACCAGGGTGTACTCGGAGGGAAGGCCGCGCATCGAGAGGGTGGCGCGGCCGTTCTTGTCGGTGGCCTCCAGGCCGACGTCGATGCCTTCGACGTCGCGCAGCGCATCGACCAGGTTGGTGTACGGGCGCTTGCTCAGTTCCTCGCGGCTGACCACGCTGATGCTGGCCGGTGCGTCAACCACCTTCTGTTCGAAGCCGGAGGCGGTGACCACCACCTTGTCCAGCGTCTGCGGTGCGCCGGCGATCTCTGCATGGGCGAAAGCAGGGGCCGCCATCGCCGCCAGAACGGTGCTGGTCAACAGGGGGCGAGACAGGGGCGAACGGAGACGATGGCGCTGGGCCATGGCAGATACCTCGAAGGATGTAAGGCAGCGCGATGCCGGGTGCGGAGCGCGCACGGCAGGGCACGGAAAGCCCGGTCAGGGGCGGCAGGGATGAAGCAGCCAGCGGCGTGCGGGCGCGACCGCGCAGGCGGTCACGGCGGGCCGTGGATCAGGCGAGCGGCGGCGCTTGGCCGCGTTGCTGGCGACGCCCGGGCGCGTCGGCCCAGGGCGTGTCCGGAGCGGCCAGCGGCCAGTCCGGGCGCACGCCGGGCATGGCCGGCGTGGCGGGTACGAGTTCAAGTTCGCTGCGCAGCCACTGGCTGGCCAGCAGCAGCGACGGGCGTGCCTTCTCGGCCGCTTTCACCGGATTGGAGGCGCAGCGGCGCAGCTTGGCCGGGGCTTCTTCCTGCGAGGGGCCTTCGCCACCGCGTTCTTCCAACGGCATCTGCACGGTCATCGCTGTGGCCGGATGCGGCAGCAGCGGCAGGGTGCCCAGCAGCAACGCCAGCATCGCCACCCACACCAGCAGGCTGGCCAGCGCGGGACGCTGCCCGCGCATGGCGGTGCCCATCTTGCGATGGATGAGTGGGCGAGGGCGGAGCGGGCGCAGCAAGCAAGAATCCCCGGGCGGTCGCCGGCAGCGGCCGGCATCAATGGGGCGTGATTGTAATGAGAGCTGTTAGCTGTTGCAAATGAGAATGATTGCCAAATTGTCCTGGGGCGGCCGGAAGCGGCT
The DNA here is from genome assembly GCF_913778665.1 of uncultured Stenotrophomonas sp. GTDB lineage: Bacteria > Pseudomonadota > Gammaproteobacteria > Xanthomonadales > Xanthomonadaceae > Stenotrophomonas. The sequence continues at coordinate 235,628 of NZ_CAJYVQ010000002.1, forward strand.
CAGACCTCGCTCCAGCGCCGCAGCAGGTTGTGGTACACGCCGGTCAGCTGCAGCACCGCCTCGGCGTCGCCACCGGTCCGCCGCAGGCGCTCGATCGAGCTGTCCATCTCCCATAGCAGGCGCCGCTGCACGTCGTCGCGGATCATGCTCTGCACCCAGAAGAACGAGGCTACGCGCGCGCCTCGGGTGACCGGATTGACCTTGTGCAGGCTGCTGGACGGGTACACGATCAGGTCGCCGGCCGGCAACTTCACTTCATGCTCGCCGTAGGTATCGCTGATGATCAGCTCGCCGCCCTCGTACTCGTCCGGATCGGACAGGAACAGGGTGCAGGAGATGTCCGAGCGCAGCTGCTCGCCGCTGGCGAGGTTCATTACCGCGCCATCGACATGGAAACCGTAGGTGCCGCCACCGCTGTAGCGGTTGAAACGCGGCGGCAGGATTTTCAGGGGCAGCGCTGCAGCGAAGAACAGGGGGCTGCGGCTCAGTGCGGCCAGCACGTCCCGTCCCAGCTCCGCTTTCAGGGGCGAGGCTTCCGGCAGCTGCTGGTTGTGCTTGACCACCGCGCCCTGCGCACCGACGGTCTCGCGACCGTCGGCCCAGTCTGCAGCGTCGAGCCGCCTGCGTGCCTGCGTCACGTCCTGGGGTGAAAGCACGTCGGGAATGTGCAGCAGCATGGCGGTTCCTTTGAGGACGGGGGAGCGTGGCTCCCCCGCGCAATGCATCAGAAGCGGATGTCCGCGCTGAGCAGGAAGGTGCGCGGGGCACCCGGGGTGTAACGGTAGCCGCTCTTGTTGATGCTGGCCACGTACTGCTTGTCGAGCAGGTTGTACCCGTTCAAGCGCAGCGAGATGTTTTCGTTGATCGCCCAGGACACGACGGCGTCGTACACCACGTAGGATCTGGTGAACGACGGGGTGCCCACCGCGCCGTCAGTGCCGCGGTGCATACCGGCGGCATAGCGCACGCCGCCGCCGAAGGTGATGCCATAGGGCAGCGTGTAGCTGGTCCAGCCGGTGAACGTGTCGTCCGGGGTATAGGTCAGGTTGGTGGTGCCGTCGGCAGCCACCTTGGCACCTTCCTTCACTTCGGTATCCAGATGGCTGTAACCGGCGCTGACCGACCAGTTGTCGGTCAGGCGGCCGACTGCGGAGAGCTCCACACCCTTCACGCGCTTGCTGCCGGTCTGCGTGGGGTTGCCGGCATCGTCCAGCACGGTGGTGTTGATCTCGTTGTCCACGTCGGTCTGGAACAGCGCGAGGTTCACCGCCAGTGCGTCATCCATGAAGCCCCACTTGCTGCCCACTTCGAAAGTCTTGGCCTTCTGCGGGTCCAGCTTGGGGTTGTCGGCGCTGCTGGCCGAGCTGCTCAGCTGGAAGTTCGCGCCGCCCGGTGGCTGCTGGGAAATGGCGTAGTTGGCGTACAGGCTGACCGTTTCGCCGACCTTGTACAGCGCGCCCAGCTTCCAGTTGAGCAGGGTGTCGCTGGCGTCCAGGGTGGGGTTGCGCAGCACGGTGCCGGTGGGGTTGCTGCCGCACACGGGGCCGCCACGACCGCCACACACCGACGCACTGGCGTACTCGGTCTTGTAGTGGTCGGCGCGCACGCCCGCGGTCAGCAGGAAACTCTCGCCGAAGGAGAGTGTGTCGAACAGATAGATCGCCGAGGTGGTCGTCTTGCCGTGCGCATCGGCGCCGTTGTGCGCCCAGTCCAGGCCGCTGACGTTCCAGTCCGGGTCGTACAGGTGGGCGGCCGGCCAGCTGCTGCCACCGGTGGCGGCTTGGCCGTAGCTGTCCAGTTCTTCGCGGGTGAATTCCAGTCCGGCACTGAGGGCGTGGCCCACCGCCCCGGTGTTGAAGTCGGCGCGCAGGTTCAACTGGTCGGTGAGGATCGTGTTGCGCTGGTCCTTGAAGGTCGGCAGGCTGCGCGCGATGGCGTAGCTGGAGAGGTCGGCGGGGTTGGCATAGGTGATGTTGCCGGTCGGCCGGCCACCCGCGCCGCGCACGCCGGTGCCCATGAAGGCGGTGAGCAGGTAGTCCTGTTCGGTACGGCCCCAGCGTGCGGTGTTGGTCAGGCGCACGCTGTCGTTGAAGTCGTGTTCGAATCGGAAGGTGGCCATCTGCGCGGTCACGTCATCGTGGTCGGCGCGGGTGCCATAGAAGTTTTCCGGATCGACCGGGTGGCCGACCAGGGCTTCCAGCGTCGGCTGCGGGGTCCAGCCCGGCAGCCCCAGGGTGGGCACGCCGCCATCGGGAACGTTGTCCTGCTTCACGTACAGCAGGTTGAGGTAGTAACGGGTCGCGGTGCCTAGACCGAAGGCCAACGACGGTGCGATGCCCCAGCGCTTGTTCCGCACGTGGTCGCGGCCGGGTTGGTCGCTGTCCTGCCACATGCCGTTGATGCGAAGCGCGCTGGTGGGGCCCAGCGACTGGTTCCAGTCGGCGGTGGTGCGACGCTGCTGGTCGCTGCCCAGTGAAATGCTGGCCGAGGTGACGTCCTGCAGGTTGGCCTGCTTGCTGACCAGGTTGATCGCACCGGTGGGTGCCGAACGACCGTTATCGGTGCCGGCCGGGCCCTTGGTCACTTCCACCTGTTCGATGTTGAACACATCGCGCGAGATCGAGCCCAGATCGCGCACACCGTCCACGTACAGGCTGTTGGAAGTGTCGAAGCCGCGCATGAACAGCGCGTCGCCGGTGGTGGTGTTGCCGTTCTCGCCGGCATAGAAGGTGCCCACGCCGGGGCTGTTGCGCAGCGCTTCGGTCAGCGTGGTGGCGCCCTGCTGGTTGAACAGGTCGCTGGTGATCACCTGGATGGTCTGCGGGGTGTCCTGCAGGCGCTGGGTGAACTTCGGCGAGGCCACCTTGTCGGCCTTGTAACCACGGGTGGCGTGGACGTCGATCTTGTCCAGGGTGCGCGCGTTGTCGGCGGCTTCGGCATGGGCCACCACGGGCAGCGCGGCCAGGCCAAGGCCGGCGGCAAGACCAGCGGTGGCCAGCGGCAGGGTACGAAGCGGTGAAGGGTGCTTGCGGCTCTTGATCGGGTTCATGGGCGTCTGCAGAGAGGGAGCAGGAAAGCGCGGCCGGCGCAGGTGGCGCGGCAGCAGGGAATGGAGCCAAAAGGGGAAGGTGCGGATACGACTGCGCAGCGCGCAGCAGAGCGTCAGGCCAGCAGCGCGGGCGGTGCCTGTGAAGGGGGCTGGCGTCGTTCCGGCGCGTGCACCGTAGAGCCTGGAGTCACCGGCGCCGGGGCGTTCGAAGGGGCAGGCTGTGGGAAGTGCAGGCAGAGCGGTCGCAGCACCGGTGGCTTGTCGCCGCGACCGCCATCCGGGTCGGACTCAGCGCGGTGCATCGCTTGTTCATGCGGCAGCGCATGTGGCGGGGACGCTGGCGCGGCACCCTCGATGTGCACCGTGTGCAGGGCAACGGTTGCCGTGCCGCGCCCCTCGTGCAGCGCCGACCACCCCAGCAGAAGCGTGAGCAGCACCGCCACAAGCAGCGGCCACCCGTGGCGGGCGAGCTGGCACAGCGTGGCGGTGGGCGCGGGCGAAGCCATGGCGCAGGGGTGGAGTCGTTACAAAGATGTTGCGTAGAATAACATCAACGATAATGATTCGCATGTACAGGCTGTGGCGGGCCGCCGGGGGCGCCGAAACGCCCTGGAAGAGCCCTCGGGGCGCCTCTGTAGATCCACCCCATGGGTGGGGATGCCCTCAGCCGCAGGCGCGGCCTCAATCCCGGTCGTCGCGCGTCCAGACCGCGTTGTGCTCCCGCTTGACCGGGAACTTGGGCACCGGGGTATAGGCCGGTGCGCACAGGGCGCGGCCATCGCGCACGTCGAAGCGCGCGCCATGCAGCACGCACTCCACGCTGCCTTCGGCGGTGTTGAACTCACCCGAGGACAGCTCGAACTCTTCATGCGTGCACTGGTCCTCCAGTGCGTACAGCTCGCCATCGAGGTTGAACACCACGATCGGCGTGCCGGTCACTTCGTCGAACACGCTCTTCATTTCACCCGGCAGCAGCTCGTTGCCGGCACAGACAAAGGTCCAGGACTCGCTCACGCGGCGGCTCCGGCCAGCGGCTTTTCCAGGATCTCGAAACGCAGGTCGTCGCGCTTGGGGATGCCGAAGCGTTCGTCGCCATACGGGAACGGCTTCTTGATCCCGGTGCGGCTGTAGCCGCGGCGCTCGTAGAAGGCGATCAGTTCGTCGCGCACGTCGATGACGGTCATCTGCATCACCGGCACGTTCCATTCGTGCGCGGCGTGTGCTTCGGCGGCATCCATCAGCTGCTTGCCGACGCCACCGCCCTGCTGGGCCGGGTCAACCGAGAACATGCCGAAGTAGCCCTTGCCGTCGACATCGGCGACGTGGGCGCAGGCCACCAGTTGGCCCTCGCGTTCGGCCAGCAGGATGGTCGAGCGCGGGCGGTCGAGGTCGGCCTGGATGCCTTCGGCGTCGATGCGGGCGCCATCCAGCAGGTCGGCTTCGGTGGTCCAGCCGACGCGGCTGGCGTCGCCACGGTAGGCCGAGGTGACCAGGGAGATCAGGGCGGGGATGTCGGCCGACGTGGCGGCGCGGAAGGTCAGGGTGCTCATCGGCCCATTCTAGGTGGGCCGTGGGCGGGCGCAAATGGGGGAGCTGCGTTGGGTCAGCGCCCTTTCGCACTGCGAAAGGGCTCTGACCGCGCTGTTACGGGTCACCCCAGCAGCTTGCGTACCTTGGTCAGTGCGGTCATGAAGCGCTCGATCTCGGCGTGCGTGTTGTAGAACGCCAGCGAGGCGCGGCAGGTTGCCGCCACACCGAAGTACTGCAGCAGCGGGTGCGCGCAGTGCTGGCCCGAGCGCACGGCCACGCCTTCCAGGTCGAGCAGGGTGGCCAGGTCGTGCGCATGCGCGCCGTCGATCAGGAACGAGACCACGGCCGCCTTCTCCGGCGCTTCGCCGATGATGCGCAGGCCGTCGACGCGGCGCAGTTCTTCGGTGAAGTGCGCGAGCAGTTCGGCTTCGCGCGCTTCCACGTTGTCCTGGCCCAGCCGCTGCAGGTAGTCGGCCGCCACGCCCAGGCCGATGAAGCCGGCGATGTTCGGGGTGCCGGCTTCGAACTTGTGCGGGGCATCGTTGAACACGGTGCCGTCGAAGCTGACTTCCTTGATCATCTCGCCACCGCCGAGGAACGGCGGCATCGCGTCCAGGTGCTCGCGGCGCGCCCACAGCGCACCGGTGCCGGTGGGCCCGCACATCTTGTGGCCGGTGATGGCATAGAAATCGCAACCGATCGCGGCGACGTCGACCTTGCGGTGCGGCACGGCCTGCGAACCATCAACCACAGTGATGATGCCGCGCTTGCGCGCTTCACGGCAGATCTCGCGCACCGGGTTGACCGTGCCCAGCACGTTGGAGACGTGGGTGACCGCCAGCAGCTTGACCTCGGGGGTCATCGCCGCACGCAGCGCATCCAGGTCCAGCGCACCATCGGGGGTGATCTCGGCCACGCGGATCGTGGCGCCGGTGCGCTGTGCGACCAGCTGCCATGGCACGATGTTGGCGTGGTGCTCCATGCGCGAGACCAGGATCACATCACCGGCCTTCAGTCGCGGCAATGCCCACGAATAGGCCACCAGGTTGATGGCGAAGGTGGTGCCGCTGCACAGCACCAGGTCGCTGGGGCGCACGTTGAGGAAGCGGGCCAGCGTGTTGCGTGCGCCTTCGTAGGCGTCGGTGGCTTCGCTGCCCAGCGCATGCACGGCGCGGCTGACGTTGGCGTTGTAGCGGCGGTAGAACTCGTCCACCGCGCCGATCACCTGCACTGGCTTCTGGCCGGTGTTGGCATTGTCGAAATAGACCAGCGGCTTGCCGTGTACTTCGCGCATCAGCAGCGGGAAGTCGAGGCGGACGCGGTCCCAGTCGGGGGCGCCGCTGGGGGTTTCGATCGGGCGCGGCGTGGTCAGGTTCATGCCACACCTGCCTCGGCCAGGGCCTTGTCCAGTCGGCGTGCCAGCTGCTCGCGCAGCGCGTCGGGCAGCACCCTCAGCGGTTCGTGGCAGAACGCAGCGCTGAGCAGTGCCTGCGCCTGTGCCTGCGGCAGGCCGCGCGAACGCAGGTAGAACAGCGCGTTGGCGTCGAGCTGGCCGACGGTCGCACCGTGCGCGGCTTTGACTTCATCGGCGTCGATCACCAGCGTCGGCTGGGTATCGATCTCGGCGTCGGCCGACAGCAGCAGGTTCTTGTTGGACAGGTTGGCGTCGGTGCCATCGGCACCTTCGCGGATCTGGATGCCACCATGGAACACTACACGGCTGCGGTTGGCGGCGACGCCACGCCACAGCAGTTCGCAGCTCGTATCGCGCGCGATGTGGTCGATGCCCAGGCGGGTGTCGACGTGGCGGCGGCCGTTGCCGAGCAGCACGCCGTTGGCGGTCAGCTGGGCGTTGTCGCCTTCCAGCCGCACGTTCAGTTCATGCCGGCTGAGTGCGGCACCCAGTTCCAGGTCCACGCGGTGGTACTGTGCGTCGCGGGCGAGTACCGCGTCGGTGCGCAGGAAGCTGGTCTGGCGTGTGCTGCCGGCCTGCACGCGGGCGTGCTGCAGCACGGCATCGCGGGCGACATGGGCGTGCAGCACGGTATTGTCCAGGTGTGCCGAGTCGCCGACGCTGAAGCGGTGCTCGACCACGCCGAGGTGGGCGCCGGCGCGCAGTTCGATCAGGTGGCGGTGGTGCCAGGCCAGATCGGTAGCACCGGCGACGCTGGCGAACACCAGCTGCAGCGGTGCGTCGACCTGCACGCCCTCGTCCACGCGCAGCACCACGCCTTCATCGGCCAGCGCGGCGTTGAGGCAAGCGAAGATCTCCTCACTGCGCTCGTAGCGGCGGCCGAGGAAACGCACGGCGTCTTCGCCGGCGGCCAGCGCGGCCGACAGCGGCTGCAGCTGCACGCCGGCGGGCAGGGCCTGCACGTCGCTCAGCGCGGTATCCAGGCGCCCATTGACGAACACCAGGCGCGGCGCTGGGATGTCCTCCAGCAGTGCGGCATCCAGTGCCGGTGGGGACAGCGGTGCGGCGGCAAATGCACGGCGCTCCAGCTGGCGCAGCGAGGTGTACTTCCAGGCTTCATTGCGCACGCCCGGCAGGCCATTGCGCAGGGCCGCGTCGAGCACTTCGCGGCGTGCATCGCTGCCGCAGAAGGCCTGGGCCATCGAGTCGAGCAGCGCGCTCATCAGACGGCCGCCTCGCGCACCACGCGATCCTTGAGGAAATCGTAGCCGTGCGCTTCCAGCTCCAGCGCCAGTTCCGGGCCGCCGGTCTTGACGATGCGGCCGTCGGCCAGCACGTGCACCACGTCCGGCTTGATGTAGTCGAGCAGGCGCTGGTAGTGGGTGATGACCAGGAACGAACGGTCAGCGGCACGCAGTGCGTTGACGCCGTCGGCCACGCTCTTCAGCGCGTCGATGTCCAGGCCCGAGTCGGTCTCGTCGAGGATCGCCAGCTTCGGTTCCAGCACGGCCAGCTGGAAGATCTCGTTGCGCTTCTTCTCGCCACCGGAGAAACCTTCGTTGACGCCACGGTGCAGCAGCTCGTCCTTCAGGTGCAGCACCGCCAGCTTCTGGCGCACCAGCTTGAGGAACTGCATGGAGTCCAGTTCGTCCTGGCCACGTGCCTTGCGCTGGGCGTTCAGTGCGGCGCGCAGGAAGTAGGTGTTGTTCACGCCGGGGATTTCCACCGGGTACTGGAACGCCAGGAACAGGCCGGCGGCGGCGCGCGCTTCCGGCTCCTGGTCGAGCAGGTCGACGCCCTCGAACTGCACACTGCCTTCGGTCACTTCATAGCCGTCACGGCCGGCCAGGACATTGCCCAGGGTGGACTTGCCGGCGCCGTTGGGACCCATGATGGCGTGCACCTGGCCGGGCTTCACTTGCAGCGACAGGCCCTTGAGGATTTCCTTGTCGCCGATGCGGGCGTGGAGGTTTTCGATCTTCAGCATGGTACGAATCCAGTAGAGCCACGCCACGCGTGGCTGAAATATTCAGACGTAAGCAGCAGGCGGGTCAGCCGACCGAACCTTCCAGCGAGACTTCCAGCAGCTTCTTGGCTTCCACCGCGAACTCCATTGGCAGTTCGCGAAACACCTGCTTGCAGAAGCCGTCGACGATCATTGACACCGCGTCTTCCTGGCTGATGCCACGGGCGCGGCAATAGAACAGCTGGTCGTCGGAGATCTTGGAGGTGGTGGCCTCGTGCTCGACGGTGGCGCCCGGGTTCTTCACCTCGATATAGGGGAAGGTGTGCGCGCCGCACTGCTTGCCGATCAGCAGCGAATCGCACTGGGTGTAGTTGCGCGCGCCATCGGCGTTGCGGTCGACCCGGACCAGCCCGCGGTAGGTGTTCTGGCCGCGGCCGGCACTGATGCCCTTGCTGATGATCTTGCTCTTGGTGCGCTTGCCGACGTGGATCATCTTGGTGCCGGTGTCGGCCTGCTGGCGGTGGTGGGTCAGTGCCACCGAGTGGAACTCGCCGACCGAATCGTCGCCCAGCAGCACGCAGGACGGGTACTTCCAGGTGATCGCCGAACCGGTCTCGACCTGGGTCCAAGTGACCTTGCTGCGCGCACCACGGCATTCGGCACGCTTGGTGACGAAGTTGTAGATGCCGCCGACGCCGTTCTCGTCGCCCGGGTACCAGTTCTGCACGGTGGAGTACTTGATCTCCGCATCTTCCAGCGCCACCAGTTCGACCACGGCGGCGTGCAGCTGGTTCTCATCGCGCATCGGCGCGGTGCAGCCTTCCAGGTAGGACACGTACGCCTTGTCCTCGCACACGATCAGGGTGCGCTCGAACTGGCCGGTGTGGCCGGCGTTGATGCGGAAATAGGTGCTCAGTTCCATCGGGCAGCGCACCCCCTTGGGAATGAACACGAAGCTGCCGTCGGAGAACACCGCCGAGTTGAGCGCGGCGAAGTAGTTGTCGCCGACCGGCACCACGGTGCCCAGGTACTTGCGCACAAGCTCCGGGTGCTCCTTGATGGCCTCGGACATCGAGCAGAAAATCACGCCCTTCTCGGCAAGTTCCTTGCGGAAGGTGGTGCCGACGGACACCGAGTCGAACACCGCATCCACCGCCACGCCGGCCAGCTTGGCGCGCTCGTGCAGCGGCACGCCAAGCTTGTCGTAGGTGTCAAGCAATTCCTTCGGCACGTCATCCAGCGAGGCGTACTTCGGGCCCTTCGGCGCGGAGTAGTAGCTGAGCGCCTGCAGGTCGATCGGCGCGATCTCCAGCTTGGCCCAGTCCGGCATCGGCAGGGTCAGGAAGTGGCGGTAGGCGTCCAGGCGCCACTGCGTCATCCACTCCGGCTCTTCCTTCTTGGCCGACAGGGCACGGATGGTGTCCTCGTCCAGGCCAGGCGGCAGCGAGTCCGATTCGATCTCGGTGATGAAGCCGGCCGAATACTTGCGGCCGAGCTGCTCATGGATCTCGCGGTTGGGGGTGTCGTCGTGGGCGACGTTTTCGATGGTTTCGGTGGCCATGGGGGGCTGCCTACGGATCAGGAGACGACGTCGACAGCGATGGTGCGTCGCTGTTCGTCATCGGCAAGGGGAAGAGGGGGCAGGATCTGCGCAAGGGTGACATCGCGCAGCGCCTCGGAGACCACGTCGTTGATCAGCCGCCAGCTGCTTCGCGCGCCGCACTTGGGCGCCATGCCGCACTGGTGGTGGTCGTGGCTGCATTCGGTCAGGGCCAGCGGCCCTTCCATCGCTTCGACCACTTCGAACAGCGAGATCTCGATGGCCGGGCGGGTCAGGCGGTAGCCGCCACGGACGCCGCGCAGGCCTTCGACCAGGCCGGCCTGGGCCAGCGGCTTGAGCACCTTGCTGACGGTCGGCGGCTCCAGACCGGTGAATTCGGCCAGCTCGGTGGCACTGAGCACCTCGCCCGGGCGGGCGGCGAGCACGGTCAGCACAACGGTGGCGTAATCGGTGAGTTTGGTGACGCGCAACATGAGGATGCGAGTGGTTCTTAAAGCGGACTGAAATTGTACGCTTTTATTCGCCGCCATCCAACCCGGCCATTCAGCCGGCGCTCGGGCCGGGGCGGGAGGACGCACCGGGGGCCGTTGCCGGGGCGCCATGCTGCGCCAACAGGGTGATTTTCGCAATCACCCGGAATGGGCGAGAATCCCCTTTCCTTTCGCTGCAAACAGCCCGTGCCGATGCCGAAGAAGATCCAAGCCCGCAAGTCCGCCATCCATGGCAACGGCGTGTTCGCCGTGACCCCGATCAAGCAGGGCGAGCGCGTGATCCAGTACAAGGGCCTGCTGCGCAGCCACGGCGACGTCGATGCCGATGACAGCGGCGACGTCGAAAGTGGTCATACCTTCCTGTTCACCCTCAACGACGACTGGGTGATCGACGCCAACTACAAGGGCAACGACGCGCGCTGGATCAACCACAGCTGCGATCCGAACTGCGAGGCGGTGATTGAGGAAGACGAGGACGGAGACAGCCGTGGCGACAAGGTGTTCATCGAGGCCGTGCGGGATATCGCCGCGGGCGAGGAGCTGACCTACAACTACGGCATCGTGCTGGCCGAGCGCCACACTGCCAAGCTGAAGAAGATCTGGGAGTGCCGCTGTGGCTCGCCCAAGTGCACCGGCACCATGCTGCAGCCCAAGCGCTGACCGGGGTTTGTAGCGTCGAGCCATGCTCGACTGCTTCAGCTGCTGGCCGCCGCCGCGTGGAGTCGAGCATGGCTTGACTCTACAAGGGGCCTCCACCTGCCGTGCACGGCCGGGTCACCGTGACCCAATGGCCGATCGCCGACGCTGTGTGCTCCCTCACTGGAGCACACGACATGGCACAACGTATCGCCGGCAAGCAGGTCGCCATCCTCGCCACCCACGGTTTTGAACAATCCGAGCTGACCGAGCCCAAGCGCCTGCTGGAAGCGGAAGGCGCGCGGGTCAGCGTGGTGTCGCCGGCCAAGGAAGCCACCATCAAGGGCTGGAAGGACAAGAACTGGGGCGATGTGGTGGCCGTGGATATCCCACTGGATGAGGCCGATCCGGCGCGATTCGACGCGCTGGTACTGCCTGGCGGCGTGATCAATCCCGATACGCTGCGCACCCACGAAGCCGCGCTGGCCTTCATCCGCGCGCTGGATGAGGCCGGCAAGCCAGTGGCGGCGATCTGCCATGGCCCTTGGCTGCTGATCAACAGTGGGCTGGCAAAGGGCCGCGAACTGACATCCTGGCCGTCGCTGCAGCAGGATCTGGCCAACGCCGGTGCGAGCTGGCGCGACGCCGAAGTGGTGGTGGATGGCAATATCATCACCAGCCGCAAGCCCGATGACATTCCTGCCTTCAGCCAGGCCGTGGTGAGCGCACTGGCTGCGGAATGATGGATGGGAGTGCCGGCCAGCGGCCGGCACTCCCCTCATTTGCCGAGGATGCCCGCCGGCACCAGGTTGCCCAGGTTCTGGTTGAAGGTGACCACCAGCCTGCCGTTCTTGACCTGCGCCGACTGCACCTGCAGCGCGCCCAGCACGCCGGCCACGGCCGGGTCCAGCTTGTAGATCGGCTCGCGCTGGGCGTAGTCGCTCAGCCACGCATTGAGCAGGCCACGGGTGCGCGAATCGAGGCGACCGCCCTGGTTGGCCGGGGTGAAGTCATCCACGCTCGGCTGCTGCAGGTGGAAGCCTTGGGTCTGCGCGTCGTAGCGCAGGCCGCTGCTGAGTTTCACCGTGCCGAGCTTGGCCGGATTGCCGCCCGCAGTAGCCAGCGCCACGTCCATGCCCAGGTTCAAGCGCTCGCCGGCCGGCAGGCTGAGCTGCGGGTGGCTCATGGTCAGCGCGATCAGGCCCCCCAGCGCATCCTGGGTGCGCGGGAAGCTGCCGTCGAGGTACTGCTGCACGTCGCTGGCGCCCACCGACAGTTCGCGGCCAGAGATGGAGGGGGCCGCCTGCGCACCGATTGCAGCGGCGATCAGCACGGTGGCGGCGGCGAGGCGGGTCATCAGGGAACGCAGGCGCATGGCGGTGACCGGTGGCGATGAAGTGGATGGAGGGAAGAGTAGCCGTGCCGGCTGAATCGTGCGTGCATGCCGCTGCAACGGTTCAGTCCAGCGTTGGCCGCAGTTGCGCCGACTGGATCTGCCAGGTGCGGCCATCGGGGCTGGGCTGCACGCGGTACCAGCCGCCGAAGCGGAAGGTGCCTTGTGCGGTGACTGCGCGGATCCGTACCGGTACTTCCAGCAATCGGGGCGGGTGCTGGCCGTCGCGTGGGAGCGGAACTTCGCTGTCCATGCGCAGCGTGCGCAGGCCCTGCAACTGGCGTATCACGGCGTCGTCCGCGTGCCGCGGATCGGAAGGCGGCAGTGCCCATGCCGCATCGCTGGCGCTGCGGTCGCGGTTGAGCAGCGCCATCAGGTAGCGGTTGAGCATCACTGACGGCCGTTCGGCATCGGCGGCTACCGCCGCGAACAGCGGCTCGATGGTCGGCGACTGCAGCGTCGCCGTGCTGGTGTCGGTGCCCGCGAGGGACCGCGCCTGCGCCAGCGTGCTGGCGGCGGCCGGCGTTGGCACAGGGTCCGGCTGTGCAGCGGGCCTGGAGCAGCCCAGCAGCAGCAAAGGGGCGATCAGAAAATGGATCCTGCGCATGCCTCCTCCCCGAGGCGATGTGGAGGAGGCAGTGTATCGGCTGCGCTGGGATCAGCGGGATGAGGGCAGCTGTTCCAGGGCATCCAGCGCGGGCAGCACCTGTGCAGCAACGGCAGCAATCGCGTGGCCGTCGGTCCCGGCGTGGCGCTGCACGATGTCGCGCAGCAGTTGGGCGGCGATCACCAGGGTTGCGCGTTCGTCACCGCTCAGGCCGGCAGTACGCGGTGCCGCTTCCAGCAGGCGCATCAGGTCGCGGCTGGCGCGGTGTTCCAGTTCGATGGTGCAGCGGCCGGTGCACTGCACCCCGTCCTTTTCGATGGGGGTCACCGAGATCCGGTAGCGGGTGGAGGGGCTGGCCATGAGGGGGTGCTCGCCGTAGCTGTGGAGGACATGTCCACCATAGGCAAGGCCACGGCCGACGGCGACGGCCGGCGCCGCACGCAGTGTTCCACCCGGTACGTTCCGGGGCGGGTGCAGGCCGCGCCGGGCCAGTGGCGACGGGACTGTGCGGGGATTGCCGGGGCCGCGGCAACGCTGTGTTGCGGATTGCCGCAGGCAGCGGGCGCATCCAGGCCTGGCGTAGATCGATGGCCGGGTAACGCCCAAAAAAACGGGACGGCCAGAGCCGTCCCGTTGCGATCATCCGCTTTCGGGTGCGCGCTTAGAGCGCAGCGTCCTTCAGCTTCTTCAGCGGGCGAACCTTCAGCTTGGTGGTGGCCGGCTTGGCGGCGAACCACTGCTCTTCCTTGGTGAACGGGTTGATGCCCTTGCGCTTCGGCTTGGCCGGCACATTGACGGTGGAGATCTTCAGCAGGCCCGGCAGGGTGAAGGAGCCAGCGCCCTTCTTGTGCACCGACGAGGCGACTGCGCTTTCCAGCGAGGCCAGCACAGCGCGGACGTCCTTGGCGACAACGCCCGAGGCTTCAGCGATGTGTGCAACCAGGCCGGACTTGGTCAGCACTTCCTTGATCGGCTTCGGAGCGGCCGGCTTGGCGGCTGCCTTCGTCGCGACTTTCTTCACTGCCTTCTTCGGGGCAGCCTTCTTAGCGGTCTTTGCCATGGTTTCCTGTTCCGTGAACGGTTGGTTGTTTGGTCGGCGCCGAACCCCGTCGGCAAGCGCAATGTAGGGCAACTCTTGGGCGCCGCCAATAGCCCGAAGCGCGGAAAGTGCATGTTTTTTCATATCCAGGCCGATTCAGTACATGGCCGGCGATGGGGGGCGGGGGGGCGGAACCGCTGGCAGCGCCGTCGCCCGGCCATCGCAGGAATGCGCGAAACCACTGAAAACAAGGAGAAATCCAGGATGGCGTGGCGAGGAAGTGTCCATCGTAGCGGCTGCGGCGGGACGCGCGGAGTGCGGCGGAGCGACGCAGGCCTAACGCGCGCCATGCGAAGGTGATCGTTCATCACCGCCACGCAGGAGCACGAAATGGGAATCTCGCGACACGCCACCGCGCATTGGGAAGGCGATCTGAAATCGGGCAAGGGTCAGTTGAACACGCCGCAGAGCGGGCTGCTGGACAAGACCCGCTACGGCTTCAACAGCCGCTTCGGTGACGAGAAGGGCACCAACCCGGAGGAGCTGATCGCTGCCGCGCACGCCGGCTGTTTCACCATGGCACTGTCGGCCAAGCTCGGCGAGGCCGGCTTTACCCCGACCTCGCTGGATACCGAAGCCAAGGTCGATCTGTCGCTGGAAGGCGGCCCGCAGCTGTCGCAGATCCGGTTGAAAGTGAAGGCGGTGGTGCCGGGCATCGACGCTGCGCAATTCCGCGCCATTGCCGATGACGCCAAGCAGAACTGCCCGGTGTCCAAGGCGCTGAGCGCGGTGCCGATCAGCCTGGAAGCCGAGCTGGGCTGATCGCCAGGTAGTGCCGGCCGCTGGCCGGCAATCGCCATATCCGGATCAGGTAGCAGCCGGCCAGCGGCCGGCGCTACCAGTCAATCGTGCCGGTGATCACCGTCTGCACCTGGCCACCGGACCAGACCTCACCCTCCTCATCCACCAGAAGGGTCAGTCGCGCATCGTGGCCGACCTCGCGGCCCTGGCTGACTTCGAACGGCGCGCGGCCGCGCGGCAGTGCATCGCGCAGGTCCAGCCACGCCGCGAGCACGGCGTTGGCAGCGCCGGAGGCGGCATCCTCGAAGCGGCGGCCATTGCCGACGAAGGCGCGCACAGCCAGGTCGCAACCTTGGCTGCCATCGCTGAACGCGTAGGCGAAAACGCCCATGCTGTCGGTGGATTCGGCGAGTGCGGCGACCGCGTCCCAGTCCGGTTGCAGCGCGCGCAATGCAGTTTCATCGGCCACATGTACCACCCACCAGCTGCGGCCGCCCTGCATGCGCGCGGGCGGCAGTGCGCCCAGCGCCCAGCCGTTCAGCACGGGCTGCAGGCGCGGATCGGTGGCCTCGGCGATCTCGGCCAGCTGCGCGCGTGGCGTGCGGATGGCGATGCGCTGCTGCTCGCCTTCGCCGCTGACCCTCAGCGGCAGCGCACCGGCGATGCCGTCCTGCACCAGCACGCCATCGACCGGCGCGGCCAGGCCAGCCTGCAGCACCGCATGGGCGGTGCCGACGCTGGGATGACCGGCGAACGGCACTTCCTTCTGCGGGCTGAACATGCGCAGCCGATAGCTGGTACTGGTGGCCTGCGCCGGGAACACGAAGGTGGTCTCCGGCAACCGCGTCCAGCGCGCGATGGCCTGCATGCTGGCGTCATCCAGGCCCTCGGCATCGAGTACAACCGCCAGTGGATTGCCGGCGCCGGCACGCGGAGAGAACACATCGAGCTGCAGGAAACGGCGGGTGGTCATAGGGGGCAAACTCCGTAAAACGAGAGGGGGATACGGTGGCACCGGGCCATGCCCGGCGTCCGTGTGCTGCGTTCGCCGGCGTGGCCCGGCACTACCAATGGATGTGGCCGTCGATCACGCACTGCACCCGGCCGCCGATCCACACCGTTCCCTGCGCATCGACCCGCACCTGCACGCGACCGTCGCGGCCGGCTTCGCGGCCCTGGCTGGCCACATAGCGGCCCTCACGGCCGGGCAGGGCATCGCGCTGCCGCAGCCAGGCGCCGATCAGCGCATTGGCGCTGCCGGTCACCGGGTCCTCGGGCACGCTGGGCGCGTCGGCGGGGCAGAACGCGCGCACCACGCGGCTGTGGTCGCTGCCGACCTCGTCGGCGAACACCGCTACGCCGGTGGCATCGGTGGCAAGGCTCCAGCCGGCCAGCGCGGCCATGTCCGGCACCAGGCTGCGCACCGTGGCGGCATCGCGCAGCGGCAGCAGCCACCAGCGCGCACCGTTGTCCCACAGCTCAGGCACATGGCCGTCGGCAGCCAGTGCCAGCAGCGCGGCGGGTGTCGTGTCGGCCGCCGTTGCCAGCTGCCGGGCCGGCGGGCTGGCCAATTGAATCTCCAGCGCTTCGGGCGGGCCGCTCACCTGTACCGGCAACAGCCCGGCTGCGCATTGCTGCAGCAGGGCGCCGTCACGTGGCATCGCAACGCCGCAGGTCACCGCCGCCCATGCCGCGCCCACGCTGGGATGGCCGGCGAACGCCAGTTCCCGGGTCGGGGTGAAAATGCGGATGTGGTAGTCGGCGCCGGGCGCGCTGGAGCGCAGGAAGAACACCGTCTCGGACAGGTTCAACCACGCCGCCAGGGCCTGCATCTGGCCCCTGGAGAGCCCATCGGCGTCCAGGATGACGCCCAGTGGATTGCCGGTGCCGGGCCGCGGGGCGAAGACATCGAGCTGCAGGTAACGAAGGACGGCCATCTACGGAGATATTGCGCTTAGAATCAACGGTTCCGCCCCCGAGGGGCGGCTTCCCCACATTCTACATAGCCAATCCATGTCAGCTTCCCCCCTTGTCGATCGTTGGATCGTACTGAAGTTCGGCGGCACCTCGGTGTCGCGTCGTCATCGCTGGGATACGATCGGGAAGCTGGCGAAAAAACGTGCGGAAGAGACCGGCTCGCGCGTGCTGGTGGTGGTTTCGGCGCTGTCCGGGGTCACCAACGAACTGACCGCGATCGCCGATGGCGCACCGGACAGCCGCGATCGCGTGGCCGCGCTGGTTGAACGCCACGAGGGCTTCCTGACCGAACTTGGCCTGGGCCGCGAGGTGCTGGCCGAGCGCCTGGCCGCGCTGCAGGGCCTGCTCGACGACGCGCGCGCAGCCACCCGCCCGCTGGACTGGCAGGCCGAAGTGCTGGGCCAGGGCGAACTGCTGTCTTCCACTCTGGGCGCAGCCTACCTGCATGCCTCGGGCCTGGACATGGGCTGGATGGATGCCCGCCAGTGGCTGGACGCGATGCCGCCGCAGCCGAACCAGAGCGACTGGTCGCAGCGGCTGTCGGTGAACTGCCAGTGGCGCGCTGACGCGGAGTGGATGCAGCGTTTTCGCGCGCAGCCGACTCGCCTGCTGATCACGCAAGGCTTCATTTCGCGGCATGCCGATGGCGGTACCGCCATCCTCGGCCGCGGCGGTTCGGATACCTCGGCGGCGTACTTCGGCGCGCTGCTCGGCGCCAGCCGCGTGGAGATCTGGACCGACGTGCCAGGCATGTTCAGCGCCAATCCGAAGGATGTGCCGGACGCGCGCCTGCTGACCCGCCTGGACTACTACGAAGCACAGGAAATCGCCACTACCGGCGCCAAGGTGCTGCACCCGCGCTCGATCAAGCCGTGCCGAGATGCCGGCGTGCCGATGGCCATCCTCGATACCGAGCGCCCGGAGTTGCCGGGTACCAGCATCGATGGCAGCGCCGCACCGGTTCCTGGGGTGAAGGCGATCAGCCGTCGCAACGGCATCGTGCTGGTGTCGATGGAAGGCATCGGCATGTGGCAGCAGGTCGGCTTCCTGGCCGATGTGTTCAACCTGTTCAAGAAGCACGGGCTGTCAGTGGACCTGATCGGTTCGGCCGAGACCAACGTCACTGTGTCGCTGGATCCGTCCGAGAACCTGGTCAACACCGATGTGCTGGCCGCGCTGTCGGCCGACCTGTCGCAGATCTGCAAGGTGAAGGTGATCGTGCCGTGTGCTGCCATCACCCTGGTCGGCCGTGGCATGCGTTCGCTGCTGCACAAGCTGTCGGACGTGTGGGCCACCTTCGGCCGCGAGCGCGTGCACATGATCTCGCAGTCGTCCAACGATCTGAACCTGACCTTCGTCATCGACGAGGCCGATGCCGATGGCCTGCTGCCGATCCTGCACGCCGAGCTGATCGACAGTGGTGCGATGCCGGTGGAAGAGACCGAGGTGTTCGGCCCGCGCTGGCGCGAGATCGCCGGCACCGTGCGCCCGCGTGGCACGCCGTGGTGGCGTGGCCAGCGCGCGCACCTTCTGCAGCTGGCTGACGCCGGTACGCCGCGCTACGTCTACCACCTGCCGACCGTGCGCGCCCGCGCTCGCGCGCTGGCCGCGATCAAGCCGATCGACCAGCGCTACTACGCGATCAAGGCCAACAGCCACCCGGCCATCCTGCAGTTGCTGGAGGCTGAGGGCTTTGGCCTGGAATGCGTCTCGCATGGCGAGCTCAAGCACGTGTTCCAGCACCTGCCGGAACTGTCGCCCAAGCGCGTGCTGTTCACCCCCAGCTTCTGCCCACGTGAAGAGTACGAAGCGGCGTTCGCACTTGGTGTGACCGTCACCGTGGACAACGTGGAGGCGCTGCAGCGCTGGCCGGACCTGTTCCGCAACCGCGAACTGTGGCTGCGCGTCGACCTCGGCCGGGGTGAAGGCCACCATGCCAAGGTGCGTACCGGTGGCAAGGATTCCAAGTTCGGCCTGCCGATCGCCCGCGTTGACGAGTTCGTGCGCGCGGCCACCGACCTGGGCAGCCGCGTGGTCGGCCTGCACGCGCACCTGGGCAGCGGCGTGGAAACCGCGCAGCACTGGCGCCTGATGTGCGATGAGCTGGCCGGTTTCGCCCGCCGCATCGGCAGCGTGCACACCATCGATATCGGCGGTGGCCTGCCGATTCCGTACACAGCCGAAGACGAACCATTCGACCTCGATGCGTGGGCCGAGGGCCTGGCCGAGGTCAAGGCGCTGCATCCGGCGTTCCGCCTGGCGATCGAGCCGGGGCGCTACCTGGTGGCCGAATCGGGCGTGCTGCTGACCCACGCCACCCAGGTGGTGGAAAAGGACGGCGTGCGCCGCGTCGGCCTGGATGCCGGCATGAACACGCTGATGCGCCCGGCCCTGTACGACGCCTGGCACGACATCGAGAACCTCAGCCGCCAGGGCGGGTATGCCGAAGCGGCGTTCGATGTGGTCGGCCCGATCTGCGAATCCAGCGATGTGTTCGGCAAGCGTCGCAAGCTGCCGGTGTCCACCGCGCCGGATGACGTGATGCTGATCGCCGACGCCGGTGCCTACGGCTATGTGATGGCCAACACCTACAACCAGCGGGGGATGCCGCGCGAAGACGTGATCGAGTGATCGCCATCCTTCGCGCCCTGCACCCGCCCACCGACACGCCCCGCGCTGCTGCGCAGGCCCGTGCCTGACCGGATACACCATGACTGCTTTCGATAAACACCAGGTTTCCCGCTTCCGCTTCGTCCGCTGCGAATTCGCTGCGGAGACCGGCGTGGCCAAGCTGGTCTACGCCTTCGATGACGGCCCTGAGATGGTGGAAACCATCACCGTGCCCGGCGCCCCGTTCGTGCTGGACCAGGCGCGTGCCGCCGCCGTGCAGCGCGCGCTGCAGCTGCTGCACCTGATTGCCGGTGTCAGCTACTACAAGGCGGGCGTGCCCGAGACGGTCAGCATCGACAGCTATGCCATCGATGCCGATACCGCGGCGCTGGTGGAGACGGTCTACCTCAACGGCCTGGGCGAATTCGCCTACCGCAACGGCCTGAACCTGCGCGGGCGCTTCCGCCTGCCGGTGCAGGGCGAGGCGGTGCAGGCACCGACGCTGGGCCTGCAGCCGCACGCGCTGGTGGCCATCGGTGGGGGCAAGGATTCGCTGGTCAGCATCGAGGCGCTGCGCCGTGCCGGCGTGGACGAAACGGTGACCTGGATCGGCGGCTCGCAGCTGATCCGCGCCTGTGCCGAGCGTACCGGCCTGCCGACGCTGAACCTGGGCCGCGCGCTGGCGCCGGAACTGTTCGAGCTGAACCGCCAGGGTGCCTGGAACGGCCATATCCCGGTCACCGCGGTGAACTCGGCAATCATGGTGCTGGCTGCGCTGCTGCAGGGCGTGGACCAGGTGGTGTTCTCCAACGAGCGTTCGGCCAGCTACGGCAGCCAGATTCCCGGCACCGGCGAAGTGAACCACCAGTGGTCCAAGGGCTGGGCGTTCGAGCAGGCGTTCGGCAACCACGTGCAGCAGCACGTCGCGGCAGACCTGCAGTACTACTCGCTGCTGCGCCCGATGTCCGAGCTGGCGGTGGCCCGCCAGTTTGCCAAGACCGATTTCTACGACGCGCATTTCTCCAGCTGCAACCGCAACTTCCACATCCTCGGCGAGCGCCCGGTGAACCGCTGGTGCGGCGTCTGCCCGAAGTGCCACTTCGTGTTCCTGGCGCTGGCGCCGTTCATGCCCAAGACGCGTCTGGTGCGCATCTTCGGCCGCAACCTGCTGGACGATGCCGAACAGGCCGCTGGCTTCGATGCACTGCTGGAGTTCCAGGACCACAAGCCGTTCGAATGCGTGGGCGAAGGCCGCGAGTCGCGTGCAGCGATGGCGACCCTGGCGCAGCGCCCGGAATGGAAGGAAGACGTGCTGGTGAAGCGCTTCTGCAATGAGATCCAGCCGCAGCTGGATGCCGCCGAGCTGGAACTGGCACCGCTGCTGCAATTGCAGGGCGAGCACCGCATTCCGGCTGCGCTGTGGGAACGTGTGCGTGAAGATTTCACAGCTTGAAGGAAAGCGCGTTGCGCTGTGGGGCTGGGGGCGTGAGGGCCGTGCCGCGTTTGCGGTGCTGCGTGAACGCCTGCCCGAGCTCGCGCTGAGCCTGTTCTGTCCGGCCGCTGAGGCCGAAGCCGCGCGCATGGAAACGCAGGGGTTGCTGGACGTGCGGGGTGAACCCACTGCCGACACGCTGGCCGCGTTCGATGTGGTGATCAAATCGCCCGGTATCAGCCCCTACCAGCCGATCGCGCTGGCGGCGGCGGAGCAGGGCACCACGTTCATCGGCGGCACCGCGCTGTGGTTTGCCGAACACGCGGCCGACGACGGCATCGTGCACGACGCGGTGTGCGTGACCGGCACCAAGGGCAAGAGCACCACCACCGCGCTGGTCGCGCACCTGCTGCGCGCCGCCGGCCATCGCACCGGCCTGGTCGGCAACATCGGCCTGCCGCTGCTGGAAGTGCTGGACCCGCAGCCGGCGCCCGAGTACTGGGCTGTCGAGCTGTCCAGCTACCAGACCGGCGAAGTGGCGCGCAGTGGTGCCCACCCACAGGTGGCGGTGGTGCTGAACCTGTTCCCCGAACACCTGGACTGGCACGGCAGCGAGCAGCGCTATATCGAGGACAAGCTGCGCCTGGTGACCGGCGCCGCACCGCGCATCGCCGTGCTCAACGCCGCCGATCCGCATCTGGCCGCGCTGTCGTTGCCCGGCAGCGAAGTGGTCTGGTTCAACCAGCCGCAGGGCTGGCACATGCGAGGCGACATCGTGCACCGTGGGGAACAGCCCGTGTTCGATACGCGCAACACGCCGCTGCCGGGCCGCCACAACCGCGGCAACCTGTGCGCGGTGCTGGCCGCGCTGGAAGCGCTGGGCCTGGATGCGGTGTCGCTGGCACCGGCGGTGCAGGATTTCCGTCCGTTGCCGAACCGCCTTCAGCGCATCGGCGTGGCCGATGGCCTGACCTACGTCAACGACTCGATCAGCACCACGCCGCATGCCAGCCTGGCCGCGCTGGAGTGCTTCGCCGGCCAGCGCATCGCGCTGCTGGTGGGCGGGCATGACCGTGGCCTGGATTGGACCGATTTCATGCAGCACATGGCGCACGACGTGCCGCCGGTGGAGATCGTGACCATGGGCAGCAACGGCCCGCGCATCCACGCGATGCTGCAGCCACTGGCCGATGCCGGCCGCTTCGGCCTGCACGCCGCCGCTGATCTTCCGGAAGCGATGGCGCTGGCGCGTGAGGCGCTGGGTACGCGGGGTGGGGTGGTGCTGCTGTCGCCGGGCGCGCCGAGCTTCGGTGCCTACCGCGACTACGTGGCGCGTGGCCGCCATTTCGCCGAACTGGCCGGGTTCGACCCGGACAGCATCAGCGCGATTCCGGGGTTGGGCATCGGCTGACGGCGGCAACGCGCGCCTGTGCGCAGGCGTGTGCCAGCATCGAGGTGATACCCGGCGGTGATTCCCTGTGTATCGTAGGTGCCCTGCTGCCAGGAGAAGACGATGTTCAACTTCATCACCCTGTTCCTGCCCGCGGAAGTGTCGTCGAAGAAGGCAGCGCCCGTGCTCCAGCGCAATGGCCGCCTGCTTCGGCCTCATGATTCGCCTAGCCTGCAGAAGGCGGTTGGCCCCGACTGGCGGCTGTGGCTGACGTCTGATACCTGCGAACCAGTGGACGGGCTGGCCTCAGCGCAGGCGATCGCTGGGTGTTCGAGCGTTTCCGATGGCTCGCGCTGGCGCAAGCGGGGGTACAGCGAGGAACAGATCGCCCAGATGCTTGTTCAGGAAAGGGAATTCGTGCAGCGCCAGCAGGAACAGCGGTTTCTGTCAGCGCAGGAAGACGGGCGCGAATGGCTGAGGATTGCCGACGGCCTGGCTGCGTTGGGCGTTGATCGGATCGGATTGCTGCTGCTGGGCTACTACTCCACCATCGCACTGTCGGTGCCGCATCCGGTTCCCCCGCAGCGGCATTGGCGGCGCTCGGTTCTGCAGGCGGCAGACCTGGTGGCCTTCGAACAGGGAACGTTGAACTGGCTGGACCTGTCCTGATCAGCGCCGGAGCAGGGTCATGTGCACCTTCATTACCGTGTTTCTGCCAAGTGCATTGCCGCACGATGTGGCCGCCGCGGTTTTCACCCGCAGCGGACGGCGGCTGTTCGCCCATCAGTCGCCCAGCCTGCAGGCCGCCACCGGGCCTGGCTGGCGTCAGTGGTTGAGCGCCACGCATTGCGATTGCGGTACGGCGCTGGCTTCGGCGTCGGCCGAGGCGGCGTGGAAGGGCGATGCCGAGCGCTGGCGCAGGAAGGGCTGGGGCGAGGCGAAGATCGCCCGCGCGCTGGCCGAGCAGTTGGCCAGGCATATGCAGGATCAGCAGGTGCGTCGCGATGAAGCGCTGGGCGATGCCAGCCAGTGGTTGCAGCGCATCGACGCGCTGTTGCAGGCCGGTGCGGCGCGTGTAGGGTTGCTGGTGCGTGACTACGACGGCTCGGTGAGTGCCCGGCAGCCGAAGCCACCGGAGTGTCGTTGGTCGCGGCCGCGGCTGGCGGCAGCAGATCTGATGGCGCTTGCGCCGGGAACGTTGCACTGGATCGAACGCAGCTGAAACCGCCATCCACGCATGGCGTGGATCTCCTGTGGAGCCGAGCCCATGCTCGGCGGGGTGTCAGTCCTCGTCCTGATCGATGAAGGCGTATCCACCATCGATCAGCTGCTGCAGGTACGCATCGAAGCTCGGCGCGATCACCGCGTAGCTGTCCGGATCATGCAGGTAGCGCACCACCTGGCCAGCTGTGCCGCCTGGCGCAGGATCAAAATCCAGATACAGCATCGAGGTGCCGCCGTTGTTCATGCAATGCGAGAAGCACAGCCGGCGGTTCATCGCCACATCGGCGTCGATACCTTCGCCGAGGATCTCCGGCTCGTCATCCAGCCATTCCTCGTAGATGGAACGGATGCTGTCGTCCCACTGCTGCTGGTCCTCGAAGATCTGCACCACCGAGCGCAGGTAGTATGGATAGCCGCCGTCCTCCACGTCCGAGCCCAGCATCAGCACGCATACCTCGCCGCCGGGGTACTCGCGGAAGTGAGTGCCATCCACGCGCGACAACAGCGCCACGAGGCTGTCCGGCACCTGCGGCCACTGCGCGCGCAGGCGCTGCAGGTCCTGGCCGCTGGCGCCCTGCACATGGGCCCACTGCGGCGCATCGTCGACAGGCAGGCGTCGGATCAGTCCAGACAGAAAACGATCAACAAGGTTCATGCAGACGGGGGGACGGAGGGGATTACGTCGTATCCAACCACACCTGCGTCACGCCGCCAATGCAGAATGCGACGCGGAAGGGATGAGTGCGACTTAATCCCCTCCGTCCCCTTTTTCTGGAGCAGACGCATGAATCGGTGGCGATGCGGTGTGGCGATGATTCTGGGGCTGGCGGCGATGCCGGCCTGGGCGGCGATGAAGACCCAGCCGGTGGAGTGGAAGCACCAGGGCACGACGTTCAGTGGCGTGCTGGTCTACGACGATGGCGGGCATGACAAGCGCCCGGGCCTGGTGATGGTGCCGAACTGGAAGGGCGTGAACGAATCGGCCATCGAGAAGGCCAAACAGATGGCCGGCGATGACTACGTGGTGCTGGTCGCCGATGTGTACGGCAAGGGCGTGCGGCCGAAGACCGATGCCGAGGCTGGCCCGGTTGCGGCCAGGCTGCGCAACGACCGGCCGTTGCTGCGTGCCCGCGCGCTGGAGGCGGTGAACGTGCTCAAGGCGCAGGCCGGCAAGGCGCCGCTGGATGCCAGCCGGATTGGTGCGGTGGGCTTCTGCTTCGGTGGTACCACCGTACTGGAACTGGCCCGGGCCGGTGCGCCGCTGGCCGGTGTGGTCAGCCTGCACGGTGGATTGGGTTCGCCGCTACCGGCGCAGGCCGGGGGCACGCATCCGTCGGTGCTGGTGCTCAATGGTGCCGACGACAAGAGCGTGACCGCCGAGGACATCGCAGGTTTCCAGAAGGAAATGAACGCGGCCAAGGTCGACTGGGAATTCACCAACTACAGCGGCGCGGTGCACTGCTTTGCGGAGCGTGATGCCAACAGCCCGCCGGGCTGCCAGTACAACGAACGGGCGGCCAAGCGCGCGTGGAAGGCGCTGGATGAATTCTTCGAGGAACGGTTCCGGTAAACAAGCGCGTGCCGACCGTTGGTCGGCACACCTCCACCCATCAGTGCGAGCGCTGCACCGCGTAGCGGGCCAGGCCGCGCAGGGCGGCGACCGCGTCGTTGTCGCCCAGGCCATCAAGCGCACGCTCGGCGGCTTCGGCATATTCCTCTGCACGCGCGCGGCTGTACTCCAGGCCGCCGGTGGCACGGATCGCCGCCAACACCTCCGGCATCGCCGAGGCGTCGCCGTCCTGCACGACCGCGCGCAGGCGCTCGCGGGTGGCGTCGTCGGAATGGGCCATGGCGTGGATCAGCGGCAGCGTCGCCTTTCCTTCGGCCAGGTCGTCGCCCAGGTTCTTGCCCAGCTCGTCAGCATTGGCCGA
The DNA here is from genome assembly GCF_913778665.1 of uncultured Stenotrophomonas sp. Taxonomy (GTDB): domain Bacteria; phylum Pseudomonadota; class Gammaproteobacteria; order Xanthomonadales; family Xanthomonadaceae; genus Stenotrophomonas. The sequence continues at coordinate 260,679 of NZ_CAJYVQ010000002.1, forward strand.
GTAGTCCAGCACGTCGTCGGCGATCTGGAACGCATAGCCCAGATGCATGCCATAGTCGAACAGGGCCTGCTGGGTCGCCTCGTCCACGCCGCTGGCCAGCGCGCCCAGGCGGGTGCCGGCGGCGAACAGCACCGCGGTCTTGCGTTCGATCACGCGCAGGTACGCGGCTTCGTCGGTATCGGGGTTATGCACGTGCAGCAGCTGCAGCACCTCACCCTCGGCGATGCGGTTGGTGGCATCGGCCAGGATCTGCATCACCGACATGCGCTCCAGCTCGACCATCAGCTGGAAGCTGCGCGAGTAAAGGAAGTCGCCGACCAGCACGCTCGGCGCGTTGCCCCACAGCGCATTGGCGGTGCTGCGGCCACGGCGCAGGCTGGATTCGTCCACCACATCGTCGTGCAGCAGGGTGGAGGTGTGGATGAACTCGATGATCGCGGCCAGCTGGTGGTGGTCCGCGCCGACGTTGCCGACCGCGCGGCCGGCCAGCATCACCAGCATCGGGCGCAGGCGTTTGCCACCGGCGGAAATGATGTGGTCGGCGATCTGGTTGATCAGCACGACGTCCGAAGACAGCCGGCGCCGGATCAGGGCGTCGACGGCGGCCATGTCGGCCGCGGCAAGCGACTGGATCTGGGGCAGGCCCAGGGCGGGACGGGTCTCTTCGGTGATGGTCATGCGATCAGGCTTTCAGGCTCACCACTGATTATAGGCGCTGCCTGTGAATTCCGGGCGCAAACCGCGACTGGCGCCTGCGTCGCCCCGGTCGGGCCGGCCGCCTGCGTGAATACGTATGCAGGCTGCGCCATGCCCGCAAGGCCACCGCTAAGCTTGCCAGAACAGGATTTCGGCCCGCTTCCGGCGGGCCCTGCATGCCCGGAGGGGGGCTGTCGATGTCGCACTATCCATGGTGGCGCGGAGCCGTCATCTACCAGATCTACCCGCGCAGTTTCCTCGACGCCAACGGCGATGGGGTCGGTGACCTGCCGGGCATCATCGAGCGCCTGGACTACATCGCCGCGCTGGGCGTGGACGCGATCTGGATCTCGCCGTTCTTCAAGTCCCCCATGGCCGATTTCGGCTACGACATCGCCGACTACCGCGACGTCGATCCGCTGTTCGGCCGACTGGACGACTTCGACCGGCTGCTGGCCAAGGCCCACGGCCTGGGCCTGAAGGTGATGATCGACCAGGTGCTGAGTCACACTTCGATCGAGCACGCCTGGTTCCGTGAGAGCCGCCAGGACCGCAGCAACCCGAAGGCCGACTGGTACGTGTGGGCCGATCCGCGCGAGGACGGCACCCCGCCCAACAATTGGCTGTCTCTGTTCGGTGGATGCGCCTGGCAGTGGGAGCCGCGCCGCGAGCAGTACTACCTGCACAACTTCCTGGTCGACCAGCCGGACCTGAACTTCCACAACCCGGCCGTGCAGCAGGCCACCCTGGACAACGTGCGCTTCTGGCTGGACCGCGGCGTGGACGGCTTCCGTCTGGACGCCATCAATTTCTGCTTCCATGACGCGCAGCTGCGCGACAACCCGGCCAAACCGCCGGAAAAGCGCGTGGGTCGCGGCTTCAGCCCGGACAATCCGTACGCCTACCAGTACCACTATTACAACAACACCCAGCCGGAAAACCTGCCGTTCCTGGAGCAGCTGCGCGCGCTGCTGGACGAGTACCCGGGGGCGGTCAGCCTGGGCGAGATATCCTCGGAGGACTCGCTGGCCACCACCGCCGAGTACACCCAGAACGGCCGACTGCATATGGGCTACAGCTTCGAGCTGCTGGTGGACGACTACAGCGCGGCCTACATCCGCGACACGGTGTCCCGGCTGGAAGCGGCGATGACCGAAGGCTGGCCGTGCTGGGCGGTTTCGAATCACGACGTGGAGCGGGCGGTCAGCCGCTGGGGCGGCCACCCGGCCGATCCGCGCCTGGCCCGTATGCTGGTGGCGCTGCTGTGCTCGCTGCGCGGCTCGGTCTGCCTGTACCAGGGCGAGGAGCTGGGCCTGGCCGAGGCCGAGGTGCCGTTCGAGGCCCTGCAGGACCCGTATGGCATCACCTTCTGGCCGAACTTCAAGGGCCGTGATGGCTGCCGCACCCCGTTGCCGTGGACCGATGCGCCGCTGGCCGGTTTCACCACGGGCAAGCCGTGGCTGCCGATCCCGGCCGAACATCGAGCGGCGGCGGTGGCCGTGCAGGAGGCCGACCCGGGTTCGGTGCTGGCGGCCTTCCGCGGCTTCCTCGCTTGGCGGAGGACCCAGCCTGCCCTGCAGCACGGGGACATCCGTTTCCTGGACAGTGCCGAGCCAGTGCTGCTGTTCGAGCGTATGCTTGCAGGTGAAACCCTCCTGCTGGCCTTCAACCTGTCGGCCGAGTCGCTGAGCCATCCGCTGCCGCCGGGCAACTGGCAGCAGGTGGCGGTGCCGGGTCCGGATGCGGGCGCGGTGCAGGGCAATGAACTCCAGCTGCCGCCGCGTGCGGTGTATTGCGCGCGACGCAGCTGACCGATTTCTCCGGTGGCGGTACTTGCGGGGACGGGGCCGAAGCGCCCCGTCCCTTTTTTGTGGGTGGCTCCGGCCTTCACTTTCCAACGATTGGAATGGAATCGGCCGGGATGGGGACACGGGTGGCCCCCCCAGGGTGGAACTCCGATGCATGACCTCCTGCCTGGACGCTTCTGCTTCGGCACATGCCGCCTGCTACAGCGGGGGCGTAACGGCTGGAGGATGCGCGGCAGCGAGGGTCTGCAGCATCGCGAACTTGGCAGGATGTGCCTGCGCGAAGTACTGCGTGGCGGCGGGGTCGAGCTTGCCTTCTTCGCAGGCCCAGCCAAGCAGGTACTCCCGGGCAAGCGGGCCAAGCCTGAGTCCTTCCGGAACCAGGTCCTGCACCGATAGGGAGTTCGGCAGCGCATGCCTCAGCAGATACTGGGCACTGAGCCGGGCAAGCCACTCCGTCTCCTCTGCCGACAGGTGCTCAAGCGTCCAGGTGTCCTGCGACCGGGCCAGTGCCGAGACTTCAGCCAATGCGATGAGTTCGTTGGACAGCCACTGGCTTGCGAGGGTGGCGCGTAGATCGGCCCGGGGCAGTGACCTGAGCAATGCAGCAAGGCCTTCTGCCGTGCCTGCGAAGAAAACCAGTACGCAATTGACCAGATACGCCGCGCTCTGGCCAAGCGCGGTGCGATCCGGCTGCCCAGCCTGGATGGCCAGTGCGCCTTCCAGCAGCGGCAGCAACCGGGCCTTGTCATTCCACAGCCGGTGCACTTCGCTGGCGTCACGATGAAGTGCTATCAGGGTCTTCTGCAGAATCTGGTTCGGGGCATTCATCGGCATTCTTGTTGTTCTGGACGACACGCCTGAAGATGGTAATGCACGGTAGCCGGCAGTGCGTTTCTTCTCCACGACAGGCGAACCGCCGCACCGCGTCCTGTCGCTGATGATGCTGGTCATCGCGATCCGCTGCGCTGTCCTGATCTCATGATGCTCTGCCGGGCGCGGTGTCGACGCGCAAAAAGAAAACCCGCTGCCTGCGCAGCGGGTTTCCGGTCCTGCTCCCCTTGTGTGTCGCCGGGCATGGCCCGGCGCTACCGGTGCGTTGCCGGCCGGTTGTCAGAACTTGTAGTTCACGCCCAGCATGTAGGTGCGGCCCCACTCGATGTACTCCAGCGGGCGGTCCTTGCTGCCGGCGTAGGTGCGGTACGGCTCGTTGGTCAGGTTGCTGCCCTGCAGCAGCAGGGTCAGGCCACGCAGGGCGCTGCTGTCGCTGAAGGTGTAGCTGACCTGCGCATCGGTCACGTTTTCGCCCACCACGTAGCGCAGGCTGCGGTTGCCGTTGAAGTTGCCGATCTCACCGATGAAGTCCGAGCGGCGGCGCTGGCTCACCCGTGCCTCGAAGCCGCTGCGCTCGTAATAAGCGGTGAAGTTGTACACGCGCTTGGACAGGCCGGGCAGGCTGATCGGATCGGTGCCCACGCTGGACGCGCTTTCCGGATCCAGGATGGTGATGTCGCTCTTGTTGAACGTCGCGCTGGCCTGCACGCCGAAGCCGCGCAGGGTGTCGGTCAGCATCTCCAGCGGGAACGACGCGGTCAGTTCCAGGCCCTTCAGCGTGCCGCCCTTGCCGTTCTGCGGCGCGGAGAAGGTGCCGGTGGTCAGTACCGGTGCGGTCATGCCCGGCGGCGGCACGTAGCTGCCCAGCAGTGCGGTGAAGTCGTAGTTGTCGACCGACTGGGTGTAGACGTAGCTCTTCAGGTCCTTGTAGAAGATCGCGGCGGCCACGTAGGCCTTCTCGCCGAAGTACTTCTCATAGGACAGGTCCAGTGCGGTGGCGCGCCACGGGTCCAGCAACGGGTTGCCACCACTGCCGCCAGGGCGGCCGGTGCCGGTATCCACGCCGAATTCCAGGCCGGCACGCATCTGGTCCACGCGCGGGCGTGCGACCTGCTTGGCGGCGGCGAAGCGCAGCGTCTGCTGGTGCGGGAACATGAAGGCCAGGTTCAAGCTCGGCAGCCAGTCGTTGTACTTGCGGCCAGCGGAGTAGGGCTGGATGTTGCTGCCAGCCGGCTGCGAGCTGTCCCAGTAGCGCGAATCCGAGCTCTGGTCGGTGTGCTGCATCTGCACGCCGATGTTGCCGCGCACGCCGACCACGCCGATGTCGGTGTTGATGTTCAGACGCGCCCAGGCGGTGGTGATCTTTTCCTGCACCGTCCACGACTTGGGAATCAGGTAGTCCAGGTTGTCGACCGGGTTGAAGGTCATGTAGCGACCGACCGCGGCCGGCACGTTCCAGGCCGGGATGGTGCCGAGGCCGGCGAAGCTCAGGTCGACCGGGCGGTACTGCAGGTCCGAGGCGATGTTGGCATCGCCCTGTGCACCGAGCAGGATGTTGCCTTCGGACTGGGTCTTGACCTTGCGGCGGTCGGCGTAGTTCACGCCGATGTCCAGATCCGGCGCCCACGAAGCGATGGCCTCGGGCAGCGCAATCGTCGCGGCCAGCTTGCCGCCCTTCAGGCGGTCTTCCACCTGCGGCACCTTGCCGTAGCCGGAGCCATAGATGGTGTTGGTCAGGAACAGCGCATCGGGATTGGAGTAGTTCAGGCCCGGGCTGATCTGCGAGAAGCCGTTCTGGCGGATCGACACGCCGACCGTATCCAGCTGCGGCATCGGGGTCAGCTGCAGGTTGTTTTCCAGGTTCAGCTCATCGCGCGTGGCCTTGGAGTAGTTCAGGTCGGCGACCAGCTTGACGCCGCTGAAGTTGAACTCGTTGTTCCAGCCGAACGCATCGATCTTGTCCTTGCGCTTGTTGTACATGCCGCGCACCAGCGGGTACACGCCGCTGGCGGTGCCGCCGGTGAACGAACCATTGGCGTTGACCTGCGGGTTGCTGACCAGCAGGCCCGGGGTGTAATTGCCGTTGTAGTTGCTCAGGTTGAGCTCGAACTGGTTGGCGGTGTCGATCTGCTCGGCTTCGGTGTGGAATGCATCGAAGGTGCTGGTCCAGCTGTTGTTCGGCCGGAACTGGATCGTGGCCATCACGCCGTCGCGCTTGTTGTTGCCGGTGCGGCGCAGCGCCTTGATGCCGTCGGAGAAATAGGTGCCTGCGCCCACGCCCGGGCGGTCGCCCTTGTCGGTGTGCTCGGTGGTCCACGGCTCGTACAGGCCGACCTGGTTCTCCTGGATCGGCATGTCGCTGTGCGCGTAACCGATGGCGATGCCCAGGGTCTTGTCCAGGAACTGATCGATGTAGCTGGCGCTGAAGCGGTTGCCGTAGGGATCGACGTTGGCGGCACGGCCGAGCGAGCTCTTCTGGTAGCGCCCACTGACCGCGATTACGCGCTCGCCGAAGCTGAGCGGACGCGCGGTCTGCATGTCGATGGTGCCCGACAGGCCCTGGCCGACCAGCGCCGCATCCGGGGTCTTGTACACCGTCACGCCGTTGACCAGCTCGGACGGGTACTGGTCAAACTCGACGCCACGGTTGTCACCGGTGCTGACCACTTCACGGCCATTGAGCAGGGTGGTGGCGAAGTCCGGCGAAAGGCCGCGCACGCTGATCACCTGCGCACGTCCGGCGACGCGCTGTGCGGCCAGGCCGGGCAGGCGCGAGATGGACTCGGCGATGCTGACGTCGGGAAGCTTGCCGATGTCTTCGGCGGAGATTGCTTCCACCACCGACGTGGAGTCCTGCTTGACCGCGATCGCGTTCTCGATGCCGCGGCGGATGCCGGTGACCTGCACCGTATCCAGGTTGGTGGCGGCGGTGCCGGCCGGCGTGGTGGTGCTCTGCGTGGACTGTGCCGACGCCAGCGTCGGCGTCAGGACAACGGCCAGCGCGAGACTCAGCGCACTGCGCTTGTGGTTCAACATTTTCCCCTCCCAGGCAATGTTGCAGATCGATTCGTGAGCGCCCCGGCCGAGCCGAGGACGTGCGACGCGGTGGCCGCTGTCGTCGCCGCTATGGTAGGCAGCGCGTTCTTCGCGGGAATCACCCTGCATACGTATTCAATGGCGTTTGCAGGGATGTAATCGCTTTCAGGTGCATCGTTCTTTAGAGCCGAGCCCATGCTCGGCTGCTACAGGGGCGCGCAGGCCGGAAAACGTTCAGCGAACAGGCGTGAATCGAACGGCCTGCCCACCGCCCGGCGCCAGCACCAGCGTCAGGGCATCGGCACTGGTCACCTCGCGGATTTCGCGGGCGAACGCGAACGGGTTGCTGCGGAAATCAGCGCCGTCACCATCGCGGTAGATATCTGCGCGATAGCGCACTCCGGGTTCCAGGAAGCCCAGCGACACCGGCAGCACGCGGCCGTGTTCATCCGTGATGCTGCCGAGGAACCAGTCGCGGCTGTTGCGGTCGCGGCGCACGATCGTCACGTAGTCGCCCACTTCGCCATCGAGCACGCGGCTCTGTTCCCAGTCCACCGCCACGTCTTCGATGAAGCGGAACGCCTCGCGATGCTGCAGGTAGTGCTCGGGCAGGTCAGCGGCCATCTGGATCGGGCTGTACAGCACCACGTACAGGGCAAGCTGGCGGGCCAGCGTGCTGGGGATGGCCTGGCCGTGGCGACCCTTCAGGCTGAGGATGCCGGGGGTGTAATCCATCGGCCCGGCCAGCATCCGAGTGAACACCAGGTTGACCTCGTGCTCCGGCGGGTTCGGCGGCTGGCCCCAGGCGTTGTATTCCATGCCGCGCGCACCTTCGCGCGAGATCCAGTTGGGGTAGGTGCGGCGCAGGCCGGTGTCCTTGATCGGCTCATGCGGGTTCACCGACAGGTGCCGGCGCGCGGCCTCCTGCACCACCTTCAGGTGATGGCGGGCCATGAACTGCCCGTCGTGCCACTCGCGCCAGAGCGGGCCGCCAGCCGGATTTCGCCGGTCGACCTGGCCATCGTCGCAGACGTAGCCGGTCTTGAACTGGTCCACCCCCAGCCGTGCGTACAGGTCCAGCGCGGCGCCCAACTGATCCTCGTAGTGCTCGATGGCACAGCCGGTTTCGTGGTGGCCGATCAGGTGCACGCCCTTTTTCAGGCCATACGCCGACAGCGCTTCGATATCGAAATCGGGCGTGGCGCGGGTGAAATCGAAGTCGTAGCCGTTGCCCACCCACATGCCGTCCCAGCCCGGATTCCAGCCTTCCACCAGCACGCCACGGAAGCCATGCGCGGCGGCGAAGTCGATCACCTTCTTCGTCTTGGCGGTGGTGGCCGCATGCTTCGGCCCGGTCGCCCAGCTCTCGTTGTCCAGGTGCATCGACCACCACACGCCCAGGTATTTGGCTGGCTTCACCCAGCTCACATCGCCCAGCGCGTTGGGCTCGTTGAGGTTGAGGATCAGGTCCGATTCGACCAGCCCACCGGCACGGTCAGCAATCTGCAGCGTGCGCCACGGTGTGGTGAAGGGCAGGGCGCGACGCACCTTCCAGCCTTCGGCCGAAGGTGAGAGTTGCGCGCGCAGGCGCTGGCCCTCGGTGCGGCGCAGCCACATGCCGGCGTAGTCCACCAGCGCGGCCTCGTGGATCGCCACGTGCAGGCCATCGCGGCTGCGCAGGGTCATCGGCGTATGCACCAGCGGCACTTCGCGCAGTGGGGTACGCTGGTACAGGTACTCGTAATGGATCGGTTCGCCGGCGGGAATCCACCAGGCGGTGGAATCCTGTGCGATGGCAAACTCGGTCAGTTCGTCATCGATGATCGCTTCGCGCAGGTTCGGCTGCTCAGGGAACATGTAGCGGAAGCCAAGGCCATCGTCGTAGACGCGGAACACCACATCCAGCCGCCGCTTGCTGCCAGTGGTCTCGGCCAGCTGCACGGTCAGCTCGTTGAAGTGGTTGCGGGTGAGACGGCGTTCGCCCCACGGCTGTTCCCAGCTTTCATCGACGCTGCGTTGCTGCTGGCCGATCACCGCGAAATCACGATCCAGGCGGCCATCGCGCAGGGCAAAGCCCAACTTCGAATCCTCCACCACGGTCTCGCCGAAACGCTCGACGCGATAGCGCGCCGTGCCGCCGTCCAGCACCAGGCTGGCTCTGAGCACCTTGCCCGGCGATTCGACACTGACAACCTGCGGGGCGGCCTGCGACAGCGTCGCCATTGCCAGCAGCGCCAGGCCGAACAGGTGCGCGAGCACGCTGCGTACAGCAGTGGATGACATCGGCATTTCCCCTCCAAAGGCGCCGTTGGCAGACCCGGACCATAAGCCAGCGCGGCCAGCGCGCTACCGGGCAATGGCATGAATACGTATGCAGCTGGGCGCAGCTGACAGCCCCGCGTCTACCATGGGGCCAGGGCTCCTTGAGGGAGGGGCCGCGCCCGCCCGCCGGCCACGACGGTGCGGACCTACAACGCGTGCAGAGAGGGAGGGAGGCCGACGGGCGCAAGCCGGTCCGCCGCTTCGATGCTGAAGATCATTTGCCTGACCGCTGCCCTGGGGGCAGCGCTGGGATCGACCGCGCAGGCGGCCGACCTGCAATTCGACGGCCGCCACGCGCGCGCCGAAGCCGCAGCCGACGGCCGCTTCGTGCTGCATGCACCGAAGGGCGCCGTGCAGATCGCATCCGCACCGATGCGCAGCCGGACCGGCAGCGTGATGTTCGATGCCCTGTTCTCGCTGGCGCAGCAGGAGATGGACCAGGACCGCGTGGACGCGATCCGCGATCCTGCGTTCGACGAAGGCCGGCCCGTGCCATGCGAGTGCTTCCAGACCGGTGCGCGCTGGCCCTATGTATGGACCCGCGATGTCAGCTTCGCCGCCGACCTGGCGCTGGCGCGGCTGGACCCGCAGCGCACCCGGCAGTCGTTGCAGTTCAAGTTGTCGGCGGCGCGCGATGGGCATACGCCGGGGCTGTTCGTCGCCCAGGACACCGGCTCGGGTGGCAGCTGGCCGATCAGCAGCGACCGTGTCGTTTGGTTCCTGGCCGCGCGCCACCTGCTGGATGATCCAGCATTCGCCGAGCAGGTCTGGCAGGCGCTGCAGGGCACACTGGCGCAGGACCGCGCGATGGTGTTCGACGCGCAGATGGGCCTGTACCGCGGCGAGACCTCGTTCCTGGACTGGCGCGAGCAGACCTACCCGGACTGGACCCGCGAAGACGTGCGTTTCATTGGTGATTCCTATGCGCTGTCTACCAACGTGCTGCACTACCAGGCGCTGCGCCTGGCCGAGCAGCTGGCCGTCCAACGCGGTGACGCCCGCGCGGCCGAGTACAGAGGCTGGGCCGACGCGCTTGCGCAGCAGATCGACACGCGCTTCTGGCGCGAGGACATCGGCCAGTACATGAGCTACATAGGCGAAGCCGCGCACCCGGTGCCGTATGCCAAGGTGGATCTGCTCGGCCTGTCGCTGGGTATCCTCGCCGAGGTGTTGCCGGCCGAACGTGCGCGCCGCGCGCTGGCCGCCTACCCGACGGGACGGGCCGGCAGTCCGGTGGTCTGGCCGCAGGAAGCGCAGCAGCCGATCTACCACAACCGTGCGATCTGGCCGTTCGTCAGCGCCTACTCGCTGCGTGCGGCGCGGCAGCTTGACGATGCACCGCGCATCGCTGCCGAGATCCGCTCGCTGATGCGGGGCGCTGCGTTGGCCGGCTCCAACATGGAGAACTACGAGCTGGTCACCCAGGCTGTCCACGTCGATGAAGGCGCGCTCAGCGGCCCGGTGGTCAACTCCGAACGGCAGCTGTGGTCGGTGGCCGGGTACCTGTCGATGGTGATCGAGGGCGTGTTCGGTGTTCAGGACGATGGCCGTGTGCAGCCCAAGCTGCCGGCGGTGCTGGTGCCGGAGCTGTTCGGCACGCAGCGCAGCATCAGTCTGGAAGTGGCCGGCAAGCGCTATGTGCTGGAGCGCCCGAAGCAGCTGGGCGATGGGGTGCTGGTGGCGGGCAAGGTGAAGACGCGTGGTGCCACCACAACCGTGCAGCTGGTCCCCGCACCGGCATCGGCCGGTTCTGCGACCACGACGGCGGACGCCAACGCGCGCGCACCGATCACACCGGTAGCGCCGCAGGCCCTGCGCAAGGGCGCGGGCTGGGACGTGCAGGTCGCCGCGCATCACGTGCTGTGGCAGGACGGCAGGGCGGTGACCGCCAGCAACGGCGTGGCGCGCATCAGCGACGATGGCCTGCAGCACTGCCTCAGCCTGACCCGCCGTGACGGCGGGCTGGAATCTCTGCACAGCCCGATGCGCTGCGTCGGTCCGCAGCTGCTGCTGCGGGGCACACAATACTGGCAGTTCACCGCAGCACAGGCCGGGCACGTACGCCTGCGGTTGCAGTACGCCAATCCAAACGGGCCGATCAATACCGGCGTCACCGCTGCCGTGAAGCAACTGGCGCTGCAGTGCGCGGGCCAGCCGCCACAACGGCACACGGTGGCGATGCCGCACAGCGTGGCCGTGCAGGACTCTACGGCGGCGACGTTCGCGGTGCCCAGGGGCCGGTGCACGGTCACGCTTGAAGAGGGCTTCAACATGAGCATGCTGGAACACTTCGCGCACTACACCGGCGGCAAGGGCGGGCGCGACGGAGTGCTCAACCAGGCGCAGGTGCAGGCATTGAAGGTGGCGCAGGTGGCCGTGGGCGAGGGCGCACGATGAATCGTTCTAAGCCACAGCTGTCGTTCTGGCAGATCTGGAACATGTGTTTCGGCTTCCTCGGCATCCAGTTCGGCTTCGCGCTGCAGAACGCCAATGCCAGCCGCATCTTCGAGACGCTGGGCGCAGACATTGAGGCGGTGCCCGGGCTGTGGATCGCCGCACCGCTCACCGGCCTGCTGGTACAGCCGGTGATCGGTTACTTGTCCGACCGCACCTGGACGCGCTGGGGCCGCCGTCGCCCGTTCTTCATGATCGGTGCGGTGCTGACCACGCTGGCGCTGCTGGTGATGCCGAACTCGCCGACGCTGTGGATCGCCGCCGGCACGCTGTGGGTGCTGGATGCTTCGATCAACGTGTCGATGGAACCGTTCCGTGCCTTCGTCGGTGACCAGCTGGCGCCACGCCAGCGCCCCACCGGCTATGCGATGCAGAGCTTCTTCATCGGCGTGGGCGCGATCGTCGCCAGCTTCCTGCCATTCATCCTCGCCCACTTCGGCGTGGCCAATACGGCCGCTGCCGGTGAAGTGCCGGACACCGTGCGCTATGCATTCTACTTCGGCGCGGTGGTGCTGCTGGCGGCGATCACCTGGACGGTGGTCAGCACCCGTGAGTATTCGCCGGCACAGCTGGCTGCATTCGACGATGCCGAACCACCTTCGCACCATGCCGCGCGCGCGGTCAGCGGACCGGCACCGTGGACGCAGGTGGCGCTGTGGCTGGGGCTGGGCATGCTGCTGGCCCTGCTGATCGCCTGGCGCCAGGGTGACAGGATGCTGTACGTGCTGGCGGGGCTGTGTGCAGGCTACGGCCTGTTGCTGGCGGTGGCCCGTGCGCTGCCTGGAACGCATATGCTGGCCGTCATCGTCGGCGACCTGCGGGCGATGCCGGTGACCATGAGGCGGCTGGCCTGGGTGCAGTTCTTCTCGTGGTTCGCGCTGTTCGCCATGTGGATCTACACCACGGCGGCGGTGGCCGGTGTCCACTTCGGTTCGGCCGACCCGAAGACGGCGGCCTACAATGAGGGCGCCAACTGGGTGGGCGTACTGTTCGGCGCCTACAACGGCTTTGCTGCGCTGGCCGCAGTGCTCATTCCACCGATGGTGCGTGCCATCGGCCTGCGCTGGAGCCATCTGGTCAACCTGTGGCTGGGCGGCGCCGGCCTGGTCTCGCTGATGTTCATCCGCGATCCGCACTGGCTGCTGCTGTCGATGGTCGGCGTCGGCTTCGCCTGGGCGTCGATCCTGTCGTTGCCGTATGCGCTGCTGTCCGACAGCGTGCCAGCGTCGAAGATGGGCGTGTACATGGGCATCTTCAATTTCTTCATCGTGATCCCGCAGCTGGTCGCGGCCAGTGCGCTCGGCTTTGCCCTGCGCGCCTGGCTGGGCGGCCAGCCGATGCATGTGCTGGTGCTGGGCGGTTGCAGCCTGTTCGTCGCCGGCCTGTGCGTGCTGCGGGTTCCGTCCCGACCGGAGGTGGTGTGATGCGTGCTGCGTTGGCTGTTGCTGTTTCCCTTGCCCTGTTTGCCGGACATGCCGTGGCCACACCACGCCCGGACTACGTCGGCACCACCGAACCGTTCGCCAGCGATGCGGTGTACTTCGTGGTCACCGACCGCTTCGTCAACGGCGATCCGTCCAACGATCACCGCGACCAGGGGGGCAAGCACCGCACCTTCGATATCCCGGTGCCGTGCCCGGACAAGGTCGACGGAAACATCGGCTATCTCGGCGGTGACTTCCGTGGCGTGCTCGACAATGCGCAGTACATCCGCAACCTGGGGTTCGGTGCGGTGTGGATCACACCGATCGTGGACAACCCGGACGAAGCCTTCACCGGCAGCAAGCCGATCAGCTGCACCAGCACGCTGACCGACCGCGGCAAGACCGGCTACCACGGTTACTGGGGCATCAACTTCTACAAACTCGACGAGCACCTGCCCAGCAAGGACCTGGACTTTGCCGGCCTGACCAAGGGCCTGCACGGCGCTGGCCTGAAGGTGGTGCTGGACATCGTTGGCAACCACGGTTCGCCGGCCTGGACGATGCCGACGCGGCAACCGCAGTTTGGCCAGATTTTCGACAAGGATGGAAAGCTGATTGCCGACCACCAGAACCTGCCGCCGCAGAAGCTGGATCCAAAGCACAACCCGCTGCACGCGTTCTACAACAACATCGGTCCGGTCGACAGCAAGGACGGCTCGATCTTCGACGGCAACCTGGCCGAGCTGTCCGACTTCAACCAGGACAATCCGGCGGTGATGGACTACCTGGTGGGCGCCTACCTGCAGTGGACCGCGCAGGGCGTGGATGCGCTGCGCATCGACACCATCGGCTGGCTGCCGCACCCGTGGTGGCATGAATTCGTCAAGCGCATCCGCACCGAGCATCCGGGCATGTTCATGTTCGGCGAAGCGTTCGACTACGATGCCGCGCGCATCGCCGAGCACACTTGGCCAGCCAATGCAAACGTGAGCGTGCTCGACTTCCCGTTGCGCGGTGCACTGGAGCAGACGTTCGGTACTGCAGGCAAGGGCTTTGAAACGCTGGCTGAGCCGCTGCACCTGAGCGGTGGCCCGTATGCCAATCCGTACGAGCTGATGAGCTTCTACGACAACCATGACATGCCGCGCCTGCAGGCCAGTGACAACGGCTTCATCGACGCGCACAACTGGCTGTTCACCGCGCGCGGTATCCCGGTCGTGTACTACGGTTCGGAAACCGGCTTCATGCGCGGCCGCGCCGAGCATGCCGGCAACCGGGCCTACTTTGGCCAATCGCGCGTGGATGACGCGCCGCGGAACCCGATCTTCGCGCCGCTGCAGCGCATCGCCAAGCTGCGCGAGGCCACCCCGGCCCTGCAGCGCGGCCTGCAGGTGAACGAGCGGCTGCACGGCGATGAAGCGGTGTTCTTCCGCGTGCTGCAGCACGGCGATGTGGCGCAGACCGCGCTGGTGCTGCTGAACAAGGGCGATGCCGCGCGCAGCATCGAAGTGGATCGCTACCTGCAGCCCGGTACCTGGCGCGATGCGCTGGGCGGTGGGGCGAAGACGGTAGACGGCACCCTGACGGCAGAAGTGCCCGCACACGGGGTGAAGGTCTACGTGCTGGATGCGCCCGTGCAGCAGCCGGCCCTGCAGGCCCAACTGGACAAGGCGATGGCTGACCAGCAGGCGCGGGACCAGCGGCTGGGGCGCTGAAAGCGCCGCCGGGCATGGCCAGGCGCTCCCGCTCTGGCGGGCGCCAACCTCGGTTGGCACGCTCTTGGAGCAGTTGAGCAAGCTCGCCCCTACAATGGGCACCCCTCACGCGCCGCCGTACCGCCATGACCGACCTCGCCCCGCAGACCCCGATTGAAACCCTGCTGAAGGCGGCCATGGACGGGACGATACCGATCCGCGCGTTCATGGAAGCCTTCGTCGCCTCCGAGGTGGTGCTGCTGACCGGCAGCCTGGTCACCCCCGACGGCAGCGGCTTCGACCCCCTGCTGTTCGACAAGCAGGGCACGCTGCACGTGGCCGTGTTCACCGACCCGTCGCGGGTCGGCATCTACAGCCAGCAGGTTCCGCACCAGATCCGCTGGCTGATGCTGGACGTGCTGCGCCGCGCGCCGGGTGGCTATGGCGTGGTGATCAACCCGGGCACCCGACTGGGCTTCGAGATCTCGCCCAGCGGCATCGGCGAAATCCTCAAGGACTTTGCCCAGGGCTGATTGTGCTGTAGAGCCGAGCCCATGCTCGGCTGCCTTTTCGCACGATGCCAGATCAGTCGAGCACGGCTCGACGCTACAGAGGGCTTTCCTTCGGGCGTCGTATGTGATCCCCTTGGATGACATCGGGATCGAGGCTTGGCCATGGAGTTCAGGGTATTACCCAGCGACGCGCCGGAACGCCTGCAACTGGCCCAGTGGTACCACGCACAATGGGGCCAGGACGCCGGCCTGACACTGGAACAGGAACAGCAGAGGCTCAATCCGCCGCAGGACGCCGAAGGCTTCCCGCACCTGATCGCGGCCTTTGACGGCGGGCAGGTGGTCGGCGCCGTGCAGCTCAAGCGCCGCGAGATGCCGGCCTTCCCTCAGTACGAGCACTGGCTGGGAAGCGTACTCGTGGCCGACAGCCATCGCGGTCGCGGTTTGGCCAGCGACTTGGTCGAGCAGGCGTCGGCGCAGGCCGCGCGGATGGGTGTTTCGCATCTGTACCTGCAGACGGAGGCGCTGGATGGTGGACTGTACGCGCGGCTTGGCTGGAAGCCGCTGCAGGAAGCCGAAAACCGCAGCTGTCGTGTATTGGTGATGGTGCGCAGGTTGGCCGCATGAGCGTCTCCACAGCACACCATTCCCGCTCCGCGTTGATCTTCCTGATCGCGGCCATCGTCGCTGCACTGGTGGCCATGCCGCTGCTGCGCGCGGTAGGCATCGCGCAATGGCCGGTGTTTGTCATCGCCTGGCTGATCAACCTGGGCGCAGCCTGGCATCTGGCGCAGTGGGCACGCCAACGGGGCCGCTCGGCGTGGGTGTTCGGGGTGTCGGCGGCGCTCGGCACCGTCGCCTCGATCGTGGTCTTCGTGCTGCTGGCGGTGCTGGGGCCGAAGGCCGCGCGCTGAGCCCGCGCGGCCCGCCCGGGCCCTATGCCGAGCATGGCCCGGCACTACAGCAGAGCCGAACCATGCTCGGCTGCTTTGGACCTCACATCGTCACCCTGCGCCGGTTGTCGTCGCTCACCCGGTCGATCAGCTTGTTGTACGGGTCGAAGCCCGCCTCATCCGGCTTTTCATCCACGGTCACCGTGATCTTCGGTTCCGCACTGGTGATGTGGTGGCGCTGCAGGTACAGCACCTTCTGGTCGCGTTCCTTGCCGGAAGGACCGTTGGCGAACACGCCGATCTCGATCCAGTCATCCATGCTGCCGTCGCTCTCCTGGCCCTTGCCGTCGGCGTATTGCTTGACGGCGTGCAGGTCCAGGGTCACGTCGTAGCGGCCGTCATCGCGCTTGCGGGCGCTGGCGGCCATCACCCGATTGTCGTAGAAGCTGATCTTCTCGAACAGGTCGGTGACCAGCTGCTGGCGCTCGGCCGGGGTCTCGGCGCGGATGTAGGCCAGCAGTTCGCGCGAGGTGGTGTAGGGCGGTTGCTGGTAGCCCTTGTCCTGCAGGAAACGCTTCAAGGCGCGGTTCAGGGCCTGCTCGCCGATCTCCTCGCGCAGGCGGTAGAACACCAGCGAACCCTTCTGGTAGTGGATGTACTGCTGGTTCTCCACGCGCTCCAGCGGCTGCTCCTCGATGGCCTCACCGCCGCGGCCGGACAAGTAGCCATCCAGTTCGCGCTTGAGGAACTGGCGCATGTGCTGGCGGCCGTATTCCTGTTCCATCACCATCAAC
Organism: uncultured Stenotrophomonas sp.; assembly: GCF_913778665.1. Lineage (GTDB taxonomy): Bacteria > Pseudomonadota > Gammaproteobacteria > Xanthomonadales > Xanthomonadaceae > Stenotrophomonas. The sequence goes on from NZ_CAJYVQ010000002.1 coordinate 277,143, forward strand.
GCCGAATACTGCGACAGCGACTCCGACAGCACGGTGGCACCCTGCACGTTGGCGCCGATCACCTGGTGCGCCCACCACTGGTGCGCGATCTCGTGCGCGGTCACGTAGAACACGTAGTCCACCTTGTCCGGATCACGCAGGTCGGCGATGAAGCCAATCGCTTCGGAATACGGGATGGTGTTGGCGAACGACTGCGCGAAGCGGGCATAGCCGGGGAATTCGATGATGCGCACCTGGCGATGCTGGTAGGGCGTGAAGTTCGCTTCGTAGTACGCCAGTGACTTCTGCACCGCTTCGATCATCCGGTCCACGTTGTAGCCGTGCGCCGGGTCGAAGTAGACCTCGATCGGGATGTCCTTGTACGTCGCCTTGCGCACGTCCCAACGCGCCGACAGGTAGGCGTAGAAGTTCAGCATCGGCCGGTCCATGGCATAGCTGAAGCAGCGCCGGCCATTGACCGTGGTCTCGTGCTGCAGGTAGCCCGGGGCCAGCGCGACCTGGTCCGGCGCAGTGCAGATGGTGGAGCGGAAATCGAGCCAGTCGGCATCGTTGGAGATGTAGGTGTTGGCGCGCGCCGCTTCGTCTTCCAGTTTGGGCATGCGCCGCGGCTCGCCGAGATCACGCTTGCGCCGCTCGTTGCGGTCGGTGATTTCGGCGCCTTCGTTGTAGCCGAACGACGGCAGCACGCGGCTGTTGAAGAACGTGCCGTTGTCCACGATGTTGCTCGGCGCCTGGCCGGCGGTGATGCCGTTGGGCCTCTGCGCTACCCGGAAATGCACGCTGCGGCTTTCGCCCGGTTGCAGCGGCGTGTCCAGCCGGTAGATGCGGTAGCCGAGATCCCTGTCGTGGAAGGTCAGCTGCTGTCCGCCAAGATCGGCCGCCAGCAGCTGCTTGTCGTCGCCCATCGAGACATGCAGTTCCTGGATGGGCTGCGCGTGCAGGTTGCGGATCGTCCAGTTCGCATCGATCACCATCGACTGCGATTCCGGGAACAGGTCCACGCGGTTGTCTACCGCCACGATGCGCGGCTGCGGCAGGTTGCGGTACTTCGACAATTCGCGCTCGTAGCGGGCCTGCAGGTCCAGCTGCTGGTCGGGCGATATGAATTCGTTGCGGATGTTGGTGCTCCAGTACAGCCAGCCGCCCACGCCGACGAACGCCACCGCTGCCACCGCCGCAACGGCCCCGGTCGGCCCGCGCAGGCGGCGGCCGGCCAGGACCAGGCGCTGGCGCAGCCCCTGGCTGACACCGCGCACCCAGAAGGCGGAGGCTACGCACATCAACGCGAGCAGGAACAATGCCCAGTAGCCCTGGAACGCCAGCTGTCCGGTGAGGAAGTGGCCGTAGCCATTCATGTCCGAATAGGGAGCGATCGGCCAACTGCCGAAGTTGTAGATGTTCTGCGTGTAGTCGAGCATGCCCAGCACGCCTTGGCCGATCATCACCACGATCAGCAACGCGTAGCCGACGAACTTGTTGTTGGTCAGCACCTGCAGCACCAGCGCCATGCCGCCCATCAGTACGTACACCACCGAATCCAGCGCCAGGCTGCGCAGGTACAGCAGGGGCTCCAGGTGGGTGTAGCCCTTGGCCAGCTGCACGCCCATCGCGGTGAGGGCGCCAGCGGCCTGGAAACAGGCGATCACCGCCATCAGCGCGGTGAACTTGGCCAGCAGCGGCACCCAGTTCGGCACCGGCATGGCATCGGTCACTTCATTGATGCGTGCGCCGCGTTCCTTCCAGACCAGCTCGCCTGCGAAGAACAGCACGATGATGATCAGCAGCCAGCTGAAGGCGCCCTGCAGGCCCATGATCATCTGCGAGGTGACCGGCCAGATCGAGGTGCCATACAGCGTCTGCCGGAACAGGGCGCTGGGCAGGAAGTTGACCAGCCCCAGCACCAGCAGCACGATGAACGGGACGCTGCGCAGCACGCCGCCGGTGTCGAAACGCACCTGGCGCAGGAACTGTTGCCATGCGGTGCTGCCGGTGAACGCCGGTACCACGTGCGGCAGGGCTGCGCGCGCAGGGCGGACGGTCACCGCATCGGCGACCGCCAGCGTCGGCTTGCGTCCCCAACGCCGGCGGCCGCTGCCAGTGCGTTCGGTGCGGAACAGCGCGAACGTGGCGGCGAACAATACCGCGGCCACGCCCAGCCACAGGGCACGGTTGGCCAGCAGGTAGCCGGTCAACGCCGGAATGCCGCTGTTGCGTTCGGCGGTGGACCAGTAGCGGATGGTGCGGCCCAGTGCACGCATGCCGAGCGGCTCACTCAGCACCGCGATCCAGGTATTGTCGATGTCGCGCAGCAGGGCTGCGCTGGCACCGTACAGGACCAGGTAGGCCACCAGGCCGATGTAGACCCACAGGATCGAGCGGGTCACTGCGGCCAGCAGCGACAGCAGCGCGGTGGTGAACAACAGGTTGGGAATGACGATGACCGCAAAGGTCCAGGCATAACCCTGCCAACTGATCGGGCCCATGCGTTCGGGATCGACCCAGGGCATGAACGGCGCCAGCCACAGGCCGAACGCGATCACCACGTAGACCAGCAGTCCGGCCGCCAGTGCGGCGCCGATGCGCCCGGCCAGATAATCGCGGCGCTTCACCGGGCTGGCGAAGATCAGCTCGGCGGTGCCCAGTTCGAAGTCACGCAGCAGTGCGTTGCTGACGAACAGCGCGGTGACCAGCATGCCGAGCAGGGTGAAGATGCCCAGCATCTGCGCGATCACGGTGGGCGCGTTGCTGTGCACGTTGCCGGTACCGCCACCGATCTGCACGGCGTCGCTGGAGGCGGCGGCGAAGGCAAGCAGGGCGAACAGCCCGGCCAGCAGCCACAGCAGCGGGGAGCGCAGCTGCTCGCGCAGCTCGAAGCGGAAGAAGTTGAGGATCATGGCGTGCTCCGCTCAGGCTGCCGCGCGGGTACGGGCCTGCAGGCGCAGACGCTGGAAGTACACGTCCTCAAGGTCGGGAGCCACGGCCGCGAAGCCGTCGCCGGGGTCGTCGGCGCTGTGCACGTGGATGACCGGACGGCCCCCGACCAGGCGCGTGGACAGCACCACGTAGCGCGCTTCGTGATCGGCCAGTTCGGAAGGGTCGACCTGCTTGCGCCAGACCTGCTGCTGCAGCGCGTCGATGGCATCGGCGGGGCGCCCGGTCAGCAGCACCTGGCCCTTGTTCATGATCGCCATGGTCGGGCACAGGTCGGTGACATCCTCGACGATATGCGTGGACAGGATCACTGCCACGTTCTCGCCGATCGCCGCCAGCAGGTTGAGGAAGCGGTTGCGTTCCTCCGGGTCGAGGCCAGCGGTGGGTTCATCAACGATCACCAGCCGCGGGTCACCCAGCAACGCCTGGGCAATGCCGAAGCGCTGGCGCATGCCGCCGGAGTACGTGCCAAGCTTGCGCTTGCGCGCGTCCCACAGATTCACCTGCTGCAGCAGCCCATCGACCACCTCGCGGCGCTGCGCGCGCTGGGTCAGGCCCTTGAGCACCGCGAAATGCTCCAGCAGGTCCAGCGCGCTGACCTTCGGGTACACGCCGAAATCCTGCGGCAGGTAACCCAGCCGGCGGCGCACCGCATCCTTGTCGCGCAGCACGTCGATCGGAGTTTCGCCGGGAATGCTGAGCACGGCCGAGCCGCTGTCGGCTTCCTGCAGGGTGGACAGGGTGCGCATCAACGAGGATTTGCCCGCGCCGTTCGGCCCGAGCAGGCCGAACATGCCACGCGGAATGTCCAGAGTGACCGCGTTCAACGCGTGCACGCCGTTGGCGTACGTCTTGGACAGCGAATCGATCTTCAGCATGCGACGTACACCTTTCCTTGAGCGTGTCTGCGCGTTATCCGCGCATCCGCGGCCGGGCGCATCCGCCGTTGGTCATGGGGGGGGAGAATCCCGCCGTCGTGCGTTGGCCGCGGCGCCAGCCCCCTGGCGCTCACCCTCGCAGCGACGATTCGCGTACCACCAGCTTCACTGGGATGCTCTGGCTGTCCACCGGCTGCCGGCCGATCAGCGCCAGCAGGCGTTCAACCAGCAGCTGCCCGGCCTGCTTGGTGTCCTGCTGCACCGTGGTCAGCGCCGGGGATACCGAGGCTGCCAGCGGGATGTCGTCGAAGCCGGTGACTGCCACGTCCTGCGGCACGCGCAGGCCGACTTCGCGCAGCGCACGCATCGCCCCGATGGCGATCAGGTCGCTGGCCGCGCAGATCGCATCGATGCGTTCGCCGCGTGCCAGCAATGCCTGGCAGGCTTCCTGACCAGAGGCCTCGGTGGTGATCGCATCGTGCTGCAGCGCCGGGTCGGCGGCGAGGCCATGCGTGCGCAGCGCCTCGACGTGGCCGCGGTAACGCTCCTGGAACTCCGGGTAGTGGCTGGAAGCATGGCCAAGGAAGGCGATGCGGCGGCAGCCCTGCTGCAGCAGGTGGGTGGTGATGTCATGCCCGCCCTGGAAGTTGTCGCTGCCGATCGAGACGCCGGGCTGGCCGGGTAGGGCAGCGCCCCAGCGCACGAAATGGGTGCCCTGTTCGACCAGCCGCTGCAGGCGGTCGCGCGACTCGTGGTAGTCGCCATAGCCGAGCAGGATGATGCCGTCGGCCTTGTTGCTGTCCTCGTAATCGGCCTGCCAGTCGGTGGACAACTGCTGGAAAGAGACCAGCAGGTCCTGCCCGTGCAGGGCGCAGGCACGGGTGATCGAGCCCAGCATCGAATGGAAGAATGGGTTGATCAGGGAATCGTCGTTGGTCGGGTCCTCGAAGAACAGCAGGGCCAGCGTGCCGGCGTTGCGCAGGCGCAGGCTGGAGGCGTTCTTGTCGACCTTGTAGTTCAGCTCGCGGGCGATGCGCAGGATGCGCTCGCGGGTTTCGGCATTGACCATCGGGCTCCCACGCAGGGCCCGCGACACGGTCGGCTGGGAGACCCCGGCCAGGTGGGCGATGTCCAGGGAGGTGGCTTTGCCTTTGATCGTCATGGGCACGCGGAAGAGACAGGGGGAAGGTGCCTGGGCATGATGCCATGGGCAGACGCGGATACCCCTGCAGGCGTCCGTCGCGGCGAGGGTAAGTCATTGCCGGACAAGGAAATCAGCCTGATCCTTCGATGCGTTCGGGATCTCCTGACCGGGCGGATGACGGCGGCAATGGTAAGATGCGTCGTTCTCGCATTCCCCCAAATTTCACCGGGGGCGACCCAGCGTACTGCACCCCGCCCGGGGCTGTGCTATCACTGGCGGTCTGCCCCTGGACAACGGACGAAGGTACCTATGGCGCGCGGCATCAACAAAGTCATCCTGGTCGGCAATCTCGGCAACGACCCGGACGTTAAGTACACCCAGGGCGGCATGGCGATCACCCGCATCAGCCTGGCCACCACCAGCGTCCGCAAGGACAAGGACGGCAACCAGCAGGAGCGCACCGAATGGCACCGCGTGGTGTTCTTCGGCAAGCTCGGCGAGATCGCCGGCGAGTACCTGCGCAAGGGCAGCTCGGTCTACGTCGAAGGCAGCCTGCGTTACGACAAGTACACCGGCCAGGACGGCGTGGAGAAGTACTCCACCGACATCATCGCCGATGAAATGCAGATGCTCGGCGGCCGCGGTGAAGGCGGCGGCGGTGGTGGCGGTGGTGGCAACTACGGCGGCGACCGCCCGCAGCGCCAGCAGGCCCCGCGCCAGGAGTACGGCGGCGGTGGCGGCGGCCAGCGTGGCGGCCAGGGCGGTGGTTACGGCAACCAGGGCGGCAACCAGGGCGGCGGTTACGGCAACCAGGGTGGCAACCAGCGCCCGCAGCCGCAGCAGGCGCCGCCGATGGACGACTTCGCGGACGACGATATTCCGTTCTGAAATAGACCTGTGTAGTCGATCGTTAGGCAAACCGTAGAGGAGCCCTTTTTGCAGGGCTCCTCTCTTTTTCAAACGATCGTTGGATTATTTTCGCCACACAAACGGTACGGCGAGAACCGGGGGTGGCATTTGCTGGGCAGCAAGGCGCCACTGAGGGTCTCCCGGCACGGCGTTCGTTTTACTGTCCGGCAAAGTGCTTCAAGGGTGAATGTGAACGCCCATTCCCTCGCGCAGCCGAAGGCGGCTGCAAAGGTGGTGTCCTGTGATTTCGATGCTTCCACATGAACTCGCCCGATCCACGAAGTGGGCATGATGCATCCCGGCGACACATGGGACGCCGGGGGTTGCCCTGCCGCCACTCCTGGGCCGTGGGCGGCGAGCCAAAAGCGAGGGGGGCACTACGTGGGGCACCTGGGAACCCAAAGGGCATTTTAAGGATCGTCTGAGTGACCTGAGAAGGCTTCTTCTGCATCTTATGTGCAGCCCTTCCCCCAGCCACAGGTCGCCGCAATGTACCTTCGCGCCATCGCTTTCGCAGCAGTTGCAATCCTGGCCGTTCCCGGCCCGGCCCTTGCGGCCAATACCATCACGTTCAGCGGTGAAGTCACCGACCAGACGTGCTCCGCAATTATTGACGGCAACACGGAACCCACGGTCGTCCTGCAGAGCGTCCCAGCCAGCCAGTTGACCGGCGGTGCAGGCAAGACCACGGGGGAGACGAGATTCACGCTCCGTCTGACCGGCTGTGCGCCGAGCGACACGGATGAGCAGTTCACGACCCTGTTCCAAGCGACCAACCCGACCTCGCTGGGCAATTTGACCAATACCGCCACCAGCGGCGCGACCGGTGTTGCTTTGCAGTTGCTTGACGCAACTGGCGGGAGTCCTGTGAACCTTGCAGGAGGTGCGGCAGTCAGCGCCGGCAAGATCGTGCTGACTTCAGGCCAGTCGTCCACGAGCCATGACTACGCCGTGCGCTACGTTTCCGAGGCTGCCACCGTGACCGCCGGTCCCGTCCTGGGTGCTGTCACCTATACCCTCCGCTACGAGTAAGCCGCCGCCGCGCAATCTGCTTCCTTTCCCGCAGCCGCCACGGTCACATCGTTCTTGACGGCTCGTATTCGAGGTATCGGGATGAACACTTGGCCACTTCGCCAACTCCGGCCGGCCATCGTTGCGTTTACCCTTACGCTTTGGTTCATGGTTGTTGCCACTGCGCAGGCCAGCGTAGTGGTGACCGGCACCCGCGTGATCTTCCGTGGCGATGCCAAGGAAGCAACGCTGCAGCTCACCAACGAGGATGCCTTCCCCAATGTGGTGCAGGCCTGGGTAGATGCCGGTGATTCTTCCTCCCTGCCGGACACCGCCAAGGCCCCGTTCCTGGTTAGTCCGGCAGTGTCGCGCCTGGCTCCCGGCAGTGGACAGTCTCTCAGGCTCATCTATACCGGTGCAGAACTGCCACAGGACCGCGAGTCGGTCTTCTATCTGAACGTGCTGCAGATTCCGCCGCGCAACATGGCCGACGCGGCTAGAAGCGAGATGCTGCTGATGTTGCGGAATCGACTCAAGCTCTTCTACCGCCCTGCTGCCATCGCCGGTAGCGTTGACCACTTGCCCGAACGGCTGCGCTTCAGTCTCGAGGGGCAGGGTGTGAGCTGGCATGTCCTTGTCGATAATCCAACAGGCTTTCATGCCTCGTTTGGAGCCGCGGTGATCACTATGGGCGGGCAGCAGATAAAGCTGCGCGCTACCATGGTGCCGCCCTACGGCACTGCACGCTGGACGCCCGAGGTCGCCGGAGTGCTCAAGGGAGGCGCTCCTGAACTCCAGGCGCAGCTCATTAACGACTATGGCGCTCGTGTCGGCATCACCCGTGCGCTGCAGCACTAGCCTGCGGTGCGTGTCTGTCCTGCTGGGCAGCCTTGCACTGATGGCAGTGCGGCCAGCCCGTGGAGAGAGCGTGTATCGCTTCGACGACAGCCTGCTGCAGGGCTCAGGATTGGCCAAGGGCAGCTTGGAGCGTTTCAACCATGCGCAGCAGGTCGATCCAGGCAGGTACGTGGTCGATGTGTATGCAAACACGCAGTATGTAACTCGAACTGAGGTGAGCTTTCGGCTGCAGGGTGACGTCGTCGAGCCCTGTTTGACCGACCAGTTCCTGCGTCAGTACCTCAACGTGCGCAAGTCCGACAGCCTGACCGGGCAAAGCAACGGATGCACGTTGCTTGCCGACCGCTTGCCGGGCGCCTCGTTCCGCTACGACTCTGCTCGCCTGCGCCTCGACCTTTCGGTACCGCAGTCGCTGCTCGACATCAAGCCGCGCGGCTATGTCGATCCGCAGGAGTGGGAGGCGGGTAACACGATGGGCTTCTTCAACTATGATGCGAGCCTCTACCACTCGCGCTATGAGGCCTCCGGGAATGAGGCAGCTGACTACGGTTACCTGGGGCTAAATACTGGACTGAATATAGGGTTGTGGCGTCTGCGTCACCAATCGAACTACAGTCATTCCAGGAGTGGCAGCACCGCTGTCGGTCATTGGAACAGCGTTCGCACTTCCGTACAGCGCGCTATCGTGCCATGGCGAAGCGAATTGACGCTAGGCGAAGGTTACACCGACGGCAACCTGTTCGGCAGTATCGGCTTCCGAGGTGCGCGCCTGGTCAGCGACGATCGCATGTTACCGGACTCTCAGCGACAGTACGCACCGCAGGTACGGGGTACTGCGGTGAGCAACGCGCGCGTTGTAATCGAGCAAAATGGCCGCAAAATATACGAGACCACGGTCGCACCTGGGCCCTTCGTCATAGATGACCTGTATGGCACCGCCTACAACGGTGACTTGGAGGTGCAGGTGATCAGCGCAGATGGAAGTGTCACGCGGTTCACCGTTCCATATGCAGCGGTGCCAGACTCCATTCGCCCCGGCATCTCGCGCTATAGTGCAATCGTTGGTGAGGTGGGCCAGACCAGTGCAGGCCGAGGGCCGGTGGCGGAGGCCACCTATCAGCGGGGCTTGACCAATTCGGTTTCCGCCAGCATCGGTGCGCGGGTGAGCGAGAGTTACCTGGCCCTCCTTGCTGGCGGCGTGCTGGGGACGCGGTACGGCGCATTCGGCTTCAGCAGCACGTTCTCCAGCGCCACTGTGGAAGACCGGCAACACAAGCAAGGCTGGCGCTTGGGGCTGAGCTACAGCCGTACGGTCCAGCCAACCGACACGACCGTCAACCTTGCCGGGTACAGGTACTCGACGCAGGGTTACCGCGACCTGGGCGATGTACTAGGTGCACGCCTCGCCTCCGGTCGAGGAGATGTATGGGACTCGACCAGCTTCAAACAGCGAAACCAGCTGACCTTGCTGATCAATCAGGGTTTGGGCCGCTACGGCAACCTGTACCTGTCCGGTTCGAGCAACGACTACTACGACGGTAAAAGCCACGACATCCAGGTCCAGTTCGGCTACTCCGGCACATGGCGCCAGTTCAGCTACAGTTTGGCGTACGCGCGGCAGAGCACCACCTGGTACCGGGACGCTGTGGCGAGCACCCTCCCAGCCTTCACGGGCGGAGCCGACATTCGGGACACTGTCAACAGCACCAATTCCTTGACACTCACGCTCACCCTGCCACTTGGCAGCTCCAGGCGGGCACCGAGCATGAGCTCGATGATGACGCGGCGCTCAGGGGATACCCAGGGCAGCAGCCTGCAGGCCGGTATCAGCGGTACGTTGGGCCCGCAGCGTGATACGAGCTACGCGCTCGCGGCCAGCCATGACAGTGCAGGCGGCGGAACGCATTGGACCAGCAATATCCAGGCGCAGACTCACGTCGCAACGGTGAACGGTGGGTATTCGCAAAGCTCCAACTACCAGCAGATCAATGCAGGCGTTCGTGGCGCGGCAGTGGTACATAGCGGCGGCATTACCCTGGGCCCTTATGTGGGAGACACGTTTGCGCTGGTCCGGGCGAAGGGCGCACACGGAGCCATCGTCAAGGGCGGGCAGGGAGCACGGGTGAATGCTGGCGGGTATGCGATTGTGCCCTCGTTGTCACCTTACCGGTACAACGCTGTCGGACTCGATCCCAGCGGTATGGGAGACTACGCTGAACTGCTCGAAACCGAGCGCAAAGTAGCACCCTATTCTGGCGCGGCCGTGCTGATGGACTTCAAGACGCTGGTCGGCAATGCTCTGTTGATCAAAGCCAGCTTGCCCGGTGGTGGACCGATTCCCCTGGCAGCCGAGGTCGTCGATGAAGAAGGCACGACTCTCGGAATGGTCGGTCAGGGAGGTCTGGTGTACGCGCGCGCCCACGCCGACAGCGGACGCTTGCAGATCCGCTGGGGCGACGCCGCGGACCAGCAGTGCCAGCTGCCCTATGACGTCAATAGTGCCAATGCGTTCGACAGCCAGGGGTTCATCCATCTGGAAAGCACATGTTCGTCCCAACAGGATCCCTTATGATGATCAGGCACTTGCTGCTGGCGGCCATGGCGCTCATACCCGCTCACCATGCCGCGGCGACCTGTTACAAGGTGACGTCGGTAGGGGCAGCCAATACCACGGCCACCACCGCTATCCGGCCGGGCGAAGGCACTGCCGGATCTTGGGCCGGCGCGTGTGATACGTGCAATGGCTCACTGGGTATTCCCAGCGTGATAAACGTCAGTGACCCTGGCTTTCAGCCCTACGGCTCCCTGATCGCGAGTTCAGTGGCACCATTTACCCAATACGGGTCAACGTCGGGTTACAACCCCGAGTATGTGTTCTTCCGCTGTGAAGCGAAGGATACGGTGTATGAGATGTTCTCCACGAACGGCGACGACGTGTACAGTGGCTGGTACCAGGGCGGCGACAGCGTTGGCAACAGCCTCGGAATACGCTCTGCCTACCGCACGGCTTGGCCCAACGTACTGTTGCGCCTGACTCATCTCGAAACGGGTCAGCTGTTCACGGACGTCTGGCAGCAGCGACCCCTGACAGGGCTGGATATCGATTCCCGGGGCTACCAGCTGGTGAAGGCGAAGAACCTGAGCGCCGTGCGTGCCGAGATATTCAGTGCACCCAAAGACCCCAGCTACAACTACTACAGCGATACCGCATCGTCGCAGCTCTACGCTTATTCGCAACCGGCGGCATACATCGCGATCAAAGGACCAGGCCTGTCCTACCCTACGGTTGGGCAGACGCAGTATGGAAACTGGAGCGGCTGGTATGGAAACTGGCCCGGTGCCATCGGCCTCTACAACAGGGTCACGCTCAAGCGCTATCCGACCTGCAGCGTCTCCAGTGTCACGCCGTACGTGGTGTTCCCCTCGATAAGCGTGAGTGAGATCAACGCTGGCAGTAGCCGGGTAATGCCTGTTCAGATCAGCATCCGCTGCCAGAGTGCCGCGGTAAGCAGCACCAGCGCCAACGGCACGGCCATTGGCATCAAGGCGTCTTCCGGTGCCTTGGCCGCGTCGTCCTCCTTAGGCCTGGTCAATGCCCAAGGCGGCCTGGCTTACCTCGTGTCGGATCGCTACGGTCAGTCGGGTATAGCCCAGGGGGTCGGTATCCGCTTGCTGAGAAATGGTACGTCCATCAACTTGCTTGCCAACGAAGATTCGGCCAAAGGCTCTGGCGCGGCGGGCCGGGGCTGGTATCCTGTGATCGGCAGCGCCGCCACGTTGACCAGTACGGTCAACGGCGTCAGCCAGTACACAGAAACCTTCCAGGCCCGCCTGGAAAAACTTTCCACTGGCACCATGCCGGCCGTATCGCCGGGCAAGGTCGAAGCTACGGCGCAGGTAGTCATACGTGTTCAGTAAGTTCGTGCAATGCCTCCTGCTGGTCGCCGCAGGGCTGAACTGCACGCTCGCCTACGCCGGTGTCACCGTCGAGCGTACCCGCGTCATCGTACATGAAGGCCAGCGCGAGACGTCGCTGGCGCTGGTCAACCAGAATGCCTATCCAGTCCTGATTCAAACCTGGATTGACAATGGCGATCTGGACGCTACTCCAGAAACTGCGAGTGCCCCCATCGTGCCGCTCCCAGCGGTTTTCAGGCTTGAACCCCAACAGCAACGAACGCTGCGCCTGGTCGCCACCGCGCAGCCTGTCGCGCAGGATCGGGAATCGCTCTACTGGCTTAATGTCTACGAGATTCCTCCCCGGCCTGACGAAGGGGGGGACGCGAACTCGCTACGACTGACCATCACCCTGCGGACGCAGCTGAAAGTCATCTACCGACCTCGGAAGTTGTCGCGCGAAGCAGAAAAAGCGCCGATGCGGATGGTCGTGAGGGCCGACGGGCACACCGTACAGTTGAACAACCCGACGCCGTTCTACATCACGCTCGCCAAGGCAGAGATCTGCGAGGGCGATCGATCCATTCCGCTGGGCGCAACCCTCCTGCCGCCATTCAGTACACAGCAGCAGACAGTAGACGGGACGCTATCCAATGGGGCTGAGTTCAGGTTTTCGTGGCTGGATGATGATGGCAACTCACAAGCGGCCAGGCTCCCGCTCTGGTGATGATGGTCAACGTGACGATTGGTTGTCGGGAGTGAACGCCTGGGATGGGACTTCGTGTTCTGCGGCATCGCCTTTCGCCAGCGGGCACAAGTTGAACACGGCAAGTCCCAACGGAGTGGCCTGGACGATTCTTCCACCGAACCACGCGCCCTTCTCATCCTTGAGCTTCTGGGACTTCAGCATTCTGTTCGAAACCAGTAATCTGAAACAGTGCTGGAGCTGGCCGCTGGAAAACCCGGGGATCGTTATCCTTGAAGGGCGTGTGCCAGGGACTGGCTTGGAGAAATAGATCAGCAGCGCCCTGCAGGCTGCGTAGTTTGAATTTTCGCCATTTTCGTGTGTAGCATTGCTTTCGCGGTTGTGGTGGTTCATTCGGGTTTCCACGCCGGAAGCGTGTTTTTGATCTGCAGGGGAAATGCCGTGATTGGATGCAGCAGGAGCGCCTGTCTGCGTCACGCAACTGGAAATCACATTGCATGTACTCGCTGAAGCAGGGCTTGCAGGTAAACAGTCGCCGCAATCCGCGCGCACAGTCTGCTGCTACGTTGCATGGCGATCATGGTGGAATCCGCCGAGACTGCGCGCTGTTCTGCATTTCCGATTTCGCAATGAAAGCATCAAGGCCTCGCCTCAAAGCGCGCACCTGATTACTTGCCAGTGTGGGTCCGATCGCTCAATTTGCTGGTGCGCAGGATAAACTTTCGCAGCCATTGCCAATTCATGGGAATGTACAGGTGTGACAATAATCAGCCACCCGTCTCGATGTAATAAGACAATTCTTAAATCGTCGGATAAGGCCTTTCCGTGACGTCTTCGGATAAGCCACTGACCAGGGATGCTCCCTTGTCAGAACGTGCTGCGCCGTGCATGGCTTCTCTCTGCCACCATCCTCTGCATGCACGTGTGCGGCTGCGATAAGGGCTGCACGTGGCACAGGCATGTCCGCGACCAACGCTGCTGAAAGAGATGGGGGCGCTGGAACGCGCCGGCGAAGCGCTCCTGTGTGATCGCCTCCGGGTTCCGAGTCTCCAACCCGCGGAAGCAAGGCCCGGTGAACACGCATTGGTGCAGCAAACTACGCGCTGCGCGGCAGTGTGCTGGCTCTGTGGGGCGTCTTGGGCGCCATGGGGTACTGGCCAAGGTCAGGGAGTGAGGCGGATCGTTGTGCCTCGCAGCATCGGTTTTCATGCACCGCAACTTGCAAACGCACAACGGCCTCCCCTAAGGTGCAATCGATTGCATTGCTTTGAATCGTTGCGTTTGATGCCGGTTGGGAGGCCGGGAAGTGGATGTCGATCCATTCCATCGAACTGGCGCCTGCGCCGGGGCTCACGCGGCGTGATGCGCTGCGCATGGCGGTCGCCGGCAGCCTGGCGCTGGCAACAGGGGGCGTTGCACCCGCGTTCGCCGCCGACGCACCGCTGAAGGGCCACCTGAAGCATTCCGTCGCGCGCTGGACCTTCCCGAAGTTGTCGGTCGCCCAGCTCTGCCAGACGGTGAAGTCCCTCGGCTTCGCCGCCATCGATCTGGTCGGCCCCGAGGACTGGCCCACGTTGAAGGCCCATGGCGTGGACAGCTCGATGTGCAACGGTGCGGAGCTGGGCCTGACCAAGGGCTTTGCCGGTCGCGAGTTCCACGATGAGCTGGTGGCGCGTTACACGCGGCACATCGATCTGGTCGCCGACGCAGGCTATCGCAACCTGATCTGCTTCTCGGGCAACCGCAACGGCATGGACCCGCAGGAGGGCATTGCCAATGCCGCGGCCGGTCTCAAGCGCATCCTCGGGCACGCCGAGAAACGCGGCGTTGTGCTGGTGATGGAGCTGCTGAACTCCAGGGTCGATCATCGCGACTACCTGTGCGACCACTCGGCCTGGGGCGTGGAGCTGTGCCAGCGGCTGGGATCGGACCACTTCGGCCTGCTCTACGACATCTATCACATGCAGATCATGGAGGGTGACATCATCGCCACCATCGGCAGGCATCACGCGTTCTTCAAGCACTACCACACCGCAGGTGTGCCGGGCCGGCACGAGATCGGTGACCAGCAGGAACTCAATTATCCGGCCATCTGTCGCGCGATCCGCGACACCGGTTTCGATGGGTATCTGGCGCAGGAGTTCATGCCTGCTGCGCCCGATCCCGTCGGCTCGCTGCGCGAGGCGATCCGCCTCTGCGACGTCTGAAACGATATCCACCCAGGTGAAATACCCATGGCAGACAATCACTACGACGCCATCGTTGTTGGTTCGGGAATCAGTGGCGGTTGGGCGGCAAAGGAGCTGACCGAGAAGGGCCTGAAGGTCCTGATGCTGGAACGCGGGCGCAACATCGAGCACGTCAAGGACTACGTCAATGCGATGAAGGAGGCGTGGGATTTCCCGCATCGCAATCGGCCGACGCAGGCGATGAAGGCCGACTTCCCGGTGCTGATGCGTGACTACGGCCTGGCCGAGAACCTGGAAGGCATGTGGGCCAACGAACAGGAATCGCCCTATATCGAGACCAAGCGGTTCGACTGGTTCCGCGGCTACCACGTGGGCGGTCGCTCGCTGATGTGGGGCCGGCAGAGCTATCGTTTCTCCGACCTGGACTTCGAGGCGAACCTCAAGGACGGCATCGCCACCGACTGGCCGATCCGCTATGCCGACATCGCGCCGTGGTACGACCATGTCGAGAAGTTTGCCGGCATCGCCGGCACGCGCGAGGGACTGGACGTACTGCCGGACGGCGAGTTCCTGCCGCCGATCCCGTTGAACATCGTCGAGAAGGATGTGGCCGCACGTATCAAGAAAGCCTTCGGCGGAACGCGGCACATGATCCACTCGCGTACGGCCAACATCACCAAGCCGATGCCCGAGCAGGGCCGCGTCAACTGCCAGTACCGCAACAAGTGCATCCTCGGCTGCCCCTTCGGCGCCTATTTCTCGACGCAGGCGGCGACGCTGCCGGCAGCGATGAAGACCGGCAACCTGACCCTGCGGCCGTTCTCGATCGTCAAGGAAGTGCTGTACGACAAGGATCGCAAGCGTGCGCGCGGCGTGGAGGTCATCGACGCGGAAACCGGACAGACCTACCAGTACACGGCCAAGGTGATCTTCCTCAACGCGTCGTCGTTCAACTCGACGTGGCTGCTGATGAACTCGGCCACCGACGTCTGGGACGGCGGGCTGGGCTCCTCGTCCGGCGAGCTTGGGCACAACGTGATGGACCATCATTTCGGTGCGGGAGCCTCGGGCCGGGTCGAGGGCTTTGAGGACAAGTACTACTTCGGCCGCCGTCCCTGCGGCTTCTACATTCCGCGGTTCCGCAACGTCGCGGCCGACAAGCGTGGCTACCTGCGCGGCTTCGGTTATCAGGGTGGCGCCAGCCGCACCGGTTGGTCACGCGAGATCGCCGAGCTGAACATCGGTGCCGACCTGAAGGAGGCGTTGACCGTGCCCGGTGATTGGCGGATCGGCATGACCGGTTTCGGCGAGATGCTGCCGCACCACGACAACACCATCCGCCTGGACCGCGAACGCAAGGACAAGTGGGGGTTGCCGGTGCTGGCGATGGACGTTGCCATGCGCGCCAACGAACTGGCCATGCGCAAGGACATGGCCGCCGACGCAGCCGAGATGCTGGAGGCGGCCGGTGTCAAGGACGTGAAGATGCACGACAACGATTACGCGCCGGGCAAGGGCATCCACGAAATGGGAACCGCGCGGATGGGGCGTGACCGCAGGAGTTCCGTATTGAACGCACACAACCAGGTCTGGGATGCACCCAACGTCTACGTCACCGACGGTGCCTGCATGACCTCCAGCGCCTGCGTGAATCCTTCGTTGACCTACATGGCACTGACGGCGCGCGCTGCTGATCACGCCGTGCGCGAACTGAAAGCGGGGAACCTGTGATGGATCGTCGCGAACTGTTGAAGATGATCGTGGCCGCCACCGGCGCGGCCATGGTCGGGTTGCCGGCACTGGTGGAGGGCAAGGCGCCCGCGGCTGCCGCGATGCCTGCATTCTCCGACGCCGATATCGTCTTGCTGGACGACATTGCCGAGACCATCCTGCCGCGCACCACCACGCCGGGTGCGAAAGACGCCGGCGTCGGCGCATTCATGGCGACCTTCGTCACCGACTGCTACACCGCCCGGCAGCAGGCGGCATTCCGCACCGGCCTGGTGGCTGTCGAGACGCGTGCCGGTGGTCGCTTCGCATCGCTCGCGCCGCAGGCCCGCACCGAGCTGCTGCGCGCCCTGGATGCGGAGGCGAAGGCGCATCGTGTTGAGGTGACCGAGACCGGCACCGCCGAGGACGGCGACGCCGTGCCGCATTACTTCACGATGCTCAAGCAGCTGGCCATCTTCGGCTTCTTCACTTCAAAGGTCGGCGCGACCGAGGTGCTGCGTTATGTTGCGGTGCCGGGCCGCTACGACGGGGATCTGGCCTACACCCCCGGTACGCCTGCGTGGGGGACCGGCTGATGGAGTACAACAGGATGATCACGCCACTGCTGATCGCAGCCGCTGCGCTGGCCGTGGCTCCCGCGTTCGCGCAGGCCAGCCTCGACCCCGCGCGCGATCCGAAGAAGACCGAGGTGTGGACGCCGGTGCCGGCGGTTGTGGCGACGCCGCCAGATGCGGCACCCTCCGATGCGATCGTGCTGTTCGATGGCAAGGATGCCTCCGCGTGGGAGGCGGAGCAGGGGGGGCGCGTGCCGTGGACCGTCGCCGACGGCGCCATGACCGTGGTGCCCGGCAGCAAGGGCATCCGTACCCGGCAGCGTTTCTGCGATATCCAGTTGCACGTCGAGTGGCGCACACCGGTCGAAACCCAGGGCTTCGACGGCCAGAACCGCGGCAACAGCGGCATCTTCCTGCAGGAGCTGTATGAGTTGCAGGTGCTCGACAGCTACAACAATCCGACCTACGCCAATGGCCAGGCTGGCTCGATCTACAAGCAGGCCATGCCACAGGTGAACGCCTCGCGCGCACCGGGCCAGTGGCAGGTCTACGACATCATCTGGAAGGCGCCGCGCTTCTCGCAGGGCGGCGGCCTGGCCTCGCCCGCGCGCATCACCGTGCTGCACAACGGCGTGCTCGTGCAGGATGACACCGTGCTGGCGGGGAAGACGGAGTACATCGGTGCGCCGTCGTATGCGCCTCACGCGTGCGCGCCGCTCTATCTGCAGGAGCATGACTCCAAGGTCAGCTACCGCAACATCTGGGTGCGCGAGCTGTAACGCCGCGCGACTACTTCGCCAGGTAACTGGCGATGTCGTCGATCTCCTGCTGCGAAAGCTGGGGAAAGGGCGGCATCAGGCCGCCGCCCTTGCGGATCTTGTCCTTGATCTCTGCCGCATCCAGTCGCTTGCCGATGTCGGTCAGCGCCGGGAACGCGCCCGGCATGCCGGCACGGTCGGCACCATGGCAGGCGGTGCAGTTCGCGCTGTAGAGCTTGGCGCCGGCGGCGGGATCATCCTTGCACCACGCGCTGGTCGCCAGCGTCGCGCCATAGGCCATCACGGCCAGTTTCAGCATCGTCTTCAAGAAAGGGCTCCTTTGCGGGCTAGGGCTGTGCGGTGGCGGGCAGGCTGACGGTCAGGTGTCCGCGCAGGTAGTCGGCGCCGGTCTGGATCACCTTGGCCGGATCGCGCGGCTGGTCGTGTTCGAGGATGTACCAGTGCACGCCCGCAGCGGCCGCAGCCGGGAGGATCGCATTCCAGTCCAGTACGCCCTGGCCGACGGCGGCGAATCCGCCTTCGTCTTCGGCCTGGCCCGTCGCGGCGTTGTCCTTGGCATGTACCGCGAACAGGCGGCCGCGGAACTTGCCGAGCATCAACGCCGGGTCGTGGCCGGCGCGCGCGACCCAGGCCAGGTCCAGCTCGGTCTGCAGGTCGGGCCCGGCAGCGGCGAACAGCAGTTCCAGGCCGGTCTTTCCGTCGATGTCGACCAGTTCGAAGTCGTGATTGTGGTAGGCCAGGCGCATGCCCTTTGCGCGCACCTGCCTCGACAGCCGGCCCAGCTCCTGGCCCAGTGCGGTCCAGCCCGCCGCATCGGTCGGCCTGTCCTTCGCATCCAGGTAAGGCACCACCAGCGTGGTGTTGCCGATCGAGCGGTTGAACGCCACCACGCCATCCAGGTCTTTGCGCAGCTCGGCCAGCGCCACGTGCGACGAGATCGCACGGATCGAATACCGGTCCAGCAGCTGCTTGAGTTCGCTGGCGCTGACGCCCTGCGTGCCCACCGTTTCCACCGCGTGCACGCCGGCGTCGTGGACGATCTTCAACTGCTGCTCGAGCGATCCAGCATTGCGCAGCGAGTACATCTGCACCGCGATTGGCTTCTGCGGCGCAAGGGCGCCTCCGGCAAAGGCGGGCAGGGCCGCGAGCAACAACAGTGCCAAGGCCGTCATTCTGCGAACTGGGGTCTTCATCATGCGTTCCTCAAGGAGTTCAACCGATGGTGGTCCAGGCGCGGGTCCTGGCCGATGCGATGACGCGGTCGACGATGCGTGCCGAGCGCACGCCGTCGGTGAAGGTGGGCAGGCCCTCGGGTCGCTCGTCGTCGATCGCGCGATAGCTGTCGGCGACAAACGCCTCGAAGCAGTACCCGTAGCCCTGTGCGTGCCCGGCCGGCAGCACCGATAGCCGGCGTTGTTCGGCACTGCCCGCACCGGGACCACGCACGAAGACGTCCTCGCGCTGGTCGGGCCGGCCGATCCACAGCCGTTCGGCGTCTTCCTGGTTGAAGGCCACGCTGGCGCGGGCGCCGTCGATCTCGAACCAGAGGCGATTGTGCCGGCCTGCCGAGACCTGGCTGACGGTCAGCGAGGCCAGCGTGCCGGCGCCGGTGCGGAACATCGCCGCCGCAACGTCCTCGCTGGCGACGGCCTGCATCGCGCTGGCTGCCGTGGGCGTGCTGAAGCTCTGCGCGCTGCCGGTGCCGCGCTCGGCGATCACGGTGGCGAATACCGCACTGACCTCGGCGAAACGCTCGCCGCTGATCCATTCCACCAGGTCGCACCAGTGCGAGCCGATGTCGGCGAACACGCGCGACGTGCCGCCCAGGGCCGGGTCCACGCGCCAGTTGTTGCTGGCCGGGTCCAGCAGCCAATCCTGCAGATAGCTGCCGTGGATCAGGTGCAGCGGCCCCAGCTCACCCAGCGCGATGCGTGCACGCGCCTCGCGCAGCACCGGGTGGTAGCGGTAGACGAAGGGTACGGTGGCCACAAGGCTGCGCGAGGCGGCTAGCGCAGCCAGGGCCTCGGCGTCCTCCAGCGTGGTGGCCAGCGGCTTCTCGCAGATCACGTGCTTGCCGGCTTCGAGTGCGGCCTGTGCCATCGGCCGGTGCAGATGATTGGGCGTGCAGACATGCACCACCTGCACCTGTGGATCGGACACGAGCTCCTCGATGTCCCGATAGGCGCGCGCGACATTCCAGGACTGCGCCACCTCCTGTGCGCGCTGCGCGGATGAGGCGGCCACGCCGCGGATCTGCGCACCGGCCAGCAGTGCCGCGCGACGATGCACCGCACCGATCATCCCGGTGCCGACGATGGCGATTCCAAGCGCAGCCATCTACGGGATCCCCCGCGACGCGGACGGCGCGGTGGCGGCCTGCGGGCGGTCGCGGAACAGCAACAGGAACGCGATCAGCACGAGCAGGGCGACGCCGGCCGGGAACAGCCAGATCTGTTGCCAGTCCGGCCCCGCCGCGGTGGTGAAGTGTTCCACCACCGCGCCGGACAGGAAGGTACCGATCAGCATGCCCACGCCATACGTGGCCAGGGTGATGAAGCCCTGGGCGCTGCTGCGCGCGTCGGGACCCGCGTGCGCGTCGGTGTAGATCTGGCCGGTGACGAAGAAGAAGTCGTAGCAGATGCCGTGCAGCACGATGCCGATCACCAGCAGCGAGAAGCCGCTGCCGGCATCGCCGAAGGCGAACAGGGCATAGCGCAGCACCCACGCGCCCATGCCGACCGCCAGCATGGTCTTCACCCCCAGCCGCACGAACAGGAACGGCATCGCCAGCATCAGCAGCACTTCGGACACCTGGCCCAGCGACTGCAGGCCGGCAGCGCCGCGGACGCCCAGATCGTTGAGGTAGGGGTTGGTGAAGTTGTAGTAGAACGCCAGCGGAATGCAGATGGCGATGGAGGCGAGGAAGAACACCAGGTACGAGCGCGACTTCAGCAGCCGCAGCGAATCCAGCCCTAGGATCCGCCCGAGCTTGGCGTCGCGCTGCTGCGCCAGCGGCGGCGTGTGCGGCAGGGTGAACGCGTACAGCCCCAGCACCAGTGACGCCACCGCCGCCATCTTGAAGGTGAGTTCGAGCCGATGCGCCTGTTCCCAGCCCAGCCAGCCGATCAGCACGCCGGCCACGATCCAGCCGACGCTGCCAGCCACGCGCACCAGCGGGAACTGCTTCTCAGGCGATTGCATGTGCCGCATCGCCACGCTGTTGGCCAGCGCCAGCGTCGGCATGAACAGCAGCATGTAGGCCATCACGCAGGCGGAGAACGTGCTGAAGCTGCCCGCTGTGGAGGCCAGCCACAGCAGCACCGCGCCGGCCAGGTGCAGCACCGCCAGGATGCGCTGCGCGGCGAAGTAGCGGTCGGCGATCAGGCCGACCAGGAAGGGCGCGACGATGGCGCCGATGGACTGGCTGAGGAAGGCCGTTGCGACCTGGCTCGCGCTGGCCTGCAGCGGCCCCTGCACCAGGTAGGTACCCAGGGTCACGAACCAGGCGCCCCAGATGAAGAACTGCAGAAACATCATCGCGCCCAAGCGCGACATCGCGTGCGTCATGGCTTGCCCTCCCAGGGCAGTATCGGCTCAGAGTCCCAGCATGCGGTGCAGTGATGCGGCGTCGGTACCGCTGTCGGCGAAATCGTCGAAGGCACGCTCGGTCACCCGGATGATGTGGTCGCGGATGAAGGTCGCGCCCTCGCGTGCGCCGTCTTCCGGATGTTTCAGGCAGCACTCCCACTCCAGCACCGCCCAGCCCGGGAAATCGTATTGCGCGAACTTCGAGAAGATCGACTTGAAGTCGATCTGGCCGTCGCCGAGCGAGCGGAACCGCCCAGGGCGATCGATCCAGTCCTGGTAGCCGGCATACACGCCGCTGCGCGCGCTGGCGCGGTACTCGGCATCCTTGACATGGAAAATGCCTATGCGCGCGTGATAGCGGTCGATGAAGCCCAGGTAGTCCATCTGTTGCAGCAGCAGGTGGCTGGGGTCGTACAGGATCTTGGCGCGCGGATGGTGGTCGACTACATCGAGGAAGCGCTCGAAGGTCGCGCCGTCGTGCAGGTCCTCGCCGGGGTGGATCTCGAAGCACAGGTCCACGCCGCAGGCGTCGAACGCATCCAGGATCGGGCGCCAGCGGCGGCCGAGTTCGGCGAAGGCTTGCTCGACCAGGCCAGGCGGGCGCTGCGGCCAGGGATAGAAGTAGGGCCACGCCAACGCGCCGGAGAAGGTGGCATGTGCGGTCAGCCCGAGGTGCTGGCTGGCCTTGGCCGCCAGCAGCAGCTGTTCGACCGCCCAGGCCTGGCGTGCGGCCGGGTTGCCACGCATGTCCGGCGGTGCGAATCCGTCGAACAGGCTGTCATAGGCGGGATGGACCGCGACCAGCTGCCCCTGCAGGTGGGTGGACAGTTCGGTGATCTGCAGGCCATGGCCAGCCAGCATGCCGGCGATGTCGTCACAGTAGGCCGGGCTGCGTGCGGCCTCGGCCAGGTCGAAAAGGTGGGGCGCGCTGGTCGGCACTTGTACGCCAGAATAGCCCAGGCCCGCGGCCCAGCCGGCCAGCGTGTCCAGCCGATCAAAAGGAGCTGTGTCGCCGATGAACTGCGCCAGGAACAGCGCTGGACCCTTGAGCGTCTTCAACGTGATTCGCCCTCGATGCAATCGATTGCATTATCCTAGCAGGGGCGCACGCAGGACCTGTTGTGCACTGCACAGCGGACAGGAGAACTAACGCCATGGCCACCATCTACGACATTGCAAAGCATGTCGGCGTCTCCGCCGGCACGGTGTCGCGCGCGCTTTCGAGGCCGGACAAGGTGCTGCCGGCCACGCGCACCCGCATCGAACAGGCCGCCGCCGCACTGGGCTATGTGCCCAACACGGTCGCCCGCACGCTGAAGACCCAGCGCAGCGGCAAGATCCTGGTCACCGTGCCGGATATCGCCAACCCGTTCTTCGCGCAGATCCTGCAGGGTGCCGAAGACGCCGCGCAGGCGGTCGGCTATGCGGTGCTGCTGGGCGATACCCAGGACCAGCCCGACCGCGAGGAGCGCTACGCGCAGATGCTCCGGCGCAACGAGGCCGACGGCATGATCGTGCTCGGCCACCGGCTGCCACCGACGGCGCGCGAGATTGTCCAGCAGAGGGGGGCCGCCGCGCCGGTGGTCAACGGATGCGAGTTCGACCCCGCGCTGGGCCTGCCCAGTGTGCATATCGACAATGCCGCCGCCGCGCGCGCGGTCATGGAGCATCTGTACGCCCTGGGCCACGAACGCATCGCCGTGGTCGGCGGGCCGCCCGACAATCCGCTGCACCAGCAGCGCCTGCAAGGGGTGCGGGCCGCCGGCAGGGCGCGTGGCCGCCTGCGCCAGCTGAGCGTGGTGCCTGGCGATTTCTCGGTGGAAGCCGGGCACGCCGCAACGGTGGCACTTCTGGCCGATGGGGCGGCACCGACCGCCGTGTTCTGCTTCAGCGACCAGATGGCGCTGGGGGCGCTGGCGGCCTGCCGTGAGCTGGGCATCTGCGTGCCGGATGACCTGTCCATCGTCGGTTTCGATGACCTGGCGTCATCGCGTTACCTCACGCCACCGTTGACCACCATCCGGCAACCGATGCGCGAGATCGGTGAGCGCGCGGTCAACCTGTTGCTCTCCATCATCGATCATGTCGACGTGCCGCTTCAGCAGACGCTGGAGTTCAGCTTGATGGAGCGGGGCTCGACGGCGGCGCCGCGGCGCGGGTGAGGGCGGCGCGGCGCGATCATCGTCTGCGTTCGTACCAGCCTTGCGACGCGTTGACGAAGCGGACTACCGACAGCATCACTGGCACTTCGATCAGTACGCCGACCACGGTGGCAAGCGCCGCGCCGGAGTGCACGCCAAACAGGCCGATCGCGGTTGCCACGGCCAGCTCGAAGAAGTTGCTGGCGCCGATCAATGCAGAGGGGCCGGCTACGCAATGGGCAACGCCCAGGCGTCGGTTCAACAGGTAGGCCAGCCCCGCATTGAAGTACACCTGGATCAGGATCGGCACCGCGATCAGGGCGATGATCCGTGGCTGCTGCACGATCTGATGGCCCTGGAAACCGAACAACAGCAGCAGGGTCAACAGCAGCGCGGCCAGTGACAGCGGGGAGAGCCTGCGCAGCACGCGCTGCAGGCCGGCCTCGCCGGAGCGCGCCAGCAGCCAATGCCGGATCATCACCGCCACGACCACCGGAACGATGATGTACAGGCCCACCGACAGGATCAGCGTATTCCACGGCACGCTGATCGCCGACAGGCCCAGCAGCAGTGCCACCACCGGCGCATACGCCACCACCATGATCGCATCGTTCAGCGCCACCTGGCTCAGCGTGAAGTTTGCATCGCCGCGGCACAGGTTGCTCCACACGAACACCATCGCCGTGCACGGTGCCGCTGCCAGCAGGATCAGGCCGGCGATGTAGCCGTCGGCCTGGCCGGGCGGCATCCACCCGGCAAAGACATGACGCAGGAACAGCCAGCCCAGCAACGCCATCGAGAACGGTTTGACCGCCCAGTTGATGAACAGCGTCACGCCGATGCCCTTCCAGTGCTGGCCAACCTGGCGCATCGCGCCGAAGTCGACCTTCAGCAGCATCGGGATGATCATCAGCCAGATCAGCACGGCCATCGGCAGGTTGACCTTGGCCATTTCGGCACGGGCCAGCGTCGCAAACACCGTGGGCAGGAAGTGGCCCAGCGCGGTGCCCGCCACGATGCACAGCGCGACCCACAGGGTCAGGTGGCGTTCGAAGTGTCCCATTGGAGCGGCGCTGCTCAAGTGTTCTGGTCTGCGGGCTGGACGAAACCAATCCGGTCAAGCGCGTGTTTCAGCGCATCGCGGTCGTTCCAGGTAGCGGCCGGCAACGCCAGCAGGGCGAGCAGTCGCGCTTTCACGATTGCGTGGGCTCGCGCAAACGCCCGAGCCTTGTCGGCGGTGCTGCCTTCGATCGCGGCCGGATCCGGCAGGCCCCAGTGCGTGCGCAGGAAATCGCCGAACACCACGGGGCAGGTCTCCGCCGCTGCGGCATCGCAGACGGTGATCACCAGGTGCATGGGCGCAGCGTTGGCGAATTCATCCCAGGACTTGCTGCGCAGTCCGGCGGTGGCGATGCCGTCGGACTGCAGCTGCGTGATCGCGAACGGATTGATCTGGCCAGTGGGTTGGCTGCCAGCACTGAACACCTCGAAACGGTGGCCGGCCCACGCCCGCAGGGTGGCTTCGGCAAGGACACTGCGCGCGGAATTACCAGTGCACAGGAACAGTACGCGTTGCTTGCTCACAGAACGGTCTCCGATCAGCAGGCACGGCGGGTGACGCCGGGAGTGCAGCCCGGTGCCGCAGAGCCGGCGCAGCAGTTGTGGGTGAGGTAGTCGATCAGGCCGGTCATGGCGCTGAAGTTGGCGCGGTAGCACACGTTGCGGCCCTGGTTCTCGCTTTCCACCAGGCCAGCCTGGAGCAGTTCCTTCAGGTGAAAACTCAGGGTGGCCGGTGGCACCTGCAGGAGCGAGGCGATGTCGCCGGCCATGCGCCCGGCGGGCCCGGCCTCGACCAGCAGGCGGAAGGCGGCCAGCCGGGTGGCATGGCCGAGCGCAGTCAGGGCGGCGATTGCATTCTTCGTTTCCATATTTCTAGAATAATCGAATGAACAATCCGATCTCAAGTACCCCGTTGCCGAACCTGATCGGCGCCGCGCTGCCCCCGCCTGATCGCGCCCTGCTGGCAACCGCGGACGACCAGCCGCCGCGGATTCTGTTGCTCTACGGCTCGCTTCGGCCGCAGTCGTTCAGTCGAAAGCTGGCCCTGGAGGCCGAACAACTGCTGCGCCACCTGGGCTGCGAGACGCGGGTGTTCGACCCGCATGGGCTGCCGATGCTCGACAGCAGCGACAAGCTGCACCCTGAAGTGCAGCGCCTGCGCGAATGGTCGCAATGGGCGGAGGGGCATGTGTGGGTCAGCCCGGAGCGGCACGGTACGGTCACCGGCGTGTTCAAGAACCAGATCGACTGGCTGCCGCTGGAAGACGGCAGCGTGCGCCCCACCCAGGGCAAGACGCTGGCGGTCATGCAGGTATGCGGCGGCTCGCAGTCCTTCAATACGGTCAATACCCTGCGCGTGCTGGGGCGCTGGATGCGCATGCTGGCCATCCCCAACCAGTCGTCGGTGGCCAAGGCCTGGCAGGAGTTCGATGACGACGGGAGGATGAGGCCATCACCGTTCTACGACCGTGTCGTGGACGTAATGGAGGAGCTGGTGAAATTCACCCTGCTCACGCGCGGTCGGTCGGACTATCTGGTCGATCGCTACAGCGAACGCAAGGGCGATCAGGAGGCAGCCGCGCTCGCCAGGGCGTCGGGCGCAGTGGTGGCGCGATGACCGGTGCCTGCGAGCGCCACCAGGCTGGTCCCGGACAGACTGAAAGCTGTCAGACTGGCCGCAGAGGGTTACGGCGCGGGGCGTAGAAGAAGGTGTGATCGTGCAAGGGGGGCGGCAATGCCATTTCTGAATGACCCGACAGAGGTCGCGGGCGAAGGCATCGGCGCGGCGCGTCGTATCGGCTGGATGCGCTTCGTCGGCAACGGGTTGGGCGCCGTTCCCATCATCTCGATCATGCTCGAGCGCCACGATGGCGCGCTGCCCTGGATCCTGCTGCTGCTCAATGCACTGGCGTGGCCGGCGCTGGCACTGCTGCTGACCCAGCGCTCGCGCCAGCCTGCCGTGGTCCAGTTCCGCTGCATGGTGGCTGACTCCTTGTTCGGCGGTGGCTGGATTGCTTTCATAGGCCTGAGCGCCGTGACCAGCGCGCTGTTCGCGGCGTTGCTGGTGGCCGACAAGATCGCCGCCGGTGGCGTACGACTGGCAGTGCGCGCAACCCTGGCGCTGCTGCTGGGGTTCGCGCTCACCTGGTGGGCGCTCGGGTTCCCGTATCAGCCGGTGTCCTCGCAGCGCACGATCGTGCTCAGCATGCCGTTCCTGTTCGTCTACGGCATCGGGCTGAGCATCCTCAGCTGGCAGCTGGCACGGCGGGTGAAAACGCAGAACCGCCAGTTGCAGCGCCTGAGCCGGATGGACCCGCTGGTCGACCTGGCCAACCGCGGTTTTCTGATCCTGCGCGCACAGCAGGCGCTGGACAAGGCGCAGGGCCATGGCGGCTTCGCCTGCCTGCTGATGCTCGATGTGGATGACTTCAAGCACATCAATGATTCGCACGGGCACCGCGCCGGCGACGAGGTGCTGCGGCAAATCGCCTCAACCCTGCGCACCTTCGCCCGGCCCGGCGATACACCGGCCCGCCTCGGCGGTGACGAGTTCGTGGTGCTGCTGCACGACTGTGCGCCAGTGGACGCGATGCATGTGGCCGAACGGGTGCGCCTGCACCTGCTCGAGGCTGCCCGCCAAGCCACACCGGGCATCGAGTTCAGCGTGAGCATCGGCATTGCCTCGACGCCGCGCGGTGGCAGCGTGGAAGACTGGCTGGCGCAGGCCGACCGCGCGCTGTACCACGCAAAGCGGCAGGGCAAGAACACCGCCAGCTACGGCGAGTGAATCTGCGTGGCTTCCCTGGAACAGGCCAGCAGCAGCGCGGTGATCGGCATGCCCCGTTCCAGTGCAACGCCGGTGGTGCCGGTGCAGCGCCTGGCCGAACTCGACTACCGCCTGGTGATCATCCCCTCGGATCTGCAACGGGCCGCGATCCGGGCCATGCAGCGCACCTTGCAGGAGATTGCGCTGACCGGTGACAGCGGGCGCATCGCTGATGAACTGGCCAGCTTTGGCGAACGTGAGGCGATCGTGCGTACGGCGCGGTACCTGGCATTGGACCGGGTCTGATGTGATCCGGGCACGGTGGGGGTCCGCTGCGCGATGGACCACCGCCGCTGTAATCAGGGCGCAACAGCCGTTCATCCAGCACGCGGAATCGTCGCCACCAATCCTCTACCATGGGCCACCCCGCCCGGACGTGCCCCCATGCAAGACGCCCTCGTTGCCCAGCCCAAGCCCCCCACTGCGAGGATCGCGGCCTGGTTGATGATGCTGCTGGGCATGTGGCTGGCGCTGAAACTGGGGCTGGTGGTGACCTTGTTGTCAGGCCTGCTGGTGTTCCAGCTGACCCACGTGCTGGCCTCCACCGTGGAAGGCAGGCTGCCGCCCGGACGTGCGCGGGCGGTCGCGGTCATCGTGCTGTCGGCGGTGATCATCAGTGCGCTGGTGATGGCCGGCATTGGCGTCGCCTCGTTCTTCCGCACCGAGACCGGTGGCCCGGATGCGCTGCTCGGGCACCTGATGGACATCCTCAACAGCTCGCGCCATCAGGTGCCGGCGCTGCTGCAGCCGTATATTCCCGAGGACATGCCGGCGCTGCGCGTGGCGCTGAACGACTGGGCGGCAGAGCACCAGCGCCAGCTGGGCGTGGCCGGCACCTCGGCGGTGCAGATTGGCGTACGGGTGCTGATCGGCATGGTGCTGGGCGCGATGATCGCGCTGTATGACGAACTGCCGCTGCCACAGATGGGACCGCTGGCGCAGGAGCTGATCGGCCGTACCAGCCGCCTGGCCACCGCGTTCCGCCAGGTGGTGTTCGCGCAGGTGAAGATCTCGCTGCTCAACACCGTGTTCACGGCGATCTTCCTGCTGGGCGTGCTGCCGCTGTTCGGCGTGCACCTGCCGTTGTCGAAGACGCTGGTGCTGATCACCTTCATCGCCGGCCTGCTGCCGGTGGTCGGCAACATCATCTCCAACACCATCATCACCATCGTCGCGCTGTCGGTCTCGTTCTACGTGGCGGTGGCCGCGCTGCTGTACCTGATCGTGATCCACAAGCTGGAATACTTCCTCAACGCGCGCATCGTTGGCGGCGAGATCCAGGCCCGTGCCTGGGAGCTGCTGCTGGCCATGCTGGTGATGGAGGCGGCCTTCGGCCTTCCCGGCCTGGTGGCGGCGCCGGTGTTCTACGCCTACGTGAAGCGCGAACTGGTGGACCAGCGCTGGATCTGAGCCCGGCCTGATCGCCCCGCAGTGGCGCCGGGCCATGCCCGGTGCGGGCGTGAAGGCGGCGCCATCACCACTGCACGCGCTGGTCACCGTGGACGGAAGACGCTTGCTCTACTTTTCCGCACGGATTACGCGCATGACCACACTGACCCTCCCCGAACTGGCGAAGAAGATGGCCGGCATCGATTTTGCGATGCTGCAGACCCACGCGGCCGGCGAGATCGACGGCCGGCCGATGAGCAACAACGGCGACGTGGACTACGACGGCGACAGCTGGTTCTTCGCGCTGGAAAGCGCCGACATGGTGCGGCAGATCGAGGCCGACCCGAAGGTTGCGCTGGGCTTCACCGGCAGCAAGTCGCTGCTGGGCAAGCCACCACTGTTCGTCCATGTCCGGGGCCGGGCAGAGATCATCCGTGAACGCGCGGTGCTGGCTGAACACTGGGTCGATGAGCTGGAACGCTGGTTCGAGCAGGGCGTGGATACGCCGGGACTGGTGCTGATCCACGTGCACGCACAGCGCATCCAGTATTGGGATGGCGAGGACCATGGCGAACTGACGGTCTGAATGCCTGCGCTGGCGCCGGGCCATGCCCGGCGCTTCAGCCCGCCGCAGGCAGGCCGTCTTCCACCCTGTCGGCCAGCTCCGGCGCCAGTGCATGTTCCACCCCACGCTGCAGCAGCGCCGGGGCGATGCAGTAGCGGTGTACGGCATCGATCATCGCCATGTACAGGCGGCCGAAGCGGTTGTGGGTTTGCACGCGCGAGCCCAGGCTGACCTGCACGCTGCCGTCGTCGCCGAGCTGCACGCGCACGCTGCTGCGGACGCGCAGGTGGCGGTCGTCGGCACCGAGCGGCACTTCGGCATTGCGGTCCTGCCCGTCGACGCGCGCGTCCAGCACCGGGAAACGGCCGGCGAACAAGCGGTTGCGGTCGGTGGACAGCAGCGACGACACCGGGCAGCCCAGCGGCGAGGTCCGCAGGCGCAACGGTGCGACCAGGCGATTGCGCAGGAAACCGTCCAGCATCTCGGCCAGCAGGCCCTGCGCGTCGGGACGGTCGCTGTGCACCGGGCAGTGCGGCGTGCTGCGTTCGACGAACCCGCGCAACGGCCGCAGGTTGATCCGCCGCAGCGGGCCCAGCAGTGAACGGGTCTGTGCACACGGCCGCACGCACAGGCTGGGCGGTGCGGCCTGCAGTGACCGTTGCAGCATGGGCGCGGTGGCCAGCATCGCCGCACTCGGCCAATGCGGCTCCGGCAGCACTTCGGTCAGGTTGGGGATGTCGGCACTGTCGGCCTGCACCTGCGCGCGGGTGCTCTCGCTCATGGCCCCGGCCAGTTCATTGCTGGGGCACGACAGCGCGAACAGGGCAGGGGGGGCGGCATGGCTGGAGGCGAACGGGTGCCAGGTGCCTCCACCGGAGCGCACGGCGAACAGGCAGTCCGGCGGAATGCGGATGCGCCGAAGCCTGCGCAGGAAGGCGGCCGGGTCGGTGGCCAGCTGCGCATCGGCACCGATGCCGAACTGGGCGATGAGGGTGATGTCGATGGGGCCGGCGCCGTCCTGTGCGGGCAGTTGGACACCTGGAAACGAACGGCTGCTGCGGGTCGAACCAGGCATCGTCGCGCTCCTTGTCAGCGGGCAGGGGACTTGATGCGCCCTGGTTGATGGCTGGCCTGCTGCTGCCCGTGCTGGCGGCAGCGCAGCCGACGCGTGCGATTCATCCACCGCGTCCGGATGTGATATATCGTTTATCGATAAATTCATCCCGGGCGGCGAGACCGCCCCACGCCGGAGGCCGCTTGACCGCTCGTCCCGCCCGCGCCGAACCCGCGCGAGGCCTGTTCACCCTGGCCCAGGCCGCCGTGCAGGCCGTACGGGCAATGTGCTGGCTGGGCATCCTGGCCGCGCTGCTGGCCGTTCCCCTCGTGGCCTACGATCGTCGCTGGCTGCTGGACAGCGTGCATGACGCGCACGCCGCGGCCGTCCACGGCAGCGATCTGTTCCTGCATTTCTGCATCGGCCTGGGCAGCATCGTCGCCCTGCTGGTGCTGTGCCTCGTGTTCCTGCGGCACCTGTCGCGCCTGCTGCGCTCGGCCGCAGGCGCTCGCCCGTTCACCCATGCCAATGCGAAGCGCCTGCAGCGCATGGCGTGGCTGATGCTGGCGATGGAAGTGCTGTCGATCATCATCGGCATGTACGCGTCCTGGATGGGCCCGGATTTCGCCTGGATGGAAGTCGGCGGCGGCATGTCCATCACTGGCCTGATCGCCGTGCTGATGCTGTTCGTGCTGGCGCGCGTGTTCGCCGCCGGTGCGGCCATGCGTGATGACCTCGACGGTGTCATCTGATGGCGATCGTCATCACGCTCGACCGCATCCTGCAGGAACGGGGCATGACCCTGTCCGAGCTGGCCGGGCGCATCGACATCACCTTGGCCAACCTGTCGATCCTGAAGACCGGCAAGGCGCGCGCCATCCGCTTTTCCACCCTCGATGCGATCTGCCGCGAGCTGCAGTGCACGCCGGGCGACCTGCTCGGGCATGACCCGACGCAGCCGCAGGATGGCGACTGAATGCGAGCTTTCTTTCCTTAACTACTGACGAAACGGAACTGAAATGGAATGGTTGGCTGACCCCTCGATATGGATGGGCCTTGCAACCCTGGTCGTGCTGGAGATCGTTCTCGGCATCGACAACCTGGTGTTCATCGCGATCCTGGCCGACAAGCTGCCACCGCACCAGCGCGACCGCGCGCGCGTGATCGGCCTGACCCTGGCGTTGCTGATGCGGCTGGTGCTGCTGGCGGCGCTGGCCTGGATCATGAAACTGACCGAGCCGCTGGTCACGTTGCTCGAACACAGCTTCTCCGGCCGTGACCTGATCCTGCTGGGCGGCGGCCTGTTCCTGCTGTTCAAGGGAACGATGGAACTGCACGAGCGGCTGGAAGGCCGCGAGCACCATGAAGACGGCAAGAAGGTCTATGCCAGCTTCGCGATGGTGGTGGCGCAGATCGTGGTGCTCGACGCGGTGTTCTCGCTGGACTCGGTGATCACCGCGGTCGGCATGGTCGACAACCTGGGCGTGATGTACGCCGCGGTGACCATCGCGATGGCGCTGATGCTGATGGCCAGCAAGCCGCTGACCCGCTTCGTCAACAAGCATCCCACGGTGGTGGTGCTGTGCCTGGGCTTCCTGCTGATGATCGGTTTCAGCCTGGTGGCCGAGGGCCTGGGCTACAAGATCCCGAAGGGCTATCTGTACGCGGCCATCGCATTCTCGATCCTGGTCGAAGCCTTCAACCAGTGGGTGCGCTTCAACCGCGAGCGCAACGAGCGCCGCCAGCCGTTCCGCCAGCGCACCGCCGATGCAGTGCTGCGCATGCTGGGGGCACGCCCGGCCAACGGCCACGATGACGACGGCGAGGACGCACACGCCGATGCCGAAGAACGGCTGCAGCCGGCCGAGCACGAGATGATCCGCAGCGTGCTGGGACTGGCCGACCGCCCGGTGTCGAGCGTGATGACCGTGCGCGCCGACGTGCAGTGGATCGATCTGGCGCGCGGCCAGGACGACGTGGTGGCACGCTTGGTGGCATCGCCGCATACACGTCTGCTGGTGGGCGAGGGCGACCTGGACAAGCTGCGCGGCGTGGTCCAGAGCCGTGACCTGTTGGCCGATCTGCTGCAGGGCAAACCGCTGCAACTGGAAGGCAACCTGCGCGAGCCGCAGTATGTGCTGTCCAGCGCCAGCGCACTGCAGGCGCTGGAACTGATCCGCCAGCACCCGGTGCCGCTGGCGGTGGCCGTGGACGAGTACGGCAGCGTGGAAGGCCTGGTCACCGCCAACGATCTGCTGGCGGCGATCGCCGGCGACCTGGTCGACACCCAGGACGAACGCTACGGCGTGGTGGCGCAGGGCGAGGGCCGCTGGGAGGCCGACGGTGCGCTGACCTTGGATGACCTGCAGCGGCTGGCCGGTATATCGCTGCCGCGCAGTGCCGACTACATGACCATCTCCGGCCTGGTGCTGGAGCAGTTGGGGCGCCTGCCCGACGTTGGTGACGCGGTGGAGATCGCGGATGTACGCATCACCGTGCTGGCGATGGAAAAGCGCCGCATCGCCCGCCTGCGGGTGGAACGGCTGGGCAATCTGTAGCGTCGAGCCCTGCTCGACGGCTTCCCGAGCAGCCGAGCATGGGCTCGGCTCTACACAACACGGCTGGCAGTCGTCACCATGGAGGGCCCGCTTTCTTTCCTGGATGGTCGCAGTGCTGAGTACGATCGGTTTGTTGATGGGCCTGTATGTGGCCTGGCGCCTGTTCTGGCCGCTGCGCATGCCCACCTGGCTGAAGGTCGTGCTGTCGCTGCTGCTGGTGGGCGTGGGCGTGCAGCTGCGCATCGTTGCCACCTTCTGGGGCACGATGGCCTCGCCCGAGATTCCGAAACTGGCCATCGCCACGCTGGCGACCGGCTCCACGGCGGTGTTGCTGTTGGCGTTGCTGATGCTGGCGCTGGATGTGGGCCTGCTCGCTTCGCGCCTGCTGCGCTGGCCACGTGCGGTAGCCGCACTGCGCACGCGGAGTCTGCGACCGGCGGCCGGCATGCTGGCCCTGCTGGTCAGTGGTTACGGCGTCAGCCAGGGCATGGCGGTTCCCAAGCCCCGGCAGATCGAGGTGAGCATCGCCGGGCTGCCTGCTGCATTTGACGGCTATCGCGTGCTGCAGTTGACCGACATCCACGCCAGTCGCCTGCTGACCGGCGACTGGGTGCGCAAGGTGGTGGAGGAGAGCAACGCACTGACGCCGGACCTGATTGTTATCACCGGCGATCTGATCGATGGCAGCGTCGAAGCCCGTCGCGATGACGCGCGCCCCTTGGCGGATCTGCATGCGCCGGACGGTGTCATCGCCATCACCGGCAACCACGAGTACTACGCGCAGTACCAGCACTGGATGCAGGCGTTCCGCGCGCTGCACATGCAGGTGCTGGAAAACAGCCACCTGCAGGTACGCCGCGGCGATGCCGCGCTGATCATCGCCGGGGTGACCGACCCGGTGGCGGCGCGCTATGGCCTGCCGCTGCCGGATCTCCAGGCTGCACTGGCCGGTGCCGATCCGTCCGCACCGGTGATCCTGCTCGATCATCGCCCACGCAATGCGCGTGAGGCCGCTGCGCGTGGTGTGAAGCTGCAGTTGTCCGGACATACCCACGGCGGGCAGATCATCGGCATGGACCAGCTGGTGAAGCGGGCCAATGGTGGCTATGTTTCCGGCCGCTACGACGTCGATGGCATGACCTTGTATGTCAGCAACGGTGCCGGTCTGTGGGCGGGCTTCCCGGCGCGGCTCGGCGTACCGTCCGAGATCACCCTGATCACGCTGCGCTCCGCCCCGTAGCACGAGGTGGAACAGATATGGCGCTGGCCCTGGCCCATCGGTGCGCGCCGATGGAACGGCCGATCCGCGCCATGCGCCGGGGTAGTCCCCATCGGATGTCCTTGCAGCCCCTGATCGGCGATCATCCATGCTTGATGCAGGAGTGAAAAGGAAGCACGCAATGCAGGCACGCCATCCTTCAATCGGGCACGCATGCCGTATCGCGCTGCTGATCAGCGCCGGGTTGCTGCTGGCCTGCCAGCGCTCGCCGGACGTACCGGCCGAACACACGCCTGCAGCCCCACCGGCGGTGATGCCGACCGCCAGCGTCGACCTCTCCCCGCTGTTGGATGCGCTGCCGACCTGTGCGCTGGACGGTTGGTACATCGACCTTCAGACCGATCGCCCGGCCCATCCCTGGCTGGCCGCGAACGCGCCGAAACCCTGCAGGGTGGACGAAGAGAACGAGATCGCCACGTTCTGCGTGCGGGGGCACTGGAAGGGATTACCGGTGGAGGAGGTGATCCTTCCGACGATGACGTTCGTTTCGTTCCGTGGGGCGAAGATCGGCCTGCGGCTGGAGAAGGCGCGCTCGATCGTCCGCGATCAGTTCGGACAGGATTTCCCGGGGGGTGCGGCCTACGAGGCGGGCCGCGAGGCGAAGCTGATGGCCGATCCCGAGGATGCGCAGCGTTCCTGGCTGCTGTGCAGCACGCCGGAACCGGGAGACAACCTGGGCATCCAGGCAGGCGTGAGCTATTCCGGCATGAACCTTCCCTACGACCACGACGGGTGCAGCTATCGCTACAGCCCGGTCGATTTCTGCGACGCGCAGCACGTGGCGCGCATCGAGGAAGCCCTCAGGAACGCGACACCCAACTTCGACAAGCACTACCTGCTGGTGCAGGTCGATGATCGCCCCGAGTTCTTCCAGCGCTCGGTGCTACTGGTCGACACCCGCACCGGACGCGCCACGCCATTGCCGATCGATGCCTTCACCGGGCCAGCGGAGAAGGGCGGAGACGCCATCCGCTATGGAACCCTGTACACAGGCGTGGACCAGCAGCAGTTCTGCCTGGATGGCGCGTTGCTTGTCTATCGCGCGCTTGAGGAGGGGCGGTTCTGCTTCGGCTTTGACGGTGAGCGGTTCACCGGACATGAAACCCAGTACATGCAGCCGATGGATGGCCGATGACCGGTACTTCACCCCGGTCATGCCACCCTGCCCGGCAGTTGCACCCACGGGAACGACGCTGTTGAAGGCGAACAGGCAATGACCTCAGCACGGCAGCGCTCGATGTGGGTGGCCGGCCTGTCCACGGTAGTGGAGTGGTACGACTTTACCCTGTACCTGTATTTCGCCACCGTGTTGTCGCGGGTGTTCTTCGGTGGCGGCGAGCAGGCGATGCTGGTCACGCTGGCGGGCTTCGCCGTCTCCTACCTGATGCGGCCGCTCGGCGCACTGTGCTTCGGCCATCTCGGTGATCGACTCGGCCGGCGCTGGATGCTGCTGGCCTCGATGGCGCTGATGGCCGCGGCGATGCTGGCCACCGCATTGCTGCCGACCGCGGCGACGGCAGGCACCACGGCCGGCGTGCTGCTTCTGGTCCTGCGCTGTGTGATGGCTTTTTCGGTGGGCGGCGAATACACCGGCGTGGTCGCTTACCTGCTGGAAAGCGCACCGGCCCGCCGTCGCGGCCTGGTCACTTCGCTGGCGTCGGCGGCCAGTGAGGTGGGTGCGCTGCTGGCGGTGGCGATTTCCGCGCTCACCGTCGCGCTGCTGCCGTCGCCGCAGCTGGACAGCTGGGGCTGGCGGATTCCGTTCTTCGTCGGCGCCGCACTGGCACTGGTGATCCTGGTCGCACGCTCGGGCATGCACGAGTCGCCGGAGTTCGAGCGCCAGCGCCGCGAGGGCAGCATCCCCGCTACGCCGCTGCGGCATGTTCTGCGCAACCATCCCGGCGCAGTGGCGCGCACCTTCGCGATCTCCGCACTTGGTTCGATCACCTACTACGTGGGCATCACCTATGTACCGGCGTTCCTGCACGCGCGGGGGCACGATGAAGGCGATGCGCTGTGGTTGTCGACGATCGCGGCGGTGGCGGTCATTGCGATTACGCCGCTATGCGGACTGCTATCCGATCGCTTCGGGCGGCGGCCGATGCTGCTGGGCCTGACCGTGCTGGCGGCGCTGCTGCCGCTGTCGCTGTTCGCGTGGATGGCGCAGGCCTCCGCATGGGGCATCGCGCTGGCGGCGGTGCTGCTGGCCTGCGTGGCGGGTGGTGTGAGCGCGGTCGCGGCCCCGGCCACGGCCGAACAGTTCCCGGGCGAGGGCCGGGTGAGCGGGCTGGCACTGGGGGTGACCATGGCCACGGCGGTATTCGGCGGCGCGACACCGTGGCTGGCGCAATGGTGGGTGGAACGCAGCGGCTGGGCGGCGGCGCCGGGCGCGATGATCGCGCTGGTGGCGGTGCTGGTGCTGCCGGTGCTGTGGACCCTGCCCGAGACGGTCCCGGGCAGGGGCAAGCGCTAGGCGATCAGACTGCCAGGGTCTGCTCGATGTCGGCCAGGACGGCCGGGGCATCCACGCCGATGGCGATCGACTGCAGCACGTGGCCATCCCACACGCTGGGGCCGAAGGCCAGGCCGTCCGGCTTGGGAATGGTCATGCCGCGGGCCACACCGTCGGTGGCCACGCGCACGCTGGCGCGCTCGAACTGGAACAGCTCCGGGCGGGTCAGGGCGATGCAGGCGCAGCAGTCGTGCACGACCATGCCCTTGTGCCCGGCCTGCAGGTAGAAGTCCACATAGTCCTGCGAGAGAGCGCGCACCAGTTCGGCGTCGGCACCGCCGATGGCAGCCAGCGTGTCCAGGCCATCACGGTCCATCTCCACGCGGGTGGTGACGTCCAGGCCGATGGCGGTGACCGGCCACTGCGCGGTGAACACGATGTCGGCCGCTTCGGCGTCGCCCCAGATGTTGGCCTCGGCGGCCGGGGTAATGTTGCCGTTGACGTGGAAGGCGCCTCCCATGAGGACCACGCCGCGCACCAGGCCGGCGATGTCCGGCGCCTGCTGCAGGGCCAGTGCCAGGTTGGTCATGCGGCCCACGGCGACCAGGGTCACTTCGCCCGGATGGGCGCGGACCAGGTCGATGATCAGCTGCGCGGCCGAGCGCCCATCAGCGGCCACGTCCAGATCGGCCGGCACCGGGTGGTTGCCCAGGCCGTTGTGGCCGTGGATGTGCACCGGCCAGGCCTCCGGGGTGGCTTCCGGCTGCAGCGGGCCGGCGGCGCCGCGCGCGACCGGTGCGGCAAAGCCCCAGGCCTGCTTCAGGTACAGCGCGTTGTGGGTGGTCGAATCCACCGAGGCATTGCCGAAGGTGGTGGTGACGCCGATCAGGTCGATCTGCGGGTGCTTGTGCAGGTACAGCAGCGCCAGGGCGTCGTCGACGCCCGGGTCGGTATCGAAAATGACTTTCAGCATGTTGTTGTTCTTCTTCTTCCGTGTGGTGCAGGGGGGCTGGCGGGCCCCAAGGGTCCGGGCCAGCGCGCCCTACATTGTCCCATCTTCATGACAGGCAGGGCCAATGCGGGGACGCCGGGCCATAATGGCCCCACGTCCAGGCACGGAGCTGCCGCATGCTGATCCTCGCCCTTCTGCTGGTCCTGCTGGTGCTGAGCCTGAACGTGGTGGCCACCGTGGTGATCATCAGGCGCGACGGGCTTTCGGCGGGTGGCCGGGCGGTGCAGCTGCTGCTGGTCTGGTTGCTGCCGCTGGTGGGCGCGATCCTGTGCGTGGCGGTGGCCACCGCCGATGGCTCGAGCAGCCGCGGGGAGGGGGGCACAAGCTACGACAGCTCCGGAGGGTATTCCGGCGACAGCCACAGCCATCACAGCTACAGCAGCTTCGATTGTGGAAGCGACGGCGGCAGCAGTGACGGTGGCGGCAGCTGCAGCGATTGAGATTTCTGTAGAGTCGAGCCATGCTCGACTGCGCTTCGCTCCAACGCCGCGGTGCCTGATCGAAAGGCAGTCCAGCATGGCTCGACTCTACAAGGTGCCGGGCGCAGCCCGGCAATCCTGCCTGCCTCAGAACTTCCAGCGCAGGCTGGCCGACACGAAGCGCGGCTCGCCGTAGTTGTTGTAGTCCAGGTTCGCCCAGTAGCTCTTGTCCAGCGCGTTGCGCACGCTCAGCGTCGCGGTCCAGTTGTCGCTGATGCGGTAGTTGGCGTTGAACTGCACCAGCGAGTACGCCGGCTGGCTCACCGTGACCGTCCCACCCAGCGGATAGGCGATGTTGTAGCCCTGCACCTTGCTCTGCCACTGCACGCCGCCGCCGATGCTGAGGCGCTCCAGCGCGCCGCGCAGCTGCAGCTGGGTATTGAGCTGCAGCAGGTCTTCGGGCGGGTTGGCGTACAGCAGGTCGGTGGCGGCACGGGTGACCTTGACGTGGGTGTAACCGGCGTTGATCGTCCAGCCCGGCATGATCTCGCCGTTGACGTCCACTTCCCAGCCGCGCGCCTTGGTGCCGTTGATGCCGATATAGGCCGAGCTGCCATCGCTCAACGTGCCTTCCGGCACGCTCATGTCACGTACCGCGTAGTTGTCCTGCTTGGCCTCGAACACGGCGGCATTGGCGGTCAGGCGGCCATCGAACCACTGCGTCTTGACGCCCGCCTCCAGGTTGGAGCCCTGCACCGGCGCCAGCAGGTTGTCATTGCGGTCGCGGTAGTTCTGCGGATTGAAGATCTCGGTATAGCTGGCGTAGGCCGACACATTCGGGGTGATGTCATAGACCAGGCCTACATACGGAGTGACTTCGTCGCTGACCTTGTAGGCGCCGCTGGTGCCGGTATAGGCGCCGGCCGCGTTGTAGGAGCGGCTCAGGGTCTGCCAGCGGCTCAGGCGCGCACCGGCAATCAGCGAGAGCGGATCGGCCAGGTGCAGGCGGGTCGCCAGGTAGACGCCACTCTGCGTGGTCCTGGCCACGCGGCGCGCGCCGGTGCGGGTGTAGGTCACCTCGGAGATATCGCCATCCCAGCTGAAGACGTTGGGAATGTAGTAGCAGCGCTCGCGACCGCAGGTGGCCCAATCGCGCGGGTAGTTCAGCGCCAGCGTATTGGTGGTGCCTTCAAGGTCCGACCACTGCGCACCGACCGTCAGGTCATGGTCGCGGCCGAACAGCGGGAACGTGCCGGTCAGGTAGGCGTCGACGTTGCGGCGGGTGTCCTTGGAATCTCCGGCGGCGGCGCGCAGGTAGATGCCCGAGCCGCTCACCGGGTCCGGGTTGCCGGTGCCGTACAGGCGTACGTTCTGCACGTTGCCACGAGTGTAGGCGGTGTTGATCTTCAGCAGCCAGTCGTCGCCGAAGCGCTGTTCCAGGTTGGCGAACGCGGTATTGCTCTCGCGCTTCCAGTAGCTCCACTTCGGCGACAGGTTGGTCGAGCGCGCCAGATGCGCGAAGTTGCCCTGGTTGTCGAAGAATGCCACGGTGCCCCAGGTGGAGCCGGTCGGGTTGTTGTCCTGACTCTGGTAACCGAGGGTGATCGTGGTGCTGTCGGTGACGTCGCCTTCCAGCACCGCCATGCCGGCCATCTTGTTCTCGTCGTAGCGGTCGTAGTACAGGCCACGATCGGTATAGGCGGCGACCACGCGGCTGCGGAAGCGGCCGTCATCGGTCAGCGGCGCGGTCACGTCCGCTTCCATGCGGCGATAGTCCCAGCTGCCCGCGCTGACCGCGAACGAGGCATCGAATTCCTTGCCCGGACGCTTGCGCAGCAGGTTCACCGTGGCCGACGGCACGCCGGCGCCACTGAGCAGGCCGTTGGCGCCGCGGATCACTTCGATGCGGTCGTAGAAGGCAGTGTCGTACTCCTGGTTGGTTGAACCGCTGTAGGTCGGGATGCCGTCGACCTGGAAGTCGGTGATGGCGAAGCCGCGCGCGTAGTACAGCGGGCGCTGGGTGTCATAGAAGGACACGCTGACGCCGGTGACGGTGCGCAGCACATCGTTGATGCTGAACAGGGATTCGTCCTGCAGGCGCTTCAGGCTGATCGCGGTGGCGGACTGCGGGGTTTCCTGCAGGGTGATCGGCAGGCGCGTGGTGCTCGACGGCGGTGCGGACTGTTCGGCGCGAACGCTGACCCGGTCCAGGGTCTTGGCATCGGTGGCGCCATCGGCCGCAGCGAATGCACCGGGTGCGGCCAGCAGGGACAGCGACGAGAGCAGGGCAGCCGGCAGCAGCGCGCGGCGGGGCAAGCGGTTACGCAGGGTCAGGGACATGAGGGGCTCGAGGCTCGGAAGCGGGGAAGGGCGGCAACAGTCGTCCAGCACCCGGGGCGGCGGCTTCGGGCACATCAGGTCCATCTGGATGGGGCGCAGTCACCGCGCAGGATCTAAATGTAAATAATTCTTAACAACATTACAATTCTCGCTATGGGCAATCGGCCCTACGGCACGGAGCGGTCCCCAAACGCGAACGGCCACCCGTAGGTGGCCGTCCGTCTGCATCGCAAGGAACGCGCAGGCTTACAGCGCCTGCAGTTCCTCGTTGGCGTTGCGCTTCTCCTTGGCCGGCGCCGGAATCACGGCGGGAGCCGGCGCTGCCGCATTGGCGTCCACCGGCACTTCCAGGTACGGCAGGTGCAGGGTCTGGCTGGTCAGCGTGCGGATCTCGTTGGTCAGCGCGGCGCTGTCGTTGAGCTTGCGCCCGTACGACGGCACGATCTCGCGCAGGCGCGCTTCCCAGCCGGCCTTCATCTGGTCGGGGAAGGCCTTGGCCATCAGGTCCAGCATGATCGGCGGCGAGGTCGACGCGCCCGGCGAAGCGCCGAGCAGGGCGGCGAGAGTGTGGTCCTTGTCGGTCACGATCTCGGTACCGAACTGCAGCACCGCGCCCTTCAGCGGATCACGCTTGATGATCTGCACGCGCTGGCCGGCGGTCACCAGCTTCCAGTCGCCCGGCTTGGCGTTGGGGAAGTACTTGACCAGCTCGGCCTGGCGATCGGCATCGTTCAGGCGCGCCTGGCCCATCAGGTACTGCACCAGGTCCAGGTTGTCCTTGCCTACTTCCAGCATCGGGCCGACGTTGTTGTGGGTGACCGAGGAGTACAGGTCCCACCACGAGCCGTGCTTGAGGAACTTGGTGCTGTACAGCGCGAACGGCCCGAACAGGACCACCGGCTTGCCGTCCAGCTTGCGCGCATCCAGGTGCGGTACCGACATCGGCGGCGACCCGGTTTCGGCCATGCCATAGGCCTTCACGCCGTGGCGCGAGGTCACGTCCTGGCCCTGGAAGGCCAGGAATTGACCGCCGACCGGGAAGCCGGCGTAATCCTTCGACTCCGGAATGCCCGACATCTGCAGCAGCTTCAGCGCGGCGCCACCGGCACCGATGAACACGAAGCGGGCGTGGGTGGTGGACTCGGTGCCGGCCTTGAGATCCTTCACCGTCACGTTCCAGCTCTTGTCGGCGTTCTGTCGCAGCGCGCTCACTTCGTGGTTCAGGTGCAGGCTGAAGTTCGGGCTGCGTTGCAGCCCGGTGGTCAGCTGGCGGGTGATCACGCCGAAGTTGACGTCGGTACCGAGCGGCATCCAGGTCGCGGCAACCTTCTGCTTCGGGTCACGGCCTTCCATCAGCAGCGGGGCCCACTGCCTGATCTGCGCCGGATCTTCCGAGTACTGCATGCCGTAGAACAGCGGGTTCTTCACCAGGGCCTGCTGGCGCTTGTGCAGGTAGGCGATGTTGTCATCGCCCCAGACGAAGCTCATGTGCGGGGTCGGGTTGATGAAGTCGCTGGGCTGGCTCAGCCGGCCTTCCTTGACCTGGTGCGACCAGAACTGGCGCGAGACCTCGAACGATTCGGCGATGCCGACCGCGCGCTTGGTCTCGATGCTGCCGTCGGGCAGTTCCGGGGTGTAGTTCAGTTCGGCGAACGCCGAGTGGCCGGTGCCGGCATTGTTCCAGCCGTCGGAGCTTTCACCGGCGACGCTGTCGAGGCGTTCGTAGACCTGGATGTTCCAGTCCGGCTGCAGTTCCTGCAGGTAGGTCGCCAGGGTGATGCTCATGATGCCGGCGCCGACCAGCACAACGTCGACG
Source organism: uncultured Stenotrophomonas sp. (assembly GCF_913778665.1). Lineage (GTDB taxonomy): Bacteria > Pseudomonadota > Gammaproteobacteria > Xanthomonadales > Xanthomonadaceae > Stenotrophomonas. Next base: position 319,229 of record NZ_CAJYVQ010000002.1, read on the forward strand.
GGCTTGTCGTTGCTGGCGGCGGGCACCGAGCGCTGGGTCAGCGGCCAGTACAGGAACAGCGCGGCGGCCAGCAACAGCAGCACGAGCAGGGCGAGCAGAGCCTTGCCAAATTTCTTCATGGGGGCGGGATCGTTGGCGGAGGGGAGGAGTTGAGGATGCGCATGGAGCAGGGAAAGGGCGTGAAGAAACAACGCCTTGCAGCATCCTGGCGATGATTCTAATCGGAATCGGCCCTGCTTTTGTGCAATGCATCATCCTGTTGCCGGAGCTGTCCGGGTAAACTGCCGGGCTGTTCACGCACAGGTACACGGCCACGGAGGGGCCGGATGACGATGTCACGGATGCTGATCGTGGTAGGTGACGCCCTGCAGACGGGCGGTTCGGTACTGACAGGTTCCCCGCACACCGACATCGAAGGCCGCGCCGTGGCACGCGTCGGCGACCGGGTGATCTGCGCCCGCCACGGGCCGGGTTCCATCGTGTCCGGTGACAGCACTCTGGTCATCGACGGCCAGCCGGTTGCACGCGATGGCGACAAGGCCAGTTGTGGCTGCGCACTGATGGCCGGCAAGCAGGCGCGGGCGCACGTGGTGGGTGGCGGTGGCGGTGGTGGTGGTGGCGCGGCCTTGGCCGCGGTGGCATCGGCGGCCAAGGCCCTGCTGAAGAAGCCGCAGCTGCAGACACCGGGCTTCGCGCCACCGGGCACCCAGGCGCCGCAGTGTTGGGTGAAGGATCATTCCACCCACGTGTCGCAGTCGCCGGACGGACGCTATTTCGAGGCCCATGCGCCCGATGGCACGCAATACGAGTACGAGCTGCACGCCAGCTTCCGCATCGACGTGCCGCTCAAGAGCGGGGGCGACATCGTGGTCACCAGCCGCTTCCGGGTAACCACCCATGGGCGCGTCAGTGCCGCTCAGGTGGCCGAGGCGAAACGGCGCCTGCGCGACGGAATCAACCGGCACTGGAACAACCAGTTCACCATCACCGTGGCCGATCCCCAGTGTGGCACGCGGTCCTTCCCCGTGCGTTATGACATCGATTTTGTCGACAGCGGGCAGGACTACTCGGTGCTGCTGCACGATGTCTACGAACGCGAGATGGTCAGCGGCAGCGTCATCCATGCGTCGGTGGACACCACGCCGTGGACCTACGCACATGAATATGGGCACTGCCTGGGTCTGCCGGACGAGTACGATGATGCGGCCGTGGAAAACGATGCCATCGTGAAGTTCTTCCTCCCCAGCGGTGCGCTGGATACCGAAGAGGTGCATGCGCCGGAATTCCGCGAGGACACCGACCCGCTGGCGACCATCATGTCCAGCGTGGACTGCAGCGTGACGCGGCCGCGCCACTGTTACAACATTGGACGCGAGGTACAGGAACTGCTGACCCGCGAGATCGCCAGGGAGATCACATGCACCGTCTCATGATGCCGCTCGCCCTCGTGCTTGCCGCCATGCCATTCACCGCATCCAGCCAGGAAACGCCCGCCATGATCGAACTCCACGTGCGCTGCATCGACAACGCCGCCTGCCACTTCCTCGGCGAGGACATCCGCGTGGAACTGGAGCTGCACAATGCCGGCAGCGCGGACGTGCAGGTGCCGGCTGAGTTCTACCGTCGGCGCGGCCCCAGCGTGAAGCTGGTGGACCGTCATTCCGGCAAGGAAACGTCGCTGGCCATCAACCCGCCCGATGCGCGCCTGCTGAAGTCGCCGCAGACGCTGCGGCCGGGGCAGTCCTTCCGTTTCCCATGGCGCATCCTGCCGTCGGAGATCAGCCGTTTCGCCCTGCGCCCGATCGACGTGTCGGCGGTGTTCAGCATCAACCTGACACCCGGTGTACGCGGCGGTCAGGCCCGCATCGTCAGCAGCGAACTGCACATCACCGACCCGGCCGGCAGCCCGCCGCGCTGAGTCGGCCGCCGGCGTTCTCCAGGCACGTTGCTTCGACCAACCGGCCAGCGGGTATCAAGGCAGCTGCAGTATTTCATCGCCGGCGTCATCGAGCTCGCCGGTGGGTCGCCAGCCCAGCCGGCGGTAGAAGCCGTGCGAGCGCGAGCGCGGATCGGCCGAACAGGCCAGGAACAGGCGCTGGTGCCCGGCATCGCGGGCCCGGCTGACCACTTCCTGCAGCAGCTGACGGCCGATGCCGCGGCCTTCGTAGTCCGGCAAAAGGGCCAGCACCAGCACCTCGCCGCTGTCGCGGTCGGCGAAGCAGTAGCCCACCATGCGTTCGCCCTCCCAGGCGACGCGGCCGATCGAAGCGCCCTCGGCGATGCCCGCGGCCCAGCTTTCAGGGGTGATGCCCAGCTCCGCCAGCTGCGCGGCATCGAAGGCGTTCTCGCGGGTACGCCCGCGCAAGTCGATGCACGCAGCGGCATCCTCGGGGCGGGCAGCGCGCACGGCTATGGGCATGCCGGACATCCTTGTAAAGATCGGCCCACCAGTATCCTCATCGGGCATGGAACCGGTGTGGAGGCTTGATGGAGATTGGATGGAGCGCCGCTCAGCGCTTGCGCCGGATCAACGCCGAGGAGGCATCCAGCACCGCGCGGGTCAGCAGGGCCATGGTCTGCACGTCGCCCTTCCAGTGCTGCCAGTACAACGGCACATCCTCCCACGCGCGCTGCCGCACGTAGACCAGGCGGCCGGCGTCCAGGTGCCGCTTCACCAGCGGCAGGGGGTTCATGGTCCAGCCCATGCCGCCCAGGTTGGCCTGCACGAAAGCGCGGGTGGACGGGATCCACCAGGTCGGCGCTGTGCTGGGCAGGTCGTCGCCGGCCATGCGCCGGGCAAAGCGCGACTGCATGTCGTCCTTGCGGTTGAACACCAGCACCGGGGCCTGCGCCAGCGCCTGCGCGGTCACGCCCTTGGCGAAATGGCGCTCGCGGAACTCAGGGGTGCAGGTCGCCGCATAGCGGATGCTGCCCAGCGCGTGGATCTGGCAACCCTGCACCGGCTCGTCCAGCGTGGTCACCGCGCCCAGCACCGTGCCCTGGCGCAGCAGCTCCACCGTGTGGTCCTGGTCTTCCACGCGCAGGTCCAGGGTAGTGCCCGTGGTCTGCGCGAACTGGTAGGCGGCCTGCGGAAACCAGGTCTCCAGGCTGTCGTGGTTCACTGCCACCGGGATGCTGGCCTGGGGCAGGTCCTCATCGGCCAGGCCCATGCGGTGCAGCGCATCGTGTTCCAGCAGGGCGGTCTGCTCGGCCAGCTGCACCAGCAACTGGCCCTCGGCGGTGGCGGTGGCCGGGGTGCCACGCTTGACCAGCAGGCGGCCGATCCGGTCCTCCAGCGCCTTGACCCGCTGCGAGATGGCCGAGGGCGTGACATTCAGGGACTGCGCGGCGCGGTCGAAGCTGCCTTCGCGGATCACCGCGGCCAGGGCGCGCAGCTGGGCATGATCGATGCGCATCGAATTAAGCTCCACTAATGTTGGTTTAGGAAGTTTAGCTCGTCTTTTCCATGTTGCGGCGCGACAATGGCGCCCGTTCCGGTGCTGTCCGCCTTCGCGAGGCACCGTCCCCCCAAGCAATACAAGGCAGTGAATCCCATGTTCTCGGTCATCTCCGCCAGCACCGGCCTCGGTGCCTGGTTCTCTGGTGCAGCCACCGGCATCGGCCTGTTCGCCGTGGTCGGCGCCCAGAGCGCCTTCATCCTGCGCCAGGGCATCCTGCGCAAGCACATCGTGCCGGTGGTCGCCACCTGTGCGGCCATCGATGCGATTTTCATCTTCGCCAGCGTCGCAGGCCTGCGCACGCTAACCTCGGCGCTGCCGTGGCTGACCACCGCCGTGCTGTGGACCGGTGTGGCGTTCCTGGCCTGGTACGCGATGAAGTCGGCGCGCCGCGCGATCGCCGGTGGTGGTGGCATGGGTGAGGTCGACAGCGACGACGGCAGCCGCCGCGCGGTGCTGATGGCCGCGGTCGGCTTCTCGCTGATCAACCCGCACTTCTGGCTGGACATGATGGTGATCGGTTCGATCGCCGAGAACTTCGGCAACGCCCGCATGGCCTTCGCTGCCGGCGTGGTCACCGCCAGCTGCCTGTGGCTGACTGCGCAGGGCCTCGGCGCGCGCCTGCTGGCGCCGCTGTTCACCAAGCCCAGTACCTGGCGCGTGCTCGACGGCACCATCGCGGTGATCCTCAGCATCCTGGCCCTTACGTTGGCGGTGCGTGGGGTCCACTGACCCGGCGCACGCCCCCCGAACCCACGTCCTGACTCTCTCTCCAAGGTAGTGGTAACGACGGCACCGGCAACGGTGCCGTCGGATTTTGTGCGCCACTGGCGGACGGGGCGGCAGCCTGCCTAGAATCGGCCAGCCGGGACAAGGGGGCCAGGCAGGGGGAAGTAGGATGCACAAGCGCTGGCTGACCGCCATCATCGTGGCGGGATTGTGGTGTGGAACGGCTGCTGCGATCGATCTGGGCGCCTATGTGCGAGCGGACAAGTTCGGCGATGTCATGCTGTCTCCCGGGGGCGACTATCTGGCCGCGACCGTGCCTGCGGACGGCTTCACCGCTGTGATCATCCTTCGTACGGACGACAACACGCCGGTGGGTAACCTGCGCCCACCACTCAATTCGCATGTCTTCAACATGCACTGGGTCAACAACGATCAGGTGATGTTCGGTCTGGCGCAGAAGTTCGGCACACGTGATGCGCCCTGGGCCACCGGCGAGCTTCTGACACTGGATGCGCGCACCGGGCGACCGGAATTACTGGTGGGCTACCGCGATCTTGGCCTGCGCGTGCGGCCCAAGTACCGGACGTCGGCTGCGGCCTTCCTCAGTGACGCCTTGCCCGGCGATGATGCCCACGTGGTCATCGCGGTGGGTGGATCGCGGCTGGACGCCAATGGCTATGCGGCCCAGCTTGAACTGGCAAGCGGCAAGCAGCGCCTGCTGGCCCGCGCGCCGATGCCGGGTGCCTCCTATGTGGTGGATGCCCGAGGCGACGTGCGTTTCGTCCAGGGCGTCGGTACCGATAACGTCCGACGGCTCTACCACCGCAACGGTGGCGACTGGGTGCTGGTCAATGATGAGAAACGCAGTGGTCGCGGCGAGGCGGCGCTGGGCTTTTCCGCCGACGGTCAGCTGGCCTACCTGCTCAGCGAGCAGCCCAGCGGCCCCGATGCCATCGTCAGCTGGAACCCAGCCACGCAGGAGCGCAAGGTCGTGCTGCGCGACGAGGTCGTCGATCCGGCGCGACTGATCCACCGCCCGGGCAGCACCGTGCCGGTCGGCGCGCTGTTCCTGGGAAACACTGCGCATACCCGGTTCTTCGACGAAAACTCGGACGAGGCGCGGTTGTACCGCAGCCTGGAAGCGGCCTTCCCTGGGCGTGCAGTGTTCGTTACCTCCAGTACCCGAGACGGTCGCCGCCTGCTGGTGGAAACCGGGTCCGGTTCCAATCCGGGTGAGTTCTACCTGTACGACCGTGACCGCAACCAGGCGCGCTTCCTGATGGCGCGCAGCGAATGGATCGACCCGCAGACCACGGCGTCGGTGCGGCCGGTCCTGCTCAAGGCGCGCGATGGGTTGCAGCTCCATGGATTCCTGACAGTCCCACACGGCAGTACCGGCCGGGATCTGCCGATGGTGGTGGTGCCGCATGGTGGGCCGATCGGGGTGTTCGACAACGGTAGTTTCGATCACGAGAACCAGTTGCTGGCCGCTGCCGGCTACGCCGTGCTGCAGATCAATTTCCGCGGCTCCGGCAACTATGGCCGTGCCCACAGCCACGCAGCACAGAAACAGTGGGGCCGGGCAATGCAGGACGATGTCACTGATGCCACCCGTTGGGCCATTGCTCAGGGCATCGCCAACAAGGACCGCATCTGCATCTATGGTGCCAGCTACGGTGCCTATTCGGCGCTGATGGGCGCCGCGCTCGAGCCGGGCCTGTACCAGTGCGCGGCCGGCTATGTGGGCGTCTACGACCTGCCGCTGATGTTTGCTGACGGCGACATCCAGGACCGCGCGGCGGGCATGACCTACCTGCGCGAGTGGCTGGGTGATCCGGCCACGCTGGCTGCGGTCTCGCCGGTGAACCTGGCGGATCGGATCAAGGTGCCGGTGTTCCTGGCGGCCGGTGGTCAAGACAAGCGCGCGCCGATCCTGCACTCCGAGCGCATGGAAGCGGCGCTCAAGCGTGCCGGTACGCCGGTGGAAAGCCTGTACTACAAGACCGAAGGGCACGGCTTCTATACCGAAGCCCATCGCAGCGAGTACTACGGCAAGCTGCTGGCGTTCCTGTCGCGCAGCCTCGGCGGCAAGACGGCGACGGCAGCGGGCAGCAAGGGCAAGGCGCCGTAGCGCAAAGAGCGGCGGATGCTTCATCCGCCGTGCCGGCTCCCGCCTGCGTTTGGGCTTACTTGACCCCGTGCATCATCCGCTTCAGCAGCGGTGCCGCGATGAAGGCGGCCAGCGCGCAGCCCAGGCCGATCCACATCAGCAGCCAGAACAAGTGCGCGTAGGCACCGGCCGCGGCCACCATGTCCAGTGATTCGCCCTCCGGCACCTCGATCGCGGCCAGCTTGCCGAACAGCGCGGCCAGCGTTTCCGAGAACGCGGTGGCCAGGAACCAGGTGCCCATCATCAGGCTCATCACCCGCGGCACCGCCAGCTGGGTCACCGCCGACAGGCCGACCGGCGACAGGCACATCTCGCCACTGGCCAGCAGGAAGTAGGCCAACACCAGCCACCACACGCTGGCCATCTCGCCGGTGGCGCCCACCTGCTGAGCCGCCAGCGCCAGCGGCACGAACGACAGCGCACCGATCACCAGGCCCCAGGCCGATTTCACCGGCTTGCCCGGCTCCCAGCCGCGGCGATCCATCCACGTCCACAGTGCGGCGAAGGCCGGCGCCAGGAGCACCAGGAACAGGCCACCAAGATAGGTGAGCGAGCCAGCGGTCTGCGGAATCACCAGGCAGTCACGCACCAGCAGCACCAGCATCAGCACGACGATGGCGGCAAAGAAGGTGCGCGGCGCCGACGAACCCGGACGGCGCTCGGACAACCGCGCGCTGACCACGAAGCCCAGTGGGGCCAGCAGCAGCGAGATGATCGACCACGGCAGCGGGGTGCCACCGGTGATCACCAGCGCCGGCACGATGTCCTTGGTCAGCAGGCGATCGGTGAAGGTCACCCACGAGCCATAGGACTGCTCGTACATCGTGAAGAACACCAGCGCCATGAAGATCAGCACCATCAGCGCGATCATCTGCTGGCGCTGCACCGGCGTGCATTTCGTGCCGGTGAACCAGGCAAACCAGACCAGCACGCCGCCCAGCACCACCAGCATCAGCATCAACGCCAGGCTGATTTCGCCGCCCAGTGCGAACGCGCCGTTGCCGGCCGCCCACATCAGCCACGCCACCGGCAGCACGCCGAGCACCGCGCACAGATAAATGAGCCATTCGCGCGGCAGGCCGAGCACCTTCTGCTTCAGCGCAGCCGGCTGTGGCGGTTCGGCGTGGCCCTGCAGGTACTTCTGGCCCCACAGGAACATCGCCAGGCCAGCCAGCATGCCGATGCCTGCGGCACCGAAGCCGTACTTCCAGCCATAGGCCTCGCCGAGGAAACCGCACACCAGCGAGGAAAACAACGCGCCCAGGTTGATGCCGGCGTAGAACAATGAGAAGCCCGAATCGCGGCGCGGATCGTCCTTGGCGTACAGCTTGCCGACGATGGTGGAGATGTTCGGCTTCAGGAAGCCCACGCCCACGATGATCAGCGCCAGCGACAGGTAGGTCACCGCCAGCGCCGAGGTATCACGCACCACTTCACCGTTGACCCGGTACGCCGCGTGGCCCTCGAAGGCCATGCCGAGGTGGCCAAGCACCAGCAGGATGCCGCCGAACAGCACCGCCCGGCGCATGCCCAGCCAGCGGTCGGCCAGCATGCCGCCGAATACCGGGATGCAGTAGACCAGGCCGCCGTAGGCACCGAGCAGGTCCAGGCCGGCCTTGTCGCCGAACAGGTGGTACTTGGTCAGGTACAGCAGCAGCAGCGCCTTCATGCCGTAGAAGGAGAAGCGCTCCCACATTTCGGTGAAGAAGCAGACGTAGACGCCTTTCGGGTGGCCGAGGAAGTCGTCGGAAGCAATCGCGGTGGAATCCATCGGCGGATTATAGGCGCGTGCCGCAGGCACGCGCCGGGCAGCGCCGGGCCATGCCCGGCGGCACTACGCAACGCCGGGCATGGTCCGGCGCTACCGTTTACAGGTACCGCAGCCAGGCCAGATCGCGCCGGCGCGCCTTGAACCGGCCGAACAGCAGCGTCGGTGGGTACATCGCCACCGCCAGCGCACAGGCCACCAGCAGCAGGCCGGCCACCGAATCCAGCGCATACAGGCTGCCATGAGTCGGCCCCCAGGTCGCCAGCGCGACCAGGTACAGCAGCTTCAGCACGTACAGATGCAGCAGGTAGAAGAACATCGGCGCTGCACCGATATCGGCCAGCGGTTGCAGGGCGCGGGCCAGCGGCGCCCACTCATACAGGCGCAGCAGCACCAGACCGATGCCCAGGGTCAGCAGCAGGAACTGCAGCGACGGTGGGTACTTAGTCACGTTGAACACGCTCATCCAAGTGCGCAGCGCACTGTCCTGGTACTGCCACGGCGCTTCGCCATAGCCGTTGGCCAGGCGCAGCAGGGCGAACGCGGCCAGCGCACCCAGCCCGGCCCACAGCAGCCAGCGCTGGCGCTGCGCCGGGTCGCGGTCGCGGGCGAACCACGGACCCATCAGGTAGCCCAGCACGATCACCCCGATCCACGGCAGCACCGGATAGGAGGTGCGCAGGCGCATCACCCCTGCGTCGATCCAGTCGCGCTGGTGCAGCACCTTCCACAGCACGGCCAGTACGCCATTCCCTTCCACCCGCACCCCATCGAACAGATTGTGGCCGGCCACCAGCAGCACGCCCAGCACCAGCAGGACCGGGCGCGGCAGCCACAACAGGCCGGCCAGCGCGATCATGCTCAGCCCGATGGCCCAGATCACCTGCAGGTACAGCGTGTCCGGCGGGAACTGGAAGGTCCAGGCGAAGCTCACCAGGGTCAGTTCCAGCACCACCAGGAACAGGCCGCGCTTGAGCAGGAAGGCGGCCGTGGCCCGGCGCGGGTCGGCCTGGCGCTGGCCGTACAGCCACGCCGACAGGCCGGTGAGCAGCACGAATACAGGCGCGCACAGATGCGCCAGCAGGCGGCAGGCGAACAGGGCAGGGGACACGCTGGCCGCGTCCATCGGGTCACCGACCTGGTGCTGCAGGAAGAAGGTCTCACGCACGTGGTCGAGCAGCATCAGCAGCATCACGGTGCCGCGCAGCTGGTCGATGGAGGCCAGCCGGAGGGAGGGGGAAGGGGGCATGCGGAGCAACGGCTGGATACAACATAAAGATATAACATATCATTTGCGGGGCAGCCAGTCCGGCTTTGCTGCATCGGCCGGTTGCCTGTGCACGCCCGCGGCCGTTGCACTGCAGCAGCCGACCCCATCCTTTGGCACGCTGGACTTGCTCTGCCCTGAACGCTAGCGTGGCAGGGATTTTTTGCCAGCAGGGGCTTCCATGAACCACGACGCTGCGCCCAAGCAGCTCACCTTCCGCGCAGTGGCCCTGGCCATCGTGCTGGCGGTGGTGCTGTCGGCCGCAAACGCCTACCTCGGTCTGTTCGCAGGCCTGACCATCGCCACCGCCATTCCCGCCGCGGTGATTTCCATGGGCGTGCTGCGCCTGCTGGGCGGTGGCTCCATCCTTGAAAACAACATCGTGCAGACCGGCGCCTCGGCCGGTTCGTCCATCGCCGCCGGTGTCATCTTCACCATCCCGGCGCTGGTCATCATGGGCTACTGGCCGGACTTCAAGTACTGGTGGGTGCTGGGCATCGCCGGCCTGGGTGGCCTGCTGGGCGTGCTGTTCTCGGTGCCGCTGCGCCGTTCGATGATCGTTGAAGACCCGCTGCCGTTCCCGGAAGGCAAGGCCGCGGCCGAAGTGCTCAAGGCCGGTGAGAACCCGGGCCCGGGCCTGAAGATCCTCGGCCTGTCGGCGGTGATCGGTGCGTTCGTGAAGCTGGCCGCGGAAAGCGGCATGCGCCTGATCCCGGACGCCTGGGCCACCTCGGCCTATGTCGGCAGCTCCAAGGTCACCGCCTTCATCGGCACCAACCTGTCGCCAGCGCTGCTGGGCGTGGGCTACATCGTCGGCCTCAACGTCGGCATCGTGGTGGTGTCCGGCTCGATCCTGACCTGGCACATCGCCATCCCGATCTACCAGGCGTTCTTCATGAACACCGATCCGGCGCTGGCCGCATCGGTGGCCACCGCTTCGTCCACCGAAGCCGCGTTCGCCATCTGGGGCGCGAAGATGCGTTACCTGGGCGTCGGCGCGATGCTGATCGGTGGCATCTGGACCCTGATCTCGCTGCGCAAGTCGCTGCTCAACGGCGTCAAGAGCGGTTTTGCCGCGGCCCGCAAGAGTGGCGGCCCGGTGCTGGCCCACACCGAACGCGACCTGCCGATGAAGTGGATGCTGGTCGCGCTGGTGGCCTTCGTGCTGCCGCTGCTGGCCCTGTACCAGGCCATCGTCGGCCAGTGGCACGTGTCGATCCCGATGACCCTCATCATGATCGTCGCCGGCTTCCTGTTCGTGTCGGTCTCGGCCTACCTGGCCGGCCTGATCGGCTCGTCCAACAACCCGGTCTCGGGCATCACCATCTCCACCATCCTGTTCGCCTCGGCCGTGCTGGTCGTGCTGCTCGGCGCAGATGGCCTGAAGCCGGTCGGTGCCGGCGGTGCGCCGCTGGGGGCGGTGGCCGCGATCATGATCGGCGCGGTGGTGTGCTGCGCCGCCGCGGTCGGCGGAGACAACCTGCAGGACCTCAAGGCCGGCTACATCGTCGGTGCCACCCCGTGGAAGCAGCAGCTGATGCTGGGCATCGGCGCGTTCTCGTGCGCGCTGATCATGGCCCCGGTGCTGAACCTGCTGGCCACCGCCTACGGCATCGGCGTCAAGTCCGAGCTGCACCCGAACGCACTGGCCGCGCCGCAGGCCAACCTGATGGCCTCGGTGGCCAAGGGCCTGTTCGGTGGCGAACTGCCGTGGACCTTCATCGGCATCGGTGCCGTGGTCGGCGCCGCCATCATCGCCATCGACAGCTGGCTGAAGGCGCGCAACGCCCGCTTCCGCGTGCCGGTGCTGGCCGCCGCCATCGGCATCTACCTGCCGCTGGAGCTGATGGTGCCGATCTTCCTCGGTGGCCTGATCGCCTACCTGGTCGAGCGCTTCCACAAGGTGCGCGCCGATGACGAAGAGGGCCGCGACCGCGTGCACAAGCCGGGCGTGCTGTTCGCCGCCGGCCTGATCACCGGCGAGGCGCTGATGGGCATCGCCATCGCGATTCCGATCGTGGTCAGCAGCCGCGCAGACGTGCTGGCCGTACCGTTCCACCTGCCCGGCGCACAGTGGATCGGCCTGGCCGTGCTGTTCCTGGTCGGCTGGCTGATCTACCGCACCGGCAAGCGCGCCGTGGCGTAATGCCAAGGGGGCGGATCCCTTTCCAACGGGTAGTGCCGGCCAGCGGCCGGCACTACCGTCCCCCCGCAAACCCCGCTCCGGCGGGGTTTGCTCGTTCTGGCGGCGGAGCCACCCTCCGCGGGTGGCCATGACCGATGGCCTTGGCAGCCCCAGCCGCACGGGCCTAACATCGGGCTTTTGCCGTCCTGCGGAGACCCCGATGAAACTGCGTCATGCCCTGCTGCCACTGAGCCTGCTGGCCGCCCTGCCCAGCGTTGCCGCTGCCCGTGGTCTGGAAGTCCGCGACATGGTGGCGATGGACCGCGTCTCCGCGCCGGTACTGACCGCTGATGGCGGCACCGTGGTGTTCGCCAAGCGCAGCGTCGATGCCAACCTGAAGGCCTCCACCGCACTGTTCGCGCGCAACCTGCGCACCCGTGACGCGGCCCCGCCGAAGCAGATCACCCCGGCCGGCTGGAGCGTCAATTCGGCCTCGCTGTCGGCCGATGGCCAGACCGTGTATTTCCTCAGCGCCAAGAACGGCAGCCAGCAGCTGTACGCCCAGCCGCTCAACGGCGGCACGCCGCGCCAGCTGACCGATTTCGCGGTCGACGTGGACAGCTACCACGTGTCGCCGCAGGACGACCGCGTGCTGTTCAGTGCCGGCGTGTTCCAGGCCTGTGCCTCGGACCTGGCCTGCACCGAGAAGAAGCTCAAGGACGTTGCCGGCGCCAAGGCCAGCGGCAAGGTCTTCGATTCGCTGTTCGTGCGCCACTGGGACACCTGGAACGACGGCCGCCGCAACACCCTGTTCGTGGCGCCGCTGCCGGCCGCCAAGGCCGGCCCGGTCAAGGGCGCTTCGGCGCTGAGCGCCACCATTGATGGTGATGCGCCGTCCAAGCCGTTCGGCGGCAATGACGATTTCGTGTGGTCGCCGGATGGCGCCAGCGTGGTGGCCAGCATCCGCGTGGCCGGCAAGCAGGAGCCGTGGTCGACCAACTTCGACCTGTACCGCTTTGACGCTGCCGGCAAGCAGGCGCCGGTCAACCTGACCGCGTCCAACCCGGCCTGGGATGCCGGCCCGGTGTTCAGCGCCGACGGCAAGACCCTGTTCTACCGTGCGATGAAGCGCCCGGGCTTCGAGGCCGACCGCTTCGGCCTGATGGCGATGGACCTGGCCAGCGGCAAGACCCGCGAGATCGCCCCGCAGTGGGACCGTTCGGCCGGTGGCATCACCCTGTCCGCCGACGGCGCCAGCATCTACACCACCGCCGATGACCTCGGCGAGCACCCGTTGTTCCAGATCGACGTGGCCAGCGGCAAGGCCACCAGGCTGATCGGCGACGGCAGCGTTACCGCAGTCGACGTGGCCGGCAACAGCGTGGCGATCACACGCAACAGCCTGAAGAGCAACGACCAAGTGCTGGTCGGCCTGCTCCCGGCCGCGGGCCAGCCGATCGGCGAGCTGCGCGCGCTGACCCCGGCCGCTGGAGACGTGCTGAAGGACGTGTCTTTCGGCGACTACGAGCAGTTCGAGTTCAAGGGCTGGAACAATGACACCGTGCACGGCTACGTGGTCAAGCCGCACAACTACCAGGAAGGCAAGTCCTACCCCGTGGCGTTCCTGATCCACGGCGGCCCGCAGGGCAGCTTCGGCAATGGCTGGAGCTACCGCTGGAACCCGCAGACCTACGCGGGCCAAGGCTACGCGGTCGTGATGATCGACTTCCACGGCTCCACCGGCTACGGCCAGGCCTTCACCGATGCGATCAGCCAGCACTGGGGCGACCGCCCGCTGGAAGACCTGCAGAAGGGCTGGGACGCAGCGCTGAAGAAGTATTCCTTCCTCAACGGTGACAAGGCCTGTGCGCTGGGCGCCAGCTACGGCGGCTTCATGGTCAACTGGATCGCCGGCAACTGGAACAGCCCGTTCAAGTGCCTGGTCAACCACGACGGCGTGTTCGACCAGCGCATGATGGGTTACGCCACCGAAGAACTGTGGTTCACCGAGTGGGAGCAGGGCGGTACCCCGTACCAGAAGGCGGCGAACTACGAGAAGTTCAACCCGGTCAACCACGTGGCGGACTGGAAGAAGCCGATCCTGGTGATCCACGGCCAGCAGGACTTCCGCATTCCGGTCGAGCAGGGCCTGGCCGCGTTCACCGCCGCCCAGCGCCAGGGCATCGAGTCGAAGTTCCTGTACTTCCCGGACGAAAACCACTGGGTGCTGAAGCCGAACAACAGCATCCTGTGGCACGACACCGTCAATGCCTGGCTGAAGCAGCACATCGGCGAATAAGCCGGTCTGGCGCCGCCCCCCCACCGGGGCGGCGCTCTGCCTTTTGTAGAGCCGAGCCATGCTCGGCTGCTTTGTGCTTCCCTTCCCGCCAACAGCAGCCGAGCATGGCTCGGCGCTACATGAGCGCATGCATGCCTTCGACTGCCCTGATCCAGAACGACATCGTCGTCTTCGGTTTGATCGCCGCCACCCTCGGCGCCGTGTTCTGGACCGCCTCGCGCGAGCAGGGCCTGTGGAAGCGCTTCTACACCTTCGTGCCGGCACTGCTGCTGTGCTACCTGATTCCCGGCATCTACAACACCGTCGGCCTCATCGACGGGCAGAACACCAAGCTCTACAACCCGGTCGCGCGCGACATCCTGCTGCCGGCGGCGCTGATCCTGCTGACCCTGGCAGTGGACATCAAGGGCATCCTGCGGCTTGGCCCAAAACTGGTGCTGATGTATCTGGGCGCTTCGGCCAGCATCATGCTGGGCGCGGTGGTGGCCTTCCTGCTGATGCGCGCGGTGCATCCGGAAACCGTGGCCGGCGACACCTGGGCCGGCATGGCCGCGTTGGCGGGCAGCTGGATCGGTGGCGGTGCCAACATGCTGGCCATGCGCGAAGTGTTCGACGTCAATGCCACCACTTTCGGCCAGTTCGCGGTGGTCGATGTCGGCGTGGGCTATGTGTGGATGGCCGCACTGATCTTCCTCGCTGGGCGCGCGGCGAAGATCGATGCACGCAGTGGCGCCGACACCTCGGCCATCGATGAGCTGAAGGAGCGCATCGCGCGCTTCCAGGCCGAGCACGAGCGCATTCCCAGCCTCACCGACCTGATGCTGATCGTGGCGGTGGCCTTCGGCGGTGTCGGTCTTGCACACGCGATCGGGGCGCCCCTGGCGGCCTGGTTCAAGGCGAACGTCAGTTGGGCCGCGCAGTTCAGCCTGGACGCACCGTTCGTGTGGGTGGTGGTGCTGTCGACCACGTTGGGCCTGGGCCTGAGTTTCACCCGTGCGCGCACCCTGGAAGGCGCGGGCGCCTCGCGGCTGGGTTCGCTGCTGCTGTATTTCCTGATCGCCTGCATCGGCATGCAGATGGACTTGCTTGCGTTGCTGGATCGGCCGTGGCTGTTCCTGCTGGGCATCGTCTGGATCAGCGTGCACATTGTGCTGCTGTGGTGCCTGGGCAAGCTGCTGAAAGTGCCGTTCTTCTACTTCGCCATCGGTTCGCAGTCGAACATCGGTGGCCCGGCCTCGGCCCCGGTGGTGGCGGCGGCGTTCCATCCGGCACTGGCGCCGGTCGGCGTGCTGTTGGGCACGATGGGCTACGCCACCGGCACCTATCTGGCCTATATCGTCGGCATCACCCTGCGCGCACTGGCGGGGCAGGGGTGATGGGAGGGTGCCGGCCAGCGGCCGACACTGCCGGCTTTACGCTACCGGCAATCCGCGCTCGATCAACCACGCCTTTGCGTCTCCGGCATCCTGTTCGAACCATGCCTGGGTAGACCCCAGCCGGTACGTGTAGCCCCACGCATCCATGTCGGCCATCAGCTGCTGGCTGCCGACACCGGGCAGCCGTGCGGCCAGCACGATCTGCAGGTAGCAGGTGGCATCTTCTTCCGGCACTGAATCGGTGGCATCGGTGTGCACCTGCGCGCGCCGCTCCGGCGGCAATACGATCAGGTGGCAGGCTTCGTGCAGCATCGAATGCACGGGGGTGTCGTTGCGTACGTACACGTTGCTGGCGATGATGCCGGCCTCGGGCTCGCCCCAGTAGCTGCCGGGAATCGGCTCGCCGTCCGCCACGTGATGCAGCAGCAGGCCATGCGCGGCGAGCAGGCGCTGCGCATCGGCGAAGGCGATATCGCCGACGCGGGTGACGTTCGGTTCGGGCGTGGTGTCGGTCATGCGTCATGCGGCCCCGCCCATGCAGGCACGGGCGGGGCAGGGGATCAGGGTTTGTCCGGGCCTTCCGGCAGCGCCACGGAGATGTCCAGCACATCGTGCTGGCCATCCTTCACCAGGTCGACCTTCACTGCATCGACGTCGATGTTCACGTACTTCTTGATCACTTCCAGCAGCTCGCGCTGCAGCAGCGGCAGGTAGTCCGGGCCACCACGGTTGCTGCGTTCCTGCGCGATGATGATCTGCAGGCGGTTCTTGGCGGTTTCGGCGGTGGTCTTCTTCGCTTTGAGGAAATCAAACAGGCCCATGCTTACCCTCCGAACAGCTTGCTGAAGAAGCCCTTCTTCTCGACGTTGGTGAAGCGCATCGGGCGTTCTTCGCCGAGGATGCGCGCGACGGCGTCGTCATACGCCTGGCCGGCAGCGGATTCGACATCCAGGATGACCGGCTCGCCCTTGTTGGAGGCGTTGAGCACGTCGCCGGACTCGGGGATCACGCCGATCGCCTTCAGGCCCAGCACTTCCTCGACGTCGGCGATGCTCAGCATCTCGCCGCTTTCCACGCGCACCGGGGTGTAGCGGGTCAGCAGCAGGAAGGCCGGCACGTCCTGGCCGGACTCGGCCTTGTGGGTCTTCGAGTCGAGCAGGCCGATGATGCGGTCCGAGTCGCGCACCGAAGACACTTCCGGATTCACCACCACCACCGCACGGTCGGCGAAGTACATCGCCAGGAAGGCGCCCTTCTCGATGCCGGCCGGGGAGTCGCAGATGATGTAGTCGAAGCCGTCGGCGGCCAGATCCTTCAGCACCTTGCCCACGCCTTCCTGGGTCAGTGCATCCTTGTCGCGGGTCTGCGACGCGGCCAGCACGTACAGGTTCTCAAAGCGCTTGTCCTTGATCAGGGCCTGCTTGAGGGTGGCTTCGCCGTGCACGACATTGACGAAGTCGTACACCACGCGGCGTTCGCAGCCCATGATCAGATCGAGGTTGCGCAGGCCGACGTCGAAGTCGATCACCGCCACCTTCTTGCCGCGCCGCGCCAGGCCGCAGGCCAGGCTTGCGCTGGAAGTGGTCTTGCCGACGCCGCCCTTGCCGGAGGTGACTACGATGATTTCAGCCAAAGGACTTCTCCTGATGATTCTGTTGGGGGGCTGCGTCAGTCCAGCGCAGCGATCTTGACCTGGTCCTGTTCCAGCCACACCTGCACGGCCTTGCCGCGCAGGTTGTCCGGGACATCGTCCAGTACCTTGTAGTGGCCTGCAATGGCGACCAGTTCCGCATGGAAATCGCGGCAGAAGATGCGTGCCGCGGTGTTGCCCTGGGCCCCTGCCAGCGCGCGGCCGCGCAGGGTGCCGTAGATATGGATGCTGCCATCGGCGATGACCTCGGCGCCGGCGCCGACCGTGGCCATCACGGTCAGGTCGCAGTTCTCCGCGTACAGCTGCTGGCCCGAACGCACGTTGCCCAGCTGCATACGGCCCGGCTGCGGCGCTGCGGCATCGGCGACCTTGGCCACCGGTGTGGCTGGGGCCGGCTTCGGCTCGGCACGCACCGCGCGGCGCGGCTCCGGTGCGGGTGGCGGCGGCGCGGCTTCGGCCTCGGCGCGCTCGTACTGGGCGCGGAACTTGGCCAGCAGCGGCAGCCCGAGCTGCTGCGAGAGCAGGTCGACCGCACTGGTGCCGTAGGCCAGCGCTACCGGCAGCACGCCGGCGCTGCGCAGGCCGTCGACCAGCGCCTGTGCGGTGGTCACGTCCGGCACCTGGCTCAGGCCGCCGAAGTCGAGGATCACCGCGGCCCGGCCGAACAGCTTCGGCGCGCGGGTCACGCGCTCGCGCATTTCCTGCACGAGGCGTTCGACATCAAGGGTACGGATGCGAAGGTTGGCGATGCCCACCTGGCCGATCTTCAGTTCACCGGCCTGTTCGTAATCGAAATTCACCGCCACGCTCAGGTCCCCGTCGGCCGCTGTGCCTGCGCCGGCAGCTGCCGGGCGCGTGTCCATGCCACATCCGGCAGCTTGCCGCCGTAGGTCTCCTGCACCCACGGGTAGCTGCACAGCTCCTTGGCCAACATGCTGGCGCGCACGTCGACGTGGGGCATGGTGTTCTGGCCCAGTTCGCGGAAGCCGAAGCTGCCGTGGAAGAGCAGGGCGGCATCGGCACCATGGTCGAGGAACACTTCGCAGGTCATCTGCGGGTAGCGCAGTTCGGCAAAGCTCTGTGCATCGGCATAGAACGCACGGCCGACACCGCCGCCACGACGGCGGCTGGCGACCACGATGCGGTCGATGTAGAAGAACGGGGTGTCCAGCTGCTGCTTGAACCAGGCGAAGTTGCTGCTGTCGTGCTGGCTGGCGCTGCCGAAGCCGATCAGGAAACCGGCCAGGTTGCCGTCGCGCTCGGCGACGCGGAAATACTCAGCGGTCTCGTAGAACAGGCGCAGCCGGGCCGCATCCAGGGGAAGGATGGCCAGGCCAGCGTTGTTGTTCAAAGCCAGGACGGAATCGAGCTCGTGCTCGCGCACGTCGCGGATGACAATCGACATTGTGACTCCGTGGGGTAACGCGGTTGGTCCATCACAAGGACCCTGCGCACGATTATTGCATGCCCGGGGCGGGCTGCGGCATGAACAGGCAACCGCGCAGGCATGACTTCCGTGGGGTGCGGTGCACAGGCCGGGCCCGTAGAGTGCAGGCATGTTGGGAGCCCTCAGCCATACACGCGTCCTCCGCCTGGCCGGCCTGTTCACCTGGGTCATGGTCGGCCTGCCGCTGGCTTACTCGCAGTTCGAGAACCTGCACAGCCGCGGCGACATGGGCGGTTGGGCGGTCCTGCTGTTCCTGGCCTACCTTTCCTTCGGCACCTCTTATTACTGGCTGACGCGCATCCTGCGCAGCGACAGCCACACCAGCTGGCTGGACCGTGGGCTGCTGTTGCTGCTGACGATCTCGGCGCTGGGGGTCAGCTTCCTCAGCGGCTCAGGCCTGGGCAGCATCCTGATGATGGTCGCCGCCGGGGTCATTCCGTGGATGCTGTCGGTGCGCCTGGGTGTGCTGTGGCTGCTGGTCAGCCAGCTGGCGGTGGCCCCGGTCTACTACATGCTGCTGCGCTTCCCGTTGTTCGAAGCGGTGATGCAGTCGCTGCTGTACGGCGGCTTCTCCATGTTCATCTTCGTGACCAGCCTGGTTGCCCGGCAGCAGACCGAGGCCCGTGACGAGCAGCGCCGACTGAACTCGGAACTGCGCGCGACCCGCGCCCTGCTGGCCGAAAGCGCCCGGGTCAACGAACGCACCCGCATTTCCCGCGAGCTGCATGACCTGCTCGGCCACCAGTTGACCGCGCTGACCCTGAACCTGGAAGTGGCCGGCCACCTGGCCGAGGGCCAGGCGCTGGACCATGTGAAGCGCTCGCACGCGCTGGCCAAGCTGCTGCTGGGCAACGTGCGCGAGGTCGTCAGCCAGCTGCGCGAGACCGGCGCCATCGACCTGGCCGCGGCACTGCGCCCACTGACCGAGAATGTGCCCTCGCTGGACATCCAGCTGGAGATCGACGATCCGCTGAACGTGGAAGACCCGCAGCGCGCCCATGTACTGCTGCGCTGCACCCAGGAGATCATCACCAACACGGTGCGCCATGCCGGCGCGCGCCACCTGTGGATCAAGGTGTACCGTGAAGCCCCGGACCGGGTGGTGGTGGAGGCCCGCGACGACGGTGCCGGTGCAGAGATGGTCAATGTGGGCAACGGCTTGCGCGGCATGCGCGAGCGCCTGCAACAATGTGGTGGCCAGCTGCAGATCGAGACCCGCCCCGGCGAAGGCTTCCGGGTGCGCGCGACGGTGCCTGCAACGGTGCTGGTGGCCGCCCTTACCAAGGTTCCTGAAGGAGTACGTTGATGATTCGCGTCTGCCTGGTCGACGACCAAACCCTGGTGCGGCAGGGAATCCGCTCCCTGCTGGCGCTCGACGACGGCATCGAGGTGGTGGCTGAGGCCGGCGACGGCCGGCAGGCGGTCGAGCTGATACCGCAGGTGCGCCCCGACGTGGTCCTGATGGACATGCGCATGCCGGTGATGTCGGGGCTGGAGGCGCTGCAGGTGCTGTCGCGGCAGGAACAGCTGCCGCCGACCATCATCCTCACCACCTTCGATGATGACCAGCTGGTGCTGGCCGGGCTCAAGGCGGGGGCCAAGGGGTACCTGCTCAAGGACGTCACCCTGGCGCAGCTGGTCGGTGCCATCCGCACCGTTGCCGATGGCGGCTCGCTGGTGCAGCCGGCGGTGACCCAGCGCCTGCTGTCTGGCCTGGAGCACATGCGCAACGAGTTCGTCAGCCTGGACCGCCCGGACCCGCTGACCGACCGCGAGACCGAGATCCTGCGGTTGATGGCCAGCGGCTTCTCCAACAAGGAAATCGCCAATTCGCTGGGCGTGGCCGAAGGCACCATCAAGAACCACGTGTCCAACATCCTCTCCAAGCTGGGCGTGCGCGACCGTACGCGGGCCGTGCTGAAGGCGTTCGAACTTCAGCTGGTCTGAGGAAAACCTTTTCAGGACAACGACTTGGGTGGCATCCCTTGGCCCTTGCCGGGGTTGCCCTCTACTTCACGGGTATCGGTATGCGGTACCCTTCGAATTCTTTGTCCATACAAATACGCAGCCGGCACGGAAACCGGTGCGCCAATCCCGTAAACAATGCCCGCGAAGCCTGCTAGGATTGGCGCTTCGCTTCAATCAACCCGGCCGTGGGATCGGCCCCGGAGACTCTCTGAATGACCCGTATTATCGAGTTCCTGATCGCCTTGGGGATCGTGGCTGGCCTGTTCGTCATTATTGGCGTCTGTCTGCCGGGCGAGCGTCACATCACCGAAAGCATCGAGACCAACCGCAAGATGACGATCGTGTACGACACGGTCAGCAGCCTGCGCCGCTTCAAGGACTGGAACCCGCTGGTACTGCGCGATCCCGCCGTTGAACTGAAGCTGTCCGGCCCGGCCTCCGGCAAGGGTGCCACCCTCGACTTCACCTCCAAGGACCTGGGCACCGGTTCCTGGAAGATCACCGACGCCGAAGAGAACAAGCGCGTTGCGATCGCCATCGAAGACGCCACCAAGGGTCACGACAAGGTCACCACCTTCACCCTGGAGCCGACCGGCAAGGGCGGCCGTAACGTCAAGATCACCCAGGACTACTCGGTGAAGTACGGCTTCGACCTGTTCGGCCGTTACGCCGGCCTGTATGTCAGCCGCCAGATCGGCGATGACATCAAGATGGGTCTGTCGCGCATGGCTAACATGCTCGCCACCGTCCCCAACGTCGACTACCGCACCCCGGAAGCGCCGTTGACCGATCTGGCCATCGTCGATGTACCGGCCGAAGACCTGCTGGTCGTCAACGCCGGTAACGTGGACCGCGGTCAGGACACGATCACCAAGTCGATCAAGGACAACCAGGAGTGGATCAAGCGCGTGATGGAGGCCAATGGCCTTGAAGCCGCCGGTCCGTTCCGCATCATCACCACCGACTTCGGCCAGGAGAAGTACGCCTTCGACATCGCCCAGCCGGTGAAGAAGAAGGGTGCTGAAGCTGCGACCGGTGGAGAACTGACCGTCAAGATCGACGGTGGCGCTCCGGTCAAGTACGTGCACGTGGCTCCGCACCGTTCGGCGCATGCGGCCTACACCGGCCACATGGCAGGTCTGGACGTGGCCCGCAATGGCCTGCGTGCCTGGGCCGTGACCTCGGGCAACGAAGTCATCGACCGTCCGTACGAAACCTGGAAGGACGGCATCGACAAGTCGTTCACCCCGGAAGGTACCTACGACATCTACTGGGCCGTCAAGTAAGCCTCGGCTGACCCATGTAGTGTTGGACACGAAAACGCGCCGCTCATTGCGGCGCGTTTTTTTTCATCTGGCGCCCGGCAAGGGATGCCGCGCAAGGAGCCCTCATGTTCAATCTGGAACGCCGTGCACGTAAGCCTTCCCTGCTGGCCTGTGTTGGCGCGCTGCTGGCGGCCGCCTCGATCGGCCTGTCTGCCTACGCCTCGCACGGGGTGGCCGATCCGCTGGCGCAGCAGCATCTGAACACGGCCGCGCTGTATGCGTTCGCGCATGGCGCGGTGCTGGTGGCGCTCGGGCCGCGCGCGCAGGGCGCGATCGCGCACCTGGCGCTGTACGTGCTGCTGCTGGGCGTGCTGCTGTTTTCCGGCAGCCTGGTGGGCGGCGCGTTGTGGCAGTGGCCGACGCGGATGGCACCGATTGGCGGCACCAGCATGATGGCCGGATGGGTGCTGCTGGCGATCAATGCATTGAGGCGGTGACGGTAGCGGAGAGCCGCAAAGCACGACACCAGTGTGCTGTCAGATTCTGTAGAGCCGAGCCCTGCTCGGCTTCGAGCGAAGCGATCCGCACCTGCTTCGGGGCCAGGGGCAGTCGACTGACAGTCGACTCTACCGGGGGCGTGACGCGGATTCAGCCGTTGGCCGGCTTCCAGCACCAGTGCCACGGCTCGTAGACGATGCCGTGCGGGTTGTTGCGTGGGTAACTCAGGCTGAAACCATGCGTGCCTGCGTTCGCCTGCAGCCAGGCGAACGCGTCCGTGGCTTCGAAGGTTTCCTCGGCCGGCGCGTCGCCCGGCGTGCCGATGTCCAGCGCGTAGCCGCTGTGATGTTCGCTGAAGCCCGGCGCCGCATTGACCTTCAGGATCTCCGCCACGCTCAGGCCGCGAGCGCGCTTCCGTTCGAAAATGCCCAGTTGGTAGGCGTGGCTGCGGAAGCCGGAGATGGCGTCCAGTGCGATGCCATCCTGCGCTGCGTGCAGGCGCATGCGTCGCCAGCCCTGTGCGGCGTCGCGGCGCAGCCAAAGGGGGCGGGCGAAACGATCACGGCCGGCGAAGTGCAGCAGGCAAGGTTCGGGTTCGAGCGGCAGGCCACTGTCGCCGGCGTAACGCTGCGGGTCCAGGCCGAGCTGCTGCAGGCGCTGCTGCAGCCCGGCCAATGGCAGCCATTGATCTTCCAGCGACGCGGTGAACGGCCGTGCATTCCGCGCATCCAGCAGCGCCAGAGCGTCCTCGGCACCGGGCTCGCGCGGCAGGCGCGGCACCAGCGAATGCACGCCGCGCGCCAGCACCGCTGCCAGGTAGCGGCCATCACGCTTGCGCCGCAGCACCCATTGCGCCTGTGCCAGCAGGCGCGCATCGGTAGTGCTGCGTGCGCGCAGCAGACCAGCGGGCCACAGCTCGATGGCTTCGGTATTGATCAGCAGGGGCGGGCGTCGTTGCATCGCCTCAGCTTACTGCTGTGGTGCCGGTGCGGCCACCTTGCGCAGTGCCTCCAGCAGCGCCTGTGGCCGGTCCAGGCTGAGCAGCAGCGCGCTGCCATCGCGTACCGGCAGCACCAGGACGCGGCTGCGGTCGGTCACCAGGGCAAAGCCCTTGCCGCCGCCCATCAGGCGGAAGTGACCGGAATGGAAGCCGGGCATCGAATAGCCGTTGGTCTTGAAGCGTATGCCATAGCGCCGGTCGCGGCCGAGGTCGACCACCTCGGCCTGGTCCAGTCGCAGCTGCGCCACCGGCACCCGCCGCCGGTACAGCGTCGAGCGCACGTCCAGCACGCCGCCATCCAACTCGACCCGACGCCGGAAGAACGCCGCGCCGAGGCCGATGGCAAGCGCGGCGATCACCAGCAGGCTCCATGCCGCACTGCCGCCCATCCGGAACCACGGCGGCGACAGGGTCACTTCCATCCACGGCGCGTTGGCGCGGGCGGTGTGCAGCTGCGCGTAGACGCTGATGGCGAACGCCAGCAGCAATGGCAGCACCACCCACAGCACACGGAACGGCGAGCTCTCCGCCAGGTCGAAGCGCTTCGGGTCGCTGCCGCTCATGGCTCAGATTTCCTTCTTGAAGACCAGCATGGCCGGGCGCATCGGCGCCGGAATGATGATGTTGACCAGTTCCCAGCCCAGCAGGCCCTGTCGGGTCAGTTCACTCTGGATGTCCTCGGCCTTGAGGACGCCCATCATCGAGGTCTTCACTTCAATCGTCTGGTAACTCCAGCGCGTGCTCATTCCTTGTCCTCCGGCGATGGCGTGGGTTTCGGCAGGCGCCCTGCCTTGCGCAGGGCGTCGCGCAGCACGTATTCGATCTGCGCGTTGAGGCTGCGCAACTCGTCGTCAGCCCAGCGCTGCGCGGCGGCCAGGACATCGGCGTTGATACGCAGCGGGTAGGCCTTCTTCTCACTCATGCAAGCTCCTGGCGGGGCGGTGGGGCGCCCCGTTGCGAGGGTTCAGTACAGCGAACCAGCGTTGACGATCGGCTGGGTGCCGCGGTCCGAGCACAGCACGGTCAGCAGGTTGCTGACCATGTGCGCCTTGCGTTCCTCGTCCAGCTCAACCACGCCGTTCTTCTGCAGTTCGGCCAGCGCCATTTCGACCATGCCGACCGCACCGGCCACGATGCGCGTGCGGGCCGCGATCACCGCGTTGGCCTGCTGGCGCTGCAGCATGGCCTGGGCAATTTCGGCGGCGTAGGCCAGGTGGCTGATGCGCGCGTCGATCACCTGCACGCCGGCATCGGCCAGGCGCTCGGCCAGCTCGTTCTTCAGGTGCTGGGAAATCTCGCTGGCGTGGCTGCGCAGGGCCAGCTGGCCGTCCTCATGCTGGTCGTAGGGATAGCTGGTGGCCATCGCGCGCAGCGCCGATTCGGACTGGATGTGCACGAAGCTCTCGTAGTCATCCACGTTGTAGACCGCTTCGGAGGCGTCGACCACCTGCCAGACGATCACTGCGGCGATCTCGATCGGGCTGCCGTCCAGCTCGTTGACCTTCAGCTTGCCGCTCTCGAAGTTGCGCACGCGCTGGCTGACCCGGCGCTTGGCGTAGAAGGGGTTGTTCCAGCGCAGGCCGTTGTCCTTGACGGTGCCGACGTACTTCCCGAACAGGCTGAGCACCGCCGCCTGGTTGGGCTGGATGGTGTACAGGCCGGCCAGGATGAACACCGCGGCGGTGACGACCAGCACGCCCGCCAGCAACAGCAGCAGGTGGGGCGAGCCGGTGCTGGCCTTGGCTGCCACCCCCAGCACGAACAGCGCGCCACCGGCCAGCGCGGCCAGCAGGGATCCGGCCAGGGTGCCGAGGCCGTTGAGGGAGGCAAGCGACTTCTCTTTCATGGCGATACGTCCTTGAGGGTTCGCAGTGAAGATATCAAAATGATATCAACTGTCCACTACCGTTCGTCGGATGCCCTGGCCGTGCTGCCCGGCCAGCTAGAATGCCCACCCGCCTTCACATCGCTGCTGGAACTGCCATGGCCAAGCTTGGAACTCCGTTGTCTCCCTCCGCCACCCGCGTGCTGCTACTGGGCTCGGGCGAACTCGGCAAGGAGGTGGCCATCGAGCTGCAGCGGCTGGGCGTGGAGGTGATCGCCGCCGACCGTTACGCCGACGCCCCGGCGATGCAGGTCGCGCATCGCTCGCACGTGATCGACATGCTGGACGCGATGGCGCTGCGTGCGCTGATCGCCCAGGAGCAGCCGCACCTGGTGGTGCCGGAGATCGAGGCCATCCACACCGAGACCCTGGTCCAGCTGGAGCAGGAGCAGGGCCTGCGGGTGATCCCGACCGCGCGCGCCGCCCGCCTGACCATGGACCGCGAGGGCATCCGCCGCCTGGCCGCCGAAACGCTGGGCCTGCCGACCTCGCCGTACCGCTTCGTCGATACCGAGGCCGAGTACCGCGCTGCGGTTGCGGCGATCGGCCTGCCGTGCGTGGTCAAGCCAGTGATGTCGTCCTCGGGCAAGGGCCAGAGCACCCTGCGCAGCGAGGCGGACATCGCGCCGGCCTGGGACTACGCGCAGACTGGTGGCCGTGCCGGTGCCGGCCGCTGCATCGTCGAGGGCTTCATCGATTTCGATTACGAGATCACCCTGCTGACCGTGCGTCATGCCGGCGGCACCTCGTTCTGTGCACCGATCGGCCACCTGCAGAAGGATGGCGATTACCGCGAAAGCTGGCAGCCGCAACCGATGTCGAGCACTGCGCTGGCGCGTGCCGAAGAGATCTCGCGCGCGATCACCGACGATCTCGGCGGCTGGGGCCTGTTCGGCGTGGAACTGTTCGTGAAGGGCGACGAAGTGTGGTTCAGCGAAGTGTCGCCGCGCCCCCACGACACTGGCCTGGTGACGCTGGTATCGCAGGAGCTGAGCGAGTTCGCGCTGCACGCGCGTGCCATCCTCGGCCTGCCGATCCCGCTGATCCGCCAGAGCGGTCCGTCGGCGTCGTGCGCACTGCTGGCGCATGGTGAGGGCGTGCCGTACTTCAACAACGTGGCCGCCGCCCTGCAGGTGCCGGACACCGCCGTGCGCCTGTTCGGCAAGCCGAGCGTGCACGGCCACCGCCGCGTGGGTGTGACCCTGGCGCGCGCTGAAACGATCGACGAAGCACGCGCCATCGCGCGTGATGCCGCCGACGCCATCGGCGTCGAACTGCGCCCGTAAACCGATAGCGCCGGGCCATGCCCGGCGGCTTTCTCCGCGCTGTGCGAATCTACTGTAGAGCCTAGCCCGCGCTAGGCTGCTTTTGAATCCGCGCCGCGCGCGGGAGCCGAGCGTAGGAACGGCTCGGCAGAGCAGTGTGCCTTACGGCTTCACATCCACCCACACCAGGTGGTGGTCGCTGCCGTCGGCGATCTTCGCCTCCGGGCTTTCACTGGCCGGCCAGAACACGCCGCTACCGACATACTCGAAGCCGGTCGAGGGCAGCACGTAGTCCAGGCGCATGGTGCCGGACTTCGGGCCGAAATCGCCGGTGGCGTGGAACGGCGCGCCCTTGCGCTCGATGCCCTTGGCCGCATAGGCCAGGCTGGTCTGCTCGCCACCGACGCTGCGCGGGGTGGGGTAGCGCAGCACGCGGGCGTTCTCGATCAGCTCGACGATCGCTTCATGGCGGCCATCGCCGTCGGCAGGGTCGTTGTTGAGGTCACCGAGGATCACGAAGCGCGCGTCCTGCGCCAGGCCACCGCACTGGCCCTTGTCGTCGCACAGCCACGGCTTGTCACCCTCGGACAGGTATTCCTGCCACAGGCGCAGTTCGTCGTGGTTGCGCGCGGCGTTGCGCTTCTCCGGGCCGTCGAACACCGGCGGCGTCGGGTGCGAGACCAGCGCATGCACCACGCCGGCCGGGGTCTTCACCGGCACGTCCCAATGCGACTTCGAGGACAGGCGCAGCTGCGACCACACGTGGTCGTTGTAGAAGCTCTTGCCGGTGCGCGGATCGACCGGGCGGATCGCGCCGGGCATCGCGCTCCACTTCAGCAGCTGGAAGCTGCGCACCTTGGCTTCGTCGATCGGGTAGCGCGACAGCACCAGCATGCCGTACTGGCCCGGGTGCAGGCCGTAGCCCCAGGCATCGTTGCCGCGGCTGCGGCCTTCGCCGCCGACCACGCCGTTGTTGTCCAGGTCCAGGCCGCTGGGCACGCCGGTGTTGACCGGGGCCAGGTAGCGGTAGGCGAAGTGCAGGGGCTTGCCGCCGCCGGGCTGGGCCACTTCCAGGTAGCGCTTCTGGAACAGGTCGGCAGCGCGGTGGGCGTCGTCGAAGTCGAACTCGTTCAACAGCACCAGGTCGGGGCGCACCTGCTGCAGCACCGCGGCGATCTTGCGCGCGTGCTCGCTGTCGCCTTCCAGTTCCTTGATCAGGCCACCGGTCTCGTCGGAGTACAGCGAGGTGTTGTAGGTGGCCAGGCGCAGCGCAGTGGACGGCTTTTCGGTCATCGCGGGGGACGTGGCGAAGGCGGGGGCGGTGGCGCCGCAGAGCAGGGCCAGCGCGAGCATCAGGGGTTTGGCGTTCATCCCCCTATTCTGCACCCGGCCCGGTGTCAGTGGTTTGTCAGCGCCCGTCCAGATCCTTGTCGAAATCGTGCCAGCGACGGCCGTCGTAGGCTTCCAGCGGATGAAAGCGGCGCTTGTAGTCCATCTTCTGGTGGCCCCGGATCCAGTAGCCCAGGTACACGTGCGGCAGGCCCTCGCGGCGGGCCCATTCGATCTGCTGCAGGATCGCGAAGGTGCCCAGCCCGCGCGCGGCGTGGTCCGGGTCGAAGAAGGTGTAGACCGCCGACAGGCCATGCTCGGTGACGTCGGTCACCGCCACCCCCAGCAACCGGCTGGGCTGGCCTTCGTGGCCGGGCAGGCGCATTTCCATGAAGCGGGTGTGCGACCAGCTGCCGATCAGGAACTGCTCGAACTCGTGCGGCCCGTGGTCGTCCATGCCGCCGTTGGCGTGGCGATGGGTGAGGTAGCGGTGATACAGCGCGAACAGGTCGTCACGAGCAGTGGCGGCGGTGATCCGCACCTCCAGGTCTTCATTGCGGGCGGCACAGCGGCGCTGGCTGCGGTCCGGTGCGAAGCGGGCCACGGGAATGCGTACCGCCACGCAGGCCTGGCAATGCGCGCAGTGCGGGCGATAGACCAGATCGCCACTGCGGCGGAAGCCCCAGCTCAGGGCCATCGGGTACAGGCCACCCAGGCGGCGGTCGTGCGGGTCCAGCACCAGGTCGCGCGCGACCCGGTCCGACCAGTACCCGCAGGGGTGCTCGCCAGTCTGGAAAAGCCGCAGTTCGTCGTCTCTGTCGCCATGCATCGCCATGGGCACAGCATAGCCCCAGCCCGTCGCAGTGGCGGCGACTGTCCGCCGGATGAATGGAATCGGACGCGGCGTCAACCGATGTCGCGCCCGGGCGTTGTTGTCCCTGAGGGTGAAGTGATCACCCCGACGCAATTCCCATCCCCAGGAGTGACCTCATGATCCGTACCCCCCTGCTGCTGGCCTTGCTGCTCAGCACTTCCGCTTCCGGTATCGCGCTGGCGGCCGACACCCCGACCGCGCCGGCACAGCGCCCGGTCAAGCTGGATACCAACGGCGACGGCGTCATCGACCGCAGCGAGGCCGCTGCCAACCCGCGCCTGGCCGCGAAGTTCGACGAGCTGGACAAGAACAAGGACGGCAAGCTCTCGCGTGATGAGCTGCCCCGCTGGAAGCACGGCCGCCGTGGCCACGGGGGTGAGCGCTGGGCCAAGCTGGACGTCGACAAGGACGGCCGCATCAGCCGCGAGGAAGCCAAGGCCGATCCGCGCCTGGCCGCGCGCTTCGACCAGCTCGACCTCAACAAGGACGGCTACCTCGACAAAGCCGACCGCGAGCTGCGCATGAAGCAGATGCGCGACGCCTGGTTCGCCGCCGCCGACACCAACAAGGACGGCCAGCTGAGCAAGGCCGAGTTCGATGCAGCCAAGGGCCCGATGCACGGTGGTCCGCGCCACGGCGGCCCGCGCGATGGTGCTGCGCCGAAGCCGCAGCCGCAGCGCTGAGGTTCGAGGCAGTGATCTACGACAACGCCGGCGTATTGCCGGCGTTGTTCGTTACAGGTTTCCGCTGCGCATCAGCGAATACACCACCAGGGCGATCACGAACACGTTCGCGCCGATGATGCCGGTACGGCCATACAGGGATTCGAATTTCCAGTTGGTTCCACTGCGGCCGCGCCTCGCTGAATCACGTGCGATCATCGGTGCCATCAGGCGCTGCAGCGGCACCAGGCACTGGTAGTTGACCACGGCCAGACCCAGTGCCAACAGCAGCAACTGGCTCCACATCGGTACCTGCAGCAGCGTCGCCACCAGCATTACAAGGCACCAGGCCAGGCCGGTGCCGGTGTTGATGCGCACAAAGCGTCGCACCTGCGTACGTTCGCCTTCGGTTTCGGTGTAGGACATCAGGAAGCGCGCACCGAGGTAGCTGCCGATCGCACCGCCGATGACGCCACCGGCGATCGCGCCCCAGTTCTCGGCCGGGATCACGTGCAGCTGGCCCAGCGTAGCGGTCAGCGTGCCCATCGCGGTGCCGCCGGCAGCGCTGGCGCCGCCCAGGCCGAGCTTGCTGCCACCGATGCCGACACCGGTGCTGAGCAGGATCGCGGCACTGGCCGTACCCGGCGCTGCGACCAGCACCATCGACACCACGGCGGTGGCGAACGCGGCGCTCGGTGCACTGCTGCGGGCAAACTCGCCGAAGCGCTGCAGCAGGCCGTCACGCACCAGGGCGCGGGCGCGTGACAGGCGCTTGCGCACCGCCGCGTCGCTGAGCCCGAGCAGATCGGCCACCTGCTGCGAGCGCTGGCCCTCGCGGTAGTACAGCAACAGCACTTCACGGCTGTCGGCGGGCAGGGCGGAAATGATGTCCTCGGCGGCGATCTCCTCTTCCACCCGCTGCAGCCGGTCGGCCGCGCCCGGCGACGGGTCGGCGGCCATGCCCAGCGCGACCTCGGCGGCCTCGCCGGTCAGCGGCCGGCCACGTTGCGCACGCAGCCAGTCACGGGCCAGGTTGCGGGTGATCTGCCGCAGCCAAGGGAGGAAGCTGGTCGAGCTGCGCAGCTGGTGCAGTTGCTGCCAGCCCTTCACGAAGGCTTCCTGGGCGATGTCCTCGCTGGCCTGGCGGTCGCGGGTGATGGCCAGGGCGATGGCGGTGACCGTGTTCTGGCAGGCCAGCACGATGCGCCCATAGGCGTGCTGGCAGCCGCCGGCGGCCGCCGGCAGTTCGCGTTCCAGGGTCTGGTCGATCGATGCGGCGAACGTCGTCATGGCGGCGGCTCTCCTGCTGGGATTGTGTCCCAGGACGGCGCCGCGCGCGAAGTGTGACCGGCCCTCTGCACGGTAGTGCCGGCCGCTGGCCGGCAACCGCAGTCCGCCGGACGGGTTCATGAGGTTGCCGGCCAGCGGCCGGCACTACCCGTCCGTTATTTCGAGGGCTGGATGCGGACCCGGACTTCTTCCTCTTCCGGCGCGGCCTGCGGGGCCGGTTGCGCCTGCTGCGGCTGGGCCTGCGGGGCAGGGGCGGGCGCGGCCGGTGTCGGGGCACCGCGGTGGCGCAGGCCGATCACCAGCGCCACGCCGGCGATCACCACCAGCAGCGCGATGCGGATGCGCCAGGCCCAGCTGCGGCCGCTGCCGCCCGGTTCCGGTGCGTCGCGGAAGGCGAACTCGGCGGTCGGGTGGTCGCGACGGGTGGTGTCGAGCAGGCGTGCTTCGCGCAGGATCTCGCGGGCGCGCGGCTGGTCGTCGGCGCGCACGATCCACACCGCCGGGTAAGCGTTGGCGTTGCCCAGCTCGGTGTAGCTGAACTGGCCGCGGCGGCGGGTCTTGTACGAGCGACCGTTGGTGACCTTGACCTCGATGCCATGCTCGCGCAGGAGCTCGGCCACGCCTTCAACGGTTTCCACGCGCTGGCTGCTGAAAATCTGGCGCATGGGTTTACTCCTTGGCCGGCACGGCGGCGGCCGCAGCCTGGTCCGGAACGACGCGGATCAGGCCTTCCTGCGCGGTGCTGGCCACCAGCACGCCATCCCGGGTGAAGAACTGGCCGCGGGCCAGGCCGCGCGAGTCCTGCGCGCTGGGGCTGTCCAGCGAGTACAGCAGCCAGTCGTCGGCGCGGAAAGGGCGATGGAACCAGATGGCGTGGTCGAGCGAGGCCATCTGCACGTGCGGGTGGTAATAGCTGATGCCGTGCGGGAAGGTCGCCGTGCCCAGCAGATGGAAATCGGACGCGTAGGCCAGCAACGCCTGGTGCAGTTCGGGCGCATCGCCGACCGGCTCGCTCAGGCGCATCCACACCTGATGGTAGGGCGGGCGCTTGGGCGGGTTCAGTTCGTCACGCGGGTAGACATGGCGGAACTCGAACGGGCCACCGCGCGACAGCCAGCGCTGCACCTTGATCGGCAGGCGTTCCAGTACTTCGGCCGGCAGCGGGCGGTTCGGCTCGATGTCTTCCGGCTGCGGCACTTCGGGCATCTTGTGCTGGTGCTCGGCACCGGTCTCGGCCTGCTGGAACGAGGCCGCGCAGAAGAAGATCACCTTGCCGTGCTGGATCGCGGTGACCCGGCGCACCGAGAAGCTGCCGCCGTCGCGGGTGCGGTCCACGTCGTAGACGATCGGGTGGTCGATGTTGCCGGCACGCAGGAAATAGGCGTGCAGCGAATGTACGTGGCGGCCGTTGTCGACCGTGGCCTGCGCCGCGGCCAGCGCCTGGCCCAGCACCTGCCCGCCGAACACGTACTTGGTGCCGATGTCGCGGCTCTGCCCGCGGAACAGGTTGTCCTCCAGCCGCTCCAGCGTGAGCAGGTCGATCAGCTCGGAGACGACGGGTTCGGGCGTGTCGTTCAAGGGGGCGGCCACAGCAGTGAAAGAGGGCCTGATTATACCGGCCCGGGGTCAGATCCCTTCCGCCCGGCGAAAGGGATCTGACCCCGCTGTCGTGGACGGCGCCGACAACGCTCCTGCCGGCTGCTGGCCGGCAACCTCATGATCACTTGGGGCACTTGCGGTTGCCCGCCAGCGGCCTGCACGACCGCTCATTTGCCCAAGCGGGCGGCCAGCGCCTGCAGGGCGTTCTGCGCATCCGGGGCGAACCAGGCCTCGACGAAGCGGTCCAGCTGGATCAGGTCCGGGTGCAGCGCTTCGTGCAGGTCGGTGCGGGCGATGGCGCGGGTCAGCAGCATCGGCTGTCGCGGCTGCTTGAGCAGGTTCTGCAGCCAGGCCACCGCGCGCGCCACCACCAGGTCGCCCTCGGCCAGCTCATCGACCAGGCCGATCTGCAGCGCCTGTTCGGCCGGCACCAGCGAACCGGTGGTCAGCAGCACACCGGCGCGGTGCACGCCCACCACACGGCGCAGCAGGCGCTGGATGCCTTCCGGCGCGATCAGGCCCACCTGTACTTCGTTCAGGCCGATGGCATACGGACGCGACGGATCGGCGCTACGCGCCATCACCCGGTAGTCGCAGCACAGGGCCAGCACGCAGCCGCCCGCCGGCGCATGGCCGGTGATCGCCGCGACCACCGGGATGCGGCTCTCGGCCAGCGTGCGCACCGCGCCAAAGAACGCGTTCCAGGTGTCGAGCAGCTTGTGCTTGTCATCGCCGTGCGAGAGCAGGTGCGGTACGTCCATGCCGCCGGTGAAGATGCGCTCGCTGCCCGACAGCACGATGCCGTGCGCGTCTTCGGCCATGGCCTGCTCGATGGCGTGGATCAACTGCCGGCACAGTTCGGTATCCAAGGCATTGACCGGCGGCCGCGCCAGGCGCAGTTCGCGGATGGGGCCATGGTTGATCACCTCGATGAGCGTCGTCATGCTGCGGTCTCGTTGCGAAGAAGGAACCTGGGCGATGATAACCAAACCATTCGTTGGCGTATTGTTGGTGCTGTGTGCGGCCGCAGCATCGGCTTCCGCCACTGAGGTGAACTGCGTCACCGTCGAGCAGGGCTGGGCGCGGTTGCCGCCGAATCCGGCGATGCCGATGACCGCTGGCTATGGCGTGATCCGCAACGGCTGCGACAAGGCGGTGGTGATCACGGGTGCAAGCAGCGCGATGTTTGGCGATGTGTCGCTGCACGAAACGGCGATTGTTGATGGTGTCAGCCGGATGCGCGCGATCGAGCGCCTGCCGCTGGCACCGGGTGCGCGCGCCGAACTCAGGCCCGGTGGCCTGCACCTGATGCTGATGCAGGGCAAGGGCGCGCTGAGGGAGGGGCAGGCGCTGCTGCTGCGGTTGCAGCTGGAAGGGGGCGGCGAGGCCAGAGCGACGTTGACCGTGCGCAAGGCTGCGAAATGACGATCGGGCAGTGCCGGCCGCTGGCCGGCACTGCCAACGTGGCTTACGACCAGTCGTACGAGAACAGCACCGTGCGGCTCACCGGCTCGTACAACATCACGATCGCATCGGCGCCGGTCGCGCACCAGTTGTA
This sequence comes from uncultured Stenotrophomonas sp., assembly GCF_913778665.1. Classification (GTDB taxonomy): domain Bacteria; phylum Pseudomonadota; class Gammaproteobacteria; order Xanthomonadales; family Xanthomonadaceae; genus Stenotrophomonas. The sequence continues at coordinate 352,712 of NZ_CAJYVQ010000002.1, forward strand.
GCCGGCCACGTCGGCCACGGCGAAGAATTTGTTGCCATTGCAGGTGATGATCACCGTTTCGGTATCGTCCGCTGCGTTGCGGTCATCGGCAGCGTCGGTAAAGCCCAGCTCGAATGCCGCGGGAATCTCTGCGGTCTCGGTCCAGTTGCCGAAACCGATCGGTCCCCCCAGCGTATCCAGGTAATCGCGCTCGCTGGGCTCGCCCTTACCGAAGCGCGAGTAGCAGGCGAGGCGACCATGGGTGGCATGGTAATCACGCGCCTTGGCATAGCTCTCGCGCATCTGCGCGATGTGTTCCTGCGCGTGCGTGTCCTGCACCTGGTCGCCGATGAAATAGCCCTCGTTGCCGAGGAAGCGCATGCGGTTGTCGGCGCTCAGTTCGAAGGCCATCCAGTTGGTGCCGGTGAAGTCGTTGTGGTGTTCTTCGGTGGTCTCGCCGATGCAGCCGTCATACGGCTCGATCGGGCACAGCATTGTTGCCACCTGGCCGGCCAGTTCCGGCCGCAGCACGCCCAGGTCGATCTTCAGCAGCGGCAGCAGGTGCTGGCCGAGCCACGCCTGGTCGGCAGGGAAGACATCGGTGGGGAAGGCGACCATGCCGGGCAGCAGGTCGCGCAGTTCGGTGTGGTGGATCATGTCAGTCCTTTGAACAGTGCTGGCCGCTGGCCGACAATCCGGTTGCCGCCGAAGCGTGCCGACCAAGGTCGGCACCTATCCGGAAATTTCAGGTGGACGCGCTGCGGATCGCGTCCGGCAGCGGTGCACTCTTGCCGGTCTGGGTATCCATCCAGACCACCACCACGTTGCCGTCCGAATACAGCTTGGACTCATCCTGCTGGTCGACGATGCGGTGGCCGATGGTCACGCTGCTGTTGCCCAAGCGCTCGACGAACAGTTCAACCAGGATGTCGTTGGGCCACACGATCGGCAGCCGGTAGTTGACGTTGGTCGCAGCCACCACCGGTGCGATGCGGTCGGTCATCGAGACCCCGTCCACGCCCAGCATCCAGCGCACGCGCGCTTCTTCCAGGTAGGAGATGTACTTGGCGTTGTTCACATGGCCCATGCTGTCCATGTCGCGCCAGCGCACGCTGATCGGAATGCGGGCCAGGATCTTGTGTTCGCTGTTCATCAGGCGTCCTTCTTTTTCTTGCTTGCAGTAGCGGTCTTGCTGGACTTGCCGGTGCTCTTGGCAGCCACCGCCTTCTTTGCCGGCTTCTCCGGCTTCACCTTGCGCGGCGGGCGGGCGTCGGGCTTGTTGGCCACGGCGGCCGGCTTGTCCGGGCGCGCGCTGGTCGACGGCAGCATCCGCGCCAGGAACTGGCCGGTATACGACTGCGGGCAGGCCGCCACGTCCTCCGGCGTGCCGGTGACCAGGATGGTGCCGCCGCGATGGCCGCCTTCCGGGCCCAGGTCGACGATCCAGTCGGCGGTCTTGATCACGTCCAGGTTGTGCTCGATCACCACCACCGTGTTGCCTTCGTCGCGCAGCTTGTGCAGCACGCCCAGCAGCGCCTCGATGTCGTGGAAGTGCAGGCCGGTGGTCGGCTCGTCGAGGATGTACAACGTGCGGCCGGTATCGCGCCGCGACAGTTCCTTGGACAGCTTCACGCGCTGCGCTTCACCACCGGACAGCGTGGTGGCGCTCTGGCCCAGCTTGATGTAGCTCAGGCCGACGTCGACCAGCGTTTCCAGCTTGCGGGCGATCGACGGCACCGGTTCGAACAGCTTCAGCGCATCCTCGACGGTCATTTCCAGCACGTCGTTGATGTTGAAGCCCTTGTACAGGATCTCCAGCGTCTCGCGGTTGTAGCGCTTGCCATGGCAGACATCGCACGGCACGTACACGTCCGGCAGGAAGTGCATCTCGACCTTGATCAGCCCATCGCCCTGGCAGGCTTCACAGCGGCCACCGCGCACGTTGAAGCTGAAACGGCCTGGCGAATAGCCACGCGCACGCGCTTCGGGCACCTGCGCGAACAGTTCGCGCAGCGGGGTGAACAGCCCGGTGTAGGTGGCCGGGTTCGAACGCGGGGTGCGTCCGATCGGGGACTGGTCGATGTCCACTACCTTGTCGAACAGGTCCAGGCCGTCGATCTCCTTGTATGGGGCGATCGGGTGCGAGGAACCGTTGATCTCGTTGGCGGCCAGCGAGAACAGGGTGTCGTTGATCAGGGTCGACTTGCCCGAGCCGGACACGCCGGTCACGCAGGTCAGCAGGCCCGACGGAATCGCCAGGTCCACGCCCTTCAGGTTGTTGCCGCTGGCCCCGCGCAGGTGCAGGGTCATCTTCGGGTTCGGCTTGTGCCGGCGCGTCGGAATCTCGATCGCGCGCTTGCCTGACAGGTACTGGCCGGTCAGCGAACGCGGCGCCTCTAGGATGTCCTGCAGCGTACCCTGGCCGACGATCTCGCCGCCATGCACACCGGCGCCCGGGCCGATGTCGAGCACGTAGTCGGCCAGGCGGATCGCATCCTCGTCATGCTCGACCACGATCACCGTGTTGCCGAGGTCGCGCAGGCGGGTGAGGGTGCCGAGCAGGCGCTCGTTGTCGCGCTGGTGCAGGCCGATCGACGGCTCGTCGAGCACGTACATCACGCCGACCAGGCCGGCGCCGATCTGGCTGGCCAGGCGGATGCGCTGCGCTTCGCCACCGGACAGGGTGTCGGCCTTGCGCTCCAGGGTCAGGTAATCCAGACCGACATCGACCAGGAAGCCGAGGCGTTCGCCGATTTCCTTGACGATCTTCGAGGCGATCTCGCCGCGCCAGCCCGGCAGGCTCAGTTCGCTGAAGAACTTCAGTGCCTCGTCGATCGGCAGCACCACCAGGTCCGGCAGCGGGCGATCGGCCACGAACACGTTGCGCGCGGCCCTGTTGAGGCGGGCGCCATGGCATTCCGGGCACGGCTGTTCGCTGATGTACTTGGACAGCTCCTCGCGCACCGCCGGCGATTCGGTTTCCTTGTAACGGCGTTCGAGGTTGGGAATGATGCCCTCGAAACGGTGCTTGCGCTGGGTGCGGCCACCGGCTTCGGTGAAGTAGGTAAAGGTGATCGCCTCATCGCCGCTGCCGTACAGCACTGCCTGCTGCACGGTTTCCGGCAGCGAATTCCACGCCGCGTCGACGTCGAACTTGTAGTGCTTGGCCAGCGAGGCGATCAGCTGGAAGTAGTACGCATTGCGGCGGTCCCAGCCGCGCACCGCACCGGCGGCCAGCGACAGCTCGGGGTGCACCACCACGCGCGAGGGGTCGAAGAACTCGGCCATGCCCAGGCCATCGCAGCCCGGGCAGGCGCCCATCGGTGCGTTGAACGAGAACAGGCGTGGCTCCAGCTCTGGCAGCGAGTAGTCACAGACCGGGCAGGAGTACTTGGACGAGAACAGCGTCGGCGCGGTGTCGGCGTTGTCCAGGCTCTGCACCGAGGCCATGCCGTCGCCGAGCTTCAGCGCGGTCTCGAAACTCTCGGCCAGGCGCTGCTTGATGTCCTCGCGCGGGCGGAAGCGGTCGATCACCGCTTCGATGGTGTGCTTCTGGCGCAGGGCCAGCGGCGGCACAGCATCGATTTCATGCAGTTCGCCGTCCACGCGCACGCGCACGAAACCCTGCGCGCGAAGCTGGTCGAAGACCTGCGCATGTTCTCCCTTGCGGTCGCGGATGACCGGCGCCAGCAGCATGTAGCGCTGTTCCGGGTCCAGGGTCAGCACCTGGTCGACCATCTGGCTGACCGTCTGCGCTTCCAGCGGGTAGCCGTGGTCGGGGCAGCGCGGGGTGCCGACGCGGGCGTACAGCAGGCGCAGGTAGTCGTAGATCTCGGTGATTGTGCCGACCGTCGAACGCGGGTTGTGCGAGGTCGACTTCTGCTCGATCGAGATGGCCGGGGACAGGCCTTCGATGTGGTCCAGGTCCGGCTTTTCCATCACGCTCAGGAACTGGCGCGCATAGGCCGACAGCGATTCGACGTAGCGACGCTGGCCTTCCGCATAGATGGTGTCGAACGCCAGCGAGGACTTGCCCGAACCGGACAGGCCGGTGATCACGATCAGTTTGTCGCGGGGCAGGTCGAGGTCGATGTTCTTGAGATTGTGCGTCCGCGCGCCGCGGATGCGGATGAAATCCATCGCCATGGGGGATCCGGTTGTGGGGGCGTTGGCTGGGTGCCGGGCCAGCAGGGAACGGCAATCGGTCAGCCTACCGAGGTGACCAGATGGGGGCAATGGGCGACAATGCCAGCCCGGCGTCTCACCTATTGAGACCGCCCGACAGGCAGGGGTCAGATCCCTTTTCACAACGTGAAAAGGGATCTGACCCCGCTCCGACCGGGCCGCCCCGACCGTTCAGGGGTTGACTTGACCCGTGCCCGCTGATCTGCGTACAATCCCGCTCCTGTCCGCCCTCGACGGCGGCAGTCCATAGACCACAATAACTACAGAGGAAGTCTGGTCATGTACGCAGTACTGGTCACCGGCGGTAAGCAATACCGCGTGGCGCAGGGCGAAAAGCTCCGCGTCGAAAAGCTCGAAGTCGAAGTCGGCAGCGAGATCAAGTTTGACAACATCCTGATGCTGGGCGACAGCGATGGCGTGAAGCTGGGCGATGCGCTGAAGGGCGCCGCCGTCACCGCCAAGGTCCTGTCCCAGGGTCGTGCTGACAAGGTCCGGATCATCAAGTTCCGTCGCCGCAAGCACCACATGAAGCGTCAGGGTCACCGTCAGTACTACACCGAAATCGAGATCACCGGCATCGCCGGCTAAGCATCAGGAGAAGCAGTCATGGCACATAAAAAGGGCGTAGGCTCCTCGCGCAACGGTCGCGACTCCAACCCGAAGTACCTGGGCGTCAAGATCTTTGGCGGCCAGGCCATCGAGGCCGGCAACATCATCGTGCGTCAGCGCGGCACCCAGTTCCACCCGGGTTCCGGCGTTGGCCTGGGCCGTGACCACACCCTGTTCGCCCTCGTGGACGGCAAGGTGGAGTTCTCGGTCAAGGGCGCCAAGAAGCGTCGTACCGTCAGCATCGTCTCGGCCGACGCCTGATCCAGGCATCGCCGGCACCCATGCCCCGGCATGGTCGTGCGGGAAGAAGAGCACGCTGCATGGAGAGCCCCGCTTCGGCGGGGCTTTTCGTTAGAGTGAACGCAAGACCGGCTGTGCCGGGTTGCCGGCCCGCGGCCGGCATGACATTCAAGGCGACGGCAGGCAGGCCTCGCCCATCGCAGGCATCGAAACAATGAAACTGGTAGACGAAGCAGAAATCGAAGTGTTCGCCGGCAACGGCGGCAACGGCTGCATTGGCTTCCGTCGCGAGAAGTTCATTCCGCTCGGCGGCCCGGACGGCGGCGACGGCGGTGCGGGCGGCAGCGTGTACATCCGCGCCGACGAAAACCTGAACACCCTGGTCGACTTCCGCCATGACCGCATCTTCAAGGCGCAGCGCGGCGAGAACGGCATGGGCCGCCAGGCCTATGGCAAGGGCGGCGAAGACCTGACCATCACCGTGCCGGTCGGCACCGTGGTGATCAACGTCGCCACCGATGAAGTCATCGGCGACCTGACCCAGCACGGCGATCGCCTGCTGGTGGCCAAGGGTGGCCGCGGCGGCCTGGGCAACATGCATTTCAAGAGCTCGACCAACCGCTCGCCGCGCCAGGCGCTGCCGGGTGAGCCGGGCGAGGAGCGCACGCTGAAGCTGGAGCTGAAGCTGCTGGCCGACGTCGGTCTGCTGGGCTTCCCCAATGCCGGCAAGAGCACCCTGATCCGTGCCGTTTCGGCGGCAACGCCGAAGGTGGCCGATTACCCGTTCACCACGCTGTACCCGAACCTGGGTGTGGTGAAGGTGGAGAACTACCGCAGCTTCGTGATCGCCGATATTCCGGGCCTGATCGAAGGCGCGGCGGATGGTGCGGGCCTCGGTGCGCAGTTCCTGCGCCATCTGCAGCGCACCCGCCTGCTGCTGCACCTGGTGGATATCTCGCCGATGGAAGGTGGCGTGGACGGCATCTCGCCGGTGGAGCAGGTGCGTGCGATCGAGCGCGAGCTGGAAAAGCACGATCCGGAGCTGCTGCAGAAGCCGCGCTGGCTGGTGCTGAACAAGGCTGACCTGATGTTCGAGGATGAGGCCAAGGCCGCGGCCGAGCAGATCGTCGCTGAGCTGGGCTGGAAGGAGCCGTGGTTCCTGGTCTCGGCGCTGGGTCGTGAAGGTACCTTCCCGATCATGAGCCGGATCATGGCCTTCTTCGATCGCCAGAAGGAAGACGAGTTGGAAGCCCGCAGCGCGCAGTAGAGTCGACGGTCAGTCGACTGGCGTTGGTAGAAACCCGGCTTCGGCCGGGTTTTTGTTCATCGGTCGTGGGGGCCTCGTGGATCTCACGGATTGCAGGCAACAAAAAACCCGGCCAAGGCCGGGCTTTTGTCTGCTGCCCCAACCCCGAAGGGCGGGGCAGCAACGCCGGATCAGGCGGCCTTGAGGGCCTTGATGCGGTCGTTCAGGCGGCTCTTGTGACGAGCAGCCTTGTTCTTGTGGATCAGGCCACGCGCGCTGAAGCGATCCAGGATCGGCTGGGCAACGGCGAAGGCGGCTTCTGCGCCGGCGGCATCGTTGGCGTCCAGCGCCTTGATCACTTTCTTGACAGCGGTGCGCAGCATCGAGCGCTGAGCCACGTTGCGCGCGTTGCGCACGACGGTCTGCTTGGCGCGCTTCTTGGCGGACTTGATATTGGCCACGGTGGTGGTTTCCTGAAAAAATCGGTGTTATGGGAACAGCAAGCTAGCTAGTATGATGGCGCAAGAAATGCACGTCAAGTCGATTGTCAAGAGGGACGCTGAGTGAGTTCACCCAAGTTGTTGCGGGGCCTGCTGTCGTTCAGCAGCATGACCATGGTCTCGCGCGTTCTCGGACTTGTCCGGGACTTCGTGGTGACCACCACGTTCGGCACCAACGCCATCACTGATGCTTTCTGGGTCGCCTTCAGGGTACCCAATTTTCTGCGCCGGTTGTTCGCCGAAGGCTCCTTCGCCACCGCTTTCGTGCCGGTGTTCACGGAAGTGAAGGAAACCCGCAGCCACGCCGAACTGCGCGAGCTGATGGCCCGCACCGCCGGCACCCTGGGGGGGGTGCTGATGCTGGTCACCGCGCTGGCGCTGATCTTCGCGCCGCAGCTGGCCTCGGTCTTCTCAAGTGGCGTTGATACCGACCCGGTCAAGCAGGGCCTGCTGGTCGACCTGTTCCGCCTGACGTTCCCCTTCCTGCTGTTCGTCTCGCTCACCGCCCTGGCCGGTGGCGCGCTGAACAGCTTCCAGCGCTTCGCGATGCCGGCGCTGACCCCGGTCATCCTCAACCTGTGCATGATCGCCGGTGCGCTGTGGCTGGCGCCGCGGCTGGGCGGTACCCCGGAGAAGCAGATCCTGGCGCTGGGCTGGGCGGTGCTGGCCGCCGGCATCCTGCAGCTGCTGTTCCAGCTGCCCTCGCTGAAGGGCATCAACCTGTTGACCCTGCCGCGCTGGGGCTGGAGCCATCCGGGCGTGCGCAAGGTGATGACGCTGATGGTGCCGACCCTGTTCGGCTCGTCGGTGGCGCAGATCAACCTGCTGCTGGACACGGTCATCGCGGCCAAGCTGACCGATGGCTCGCAGTCCTGGCTGTCGCTGGCCGATCGCTTTCTGGAGCTGCCGCTGGGCGTGTTCGGGGTGGCGCTGGGCACGGTGATCCTGCCGGCGCTGGCCCGTCACCATGTCAGCACCGACCGTGAAGGCTTCTCGCGCTCGCTGGACTGGGGCCTGCGCATGACCCTGCTGATCTCGGTGCCGGCGATGCTGGGCCTGCTGCTGCTGGCCGAGCCGCTGATCGCGACGATCTTCCAGCATGGCCAGTTCAGCGCCTTCGATACGCGCATGACCGCGCTATCGGTGTACGGCCTGAGCTTCGGCCTGCCGGCGTTCGCCCTGCTGAAGGTGGTGTTGCCGGCGTTCTACGCCCGCCAGGACACCAAGACCCCGGTGCGCGCCGGCGTCGCCGCGCTGGTGGCCAACATGGTGTTCAACTTCGCGCTGCTGGCGGTGCTGTACCAGGTGATGGTGCCGGACGAGCTGAAAGCGCAGGGCGTGATGGCGGCCATCGGCAAGCAGCCGGGCCTGCACCTGGCGCTGGGCATCGCCAGCGCGCTGTCCAGTTACCTGAACCTGGGCCTGCTCTGGTACTGGCTGGGCAAGACCGACGTCTACCAGCGCCGGCCGGGCTGGGGCGGCTACCTGCTGCGCCTGCTGCTGGCCTGCGTGGCGATGGTAGCCGCGCTGCTGGCCCTGCTGCACTGGCTGCCGGCGTTCTCGGCGATGGGCGTGTGGGAGCGGATCGGCAGTCTGTCGCTGCTGGTCGGCAGTGGCGGCGCCACCTACGCGGTGGCCATGCTGGCGCTGGGCTTCCGTCCGCGCGACCTGCGCGGGCATTGATCACCGCTTGTGGCGGCTATACTTCAGGGTTACACCATTGAAGCGGCGGCCCCGGGTGGGCCGGAACGAGAGTTGATGAGCAGGCTGTTCAGAAGCGTCGAGGGCGGGGAGCTGTTCCCCAACGGAAGCGTGGTCTGTATCGGTGCATTCGACGGCCTCCACCTGGGGCATCGTGCGCTGGTCCGCCACGCGGTCGCCCGCGCGCGCGCCTTGGGCGTGGCCGCGGTGGCGGTGGCCTTCGAGCCGCTGCCGCGTGAATTCTTCGCCCAGGGCACGCCGCCGCCGCGGCTGACCCTGGCACGCAGCAAGGTCGAGATCCTGCGCGAACTCGGCGTCGATGCGATCGGCCTGCTGCGCTTCGACGCGGCGATGGCGGCGATGCCGGCCGAGGCCTTCGTGCGCCAGCTGCTGGTGCACCGGCTGGGCGCGCGTGAAGTGTGGATCGGCCCGGAGTTCTGCTTCGGCAACCGCCGCCGTGGCGATCTGGCCCTGCTGCAGGCGATGGGCGCAGAGCTGGGGTTCAGCGCCGGCGAGATCGAAGCGGTCGACCTGCACGGCGAGCGCATCTCCAGCACCCGCATCCGCCAGCTGCTGCAGGACGGCGACTTCGCCCGCGCCAGCGACCTGCTCGGCCGTCCGTACGCGATCAGCGGGCGAGTGGTGCGTGGGCGCCAGCTCGGCCGCACGCTGGGCTTCCCCACCGCCAACCTGCGTTTCCCGAAGACGCCGGCGCTGTCGGGTATCTACGCGACCTGGGTGCACGGCGTGTTCGACCAGCCGTGGCCGTCGGTCTCCAGCTTCGGCACGCGGCCGACGGTGGACGGCGTAGAGCCGCTGCTGGAAGCCCACCTGTTCGATTTCCAGGGCGACCTGTACGGCCGCCACATCGACGTGGAGTTCGTCGCCAAGCTACGCGACGAAGAGAAATTCAACGATCTGGCGGCACTGACCGACCAGATGCACCGCGACGCCGAACAGGCGCGCGCCCTCCTTTCCGAACATAGATTGCGAGCCACTGCGTGAGCCAGGACTACAAGACCACCCTGAACCTGCCAGCCACCGAATTCCCGATGCGCGGCGACCTGCCCAAGCGCGAGCCGGGCATTCTGGCGCAGTGGGAAGCGCAGGGGCTCTACCAGCAGCTGCGCGACAACGCCGCCGGCCGCCCGCTGTTCGTGCTGCATGACGGCCCGCCGTACGCCAACGGCCGCATCCACCTCGGCCACGCGGTCAACAAGATCCTGAAGGACATCATCGTCAAGTCGCGCTACCTGTCCGGCTTCGATGCGCCCTACGTGCCGGGCTGGGACTGCCATGGCCTGCCGATCGAGATCGCGGTCGAGAAGAAGTGGGGCAAGGTCGGCACCAAGCTCGACGCCGTTGAATTCCGGCAGAAGTGCCGCGAGTTCGCCGAAGAGCAGATCAACATCCAGCGCGTGGACTTCAAGCGCCTGGGCGTGACCGGTGACTGGGACAACCCGTACAAGACCCTGAGCTTCGACTTTGAGGCCAACGAGATCCGCGCGCTGGCCAAGGTCGTGGCCAATGGCCACCTGGTGCGTGGCGCCAAGCCGGTGTACTGGTGCTTCGACTGTGGCTCGGCGCTGGCCGAAGCCGAGATCGAGTACCAGGAAAAGGAATCGCCGGCGATCGACGTGGCCTACGCCGCGCGTGATGCACAGGCCATCGGCCAGGCGTTCGGCGTGAGCGTGCCGGCCGACGTTGAAGTGGCGGTGCCGATCTGGACCACCACGCCGTGGACGCTGCCGGCCTCGCTGGCGGTGTCGCTGGGTGCGGAGATCAACTACGTGCTGGCCGAAGGCCCGGCCCACAACGGCAAGCGCCGTTGGCTGGTGCTGGCCGCCGCCCTGGCCGAGCGCGCGCTGCAGCGCTATGGCGTGGATGAGGTCGTGCTGCACGGTGAAACCACCGGCGCGGCGCTGGAGAACCAGCTGCTGGCGCACCCGTTCTACCCCGAGCGCGAAATCCTGGTGCTCAACGGCGACCACGTCTCCGACGAGGACGGTACCGGTGCGGTGCACACCGCCCCCGGCCACGGCCAGGACGACTTCGTGGTCAGCCAGAAGTACGGCCTGCTGGACAAGTACAACGCCGGTCAGGTCACGCCGATCGACGGCCGTGGCGTGTACCTCGAATCGACCCCGCCGGCCGGTGACGTAGTGCTGGCCGGCCAGCACCTGTGGAAGGCGCAGGACGCCATCGTCGGCGTGCTGCGCGACAACGGTGCGTTGCTCGCCTTCCACCCGATCCGCCACAGCTACCCGCATTGCTGGCGCCACAAGACGCCGGTGGTGTTCCGCGCCACCCCGCAGTGGTTCATTTCGATGGACAAGGCCCACCTGCGCCGTGATGCGCTGGCCGCCATCGACACCGTCGGCTGGTTCCCGGGCTGGGGCAAGGCGCGCATCCAGAGCATGGTCGACGGTCGCCCGGACTGGACCATCTCGCGCCAGCGCACCTGGGGCGTGCCGATCGCCCTGTTCACCCACCGCCAGACCGGCGAGATCCATCCGCGTTCGGTGGAGCTGATGCAGCAGGTCGCCGACCGCGTCGAAGCCGAGGGCATCGACGTGTGGTATTCGCTGGACGCCGCCGAACTGCTGGGCGCCGAAGCGGCCGACTACGAGAAGGTCACCGACATCCTCGACGTCTGGTTCGATTCGGGCGTAACCCATGAAGGCGTGCTCGCCGCGCGTGGCTTCGGCAAGCCGGCCGACCTGTACCTGGAGGGTTCCGACCAGCATCGCGGCTGGTTCCAGTCATCGCTGCTGACCGGCGTGGCGATCGACAAGCGTGCGCCGTACAAGCAGTGCCTCACCCACGGTTTCACCGTGGACGAGCACGGCCGCAAGATGTCCAAGTCGCTGGGCAACGGCATCGAGCCGCAGGACATCATGAACAAGCTGGGCGCGGACATCCTGCGCCTGTGGATCGCCTCTGCCGACTACAGCAACGAGATGTCGCTGTCGCAGGAGATCCTCAAGCGCAACGCCGACGCCTACCGTCGCCTGCGCAACACCGCACGCTTCCTGCTCGGCAACCTGGACGGCTTCGACCCGGCCCAGCACCTGCGCCCGCTCGACCAGATGGTCGCGCTGGACCGCTGGATCGTGCATCGCGCATGGGAGCTGCAGGAGAAGATCAAGGCAGCCTACGACGGCTACAACATGGCCGAGATCGTGCAGCTGCTGCTGAATTTCTGCAGCGTGGACCTCGGCTCGCTGTACCTGGACGTGACCAAGGACCGCCTGTACACGATGCCGACTGATTCGCACGGTCGCCGTTCGGCGCAGAGCGCGATGTACCACATCGCCGAAGCGTTCACCCGCTGGGTCGCACCGATCCTGACCTTCACCGCCGACGAGCTGTGGGGCTACCTGCCGGGCGAGCATGCCGGCCACGTGCTGTTCACCACCTGGTACGACGGCCTGGCGCCGCTGCCGGCCGATGCCCAGCTCAACGCCGCCGATTTCGACCAGCTGCTGGCTGTGCGCGAGCAGGTGGCCAAGGTGCTGGAACCGATGCGCGCCAACGGTGCGATCGGTGCCGCGCTGGAAGCGGAAATCACCATTGCCGCCAACGAGGAGCAGGCCGCGAAGTGGCAGCCGCTGGCCGATGAGCTGCGCTTCCTGTTCATCAGTGGCGACGTCCAGGTGCGCCCGGCGACCACCGACGAGGTGTTCGTCAGCGCCCAACCGACCGGCAAGGCCAAGTGCGTTCGCTGCTGGCACCATCGCGCCGATGTCGGCAGCAACGCCGACCACCCGGAACTGTGCGGCCGCTGCGCGGGCAACATCACCGGTGCCGGTGAAGTGCGGAGCTGGTTCTGATGGCCACGCCCCGTCCGCATCCGAACGCCCTGATCTGGCTGCTGCTGTCGGTGGTCATCATCGGGCTGGACCAGTGGTCCAAGGCCTGGGTTCTGTCGAGCCTGCCGGAGTTCCAGCCGGTGGTGGTCATCGATGGCTTCTGGAACTGGTACCGCACCTACAACACCGGTGCGGCGTTCAGTTTCCTGAGCGACGCCGGTGGCTGGCAGAAGTACTTCTTCACCGCGCTGGCGATCGCCATCAGCGGCCTGATGGCCTGGTGGCTGCGCGGCACTGCCCGTGGCAACTGGAAGGCCGCGGTGCCGTACGCGCTGATCATCGGTGGTGCCATCGGCAACGTGATCGACCGCCAGGTGCACGGCCACGTGGTCGATTTCATCCAGTGGTACGTGGGCAGCTACACCTGGCCCTCGTTCAACATCGCCGATTCGGCCATCGTGGTCGGTGCCATCGGCATCGCCCTGTTTGGCCTGTTCGACGGCAAGTCCGCCAAAAAGGCGGATAATGCCAACCCGAAACCGTAAGCCGGCCGCCGCCGGGAGACTGAACTGATGGATGTGCTGCTCGCCAACCCGCGTGGTTTCTGTGCCGGTGTCGATCGTGCGATCGAGATCGTCAAGCGCGCGATCGAAACGCTGGGCGCGCCCATCTACGTCCGCCATGAAGTGGTGCACAACCGCTTCGTGGTCGACGACCTGAAGCAGCGCGGCGCGATCTTCGTCGAGGAACTGGACGAAGTGCCGGACAACAACACGGTGATCTTCAGCGCGCATGGCGTGTCCCAGGCGGTGCGCCAGGAGGCCGAGCGCCGTGGTCTGAAGGTGTTCGACGCCACCTGTCCGCTGGTGACCAAGGTCCACTTCGAAGTGGCCCGCCACTGCCGTGCCGGCCGTGACGTGGTGCTGATCGGCCACGCCGGTCACCCGGAAGTGGAAGGCACCATGGGCCAGTGGAACCGCGAAGCCGGTACCGGCCAGATCTACCTGGTCGAGGATGTCGAGCAGGTCGCCACGCTGCACATCAGCCAGCCGGAAAACTTCGCTTACACCACCCAGACCACGCTGTCGGTGGACGACACGCGCGGCATCATCGATGCGCTGCGCGAGCGCTTCCCGGCGATGCAGGGCCCAAAGAACGACGACATCTGCTACGCCACGCAGAACCGGCAGGATGCCGTGCGCGACCTGGCCAAGCGCTGCGACCTGGTGCTTGTGGTGGGTTCGCCGAACAGCTCCAATTCCAACCGTCTGAGCGAACTGGCCCGCCGCGAAGGTGTGGAGTCGTACCTGATCGACGGCGCACACGAGATCGATCCGCGCTGGGTGGAAGGCAAGCAGCACATCGGCGTGACCGCCGGCGCCTCGGCGCCGCAGGTGCTGGTCGATGGCGTGCTGGCGCGCCTGGCCGAGCTGGGTGCCACCGGCGTGGGCGAGCTGGACGGCGAACCGGAATCGATGGTGTTCGCGCTGCCGAAGGAATTGCGCCTGCGTCTGGTCGACTGACCGGACCTGATTCTGGTGGGTGCGAACCTGGGTTCGCACTGCTTCTGGGTGCATTTCATCCACGCATGGCGTGGATCTACCGCTCACGGCCTTGTTGCCGGGTTTGCCGCTTCTGGTGGGGTTCGCGCGCTCCATGACCTTTGGCCATGGGGCAGTGCACGCGACAGGCCTAGCATCGGAGCATTCTCCGTTGTTGGATGCAGCCCGATGAAGACCCGTGCCCTGGTGATGTCCCTGCTGTTCGCGCTGGCGGCCACGCCTGCAATGGCGCAGACCTCACCACCCGCCAACACCATGGCGACCAGCGTGCTGCGCATCGATGTGGACGCGCGCGACCTGGCCCGGCGTATCTTCAAGGTCACCGCCACCGTCCCGGCCAAGCCCGGTCCGATGACCCTCCTGTACCCGCAGTGGATTCCCGGCAACCATTCGCCGACCGGCCCGATCGACAAACTGGCGGGACTGCGCGTCACCGCCAACGGCAAGCCGCTGGCGTGGCAACGCGACCAGTACAACGTGTATGCGTTCAAGGTGGACGTGCCCGAAGGCGTGAGCGAGATCGTCGCCCACTTCGATTTCCTGTCCTCGCAGGGCGGCAGCCAGGGCCGGGTGGTGATGACCCCGGAGATGCTCAACCTGCAGTGGAACGCCAACTCGCTGTATCCGGCCGGTGTCGATGCGCGCCAGCTGCAGGCGCAGGCCAGCGTGACCCTGCCCAAGGGCTGGTCGTTCGCCACCGCACTGGAAACCGCGCGCCGCGACGGTGACACCGTGGTGTTCAAGCCGATTTCCTATGATCACCTGGTTGATTCGCCCCTGTTCGCCGGCGAACACTACCAGCGCATCGATCTCGATCCGGGCGCGAAGGTGCCGGTGCACCTCAACGTGTTCGCCGACGAGGCCAAGTCGCTGAAGCCGACCGACGCGCAGATCACCATGCATCGCGCGCTGGTCCAGCAGGCTGACAGGCTCTACGGTGCGCGCCACTACAACCGCTACGAGTTCCTGCTGGCGCTGACCGACCGTCTCGGCGGCATCGGCCTGGAGCATCACCGCTCCAGCGAGAACAGCGCAGATCCGGGCTATTTCACCGAGTGGGACAGCAACGCCTGGATGCGTGACCTGTTGCCGCACGAGTACACCCATTCCTGGAACGGCAAGTACCGCCGTGGCGCCGATCTGGCGACCGCCAACTTCAACGTGCCGATGGGCGACAGCCTGTTGTGGGTGTACGAAGGCCAGACCCAGTTCTGGGGTCAGGTGCTGGCGGCGCGCTCGGGGCTGTGGTCGGTCGCGCAGGCGCGCGACATGCTGGCCAATGTAGCGGCGACCTATGACCGTGGGCGGCCCGGCCTGGCGTGGCGCCCGCTGCAGGACACCACCAACGACCCGACCATCGCCCAGCGCCGCACCCTGCCGTACCGCAACTACCAGATGAGCGAGGACTACTACTCCGGTGGCCAGATGCTGTGGCTGGAAGTGGAAGGCAAGCTGCGCGAGCTGAGCGGCAACCGCCGCAGCCTGGATGACTTCGCGCGCGCGTTCTTCGGCGTCGGCAACGGCGACTGGGACGTCAACCCGTACACCTTCGACGACGTGGTGGCGACGTTGAACGGTATCGCGCCGTATGACTGGGCGACCTTCCTGCGCGGCCGCCTGGATGGGCATGGTTCGCTGACCGGCGGCCTGGCGCTGGCCGGCTGGAAGCTGGCCTACCGCGATACCCCGAACGATGCCTACAAGGCGCAGGAGAAGCGCGCCAAGGCGGCATTGCTGGCCTACTCGCTGGGCGCGACGGTGCTCGACAGCGGCACGGTCGGTGATGTGATCTGGGACAGCCCGGCGTTCAACGCTGGGCTGGCGCCGGGCATGAAGGTGATCGCCGTCGGTGGCCGCGAGTACAGCAGCCAGCGGCTGAAGGACGCGGTCGCCGGCGCGGCGAAGGACAAGGCGCCGATCGTGCTGCTGGTGAAGCAGTTCGACCGCATCGAGACGATGAACATCGATTACCACGGTGGCCTGCAGTACCCGGTGCTGGAGCGCATTGCCGGCAAGCCCGACCGCTTGGCGGACCTGTGGAAAGCGCGATGAAACCGCGCGTGCGCGACGGCGTGGTCCTGCTGATGGCGGTCCTCGCCATCGTCGGCGCGTTCCTGGAGGGCGACGGGCGCTGGCTGCACTGGCTGGCCAAGCCCGCGACCACACTGCTGATCGTCGCCATCGCCTGGCAGGTGCGTAATCCCGCGCGGCCGTTCTACCGGCGCGCGGTGCTGGCCGGCATGCTGCTGTCGTGCGTGGGCGATATCGCGCTGATGCTGCCGGTCGACGCGTTCGTGCCCGGGCTGGTCGCTTTCCTGCTGGCACACCTTTGCTACATCGTCGCCTTCCGCGACGGTCTGCGCGGGGGCCGTGGACTGCTCGCCGCCGTCGTGCTGCTGAGCGCATTCGCCGTGCTCAACGTGACGGGCCTGTGGCCGCACCTGCCGGTGCCGATGCGTATTCCTGTGCTGGCGTATGTGGTCGTGCTGGCATCGATGGCGGTACTGGCACTTGCACGCGCATGGGTGCGTCCTCGGGCGGCCGCGCCGGAACCGTGCAGTGCACGCTGGGCGGCGACCGGTGCCGTGCTGTTCGTCGCCAGCGATTCGCTGCTGGCCTGTGCCGTGCTGTTCGTCGCCAGCGATTCGCTGCTGGCCTGGGACCGATTCGCCGGTGGCCTGCCGCTGGCCAGCCTGCTGGTGCTGTCCACCTACTACGCCGCACAGTACGCTATCGCCCGCTCGGTGAAATAGCAAAGAAGGTGCTTCGCTCAGCGGAACTGCAGGGTGAGCAGGTAGTAGCGGCCGAGGGGATCGTCCAGGCCGGGCATCTGGCCGCCATTGCCGTCCAGGTAGTTCACCGGTTGTGCGTCCAGCACGTTGTGCACGTCCAGCGCGGCAACGATGCGCGGGCCCAGCCGGCGGGCCAGATGCAGATTCCAGCGCAGCTGTCGCGGATTCATGCAGTGGTTCTGATCAACTTGTGCCTGCGGACACTCGGCGCCCGGCAGCCATGCGCGCGTGCGGCCGACCTGGTTGCCGCGCAGGGCAATGTCCCAGTTGCTGTTCTGCCACTGCACGTTCAACACCGCCGCCATGCTGGGTGTCACATGCCCGCGCAGGTCGATGGCCGGCTCATGGTCACGCTGGCGGCGCAGTTCCTGCTGCTTCAGCGCGTCCAGTGAGAACAGCCACTGGCCGGTGTTGCCGCTGTCGATGCGGTACTCGCCGCGCAGCACCCAGTTGCGGGAGGTGGTGCGGCCGATGTTGTCGAACGACAGACGCACGCTGCTCAGGTTGCCCTCTTCATCCAGCTGCCAGGTGGTGCGGTTCCACACCGCATCGGCCGGCTGCAGCGCAAGGATCTCGTTGCGCAGCTCGACGATGTTGTGGGTCAGCGACAGCGAGAAGGCGTCGTTGGGCGACCAGGTTGCCGCCAGCGAATGGCTGCGCGAGCGCTCGGCCTTCAGTGCCGTGTTCTCCTCCACGTCGGCAGTCACCACGCAGCGGCCGTCGGCGGTGCCCTGCGCGCACGGCGGCAGCATGCTGGAGGCGGGCAGGGTCACGCTGCCGAACTGGCCGGGCGGCCGACGCTGCTCGAACAGGCTGGGTGCGCGGTAACCGCGGCCGCTGGCCAGCAGGAACGACCAGTACGGTGTGGGTGTCCAGCGCAGCCCGGCGCGTGGCGAGAAGGCCGTGTAGCCGCCGTCGTGGTCGCCGCGTGCGGCCAGGTCCATGCGCAGCGCCGGCGTGAGCGGCAGCCCCAGCTCGGCGTAGGCGCCACCGCTCTGCCGCGACAGGCGCCGTTGCTGCTGCGGCAGCCCCAGTGCGAGGTCGCCCTGGCTCAGCAGCGCGTCCGGGTGCGAGGTCCAGCGCTCGTGGCGCAGATCGATGCCGGTGGCCAGTTGCGCAGCGCCGCCCGGCAGCGCCATGAGTTCGCGCTGCAGGCCCCACCACCCCTGCCACTGTTCGGTGACGCCACGGTTGCGGATGGAGGGGAACAAGGACGTTGCTTCCTCGGCCGGCAGGGTGTTGAACCCCGGCAGGAACCGCAGCGATTGCGCGGCCTCGATCAGCGGCGTGGCGCGCACGGTACCTGATGTGGACAGGCTGACGTCGCTGCGCTGTGCGCTGAGGCCGGCATCCCAGCTGCGCCGGCCCTGGTCGCGGCCGATGCCGACGGTGAAATCGGCATCGGTCGCGCGCACGCGTGGCCGCACGTTGCCGGCTTCGCGCAGGACGCTGTTGAAGGTGTAGCCGTACAGGCCGAGCGCAACGGCAGTCGGTCCCAGGTCGAAGCGCTGCCGGTTGTGGCTGGCACGGGCTTCGGCATACACGTAGCGTCCTTCGCCGCGCTCGTGCCGATAGCGCAGGTAGGCCGAGGCGGTGTCGGAGGCGGGTTGCAGTGAGCGTGGGCGCGAGCTGTCGAACCAGCAGGCGCCATTGCGTCGCTTCAGCGGGCCTTCGCAGCGCGAGGCAGGCCAGTAGCGATCATCGCGGAAAGCACCGATCAGGTACTGCGACGTTTCCGCATGCCAGTCGCGCTGGTCGCCGGCCAGATGCTCGATGCGATGCAGGTCGAGGCCGGCGAACCAGCGGTCGCCGCCCTCGCGCAGGCCACCGCTGGCCGCCTGCACGCGGTATTGCGCGGCGTCGCCGCGGCTGCTCAGGCCGGTCTGCAACGTGGCTTCGGGACCGTCGGCCTGGTCGCGCAGGATGATGTTGACCACGCCGGACATCGCGTCGGCGCCATAGATGGCCGAGGCGCCGCCGCGGACCAGTTCGATGCGTTCGACGAAGCTGAGAGGAATGCCACCCAGATCGGTGAGGCCGCCCTGTTCCAGCGACACCATCGGATAGCGTGGCAGGCGACGTCCATTGACCAGGAACAGCGTGGCGCGCGGTCCCATGCCATCGAGGCTGGTGGTGGCCGCGGCACCGACCGGCAGGTACTGCGAATCGCCGCTGCGGGCGCTGCTCATCGCCGGCAGTCCGTTCATGCCGGGCAGGTGCCGCAGCAGGTCGAACAGGCTGCCGTAGCCGCTGCGAAGGATGTCGGCGCGATCGATCGTGGTCACCGGCAGGGTGGTCTGCACCGAGGTGCGTGGCAGGCGGCTGCCGGTGACATGGATCGGCGCCAGGTCCACCTGCGGCAGTCGCGCGGGTGCGGCGCGGGGGCGTGCCGGTACCGTTGCCGGCAGCGGCGGTGCAGGGGGGGCTGCGACGCGCACGCGACGGACGACGAAGCCGCCGGATGGCGTGCGCAGGACGGTGACCGGCATGCCGGCCACCAGCTGCTTCAATGCAGCGGCGGGATCGGCCTGTCCGTGCACGCCGCCGGTGTCCAGCCCGGCCAGTTCGCGGGCATCGAACACCAGCGCGATGCCACTCTGCCGTGCCCACTGTTGCAGCGCGGTCGGCAGCGGCCCGGGATTGATGTGGTAGTTGCTGGCGACGCCGTCTTCAGCGGCAGCGGTGGCTGGCCACATCGTCAGTGGCAATACCAGGCACAGCAGGAGTCGGAGCAGCCCCCACTGCAGCGCGCCCGGTCCTGCCATCACCGCAGGCCTCCTCAATACGTGCGGCGCAGTTCCAGCGCGCCATCCGGGCGCGTCTGGCCAGCGACAGACCAACCCAGTTCCAGCGCGGACAGCAATTCCTGTGCGTCGCCTGCGCGGAACGTTCCGCTGACCGCCAGGTTGGCGATCTCCGGATCGATGATCACCAGCGGTGCATGGCCATAGCGGTTCATGCGTTCGACCACGATCGACAGCGGCGTGGCATCGAACACCAGCTTCCCGTGCAGCCAGGCCTCGGCCGCGACGGTGGACGAGAGCGCCGGGCCGGGCTGGATACGTCCGGACGGCAGCACCTGCAGTTGCTGGCCTGGTGCGAGCGTGTGCTGGGTGGCGCCGTTGCTGACTTCCACTGCACCTTCCAGCAGCGAGACTTCGACCAGGCCGTCGTGCAGGCGCTCGACCTGGAAGGTCGTGCCGATATCACGGATCGTGCTGGTGCCAGCCTTCAGCTGCAGCGCCTTGCTCGACGGTGCAACCTGCAGCTGCAGGCGCCCGCGCTCAAGGTCCAGTTCCCGGTGGCGCCAGCCGAACCGCGCATGCAGCGTAGTGCCGGCATCGAGCGTTGCCACGCTGCCATCGGCCAGGGTCAGTTGCTGCGGCTGGTGGCTGTCGTTGGCGTAGCGTTGCGGGGTGGGATTGCCATCCATAGCGACCATCCAGCCCACGCCGATGGACAGGCAGATACCGGCTGCAGCAGCCACTGCGGGCAGCCAGCGGCGCCGCGCCGGCCGCGCAGCGCGTGCCGCCGCCGTGCGCAGCCAGGGGTCTGCGGCCAGACCCTGGCCCTGCTGGAACAGGTTCTCCGCCTGCACCCAGGCTTTGACATGGGCAGGATCCTCGGCAAGCCAGTCTTCGAACGACTCGCGTTCTTCTGGCGTGCAATCCGGTGCTTCAAGACGTGCCACCCACAGGCTGGCGCGTTCGAACAGCGGGGCGTCTTCCGTGTGCCGTTGGCTGTTCATTCCGTATCCCTGTCGTTGTGCAGTGGTTCCGGTCCCAACTCCTGGCGCAGGCCCTGCAGGGCACGGGCGATATGTTTTTCCACGGTCTTGGCAGTAATTCCACAGTGCCGCGCGATCTGTGCATAGCTCATGCCGGTGATCCGGTTGAGCAGGTACACCTCGCGCGCGCGCTCGGGCAGTTTGAACAGGGCCTGCCGCAGCAGGGTCAGCATCTGCCCGGACTCGGCCTGGCGCAATGGATCCGGCGACGGGCTGGCAGGCTCGTCGCGGCCGTCGTGCTCGGCCAGAGGCAAATGCGGTCGGGACTGCGGCGAACGGCCGCGATCCGCCAGGCGGTTGCGGGCGATACGATACAGCAGCAGGCGCAGCTCGTCGGTGCCGTGCGCGCGATAGCGGATCAGTCGCTCCATGCAGTCCTGCGCGATGTCCTCGGCATCCTCCGGCCCGACCCCCCGCGTGCGCAGGAACGCGCACAGCGGCGCACGTTCTTCGCGCACGAACGCGATGAACGCGTCCGCAGGCACGGACGGCTCCGGCGCGCGATGGATCAGGGGGGACGGGGCGGACAGGGCTGGCCTCGGCTGACATTGGCGGTTGCGTCATCGAGTTTTACGCGACGATGACCCGATGGGGAAGAGTGTGCGTCGGCGTCACATCCATTGTGAATTTGTTCATTTTTCGTGCAGCGGGGCACTGGGGGTGATCACGTCGTTCCAACGTTTGGCTTTTCACCCGCGTGTTGCGGGTGGAGAGAGAGAACGTATGAAGCATTCGAAGTTGAGCCTGGCCCTGGCCGGGCTGATCGGCATGGGCACCATTGCTGCAGCTGATGACGTCATGGCAATGAATTATCACGTGCAGGGAGATCGCATCTTCCTCAGCGGCGGGGTGACCTACGCCGACGTGGTATCGCTGCCGGCGTTGCTGGCCAAGGCGCAGGCCGAGGGCCGGCCGATCCGTGAGGTGGTGCTGCGCACGTCCAATGGTGGTGCGTTGATCGCCGGCGAGTGGCTGCAGGGCATCATCCGCACCTCCGGACTGAACACCATCGTGTCCGGCAATTGCATTTCGTCCTGCTCGATCATGCAGTCCGGTGGCGTCGAGCGCTATCTGGCCGGCGACCTGCCGATCATCGATTCGGTTCAGATCCACGCGGCCAGCAGTGGCGGCAAGGTGATCTACACGCCGTCGCCGCGCATGACCCAGATCTATACCGGCAACTACGGCGGTGGCATGGATGCCGGCCTGCTGCACAAGGCCATGTACGAAGTGGTGCAGCCGAACGGCCTGCTGGTGTTCCGCGATCCGGCGCGTACCACTGGCGCCTCGGTCACCTTCGATCCGGACGGCAGCGGCAGCAAGCTGGAGTCGTTCCCGGGCCAGGACATATACAGCAACCGCATCATCACCGCGAAGGGCTACCGCGATCCGGGCGACACGTTGAACGTCACCGCCAACGTGAGCGGTGACATCAACCCGGGCTATCTGCGTACCGGCCGCCAGCTGCAGACCTTCGTCGATGATGATTTCGCGCGCTGGAATACCAACTGGCAGTCCAGCTACATCAATCTGGCGCAGAGCATCTACAACGCCTCCAGCAACGGTCCGCAGGGTATCGGTGCGAACTCGGTGCAGGACTACCAGAACGATCCGATGTACAAGGCCCTGCTGCTGTCCAAGCTGCGCCTGGCTGACCTGGATGTGTCCACGCTGGACAACTCCATGGGTGTGATCCGAGTAACCAACGGCGCCACCTGGCGCACTGCTGCCACCACCGGTGCGGACTTCATGCTGGTCGACAATGGCACCATCGCCCTGGAAGGGGGCGCGTTGCGTGCTTCGGAGGTGCGGGTGATGGGCGCGGGCATGCTGGTCGGCCATGGTGACGTAGCCGGCACCGCGATGGACCTCAGTGCACTGGCCGGCGGCACGCAACCGTCCTGGCGCGAGGATGGCTTCAACCGCCTGCGCGTGTACGGCACGCTGATGCCGCGCGGTGGCGATCTGGTCACCCACGGCTACGTCAACATCATGCCGGGCGGCAAGGTGTTGTTCGACGTGACCGAGAACGGTGGCGCCGCCAGTGGCCGCATCCGCGTGGGCAGCTTCTTCGACAGCAAGCCGACCGACGGCGCGCTGGTGATCTCCAAGGGCGCCTTCCTCGAACTGAACGTGGCGCAGGGATACTACGGCCAGGATTTCCGTCGCGATCTCGTGCAGGGCCCGATCTACCAAGGCGGATTCGAAGAGGCCGTGCGCCTGGGCGATACCGGCTACAGCGCCAGCATCACCGGGGGTGAGGTGTTCCGGCCGCGCCACAACTCGCTGCTGAGCTTCAACGTGAAGCAGACCGCCGATGGCCTGTGGCTGACCGCCAATCCGGGCTTCGACCAGCTGGGGCTGTTCGCCAACGGCAGCTCCGGCGATGGCCTCGGACGTGCGCTGGCGACCGCGTCCGATCGCAAGGACACGGGACTGAAATCGCTGCTCGGCGCGCTGCAGTTCGCCGACCGTGATGTGATCGCGCAGCAGGCCGGTGCCCTGCGTGGTGACGCGCATGCCAGCCTGCGCCTGGCCGACAGCGCGCTGGTGGGCAGCATCGGCAACGTGGTGCAGCAGCACCAGGCCGCGCTGCGCAGCGGTGGCGACGCCGACGGCCTGGCCGCGCAGGCCGCACAGTCGGCGTCGACGCAGCCGGGCATGCGCCATGGCAGCCTGTTCAACCAGCTGGCCATGCACCTGGTCGAGCCGGCGGCGGGTGGCGGTGAAGGCAGCGGTGATGCGGGACGCAGCCATGGCATCTGGGCGCGAGGTTTCGCCAGCCACGGCCGCATCGATGCCGACGGTGGCGTGGCCGGCTTGAGCCATAACATCGGCGGCGTCGTCGTCGGTGCCGATGCCCGCGTTGCCGATGACCGTGTCACCCTGGGCGTCAGCGTGGCAGCGGCAGATATGTCGACCAAGGGCCGCGACGGCTCCGACTTCAGCGGTGACGTGCGCGCGCTGGACGTGGGCGGCTATCTGGACGCGACCTATTCGCGCGGCTATCTGTCGGCGGCGGTGCGCTATACCGACCTGCGTCATGACACCCGGCGCAGCGTCAGCGGTATCGATGGCCTGCAGCAGCCGCTGCGCGCCAAGTACAACAACGATGCGCTCTCGGCGCGGGTCGAGCACGCGTTCTCGTTCACCACCGGCAAGGGCCTGGTGATCCAGCCGTTGTTGCCGGTGGTGGACTACGCGCGTACCTCGGCCACGCGCTTCAATGAAGGGCAGGGCGCGGGTGCACTGGTGGGCCGCAGCGGCAGCCTGGAGAGCATCCGCGTGGGTGCCGGCCTGCAGCTGTTCAGGACCTTCGAAGGCAACAACGGCGAGCGCATCACCCCGCGCGCGCGCGTGGTCTGGCAGAAGGAACTGGGCGATTCGCAGGCCCGCTACAGCACCGGCTTCGCCGCCGCCCCGGACCTGGTGTTCGGCGCCAGCAGCCAGGCGGTGGGTGAGCAGGTGCTGGCCTGGAACCTGGGCGTGACCAGCCGCGCCAGCGAGCGCCTGTCGATCATGGCCGACTACGTGGGCGAGCGCCGCGACGGGCAGATCCAGAACGGCGTGATGCTGGGCCTGGGCTACCGGTTCTAGGTTTCAAGCGGTAAAAGCACCGGCGATGCCTGCATCGCCGGTGCCATCCCCACAGGCGCGTGGCTGCGGTATGGTCGGCAGGGCATTCCACCCAGGTCCTTCCATGCAGATCGCCGTCTTCAGCGCCCGACCCTACGACCGCCGCTTCCTGGACGAAGCCAACCAGCGCGACGCGGTGGGGGAGGGTTATACGTTCGTCTACTTCGATGCCGCGCTGGATGTGCATACCGCAGCACTGGCACAGGACTGTGCGGCCGTCTGCGTGTTCGTCAACGATCGCCTGGATGCAGCGGTGCTGCACGCCCTTCATGCGATGGGCGTGCGGGCCGTGCTGCTGCGCTGTGCGGGTTTCAACAACGTGGATCTCGCCGCCGCGAAAGCGCTGGACCTTTTCGTCGCGCGGGTGCCTGCGTATTCGCCCGAAGCCGTGGCCGAGCATGCACTGGCGCTGGTGATGACCCTCAACCGGCAGACCCACCGCGCCTACAACCGCGTGCGCGAAGGCAACTTCATGCTCGATGGCCTGCTCGGGCGCACCCTGCATGGCCGCACCGTCGGCATCGTAGGTACCGGCAAGATCGGGCTGGCCACCGCGCGCATCTTCAAGGGCATGGGCTGCACGGTGCTGGGGCATGACCCGTATCCGTCGGCCGCCTTCGCAGGTATCGGCGAGATGGTGGCGCTGGATGAACTGCTGGCGCGCGCTGACATCGTCTCGCTGCACTGCCCGCTGACGCCCGATACCCAGCACCTGATCAATGACGCCTCGCTGGCGCGGATGAAGCCGGGCGCGATGCTGGTCAATACCTCGCGCGGCGGATTGGTGGATACCCATGCAGTGATCCGCGGGCTGAAGTCGCGCCGGCTCGGCCACCTGGCCATCGACGTGTACGAGCAGGAAAGCGCGTTGTTCTTCCAGGACCTGTCCGGCGAGATCATCGACGACGAGGCCTTCCAGCGCCTGATGACCTTCCCCAACGTGCTGGTGACCGGCCACCAGGGCTTCTTCACCGTGGAGGCACTGCAGGAGATCTCGGCGATCACGCTGGGCAATCTGGCCGATTTCGCCGCCGGCCGGCCCTGCGCCAACCGGGTCGAGGCGGGCTGATCCGGGTGGATTGACCGCCGGGGCGCTCAGCCCGTAAAATTGCGCGCTCCGCCGGAATAGCTCAGTTGGTAGAGCGGCGCATTCGTAATGCGTAGGTCGTAGGTTCGATTCCTATTTCCGGCACCAGTTGGATGAAAAGCCCCGGCCCTGGTCGGGGCTTTTTGTTTGTGCGGAATTCGGAACCCATTGATTGGTCAGGAGTTCGTCTCCTCCGGTCACTGAGTGCGCATCCTTGCGTAAAGCTGCGGATGGTTCGCGTCCGTACGGAATGTGGAGCTTTGTCTGGTGGACCGGTTTCAATTTCCCTTACGGTCACCTCGATCCACGAGAGTCGGCGACTCTCAGTGCGGCCATGAATGAGTAGAACTAGCGTGCTGGGGGCTTACGCATCCACCGCATGTTGGCAGGGATAGGCTGCGGACCGGCTCGCAGCACAGCAGCGTTGGTGATGTGCTCCGCATAAAGCGTTGCAAGCTCGGGTTGCTCCAAGGCGGAAAGCTCTTCGCGGACGAGGCCAGGCTCGGGTGCCATGAATCCCAACAGCTTTTCCTTGGGGGTCTGCGAGTAGATTTGCAGCATTCGATCGAAGAACTCCATCGGATCGTCTATCCGACCTTGACGCTGCCTGACATCACCAAAGAAGGTCTCTGGGTATCGTTTCCATGCAATGAACTCATCTTCGGAGAGTAGATTCTGATAGATCGCTCTGCTGCCATCCTCCATTTGCAGGGCAAGCGACACCTGACCGTCTTGCTCATGAACGCTAACGTCTTCCAGTAGCCCGATTTGCCCGTCGTCCATTTGATAGCGATGGCCGATGAGAAGTCGAGAGGTGTCTTGTAGGCCCGGAATCTCACCTTCGAAGGTCGAAGGAACTTCGCTATGCTCGACCATCGAAGCAAAAAGTGTCTCTACTTCAGGGAGACGTTCCCGCAGCTGGATCTTCTGGCGAATAGTAGTGGGCTCCCCAGTTCGGTAGTCGGCGGTCTTAAATCCTTCCAAGATGGCGCCGGCGTCGGCGACAGACTCATCCAGATGATGGTGATCAGGGAAGTTGGTAATAAAAATCAGGGCGCTGGGCAGTCCTTCTGCTTGTTTGCTGCCTTCGAAGCGCCGCAGGTGACTTACCGCCGCCGTCCGCCAGTCATAGGGGCTGTCGGGGGCTCGTGCTTTGGCTGGGGTGTTGATGTCGACAAACACCAAACGGTCAATGTCTGTGTCCTTCAATAATGCGTCACCGACCAGCCCGACGAATTTTCCGAAACCTGATTGTGACTTCGCCCCCATGCTCTGGTTACGCATCTTGCATTCTACTGCGAAGCTTCTTCCAGTCTTGGGATAGGTCGCCGTGAACTCGCAGTGACGCGAAGTGCCGTCGGTTTCATCCTCCCAAATCAAATCAAAGCCAGCTCTCAGGAACATTGCCGCGACGCGGACCTCGTACCGAACGCCTACGAACTGGTCCGGGTGCTTTAGACGATGGAAAAGCCGCTCCTTAATTCCGGGGGTGTGAGCCTGACTTGCATTGTGCTCTAGCGTGTAGAGGTCATAGGCTAGGGTGAGATACGCATTGATTGCTCCCGTGAGCGGAATCCGTTTTATGTGATCGCTGACGCATTGGCTGGCCTTAGCCAAGGTCATCAGTCGCGCATGCCAGTTGAAGATAGGATGGCGAACGGCAGCAGGTTTATCCGCTTCGGCTCGAAACCAGTCTTGACCGATAACGTCCATTGCATAGGTATACAAAAAGTCGTGGAACGTCTTCCAGTCGCCCCAGAGCTTACGAGCTCCGACAACGACCAAGCGCATCTCGCTGGAAACCGCAGAAATGATGCCACGTCCCAAGCCTTGCTGGCGCTCAAGCTGGATGCGGTGGATCGCCGCAAACTGTCGCGCCTGCTCGGCGCCGCTGGACAGTAGTTCCTCTTGCGTTGCATTCGGGCCACCATGGCATCGCTTGAACTTCTTGTTGCTGCCGCATGGACATGGTTGATTTCTCCCGACTCTGCTGTTCATTGACCTAGCACGGATGCACTACGCGATTGGGCCTGTCCACCAAGAGCTTGGTCGGAAGGATGAGTGGATAGTGTCACTGGATAGTTTTGGTTCCAATACATCAGGGGCTGGTTGTCTTTAGGAGGGGTTGATGGTGATTCACTCCAATGCCTGTACTTTTTTCCATGCTTTTTGGCCAATGATTCGGAGCGCATCAAATGCCTCAGACTTAAGTTTGGAGCAATGAGGGACATCGCGTTTGACGGGGCCGTGCTCCGTCTTTGAGAACTGGTCATTCATGTATTTCAGCCAATTGTTAATGCTTTCCGCTAGCTCGCGCTGCCCATCTTTCTCAGTATCTAGTATGAGGAGTATGGCGTTGCCATCTGCTGCGACCTGCTTGGACATATCGTCAAGTGACTGCTGAACTGACGCTCTGCTTTCATTACTATGAGGACGTGAGAGTAGGTCCAATTGAAGCTCGACGTGAGTAAAGAATGAGGCGATTTTAGAGCGCAGATCCTGGAGCCAGCGGAGGCGCTCCGCAGTGACGAGAGTGGCTTGAAGTTTGGCGCGCTCGATTTCCCCCTGACTCTTCGCGCTCCTTGACATACCGATGAAACCCGCCCATGCGGACACCAGTGCACCCAGAAGCGCCGCGACTGCTGTTACGACTGCTACCCAAACGCCAGAGGCGCCCTTGGTGTTTTCGGCGATCTGCCTCAGTAGTTCCAACTCACTCTGGTTTCGACCGACGGTTGGAGCTGCGGATATGGTTGCAATCACTGCATGACTTGATGCCACTGAATTGGTGCCAATGCCTCCGTGAAGCGTGATTGCAAAATATGTCAGAGTAAGTATTCCGAGAATAAATGTAATGGCAAGCGACCAAAATGAAACGTCCAATATTCTTTCAAGTACTTGCGCTGACAGGGTTGTAGGCGCCCCGGCGGAATTTTTGATCCATTTGGCAGAGATGTACTGGAAAGTCAAGGTGATGAACGTGGAGGCGAGAAGTAGGCTCCAAGCCAAGTAAGCTGGCCACGTAAGATAGCTAGTCAAGGGTAGTCCGTTATCCGCGCGGTAGATCTCGCGCAGGAAAACTAAAGGGAGTACCAGTGCGGCTGTCGATAGCCCAGCGATCGAAGTGGCAACTCTCTGATACTGCGCATTGACTGTGTGCTTCCATTCTGTAGACATTTCGTAGCCTCGTTTGTCCTGGTGTGCTGGGTTATATAGGGGAGGGATTGTTAGCTGCATTGTTTGATCATGCTGAAGAAGTGCAAGTCAACAAGACAATCTTGCCCATTGTGTTCTTATCGGGTTACGTTTGGATAGATAAATCCTGCTAGTCGAGGTCTGTCATACGGGTTCGGGTACTCTTCAGTACTAGTGGATCCGACGCGAGGGCAACGAATGGTCGATCTTCCATGGCGGACGATCCGCATCCAGACATCCCCTCGCATCCTGTCCTAAGTTGGCTCTATCGCCACTTATGGACAATCCGTCTGATGTCATTAGCGCTCACCAAGCGCATCGTTCCCACAGCTGAGCCCCGAGAGCGCCCCTATGAGCTCAGGGACGCTCAGGTTCGCGGCCTGATCCTGCGTGTGCAGCCTTCAGGGCATAAGGCTTGGATCGTGACCTGGGCGCACGGTAAGCGCCGTACATTGGGTTCGGTCGAGCACCTGACGCTTGACCAAGCCCGAGATCAAGCCCGGCAGGCGGTAGCTGAATATGTTCATTCTGGTCTGCCTGCCCTCGCGAAGTCCAAGCCTACGAGTTGCACACTCGAGACGCTCCTCAACGATCACTTCGAACCTTGGGCTGTGGCTGAGCTCAAGGGTGGTCGTCAGTACCCGGACCGCATCCGATCGGTGTTCCCGTGGCTGTTACGCCGTCAGATCGTAGAAATAGACGTGCCCACCATGGAGCGATGGTGGCGCGGGCGCGTCATTGGCCCTGACGCCGTCACCAAGGCTACTGCAGCGCGCGACTTTGCTTGCCTGCGGTCTGCCTTGTCGCGGGCCGTTGAGTGGAAGCTGATCGAGACTAACCCCCTCATGGGCATGCGCCGGCGATCAGCGGCGAGCCGTAAGGTCGTCCGGTTCCTGTCCCCTGACGAAGAAGCGATGCTCCGGGCCGCGTTGGTAGCGCGATCTAGCCGTCAAGGAACGACACGAACGTCACGGCGCAGCCAACCGCCTGCCGCTCTTTGCACGCTCAATCGGGAGATTGTAGGAGATTCCCCGGCACGGCTCGCTGTCCCAGATTGCTTCATGCAACTATTGGTAAGCGGAGAACGTCACGGGTCTCAAAAGTCTCCGGGTCATTTGCGGCGCTGCATGTCGTCACCGTCTAAGCATTAGCGCGCTCGCGTCTTCTCGTGTCACTTCCGCCATCTATCGCGTATGCAACAATTCGTGCCGCACCTTCGATGCATCCGAGCCTTTCGGATTTTTCTCATTGAATCGAACGTGCGGGCGTAAACAACATGGCGCGCCACCGAAAGCGGGTGGCCGGGCGTGCAAACCCGAGACAGATGTTACTTACGCTTGCCAGCCGGCGCCGTCCTGAAACGGTGCCGGCTGGCAATCCGTCGGCCTTTATGGCGGGCGGTGCGTGGGGATCTTCGGATCCGCCGGTCAATGGTAACTATCTGCCCCGGTTTGCAACCCGCACCGTCCGCCACCCGCTTTCGCGCGATGGCGCTGTTAAGTACAGCCACGGAAGCCGACGCCATGACCACTCGCAAGAATCCGCCGTTCTCCGTCGATGAACCCATCAACGACAGCAACAATCCCTCCGATGAGTTCAGCACCTTCCAGGGCTGCCTGAAGCGCATCCGCGATGGCGAAGGTTCCGATGGGATGCTGTGGCCGGAAGAGAATCTGTCTGACGGCCGTCGTCAGTCCTTGGCCAGGATCGACCGCGCAGCCGTCGGCATGCTGACGGCGGTGGAAATGCTGCATGCGGCGAGTCGCTGCGAATCCGTGGCGACGCCCGACCGCCATATGGATGAGGGCGTCGTTGAGGGGCTGTTCTTCGCATGCCGCGAACTGGCTGAACTGGTGTGCAGGGAAGTCCGGCCGTCCTGACCTGCCGCGCTTGCGCAACCGCTCACGCCATCCCGCAGTGAATGGCTGTTGCTGAACGCGTTCAGCAGACTTTGCCGGTCCGGTGGCTTTGGCGCGACCAAGCCCGATGCTACGCTGCGTGCCCGCGCTGCCGGACACCCCGCACAGGCGCGGTGCGACAACGTGTCGCAGCCAGAATCGGGCCTTTCCTGCGCTCGATCAATGTCAATGCCTTTCTTAAATGGTGGGTGACGGCCTAAAATTGAAAGGCTGACTCGACCCCACCTCCCTACCTGTCTTCCGGACCGGTGGGACCGGCTTTGGCTGGAACAGGCAGGACGGGGAACGGCATTCCCTCGCAATTGGATCGACCGATGATTCCGTTGAAAACCCTTGGGCGCTGGTTGCGCCCGGGCCTGCTGCTGTCGTTGCTGGTGATGCTCACCGGCTGCGATGCCGTGGCCATCCTCAGTCCGAAGGGCCAGATCGGCCAGGATGAGAAGACCCTGCTGATCACGGCCACCGTGCTCATGCTGCTGGTCGTCATCCCGGTCATCATCATGACCCTGACCTTCGCGTGGAAGTATCGCGCCTCCAACACCAAGGCCCGTTACGAGCCGAAGTGGTCCCACTCGACGGCGATCGAGGTGGTGGTGTGGTCCATTCCCTGCATGATCGTGCTGGTGCTGGCGGTCCTGACCTGGCGTTCGTCGCACGCGCTGGACCCCTACAAGCCGCTGGAATCGGACGTCAAGCCGGTCACCATCGAGGCGATCTCGCTGGACTGGAAGTGGCTGTTCATCTATCCGGAAGAGAAGGTGGCGGTCGTCAACGAAATCAAGTTCCCGGTCAACACGCCGCTGAACTTCAAGATCACGTCCGACACGGTGATGAATGCCTTCTTCATCCCGCACCTGGGCAGCATGATCTACTCGATGGCCGCGATGGAGACCAAGCTCCATCTGATCGCCAACGAGACCGGTGAATTCCCGGGCATGTCCTCGCACTACAGCGGCGCGGGCTTCGCCAAGATGCACTTCACCGCCTACTCGGTCACCGATGCCGAATACCGCCAGTGGCTGGACCAGGTCCGCGCCGGCGAGCAGACCCTGGACAAGGCTTCGTTCAAGGCCCTGGGTGAGGCGCGCAACGCCGAGTGGTACCCGGTCACCTACTTCGGCAAGACCGAAGAGGGCCTGTTCAACTGGGTCATCGCCAAGCACATGGGCGACAACAAGCACTACGGCATGAAGCACGAACATGCCGGTGCCGCCGCTGCCGATGCCGCCAGCCATGAAGCGCACGAGGGCCACGCCCCCAGTGACGCGCATGATTCCAAGGAATCGGGTGAAAACCTGGATGCCACCGAACACGAACACGCTGGCCACGCTGGCCACGCGGGTTCGGGAGAATGAACATGTTGGGAAAACTCTCTCTTGAGTCGATCCCCCACGATCCGATCGTGCTGACCACCCTGGTCGGCGCGGTGCTGGGTGGCCTGGGCGTCATGGCCCTGATCACCAAGTTCAAGCTGTGGGGCTATCTGTGGAAGGAGTGGTTCACCTCGGTGGACCACAAGAAGATCGGCGTGATGTACCTCATCGTCGCCTTCGTCATGCTGCTGCGCGGCTTCTCCGACGCGATCATGATGCGTACCCAGCAGGCGCTCGCCGTCGGCGGGTCCGAGGGTTACCTGCCGCCGCACCACTACGACCAGATCTTCACCGCCCACGGCGTGATCATGATCTTCTTCGTGGCGATGCCGCTGATCACTGGCCTGATGAACCTGGCCGTGCCGCTGCAGATCGGTGCGCGCGACGTCGCGTTCCCGTTCGTCAACTCGCTCAGCTTCTGGCTGTTCGTGTCCGGTGCGGTGCTGATCATGCTGTCGCTGTGGATCGGTGAGTTCGCTGCCACCGGCTGGCTGGCGTTCCCGCCGTTGTCGGGCATCGAATACAGTCCAAGCGTCGGCATGGACTATTACATCTGGGGTCTACAGGTCGCAGGCCTGGGTACCACGCTGAGCGGTATCAACTTCTTCATCACCATCCTGAAGATGCGTACGCCCAGCATGAAGCTGATGCAGATGCCGGTGTTCACCTGGACTGCCCTGGTGACCAACGTGCTGATCGTCGCTGCCTTCCCGGTGCTGACCATCACCCTGGTGCTGCTGACCCTGGACCGTTACCTGGGTACGCACTTCTTCACCAATGACGGTGGCGGCAACGCCATGCTGTACATCAACCTGATCTGGATCTGGGGTCACCCGGAGGTGTACATCCTGGTCCTGCCGGCGTTCGGTGTGTTCTCCGAAGTCATCGCGACCTTCTCGCGCAAGGCGCTGTTCGGCTACAAGGGCATGGTCTACGCCACCGCCTGCATCGGCGTGCTGTCGTTCATCGTGTGGCTGCACCACTTCTTCACCATGGGCTCGGGTGCCAACGTCAATGCCTTCTTCGGCATCACGACGATGATCATCTCGATCCCGACCGGCGTGAAGATCTTCAACTGGCTGTTCACCATGTTCCGCGGCCGCGTGCACTTCACCACTCCGGTGCTGTGGACCATCGGCTTCATGGTCACCTTCGTCATCGGCGGCATGACCGGCGTGATGCTGGCGATCCCGGCCATCGACTTCGTGCTGCACAACAGCCTGTTCCTGATCGCCCACTTCCACAACGTCATCATCGGCGGCGTGGTGTTCGGCATGTTCGCCGGCATCACCTACTGGTGGCCGAAGATGTTCGGCTTCCGCCTCAATGAGTTCTGGGGCAAGTGCGCGTTCTGGTGCTGGTTCATCGGCTTCTACGTGACCTTCATGCCGATGTACGTGCTGGGCTTCATGGGCATGACCCGTCGCCTGCAGAGCACCGTCAACCCGGCCTACGAGCCGCTGCTGCTGGTGGCTGCCTGCGGTGCCTTCATTGTCGGCGCCGGCATCCTGTGCCAGATCATCCAGGTGGCCGTGTCGATCCGCGACCGCAAGAAGACCGTCGACCTGACCGGCGACCCGTGGGATGCCCGTACGCTGGAGTGGGAAACCTCTTCGCCGCCGGCCTTCTACAACTTCGGCACGCTGCCGGAAGTCACCGAACTGGACGATTTCTGGGAGCGCAAGCAGCGTGGTGAAGCCTGGCCGAAGCCGGCCAAGTACACCGACATCCACATGCCGCGCAACACCGGCACGGGCGTTGTCATCGGTGCCTTCAGCCTGGTGTTCGGCTTCGCGATGATCTGGCACATCTGGTGGCTGGCCATCGTCGGCTTCGTCGGCATGATCGCCACGTTCATCTACCGCACCTTCGACCAGGACGTGGACTACTGGGTCCCGGCCGCCGAGGTGGAACGCATCGAGAACGAACACCGCAAGCACCTGGAAGCCCAGGGCCTGGTGAAGTCGGAGCTGAAGGCATGAGCACCAATACCTCGACCCTGAGCCACGGGCACGCCGCGCATGCGGCGGCCCATGGCCATGACGACCACGAGCACCACGACACCGGCGGCAACACCGTCTTCGGTTTCTGGGTGTACCTGATGAGCGACTGCCTCATCTTCGCCTCGCTGTTCGCCACTTACGTGGTGCTGGCAGGCGGCACCGATGGCGGCCCCGGCGCGAAGGACCTGTTCGAGCTGCCGTTCGTGGCGTGGGAAACCGCGCTGCTGCTGACCTCGTCGCTGACCTTCGGCCTGGGCATGATCGCCATGCACCGCAAGCAGATGGGCCAGATGTACCTGTGGCTGAGCATCACCTGGCTGCTGGGCTTCGGCTTCATGTGCATGGAAGTGTGGGAGTTCCAGCACCTGATCCACCAGGGCTACGGTCCGGACCGCAGTGCCTTCCTGTCGGCGTTCTTTGCCCTGGTCGGTACCCACGGCCTGCACGTCAGCGCCGGTCTGCTGTGGCTGCTGGTGATGTTCGTGCAGCTGAAGAAGTACGGCCTGACCCCGACCAACAAGACCCGCATGGCGTGCCTGAGCCTGTTCTGGCACTTCCTGGACCTGATCTGGATCGGCGTGTTCTCCGTCGTCTACCTCAATGGAGCGCTGTAATGGCACATGACAACCATGCACACGACCACGGCACCGGCGGCGAAAGCCATGGCACCGTGAAGTCGTACCTGATCGGCTTCGTGCTGGCGGTGGTGCTGACCGTCATCCCGTTCTGGATGGTGATGTCGGGTGATTTCTCGCGCACCGTCAACGGTGTGGTCATCGCCATCACTGCGGTGCTGCAGATGCTGGTCCACCTGGTGTTCTTCCTGCACCTGGACCGCTCTTCGGAAAGCCGCTGGAACGTCAACGCTGCGGCCTTCACCGTGGTGGTGATCGGCATCATCGTGATCGGTACCCTGTGGGTCATGCACAACATGAACGTGCACATGATGCACTGACGTCCTCGCGACGTTGCCACGCAGAAAGGCCGCCTTCTGGCGGCCTTTCTGTTTTCCTGCGGACGGGCGGTGCCGGCCGTTGGCCGGCAATTGCGGGAAGCCGGCCAGCGGCCGGCTCTACCGGTAGATCCACGCCATGCATGGATGGGGTCAGAGCCCTTGCCTTGGGCAAGGGATCCGGCCTCAACGCAAACCTCATCCCACCCGGCGCAGGAACTCTCCGGCTTCCATTGGCCGGCCCAGGTGGTAGCCCTGCAGCTGGTCACACCCCAGTTCGCTCAGGTACTCGCGCTGCGCCTGCGTCTCCACGCCTTCGGCCACCACCTGCAGCTGCAGGGTGCGGCCCAAAGCAATGATCGACGACACGATGGCGGCGTCCTCGTCATTGCATTCCAGATCGCGCACGAACGCGCGGTCGATCTTCAGTTCGGTCGCCGGCATCCGCTTCAGGTACAACAGGCTCGAATAGCCGGTGCCGAAATCGTCGATGGCGATGTGCACGCCCATCGCGGTCAGGTCGTTGAGGATCGCGAGGCTGGCATCGACGTCCTTCATCGCCGTGGTCTCGGTGATCTCCAGGGTCAGCCGCGCCGGTTCGATCCGGTGCCGACGCAGCACCTCGCGTACGCTGTGCAGCAGCGCCGGCGAGGCGAACTGCAGCGGCGACAGGTTCACCGCCATTGTCCATTCCGCATGCCCGGCATCGTGCCATGCCCGCAGCTGCGCGCAGGCCTGGTCCAGTACCCAGTCACCGATCGGCAGGATCAGGCCGCTGCGCTCGGCGATGGGAATGAAGACATCCGGTGCCAGCAGCCCCAGCTCCGGATGCTGCCAGCGCAGCAGGGCCTCGGCGCCGGTGGCCGGTGCGTCCGCGGCCGGGAACTTGGGCTGGTAGTGCAGGATCAGCTCGTTGCGGGTGATGGCCTTGCGCAGGTCCTGCAGCAGCCGCAGCTGCCGATTGGCGCTGAGCTGCATCGATGCGGTGAAGAAGGTGTAGCCGTTCCGCCCGGTGTCCTTGGTGTGGTACATCGCCGCATCGGCATGTGCCATCAGCTCGCGCTCGTTGCTGGCGTCATCCGGATACAGGGCGATGCCGAGGCTGGCACTGACCTGCAGTTCGGCTGCGTCCAGCGTGAAAGGCTCGCCGGCAGCGGCGATGATGCGCTCGGCAACGACCACCGCGTCATCCGGGGTGTCGATGGCCAGCACGATCACGAACTCGTCGCCGCCCAGCCGCGCAAAGGTGTCCTGCGGGCGCAGCAGCCCGCCGATGCGCTGGGCCACGGCCACCAGCAGGCGGTCGCCGAACTGGTGGCCGTAGGCGTCGTTGACCGCCTTGAAGCCGTCCAGGTCGCAGAACATCACCGCGACCGCATGATGCCGCCGCCGCGCCTTCTCGATGGCCTGTTCGATACGGTCCTGCAGCAGCATCCGGTTGGGCAGCTGGGTCAGAGGGTCGTGCAGGGCGGCCTGGATCAGCTTGTTGTTGGCCTGCGCCAGCGAGTCAGCCAGCAGGCTGGTGCGCACACGCATCTGCCGGTCGAACAGCGACGCCACCAGCGCGATGCCCAGCGTCGCCACGGTGGTGACGATCACCAGGACCGCCAGCCAGCGCGTATCGATGCCGCCGCTGCCGACCGCGCCACAGATGCTGCCGGCCGGGAAGCGCGCGGCGGCCATGCCGGTGTAATGCATGCCGACGATGGCCAAGCCCATCACCAGCGAGGCGAGGGCGCGCAGCAGCAGCGTGTTGCGCTGCTCGGTGCGCAGGCGGAAGGCGATCCACAGGGCGGCACCGGCGGTACCGATGGCCACCGCAATCGAAGCGGCGAACCAGCCCGGGTGATAGTCGATGCCCGGCTGCATGCGCATCGCCGCCATGCCCAGGTAGTGCATGGTGGCGATGCCCAGCCCCATCAGTACGGCGCCGGCCAGCAGCCGGCGCCAGGGCAGGCTGGGGCGGGACACCAGCCACAGCGCGTAGGCAGAAGCGCCAATCGAGACTGCCAGCGAGTACAGGGTGATGCCGAGGTCGTAGCCGACCGGGATCGGCAGGTCGAAGGCCAGCATGCCGATGAAGTGCATCGACCAGATGCCCAGGCCCATTGCCGCCGCGCCCCCGGCCAGCCACCAGCGGGCCACGCGCCCCTCGGCCGTGGCCAGGCGTCCGGCCATGTCCAGCGCCGTGTACGAAGCAAGAATGGCCACCAGCAGGGAGATGATGACCAGGCTCTGACTGTAACTGCCAGTCATGTTGAATCCAGTGGGGGGGAGGAAGGGGCGCCCGCAAGGCGCACGCCCGCGACCCCTATCGGCGCAGGTGGGCAGGACTTGAGTGGTCGCAGCACCTGCGACCCGGCTCGGCTATCCTGCCACGCCTGTTCCCGTTGCTGGAAATCATCCGATGGCAAAAGCCCGCACCGCCTACGTCTGCAATGAATGCGGCGCCGAATTCAGCAAGTGGCAGGGCCAGTGCACCGAGTGCAACGCCTGGAACTCGCTGTCGGAAATCGTGCTGGAGAGCGCGGCGGCGGCCAAGGCGCCGGCGTCGCGCCGGGCCGGCTGGGCCGGCAAGATCGATCCGCCGAAGATCACCGCGCTGAAGGACGTGGAGCAGACCGAGCACCGCCGGGTCAGTACCGGTATCGGTGAGTTTGATCGCGTGCTCGGCGGTGGCCTGGTCGAAGGTGCGGTAGTGCTGGTCGGTGGCGATCCGGGCATCGGCAAGTCGACCCTGCTGCTGCAGGCGGTGGCGAAGATGGCCGCCGAGCTGCCGGTGCTGTATGTCACCGGTGAGGAATCGCTGGCCCAGGTGGCCGGCCGCGCGCACCGGCTGGAACTGCCGCTGGATGGCGTCAACGCCCTGGCCGAGACCGGGGTCGAGTCGATCCTGCAGCACGCTTCCAAGGCTGGCCCGCGGCTGATCGTGGCTGACTCGGTGCAGACCCTGTGGACCGAGAGCCTGACCGCCGCGCCGGGTTCGGTCAGCCAAGTGCGCGAGAGCGCTGCGCGGCTGGTGCGCTTCGCCAAGGAGACCGGCACCGCGGTGTTCCTGGTCGGTCACGTCACCAAGGAGGGCGGCATCGCCGGCCCGCGCGTGCTCGAGCACATGGTCGATGCGGTGTTGTACTTCGAGGGTGAGAGCGGCAGCCGTTTCCGCCTGTTGCGTGCGTTCAAGAACCGCTTCGGCGCGGTCAACGAACTGGGCGTGTTCGCGATGGGCGACAAGGGCCTGAAAGAGGTCTCCAACCCTTCGGCGATCTTCCTGTCCGGCGGCAGCACCCACCAGCCAGGCAGTTGCGTGATGGTCACCCGCGAAGGCACCCGGCCGCTGCTGGTCGAGGTGCAGGCGCTGGTGGATGCCTCGCCGCTGTCGAATCCGCGCCGTGTCGCGGTTGGCCTGGAACAGAACCGGCTGGCCATGCTGCTGGCGGTGCTGCATCGTCACGGCGGCGTGCTGGTCGGCGACCAGGACGTGTTCGTCAATGTGGTGGGTGGCATCCGTGTGCAGGAGACGGCCGCCGATCTGCCGGTACTGCTGGCCGTACTGTCCTCGTTGCAGGACCGCCCGCTGGCGGAGAAGACGATTGCTTTCGGCGAAGTCGGCCTGTCCGGCGAGATCCGCCCGGTGCCCAATGGCGAAGACCGCCTGCGCGAGGCGGCCACCCACGGCTTCAAGCGCGCCATTGTACCCAAGGCCAATGCCCCCAAGGGTGGCTCGGTGAAGGGCATGGAAGTGATCGCAGTGGAGCGCCTGTCCGAGGCCATCGACGCGGCGTGATGCCGGTACCGTAGAGCCGAGCCCATGCTCGGCTCTGCACGTTCCAATGCAGTAACGGTCAGCTTCACTGTGCTAGTTTTTCCCGCTCGACGAAGGCGCCCTCTGGCGTCTTTCCGTGCCCAGGAGTAAACGATTACATGCAGGACACCGCGCTCACCGCCCCCGCCGCCGAAATCCGTCGTGCCGGGGTCGATCTCAACGGACTGATGACGGTGCTGGGCAAGCACCTGTATTCCACCCCCATGGTGGCGCTGCGTGAACTGGTGCAGAACGCGCATGATTCAATCATCCGCCGTCGCATCGAACAGTCCGGGGGCGAGGTGCCTTCGCGCATTTCGGTGCACGTCGATGCCGCTGCCGGCGTGCTACGCATCACCGATACCGGCGCCGGCCTGACCCGCCAGGAAATCCATGACTACCTGGCCACCGTCGGCGTCGGCTATACCCGCGGCCTGCGCCAGGGCGGCGAGGATGACGAAGGCCTGATCGGCATGTTCGGCCTCGGGTTCCTGTCGGCCTTCGTGCTGGCGCGCAAGGTCAGCGTGCGTACCACCTCCTACCAGGCGCCGCAGCTGGGCCACCTGTACGTGTCCAGCAACGCCGAGCAGTACACGGTCAGCGAGGTCCCGGCGCGTGCGGTCGGCACCGAGGTGGAACTGGAGCTGCATCCGGACTTCCTGCCGTTGGCCAACGAGGCGCGCCTGCACGAGGTGCTGGGCCGCTACTGCGCGCTGCTGTCCGAGCCGATCTTCATCGGTGGCGCGGCCGAGGCGCTCAACCCGGAACCGCCGCCGTGGCGCGGCCAGGGTGATGTGGCCCTGCATCCGGTGCAGGCGCGGCGCCAGGCCCTGCAGTTCGCCGCGCGCTTCGAACGTGATTTCGAACCGATCGTCACCGTGCCGTTGCGCGCCGATGGCAGCAGTGATGCCACTGGCATGCTGTGGGTGCAGGACGGAGCGACCTATGGCACCAGCGACAACCGCAA
This sequence comes from uncultured Stenotrophomonas sp., assembly GCF_913778665.1. Classification (GTDB taxonomy): domain Bacteria; phylum Pseudomonadota; class Gammaproteobacteria; order Xanthomonadales; family Xanthomonadaceae; genus Stenotrophomonas. The sequence continues at coordinate 392,059 of NZ_CAJYVQ010000002.1, forward strand.
CCTGTCGGTATTCGTGCGCGGGATGCTGCTCGACGATGACGCACGCGACCTGTTGCCGCCGTGGGCCGGTTTCATCGGCGGGGTGATCGAATCCTCCCGGCTGACACCCACGGCCAGCCGCGAGGACCTGCAGCGCGATGATCACTACCGCGCCGTGCAGCATGCCTTGCTGGAAGCGCTGATCGACGGCCTGGCCGACGTCGCGCGGCAGCAGCCGGAAGCCTGGCGACGGGTTCTGACCCGCCACAATGAGGCGCTGCTGGGCGCGGCGCTGTGCGATGACCGCCTGTTCGACCTGCTGATGGAGCATGTGCGCGTGCCGACCTCGCAGGGCGACCTGCCGGCCAGCGCGCTGCCGGCCCGCGGCGCGGTGCACGTAATCCTCGACAATGGCGGCGGCTTCGAGGAGATGCTGTTCCGCGCCATGGGCGTGCCGGTTGCGCATGGCCATCGCTACGCGGTGGTGCCGTTCCTGCGGCGCTGGGCGCAGGCCAAGGGGCTGCGCCTGGTCGAGCTGGGCACCGAGCAGGGCAACCGCGCGCTGTTCCGCAGCGACGACAGCCTCGACGAAACCCAGCTGGCCTGGCTGCGCGGGCAGCTGGGCGACGGCGAACAGTTGTTGCCGGCACGCTTCAGCCCCGAGGCGTTGCCGGTGGTGGTCGTGCCCGATCGCGAGGCCGAACTGAAGCAGCGCCTGGAAGACGATGAGAACGACAAGCGGGTGTCGATGGCGGCGCTGCGCCTGGCTCGGCAGTTCACCGCGCGCATCGAATCCCGCGCGCCGTCGCGGCTCTACCTCAACCTCGACAACCCGGCGGTGCAGGCCCTGCTGCGCGCCCAGCGCGAGGGCCATCCGCAGGCCGAGGCCGCGGCGCGCCTGCTGCGTTCGCTGAAGATCATCGTTGCTGCGCAGGGCCGTCCGCTGGCACGCGCGGTGGCCACGCCCGGCCCGGATCTCAACGGCGCCTTCTCCGATATCGCCGGTGCCTTGCAGCAGATGCTGCGCTGAGCACCGCGCCCTCTCATCCAGCCTTCGCTAGACAGGAGTACTTACCCCATGGACATCTGGAACTGGGTCGAAAAACTGCAGGGAGACCTGCGCCAGGCCGGCCAGGCGCAGAACGCGGACCTGCTCAATCGCCTCGCCGACGAGGTCAGTGAACTGCGCGTCGACCGTGTCGATGCACTGCTGCCCGAGGCGCGCGCGCTGGGCAAGGCGCTGGACAACCCCTGGGTCGACGTTTACGTCGGCCACTGGGCGCTGCGCAACCGTGTCGGCAATCGTGTGGAAGGCGAGAGTGCGCTCGGCGAGGCGGTCGCCCTGTTTGAACGTGCGCATCGCGACGACACCCTGGAGTGCCCGCAGTCGATCTGCGTGACCCAGGACCTGGCCGCCTGCTACGGCAACATCGATGGCCCGGGCTGGGTGCCGGAGCGCATCGATGTCTGCGACGAGACACTGGGCCGCATCGACCCGAGCTGGGCCTGCTTCCAGTGCCTGAGCTGCGAAAAGGCCGATGCCCTGCTTGATGATGGCCGCGGCCAGGACGCGCTGGAGTATCTGCAGGCGCAGTCCGATGCGATCGAGGCGTGCGGCAAGGAGGTGTTCGACAGCTTCCCGGAAATGCAGATCAAGATCCTGCTGGGCATGGGACGTGCCGAAGAAGCCTTGGTGCTGATCGAGAAGCGTGAGGCCGAGGTGGCCGCGTCCGGTGAGTACGAACCGGCCAACTGCACGGTACCGCGTCGCCTGTCCAAGGCCTGGGCGCTGGCCCAGCTGGGCCGCGACGAAGAAGCGCTGCAGCAGCTGGTGCCATGGAGCGAGCTGACCCCGACCTATTGGCGGTTGTGGGCGAACACCGCCGCTGCGCTGTGCCAGCGTGACCCGTCGCGCAACACGTGGGATCTGGGCACCCGCTTCAACACCATCATCGAGCACTTCGCCCGGGTCGGTTCGCACCGCCTGCTGATCGAGGTGGCGGCACTGAGCCTGGAGCTTGCCCTGCAGCGTGGCGCGCGCTGGGTGGCGCAGCGCCAGCTGGAACTGGCCCGTACCCATCTGGCGCAGCTGCGCCAGGACCGCGGTGCAGCTGCGCTGGTGGCCGGGCTGGCCGCACGCATCGAGGCATTGCCGGAGGTCGCGCCGCTGCCGGTGCCGGCGGCCGAACTACTGGCCTGGCTGGACGCGCAGGGCGAGCAGAGCCAGTCGCGTGATCCGGAGCGCGAGGCGCAGTGGCTGTTGCACGCACATGCGGAGCAGCCCGACGACGAAGCGCTGGCCGAGATGGCCGCCTCGGCCTTGAGTGCCTGCGGTGCGCAGGCCGAGGCGCGCGCGTTGCTGTGGCGATTCGTGCGCACGCATGCGCAGAGCGATGGCCCGGCCGCCTACACGCTGATGCGCTGGCTGACCGAGCACGGCGATGACGACGGCCTGCAGCAGCTGGCCGACACCTATCGCGACAGCGTGCCGGTGTTCGCATATTGGTGCGAGGTGCAGCGCGCTCGCCGCGTGTCCGACTGGCCGGCGCTGGAGCGGTCCGCGCAGGCGTTGCTGCAACTCTCGCCGGGCTCGCACGGCGCGCGTGGCACGCTGGCGCGCATGTACATGGACAGCGGTCGCTTCAGCGAGGCGCAGGCCTGCTACGCGCAGCTGGTGGAGATGCTGGAAGAGCCGAGCGCCGCGCACTGGGACCACATGAGCGCGGCCAGCGCGGCGCGCGATTGGGACGCGGTGCGTCGCTCGGCAGCAGCGATCGGCATGGAGCTGTCCAGCCAGGACGGTGTGGTCGAGGAGCCGTGGGGCTGGGTGATCATCCGCAGCGAAGAGAATGGCGAACCGATGGAGTACTACGCTCGCCGCAGTGGGCCGGTGACCGCGCGCATCGTCGAGAACGCACCGGCCAACCGCGCGCAGCAGGTGGGCGACTGGGTGGTGTTCGATGCCGCGCTGGTGCATCCGGCTCCGGAGGAGGAGGAAGCGCGCGAGCATTTCATCCCGACCTATGCGCGGGTGCATGTGCTGGAGCGCGGCGGCTTCGCCCGCAGCTGGATGATCGATGGCGCGCACCCTGGCGAAGCGGCCTGGGACGCCTTCGTCGAGGCGGCCGAAGCACAGGGTTGGAAGGTGTGGTCGCACAGCCGCCCGGACTACACCGTCACCGATCCGGATGCGGAGGAGGGTACCCTGCCGGGCCTGCTGTTCACGGTCGCCCAGCCACAGGATCATGCGCCGCTGGCGCTGCACCGCTTCCTGCAGCAGGAAACCGCGACGTGGCCGCACCCGCACTGCTGGCTGCGGCTGGCCGAGGCCTGCGACCAGGATCGGCAGCCGCATTTGGACGTGATCGAGCGGTACGGGCTGTAGGCTTCACTGCGTTGCGCACTCGCCGGGCCTTGCCCGGCGTCCCGACCTCAAGGAGAGAACCATGCGAAAGACAGGGATGTTCGTGGTCGCCGGGCTGCTGCTGGCTCCTGCCGTGCAGGCGTCACCGGCTTGCCAGGAACCCACGGCTGTAGCCCGCGCCTTCTACGAGGCGACGACCGGCAACGGTGATCTGCTGGAGCCGCCGGCCACACTGGTCAGCCCTGACTTCGGCAAGGCGCTGCGCGATGAGCGCGCCTGCCAGCAGCGCGAAGAGGGCATCTGCACGATCGATTCCGATCCGTGGCTGGATGCGCAGGACGGCGACATCGAAACCCCGGTGCGTTACAGCTGGAAAGAGACTTCGGCCACCGCCGGCCAGGTCGAGATGCGCTATTCGGTATGGAAGAAGGCCTACGTGACCCGCCTGCCGATGGTGCGCCAGCGGCAGGGCTGCTGGCAGGTCGATGACATCCTCACCAACAGCGGCCGTTCGGTGCGGAAGATCCTGGCCCAGCCTTGACCTGGCGCCGGTAGGTGCCGACAGTGGGTCGGCACACTGCCTATCGCGAATGCCCGAAGACCAGTTCAATCACGAACTGGCTGCCGAAGAACGCCAGCAACAGCAACACCATCGCGGTCAGCGTCCAGTGCACTGCCTTCACCCCGCGCCAGCCATAGCGCCGGCGGCCGAACAGCAGCACGCCGAACACCAGCCACGACAGCACGCTCAGCACGGTCTTGTGCACCAGTTTCTGCGCCAGCAGGTCATCGACGAACAGCACGCCGGTGACCAGGGTCAGGGTCAGCAGTGCGAAACCCACAGTGATCACGCGGAACAGCAGTGATTCCAGGTCGGCCAGCGGCGGCAGCGCGCGCAGCCACGGGCCGAACTCGCGGCGGCGCAGCGCGCGCTCCTGCAACCACAGCATGATCGCCAGCAGTGCGGCGATGCTCAGCGTGGCGTAGGCCAGCAGCGCAAGCCACGCATGGGTGGCCAAGCGCCAGCCCAGCACCTTGCTCGGTTCATGCCCGTAGCCGTGGTACGCCAGCAGCAGCGCCGCGGCCAGCGGAAACACCACCACGCCCAGGGCCGACATTCGCCCGCGCGCGCCGACCAGCGAGGTCAGCCAGGCCATGCCCAGGCCGACCAGCGACAGGGCGGCGAAGAAGTGCATGTCCGGCCCGCCGTTGGTACGCATCGCCACCATCACGTGGTAGCCGCCGTGCAGCAGCATCGCCGGCAGCGCCGGCCACAGCCAGGTCGGCGCGCCAGAGGTTCCATCGCGGCCGAGCGCGCGCACCAGCAGGGCGCTGGCGGCGAGGTAGAGCAGGACGGCGATGAGAACGATTGTCATCGTTGCAGTTTCGCATACCCCCGCGATGGTGGCGATGGCCGCAGCGTCGCAGCCGGGGGGAGGGTCGAACCGTTATACTGTGTGCCTTATTGTCCCCCGCTTTCAGACAGGTTGCGCCGCATGTTCGAGTCCCTGACCCAGCGCCTTTCCGGCACCATCGAGCGCCTGCGTGGCCGTGGCCGCCTGACCGAGGAGAACATCCGCGAGGCGACCCGTGAGGTCCGCATCGCGCTGCTCGAAGCGGACGTCGCGCTGCCGGTGGTGCAGGCCCTGATCGAGCGCATCAAGGTGCGTGCGGTCGGCCAGGAGGTGCTGAAGTCGCTGACCCCGGGCCAGGCCCTGATCAAGGTCGTGCGCGACGAGCTGACCGCGGTGATGGGTGCCGAAGCCAGCGACCTGAACCTCAATGTTCCCGCCCCGGCCATCATCCTGATGGCGGGCCTGCAGGGCGCCGGCAAGACCACCACGGTGGGCAAACTGGCCAAGCACCTGAAGGAAAAGCGCAAGAAGAAGGTGATGGTGGTGTCGGCCGACGTCTACCGTCCGGCCGCGATCGAGCAGCTGAAGACCCTGGCTGAACAGGTCGGCGTGCTGTTCTTCCCGTCCAGCGCCGACCAGAAGCCGGAAGCCATCGTCCGCGCCGCCATCGACGATGCGCGCAAGTCGTTCGTGGACGTGCTGCTGGTCGATACCGCCGGCCGCCTGGCCATTGACGAAGCGATGATGGCCGAGATCAAGGCCCTGCACGCGGCAGTGAACCCGGCCGAAACCCTGTTCGTGGTCGACGCCATGACCGGCCAGGACGCGGCCAATACTGCCAAGGCCTTCGGCGACGCGTTGCCGCTGACCGGCGTGGTGCTGACCAAGACCGACGGTGACGCCCGTGGCGGTGCCGCGCTGAGCGTGCGCTACATCACCGGCAAGCCGATCAAGTTCGTCGGTGTCAGCGAAAAGCCGGAAGGCCTGGACGTGTTCCACCCGGACCGTATCGCCAGCCGCATCCTCGACATGGGCGACGTGCTGTCGCTGGTCGAGCAGGTCGAGCAGCAGGTCGACAAGGACAAGGCGGCGAAGCTGGCCGAGAAGGTCGCCAAGGGCAAGAAGTTCGACCTGAACGACATGCGTGACCAGCTGGAACAGATGCAGAACATGGGCGGCATTGGCGGCCTGATGGACAAGCTGCCGGGCCTGGGCAACATCCCCGACCATCTGAAGCAGCAGGTCAGCCAGGGCAAGGAAGTGCCGCGCATGATCGCCATCATCAGCTCGATGACCAAGAAGGAGCGGCGCAACCCTAACCTGCTGAATGGCTCGCGCCGCGCGCGCATCGCCAAGGGTTCGGGCGTGACCCCGGCCGACGTCAACAAGCTGATGAAGCAGTACATGCAGATGGAAAAAATGATGAGCAAGATGGCCGGCGGCGGCATGAAGGGCATGCTGCGCAGCATGAAGGGCATGATGGGGGCCATGGGCGGCCGCGGCATGCCGTTCCGTTGATGCAGCGACGGGGGCGGCGCGCAGTGCGATCCGGCCCTGGTCACAATGACTGGCGTATGCTGGGTGGTGACTTCTGCCGCAGGTATGTTGCGTGAACGCATCGGCGATCCTTGAACGCGCCGACACCTTCTGTCGGCGCTTTTCATTGCAGCTTCCGATCCTGCTGGCCCCGATGGCCGGCGCCTGCCCGGTGCCGCTGTCGGCTGCCCTGGCCAATGCCGGCAGCATGGGGGCGATGGGCGCAGTGCTGTCTTCATCGGCCGATATCGGCCACTGGATGGATGACTTCCGCGCTGCCTCGACGGGCCCCGCACAGGTGAACCTGTGGGTGCCGGATCCGGCGCCGACCCGTGATGTCGCCGCTGAAGCCGCCAGCCGCGCCTTCCTTGCACAGTGGGGCCCGGACGTGCCGGCCAGCGCTGCCGACGCCATGCCCGCCGATTTCGAAGACCAGTTCGCCGCGCTGCTGGCCGCGCGCCCGGCGGTGGCCTCGACCATCATGGGCGTGCTGCTGCCGCGCCACGTGCAGCAGTTGAAGGATGCCGGTATTGCCTGGATTGCCTGTGCGACCACATTGTCCGAAGCGCGCGCGGCACAGGACGCCGGTGCAGACGCGGTGGTGGCGCAGGGCGCAGAGGCCGGTGGCCATCGCGGTGCATTCGATCCGGCGATGGCCGAGCGTCAGCTGGTCGGCCTGTTTGCGTTGTTGCCGCGCCTGGCCGATCACCTGCAGATTCCGGTGATCGCTGCCGGCGGTATCGCCGACGGCCGTGGCATTGCTGCCGCACTCACCTTGGGGGCCAGCGCCGTGCAGATCGGCACTGCTTTCCTGCGCACGCCCGAAGCAGCGATCGCTTCGGCGTGGGCTGATGGGCTGGCCGCCAGCGAACCGGAAGATACCTGGCCGACTCGTGCCTTCAGTGGTCGCCTGGGCCGTGGCCTGGCGACCCCCTATGTGCGCGCTGCCGCTGCAGAAGGCGCACCGGCGCCACGCCCGTATCCGGTGCAGCGCGGCCTGACCGCGCCGATGCGCAGGCAGGCCGCGCAGGAAAACCGCCTGGCGGCGATGCAGGCCTGGGCCGGGCAGTCGGCGTGGATGGCCCCGGCACAGCCGGCCGCTGACGTGTTGCGCGGCATGTGGGAACAGGCGCAGGCACTGCTGCAATGACGCTGACCTGCAACGGCCAACCAGCGCAGGTGGAGGATCTGCTGCCTGCACTGGTCAACTATGGCCACTTCACCTCGCTGCAGGTGCGCGGCCACGCCGTGCAGGGACTGGACCTGCATCTGGCGCGGCTGTCGTGGGCCACGCGCGAACTGTTCGGCAGCGAACTGGACGCGGCGCAGGTTCAGGGCTGGATGGCGCAGGCGCTGCAGCAGTCAGGCCTGGCCGATGCCTCGCTGCGGGTGACGGTGTACTCGCGCCGCTTCGATTTCCGCACTCCGTTGGCGACGGTGCCGGTGGACGTTCTTGTGGCAGTGTCCGCACCGGTGGCGCTGGTCGCACCGAAGCGGGTGCGTAGCGTGGTGTGGCAGCGTGAGCTGCCGCAGATCAAGCACGTCGGCACTTTCGGCCTGTTTGCCGAGCGTCGCGCAGCGATGGGCGGGGGCTTCGACGATGCCCTGCTGGTCGGCAGCGACGACTGCATCAGCGAGGGCACGACCTGGAACCTGGCCGTGCACGACGGTCATCAGCTGCTCTGGCCGCGCGCGCCCGCGCTGCGCGGCACTGCCGAGAGCCTGCTGAAGCAGCATTGGCCCGGCCCGCAGGTCACCCGGCCGCTGCCGCGCGCGGCATTGGCCACGGTGAAGGCTGCCTTCGCCTGCAATGCCAGCGGCCTGTGGGCGCTGGAGGCCATCGACGGGCATGCCCTGCCGGATTCCCTGGCCCTGGCTGAACAGGGCAGGGCGGTGCTGGCGGGTGTGCCGTGGCAGGCATTGGGGTCAGATCCCTGTTGCCCTGCAAAAGGGATCTGACCCCGGGGTAGGTGCCTGGGGTTGGCTCGGCCAGGCTCTGCCGCTATAATCGCCCGCTTACCTCGCCATCCTGGCGACTGGGCAATAGGAAAAACACCATGGTCAAGATTCGACTGACCCGCGGCGGCGCCAAGAAGCGTCCGTTCTACCACATCATCGTCACCGACGTGCGCAGCGCGCGCGACGGCCGCAACATCGAGCGCGTCGGCTTCTACAACCCGGTTGCACAGGGTGGCGAGAAGCGCATCGAGCTGGACCTGGCCCGCGTTGACCATTGGGTCAAGAACGGCGCCCAGCCGACCGACAAGGTTCGCAACCTGATCAAGGAAGCGAGCAAGTCCCAGGCCGCTGCGGCCTGATCCTGACGGGCCGCACCCTGGTGCGGCCCATCTGATTGAACGCAGATGAAAGATAACGAGCGCCGCATCCTGCTGGGCAGGATTGTCGGCGCTTTTGGTGTGCGCGGCGAAATAAAGCTCGAGTCCTGGACCGAGCCGCGTTCCGCCATTTTCCGTTACCAGCCTTGGATCCTGCGCAGCCCCAGCGGGCAGGAGTCCAAGCTTGAAGGCGCTCGTGGCCGGGATACCGGCAAGCATCTGGTGGCCCGTTTCCCGGGTATCGAAGATCGCGACACGGTCGAAGCGATGCATGGCACCGAGGTGTACGTGGCCCGCAGTGCGCTGCCGCCGCCGAAGCCGGACGAGTACTACTGGGTGGACCTGGAAGGCCTGGATGTGAAGACCACCGAGGGCGTTGCCCTGGGCCAGGTCTCGCACCTGTTCAGCACCGGCGCCAACGATGTCGTGGTTGTGCGCGGTGATCGCGAGCGGATGATCCCGTTCGTGCAGCCGGACTTCGTCACGTCGGTCGATTTCGAGGCCAACCTGATCGTGGTCGACTGGGATCCCGAGTTCTGAGTGTGAGCATGCGTTTCGACGTCATCACCCTGTTCCCCGAGTTCCTCGCCCAGTCTGCTGGATTGGGCGTGGTCGGGCGCGCGCAGGAGAAGGGTCTGTTCAGCCTGCATGGCTGGAACCCCCGTGATTACGCCGAAGGCAACTATCGCCGGGTGGACGACCGTCCGTTCGGCGGTGGCCCGGGCATGGTGATGCTGATCGAGCCGCTGCAGGCCTGCCTGCAGGCGATCCGCAACGCCGACCCGACCCCGGCGCGGGTGATCTACCTGAGCCCGCAGGGGGCGCCGTTGACCCAGGCCAAGGTGCGGGAACTGGCGGCGCTGCCGCGCATGGTCCTGCTCTGCGGCCGTTACGAAGGCATCGACGAGCGTTTCCTGGAGGCCAACGTCGACGAGGAGATTTCCCTCGGTGACTACGTGTTGTCCGGTGGCGAGCTCGGCGCGGCGGTGATCATCGACGCCGTGGCCCGCCTGCAGGACGGTGCCCTGAACGACGCCGAATCGGCGGCGCAGGACAGCTTCGAGGGTGAACTCGGCCTTCTCGACTGCCCGCACTACAGCCAGCCGGCCCAGCACCCGCTGGGTGACGTGCCGGACGTGCTGCGCTCGGGTAACCATGCGGCCATCGCGGCCTGGCGCCGCCAGCAGTCGCTGGTCCGTACCGCCGAACGGCGCCCGGACCTGCTGGATGAACAGGCGCTGGGCAAAGCTGACCGCAAGCTGCTGGACCAGGGCCGCCAGGCCCGGAAACAGAAGGCCAGCCCCTAGCGCAGGGCTGGCTTTATCGGCTATCATGGCCAATTACCGCCAGCCCCGGCCGGCGCGCGCAGTACCCACAACAAACGTGCAGCACAGTCCGGTGACTGCATGAGCCTACGTTGTCGAGACGACACGCCCACCCGAACAAGAATCGGTGTAACCCATGAGCAAGCTGAACAAGTCCATCGTCGCGGAATTCGAATCCGCCCAGATCACCCGTGAACTGCCGAAGTTCAGCCAGGGCGACACCGTTGTCGTCAACGTGAAGGTGAAGGAAGGCAGCCGCGAGCGCGTGCAGGCCTACGAAGGCGTTGTCATCGCCACCAAGAACGCCGGCCTGAACTCCTCGTTCACCGTCCGCAAGATCTCGCACGGCTACGGCGTCGAGCGCGTGTTCCAGACCCACAGCGCCATCATCGACTCGGTCGAAGTGAAGCGTCGTGGTAAGGTCCGCGCCGGCAAGCTGTACTACCTGCGTGGCCTGGAAGGCAAGGCTGCCCGCATCAAGGAAGACCTGGCTGCCGCCGCTGCCGCCAAGGCTGCCCGTCTGGCCGACAAGGCCTGATAAACAACTTCGGTTGTTGCCGCGACGGCCACCTTCGGGTGGCCGTTTGCGTTTCCGGCATCGCATCGGCCACGATCAGCTGATGAACGACATCAACCCGCGCTATCCGGCTGTGATCCAGTCGGCGCTGCGCTTCCTCGACGGCAAGGGGCTGGCGCGCGTGCAGTCGGCGCCGCTGTTGCACCGCCTGCTCTGGCGCCTGGGCATTGCCCTGCCGCCCCCGATCCTTGCCGGCTTCGGCATCAATGCGCTGGTCCAGGGCCTGCTGTTCGGGGTGTTCTGGACCGCGCTGATGTGGCTGATGCTGTGGCAGGGCAGTGAACGCCCGCTGGCGTTGCTGCTGGTGGCGGGGCTGTTGGCCGGTGCGCTGTTCGGCGTGGTGATGGCGGCCCTGATGCGCGCGCTGCGTCGACACCGCAAGCTGCCCGAGTGGCGCCAGTTCCGCGCGGGCTGGCGGACTGAGCCGATGGCGCACCGCGCCGTGACCGACAGGCGCGCGTCGCGCTAGGCTGCCGGTATCATCCCGATGGAGGTGCAGTGCGATGCCTGCCAAGCGAACCGCACTCTCCGCTGCACCCACGCTGCTGTCCGGCGGCAACCCGCAGATCGCCAAGGGCGAGGGCAATGCTACGGTGCAGGCCTACATTGCTGCCATGCCTGGCTGGAAACGTCCGATCGGCGAACAGCTGGATGCGCTGATCGAACACGCCGTACCGGGCGTGCACAAGGCCGTGAAGTGGAATTCGCCGATGTATGCGGTCGCCCCGGGCGAAGGCTGGTTCCTCAGCTTCCATTGCTTCACCAGCTACATCAAGGTGGCGTTCTTTCGAGGTGCCGCACTCACCCCGGTGCCCCCTCAACCCTCGAAGAGCGCCGATACCCGCTACCTGCATATCGCGCAGGAGGGCGTGCTGGACGAAGCGCGGTTCCTCGACTGGGTGCGCCAGGCCGCCGCGCTGCCCGGCGAGCGCATGTGAGCCCCGCTGTTCCGATTCCTTCCCGACGAGAGCACCCGATGGCCACGCATGCACCCAACCCTGCCGATGCCGGTACAGCGGCCGCCGGCCTGATCGATGCCCGCATCGCCGAGCTGGGCGACTGGCGCGGCGAAACGCTGGCTCGCATACGCGCGTTGATCCATGAGGCGCTGCCGGATGTGCAGGAAACCTGGAAATGGCGCGGCACGCCGGTCTGGGAGCACAACGGCATCCTGTGCACCGGCGAAACCTACAAGCAGGCCGTGAAGCTGACCTTCGCCAACGGCGCGGCGCTGGCCGATCCGAAAGGGCTGTTCAACGCCAGCCTGGAGGGCAGTACGCGGCGCGCGATCGATATTCACGAGGGTGCGATGCCGAACGTCACGGCCTTCAAGGCGCTGGTGCGCGCGGCCGCCAAGCACAACGCGGCGAAGAAGAAGCGGTAGAGCCGGCCAGTGGTCGGCTCTACCGTGGCGGGGCTGACTCCAGCGCCGCATCCGGGTCCGCAACCGGCGATGGCGGGCAGGCCGGAATCTCCGACGGCGTGGCCAGCTCCTCGGCGTGCGACGGTTTGTTGATCATCTTCGCCTTGCGCCATCCGCCCCAGCGGTAATACGCCAGCGACAGCAGCATCGACACGAACGAGCTGACCGGGAAACTCCACCAGATCGCATCGGCGCCCCAGTACGGCTGCAGCAGTTCGGCGAACGGCACGCGTACGCCCCACAGCGAACCCGCCAGGATCAGCAGCGGCGGAATCACCGCACCGGTGGAGCGCACCACGCCGGAAATCACGAAGCTGACGCCGAAGAACAGGAACGAGCCGATCACCACGTGGTTCAGGTGGCGGGCGATGTCCAGCGCCTGGCTGGCCGGCGGCAGGAACAGCGCCAGCAACTGGCGGTCGAATACCACCAGCGGCAGGATCAGCGCGCCGGTCAGCAGGAAGTTGAACAGCACGCCCTGTCGCGCGGTGCCACGCACGCGGTCCCAGCGCTGCGCGCCGACATTCTGCGCCGCCATCGACGAACACGCCGCACCGATCGCCATCGCCGGCATTTGCAGGTAGTTCCACAGCTGCAGCGAGGCGCCGTAGCCCGCGCCGGTAGCCGTGCCGTACTGGTTGACCATGGTCATCAGCAGGATCACCGACAACGAAATCAGCACCATCTGCAGGCCCATCGGCACGCCCTTGAGCACCAGTGCCTTGAGGATGGTCAGGTCGAGCTTGAACAGGCGCATGTCGGCTCGCCCCAGCCACAGGGTATGGCGCTTGTAGCGCATGTACAGCAGCAGGCCGGCCAGCGACAGCGTCTGCGCGACCAGGGTGGCCCAGGCCGAGCCGGCAATGCCCAGCGACGGGAACGGGCCCATGCCGAAGATCAGCACCGGGTTCAGCACGATGTCCAGTGCCACCGACACCAGCAGGAAGCGGAACGGCGTGCGCGAATCGCCGGCACCGCGCAGGGCGGCGGTGAGGAAGGCGAACGCATACAACGCCGGCATCGCCAGGAAGATGATCCGCAGGTAGGCCTCGGCCAACGGCAGCGAGGCGGCCGGGGTGCCCATCGCCGCCAGCAGGGGGTGCGCCATGAACCAGCCGGCGACGGCGATGATCACCGACAGGCCGATGAAGAAGGTGGCGCTTGTACCGACCACGCGCCGTGCCTGGGCGATGTCCCGCGCGCCGATCGCTTGGCCGATCAGGATGGTGGAGGCCATGCCGAAGCCGAACACCGAGCCGATCAGGAAGAACATGATGTTGTTGGCGTTCGCGGTCGCGGTCAGTGCGGCCTCGCCGAGGAAGCGCCCCACCCACACCGCATTCACCGAGCCGTTCAGCGACTGCGCGATGTTGCCGGCCAGGATCGGCAGCGAAAACAACAGCAGATTGCGGCCGATCGGGCCGGAGGTCAGGTCAAGCGGCGCCTTGGCCATGGAGTGGTGATCGAATCCCGGGAGGCGCACACTAGCACCAAGCCGGTTTGCGGGGTGTGGCAATGCATCAACGACTGCAGGTGACGCGGGCTCTGGCGTTGGCCTTGATCGGCGCCGCACTGGCCGCATGTTCGACAGGTGACCGGCTGGGCGATACCCAGGTGCGACCGACCGACCGCCCCGAGTGCCTGGTCGGCAGCCAGCGCCAGGATCTGTCCGCAGGTGTGCCGACCCTGATCGGCGGCACCGGCTGCCGGACCGACCCTGACAATCCGCGTCCCCTTAACAAGCCACCGGAGTAGTGCGCAACGATGCATGAGCTTTCCGCGCTGTCGCCCAGTGTCCGCCTGGACATCTGGCTGTGGGCGGCCCGTTTCTTCAAGACCCGCAGCCTGGCCAAGCAGGCCATCGAGACCGGCAAGGTCAGCGTGGCTGGGCAGCGCCCGAAATCCTCGCGCGCGGTGCGCGTGGGTGAGCAGCTGCAGGTGGAGCGTGGCGAGGAGCATTTTGAGATCCAGGTGCTGGGCCTGAGCGATCAGCGCGGACCGGCACCGGTGGCGCAGCAGCTCTATGCCGAGAGCGAGACCTCGAAGGCGCGCCGTGCCGAGCGGCGTGCACTGCGCATCGCCGCACGCGACGGCTTCCAGCCACCGGAGCACAAGCCGGACAAGCGTGCGCGGCGGTTGATCCGCGCGCTGGGCGACCTGGACGCGCTTTGACGGTCGTCGCCCAACTTGGTGAGCGGTGCGCCCGACTGCCAACCCGGATTGGCGGCCACGGTTCATGGACGCGCCGCGTGCACTCAGCCGCTGTTCGGCTTGCGCCCCGCAGGTTGGGTCTTCCTTCTCATGGAAGACCTTCATGTTCCTGCGCCGCAGCCTGCTGTGCCTGACCCTCGCCACCGCCGTCCCGGCGTTCGCTGCCGACATCACTTTCTGGGATACGCCGCAGCGCGGTGGCAACAGCTTCAACGGGAACCCGCCCGATCGTGCCTACTTCCAGGCGCTGCGCGAGACCGGCGCGACCTGGGTGCGACTGAGTCCGGACAAGTGGAAAAGCGCTGGCGGCCGCGACTTCCTGATTGGCAATGCCGACAATTACCAAGGGTTGGTGCAGGCCGATGTGGCGACCTTGCGCCGTGCGCTGGATGACGCCAATGCCTCGGGCCTGAAGGTGGTACTGGTGCCGTTGTCGCTGCCCCTGCTGCGCTGGAAGCAGAAGAACAATGACGTGGTCGACCAGCGGCTCTGGCAATCGATGGACAACCACCTGCCGGCGCAGCGCTTCTGGCGAGACCTGGCTACGGCGCTGAAGGGGCATCCGGCGCTGGCGGCCTACAACCTGATCAACGAACCTTCACCCGAGTACGGCACTGCGCTGGCCGAGCATGCGTCACGCGCGGCGATGCAGCAGTGGTACGCCAGCGTGGAGGACGGCCCGCGTGATCTGCGATTGCTGTACCGCGAGCTGATCGCCAGCGTGCGCGCGGTGGATGCGGACATGCCACTGATGCTCGATGCCGGCTGGTACGCTGCGGCCGATGCGTTTGACTACTGGCCGGCGCCGTTGGACGACACGAAGCTGCTGTACAGCGTGCACATGTACGAGCCCTATGCGGCGACCAGTGCGCCGAACCAGAAGCGCACCACGCCGTATCGCTACCCGGGCATGGTGCCGTTTGGCGAGCACAGCGAACGTTGGGATGCCCCGCGTGTGCGCAGCTACCTGCAGCAGCCGATGGACTGGGCGAAGACCCATGGCATCGGTGCCAACCGGATGGTGATCGGTGAGTTCGGCTGCATGCGGCGCTGGCCGGATTGCGCGGCCTACCTGCGCGATGTGCTGGAGGTGGCCGAGCAGCATCAGGTGCACTGGGCGTTCTATGCCTTCCGTGAGGATGGCTGGGATGGGATGGATTACGAGCTGGGCGGCAAGGCGCTGCCGTGGTCGTATTGGCAGGCGGTGGAGAAGGGCGAGGCAGTGCAGCCACCGCGCTCGTCGCAGTCGCCGTTGTTTGCGCCGATCCTGCAGCGGTTGAAAGACGGGGCGCCGTAGTCGCCCACCTTGGTGGGCGGCTCTGCCGGATGCCCATGCCAACCAAGGTTGGCATCTACCGGGCCATGGCCGCCGGGCCAGGCCTGGCAGCCCTCTGCATCACATCAACCGTGCAGGTCGTAACGGTCCAGTTCCATTACCCGCGTCCAGGCGGCAATGAAATCCTGCACGAACTTCTTCTCGCCATCGGCGCTGGCATAGACCTCGGCCAAGGCGCGCAGCACGGCGTTGGAACCGAACACCAGGTCGGCGCGGGTGCCGGTCCAGCGTGCGCTGCCATCGCCACGACCGCGGCCTTCATAGCTCTCGCGGCCGGTAGCCTTCCACTGCGTGCCCATGTCCAGCAGGTTCACGAAGAAGTCGTTGCTCAACGTGCCGACGCGCTGGGTGAACACGCCGTGCGTGCTGCCATCGGCATTGGCACCGAGCACCCGCAGGCCGCCAACCAGCACGGTCATCTCCGGCGCGGTCAGGGTCAGCAGCTGCGCCTTGTCGATCAGCAGCGCCTCGCCCGGCACGCTGTACGCGTCCTTGAGGTAATTGCGGAAACCATCGGCCACCGGTTCCAGCACCGCGAACGATTCGACGTCGGTCTGTTCCTGACTGGCATCGGTGCGGCCCGGGGTGAACGGCACGCTCACCTCATGGCCACCGGCCTTGGCCGCCTGCTCGACGCCCACGCCACCGGCCAGCACGATCAGATCGGCCAGCGACACCTGCTTGCTGCCTGCGCGATTGAACTCGGCCTGTACCTTTTCCAGGGCGGCCAGCACCTTGGCCAGCTGCTGCGGCTGGTTGACCGCCCAGTCCTTCTGCGGGGCCAGGCGGATGCGCGCGCCATTGGCACCACCACGCTTGTCCGAGCCGCGGAAGGTCGAGGCTGAGGCCCAGGCGGTGGACACCAGTTCGGCGACGCTCAGGCCGGTCGCGGCAATCTTCTGCTTCAGCGCGGCGATGTCCTTGGCGTCGATCAGCGGGTGCTTGGCTTCCGGCACCGGATCCTGCCAGATGAACTCCTCGGCCGGGATCTCCGGGCCCAGGTAGCGCGCACGCGGGCCCATGTCGCGGTGGGTCAGCTTGAACCAGGCGCGGGCGAAGGCATCGGCGAAGGACTGCGGATTCTCGAGGAACTTCCGCGAGACCTTTTCGTAGGCCGGGTCCATGCGCAGCGACAGGTCGGTGGTCAGCATGGTCGGGCGATGCTTCTTCGACGGATCGTGTGCATCGGGAATGACCGCGTCGGCATTCTTGGCCACCCATTGGTGGGCGCCGGCCGGGCTCTTGGTCAGCTCCCATTCGTTGCCGAACAGGATCTCGAAGAAGTCGTGGCTCCACTGCGCCGGGGTGCGCGTCCACGTCACTTCCAGGCCGCTGGTGATGGTGTCGCCGCCCTTGCCGCTGCCGAAGCTGCTGACCCAGCCCAGGCCCTGGTTTTCCAGGCCTGCAGCTTCCGGCTCCTTGCCCACGTTGTCGGCCGGGCCGGCGCCGTGGGTCTTGCCGAAGCTGTGGCCGCCGGCGATCAGGGCAACGGTTTCCTCATCGTCCATGGCCATGCGGCCGAAGGTATCGCGGATGTCATGCGCGGCCAGGACCGGGTCGGGGTTGCCGTCCGGGCCTTCCGGGTTCACGTAGATCAGGCCCATCTGTACCGCAGCCAGTGGATTCTCCAGCTTGCGCGAATGCACGTCGCCATCGGCGTCGTCATCGGACACCAGCACGCCGTGGTCTTCCTGCACGCCTTCAGAGCCGTGCTTGTAGCGCACATCGCCGCCCAGCCACGTGGTTTCGCGGCCCCAGTACACGTCCTGGTCCGGTTCCCAGGTATCGGGGCGGCCGCCGGCGAAGCCCAGCGTCTTGAAGCCCATCGATTCCAGCGCGACGTTGCCGGTGAGGATGAGCAGGTCGGCCCAGGAAATCGCCTGGCCGTACTTCTGCTTGATCGGCCACAGCAGGCGCCGTGCCTTGTCCAGGCTGACGTTGTCGGGCCAGCTGTTGAGCGGGGCGAAGCGCTGCTGGCCGCGACCGCCGCCGCCGCGGCCATCGCCGATGCGGTAGGTGCCGGCACTGTGCCATGCCATGCGGATGAACAGGCCGCCGTAGTGGCCGAAGTCAGCCGGCCACCAGTCCTGCGAATCGGTCATCAGCGCTTTCAGGTCGGCTTTCAGCGCGGCGTAGTCCAGGCCATTGAAGGCCGTGGCGTAATCGAAGCCTGCATCGAGCGGATTGGAGCGGCTGGAGTGCTGGTTGAGCAGGTCCACGCGCAGCTGGTTGGGCCACCAGTCGCGGTTGGTCGTGGCGTCACCCACCACGGCATGGTTGAAGGGGCACTTGGTTTCGCTTTTCATGGGTATCTACCTGTGGCCTGGCGAAGTGGAAATCCGGTTCAAGCCCACGATAGGCAGGGCCCGATGATCGGTAAATTTGATTGATTCAACCAGTGCGATAGCGGTGGCCTATGGGATCGTCTGGAAGGACGGTCGTGGCCGATCAGCGTTTCAACAGGCCTGCGCCCAGCTTCATCAGGTCGCTGGCCCCGAATTGGCCGTCGCCGTCCTGATCGAGTGCGCCACCGAGCAGGCTGCCGAGGCCGCCGCCAGCGTGCTGGTTTTCCTGGCCGAGTGCCGAACTGAGTTCGCCTGCACTTCCCTGCTGGGCGAAGCGCTGGGCCAGGAACGACATGACGATGGGGGCGAGGATGGCCAGCAGCTTGCCGGTGGTGCCGCTGTCCAGGCCGGTCTTCTGGCCGAGCAGCTCGGCCGCTTGCGGCTGCTTGCCGCCGAACACATGGCCGAGAATGCCGGCGCCGTCGGTGGCGCCACTGCCGCCACCGCCCATCACCGCGCCGAGGATGCCGCCCAGGTCGAAACCGCCACCGCCGCTGCCGCCGCCGAGGTGGTCGCGCTGCAGCGCATTGAGCAGGGACTGCGCGCCCTGCGGTTCGCTGGCGTTCTGGCCCATTGCGCCCAGCAGCAGCGGCAGGGCGCTGCCTACCGCCTGGGTGGTCTGGCTGCTGTCCAGGCCGAGCTGCTGGGACACCTGCTGCAGGCCTTGCCCCTGCTGCAGCTGCTGGAAAAGGGACGCGGCGAGGGATTCGGTGTTCACGGCGGTCTCCGTTCTGTGAAGGAAGGACCGCCCGAGCATAACGCTGGGTACACGACGGAAATGCGAAGGCAGCCGAGCGCGGGCTCGGCTCTACAGCGTCAGCGCCGGGCCATGCCCGGCGGGCGCGGTTACAACAACGTCTTCAACCGGTACAGGGCTTCCAGCGCCTGCTTCGGGGTCAGCTCGTCCGGGTCGATCGCGGCCAGCGCTTCCTGCGCCTTGCTGGCCGGTGCGCTGAACAGGCCGAACTGCTGCGGTGCATCCAGCGCCTGCGGCGAGACCTCGGCAGCATGGCTTCGCTACCGCGCTTCTCCAGTTCGGCGACCCCCAACCGTCAGCAAGGTCGGCTACCCGTCTGCCTACTGAATTTCACTTGTTCAGTTTAATTGCTCGCGCCTATCATGACTTGGCAGTAGACAGTCAGTAGCAGGCAGTCCGCGGCGACGAGATCGCAACTCACCTGAAGTCGCGGTGAGCAAATTCTGGACTGTAGGTAAGGGGACTAAATGGGGAGTACATGAAGTACATATCGCTGGCTATCGGGATTACGATCCTTCTCGCTTACTCGATGGCTCTATGGAAGTGGAAGCGTTCAGAAATCCTTCCATGGTTTCACACCGCGTGTGCAACCGTTGCCTCGATTCTGATTGGCGCCTTCACGGCAATAGCGCTCTTTGACTATCAAGAGTCTTCCAAACAAGAAGCAGACCGGGCGAGGTATCACGCTCTACTTTCGGTCGAGATCTCCGGGATTCGCGCACATCTGCTTAAGCCAACTGGCGCGACGGTTGAGCTGGATAATTTGGAAAATATCGATATTAGAGTTATGCATCTGCGCGCAGAAGTTCTTAGGGATGCGGGTCGTAGCGGCTTGTTTGACATCCAGCAATCGCAGCAGATGCTTGAGTTGGCGCAAAGCGTCGAAGCCTGGAACATGAAGACTGAAGGACTGATTGGTGCATTGAATGCGCAATCAGGTCAGCCGCAATACGGCGCGCGGATTCGCTGGTATAGCAGCAATCTGGAATCATCCAGAGAAGGACTGCTTGAAGGTGTCCGGTGGCTGTCGCAAAACATGGAACTGGAAAACTATCCAGCGAAAATGTACTAGTGCTGCGTTTTACTATTCGGGCTGCGGAGAAGCGCTGAATGACGCGCACGTCGGTGTGCATCTGGCAGGCTTCTGGCCTGCCATGCTTCAGAAACGATTCGTTTGGTGTAGTTACAACAACGTCTTCAACCGGTACAGGGCTTCCAGCGCCTGCTTCGGGGTCAGCTCATCCGGGTCGATCGCGGCCAGCGCTTCCTGCGCCTTGCTGGTCGGTGCGCTGAACAGGCCGAACTGCTGCGGTGCATCCAGCGCCTGCGGCGAGACCTCGGCAGCATGGCTTTCGCTACCGCGCTGCTCCAGTTCGGCCAGGCGACGCCGGGCCTGGGCCACGGTCGCGCGCGGCAGGCCGGCCAGCGCGGCCACCTGCAGGCCGAAGCTGCGGTTGGCCGGGCCGTCCTTCACTGCGTGCATGAACACCAGCGCGTCACCGTGCTCGACGGCATCCAGGTGCACGTTGGCGATGCCGCTGCGGCCGCCTTCGTGCTGCTCGTCGGCCAGCGCAGTGAGCTCGAAGTAGTGGGTGGCGAACAGCGTGTAGCAGCGGTTCTGGTAGGCCAGGTGGCGGGCCACCGCATCGGCCAGGGCCAGACCGTCGTACGTGGACGTGCCGCGGCCGATCTCGTCCATCAGCACCAGCGAGTGGGCCGTGGCGTGGTGCAGGATGTAGCTGGTCTCGGCCATCTCGACCATGAAGGTCGACTGCCCGCGTGCGAGGTCGTCGCCAGCGCCGATGCGGGTCAGGATGCGGTCGATCGGGCCGATCAGCGCACGGCTGGCCGGCACGAAGCTGCCGATGTGGGCCAGCAGCACGATCAGCGCGTTCTGCCGCATGTAGGTCGACTTGCCGCCCATGTTCGGGCCGGTGATCACCAGCATGCGACGGTCCGGATGCAGGTCCAGGTCGTTCGGCTCGAACGGCTGTTCGCGCACGGCTTCGACCACCGGGTGGCGGCCGCGTTCGATCTTCAGGCAGGGCTCGGCCTGCAGTTCCGGGCGCGCCCAGTCCAGCGCCTGCGCGCGTTCGGCGAAGGCGGCCAGCACGTCCAGTTCGCTGAGCGCGGCGGCGCACTGCTTCAGCGGTTCCAGCTGGCTGCCAAGCGTGTCCAGCAGCTGCTCGTACAGATACTTCTCGCGCGACAGCGAGCGGTCGCGTGCGGACAGCACCTTGTCCTCGAAGGCCTTCAGTTCCTCGGTGATGTAGCGTTCGGCATTGGTCAACGTCTGGCGACGGGTGTAGTGCACCGGCGCGCGGTCGGACTGGCCCTTGCTGATTTCGATGTAATAGCCGTGCACACGGTTGTAGCCGACCTTGAGGGTGGCGATGCCGCTGCTTTCGCGCTCGCGCTGTTCCAGGTCGACCAGGAACTGGTCGGCGTGGGTGGACAGGCGGCGCAGCTCGTCCAGCTCTTCGTCGAAGCCGTCGGCCAGCACGCCGCCATCGCTGAGCTTCAGCGGCGGCATCTCGGCGATGGCGCTGGCCAGCAGCCGCGCGCAGTCGTCGTGCTCACCGAGCGCGGCATGCAGGGCCTGCAGGCGCGGCGAATCGAGAGGTGCCAGCAGCTCGCGCACCGCCGGTAGCAGGCCCAGGCCATCGCGCAGGGTGGAGAAGTCGCGCGGGCGCGCCGAGCGCAATGCGACGCGGGTGAGGATGCGCTCAAGGTCACCGAGGCGGCGGAACTGCTCGCGGATATCGGCATCGCTGCCGCGGTCGATCAGCGTCTCCACGGCGTGGTGGCGCTGCACCAGTACCTCGCGCAGGCGCAGCGGGCGATGCAGCCAGCGCCGCAGCAGGCGGCCACCCATCGGCGTCACCGTGCTGTCGAGCACGCCCAGCAGGGTATTGCGGGTATCGCCGTCGACGCGCGTGTCCAGCTCCAGGTGGCGGCGGGTGGCGGCGTTCATCGCGATCGCCTCGCCAGCGGTCTCCATTGCGATCGAGGTCAGGTGCGGCAGGCGCTGCTTCTGGGTTTCCTCGACATAGCCGAGCAGGGCGCCTGCGGCGGCGGTGGCGCGCGGCTTGTCGTCGATGCCGAAACCGCTCAGATCATGCAGTTTGAAGAAGTTGAGCAGCTGGCGACGGCCGCTGTCGGCGTCGAACAGCCACGGCGCACGCCGGCGCACGCCGGTGCGCTGGCGCAGGAACTCCGGCCAGCTCTCTTCGTCGGGCACCAGCAGCTCGGCCGGTTCCAGGCGTGCCAGTTCGGCTTCCAGCGCGTCGTCGGTTTCCACTTCATTGACCATGAAGCGGCCGCCGGCCAGGTCGGCCCAGGCCAGCCCGTAGCCCTGCTTGCTGCGCGACAGCGCCATCAGCAAGGTGTCGCGGCGCTCGTCCAGCAATGCCTCGTCGGTGACGGTGCCGGGGGTGACGATGCGCACCACCTTGCGTTCGACCAGGCCCTTGGCCAGCGCCGGGTCGCCGATCTGCTCGCAGATTGCCACCGATTCGCCCAGCGCCACCAGCCGTGCCAGGTAGCCCTCGTAGGCATGCACCGGCACGCCGGCCATCGGGATCGGCGCACCGCCGGAGCTGCCGCGCTGGGTCAGGGTGATGTCGAGCAGGCGCGCGGCTTTGCGCGCATCGTCGTAGAACAGCTCGTAGAAGTCGCCCATGCGGAAGAACAGCAGCAGGTCCGGATAGTCGGATTTGGCGGCGAAGAACTGCTTCATAAGGGGCGTGTGCTCTGCACTGGCCTTCGATGCAGACGGTTTCGCTTTTGAATCAGTGGTTTGCAAGAGAACTTCCTACGGGTTGTAGCGGTCGATCGCGGCAGCTGACGGCGCGCCGCCGAGGCACCAAGTTTAAGCTGACCCACCGCCAAATCCGCGAACTGAGTGCGCCAAGCGCCCGGTTGTGGGCCGTCGTGCAGGGCGGCCATGTCCCCACAGGCGTTGGCAGCCTGCAGAAGGCCATTGCCGTCGCAGGGCGGCAACAACACCTATTGCCAGGACAACGAAACCGCCTGGATCGACTGGGAACGCGATACCACCGGGGGCCGGCTGGCCCAGTTCGTCCGCAATTTGCTGGCACTGCGAAAGAACCATCCGATCCTGACCCGCGGCCGCTTCCTCAACGGCCAGTACAACGAACAGGCGGATGTGCGCGATCTGACCTGGCTGAATCCCGCAGGCAGGGATATGACCGATGAGACTGGAATGACTCGGGCGCGCGCTCGGTCGGCCTGCTGCTGGAGGGCAGGGCACAGGCATCAGGCGTGCGCGAGCATGCCAGCGACGCCAGCCTGCTGGTGCTCATCAACGCCTATCACGAGGGTGTCAAGTTCCAGCTCCCTGATGACGAGGGGGCCTCACTCAGCTGGTCGATGCTGCTGTCCACCGATGCAGGCCTTGGGGGCGAGCAGGACGTGCTGGGCGCCGGCCACTTCCTGGCCCCACCGCGCAGCCTCACCGTTTTCCGTTGCGGGGTAGCGGCTGCTGGCTGAGCCATGCAGAGAAGCCCCGCTTTCCCGGGGCTTCGATTGTTCACGCCATATCCCACTTGTGCGCGGCGGCGGGCTTCTGTTTGTAGATCTCGCCGGTGAAGTCCACGTGCAGCTCCATCCATTCGCCCCCCTTCTGGCGGGCCAGTACTTCAAAGTGCTTGGGGTGACGCTGCGGCTGCCCAGCAGAAGTCCACCCCGCCTGTTTCACCGCATCCAGCGCGGCGGCGGGATCTGCCTGCACGTGCCTGCCGGCAGGATGGCCCGGCCGGTGGTGTGGCTTCTTGTGCTCGATGTCCACCCGCTTGCCGCCGGTGCGGGCAATGCTGAGCACCTTGATTTCCGAAGGGCGGCGTTCACCCTCCAGGGTAACGGCGAGGCCTGGCTCGAGGGCGAAAGCCTCGGCGCCTTTCGGCCCCAGATCGGCCAGATAAGGCTGGCCATCCGCCAGCAGAGTGAAGCGGTGGGCGAAGACGTGTTCAACAACGCCGGACAGGGCGATCTTTTCATGGTGCGGCATGTATTTCTCCTGAGAGCGCCCATGCTCGGGCGCACGTATCAGGTGGGTGCCGCACGGCGCGCATGCAATGCAGTTCGATGCCGGAGTTCAGCGCAGGTTGCCCCACGCAGATTGCATGATCACTCAACCAACGCCGGTCGGCCCTTCAAGAACCAGCCGTACTTTGCGCAGCAGCTGCTGCCGGTTGAAGGGCTTGTTCAGCACCTCGTACTCCGAACCACCTGCATCTGTACGTTCAATCCCGGCTTCGGCATAGCCCGTCGTCAGCAGCACCTTCAGCTTCGGCAGGCGACGCTTGGCCTCACGGGCCAACAGTACGCCATTCATGCCGCCGGGCATGATCAGATCGGTGAACAGCAGATCGAATACCTCGCCCCGTTCCATCAGCGCAAGCGCCGATGCCCCATCGCTGGCAACATGCGTGTGGTAGCCGCCCGCTTCGAGCAGCATCTGCGCTAGTTCGGCGACATCATCGCGGTCTTCGACAATCAGGACGCGTTCGCTGCCACCGCGGTCCATGGCCATGTTGGAGGGTGCGGCATCCTTGGTCAGCGCATCGGTCGTGGCAGGGAAGTACAGGCTGACGGTGGTGCCCACGCCGGGCTCGGAGGCGATGCGAACGGTGCCACCGGATTGCTTGACGAAGCCATAGACCATCGATAGCCCCAGGCCGGTGCCTTCACCTTCCTCCTTTGTGGTGAAGAAGGGGTCCATCACCCGGCGCACAATGTCCGGCGACATGCCGCTGCCGTTGTCCTGCACCGAAATGCAGACCAGGCGACCCGCCGGCAGATGATCGAGTTCGTTGGCAGCCGCAGCCTTGGAGACCTCCACATTTCGCGTGCTCAGCAGTACGCGCTGGTCCGGACGACCCTTCAGCGCATCGCGCGCATTGATGACCAGGTTGAGAATGGCCACCTCGGCCTGGGTCGTGTCGATCCTGCAGTTCCAGAGCGCGGGCGCGAGGCTCATCTGCAGTTCCACGTCCGCGCCCACACGCTGCGCGGCCAGCTCCACCGTGGAGGAGACGAGGGAATTCAGATTGACCGTGCGGCCTTCCAGTTTCTGCCGTCGCGAGAAGGCCAGCAGCTGCTGGGTCAGCACCGCAGCTTTGTTGGCTGCGGACTGGGCCTGGGTGGCGGCGCGCCTGACGAAGCTGTCGGGCGGAAGCTCCCTGTCAGACGTCCCGGTGATCATCTCCAGGTAGCCGGACATGACCTGCAGCAGGTTGTTGAAGTCATGCGCGATGCCGCCCGTCAGCTGCCCAAGGGCTTCCATCTTCTGTGCCTGTCGAAGCGAATCCTCCGCATCACGCCGGCGCGACACATCAAGCTGCGAACCGAAGAAGTACACCAGCGTGCCGTCGTCGTCGAACACCGGCGACACAAAGAGTGCATTCCAGAAGGTCGAACCGTCCTTGCGGTAGTTCAGTACCTCGGTCGCCGCCTCACGGGTCTCAGCAATGGCGTCCCGGATCTCGGCGATCGCATCGGGGTCGGTTTCCGGTCCCTGCAGGAAGCGGCAGTTGCGGCCAATCAGCTCGTCTCGCTCATAGCCGGTCATTTCGACGAAAGCCCGGTTGGCGAAGATGATCGGATTATCGGGCTGGTGCGGGTCGGTGATGATCATCGGCATCCGCGTGGTTTCCACGGCGCTGAAGAAGATGTCCGAGCGCTTGTCACCTACTGCCGCTTGCTGGTGGCTTCTGACCGCGGGTGCTGGAAATCCCTTGAATTGATCGTTCGACACGCACGTCCTTTGGCAGCGGGGGGCTGCTCCGTCCAATCGCTGGAGCGTTTGAAGGCGCACACGATGCCACAAGCAGACAATCGTGACCGCGTTCATTATTAACAATTCAGAAAGAAGCTTTGGGGCGTCACTGATTACTTGCAGAGTGCTAGCGCTGTGCGGTTGGCGCAGACCGTTGCCTGCGCCAACGCGTCTGGTCAGGCGATACCTGCACCGCCGGTTACGCCGAAGACTTCACCGGTCAGGTAGCTACCTTCCTGACTGGCCAGAAGCACATAGATCGGCGCGATCTCCACAGGCTGCCCGGGGCGCTTCATCGGCACCTGGGTGCCAAACTTGGTCACTGCCTCGGTCGGCTGCCCACCGGAAGACTGCAGTGCCGTCCAGAACGGGCCCGGCGCAACCACGTTGGCACGGACTCCCTTCTCTATCAGCTGTGCCGACAGTGCTTTGGTGTAGGCCACGATGCCCGCCTTGGTGGTGGCGTAATCCAGCAGGATGGCCGAAGGGTCATACGCCTGCACCGAAGCAGTGGTGATGACCGCTGCGCCCGGCGGCAGGTGCGGAACCGCTGCCTGGCAGATCCAGTGCATGGCGTAGAGATTGGTCTTCATCGTCTTGTCGAAGTCCTCTGCGCTCAGCTCCCCGATGCTGTCCCGATACTGCTGACGGGCCGCATTGACCACCAGGATGTCCAGGCCGCCGAAGGCTTCCACGGTGCGCTCGACCATCGTCCTGCACCACTCCGGGTCGGTGATGTCACCCGGCAGCGCCAGTGCCTTGCGACCTTCGGCTTCGATCAGTGCGAACACTTCTTCCGCGTCCGAGGCTTCGGACGGCAGGTAGGACAGGGCAACATCGGCGCCTTCGCGCGCGTAGGCAATGGCAGCAGCGCGCCCGATGCCGCTGTCAGCGCCGGTAATCAGCGCCCGGCGTCCATTCAACTTGCCCGAACCCTGGTAGCTGGTTTCGCCGTGGTCCGGCACGGGGTCCATGTCTGCCGCCTTGCCCGGCACCGGCTGCGGCTGGGCGGGAAAGGGCGGCTGCGGATACTGGCTGCGCGGGTCCTGCATTTTCAGACGATCAGTCATGGTCGATCCTTATCGTGGGGCGGGGAGGTGTGGGCCGCTCAAGGGCAGTCCAGGGTGTCTGCAATGGTGGCCATGGCCATTACCTGGGCCAGATGGCTCAAGCCCTGCGGGGTGTTGCCGAGGTAGTGGCCCGTGGCCGGGTCCACCATTTCGCTGAGCACGCTCTGGCAGCGGCCAAGCGCGCCGTTCAACGCATCCACGCGGGCGCGGGCGTCCTCGACGAAGCCCAGCCGCGCGTAGGCCTCAGCCATCCAGTAGGAGCAGGCGATGAAGCAGCCTTCTTCTTCGGGCATGCCCGAGTAGCGATAGTGAAAGCCGGATTGGCCCAGGTCGCGGTCGATGGCCTGGAGGGTGGCAAGCAGGCGGTCCCTGCCGTCGAAGCGGAAGCGCACTGCCAGTGCGAGCGCCGCATCCAGCTTGCCGCTGCCGGGATACATCTCGAAGGCCTGCAGGGCATCAGACCAGCAATGGGTTTCGATCCAGTCACTGATGCGGTCGCGTTCGCGCTGCCAGCGGTCACGGCACGTCGTCGGCAGCTGGCCCTGATCGGCAAGCTCGACCGCCCGCGCCAGCGCCTGCCAGCAGCTGATCTTGGACATCGTGTAATGCTCCCGCTCGGGCAGTTCCCAGATGCCGGAATCCTTCGCGCGCCAGTGGTCCGCGCAGAGGTCGGCAATGCGGGAAAGCAGCTCCGCACTGGCTCCATCCAGAATGTTGCCAGCCGCCACGAAGCAGAACGCGGTCTCGAAGATGTCGCCGTAGATGCCATGCTGGTGCTGGTCGCCGGCAAGATTGCCTTTCACTACCGGCTGCGTATCGCGGTAGCCGCGCATGGGCAGCTCCTGTACCTGTTCCACGGTCTCGCCATCGAGAGTGAAGACCACCTTCGGCCCGTGGCGGCGCAGCTGGCGGAGCAGCCAGGTAAACGCCGCTTTTGATTCCGCCTCCAGACCTGCGGCCAGGAACGCCTGGATGGTGTAGCCGGCGTCGCGCACCCAGGCGTAGCGATAGTCGAAGTTCTTGTCGCCGCCGATGCGCTCGGGCAGCGAGGTCGTGGCCGCAGCAGCAATGGCGCCAGAGGGTGAATAGAGCAGCAGCTTCAGGGCCAGCGTGCTTCGTACGAACGTGGCCCGGTCCCAGCCGTCGTAGCGTACATTGCTCGCCCACGCCTTCCATTCGCGATCGGTCAGGTCGATGCGGCCGTCGACTTCCTCCACCGACGGCGCCACCAGCGGCTCATCCTCGCCTACCACGAGCGCTACCGTCACCCGCTCGCCGGCAGTGACCGTGCACTCACCGCTGGCACCCTCGTCGGTCCACTGCAGCTGCAGCGCCGGATGATGGATCACAACCCCCAGCAGCCGCTGCACATGGAAGACCGTGTGCTCGCCAATGGACGAACAGTAGGGGCTGGCAGACTGTGCGCGTGTACTCGGCCGCATGTGCACGGTGAAACGCACATTGCCTTCAAGACCTTCAATGCGCCTCGCCAGCTCACACCACGGTAGTCGACCGGCATTGCCGCTGTTCAGTGATTCCGTCAACGAGGCGCGCCCGGATGCCGTTGTAAACACGGTTTCCAGCACGTTGCTTTCATCCCGGTAGCGGCGTTCAACAGTGCAGGGCTCGGTAGGCGCGATGATGAAGTACCCACCGTTGCTGCCGTCCAGCAGGCGATCAAACAGCGGCGGACTGTCCATGTTGGGCGCACACCACCAGTCGATGGACCCGTCGCAACCGGTCAGGGCAACAGAGCGCCCCTCGCCCAGTGCGGAGTACTGTTCGATCGGCAGCGCGCCGTCGCGCCTGGGCTCACTTGCAGCGGATGTCTTGCCCTCCGTCGTTCCATCGAGGGGGAGGGCCTCGGGCAACGTCGGCATCAACGCACCCGCCGGCAGGCGAGCAAGGCGGCCGGAACAGCGACAGGGGGGGACATGGTGGAAATCCAGACAGGGGGTGCATCGAACCTAGAGAGCGACCTGCGCAAACAGGGTGAGGCGGTGTTCAACGCCACGTGATCATTGCGCGGCGTTGACACCTGCATGCACGCCATGTGGACACGCCCACCACCATGCTCGCGCCGCTACACGCTGAGGTCCGCATGCAACGTCCCACGCTTTTCCTCCTGCACAACCTGGGCGCCAGCCACCAGGAATGGGGCGCCGTACAGCGTATCCTCGGCACTCAATTCGAGTGTGTCGCGCTGGACATACCTGGCTTCGGGGGCACGTCCGCAGGCAACACGACCGGCATCGATGCTCTCGTGGACTGGTTCCAGCAGGAAGTGACCGCGCGTGCCCCCACCTGCTGGTTCGCCGTCGGCCACAGCATGGGCGGCAAGATTGCAACGCTGCTTGCCGCGCGCAGCCGCGACGGCGTACAGGGGCTGGCAGGCCTGGCCGGTGTAGTGCTGGTGGCGGCATCACCTCCGTGCCCCGAGCCCATGGAAGAGGCACGCCGCGAGGAGATGCTCGGGTGGTTCGCCGAAGGCGGCCCCACCCGTGCCGATGCTGAAACATTCATCGACGCCAACACGCATCGTCCGTTGCAGGGTGCCGCCCGCGAAGCCGCGATCCGCGACGTGCTGCGGACCGATCCCATCGCCTGGCGTGCCTGGCTGGAACAGGGCAGCCGCGCGCATCGCCAGGAACAGGCGGCCCACCTGCACGTGCCTGCGCTGATACTGGCGGGCAGAGAAGATGGCGACCTGGGTGAAGCCGCCCAGCGTGCACTGAACGCGCCGCACTATGTGCACGCGGCCGTCGACATCGTGGCGGACGCTGGCCACCTGATTCCTGTCGAGCAGCCGGCGTGGCTTGCCCACCGCATCGCAGCCTGGGCACTGCCGCTGGCGGCACGTGCACTGCCGCCGGCCTTCATCCAGTTGTTGGACGCCGAGCGGGTTGCGCCGCGCATGCGGGCCCGCCTGCTGGCCCGACATGCCACGCCGTTGCCGCTGTCCGAGTCGGCCCTGCCGGCACGCCATCTGGCCGTGCTTTCTGCCCTGGCCGCATGCCTGTTACCCGGCGCAGATGCTGATGATCTCGCAGTGCGCGCCGGCCACGCGCTGGTGAACCACGAGAGCGACGGCTGGCGCTTTGCCGACCTGCCGACGGATGCGGATGCGTGGTCACAGGCGCTGGACCAGCTGGATGCGGCTGCCAATGGATTCAGCACACTCGCGCCCACCGAACAGCAGGCACTGCTTAAAAAGGTGCAACAGCAGAGCGCCGCCGCGCCGCCTGGCGCCGTGCTGAACCCCGCGCAGTGGGCCCACTGGTTTGAAGATGCGCGGGCCTTGTTTGCCAGGATCTGGATGAGCCTCCCCTCCACGTGGGCTGCCGTTGGCTATGACGGCTTTGCTGTCGGCGGCAAGGGCGCGCACAGTCCAGGCTATGAGCACATCCAGACCGGGGTGACCGACGCATGGCAGCTGCCATGCTGAATCGCACTCGCCGCCGTGACGGGAAGGACGAGTCGTTCGATGCGGTCATCATCGGCAGCGGTGCTGGCGGCGCCCCGTTGGCAGCCCGTCTGGCCGAGGCGGGTCTATCGGTGCTGGTGCTGGAAGCGGGTCGAACCTTCGCACCGGACGACCACCTTGCCGACGAACTGGCCACCGACATCTACTGGATGGAAGAGCGCCTCAGTGGCGGCCAGACGCCTACCGCCTTTGGCGCCAACAATTCCGGCCAGGGTGTGGGTGGGTCCACCCTGCACTGGGGCGCGTTCTGCCCACGCCCAGACCCCCGGGATCTGTGCCTGCGCTCTATGACAGGGCAGGGAGCCGACTGGCCCATCGCCGACGCCGAGTTGCGAGCATACGTGCAGCGCGTTGAGACCTTCATCGGCGTATCGGGGCCCGCGCACTACCCGTGGGACCCGGCACGTCAGTACGACTACCCGCCCGTGCTGCGCAATGCCTCCGCACAGGCCATGCAGCGCGGATGCGATGCGCTGGGCGTAACTGCCACCGATGCGCCCGCCGCGCTGGTCAGCCGGGCACGGCAGCAAGCGCACTGGGGCCTGCGCCAGGCCTGCAACCACTGCGGCGCGTGCCACCAGGGCTGCAGCAACGGCGCCAAGGCCAGCATGGATACCTCTTGGCTACCGTGGGCGAAGGCGCACGGCGCGGTCATCCGCGACCAAAGCCGGGTGGTTGACCTTGAGCGCGACGCCTTGGGCCGCATCAGCGCGGTCGTCTACCAACGCGACCATCGCCTGCACCGGGTGAAATGCTCCGCTGCCTTCCTGTGCGCCGGCGGCGTGGAAACGCCGCGCCTGCTGCTGAACCTGGGGCTGGCCAACAGCAGTGGCCAGGTCGGTCGCAACTTCATGGCCCACGTGGCCACCCAAGTGTGGGGCTTCTTTGACGCGGACATGTGCATGAACCGCGGCTACCCGTCCTCCCTCATCACGGAGGATTTCGTCCGCCCCTATGGAGCATCGTTTGCCGGCGGCTACCTGGTGCAGAGCCTGGGCGTGCAGCCCGCCACGTTGGCCAACACCCTGGCCCGCGGCGCAGGGCTGTGGGGCCGGCCGCTGGTGGATGCACTGTCTTCCTACCGGCACCTGGCCGGCATCGGCATCAATGGCGAGTGCCTGCCGCAGGAAGGGAACCAGCTGACCCTGAGTGATGAGCGCGATGCGTTTGGCATGCGCCGTGCGCGGGTGGATTTCAGTTATGGCCCCAACGAAAAGGCACTGGACGCGCACGCGCAGAGCCAGCTGACCCGCATCTGGGAAGCTGCAGGTGCCACCGGCATCTTCGTCGCCGCGCGCTCGGCCCACACCCTGGGTACCTGCCGCATGGGCGACTCGGCCGACACCGCCGTCGTGGATGCCGACGGCCGCAGTTTCGACATCCCCAATCTCTTCATCTGCGACAACTCCATCTTCCCCAGTGCCTTGGCCGCCAATCCGGCGCTGACCCAGATGGCGCTGGGCCTGCGCACCGCCGAGCGGTTCCTGCAGACGCTGCCACCACGCGGCACCACCACTTCCTCCCCAACGAAGGACATATCATGGATCTCGGAATAGAAGGGCGCATCGCGCTGGTCAGCGGCGCCGACTCGGGCATGGGTAAACAGACCGCACGCGAACTACTGCAGTCCGGGGTACGCGTTGCCATCACCGACGTGCCTGACGGCACCCTTGATGAGGCCCTCCAGGAGCTGTCGCCGCTGGGCGAAGTCATGGCCGTTGCCGGTGATGTCACCGACGCCAAGGATGTGGAGCGTATCTGGACCACGGTGCGCAGCGAACTCGGTGACCCCGACATCTACGTCAACGCAGCGGGCGTCACCGGCGCCACCGGCGATTTCCTTGATGTGGACGACAATGGCTGGCGGCGTACGCTGGATATCAACCTGATGGGGGCGGTGCGCATGTGCCGCCAGGCCATCCCTGCAATGCGCGCCAAGGGGTGGGGGCGCATCGTGCTGTTCGCCTCCGAAGACGCCGTGCAGCCGTATACCGACGAACTGCCCTACTGCGCCTCCAAGGCGGGTGTGCTGAGCCTGGCCAAGGGGCTGTCCAAGCAGTACGGCAAGGACAACATCATGATCAATACCGTCTCGCCGGCGTTCATCCATACACCGATGACCGACGCGATGATGCACAAGCGCGCCAAGGAAAACGGCACGACGTTCGAGGAGGCCATCCGCAGCTTCCTGGACGAAGAGCGGCCGGGCATGGTGCTGAAGCGTCGCGGACGGCCGGAAGAAGTGGCCGCGGCTGTCCTGCTGCTGTGTTCCGAGCGGGCCAGTTTCATCAACGGTGCCAACATCCGCGTCGACTCGGGCTCGGTCTTTACCTTGGCCGGGTAAAATCCATCTCCGGCCTAGGTAACGCCGGCCACTGGCCGGCAACTCGCCCGATGGACGACAATGCCCCAGGGCAGTACGCCAGTACCAACCATGCCGCGGATGGCGACATGATCGAGCGCATGGTGAGGAGGATGGGGCTGCCAGCGCTACGCTGACCCGCGGCAAGACGGTGGCCCCACACGTGGATGAACACTACGCCGCCGAAGCTTCCCACGTGATGTCGGCGTCGCTGGCAGCCGCCTCGAACTTCGGCCGTGCAAACCAGTAACCTTGCATCAGGTTGATGCCAAGGTCCGACAGGCAGCGCGCTTCGTCCGCCGTTTCTACACCCTCGGCAATCACGTCGATGGACAGCTGGCTGCACATGGCCACCACCCCAGAAATGATCGCGCGTCGTGAATGACTGCGATCAATACCTTGGACCAAGGCCATATCGAGCTTGACGATGTCGGGCTGGAAGTCGGCCAGCAGGTTAAGACCTGCAAATCCCGCGCCGAAGTCGTCGATGGCTGTTTTGAAACCGATGCGCTTGTACTCTGTGAGGATCTCTGCCAGCCATTTGCCATCGTCGATTTTCTCGCCCTCCACCGTCTCGAAGATGATGCGCTCGATCGGAAAACCATAGCGGCGAGCGGCGCCCAGCGTGGAGCGGATGCACACCTCAGGTCGGTAAATCGCGTTGGGCAGAAAGTTGATCGAAAGATGCGAGTGGATTTGCAGTGAGGCCGCCGTCCGGATTGCCTTTTCGCGACAGGCCTGATCAAACGAATACTGGTTCTCCGCGACCACCTGGGAAAGCACGGAGTAGGCCGACTCTCCAGCGGGTCCCCGGACCAATGCTTCGTGCGCAAAGATCCTGTGGGCCTGGGTATCTACAATCGGCTGAAATGCGTAGCTGAACTCGAACGGTAGTGGCTCGGAACCGCGGCACAGGGCACATCCGGTACGAGCGTCATGGGGCGGCATGTGACATATCCCTGTTTCAGACTGGCAAGCTGTTTCAAGCGTCAGGGCAGTATGCCCTCTTGCCTGTCTACGGCCTCTACACAGCATCTTGTGAGGGATGTACGGCCCCTTCTGCGAAGTATCAGCACCCACGGCGGAGCGGATGTGGCGCAAGATTTTGCGCGGCCTCTCTTCTTGCCGGTGCCACCCGCGGTAGATTGGGCCTTGCCTCCCATTGCACACGACTCATGAAGACCGAGGGCTTCCGCTACACCCTGAGTGATGTGATCGGTGATCACCGCTACGTTGTGATCATCACGAGCCCCGTCGATGAGGTCTTTCATTACACGGCAACCGCGGAGGACAAGACTGTCGAAGCGCGCGCAACGGGTGTCATCCGCAACAAAGGCGATGCAGTACAGCTGGCGCTGGCCGCTGTGGAGCGACACAGCGCCGGCCTGCCCCGCAAAGGCGGAAGCGACTCAGATCCCGCGCCTCGTCAGCATCCACGTTGGATACGAGGGGTGCGGCGTGGGGAAGCTGTCCAGCGGCGCTCTGCCATCCAGGTTCAAGCCAAGCGGCCGCAAAAGCTGCCAATCCGCGCGATGCCGGGCATGTCCTGTGCCTCGCAGAGACTTTAGGATGCATCTGATTGCTCCAGGCCCAGGCGCACACTAGGGTGGGGGGCCTGGGCGAGGGGTCTGCGCGTGGCACCTCGGGCGCAACCTGGCGCGTGACGGCTATGGAGTCTGCAGTGAAAGGCAATCGATCCGCGTCTACGCGAAGCCGTGCAACGGGTGGCCTGCAATGGCTGCTTCGCGGCATTGCCTGGGCATCACTGCTGCTGTCCCTGTGTGCAGCGGCCGACGGCGGCAGGCTCACGGTTGCCGCCTTCATCCTTGCCAGCTACGGCCTGCTGTATGCCGTCATGGCCTTGATCGGATCACTGGCCTGGGTCGACCTGCTGCTGGCACTGGTTTCAGTGGTGGTTCTGATCCGGATGGTTTTCTAGTGGCGCAGCCGCGGGTATCCGATCACGCCGGAACCAGGGTGATCTGCCGGTGGCTGGCGAAGATCTCCATCACGATCTCGAAGTAGGTCTGGCCATCGCCGCGTTGCACGGCGGACAGCTGGCGGCTGATGGCGCGGTTGTCGAAATGACCCGGCGCCTGCAGCTTCGCCTGCAGCCAATGCACGGTCGCCTGCTGGCCCAGCGCGCTGCGGCTGTGTTCGATATCGCGCCAGATCACGGTGACCGCCGCGTGCCCGGCCAGCGCGCCATAGCCGCCATGCAGCAGGTCATCGAGGGCATCCAGGCTGGGCCCGAGCTGCCAGTCCTCACTGGCCATGAATACCCGGTTGAGCTCGGTGAAGAGACTATCAATGCCATCGATGGCGCTGCCTTTAATCTGCAGGGTCAGTGGCCTGGAGGGTTCCCGGGCTGGAAAGTCAGAGGTATCCATCATGGACCATGAATACGGGTTTATGGGGGTATTTTCCGAGTATGTATGCACAGTTCCAGATATTCCATGAAGTATATGCAAAAAAGCCATTAAAGATTATCCGGGTCGCGCCGCCACCGATCGTACGGCCATGATCAAGGGAATTGAGATGCTTGCCTTACGCAACCTCCGAGTGGGATCCCGGCTGGGTGCCGGATTTGGTCTGCTGCTCCTGTTCATCGTGGCCATCGTCGGCCTGGTGCTGTATGGAAACCACCTGAAGTCCGCCCAGTTCGAGAAGGTGGTGGACGTCAACATGGTGAAGATGCGGCTGTTGAATGACATGCTCGATACCAACAACGCGATGCTGATGCACCGGCGTCTGATGGTGATCAAGCGCGGCGAGGATTTCGACAAGGACTACCAGCGCGCAGCGCAACTGTCGCAGACCTATGACGGTATCTGGGCCAAGTACATCCAGATTCCGCGTGATGCCACCGGCGATGCGCTGGTGGCGAAGATCGCGGCGGCGCGCAAGGCCACCGATGCGTCCACCTTGCAACTGCATGAGCGTATGAAGGCTGGCGATTTCGATGGCGCGGCCAAGGAACTGCTGGCCGAACACGGCCTGGCGACAGCCTGGAACGAGTCCATCTCGGCGTTGCTACGGCATCAGGAGGCGTTGACCGCGCGCAGCCGCGAGGAATACCGTGCGACTGAAGCCTGGACCGGCACCCTGTCGATCGTGTTTGGTGCGCTCAGTCTGGTGCTGGGGGCGCTGGCGGCGTGGGCGATCACCCGCAGCCTGACCCGCCCGCTGGCCGGCGCAGTGAAGCTGGCCGACGGCATTGCCGGTGGTCGTCTGGACAGCAGCATCGACGCGTCCGGCAACGATGAAGTGGCCCAGTTGCTGCGGTCGATGCAGCGGATGCAAGCGCAGCTGCAGTCGGTAATGGCGGCGCAGGGCGAGCTTGCCCGCCAGCATGATGCGGGCAGCCTCAGCTACCGCATGGATGAGAGTGCCTTCCCAGGCGACTACGGGCGCATGGTGCATGACACCAATGCGCTGGTCGGTTCGCATGTGCAGGTGCAGAACCGCTTGATCGAGGTGATGAAGCACTATGCGCGGGGTGACCTGTCGGTGGACATGGACCCGCTGCCGGGCGAAAAGGCGGCGATCACCCAGGCGATGGACGAAACCAAGTCCAGCCTGTCGGCGATCAACAGCGAGATCCGCCGGTTGGCAACGGCCGCGGCGGCCGGTGACTTCAGTCTGCGTGGAGACGAAGATCGCTTTGCCCATGATTTCCGCGACATGGTGGCCGGGCTCAATCGTCTGATGCAGACCACCGACGAGAATCTGGTGCAGGTTTCCACCCTGTTGCAGGCGATCTCGCGCGGTGACCTGACCGTGCGCATGCACGGCGATTTCCACGGCGTGTTCGCCCGCATGCGCGACGACTGCAACGCCACGGTCGATCGGCTCAAGGAGATCGTCGGGCGCATCCAGGCCAGCGCCTCGAGTATCACTCTGGCGGCGGGTGAGATCGCTTCGGGCAATACCGATCTGTCGCGGCGTACCGAGCAGCAGGCGGCGAACCTGGAAGAGACTGCGGCATCGATGGAGGAACTGACCTCCACGGTTAAGCAGAATGCCGAGCACGCGCGCCAGGCCAACCAGCTGGCAATCGGCGCTCATGGCGTTGCCTCGCAGGGCGGGCAGGTGGTTGGGCAGGTGGTGACCACCATGTCAGCCATCGAAGCGTCGTCGAAGAAGATTGCCGAGATCATCTCGGTGATCGATGGCATCGCGTTCCAGACCAACATCCTGGCGCTGAATGCGGCGGTGGAGGCCGCGCGTGCCGGCGAGCAGGGCAGGGGCTTCGCAGTGGTGGCCAGCGAGGTGCGCACGCTGGCGCAGCGCTCGGCGGGCGCGGCGAAGGAGATCAAGGGCCTGATCGAGGATTCGGTCGGCAAGGTGTCCGATGGCTCGGCGCTGGTGCGCCAGGCCGGCACCACCATGGGCGAGATCGTGGCCTCGGTGCAGCGTGTGACCGATATCATGGCCGACATTTCCGCCGCATCTCAGGAGCAGAGTTCGGGCATCGAACAGGTCAACCAGGCGGTGGTGCAGATGGACGAAACCACCCAGCAGAACGCCGCGCTGGTGGAAGAGGCCAGCGCCGCAGCGCGCTCGATGGAGGAGCAGGCCAACCTGCTGACCGAGGCGGTATCGGTGTTCCGCACAGGCGCGGCCGCGGCCGCCGTATCGGTCCCGCACGCGCTTGCTGCAGTGGCAGCCTCGGTCGCGCCAGTGCGACGGCCGGCGGTGCTGTCGCCACGCATCGAGCAGACGTTGGCCGCCAACGCTGGTGGCTGGGAAGAGTTCTAGCAGTATCGGATGCCGGCAGGGAGATGCCGCCCATCGCGATGACTGATCGCGATGGGCGCACCTTTGTTCCTGAACGCGCGATGGCCGATCAGCTGGAGGACACGCGCATTTCACTTCCGGTTGCCAACACCGGGAGGACACTTGCGGCATACCGGACCTCAGGAGATGGCCATGAAGACCTCGACCCGACTGCTTGTACTGGGCACGCTGCTGGCGGCTTCGTCCGTCGCGGGTGCGCAGACCTACGGGCCGCGCGATGAAGGACGCAAGTTCAACGACGGCAGCCGCGTGGTGTGCAAGAACGTGGAAGTGCAGCGCAACTCACGCGATCCCAACCGCATTGCCGGTACCGCCACGGGCGCGGTGATCGGTGGCCTGCTGGGCAATCAGGTCGGCGGCGGCAACGGCAAGAAACTGGCCACGGTGGCCGGCGCGGTGGCCGGTGGTGCTGCAGGCCGCCAGATCCAGGGCAACAGCCAGCAGAAGAATGGTGATCGCGTGGTCGAGCGCCGCTGCGAGCGCGTTTACCGCTGATCGCCTGCACCCGTAGAGCAACCCCTTCCGCAGCATTGCGTAGTACGTGGCGCAGTACGTGTTTTCCCGAACGCCGGCCCTGTGCCGGCGTTCGTCGTTGAGCGCCCCCCGTTTCGCGGACCGCAGCCCGGTGTCTATACTGCGCCGATTTCAATGGATGAACGCCCTGTGAACGAATCACCCCTGGCTGAGTCGCGCGCGCCGGTTCCCGAGGTCGATCCAGTTCCGGAAGCGACGGCGCGCTTCGGCCGACTGCGCGAGCGTACCGACGAGCTCGAACTGTTCATCTCCGGTCTGCTGGCGTTCGCACTGTTGGCGGTGCCCGGCTACCTGTTCGATGCCTGGGCGCGCAACAGCCTGCACACCGAAGGCATGTACTTCCAGGTCCTGTGGTTCGCTTTCAGCATCAGCGTGGGCATGTGTTACGTGCTGGCCGTGGCGTTGATCGCGCACCTGACCGTGCGCGGTTACTGGATCGGCCTGATCGGGCTGAAATCGCATTTCCCCAGTGGCATCGACTGGGAACGGCTGCCTCAGATGGGCCCGGTATCGCGCGCCTTTCTCAAGGCCCGCGACGGTGGCCTGGACGGCAGCATCGAACGCGCGGATCGTTTGGCCACCATGCTCTTCTCCACCACGTTGTTGGCGGTGCAGACGCTGGCCGGAACGCTGGTGATGGCGGTGCTGACGCTGTGCGTGGCAATGGCGATCAGTGCACTCGCCGGCGGTTCCGATCGCGTGGCCATGATCGTGGTCGGCAGCGTGCTGGCCGTTCTGCTCGCACTCGCGCTGGTGCCTGCGCTGCTGGAGCGCGTCATTGCGCGCCGGCAGCGGCGCAACCAGCCCTATGACGGCCTGCAGCGGTGGCTGCAGCGCTTCCTGGCGGGACTGCAACGGATTCCCCTGTTGCGCCTGATGCAGACGATGCAGCTGACCCTGCAGAGCAACCTGCGCTCGCGGTCGTTCATGGCCGTCTATCTGCTGGCGGTAATGATGGCCATGGTGCTGGGAGCGGTGCAGGTACTGGGTTCGGTGAAGTTCTCGCTGTTCAACCGCTATCAGGTGATGACCGACGAAGCCGTCGAACACGGCATGTTGAGCGCGCATTACGAGTCGATGCGCTCGTCGCACGATCAGCTGCTGCCGTACCCGATGATTCCGTCCGACACGATCAGCGGTTCGCGCCTGCGCGTGTTCATTCCGCATCGCCCCCAGCGCGACAATCCGCTGGCACGGCAGCAGTGCAGTGCTCTGCCCGGCACACGCAACAACGCCGTGGGCGCCCAGGCCGCCAGCGCAGCGGTGGAGTGCCTGTCGCGGTTGTGGCAGGTGCAGCTGGATGGCACGGCGGTCGACCTGCATGAGTTCATGCCGATGGAACGCCGTGATATCGATATGCGCGGCCTGGTTGGCTACCTGCCGATGGCGGGGCTGGCACCCGGTCGGCATGACCTGAGCCTGGTCTGGAATGCCGAAGGGGGCGAACGCGGCCCGGAGCGACGTCGCGAATACCACATCCCGTTCTGGTACGCCCCAGACCCCTGAAAAGGGGACGGAGGGGATTAAATCGCACTCCCCCAGCCTTGCCGTTTACGACTTAACCCGCTCCATCCCCTTTGGGGCGAGGAGGCGCCAGGTGGCGAGGCTGCCGTACAGCAGCAACAGGGCGGTGAGCGTGATCAGCTCGTGGCTGACGTCGGCCAGGCGGGCGTCCATCTGGTTCAGGCGTACCATCAGGTTGATGCCCGAGGTGGTTGGCAGCAGCTGCGCCAGCCACACCAGCGGTTGCGGCGTCATCACTGCCGGCCACGACAGGTTGGCCAGGAAGAACAGTGGGATCGAGGTGGCGATGATGTACTGGAAGGCGCGTTCGCGGGTGCGGAAGAAGCTGCCGACGAACAGGCCGAACGCCACCGTCGCAGCGATGAACAGGGCACCGCCCAGCACCTGGCCCAGCGGATTGCCGCCGCGCGGATAGTCCTGCACCCATGCAGTGAAACCGGCGTAGTAGAACAGACCGAACAGGCCGATCAGGCCGAAGCCCAATGCCATGCCGGTCAACGTCGGCAGGTCGAAGCGCAGGCGGCGGCCCAGCACGAGTCGGCGGCCGCCGAGCAGCACGCCGATGCCCATCAGCAGGGTCTGGTGCACGATCAGCTCGGCCACGCCCGGCACGATGGCGCTTCCATAACCTTCCTGGGTGTTGTACAGCGGGCGCTGCACCAGCGTGACCGGCGGTGCCTGTGGTGCGCCCATGAAGGCGGCCTGGCCGACTACCGCGTCACGTCCGAATGCGCCCAGTGCATCGGCCACGCTGCCCAGCACCCAGCTGGCGCGGCCCAGGTAGGCGCCGTTGCCGAGCAGCACCAGCTTGGCCGGGTGCCCACGCAGGATGTCGCGCTCCAGGTTGGCCGGGATCAGCACGATGCCCTCGGCGTGGCCGGCTTCCAGCTGCTGGCGCGCGCTGTCGATGTCGGCCGGCTGCCCGACCACGCGTGCGACCCGCAACGCATCGAGCTTGCGCAGCAGTCCGCGACTGGTGGCGCTGTGGTCTTCGTCCACCACCAGCACCGGCAGGTTGCCGGCCACCTGATGGCGATACGCTGCCGGATAGAAGAACGAGTACAGGATCACCGCGCCGATCATCACCACGATCGCGTAGCGGTCGCACAGCACCGCCATCAGGGTCTGCTGCAGGCTGCGCCACACTGCACTCATGCGTCTGCCCCTGCCGGCTGTGTGGCTTCGGGCATGCGCGAGAAGGCGATCAGACGCACACCGCCTATGCCACCGGCCACCAGTGACATCAGCAGCAACGTGGCCAGTGGCCATAACGAGACCGGCAGCGGCGAGCCGATGAACTGCTGCTGTGTCTGCAGCTTGATGTAGGCGCTGAGCGGCAGCAGCTGGTGCCAGACACGGGTGAACAACGGACCGTCCAGCACCGGGAAGGTGGCGCTGGAGAACGCCAGCGCGGTGCCGATGCTGAGGCCCACTGCGGACAGTGCGGTGCCCATGTCGCGGGTGACGCCGACGAAGAACAGCGCATACGTGGCGGTGGCGAGGTAGAACAGCGGCTGCGCGAGCAACAGCAGCAA
Organism: uncultured Stenotrophomonas sp.; assembly: GCF_913778665.1. Classification (GTDB taxonomy): domain Bacteria; phylum Pseudomonadota; class Gammaproteobacteria; order Xanthomonadales; family Xanthomonadaceae; genus Stenotrophomonas. The sequence goes on from NZ_CAJYVQ010000002.1 coordinate 432,711, forward strand.
CACGCTGCCGGCCACGCCATCGCCGCGCAGCCAGGCGAGGTAGCCCAGCCCGAGCGCGCCATACAGCGAGAACAGCAGGATGTACGGCGCAATCTTGCCGGCAATGGCAGTCCACGGTGTGCGGCCCAGCGAGGCGGGCAGGGTGCCGTCGCGGATTTCGCGGCCGAGGCTGCCGGCCACGGCCAGTGCCAGCACCAGTGACAGCACCGCCGGGAAGATCAGCGGCAGCAGGAACAATTCGTAGCTGCGCGCCGGGTTGTAGAGGATGTCCGACTGCACTGCGATCGGGGCTGCACGCAGCTTGCCCGGGCCGACCTGCAGGCCGATGCGCTCGCGCAGCAGGCGTGCGTTCCAGGCCGAGACTGCATCGCCGATGTCCCGCGCGGCGGACTGGCCGGTGGTCATGTAGGTGGCGTTGTAATAGGCGAACACCGTGCCCTGGCGGCCACGCAGCGCCTGGCGGGTGACATCGCGCGGCACCAGCACGATCGCGAACACGTCCAGGCGGCGCAGCTCCGAACGTGCGTCCTCCATGTCCGCTGGCTGGCTGGCAATGCGTACGCCGGGGCTGGCATCTAGCATGCGCAGCAACAGGCGGCTGTCGCTGCTGTGGTCCAGGTCGACCACGGCAATGGGGATGTCGCGCATCACCGACGGGGTGAACATCCACGCCATCACCGCCAGCATCAGCAGCGGCAGCACGGTGACCAGCATCAGGTCGGCACGGTTGCCACGCAGCGCACGCAGCTCGCGCCGCCACGAAGCGCCGAAGCCACCGGTGCCTGGGCTCAGTGCTGGGGCCATGCGAACAGCACGCTCATGCCGGGGCGGAAGCCCTCGATGCGGCGTACCGGGCGCACCCGCACCTCGAAGCTGCGAACGTCGTAGCCGGACGACTGGCGGGTGGTACGCCAGGTCGCGTAATCGCCGGCGGGGTTGATGAAGTAGACCTCGAACTCGGCGTCCTGCCCCAGCGCGGGGATGCTGCCCTTCAGCTTGCTGCCGACCTTCAGGCCCTGCATCTGCGATTCGCGCAGGTTCATCGCCACCCACATGCGGTCGATGTCGACCAGGGTGAACACCGGGTAGCCGGCCGGCACCAGTTCGCCCGGGTCGGCCATGCGCTTGTTGATCTCGCCCGCCACCGGCGCGCGCCCTTCCACTTCGGCACGCGCGGCGTTGACCTCGGCGACCGCGCCCTGCGCCTGCTGCACCTGGCCCTGCGCGGCACGCTTGTCCTGCTCGCGCGCGCCGGCCAGTGCCATGTCGTACTGCGCGCGGGCGGCACGCGCCAGTTCGCGCGAGCTGGTGGCCTGGGCATGCGCTTCATCGCGCTTCTGCCGGGTCATCACCCCTTCGTTGAACAGGTTCTGCACGCGCTGGTAGGTGGCCTCGGCCAGCGTCGCACCGGCTTCGGCCCGCTTCCAGTTCGCTTCGGCGGCGCGGATGTCTTCGCTGCGCGCGCCTTCGTCGGCCTTGTCGGCCACTGCCTGCGCGGCGGCCAGGGCACCGTGTGCCTGCTGTTCCTTGGCGGCGACCTCGGGGCTGTCGAGCAGGAACAGCACCTGCCCGGGCTGCACGCGGTCACCCTCGCGTACCTTCAGTTCGGCCACGCGCGCGGTGATCTTGGCGGCCACGTTGATGGTGTCCGCATCGGCCATGCCCTGGATCTGGTCGGCCGGGCTGCGCCAGGCCAGCCACAGGCCGAGTACCACCACGACCAGCAATACCAACACCAGGATCGGTCCCAGCCGGCGCTTGCCCGGGGGCGTCGTCGCTTCGTCGTGCAGCACATCACTCATGGTCGATCACCTCGTCCGCACGCCGCCGGAACTCTTCGAAACGGTCCATCTGTCCACTGATCTCCAGCAACTGTGCCAGCGCAATATCGTATTGGTAGGCGGCCTGCGCACGCTCGACGCGGGCGCCGCCCAGGCCGAGCCGTGCGTCGATCACATCCAGCGAAGTCGCTTGGCCTTCGCGAAACGCCAGTTCCTGCAGGCGCAGGTTTTCCTGTGCCTGGGCGATGCTGCTGTCGAGCAGCACGAACTGCTGGCGCGCGGTTTCCAGTTCGTTCCAGGCCTTGCGCACGCCCAGCGCGACCTGGTTCTCGGCCTCGCGCAGGCCCGCTTCGGCCTGGTCCTGTTGTGCACGCGCCGCGCTGATCTGCGCCGGCCGCGAGTTCGGTGACAGGAAGGTGTACTTCAGGCCGATGCCGAACGCCCAGTCCGGATCAGTCAGCATCTCGTCGCGACGGCGGAAGTCGTATTGGCCGAAGGCGAAGATCTGCGGCTTCAGCTTGGCCTGCTGCACACGCACGCCTTGCTCGGCCTGCGTGACCATCGCGCGCAACCGCGCGATCTGCGGTTGCCGTGCCTGTGCGGTGCGTTCAAAGCTGGCGACGGGGGCCAGCGGCGCACGCTGCACGAACAATGGGGACACGGGCTGCACCTCGCCGCCACTGCGCAGCAGCGTGGACAGCGCGGCCTTCAGCGTGGCCAGGTCGTTCACCGTCTTCTGGTATTCGCGCTCGGCCTTGTCGCGGGCAACGGTGGCCTGCAGGCGCTGCGCGCGCGTGGCGAAGCCCTCGCGTTCCAGCTTCTCGGCGTCGGACAGGTGGCGGTTGAGGCCATCGCGTACGTCGCGGCGCACGTCCACCGCCTGTTCGGCCAGGCGCTGGCCGAAATAGGCCTGGGCCAGCTGCACGGTCAGCGATTGGCGCTGTGCTTCGCGCTCGGCGCTGGCCTGTTCGTGGGCGGCGCTGGCGGCGCGCTGCGCGGCTGGGATCACACCACCGGTGTACAGCGGCAGCACCGCAGTCACCACCGGGCGGGTGCGCCAGTCGCGCTCAGTGAACGACAGCGGCGAATCGATGCCGAAGGCTTCGGCCACCGGTGCCAGCGAGCCCAGTGGCAGGGTGAGGGTCTTCTGGAACTGCAGGCGGCGTACTTCGCCGGTGATCTCCGGCAGGCGCAGCAGACGCGTCGCCTCCTGCAGGTCCTGCTTGTTGCGTACTGCCGCATCGGACGCGGCCAGCGCATCGGAGACCTGTTCCAGCCGTTGCCGTGCCTGTTCCCAGTCCAGGGCCGGTGCATCGGCGGTGTTGTCCTGAGCCGGCGCAGCCAGCGGCAGGCAGGCAAGCAGAGCCAGCGCCAGCGCGGCCTTCGCGCAGTGCATCCTTGTACGTCGGCCGATCACGCCCATGCCGTCCCAATGGTGAAGAAGTACGCAAACGGTAGTGCGCGCGGCGTGAAGCCCGGGTCTGCGGTCATCGGTCTGTCCTCAACGAAGGGTGCCGCTGGCCGCTGTGCGCAGCGCCTGGGTGATGTGCTGCAGCGTGCTTGAGCGCACGGCGGCATGCTGCCAGTACAGCGGCACGTCGAGCCAGCGGCGGGATTCCAGTACCACCACGCGGCCTGCGCGCACGGCGGGTTCGACCAGGGTTTCCGGGGCCATGCCCCAGCCGAGCCCGCACGCGGCGGCTTCGACGAAACCCGTGGAAGAGGGGAGGTAGTGTAGCGGCGGCTGCAGCCGCGCGCGGGTCAGGCGCCGCACGAAGCGCCATTGCAGTTCATCTTTGCGGTTGAACACCAGCATCGGTGCGCGCGCCAAGGCTGCGGCCTGCATGCCATCGCTGAAGTACTGGCGTGCGAACCCTGGCGAGGCAATGGCGTGGTAGCGCATGGCGCCGAGCGGGTGTACGTTGCAGCCCTTCACCGGCTGGCTTTCGGCGGTGACCGCGCCGAGCACGCTGCCATCGCGCAGCAGCTGCAGGGTGTGGTCCTGGTCGTCCATGCGCAAGTCGAACAGATAGCCATGGCGCTGGTGCAGGTCGGCGATGGCCGGCACGAACCAGGTATCAAGCGAGTCGTCATTGACCGCCAGCGGGATCGGCGTGCGTGCAGCGTCGTTGCCACGCTCGGGCAGCAGCTCGGCCAAGGCCTCGGCCTCCAGCGCCTGCATCGGCCGTACCCGGCGCAGCAGCGCTTCACCCGCGACGGTCGGTCGGCAAGGTGCCTGGCGCACCACCAGGACCTGCCCGAGCCTGTCTTCCAGGGCCTTGATCCGCTGCGACAGTGCTGATGGGCTGATCGACAGGCGGCGTGCCGCAGCCTCGAAGCTGCCTTCCTCCAGCACCGCGGCGAACGCAGCCAGTTGCGGGTGTACCAGGTCCATCCCGGTGCCTCTTCAGTTTTCCTGCACAGGATAAAGAAAAATCAGTTTGTCTAAACATGGCCGCTGGCCGCACCCTGCGCGTCCCCTCGCTACCTGGCCTGTCCCGATGTGGATTGCCGCTACCGCCGCCGGCCTATTTGCAGGTGCCGGCCTGATCATCGCCATTGGCGCACAGAATGCTTTCGTGCTGCGCCAGGGCCTGCAGCAGCGCCATGTGGGGAGGGTAGTGCTGGCCTGCGCAGGTGCGGACATCGCACTGATCCTTGCTGGCGTGGGCGGCATGGGCGCACTGGTGCTGCAGTGGCCGTTGCTGCTGCAGGTGCTGCGCTTTGGTGGTGCGGCCTTCCTGCTCTGGTATGGCCTGCAGGCGGGACTGCGTGCGTGGCGCGGTGGCAGTGCGCTGGCCGCCGCCGAGGCGCGGGGCGGCAGTGGGCGCCAGGTACTGCTGACCTGCCTGGCCTTCACCCTGCTCAATCCACACGTTTACCTGGATACGGTGGTACTGCTGGGCAGCCTGTCCACGCGCTACCCGGGCGAGCTGCGCTGGGCGTTCGCTGCCGGCGCCTGCGTGGCCAGCGTGATCTGGTTCTGTGCGCTGGGCTATGGCGCGCGCCTGTTGCAGCCGGTGTTCCGCAGGCCGAGTGCCTGGCGTGTGCTGGACGCTGGCGTGGCGATCTTCATGTTCTGCCTCGCGACCCTGCTGCTGTTGCGCCCGCTCTAGGCCGCTTCCACCGCGCACAACGGTGTTTCCCCCGGACGCAGGGTCAGTACGCGCACGCCGTTGCGGGTGACCGCGACGGTGTGTTCGAACTGCGCCGACAGCTTGCCGTCGCGGGTGTAGACCGGCCATTCGTCCTGCTGCTGGCGGATCGCCGGCTTGCCCTGGTTGAGCATCGGCTCAATGGTGAACACCATGCCTTCCTCCAGCGTCATGCCGGTATTGGGGTGGCCGTAGTGAAGGATCTGCGGTTCCTCGTGCATTTCCTGGCCGATGCCGTGCCCGCAGTACTCCTTCACCACGCTGTAGCCGTGGCTGCGTGCGTGGCGGGCGATGGCGTGGCCGATGTCGCCCAGGCGTGCGCCGGGGCGTACGGCGGCGATGCCTTTCCACATCGCCTGGTAGGCGGTCTGCACCAGCCTGCGCGCGGCGTAGTCGACCTCGCCGACCAGGTAGGTGGTGCTGGAATCGGCGATGTAGCCGTTCTTTTCCAGGGTAATGTCGAGGTTGACGATCTGGCCGCTGCGCAGCACGTCGGTGGTGCTGGGCACGCCGTGGCAGATGACGTTGTCGATCGAGGTGTTGAGCACATACGGGAAGCCGTACTGGCCCTTGCTGGCCGGTCGCGCCTGCAGTTCGTCGACGATCATGCGCTCGACCAAACCGTTGATCTGCATCGTGCTGAGGCCTTGCAGCGGCAGTTGATCGAGCGCGGCGAACACCTGCGCCAGCAGTCGGCCGGACTCGGCCATCAGCGCGATTTCGTGCGGCTGCTTGATCATCGCCATCTCAGGCCCGCCCGGGCGCCAGCGCCTGCGGCTGTACCCCGGCCGCGCGCAGTTCGCTGGCGACGATGTCCTGGAAGCTCAGTGTCGGGTTCATCTCGCACAGCATGCCGACCCGGATCCAGAAGTTGGCCTGGGCGTTGATCGACCGGCTGGAGACGGTGCAGGCACGGCGCAGCTGGTCGTGCAGGGTGTCATCGATGTTGACGATGCCCATGGATGGCCCTTGGAGAAGTGGATATACGAAGCGTATATGTTTCGTATATCACTCTCAAGCCGGCGTCGTTCAGTCCGCGTGGGTGGCAAAGCGCAGCCGGTTGCCGTCGGGGTCACGCAGCAGCATCTCGCGGCTGCCCCACGCGGTGTCATGCGGCGGCTGTTCGATCGGCACGTTCGCGGCGTGGACGCCGCGATGCAGGGCATCGACATCCTCAACGATGAAGTACACCGCGCCGCCGACTTCGCAGTCGCCGCTGTGTTCGGTGAGGAAGATCGTCTGGCCGTCGCGGGTGAGCTGGGCGAACAGTGGGAAGCCGGGTTCGAAGCGATGTTCCCAGTCGACCACAAAGCCCAGGCCCTGCACGTAGAAGGGCAGGGTGGTGTCGGCATGGCGCATGCGCAGCTGGGGGATGACGGTCTGGGGCATGGCGAGGGCTCCTGGGGCGGGAGTGCCAGTGTAGGGCCGGCACTACCGGTCAACAGGCCGTCGGCACTGCGGCCACCGCCGCCAGCAGTTCGCGGTTCACCTGCTGGTGCCGGGCCTGCCACACGGGAAGATCGTCGGCACGGATGTCGGGCTGGCCATCCAGCGACGACAACCAGCGCTTGAAGCGGCTGCGGTAATTGGCCAGCGAGACTTCGCCGGTGATGTCACTGCCGACCAGGCCGCCGGCGCGCAACGCCTCGATCACCACCAGTGCGTCTTCCAGCTGGAACCGGCCCTGGTCCCAGTTGCTGCGCGCCACGTCCTCGGCAAACACGTCCTTGTCGATGGACAGGTAGGTGGGTTGTGGCGACTTGGCCTGTTCGGCAGCGAACGCGGCCACCAGCGCTTCAGGATGCTCGAAGCGGCGGAACGCGTGGCCCATGCCGAGACGGTGGCCCCAGCTCACGTCCACGTCCATAGACCAGTAGGTCAGGCGACCGCCCAGCAGCGGGCGCCAGTGGTTTTCCCACGCATGGCCCAGGCCGATGTCGCTGGAGGTGATGCCCAGCACGTGGATGTGCGAGATCTGTGGCAGCTTGCTGGCCGCGTTCACCCAGGAACCGCAATGCATGCCGAACGGAAAGCGCATGTTGTCTGGATGGTTGTCCAGCACCACCAGCTGGAACGGTTGCTGCGGGCGCATGCGCTGCAGTAGCGGCAGGCTGAGATGGTGGAAGTCGCCACTGCCGAGCATCACCGTGCCGAGCTGGGCCGGCAGCGGCGCCAGGACTTCAGCGGCGAAGCGGTCCAGCGTGGCGGTGCGGCAGGCAAAGCGCAGCGGGTCATGCCACTGCAGCAGCGACAGGGTGTGCGCCTGCGGCAACGGCAGCACGCCACCATCCAGGTCCAGGATCAGCGGAGAACGCATCGGCATCGCTCAACCGCCTCCATCAGGTTCGCCCTGCAGATGCGGGGCCAGCCTGCGCAATGCGGCGCGCAGCAGCGGTGAGCGGGCGTGGATCGCGTGCCGGGTGGAGGTGAAGCTCGCGCCCAGTTCGGCCTTGATCCGCGAATCGGTCCAGCCCGCCACGTAGTGACTGAGGCCGCGCTGCAGGGCGTACTCGAGGTTGTGCATCCAGCTGACCGCGTACAGGTTGTGCTCGCGCGATTGCGGATAGGCCAGGCCGATGTACTTGTCCACCAGCTTGCCGGCATGCACGTAGCACAGGTTCCATCCGATCAGCTGGCCCTGGTGGCGATACAGGAACATCCGCCCCTGGCCCTGGCTGTCGGCCAGCAGGTGCTGGAAGTAGGGCAGGTCGAGCTGGTCGAAGTGCACCGCGCTCTGTGCGTATACGCCCAGATACAGCGCATACAGTTCGGCCTGCAGCTGCGGATCGGCCAGGGCCGGGTCACCGGTGGCGATGCAGTCGATCTGCAGCGCGTCGCGCGAGCGCAGCTTGCGCCGGATGTTCTTGCGGCGCGAGGACGACAGGCGGCCGAGATAGCCATCGAGCGAGTCGAAATCGATCGCCACCCAGGCCAGCGGCAAGCCCTCCAGTTCGACGAAGCCGCGCGCCAGCAGCGCCTGCAGGAAGGCGCCGCTGTGTGCATTGGCGGCCTCATCCAGCAGCGGTGAATCGATCGCCAGGTCCTTGACCACCAGCAGCCGGGTATCGCCCATCGCGTGACGCGTCACGTCCTCGGCCAGTGCCTCCGGCGCGACGTGAGCCGGCAGCGGGGTGTACTCGGTACTGGTGGCGCCGACGAAGCGGGTCTGCCAGGTGATCCACGGCCGCCACAGGCGCGACAGCGGCAGGCCGAGCAGCCTGCCGCGCAGGGCGTCATCCATCGTGGTGGTCAGGTCCAGCGGCGCACGGAAGGTCGGCAGGCCGCTCGGCAGGCGGCTCGCCTCGAAACCGAGCGGCGGGTGGGCCAGGAAGCCCTCCAGCAGCGCGGCCGGTTCCAACGCGGTGCTGGAGGCGCGTGACGTCATCTCCATCGGCACGGGAACCGGCAGCGCATCCAGCCTCAGCCCTTGGCCTTGGTCAGTGCCTGGTCGAGCAGGGTGATCGCCAGGTCGATCTCTTCGTAGCTGATGTCCAGCGACGGCGCGAAAGTGATCACGTTCTTGTACCAGCCACCCACGTCGAGCACGAGCCCCATGCGCTTGCCGTCATGCAGCAGGTCGCCGGCCAGGCCGATGTCGACCATGCGGTCCAGCAGTTCCTTGTTCGGCGTGTAGCCGTCGGCTTGGCAGATCTCCGCGCGCAGGGCCAGGCCGAGGCCGTCGACGTCGCCGATTTCCGGATGGCGCTTCTGCAGGCCCCGCAGGCCATCGAGGAAGTACGCGCCCTTCTCCGGCACGGTACGTTCGTAATCCATTTCCTTGCCCAACTTCAGCACTTCCAGGCCCAGGCGTGTGCCCAGCGGGTTGGAGTTGAAGGTGGAGTGGGTGGAGCCCGGCGGGAACACGGTCGGGTTGATCAGTTCTTCGCGCGCCCACAGGCCCGACAGCGGGTTGAGGCCGTTGGTCAGGGCCTTGCCGAACACCAGCACGTCCGGGGTCACGCCGAAGTGCTCGATCGACCACAACTTGCCGGTGCGCCAGAAGCCCATCTGGATTTCATCGACGACCATCAGGATGCCGTACTTGTCCAGCACGCGCTTGAGGCCGGTGAAGAAGTTGCGCGGCGGGATGACGTAGCCGCCGGTGCCCTGGATCGGCTCCACGTAGAACGCGGCGTACTCGGCCTGGCCGACCTTGGGATCCCACACGCCGTTGTATTCGCTTTCGAACAGGCGCTCGAACTGCCACACGCAGTGGTCGGAATACTCGTCCGGGGTCATGCCCTTCGGCCGACGGAACGGGTACGGGAACGGGATGAACATCGCGCGCTCGCCGAAGTGGCCGTAGCGGCGGCGGTAGCGGTAGCTGGAGGTGATCGACGACGCGCCCAGGGTGCGGCCGTGGTAGCCGCCCTCGAAGGCGAACATCAGGCTCTTGCCGCCGCGCGCATTGCGCACGATCTTCAGCGAGTCTTCAATGGCCTGCGCGCCGCCGACGTTGAAATGCACGCGGCCGTCGAGGCCGAACTTCTCGTGCATGTCCACCGCGATGGTCTTGGCCAGCTGCACGCGGGTCGGGTGCAGGTACTGGCTGGCGACCTGCGGCAGGGTGTCGATCTGGTCCTTCAGCGCGTCATTCAGGCGCTTGTTGCTGTAGCCGAAGTTGCAGGCCGAGTACCACATCTGCAGGTCGAGGTAGGGCACGCCTGCACCGTCGAACATGTAGCTGCCTTCGCCACGCTGGAAGATCTTCGGCGGGTCGACGTAGTGGACGGTGTCGCCGAAGGAGCTGTAGCGGGCTTCGTCGGCCAGCAGCTGCGCATCGGAGGCAGCGGCGTCGGCGTTCTTGTCAAAAATGTTCATGCAGTTCGGTTCCGTGAAGGACGTTCGAAAGGGGCAACAGGGGGGGGCGTGCTTGAAAGGAGTGCTCAGGCGGTGGCCAGCAGCAGGGGCAGTGCAGCGGGCTGCGGGCTGGCGTCGATGCGACGTGGCTGCAGCAGGCTGCCATCGAGCAAGCGCGGCAACAGTGCGATTGCATCGTGGAAGGTATCGATGGCGGCATGCTCGATGCCGGCATTCATGCAATGGGTGATAAGGCGACGCTTGGCGAACACGAAGTCGGCCTCTTCGGAGACGCAGAAATCCGAGCTGCCGTCGCCGATCATCAGCACGCGCGGCGCCTCGTGGGCACGCGCCTGCGCGGCACAGGTGCACTTGCAGGTACCGCTGCGGCAGCCTTCGGCCTGGTAGGGCGATTCCAGTTCCCAGTGGTCTTTGCACCAGCGCAGGTGGTTGGCCACCACCGGCAGCCGCGACAGGCCGTGGTTGGCGAGGATGCGGTGGATCGCATAGTCCAGGCCGTCGCTGACGATGCGCAGCGGCAGGCCCAGCTGCTCGGCGCGGGTGACGAACGCGACGAAGCCCGGATCGATCTGCACCTGGTCCAGGTGCGCGTCGAGCGTGGCCGGGTCCAGCTCCAGCAGCCGTACCTGCCCCTGCATGCATTCGCGCGAGCCGATCTTTCCGGCCTTCCACTGGTCTTCCAGCGCCTGCCAGCCCGGATGGCCGTACTTCTCCAGCAGCGAGTCGATGACGTCTTCGAGGCTGATGGTGCCATCGAAGTCACACAGGATGCTCCAGCGCATGGGCGGGTCCGTCGATGAGAGAAACGTCCGGCGTGGTGCCGGGGCAGGCTCAATGTAGGCAGGCCGCCTTTCTCGTTCCTTTCCTGCTGAACGCCTGCGTTTGCAGGCGGGGAAAGTGTTCAGGAAGCGACGTTGCTGAATACGGGTCGCGCGGCGAAACGCCGTGATTCAGGGGGCAGCGTCGGCCAGCGCTTGCAGGATCTGCGCCGTCTCTTCGCCGGTCTGCCAGGCGCTGTTGCCGAGGGTGAGCATGCGTGCGGCGAAGTCGCGTGCATTGGGCACGTCGGCGGCCGGCACGATGCCGCGCAGGTAGGCATAGTCGGGCAGCGCATGGATGAACATGCGGCTGGCGCCGAGGCCGCGCGGCCACAGGTTGTCCAGGACAGCATCGCGGGCACGCTGGCTGGGCAGCATCAGCATCAGCATCGGCCAGGTGCCCCCGGTACCGGCCAGCCCATCGACCACCTCCACCGCCGGCAACGGTGCCAGCTGCATGCGCAGCTGCAAGGCACGCAGGCGCCCGGCCTGCAGGAAGGCCGGCAGGCGGCGTGCGGCGTTGGCGCCGATGTTCTGCCGCCACTGGCTGACCCGGTGCTGCGGAATCTGCAGCGGGAAAATGTCACCGACCGCGTCTTCCAGGTCACCACGCTGCAGCGCCCTGCGCAGTGGATTGCCATACACCAGCGACAGCAGCGATGGCCGATAGCAGGCCGCCAGAGCAAGCAGCTGCACGCTGCGCAGCAGCTCCCAGCGCAGGCTGGAACGCGTCTGTTCGCTGGCATGCGCGGCCAGTGCGGCGCGCAGCTCGTCATCGCGGCTGACCAGCAGGCCGCCTTCATGCAGGCTCAGGCCCTTGCCGGCGGCCAGGCTGAAGAAGCCGATGTCGCCGCGCAGGCCGACACTGTTGTTGCCAACGCGTGCGCCGAGCGCCTGCGCGGCGTCCTCGATCACCCAGGCGCCGGCACTGCGCGCAATCTCGCAGGCAAGCTCGACATCGGCGATGCGGCCACCGAGATGGGTGGGCAGGATCGCCAGCGTGCGCGCGTCGGCCAGCCGCTTGAGCTGGCCGGGATCGAAGTCGAAGTGGCCAGGGCGGGTATCGCACAGCTGCACGCGCAGGCCCAGGCTGTGCACCGCGATCGGTACCAGCGGGCAGGTGTAGGCCGGCAGGATCACGGTGTCACGGTGAGGCGCGCGCTTGCGCAGGGTGCGCAGCGCGATCAGCAGGGCGTGGGTGCCAGAACAGGTCAGCTGCAGCGGCGGCGTGCCGAGCTGGCTGGCCAGGATCGCGCGCAGGTCGCCACCGCCGGGAAGGAAGTCGCTGGCCTGCATCGGCAGGCCGGCGGTGGGCGGCAGTTCGCGCGCGAACAGGCTCATCGCAATGCGCTCATGCGCTGCTTTCGGCAGGGCTGTGCGGATCGTCCGCTTCGGCGCGGCCGAGGCAGACGATGCCGGCCACGATCAATACCGCACCGACCAAGTGATGCAGGGTCAGCGGCTCGTTCAGCAGCCACGCCGACAGCAGCAGCACGCTGATCACTTCCAGGTGCGAGGCGGCAAACGCGGGGCCGATCGGCGCGTGGCGCAGCAGGCTCATCCAGGTGAAGAACGCACCGACGTAGCCGAGGATGGCGCCATACACCCACGGCTGCGACAGCACGCGCAGCAGCCACGCGGAGTTGGCCTCGACCGGCAGCGCGGCATCGCCGGCGTATTTGAAGCACAGCTGCGCCAGGGTGTCGAACGCCATCAGCAGCGGGAAGCCGATCACATACAGGCGCCTCATGAGCCGGCTCCCACCACGGCCACGCCTGCGGTCACCAGCAGCATGCCGGTCACACGCAGCGGGGTGAGCTTCTCGCGGAACAGGAAGCGGCCGGCAATCATCAGCGCGACGATGTTGATCGAGCCCAGCAGCACGCCCTTGGACAGCGGCACCAGTGACAGGAAGGCAATCCAGGCGACGAACTCAAGCACGTAGCAGGCGATGCCGATCCACAGCCACGGCCGGCTGAGCATGTGTTTCCAGCGCTGCAGGCCTTCGCCGTCCTGCGGGTCGCTGGCGGCAGCCTTGAAGGCGAGCTGCCCACCGGTATCGAGCACGACATTGGCCAGCCACAGCAGTGTGGCAAGTGCCCCCATCTCAGGCCACCGCCTTGAGCACGCCGCTGCGTTCACCGATCTCGCTGAAGAAGCGCGCGCTGCGACGGATCACATCGCGGCGTTCGCGGTCGATGGTGATCATGTGGTAGCTGTCTTCCAGTACCACCAGTTCCTTCGGGCCGCTGACCCGCGACATCACCAGTTCGGCGTTGCCCATGCTGGCCACGTCGTCCTCGCGGGCGTGCATCACCAGGCACGGTGCGGTCACCTGGTGCAGGTGGCGGCGGGTCCAGCGGCTGAGCGCACGCATCTCGGCCAGAGCGTGCCAGGGGTTGCCCGGCAGGCCAGCGGCAGCGCTGTCACCTGAGAGCATGGCGGCGCTGACCTGCGCGCGCAGGCGCTCGTCGCGCAGGCCGTAAGGCGGCTCCTCCATGAACATGCGGTCGCGGCCGATGTTGAAGCGCTTGAACCACGGCAGCAGGAACGACAGGCGGGCCACGGCGGGGATGTTCCAGCCATCGTAGCGGAAGGTGGCGCCGTACACGCCGACGCCGGACACCCATTCCGGGCGGCGCGCGGCCAGTGCCAGCGACAGCACCGCGCCCATCGACAGGCCACCGACGAACAGCTGGTCGACCTTGCCTCGCAGGTTGGCCGCCGCATCCTCCACGCCCTGGTACCACTGCTCCCAGGTGGTGGCCAGCAGGTCATCCACGGTGCCGCAATGGCCGGGCAGCTGTACGCCGTGCACGGTGAAACCGGCATTGTTCAAGCCCTTGCCCAGCATGCGCATTTCCGCCGGGGTGCCGGTCAGGCCATGGACCAGCAGCACGCCCTGCGGGCCACCGGGGAGGAAGAAGTCGTGCGATTCGGTCACCTGGCGGCTCCGGGACGGCAGTGGGGATGGCAGGATCGCAAGCGCGATTTTCACCAGCCTTTCAGCACCCCGGGCCGGGTCAGGGGGCCTTCAGCAGCGGCAACGTGATGGCCACCTTGAGGCCACCGCCGGGCCGGTTGAGGAAGGCCAGGCGGCCGCCGAAGTGCTCCACGGCTTCATGGGCGATGGCCAGGCCGAGGCCGGTGCCACTGGCCGTGGTGCCGGGGGCGCGGAAGAAGCGCTCGCCCAGCCGGGGCATCACGTCATCGGGGACGCCGGGGCCGTTGTCCTCCACGAACAGCTCCACATCATTGTCATCCAGGGCGTGCACGCCGACCGTGACGGTGGCATCACGGCCGGCATAGCGCAGGGCGTTGTCGATCAGATTGTCCAGCGCCTCCTGCAGCATCGCGCCGTTGCCGAGCACGCGCAGCGGCTGGTTGCCGCCGCGGTAGCCGAGGTCGATGCCATCGCGGATCGCCTCCGGCACGCGCATGCCGACCCATTGCGGGACCAGCTCGCACAGGTCCAGCGCTTCCACCGTGTCCGGCACGGTCTGCGCCCGGCTCAGCGCCAGCAGCTGGGTGCTGACCCGCGCGGTGCGCTGGTTGAGCCGGCGGATGTGCTGCAGCGCTTCGCGCACCGTATCCGGGTCGCCGTGCGCCAGTGCCTGGTCCACGTGCAGGGCCATGCCCGCCAGTGGCGAACGCAGCTGGTGCGCGGCATCGGCGATGAAGCGGTTCTGCAGCGTGATCATTTCCGCCTGGCGCGCAAACAGATCGTCGATGGTGCTGATCAGCGGCTGGATCTCTTCCGGCACGTCGGCATCGGAGATCGGTGCCAGCTCGCCACGGCGCTGCGCCAGGCGGGTCCTCAGCGGGGTCAGGATGCGCAGGCCGTAGGTCACGCCGAACCAGACCAGCGCAGCGGTACCCAGCGCCAGCATGGTCATCAGCGGGATGATGATCATCAGGATCTCTCTCGCGCGCTGGCGGCGGTCGGCCATGCTCTCGGCCACGGTCACCGCCAGCTGGTCCTGCGGGTCGTTCATCGCCTGCGTGCAGACCGTGGCCATGCGTACCTGCTGGCCATTGAGAGTGCCGTCGTACAGCGCCGGGTGCACGCCGGTGCAGTCCTGCGACGGCGCATACGGACTGAAGTCGGCGTTGCCGCTGAGGGTGCCCTTGCGGCTGCTGTCGACGTTGAAATAGCGGTGGCCGTCGGGGTCGTACTCGATCAGGAAGCGAGCCTGCGGCGACAGGTCGCTGGTCACCGGCATGGTGCTGAGCATCTGCGCGAACGAGTGGGTATCGTCGATCAGGTTGCGGTCGTGGATGCGGTTGGAATAATCCAGCGCAACGTAGTAGGCCAGGATCGTGTTGAAGGTGAGCAGGCCCAGCATCGGCAGCGCCAGGAAGGCGAGCAGGCGGCGGCGCAGGCTGGGTGGCCCACTGATCACGGCGCGCGGTCGTCCTGCGCGTCTTCCAGCATGTAGCCCAGCCCACGCACGGTGCGGATGCCCATGCCGCCGGGCTGCAGCTTGCGGCGCAAGCGGTGCAGGGCGATGTCCAGGCCGTTGTCGGTCAGGTCCTGGCCCCAGTCGCACAGCGCTTCCACCAGCTGTGCGCGCGAGACGATGCGCTCGGCGCGTACCGCCAGTGCCGACAGCAGGCCGAACTCGCGTGCGGTCAGCTCCAGCGACTGGTCGTCGATCCATACCCGGTGCCCGGTCAGATCGATGCGCAGTCGGCCGATGCGCAGGTCCGGGTTGCCGTTGCTGGTGACCCGGCGCAGCTGGGCGCGCACGCGGGCTTCGAATTCGTCCAGCGCGAACGGCTTGACCAGGTAGTCGTCGGCGCCCAGGTCGAGCACGCGGACGCGTTCGGCCAGGCCGTCACGCGCGGTTACCACCAGTACCGCCAGGCCATCACCGCGCTGGCGCAGGCGCTGCAGCACATCGCGGCCATCCAGCTGCGGCAGGCCCAGGTCCAGCACCAGCAATGCGTACTGGGTCGAGCCGAGTGCGGCGTCGGCGTGCGCGCCATTGTCGACGTGGTCGACCACGTGCCCCTGCCGGCGCAGCGAGGCGCACAGGCCGGAGGCGATGTCCGGGTCGTCTTCAGCAATCAATACGCGCATGCGCGGCGGCTCCTGTAACGGTCAGGCCCACCGGATGGACGGGGGTGGGCCTTTCGGTTGCCGAGAGTAGCCGTAAACCGGGTCAAGGGGGAGCGCGGCAGTGCCGTCGGGCGTGGCCGCGCTGTCCCTCCATTCAGTCCTGCAGGCCGGGCTCGCCCTGCGCCAGCGGCACCCGCGAGCCATCCAGCAGGCCACGGCTGAGCGTGCCCTTTTCGATGAACAACAGTTCGCCGTTCTCGCCGTTCTTGATGCTGCTGTCGATGGCGATCACGCGGTCGCCATGGAAGCTGCTGACGTGCGGCATCGAGGTGTGGCCGACCACGATGCGGGTCAGCTGCAGGCGGTCGAGCACGTTCTGCACACCGGCGGTGTCGAGGCGGCCATCGAAGTAGCCGCGGTACCAGATTGGGCTGGTCTTGCCGTCATACAGCGGCGCGGTGGCCGGGTCGGCCTTCACCTCGGCCTTGGGCAGGCCCAGCGAGGCCTGGTAGCCCGCATTGGTGCGTACCGGGTCCAGTGCCAGCTCCACCGCCTCCGGCGAGATGCCACCATGCAGGAACAGGGTGTCACCGATCTTCAGCAGCACCGGGCGGGTGCGCAGCCACTGGCCGATCACCGAATCGGGACCGTACAGCTGCGGGTAGCTGCGTCCCAGCAGCTGCGCGCTGCGCAGGTACTTCGGGTTGACGTAGCGCAGGTCGTCGTACAGCACCATGGTCTCGTGGTTGCCCAGCACGAAGTGCACTGCACCGCCGACGGCCGCCGCCTGCTGCTGCAGGCCGTACAGCAGCCAGAACGCTTCGGTCACCTGCGGGCCGCGGTCGAACACATCGCCGGCGATGACCAGGGTGTCGGTGCCCAGCGCCCAGCGGTCCTGCGCATCGATCACCTTGTTGGCGCGCAGCAGGCGCACCAGCAGCCCGTACTGGCCGTGGATGTCCGACAGCGCGACGATGCGCGGCACCGCCGGCAGCACCGCGACCGACGGCGTGCCCGCTGGCGCGACATGCACGCTGTGCTGGTAGCCGCACAACGGGGCAACATCGGTGCCGGCCGCGTTGGCGGGCAGCGTGCGCGACTCGACCTTGTCGGCGCAGATCCAGTTGGCCTGCAGTTGCTTGCCCTGGCGGAACACATAGGGGCCGTCGGCCTCCACACGGGCCGCAGGTGCAGCGACCTCGCGGGCCTGCAGGGTTCCCGTGGCGCAGGCCAGCAGCAGGGCGGTCGACAGGAAAGAACGAAAGCACGACATCGGCGGCATCCAGCGGCGGAAAGCGCCGATGCTAACCGGCCCGGACGCGCCACGGTGTGCGCGAGCGGGCGGATCAGGCCTCGCGCCCGTGTGCCTTGAGCTTGCGTACGCGGGTGGCTGACGCCTGCAGCGGGCGTCCGTCGCGCCCGCGTGGCTGCATATAGGGCAGCGGTCGTCGCGTGCTCGACTCGATCAACTGTGAATGCGCCTCGCTGCTGCCGAAGCGATGGCGCTCGCCCCACTGGCGCAGCGCGACCAGCAGCGGGAACAGTTCCAGGCCGGCAGCGGTGAGCACGTACTGCTGGTAGGCCGAGCCGTCGGAGGCGGGCTGCAGCTGCAGGATGCCGGCCTCGACCAGCTTGCGCAGGCGGTCGCTGAGGATGTTGCGCGCCGCGCCGAGGCTGCGCTGGAAATCGCCGAAACGGGTGATGCCGTCGAAGGCATCGCGGATGACCAGCAAGGCCCAGCGATCACCGAGCAGGTCGGCGCTGCGGGCGACGGGGCAGGGGCTGTCGGCGTGCATGGCAGGTTCCACTGAATGTAGTTGCAGTTTAAAACCAATGTCGCTAGCCTGCATCCAGTTTCAAAGTAAAACCACAATCATGGGCGCCATCTCCGTTCCCCGATCCCTGCAGTCGCTGCTGGCGGTTGCCGCCGGTGCCAGTGTTGCCAACGTCTACTACGCACAGCCACTGCTTGACCAGCTGGCGCAGGCCTTCGCACTGGATCGGGCTGCGGCGGGCGCGGTGGTGGCGGCGACCCAGGCCGGCAGCATGCTGGCCTTGCTGGTGCTGCTGCCATTGGCTGACCGCGGTGATCGTCGCCGCCTGCTGCGCCTGCAACTGCTGGCGCTGGTGGCGGCAGTGCTGTGGCTGGCAGCCGCGCGCACTGCCGGCTGGCTGCTGTCGGGCATGCTGCTGGCCGGCTTGCTTGGCACCGCACTCACTCAGGGCCTGATTGCATACACCGCGACGTTGGCGCCGGTCGAGCAGCGAGGGCGCGTGGTTGGCGCTGTGCAGGGTGGGGTTTTCATCGGCCTGTTGCTGGCACGCGTTGTATCGGGAGGGGTGGCGTCCGCGCTGGGCTGGCGCGCGGTCTATCTGCTGTCTGCCAGCGTGACAGCGGTGCTGGCGCTGCTGCTGTGGCGGCGCCTCCCCGCGCTGCCGGTGCCGGCGGTGCCGCCGCGCTGGTGCGATCTGCTGGGCTCGATGTGGGGCATGCTGCGTACAGATCGCACGCTGCGCGAGCGTGGGCCGCTCGCCCTGCTGCTGTTTGCCGGGCTCAATGTTTTCTGGGCGGCGGTGCCGCTGCCGCTGTCGGCACCGCCGTTGCACTGGTCGACAGCAGCGATCGGTGCGCTGGGCCTGGCGGGCGTGATGGGTGCGCTGTTGGCGGCGCGGGTCGGGCATTGGATGGACCGCGGGTTCGCACATCGCGTCAGTCTCGGCGCGCTGCTTCTGATGCTTGCCGCGTGGTGGCCGCTGCTGGGCCTGCCTCATTCGCTGGCGTTACTGCTGCTGGGCGTGGTGGTGCTGGATCTGGGCGGGCAGGCGCTGCACGTCGCCAACCAGGCGCTGCTGTTGCGTGCGCCGGGCGAACAGCATGGGCGCCTGGTGGCGCTGTACATGCTGTTCTACGCGATGGGCAGCGGTGCCGGTGCGGCGGCAGGTACCTGGATGCAGGCCCGCCATGGATGGTCGGCGGTCTGCCTGCTGGGCGCCGGCATCGCGCTGTTGGCAGTGCTGTGGTGGGGGGCGTGGCGCGTAGCGGCGTTCACTGCATCGGCCGCGTTGCGAAGCGGTAGAGTCGACTGCTAGTTGACTGCTCTTCCGTCAGCTTGCAAAAAAACCCGCGCTGCGCGCGCTAGTCGACTAACAGTCGACTCTGCACGCCACCGGGATTTTTTTGTTTCCGGCGGCTCAGCGTTGCAGTGCGCGCCGCCCCGGAGCGTCCTGCAGCGCATCGCTGGCCACCACCACGCGGTTGCGGCCGTTGCGCTTGGCCTCGTACATCGCAGCGTCGGCACGCGCCATCAACCGCTCGTAATCCGGATGGCCATCATGCCCGGCAACACCGATGCTGGCGGTCAAGGCCAGCATCTGCCCATTGGCCAGTGCCACCGGTGACTGCGCGATCTGCCGGCGCAGGCTTTCGGCAATTACCTCCGCCTGTGATTCACTGGCCGCGACCAGCACAACCACGAACTCCTCGCCGCCATAGCGGAACAGATAGTCGCTGCCGCGCGTGAGCTGGCCGAGCAGGCCGGCCACATGCTGCAATGCACGGTCGCCGGCATCGTGACCGTGGCCGTCGTTGATCGCCTTGAAGTGGTCGAGGTCGAGTAGCAGCAGCGAGAAGGGCGTGCGATTGCGCGTGGCCAGTTCGATTTCCCGGCGCAGCACCGTGGGCAGGAAGCGCCGGTTGAGCAGGTTGGTCAGTGCGTCACTGCCGGCATCCAGTTCGCCGATGCGTTCGAACAGCAGCGTCATCAGGGTGCGGATGCTGGCCAGGTCTTCACGGATCGACGGCAGCGCGGCCAGGCGCTGCGCAGGGGCATCGGCCGCCGCGTGCTGCAGGCAGGTGTCGATACGGGCCATCAAGCGGCCGACCTGCTGGGTCTCGCTGCTTTCGCCGAAACTGGGAATGCCCTTGTGGGTGAACCATAGGCCGAACTCCGATGTTGCCAGGCTGGCGCTGTCGCTGCCCTGCACATGGCCGGCCAGCGCGTAGAGCAGCGCGTTCTCCCAGTCCAGCAGTAACGCGCGCTGGCGCTCGCGTTCGGTGCTGACGTTCTGCACCAGCGAGAACAGCCGGTACGCTGCATCGGCACGGCTGGAGCGTTCGCGCGCGTGCGTGTAGGCCAGGGTCATGCCTTCCATGGCGATGTCCATGATCGCGCTGAGGCAGTCGATCGCTGAAAACGCGGTCGCGGTGTCGGCGGCATCGTCGCGCAGGCGCATGAACAGCTCGTGCTTGAGCACGCGCGCGCCACGGGTGACCAGGTCGACCGGGATGCCGACCCGTGCATGCACATCGCCGATCACCCGCTGCGAGGCGACCGCGCTGGCGATGCCGGCGCTGTCGGTGGTCAGCAGTTGCACCAGCCAGCGCTGCATGGCCGGTTGCAGGCGTTGCTTGACCTGTTCATGGGACAGGAAGCGGCGTGCGCGCGCATCCTGCAGCAGCACGTCATAGAAGCGCTGGGCCAGCGCCGGCGGTGCATCGGCGGCGGCGGCGTGCAGCAGCGCCGTGGCGGCAGGGCCAGCCTGCTGCAGGCACTGCTGCCATGCTTCGGCCAACGGCTGGCTGGCTTCGTCCAGTTGGGGTGTTTCCACGTCGATCTCTGACTGCGTACGGCAAACCACGGATATCGGCCGCGGCGGCGTGCGATTGATGGCAGGTTAGCCAGCCAGTTTAAGCGCGATGCAGCGTTGCCCGGTGCGCAAAGCACATCCGGATCGCTGCGGCAATGCGCCAACGCATTTGAGAATCACTCGCACTAGTGGGAGAATGCCCGCACGGACCGGACTGCAGGCACCTGCAGCCCTGTTCTGCCTCCCCCTCGTCGTTGCCTCAAGCCCTTCGCCAGAGGCCCCGTTGCCCTGCCAGAAGGTCCAGACCATGTCCCCTGCCGTTGTCCTTTCGCCGCGCCCGCTGGCGCTCGCCGTTGCTGCGCTGCTGGCCGGCAGCGCCCTGTCCGCCCGGGCCGAGACCGACGCCACCGATATCGACACGGTGCATGTCACCGCCTCGCAGATCGCGCGCCAGGCGCTGGGTACCTCGACCATCACCGCCGAGGACATCGCCAAGCGCCCGCCGGCCAACGACATCGCCGAGCTGCTGCGCACCATGCCCGGCGTCAACCTGACCGGCAACAGCGCTTCCGGCCAGTACGGCAACAACCGCCAGATCGACCTGCGCGGCATGGGCCCGGAAAACACCCTGATCCTGGTTGACGGCAAGCGTATCGGTGCACGCGACGCCGTGCGCATGGGCCGCAGTGGCGAGCGCAACACGCGCGGCGACACCAACTGGGTGCCGGCGGAGATGATCGAGCGTATCGAGGTGCTGCGCGGTCCGGCCGCAGCACGCTACGGTTCCGGTGCCTCGGGCGGCGTGGTCAACATCATCACCAAGCGCCCGACCGGTGACCTGACCGGTGCAGTCGATCTGTACGGCCTGGTGCCCGAGCACAGCGCCGAAGGCGGCAGCGAGCGCGTCGGTCTGCAGCTGAGCGGCCCGATGACCGATACGCTGTCGTTCCGCCTGTACGGCAATCTCAACAAGACCGACGCAGACTCGCTGGATCTCAACCGCCAGTACGCCACCAACCCGAACGCGGTGCCGCCGGCTGGGCGCGAGGGCGTCAAGAACCGCGACGTCAACGCGCTGCTGCGCTGGGACGTGACCGCCAACCAGGTGGTCGAGTTCGAAGCCGGTACCAGCCGCCAGGGCAACATCTACGCCGGTGACCGTGCGGTCAGCACCGCCGGCACCTCGACCGGCGTTGATCTGGCGGCGCTGGCCGACGGCAAAGCGGAGACCAACCGGATGTACCGCAACACCGGCGCGATCACCCATCGTGGTCGCTGGGGCGATGTCACCTCGCGGGTGACCGCTGCGGTGGAAGCGGTGAACAACTCGCGCATCAACGAAGGCCTGGCCGGTGGCCCGGAAGGCAGCTTCAACGGCACCGACTGGTCGACCTCTCGCCTGCGCAATTATCAGCTGGACGGCGAAGTGAGCTTCCCGACCACGCTGGGCGGTGCCGAGAACGTCTGGACGCTCGGCTTCGAGTACCTGGACAGCCGCCTGACCGATCCCTATTCGATGAGCCAGTCCAGCAGCAGCGGCGGCGGTATCCCCGGCCTGTCGGCCGACCGTGCGCGTGGCAAGGCCGACGCGCAGACCACTGCCGTATTCGTCGAAGACAACATCTACCTCGGCGAGCGCTGGATCGTCACTCCGGGCCTGCGCTTCGACCACCACAGCCAGTTCGGCAACAACACCAGCCCCAGCCTCAATGCGCAGTTCCGCATCAGCGGCGATTGGGTGGTGAAGGGCGGTATCGCCCGGGCATTCAAGGCGCCGAACCTGTACCAGTCCAATCCGGACTATCTGTACTACACCCGTGGCAATGGCTGCCCGAATGCATTGCCGAGCCTGGGCGCCGGCTGCTACATGCGCGGCAATGCGGACCTGAAGGCGGAAACCAGCCTGAACAAGGAGCTGGGTATCGAGTGGGCACCGCAGAGCGGCTGGCAGGCCTCGTTGACCTACTTCCACAACGACTACAAGGACAAGATCCAGGCCGGCTACACCCAGGTCGGGCTGACCGCCGACACCAAGGGCCGCATCTTCCGCTGGGAGAACGCACCGAAGGCGATCGTGCAGGGGCTGGAAGGCAACCTGGTGATCCCGCTGCTGGGCGAGCAGGGCAACCGCCTGAAGTGGAGCAACAACTTCACCTACATGGTGGAAAACGAGAACAAGACCACGCGCCAGCCGTTGTCGGTGATCCCGAAATACACCGTCAACACGATGCTGGACTGGCAGGCCACCGATAAGCTGTCGGTGCTGCTGACCGGCACCTTCTACGGCAAGCAGAAGCCGGCCACTGCCAACATCAACAACGATCCGCGCTGCACCGGCAGCTGTGATGCGTCGATCGCACTGCAGGACCGCGGTGCCTACAACATCTGGGGCGTGAGCGCGCGCTACAAGGTGACCGAGACGGTCAGCTTCGGCTTCGGCGTGAACAACCTGGCCGACAAGCGCCTGTTCCGCGAGGCCAACAGCAGCGATGCCGGCGCGGCGACCTACAACGAACCGGGTCGCGCCTACTGGGCCAGCCTGCGCTTCGGATTCTGAGCGTACGCGGCGCCGTTCCGCTGCGCTCGCCGGGCAAAGGTGCGGCCTCGTTCCAGCCTCGGTAGTGCCGGGCCATGCCCGGCAGCCTCAACCCCGCAGGTCTGCAATGTTATAAACATCGTGATAGTTTCCCCACGGCCGCCAGCGTAGCCTGCCTCCCTCGCAAAGGAGCTGTTGCCATGGGCCACGACCACGATCACCTGCCATCCGAGATCCGCCACGAGAAACCCTTGTGGTGGGCGCTCGGCCTGACGTCCACCTTCCTCGTCGTCGAAGTGGTGGGCGCGTTCTGGACCAACAGCCTGGCGCTGTTGTCCGACGCGGCGCACATGGCCACCGATGCACTGGCGCTGATGATCGCGCTGGTCGCGGTGCGCTTGAGTCGCCGCCCACCCGACGCGCGCCGCACTTACGGCTATGCGCGCCTGGAAGCGCTGGGCGCGATGATCAACGGCGCGATGCTGTTCGTGGTCGCCGCCTACATCCTGTGGGAAGCCGTCGGGCGCTTCAGCAAGCCGCAGGAGATCGCCTCCACCGGCATGCTGGTGATCGCGTCGGTCGGCCTGGTCATCAACCTGATCTCGATGCGCCTGCTCCAGGCCGGCAGCGGCGAGAGCCTCAACGTGAAGGGTGCCTACCTGGAAGTGTGGGCCGACATGCTCGGCTCGGTGGCAGTGATCGCCGGTGCGGTGCTGATCCACTTCACCGGCTGGAAGCCGATCGACCCGATCCTGGCGGTACTGATCGGCCTGTGGGTGCTGCCGCGCACCTGGGTGCTGATGCGCGAGGCGATCAACGTGCTGCTGGAAGGCGTGCCCAAGGGCATGGACGTGGCCAAGGTGCGCGACAGCCTGTCGGGGCATGACGCGGTGCTGGATGTGCATGACCTGCATGTATGGGCGCTGGCCTCCAGCACGCCTGCGCTGACCGCGCACATCGTGATGCGTGATGGCACCGACGCCGATGCGCTGCGGCGTGAGCTGGGGGGGCGCCTGCATGATGATTTCGGCATCGAGCATGTGACGTTGCAGATCGAGGCCGACCACTGCGGCGAAGCCTGTGGTGAGCCGGCGCCGGTGAAGGGCGGTGAGCACGAAGGTCATGAAGGCCATGACCACGGCGAAGACGCACAGGGGCATCGCGGCCACGTGCATCGTTGATCGACGATGACACGCGCGTCGGGAGATGCCCGGCGCAGCTATTCGTCCCGCCGCGAAGCCAGCCGATCCGCCAGCCGGGTCGGTTCCGGCAGCCGGTAGCCGCGCAGGGTGCGCTGCACCCAGCCCAGCGCGGTATCGGCACTGACCCGGTGGCCGCCGGCCACGAATAGCGGCTTGCAGCGCACCTTGCTCCGCAGCACCCAGCCCAGTTGTTCATCGCCGTCCAGCAGCGGTGTATGCGCGCCCGCTTCGGCGCCCGGCTCGATGAACCGGCCCACCAGTTTCGACTTGGCCACACCGATACTCGGCAGGTCGGTGACCACACCCAGGTGCGCGGCCACACCCAGCCGGCGCGGATGGCTGATGCCGTGGCCGTCGACGAACACCAGGTCGGGCGTGCGGGGCAGCAGCGCCAGCGCGGCCAGCAGTGCCGGCAACTCGCGGAAGCTCAGCAGGCCAGGAATGTAGGGCATCACCGTAGGAATCCGCGCGATCTCCTGCGCCACCGGCAACAGCGTGTTCGCATCCAGCAGCACCGCCGCCGCGCGGGTGGTGGCACCGTTGTCCTCGAAGCCGACATCGAGCCCGGCCAGCCAGCGCACGTCGCGGGCCAGGCGGTCCTGATGCTCCACGCGGCCGGCAAGCTGGGTCTGCTGCGCGCGGGCAGCGGCGACGCTGCCTTCCCAGCGCCCGGGGTCGATCACCGTATTCATTGGCTACAGCATTGCATGCGCGGCGCCACGGCCCGGTGAGCGGCAGCCGGGGCTACAATGGCGGCCTGCCTTTCCTCGCGTTGGAGACCCTGCAGTGACCCGTAAACTCGTACTGTTGCGCCATGGCCAGAGCCAGTGGAACCTGGACAACCGCTTCACCGGCTGGGTCGATGTCGACCTGACCGAGCAGGGGCGCCGGGAAGCGGCCGCCGCCGGTCGCCTGATGCGCGAGGAAGGCCTGCAGTTCGACGTCGCCCATACCTCCGTACTGAAGCGCGCCATCCACACCCTGCAGGGTGCGCTGGCCGAGCTGGAGCAGGACTGGCTGCCGGTGAACAAGTCCTGGCGCCTCAACGAGCGGCACTACGGCGGCCTGCAGGGGCTGGACAAGGCCGAGACCGCGGCCAAGCACGGCGAAGAGCAGGTCAAGGTCTGGCGTCGTTCGTACGACATCCCGCCGCCGCCGATGGAGCTGGAAGATCCCGGCCACCCGATCCATGACCGCCGCTACGCCGGCCTGGACCGCAACGCGCTGCCGGGTACCGAATCGCTGGCCACCACCCTGGACCGCGTGCTGCCGTACTGGCACGACGCGATCGCGCCGCAGCTGAAGGACGGCAAGACCGTGCTGGTCACCGCCCACGGCAACTCGCTGCGCGCGCTGTACAAGTACCTCAACAATGTCTCGCGCGAGGAAATCCTCGAGCTGAACATCCCGACCGGCATCCCGCTGCTGTTCGAACTGAACGACGACCTGACGGTGCAGTCGTTCCGCTACCTGGGCGACCCGGAAGCGGCGCGCAAGGCCGCCGAAGCCGTGGCCAACCAGGGCAAGGCGAAATAAGAAGAAGGCCGGCGCAAGCCGGCCTTCGCTTTTTGTAGAGTCGGGCCATGCTCGACTGCCGCTGCCGCATCCCAGTAGAGCCACCCCATGGGTGGCTGCTTCTGTCCGCTACGAAGGACCCAGCAGGCGCACCTTCGGCGGCTGCAATGCAGCAATGTCGATGACGTGGTCCTGGCATATCACTTGATAGTGCGCGAATGGGCCGGGGTGACGGCTATCAGCGAAGGTGGCATGGTCCAGATAATCGAGGAACTTCGAACGGCTGTAGCGGCGGAACAGGTTTCCGCTCCAGGCCTCGGAGTCGTCCCAGCTTTGATAGGACTCGTTGTGCACGGCGTAGCTGATGTAGTGGACCCAGATCAGTTCAAACCGCTGCGAGTGGGGCGTCACCTCTATCGCACGCACATCATCGATTGAACGCCCCTGGCCGAGATCCACCCGACGGGGCTCTCCTGTCACTCGTCCCTCGTCGATGACCAGCCGCAGACAGTTGGCCTCCAGTTCGCCAATACCCGTCAGGAACAGATACTCACAGGTGTCGAGGGCCACTAGCAGCGCAGCTTCGTCCATGGGCCCGAGGTCCGGTGATCGTAAGGACAAGAATACCGGCATGCAGTGGGTTGGCGACGCTACGGGCTCGTGACCTTTGGCCGGTCCGTGCCGTGGGCTCCCCCGGCTACCCTGTGAAATTACCCGCAGGAGAGCCTCATGAACGTCCGCAACCTGGTCCCGCTGGGCCTGACCCTCGCCATTGCTGCCTCGCTGGCGGCCTGTGGCAAGCATGAAACCGCACCAGCGGCCAGCGCCGCTGCCAAGCCGGCCTTCGACCTGTCGCAGATCAAGACGCCGCTGATCTCGCTCAACAGCGCCGACCTGGATCCGTCCATCTCCGCCTGTACCGACCTCAATGGTTTCGTCAACAGCAAGTGGCTGAAGGCCAACCCGGTGCCGGGCGACCAGACCACCTGGGGCAGCTTCGAGATCCTGCGCGAGCGCTCGCTGGAAGTGCAGCACGCGCTGGTGCAGCAGGCCGCGGCCAGCCAGGCCAAGGCCGGCTCGGTGGAAGCCAAGATCGGTGACATCTGGACGACCGGCAACGACGAAGCCAAGATCGAAGCCGCCGGCCTGGCGCCGCTGCAACCGCAGCTGGACAAGATCACCGCGCTGAACGATACCGCCGCCATCACCCAGTACCTGCGCGACAGCCAGGCCGAGGGCAAGGGCGTGCTGTTCTCGCTGTTCGCCAATGCTGATTACAAGGATTCGGCCAACGTCATCGCCTACGTCGGCCAGGGCGGCCTCGGCCTGCCGGAGAAGGGCTACTACTTCGACGACGCGCAGGCCAAGATCCGTGATGCCTACGTGGCCTACATCGCACAGGTGCTGACCCTGTCCGGCGTGGACGCCGCGCAGGCCGCCGAGCAGGCCAAGGCCGTGATGGCCTTCGAAACCCGCCTGGCCAAGGCCTCGATGTCGCGCATCGAGATGCGTGACCCCGCCAAGCGCTACAACCCGCTCAGCGCCGCAGACGCCGACAAGCTGACCCCGAATTTCAGCTGGACCGCGCTGTTCGACACCCTCAAGGTGCCTGCCGCGCAGAAGTTCTCACTGGCGCAGCCGGGCTTCTTCAGTGAAATGGACAAGATGCTGGCCGATGTGCCGGCCAGCACCTGGCAGGCCTACCTGCGCTTCCACACCATCGACGACGCCTCGCCGTACCTGAGCAGCCAGTTCGAGAAGGCCAACTTCGATTTCTATGGCACCACCCTGCGTGGCCAGAAGGAAATGCAGCCGCGCTGGAAGCGCGTGCTGGAGTCGGTCAACGGTGGCATGGGTGAAGCGCTGGGCCAGCTGTACGTGGACGCCGTATTCCCGGCCGAGTCGAAGGTGGCCATGCAGCATCTGGTGGAAAACCTGTCGCAGGCACTGAAGGCGCGCCTGGAGCAGCTGCCGTGGATGGGCGAAGAAACGAAGAAGAAGGCGCTGGAGAAGTGGGCCAGCTTCACCCCGAAGATCGGTTACCCGGACAAGTGGCGTGACTGGGCGGGCCTGCAGACCAACGGTGACAGCTACCTGGGCAACATGCAGGCGGCGCGTGCGTTCAACTACCGCTACATGCTGGACAAGATCGGCAAGCCGGTGGACAAGACCGAGTGGGGCATGACGCCGCAGACCGTCAACGCGTACTACAACGCCACCAAGAATGAGATCGTGTTCCCGGCGGCGATCCTGCAGGCGCCGTTCTTCGATGCCAAGGCCGATCCGGCGCTGAACTACGGCGGCATCGGTGCGGTCATCGGCCACGAAATGATGCATGGCTACGACGACTCGGGCAGCCAGTTCGCCGCCAACGGCAATTTCGACAACTGGTGGACCGACGCCGACCGCAAGGCCTTCACCCAGCGTACCGACCAGCTGGTTGCACAGTTCGACGGCTATGAAGCGGTGCCGGGTGTGAACGTGAAGGGCAAGCTGACCCTCGGCGAGAACATCGGCGACCTGGGCGGCCTGACCGTGGCCTATGACGCGCTGCAGATGGCGCTGAAGGAAGACCCGAAGGCGAATGTCGAGGTCGATGGCCACAGCCAGGACCAGCGCTTCTTCATGAACTGGGCCACGGTGTGGCGCCGCAATTTCACCGATGGTGAGCTGCGCGTCCGCCTCAACACCGATCCGCATGCGCCGGCCAACTTCCGTGCCAACGGTGCACCGTCGAACATGCCCTCGTTCGCGGCCGCCTTCCAGTGCAAGGCCGGCGATGCAATGGTGCGTGCCGACGACAAGCGCGTGGTGATCTGGTAATCGATCGCAGGTAATGGGTGATGCAGAAGGCCCGGCGAACGCCGGGCCTTTTGGTTGGTGGACTGAGAGCGCCAGGCCATGAGCGGCGGCTCTCAGGCCAGCTCCGGCGCCTGCGCCAGCATGCGCTGGAAGCGCTGCAGCACGTACGGATCAACCAATCCACCGGATTGCGCATCAATGATGCGCAGCGCCGTCTCGCGTTCCATCGCGTCGCGATACGGGCGCGCGCTGGTCATCGCATCGTAGGCATCGGCGATGGTGACGATGCGCGCGCCAAGCGGAATCGATTCACCGCGCAGCCCATCGGGATAGCCGCTGCCATCAAAGGCTTCGTGATGGGCACGGATCAGCTGCGCGACCGGCGCAGCGTCACTGCGGCCGGTGGCGAGGAAGATATGCTCCCCGCGCACCGGGTGTTCGCGCATGAGCGCTCGCTCTTCGTCGGTATGCCGGCGCGGGGCCAGCAACACCTCGTCGGGAATGCCGATCTTGCCGATGTCGTGGAAGCGTGCAGCCAGGGCGATCTGCGCACTGGCCTCGTCGTCGAGGTCACATTGCGTCGCCAGGCGCTGCGCGAGCAGGCCGACGCGGTCGCAGTGATGGCGTGTGTAGGCATCGCGCATCTGCAGCGACATGGAGAGGGCGTCGATCAGGCAGGCCTGCGCGTGCAGCAGGTCAGGAGCAGGTACGGCGTCAGGAAACATGGTCATCCGCCCGCACCGGGTGGGGACCGGTGCGGGGTATTCTCGGGCGATCAACCCGGGGCGAGTGTGGTCAGAAGGGCGCGGGCCGCATTGAAGCGGTCTTCCGGCAACGGCAGCGGATGCTTGATGCGCAGCTTGTCCGGCCCTTCCATGGCGTAGAGATTGGGTTGCTTCTGGATCAGCTGGATCACCGCCATCGGGTCGATGTTCGGCTTGGACTCGAACACGATGCGGCCACCGTTCTCGCCCAGGTCCAGCTTGCGGATGCCCAGCGTGTTGGCTTTCAGCTTCAGCTCGGCGATGGCGAACAGGTGCTTGGCCGGGTCCGGCAGCAGGCCGAAGCGATCGATCATCTCCACCTGCAGCTCACGCAACGCATCGCTGCCGCGTGCGCTGGAAATGCGCTTGTACAGGGTCAGGCGGGTGTGCACGTCCGGGAGGTAGTCTTCCGGAATCAGCGCCGGCACATGCAGTTCGACCTCGGCGCCCCGTACTTCTTCGCCGGCATCCAGGTCGGGCAGCTTGCCCTGCTTGATGCTGCGCACCGCGCGTTCGAGCAGCTCGGTGTACAGGCTGAAGCCCACTTCGGCCATCTGTCCGCTCTGATCCTCGCCGAGCAGTTCACCGGCGCCGCGGATCTCAAGATCGTGGGTGGCCAGGGTGAAGCCAGCGCCCAGTTCATCCATCGAGGCGATCGCTTCCAGGCGCTTTTCCGCATCTGGCGTGATCGAACGGCGGTCCGGCGCCACCAGGTAGGCGTAGGCGCGGTGGTGCGAACGGCCGACGCGGCCGCGCAGCTGATGCAGCTGGGCCAGGCCGAAGCGGTCGGCGCGGTTGATGATGATGGTATTGGCGTTGGGAATGTCGATGCCCGATTCGATGATCGTGGTCGACAGCAGCACGTTGAAGCGCTGCTTCTGGAAATCCAGCATCACCTTTTCCAGCTCACGCTCGGGCATCTGCCCGTGTGCGATGCCGATGCGCGCCTCCGGCACCAGCTCGGACAGCTCGCGCTGCATGCGGCCGATGCTTTCCACGTCGTTGTGCAGGAAGTACAGCTGGCCACCACGGGCCAGCTCGCGCTGGAATGCCTCGCGCAGCAGCGCATTGTCCCACTGGGTGATGAAGGTCTGCACCGCCAGCCGGTTCGGCGGCGGCGTGGCGATGATCGACAGGTCGCGCAATCCGGCCATGGCCATGTTCAAGGTGCGCGGGATCGGCGTGGCGGTCAAGGTCAGCAGGTGCACGTTGGCGCGGAGCGCTTTCAATGCTTCCTTCTGGCGCACGCCGAAACGCTGCTCCTCGTCGACGATGACCATGCCCAGGTCCTTGAACTTCACGTCCGGCTGCAGGAGGCGGTGGGTACCGACGATGACGTCGATGGTGCCGGCGGCGACCTTCTCCAGTTCGGCCTTGATTTCCTTGCTGGTCTTGAAGCGCGACAGTACTTCGACCTTCAGCGGGTAATCGGCGAAGCGGTCGCGGAAGTTGCGGAAATGCTGTTCGGCCAGCAGCGTGGTCGGCACCAGCACGGCCACCTGCTTGCCGGCGCTGGCGGCGGCGAATGCGGCGCGCACGGCGACCTCGGTCTTGCCGAAGCCGACGTCGCCGCAGACCACGCGGTCCATCGGCTGGCTGCTGGCGAGATCGCGCAGGGTGGCATCGATCGCTGCCAGCTGGTCCGGGGTTTCCTCGAACGGGAAACCGGCCGCGAACGGCTCGTACATCGCACGGTCCACCTGCAGCGCCAAGCCGGCACGCGCCTGACGGCGCGCCTGGATCTCCAGCAGCTCGGCAGCCACATCGCGGACCTTCTCGGCGGCCTTGCGCTTGGCCTTGCTCCACTGCTCGCCACCGAGCGAATGCAGCGGCGCGGTTTCCGCCGATGCACCGGAATAGCGGCTGATCAGGTGCAGCTGGGCGACCGGCACATACAGGCGGTCACCCTTGGCATATTCGATTTCGAGGAACTCGCCGGGCATGCCGCCGACGTCCATCGCGATCAGGCCACGGTAGCGGCCGACGCCATGGTCCTCGTGCACGATCGGCGCACCTTCGGTCAGTTCGCCGAGGTCGCGGATGATCGCTTCCGGCTCGCGGCCGGCACGACGCGTGCGGCGGGTGCTGCCGGCGCGCTCGGGGAACAGCTGGCGCTCGGTCAGCACCGCAATGCGCGGATCGTCCAGCGCGAAGCCATCCTCCAGCGGCGCCACCGCGATCGCGAAGCGCGCATCGTCAGTGAGGAAGCTGGGCAGGTCGGCCACCACCGGTGGCTTCAGCTCGGCGGCCTGCAGCACTTCCAGCAGCGCCTCGCGGCGGCCCGGTGAATCGGCGGCGATCAGCACCCGGCCCGGGTAATGGCCAAGGAAGGACTTCAACGCATCGCCGGCCGGCGCTTCGCGCGCTGC
The DNA here is from genome assembly GCF_913778665.1 of uncultured Stenotrophomonas sp. GTDB lineage: Bacteria > Pseudomonadota > Gammaproteobacteria > Xanthomonadales > Xanthomonadaceae > Stenotrophomonas. The sequence continues at coordinate 464,123 of NZ_CAJYVQ010000002.1, forward strand.
TACCGGCAGTGGCGGCAGCGGCTGGTCACCCAGCGCGTGCGCGTCGGCGATGCGCGCGTGGTCGGTGGCCCACACCTCGATGCGCGGGGCGTCGTTGAGGCGCTCACGCAGCAGCTCCGGCGACAGGTACAGTGCCGACGGCGGCAGCAGCGGCCGTTCCACATCGTGGCGGCGCTGTTCGTAACGCTCACCGGTCTGTGCCCAGAACGCCTCGGCGGCTTCGCCGGCACCGGCGCAGACCACCGGCAGGCTGCCACTGGGCAGGTAATCGAACAGGGTGGCGGTGCGCTCGAAGAACAGCGGCAGGTAGTACTCGACGCCGGCCGGGGCCAGCCCGGACTTCAGGTCCTGGTACAGCGCGCTGCGGCGGGTATCGACATCGAAGCGCTCGCGCAGCGCGGCCAGCACGCGGCCGATGCTGGCCTCGTCCATCGGCACTTCGCGGCCGGGCAGCATGTGCACAGCGTCGACCTTGTCCAGCGAGCGCTGGCTTTCCGGGTCAAACGCGCGGATCGAGTCGATGTCCTCGTCCAGCAGCTCCACCCGCAAAGGCTCGTCGGCACCCATCGGGAACACATCGAGCAGGCCGCCGCGGACCGCGAAGTCGCCCGGGTCCATCACCTGCGGCACGTTGCGGTAACCGGCGCTCTCCAAGCGGCGCTTCTCGGCCTCCAGGTCCAGGCGCTGGCCGACCTTCAGGTCGAAGCTGCCGCCGATCACATAGCTGCGCGGGGCCAGCTGCTGCAGCAGCGTCTGCACCGGCACGATCACCAGGCCGCGCTTCAGCGCAGGCAGGCGGTGCAGGGCAGCCAGGCGCTGCGAGATGATCTCCGGGTGCGGGCTGAAGCGGTCGTACGGCAGCGTCTCCCAGTCCGGGAAGGCGACCACCGGCAGGGCCGGGTCGCCACCGAGCAGGGTCTGCAGGTCGGCTTCAAGCTGGTTGGCGCCGTGGTTGTCACGGGCGATCACCAGCAGCGGCGCATCGTGCGCACGCGCGGCCTGGGCCAGGTACCAGGCCAGGGCGGTCGGCGAGGCGGGGGCGCGCCACCAGGCGCGGAGCTGGCCGGCACGCGGCAGCGGCGGGGCGGGGTATGAGGTACGCGACATGGACCGCCGATCTTAGCAGAAGGGTTTGTCGCGACCGTGTGCGAAACGCGGTGGGTAGCGCCGGGCCTTGCCCGGCGTTATCTCAATTGTCCAGCTCCAGCACCATCCGCACCAGGCCTTCGGCGCCGGTGGGGTGGGGGACCGGCTTGAAGCCAAGCGAGGCGGCCAGCTGCTTCATCGGCTCGTTCTCGGCGGCAACGTCGCCGTACAGGCGGTCCAGGTACTTGCCTCGGCCCCACTTCACCAGCTTGCGCATCAGCTGCCGGCCCAGGCCCTGGCCGATCAGGAAGCGGCTGATCAGGATCGCGTACTCCGCTTCCCGGGTGCCGGGGATGATCGAGGCCCGGGCGACCGCGCCGACCACTGCTTCGCCAGCGGGCAGGGATTCGGCAGCGACCAGGGTGATCTCGGTCTTGGGATTGGGGTGCGTCAGGCGCTGGGTGGTTTCCGGCGACAGCTCTGTCACCGCCTGCAGGAAACGATCACGGATTTCTTCCGGCCCGAACAGGCTGAACGCTGCTTGCAGCGGCGCCCCATCTTCCGGGCGGATAGGGCGGATCAGCAGCTCGTGGCCGCTGGGAGCCTTGAAGATCTCATGCCAGGGCGGCATGCGGTTGCGAGTGGCCATACCGGGTGATTCCTTGGTGGTCCATCGATTGTGGCATCACCGAGGCTGCATTCCGTGAACGAAAGGCTCACGGCGGTACAGCCTCGTGAAGGCCGTTATTCGGGCGCTTTGAGCCAATCCAGGCGAGTGCTGGCACCGGGTTCGCCCAGGTGCTGGCGCAGCGCCGGCAGGGCCGGGCCCACCACCCGGTCGAACTGCCAGGGCGGGTTGAGCAGCAGCATGCCACTGCCGTTGAGGCGCAGCGGTGAGTCGTCCGGCCGCACCAGGAACTCGATCGTCATCGCCGACTTCACCGGCAGGGCGGTGGCCTTGCGCAGGAAATGCAGGATGGTGCGGCGCTGTTTGATTGGGAACCAGACCGCGCAGGTGGCCTGCGGCCAGCGCGCCAGGGTCTCGGCCAGGGCAGCCAGGATGGCCTGGTATTCGGCGTCCTGCGCCTCGTAGGGCGGGTCGATCAGCACCAGGCCGCGGCCGATCTTGCTGCCGTTGAACTTCGGCGGCAGCAGCGAACGCAGCAGTGCGTAGCCATCGCCCGCACGCACGTCGACGCGGGTGTCATGCGCGAACAAGGCCTTCAGCGTGGCCGTTTCCGCTTCCTGCAGCTCGCACACCGCCATGCGGTCCTGGGCACGCATGGCCTGTGCGCTCAGCAGCGGCGAGCCGGGGTAGGTGGTCAGCGCGCCGACCGGATTGTCGGCCTGCACCGCCTTCAGGTAGCGCTCGACCACCTCCGGCAGCTTGGGCTGGGCCATCAGCCGCATGATTCCGGACTCGGCCTCCAGGGTCTTGCGGCTCTCTTCGCTTGCCAGCAGGTAGCGGCCGGCACCGCCGTGGGTGTCGAGCACGAAGAACGGACTGTCCTTGCGCTTGAAGCTGTCGATCAGGGCCAGCTGCACGATGTGCTTGAGCACATCGGCGTGGTTGCCGGCATGGAAGGCGTGGCGATAGTTCATGGCCGGCAGTGTACGGGGCAGCGGCCGCAGCGGCTATGCTGCGCGCCATGACAGCCCCTGTTGCCCATGTCCTGGTGGTCGAGGACGAAGCCGCCATCGCCGAAACCGTGCTCTATGCGCTGCGCAGCGAAGGCTACGCGGTCAGCCACTGCCTGCTGGGCGGCGAGGCCCTGCAGCGGCTGCAGGCCGGGGGCATTGACCTGGTGGTACTGGATGTGGGCCTGCCCGACCTGGGTGGGTTCGAGGTCTGCCGGCGGCTGCGCGCGCAGCCCGGCCCGGCGGCGCAGCTGCCGGTGATCTTCCTGACCGCCCGCAACGATGAAGTGGACCGCGTGCTCGGCCTGGAGCTGGGCGCCGACGATTACATGACCAAGCCGTTCTCGCCGCGCGAGCTGGTGGCACGGGTGCGCGCACGGCTGCGCCGCGCGGTGCCCGCGGTGACGGCGGGTAGTGCCGATGCAGGCTGGCAGGAACACGGTGCGTTCGCCATCGACCGCGATGGCCGGCGCATCCGCTTCCATGGCCAGGCACTGGACCTGACCCGCTACGAGTACGCGTTGCTGGAGGCATTGCTGCAGCGTCCGGGCGCGATTCTCAGTCGCGCCCAGCTGATGGATCGCGGCTGGGACAGCAGCGCCGACAGCGCCGACCGCACCGTCGACACGCATGTAAAGACCCTGCGCGCCAAGCTGCGTGCGGCCGGCGCCAGCGACGATCCGATCCGGACCCACCGTGGCCTCGGCTACGCGCTGGAGGCCTAGCCGATGCGCCTGGTGCTGAAGCTGTTCCTCGGCTTTTTCCTCATCACCGGCATCGCGGCGTTCTTCGTGATGCGGGTGTTCGTCAACGAAGTGAAGCCGGGTGTGCGCCAGGCGATGGAGTCGACCCTGGTCGATGCGGCCAACGTGCTGGCTGAAATGGCCGCCGCCGACGTCAAGGCCGGCACCATCCGCAGCGGCAGCTTCACCCGCAACCTGGCCAAGGCGCGGCAGCGTGACCTGAAGGCGATGGTCTGGCGCTTCCCGAAGCGTTCGCTGGATTACCGGGTGACCATCACCGATGCCAAGGGCATCGTCATCTACGATTCGCTCGGCCGTGACCTCGGCCGCGACAACTCACGCTGGAACGATGTCTACCGCACGCTGCGCGGCGAGTACGGCGCCCGCTCCAGCCCGGAAATACCGGGTGAGGAAGGCGATACGGTGATGCACGTGGCGGCGCCGGTGTACGACCCGGCCGATGGACGCACGCTGATCGGCGTGCTCAGCCTGGCCCAGCCCAACCGCAGCATCGATCCGTTCATTGCCGCCAGCCAGCGCGCCATCATCGAGCGCGGTGCGTGGTTGATCGGGCTGTCGGCGCTGGTCGGCGTGCTGGTGACGATGTGGTTGACCACCGGCCTGGGCCAGCTCAGCCGCTATGCGCGCGCGGTCACTGCCGGCGAACCCGTGCCACCGCCGCGCCGCCGCCGCGACGAGATCGGCGATCTGGGCCAGGCGCTGGAAACCATGCGCCGCAAGCTGGAGGGCAAGGCCTACGTCGAACAGTACGTGCAGTCGCTGACGCATGAGATGAAGAGCCCGCTGGCGGCGATCCGCGGCGCGGCCGAGCTGCTGCAGGAGCCTCTGCCGGACGCCGACCGGGTTCATTTCGCGCGCAGCATCGTCGATCAGCAGGAGCGGCTGACCGAGACCATCGACAAGCTGCTGGCGCTGGCCGAAGTGGAACAGCACGGTTGGCTGCAGACCCGCGACCCGATCGCGTTGCCGCTGCTGCTGGCCGATGCGGCCGCAGCGGCGCAGGTGCGCGCGCAGGCCGGCGGCGTACAGGTCCGCATCGGCAACGTGCCCGACCTGCGCGTGCAGGGCGATGCCTATCTGCTGCGGCAGGCGCTGCACAACCTGATCGACAACGCGATTGCGTTCTCACCCGCAGGTGCGGAGGTGGCGCTGCAGGCCGACGCTGAGGGGCAGGGGGTGCGCCTGCAGGTGGCCGACCGCGGTGCCGGCATTCCCGAATATGCGCGCGAACGGGTGTTTGAGCGCTTCTATTCGTTGGCCCGCCCCGGCAGCGGCCGGCGCAGTTCGGGCCTGGGCCTGCCGTTCGTGCAGGAAGTCGCACGCCTGCACGACGGCCGTGCCAGCGTCAGGCCCCGCGACGGTGGAGGTACCGTCGCCAGCCTGTGGCTGCCACTGGGCATGCCGGGCCAGCGCCCGCGTCGCTGACTTCACACTCGCTTCAAATTCGCCACAAACCCTGCTCACTGCAGCGGTTCATCCTGCAGGCCTCTCCAACGAGGATGGACCATGAAATCCCTGAAGATGCTGCTGCGGTTCGCCATTGTCGGCGGGCTGATCCTGCTGCTGCTGATCCCGCTGACGATGATCCGCGGGGTCATCAACGAGCGCAGCGCGTACCGCGACGAGGCCTTCTCGCGCGTGGCCGACAGCCGTGCGGGCGCGCAGCAGCTGGTCGGACCGGTGCGGGTGGTGCCGTGGGTGGAGCGCCAGCAGATCGAAGTGATCGACGCCAAGGGCAACAAGAAGACCGAGGTGCAGGTCACCGAAGGCCACTGGCTGCAGATGCCGGCAACGCTGGACGTGGGCGGCGAGATGCTGCCGAGCCAGCGCGAAGTCGGCCTGTTCAAGGTGCCGGTGTACAGCTGGAACGGCCAGATGAAGGCAACCTTCGCCGAGGACGACTATCCGGTGAAGGCCGGCCGCAGCTATGGTCAGCCGTATGTGGCGGTGGGCGTATCCGACGTGCGTGGCCTGGTGGGTACGCCGAACCTGCGCGTGGACGGCAAGCAGCTGCGTTTGCTGCCGGGCGTCGGCGACGCCAGCGAGGTGGGGCGAGGCCTGCATGCGCCGGTGGCCGGGTTCGCCGATGACCATGGCGGCCTGCTGGCCGCGAGCACCGTGGAGCTGGAACTGCGCCTGGACGGCAGCCGCATGCTGTCGGTGGTGCCTGTGGGCGACGACACCCACGTCGCGCTGCGTTCGAGCTGGCCGCACCCATCGTTCAGCGGCGCATTCCTGCCCAACGAGCGCCGCGTTGATGCACAGGGCTTCGATGCGCGCTGGGCGGTGTCCTCGCTGGCGTCCGATGCCCAGCGGCAGCTGCGCAGTGAGGGGGCCATCGATTCGCAGGCGGTGACGGTATCGCTGGTCGATCCTGTCGACACCTACACCCAGGCCGACCGCGCTTCCAAGTACGGCGTGCTGTTCGTGCTGCTCACTTTCGTCGGCTTCATCCTGTTCGAACTGATCAAGTCGCTGCGCATCCATCCGCTGCAGTACCTGATGGTCGGGCTGGCACTGGCGATCTTCTTCCTGCTGCTGATCAGCCTCTCCGAGCACATCGCGTTCTGGAAGGCCTACCTGGTGTCGGCGGTGGCCTGCATCGGCCTGCAGGCGGTGTACCTGGCCAACGTGCTGGGCCACTGGAAGCGTGGCCTCGGCTTTGCCGCGCTGCTGACTGTGCTGTATGGCGCCCTGTACGGCCTGCTGGTCTCGGAAAACAACGCCTTGCTGATGGGTTCGCTGCTGCTGTTCGTGATCCTGGCGCTGGCGATGTGGGTGACCCGCCGGGTCGACTGGTATGCGCTTGGCGCGGAACTGAAGTAAGGAGCTCGTCATGGGGTGGCGCCACGGATTGCGGCAACGGGCACGGCAGGGCATCCCCGCCCTGCTGGAAGTGGATGCACTGCTGCAGGCACATGGCGTGCTGGCGGCCCTGCCGGGGGCACGGATCGCCCCCGGCCTGGTCCGCTTCCAGCTGGCCGCGGTGACCTGCGAGGGGCTGCAGGGGCACGGGCTGGCCTGGCTGCAGGGCGCGCGGCAGGGACGCGGCGCGCTGGCGGGCAAGGTGCCGCACTACCGGCCATGGAAGGCCGGGGCGGAAGCATTGGCCGAGATCGGCATCGGCGGCCTGCCGGCAGGCTGGCCGGCGCACGCCGCGGTCTTTGGCTGCAGCAGCATCGATCAGCAGCACTGGTTGCTGCTGCTGCCGGAACGGGCGCAGCTGTGGCTGGGCTGGCGCGGCTAGCGGCAGGCACAATACGCTGTGATCAGGAGGGGCAATGCCATGGACATCGTAAGACTGACCGAGACCCGCGACGGTTATGACATCGATACGTCTGGCTGGGCTGCCTACGTAGCGTCGATCGAAGCGGGGCTTCCAGAGCCGGTGAAAGCGTTCGTGGCGGCGCCCTGGCGCTACGACGCGCGTGATCCCCGCTGCCTGCATGATGCTCGGCTTGAACAGTTGGCGCTCAGTGAGGGGGACGACGAGGGCGGCCGCCCCAATCAGGTCCTGCTGGTGCTGCAGGGCGCCTGGGGCGGACGCATTGAACTGTGTTACCGGCAGGTGTCGCGGCTGCAGGTGGACAAGCACGGTGGGCCTTCGGAGGGATTCGGCGATCTGCTGCTAGAGGAGCTGGTGGCGGTCGGCGCCGGCACCTTCCGCCACGAGCTGGTGTTCGTCGAGGGCAAGCTGCTGCTGGAGTTTGGCGATTTCCGCGAAACCCAAGTGGACCTTCCCGTGCCGGAAGCGGCGGGCCCATGACCGATGGGACGGGGGGCGCCTGCCGCCACTGGCTAGACTCGAGCGCTTGATGATCGAGCCGAAGGGCAGGGGTGGGGCGTGTTGAAGTGGAGCGGGCTGAAGTGGAGTGTGCTGGCAGCAGCGCTGGCGATGGGGGGCAATGCAGGGGCGCAGCAACGCGAAACGGTGGACCTGGACATGGTCAGCCGCATCCGCCAGGAGGCCTTCCACCGTTCGCAGGTGATGGACACCTTCAGCTACCTCACCGAACGCATCGGGCCGCGGTTGACCAATTCGCCGGCAATGGGCCGTGCCAACGCCTGGACCCGCGGCAAGTTCAACGAATGGAAGCTGGACAACGTCCACGACGAAGCCTTCGATGATTTCGGCCGCGGCTGGGAGTTCACCTCGGCCAGCGTGGAAATGCTGGGCGACCGCATCCAGCCGCTGCATGCGCTGCCCAAGGCCTGGACCCCGGGTACCAACGGCCCGGTGGAAGGCGAGCTGGTGCAGGTCGAGATCAAGAAGCCAGAAGACATCGAGAAGTACCGCGGCAAGCTGCGCGGCAAGATCCTGCTGCTGGGCGAGGCGCGCGAGTACAAGCGCGGCACCGAGGCCGATTCGCATCGCCACGACGCCACCTCGCTGGAAGGCCTGCAGGAATTCACCCTGCCCAAGGACAAGGACGCCACCGCCGAGCGCGCCAAGCGGGTCAAGGAATTCCAGGAGCGGCAGGCGCTGGTGGCCAAGGTCAATGCGTTCTTCGTCGAAGAAGGCGCGCTGGCCTCGATCAGCATCAGTGGCTGGGACAACGGCATCATCCGCGTCGCCGGTGGTGGCTCGCGCAAGGCTGGCGAATCGGTGGGCATCCCGGAACTGGCGATGATCAGCGAGCACTTCAATCCATTGGCGCGCGCGCTGGAGGCCAAGCAGACCGTGCGCCTGCGCGTGGATGTGGCCGCACGATTCACCGATGAGGCCGACCAGCCGGGTTACAACACGCTGGCCGAGATCCGCGGCAGCAGCAAGCCCGATGAAGTGGTGATGATCGGCGCGCACATGGATTCGTGGCACAGCGGTACCGGCGCGGCCGACAATGCGGCCGGCGTGGCGGTGATGATGGAAGCGATGCGCATCCTCAAGGCCACCGGCGCCAGGCCCAAGCGCACCATCCGGGTGGCGTTGTGGAGTGGCGAAGAGCAGGGCCTGATCGGCTCGCAGGCCTATGTGGCCAAGCACTTCGGCCAGTTCCCCGAGCCCACCGACCCGGCGCAGAAGGCGCTGCCGGCGTCGCTGCGCGAGCCGACGGGTGCGCTGCGCAAGACCCGCGATTACAGCAAGTTCCAGGTCTACTTCAACATGGACAACGGCTCGGGCCGCTTCCGTGGCATCTATGCGCAGGAAAACCTGGCGGCGATGCCGATCTTCGAAGCCTGGCTGGCGCCGTTCCATGACGTGGGCGCCACCACCGTGGCTACCCGCAATACCGGCAGCACCGACCACATCAGCTTCGACCGCATCGGCCTGCCGGGCTTCCAGTTCATCCAGGACCGGCTGGATTACTTCAGCAACGTCCACCACAGCCACCTGGACACCTGGGACCACGCCGAACCGGAAGACCTGAAGCAGGCCGCGGCCATCGTCGCCTCGTTCGCCTACAACGCCGCGATGCGCGAGCAGTCCTTCCCTCGCAAGGCTGAACCGCAGCCTTGAAACATCGGGCGGCAGGGGCCGGGCGCACCGGCCCCTGCTTGCCTTTCCGGGCTGGTGGTAAAATCGGCGGATTCCCGTTCCTCGAGCCGTCCATGACCTGCCGCACCCGCTTCGCCCCCAGTCCCACCGGCTACCTGCACATCGGTGGTGCCCGCACTGCGCTGTACTGCTGGCTGGAGGCCCGCCACCGCGGCGGCGAATTCGTGCTGCGCATCGAGGACACCGACCGTGAACGCAGCACCCAGGGCGCGATCGACGCGATCCTGGAGGCAATGGACTGGCTGGGCCTGGACTACGACGTCGGCCCGATCTATCAGACCGACCGCGTGGCCCGTTACCTGGAAGTGGCCGAGCAGCTGGTGGCCGACGGCAAGGCGTACTACGCCTACGAGACCAAGGAAGAGCTGGATGCCATGCGCGAGGCCGCCATGGCCAAGCAGGAAAAGCCGCGCTACAACGGCGCCGCGCGTGACCTGGGCCTGCCGCGCAAGGACGACCCGAACCGCGTGATCCGCTTCAAGAACCCGCTGGAAGGCACGGTGGTGTTCGACGACCTGATCAAGGGCCGCATCGAGATCGCCAACAGCGAGCTGGATGACATGGTCATCTTCCGCCCGGATGGCTACCCCACCTACAACTTCGCGGTGGTGGTGGACGACTGGGACATGGGCATCACCGAGGTCATCCGCGGCGACGACCACATCAACAACACCCCGCGCCAGATCAACCTGTACGAAGGCATCGGCGCCCCGGTGCCGAAGTTCGGCCACATGCCGATGATCCTGGACGAGCAGGGCGCCAAGCTGTCCAAGCGCACCGGCGCGGCCGACGTGATGCAGTACAAGGACGCCGGTTACCTGCCCGACGCGCTGCTGAGCTACCTGGCCCGGCTGGGCTGGTCGCACGGTGACCAGGAGCTGTTCAGCCGCCAGGAACTGATCGAGCTGTTCGACGTGACCAACTGCAATTCCAAGGCCTCGCGCCTGGACATGGCCAAACTGGGCTGGGTCAACCAGCACTTCCTGAAGACCGAAGAGCCGGCCAGCATCGTGCCGCACCTGGTCTACCAGCTGGAAAAGCTGGGCTTGGACGTGGCCGCAGGCCCGGCCCCGCTGGATGTGGTGATCGCCCTGCGCGAGCGCGTGCAGACCCTGAAGGAAATGGCCGAGAAGGCCGTGGTCTGGTACCAGCCGCTGACCGAGTACGACGAGGCAGCCGTGGCCAAGCACCTCAAGGCCGGCGCCGAGCTGCCGCTGGGCAAGGCCCGCGAGCTGCTGGCGGCCCTGCCGGAGTGGACCGCCGAAGCCGTGGGCGTGGCCCTGCACGATGCCGCTGCCGCCCTGGAAATGGGCATGGGCAAGGTTGCCCAGCCGCTGCGCGTGGCCATCACCGGCACCCAGGTCAGCCCTGACATTTCCCATACCGTGTACCTGGCCGGTCGCGAGCAGGCCTTGAAACGCATCGATGTGGCCATCACCAAGGTAGCAACGGCCTGAGGCATCCTTGCCAGGCCCGAACCGGAGAACACGCATGCCCGCCAAGACCGCCACTGCCTGTACGGCCCCGCACCACCACGTCCATGACGCATCGGATTTCGTGGCGGTGGTCGAGCGCGTCTCGCGCGAACGCGGGCTGCGCCTGACTCCGATCCGCGCCAATGTGTTGAAGCTGATCGCCGAGGCCGGCAAGCCGGTCAAGGCCTACGAGCTGCTGGAGTGGGTACGCAACGGCAAGGGCGTGGGCGCTGATGCCCCGCCCACCGTGTACCGCGCGCTGGACTTCCTGATGGCCAACGGCTTCGTGCACAAGCTGGAGTCGGTGAACGCATTCGTAGCGTGCCATCACCCCAGCAGCGCAGCGCATTCGGTGCCGTTCCTGATCTGCAACAGCTGCCACAGCGCGGTGGAGCTGGAAGACCGCGAGATCGTCACCCAGCTGGAAAAGCGCGCCAAGGAGCTGGGCTTCCAGCCGCAGGCGCAGACGCTGGAAGTGCACGGGCTCTGCGCGCGCTGCGCGAGCTGAGCGCGAGGGGCAGGGGAGAGCAGAGTCCAGCGGGCCGAGTCCACCTGCCCGCAGGCTAGTCCATCGGCTTGGAGCGCGTATCCACCCGCGCGATCACCGACATCCCGGGCCGCAGCCGTGCGGCCAGATCCTGCCCCGGATCGATCGATATCCGGATCGGCAGCCGCTGCACCACCTTGGTAAAGTTGCCGCTGGCGTTGTCCGGGCGCAGCACGCTGAATTCCGAGCCGGTCGCCGGCGCGATCTGCTCGACATGGCCGCGCAGCACCTGGCCCTGGAACGCATCCACCGCAAACGTTGCCGGCTGGCCGATGCGCATCTTCCAGGTCTGGCCTTCCTTGAAGTTGGCCACCACCCACAGCGCGTCCGGCACCAGGAACAGTAGCTGCGAACCGGCCGCCACGTACTGGCCTACGCGCACGCTCGCCTCGCTGATCTGGCCGTCGCGCGGCGCATGGATCACGGTGTTGGCCAGATCGATGCGGGCCAGCTCCAGCTGCGCCTGCGCACTCTCCACCTGGGCTTCCAGGCTCTTGCGCGCGACCTGGGTCGAGACCAGGGATTCCTCGGCGATGCGGATCTGCGCCTGTGCCTGCTGCACGCTGGCCTGCGCCGCGGCCTGGCTGGTCCGGAACTTGTCGCGGTCATTGACCGACACCAGCTGCTGTGCGGCCAGTTGCTCGTAGCGCCGGGCCTCGTTGCGCGAGCGCTGCAGCTCGGCCTGGCCGGCCGCCAGGGTCGCGTGGACGGAGGCGATCTGTGCACGGTTCTGAGCCTGCGACTGGTCCGAATTGGCCAGCGCCGCACGCGCGCTGTCGAGCGTGGCCTGCGCCTGCGAAACACGCTGCTTGTAGATGCGGTCATCGATGCGCAGCAACGGCTCATCCTTCTTCACGTGCTGGAAATCCTTCACCAGCACCTCGGTCACGTAGCCGTTCACCTGTGGTGCCATCACCGTGATCTGCCCGCGCACATAGGCGTTGTCGGTGACCATCACGCTGCTGGTGAACGGCCATAGGTGCCAGGCGCGCAGGATCAGCGCAATGCCCAGCAACGCCACCACCACCATCACCACCACGCTGCGCGCGCTGGGCTTGAGGTACTTCGGCGCCACGGCCGGTTCGATCGGGGTCGGGGCGGGGGCGGCGTCGGTCGGTGGCGGTGGGGTGACGTCGTCGGTGTCGTCGGGGCGGGGCGGAACCGGAGGCATGGCAGTGGACTCAACGGGGGGCGGATGGCGTGGCCGCAGCAGGGGAGATGGAATGGCGCTTGCGCCATTGCTTGAGCACGGCGGTGCGCAGCGACAGCAGCAGCAACCAGCACAGGAAGCCGATCGCCAGCCAGCCGCTCAGGGTGAACACATCATTGAAGCCACGCACGTTGGCTTCGCGGCGCGCGGTCTGCGCCAGCTGTGCGCTGCCCTGTGCACTGCGCAGCACCGGGTCGGTGATCTGCGCGGCATACAGCTGCTGCTGGATGCGCAGGCGCTGCGCTACCACCGGATCGGCCGGGTCGAGCTGGCTGGTCAGCGCGCTGGAATACAGCTGTTCACGATGCAGCTGGAAAGTACCCAGCACCGCCGAACCGGCCAGCCCGCCGAGGGTCTGGGTGATCGACAGTGTCACCAGGAAGGTGATCATGTGGTCCACGCCCTGTTTCAGCGCGGCGGAAATGCCGAGCATGATCAGCGGCCCCATGAACATGCCAGCGCCAACCGACGCCAGGAACTGGCTGACGAAGAAATCCTGCGGGCGGTCCTGGCTGGTACGGTGCTGGTCGAAGAGCGCGGCGGCGCCCAGCAGCAGGATCGCCATCAGCAGCTGCGGAATCAGCCGCTTCGGGCCGAAGGTCAGTGCGGTGCCGGCGATGCCGGTGATCACGCCGGCCAGGATCACCACGAACAGTGGCCGCAGCTGGTCCGGACCCATGCCCAGCGTGCGCATCAGGTTGACCACGCCGTAGGACTGCTCGGTGGTGAGGAAGCGGATCAGGAACGCGCCGACGATGAAGTGCAGCACCGGCAGGCTGGCCAGCCAGCGCGTCTGCAGCAGCGGATTGCGCCGGTAGTGTTCGATGATGAAGGCCGTGGTCGACAGCGCGATCGAAGCGATCAACGCCCAGCCCAGCCAAGGCGTGTTGAGCCACCAGCGTGTGTAGCCCTGCGCGAGCACGATCACCAGCAGCGCCACCGCCGGCGCGAGCAGCGCGAAGGTCAGGAAATCCAGCGGCTCGAACGCCTTCACCTGGATGCCCGGCGGGAGTTTCAGCACCACCACGGCAGCGAACGCGCACAGCGCCAGGCCCGCCTCGAACGAGTACAGCTGGTGCCACTGGCCGGTATCGACCAGCTCCGGCGAGACAATCCAGGCAATCGGCACCGCCAGCTGCGAAAGGCCGACGCCGACCACCAGCAGGTTGCCGGTAAAGCGACGCGGCAGCGCTTGCAGCATGTACAGCGTGCCCAGCGTCGAACAGGCCGCGCCGGCGAAGCCGCTGGCGGCACGGGTCAGCATCGTGGTCTCGAAGCTGCCGACGAACAGGTGCAGCACCGCCAGCGCTGCGTACAGGCCCAGGCCGATCTCGGCGAACAGGCGGATGCCGTACTGCTGGCGGAACTTGAAGGCCAGCAGGTTGGCGGTGACATTCACCATCGCGTAGGCCGCCACCAGCCAGCTGCCCTGGGTCGGGGTCAGCGCCAGCTGGCCCTGCAGGAACGGCAGGTTGGCGGTGACCAGCGCGTTGCCGAGACCGCCGGTGATCGCCACCAGCAGCGACACCAGTGCATAGGCTGCGCGTCGGTGCGGCGGGTGCCAGGGCATTGACGCCGAACCGGGCATGGTCGGCTTCTCGTGCTCCTCCCAATCCGGAACCGGCTTCAGGTACGGCTGGACCATCAACGGGCCTCGCTGGGTTCTCCCTGGAGGCCGCCGCGCAGCAGCTGCAGGGCGCGCCCGGCCAACTGGGCGCGCTCATCGCGGGTCTTGCCGCGCAGGGCCGCACCCAGCATGCCGGAGATCAGTGAAATATCCGTCTTCTCCAGATCGGGGCGGCACAGGCCGGCGGCCTTGGCGCGTGCGATCGGCGCTTCCAGCAGGTCGCGCACGGTCTCGCGCGCGCTGCGCATGGCCGGCACGTCCGAATCGACCGCGCGCCAGTAATCGGCCAGTGCCGGCGAATCGATGATGCGCTGGGCCATGCCCTCGAACACCTCGAACAGGGCATCGTCGCGGTCGCCGAGCTGTTCGACTTGGCGCCGGATGCGGTCGACCGTGCGCTGCAGCAGGGCCTGGATCAGCGCGGTGCGGTCGGGGAAGTTGCGGTACAGGGTGGCGCGGCCCACCTGGGCGCGTTCGACCACCAGGTCCAGCGGAGCAGTAACGCCGTGTTGGCCGAACACATGATCGGCGGCGTCGAGGATGAGGGCACGGCGGGCAGCGGCATCGGCGCGTTGGGCGGTCATGGCATCATTTTCGGACATTAATGTCCGGTTGGCGAGACACTGAGTGACGGGATTGTCCGGTTGTTGTCGTACGCACATCTTTGTGACGCCTGCGTGATGGGTCCGGCCAAAACGAGAACGGGGGCCCGAAGGCCCCCGTGGAATCCGACCCGCCCTGCGCGATCAGAAGAACGCGCGGATGCCGAATGCGACACCACGGCCCGGCAGCGGCGAGTAGTCGCGCAGCAGCGAGGTATGCGGACGGACTTCGCGGTTGGTCAGGTTGCTGCCGTCCAGGAACACCTCATAGCTGTTGCTGGCGTTGCGATCCCAACGGTAGGCCAGGTGCGCGTCGACCAGGGTATAGCCGTTGCTCGGCTCCTCGTTCTGCGCCACGTCCTTCTGGCGGCTGTAACGCACCGCACCGACCGAGGCGCGCCAACCGTCCTTCGACCAGCGCAGGTCGGCGCCGACGCGGGCCGGGGCGATGCGCGGCAGGTAACCGGTATTGGCCAGCTCCACGCTGTAGTTGTGGTTGTGGTCGCCATGCGGCACGGCGATGTCCAGGTTGCGGCTGCCGCTGCCATCCAGCTTGGCCTTCACGTAGTCACCGAACAGGCGCAGATCCCAGTCACCGGCGCCACCCTCGAACAGGTGCACCAGCGCTTCGGCTTCGGCACCGCGGAATACCGCGTCCTGCTGGGTCCAGGCACGAACCGGCAGGCCCTCGGTAACGCCGGTGTCGGCCAGGTAGATGAAGTCCTTGAACTTGGTCTGGTAGACCGACGCCGAGAAGTCCAGGCGCTCGCTGTGGGTGTGGATGCCTAGCTCGACGCGCTGGCCACGCTCGGTCTTCAGGTTGCCGTCGCCGATTTCCAGCGAACGAGTGGCAATGTGCGCGCCGGCGGCGTACAGCTCTTCGTTGGTCGGTGCACGCTCGGAGCTGTCCACGCCGATGCGCAGGTCGACTGCGTCGTTGAGCTTCCAGATGCCGGCCGCCGACAGGTTGGTGGCGCCGAAGGTGCGGCGACGGTAGTCACCGGTCGGGTCCAGCTTGACCTGGTCGTGGCGGCCGCCCAGTTCCAGCTTGAACGGGCCGAACTGCTTTTCCTGCAGCACGAACAGGCCGATGTTCTTCGTGCTGGTATCCGGTACGAACGCCTCCTCGCCCTTGGCGCCGAAATCACTGTTGCCAAACTGCACGCCGAAGGCGCCGTCCCAGCCGCCGATCTGCTGCTGCACCGCTTCCACGCGCGCCTCGATGCCGCGGTTGGTGAAGCGGGTCGACGGCGTGCCGGCCTCCAGCTCCACGTGTTCGTAGTCGGTGTAGGCCACGCGCGCGTTGATGTTCTTCAGGAACGAGACCGGGTTGTAGATGCCGCCCTTGGTTTCGAAGCGGTTCTGCACCATGTCGATGCGCACGTCATGCTCGTCGCCTTCTTCCTCGTCGCCATGATCGTGATCGTGGTCATGGCCGTGATCGTTGCCGTCGGCGTGCACATGGGCGCCGTTGGGAATGCCGTAGTTGGTGCGGTAGGTGCTGGCCGACACGCCGAAGTAGCCACCGTCGCCCAGCCAGGTGGCGCCGACGCCACCGGCGCGGGTACGGATGGAGCTGTTGTCCAGGCGGCCACGGCGCGGTTCTTCACCCTCGGCCGCATCGTGGTCATGATCGTGGTCGTGATGATCTTCCAGGCTGTCGATCACCGCATAGCCGGGGATGCGGTAGTCGTCGCCGTTGCGCACCAGACCGTCGACGTGCAGCACGACATTGCCGCTGACGCCATCGAGGCGGAACATGCCGCTGCGTTCGTTGTTCACCGAATTGCCACGCAGCTCGGCGCGGCCGCTGAGCGGGCGCTCCGGCAGCTCGCGCGCGATGCGGCCATCGACCACGTTGACCGCGCCACCGATGGCACCGCTGCCGAACAGCAGCGTGGCCGGGCCCTTCAGCACTTCGATCTGGTCGGCCAGGAAAGGTTCGATGCTGGTCGCGTGGTCGGCGCTGACGGTGGACGCATCCATGTTGCCCATGCCGTTGGACAGCACGGCGACGCGCGGGCCTTCCTGGCCGCGGATGATCGGGCGACCGACGCCGGGGCCGAAGAACGTGCTCTGCACGCCAGGCAGCTTGGCCACGGTATCACCGAGGGTGCCGGCCTTCTGCTCGTCCAGGCGTTCGCCGGCGAGGACGTCGACCGGTCGTGCCAGCGATTCGGCATCGCCCTGCAGTGGCGAGGCGGTCACCTGCACCGACGACAGCTCGGTCAGGTGGCGGTCACGATGCGTCGTCTCATCGCCGGCTGCAAAGGCGACCGACGGCAGCAGGGCGGCGAGGGCCAGGGCGAGGGAATGCGGCTTCAACCGCGGGGTGTGGGCGGGCATGGGCAGGTCCTTTGTTACATTGTATCAATATCGGGGCGCACGAATCCCGTCGTTGAAAGAGGGGGAGGGAGACCGTGCGGGTCGGGAACGGATGTTATATTATTCCATAACGATTCGCCGACCCTGCTGGAAGTCATGTCCCTGTCCTCTCGCCTGCGCCACCTGCTCGACCGTTTCGGCGCCACCGGTTCGATGCTGTGCGCCGTGCATTGCGCGGTGATTCCCGTATTGCTGGCGGCGGCGCCCTCGCTGGGCCTGTCGTTCTGGCTGAGCGATGGCGTGGAGCAGGCGCTGGTGCTGTTCGTGACCCTGCTGGGGCTGTTCAGCCTGGTCTGGGGCTACCGCCGCCATGGCGCGCTGCGTGCGCTGGGCTTCCTGATTCCCGGGCTGGTCGCGTTGTGGGCCGGCGTGCTGTACGACCCGCTGCACCACAACGCGGTGCCGCATGCGGTGGTGATGACCATTGGTGGCCTGCTGGTGGGGGTCGCTCATCTGGTCAACCTGCGCCTCAACCACGGCCACGTCCACGACGCCAGCTGCGCGCACTAGGCGCTCCGTGATAGGATTTTCGATCGTGCGCGGGGGCGCCCAGCAAGGCGGCCCCGCCGAACCCGTGTCAGTACGGGGTAACCAGATTTCACACTTGAGGAGTTGAAGACATGGGTAAGGGTGACCGCAAGACCGCCAAGGGCAAGCGTTACAACGCCAGCTACGGCAACGCCCGTTCGCACACCGCGAGCAAGGTCGCCGTAGGCGCCGCCGCCCCGGTTGCCAAGAAGACCGTGGCCAAGGCTCCGGCGAAGAAGGCTGTGGCGAAGAAGACCGTCGCCAAGGCCTGATCCGGCCGGTGATGAGTCCGAGGAAAACGCGGCGCCTGGCGCCGCGTTTTTTTATGCGCGCTTTTGCAGAGCCGAGCCCATGTTCGGTGGGCGCAATGCAGCCGAGCGTGAGCCCGGCTCTACAACGGAATCAACGCAGGGTCTTTTTCAGCGTGTCCGCATTGCCGTCATTCGGTGCAGCCGGCACCTGCAGCAGGTGGGCCAGCAGCGGATAGACATCGACGTTGTCGAACCCGTCGATCACCAGTCCTTGACGGAACGACGGGCCGCCGGCCACGAATACCGCACGCATCGACGGCAAGGCGTTGTCATAGCCGTGCGAGCCACGGTCCTGCTTGGTGCGCTGGGCGATCCTGTCACGATGCAGTGCATCCCAGCCTTCGTCCATGGCGCAGACGATCGGCGGAACGCGCGGATGCGTGCCATAGTGCCAGCGCGGCGGCAGGTCCTGTTTGGTCCAGCACTGGTAGTGCGCGTGGCGGCCGAGCAGGGCGCGTTCAGCCTCCGCTTCGCGGCCCGGCATCGGCGCGAAGCCTACCGACTGGCCCTGGCTGACATTGCGCGCGATGGCCGGATCGACCATCGATTCGGTCGCGACGACATGGCCGTCGGCTACGCTGGCCATGCCATGGTCGGACACCACGATCACGTTGGTGGTCGACGCCAGTCCGCGCTGCTGCAGGCCATCCAGCACCTGGCCGACGATCTGGTCTGCACGCACGATGGCGTCGGAGTACTGCTTCGAATCCGGACCGTAGTGGTGGCCGGCCTTGTCCACGTGCTCCATGTACAGCGTGGTCAGGCGCGGCGCATCAGCGTCGGTCTGTGCCAGCCAGTCGAGGACGATGCCGGCGCGCTGCTCCAGCGGCTCCTGGCCGTCATAGACGCGCCATTGGCTCGGGCGCACACCGCGGATCTCCGATTCGCTGCCCGGCCACGAGGTGGTGGCGGTGCGCACGCCGACGTTCTCGGCGCCGACCCAGATTGGTTCACCGCCCCACCAGCCACTGGTGGTGACCGCGTCGCGGTTGCTCAGTTCGAAACGACCCAGTGCTGCATCGTCCATGCTGTTGTTGACGATGCCGTGGTGATCCGGGCGCAGGCCGGTGACGATGGTGTAGTGGTTGGGGAAGGTCAGCGACGGATAGGACGGTGTCATCCAGCGTGCACGTACGCCGCCGTCGATCAGTCGTTGCAGGTTCGGGGTCAGGCCGCGATCAAGCGCGTCGGCGCGCAGGCCGTCGATGGAGATCAGCAGCAGCTTCGGCGGCGCGGCCGCGACGACAGCGGTGGGAGCGGAGGCGGAAGGGGCGGGCGCGGTGGTGCAGGCGGCCAATGGCAGCAGCAGCGCCAGCGAACAGGTCAGGCGTACGGAAGTCATCCGTGCATGATAATCCGGCGCAATGACCGGCCCAAGACACGCTGCGCCAAAGCGCGCAGCGTGTCCGCGCATTCTTCCTTGGCCCCGCGTCTGTCGACACACCCACTCCAACAGGAAGGGGGCATTTCTCCAGACGTGTTCCTGATGCCTCCATCCAGGCACGTCGTGGATCTGCCGTGTCGACCAGGGTCGACACCTACCCACGGCAACGCATTACGCCGCCCGGCCAGCACTCTCACGCGAACAGTGGTGCCTGGCGTTGCTCAAGTCGCAGCAGTGCGGCCTTGGTTTCCAGCCCGCCGCCGAAACCGGTCAGCGCGCCGTTGCTGCCGATCACGCGATGGCAGGGCAGGATGATCGGCAGTGGATTGCGGCCATTCGCTGCGCCCACCGCGCGGGTCGCGCTGGGCTGGCCAAGATGCTGCGCCAGCTGCAGGTAGCTCCAGGTCTGTCCGAACGGGATCAGCGCCAGCGCCTCCCACACGCGCAGCTGGAACGGGGTACCCCGCGGCGCCAGCACAAGGTCGAAGTGGCTGCGTTCGCCATGCAGGAACTGCAGCAGCTGCTCGCGGGCGTCCGGCAGTGCATCCGGCGCGTAATGCCAGTCATCGCGGCCGCGCGCCGGGTGGCGGTTTTCCGGGAACAGCACATGCGACAGGCCGCGTTCGTCACCGGCAATGGTCAGCACACCGATCGGGCTGTCGAAACGGTCGAACAACAGGGTCATGTCGATTCTCCAACGAAGGTGCCGGACAGGTGCCACAGGTGCAGTACGGCATAGGCGCGCCACGGGCGCCACGGCTGCGAGCGCGCTTCGGTGGCGCGTTCGCTCAGGCGCTCGCCCTGCGCGTGACCGAGGACCTGCTGCAGCACCAGGTCGCCGGCGGGGAACGCATCCGGCTGGCCGAGCCCACGCAGGGCGATGTACTGCGCGGTCCACGGGCCGATGCCGGGCAGCGCCACGCAGCGGGCAACGAAGTCCTGCAGCGCCTGGCCTGGCCCGAAGTCGAGTTGGCCACTGGCACAGGCGGCCGCCAGCGCACGCACCGTGGCGGCACGGCTGCGCGGCAGTCCGATCGATTCCAGTGGGGCTTCGGCCAGGATCTCCGGCGCCGGGAACTGGCGGTCGAATTCCGGCGGCATGCCCGGCAGGTGCGCGCCGTAGGCATCCACCAGGCGTCTGGCGAAGGTGGTGGCCGCAGCGACGCTGACCTGCTGGCCGAGCACGGCGCGTACGCCGACCTCGAAGCCATCCCAGCCACCGGGAACGCGCAGCCCGGGGCGTTCGGCGATGCCTCGCGCCAGCAGCGGTTCTTCGGCCAGCGCGGCATGTACCTGCTGCAGGTCGGCATCCAGATCAAATACGCGGCGCACGCGGCGCACAA
Organism: uncultured Stenotrophomonas sp.; assembly: GCF_913778665.1. Classification (GTDB taxonomy): domain Bacteria; phylum Pseudomonadota; class Gammaproteobacteria; order Xanthomonadales; family Xanthomonadaceae; genus Stenotrophomonas. Next base: position 484,520 of record NZ_CAJYVQ010000002.1, read on the forward strand.
TGTCCGGAATCAGGCGCGGATCGACCGCACCCAGCTGCAGGTGCAGCTCCGGCCGCTTCGGGTCGGCGGTGACGCGCAGCAGGGTGGGGCGCTCGGGTGTGCCCAGCACGCGCTGGTAGCTGTCTCCGCCGATCAGTTCGATGCCCGGCAGGCTGCGCTTGCGCAGGAAGGCCAGCATGCGCGGGAAATCCAGCGGTGGCCGGTACGCCAAGCGCAGCACCAGGCCGCCATCGTCGGCGGCCAAGGGTTGATGCTGGCGGCGCAGCGCGGACGGGGCCATGCCGCAGCCCTGCAGGAACGCCGTATTGAAGCGGCGCAGGCTGTTGTAGCCGGCTGCCAGTGCCACGTCGGTCACTGGCAGCGTGGTCTCAGTCAGCAGCTGCTTGGCCAGCAGCAGGCGATGGGTGGCATGGATCTGCCCCGGTGTCGCGCCCAGGTGTTCGACGAACAAGCGTTGCAGCTGACGCGCGCTGAGCCCGATCTTCTGCGCCAGGTCCGCAACGGGCTGCTCCTGCAGGAAGCCACCCTGGATGAGTGCCAGCGCGCGCTGCACGGCTTGCCCGGCGAGCGCCTGCTGGGCCTGCGGCGCCAGCTCTGGGCGGCAACGCAGGCACGGCCGGTAACCGGCGGCAGCGGCAGCGGCGGCGGTGGGGTAGTAGGTGATGTTGCGCGCCTTCGGCGGTGGCGCCGGGCACACCGGGCGGCAGTAGATGCCGGTGCTGCGCACGGCGGTGAAGAACACGCCGTCGAAGCGTGCGTCACGGGCCAGGCGGGCGCGGTCACAGGCGGCGGTGTCGAGGGCGAGGGCGGTGTCCATGGCGCCAGTCTAGGGCGGGGCGGGGGGAGATACTCGCCATATTCGGACATGGATGCTGACGGGGGGCGGCAGGGCTGAGCCCTGCACCCACCGAATCAACACCAACGTCAAAAGCCGGGTAACCGTGGGATGGCGGGGCGGGTCCGATTACGGGGGGGGCGCCGTAAATACGTCCATGTAGGCTCGGTCGCCGCACCCATGCGGCTCACGCCCCCGCAACCGGACCCATCCCGCCTTCGACAGTTGCCCGCGATCTGTCGGAACGGCGTTCTGCGCTGCTGTTGGCGGGTGTCGACCTTGCTCGACACGCTTTCCCAAGGGTCAGAAGGGGTTCAGTGCCACGCGCTGAATGCGTGGCGCGGACGGGTAGACTGTGGCCCTTGCTCCCCTGAAGACCGGTTGCCGATGTCCGCCAAATTCCGCTGGTTGCCCCTGTTGTGCCTGGCCCTGGCGGGCTGCAGCCAGCTGGAAAATCCGGGCAATGTTACTGCTGCCGACAAGGCGGCGCGGGCGCCGGCCAGCGATGGCGAGAACATGGTGTCGATCAATGCGGCCGATGCACCGCCACCGCCAGCGCCGCCGCGCAGCCAGGCGGATCGGCCGTGGCCGCAGGCGCAGCTGGAGAATGGCCGCGCGTGGATCAGCTGCAGCACCGAGTATGCCGGCGATGCGGGCGACGGCATCGAGCTGGAAGGCCTGCAGCGCGATCAGGTCAGCCAGGCGCTGGCGCCGTGCGCCGAGCGTGGACTGATGCGCGTGCGCTACGCCGGCAAGATCAATCCGGGCTTCGCCGAGATGATGTGGCGTCTTGCCGTGGTTGCCGACGAACAGAAGATCCACAAGCGCATCCTCGACCTGGACTCCAGCGGTGGCCAGGTGGAGTCGGCGATCGTGGCCGGCGACAGCATCGGCGAATCGGGCTGGACCATCTGGGTGCGCGAAGGCTCGATCTGCCACAGCGCCTGCGTGTTCGTGCTGGCCGCCGGTGACAACCGCCTGTTGTCAGGCAAGGTCGGCATCCACCGCATGATGCGCATCAGCTCCAAGGCCACCTCGCGCGCAGAACTCAACCGCGAGCTGCACGAGGTCTACGACAACGTAAAGGACTACCTGCAGCGCAACGGCGTGGCGGTGGGCGTGGCTGATCTGATGATGACCGTGCCCAACCGCAGCCTGCGCCTGCTGACCGCGGACGAGCTGCGCCAGTACGGCCTGGATGGCACCAACGCGGTGCAGGACGATCTGGAACGGATCAAGCAGATGCGGGCCTGCGGCGATGATTTCGTGCAGCGCAAGGACGCGTTCCTGATCGCCTTCGACCAGCAGTGCAAGCGCGAAGGCGCCGACATGGAATCGATCAACAGCTGCGGCCAGGCACTGAAGCAGCGCTTCGGTTTCCCGGATGCAGTGTGCCCGGAAGAAAGCCCGCTGTCGGAGATCGACGTGGCAACGCTGCCGCCGGCACCGTCGGAGCCGCCGCCGGTGGCCGAACAGGCGCCGGCAGAATCCGGCACGCCTGCCGCGCAGGCCGATGCCGCCACGGTGGAAGGCAGCGCCAACGCGCGCTGACGAACAGCTCACCGCGCTGGCGTAGACTGCGGTTCTTTCCCGAGAACCGGCGGTGTCCATGAAGCGCGTGCTCCTGCTGCTGTCCCTGCTGCCCCTGACCGCATTGGCGCAGGCACCTGCGCCGGCCACGCCCGCCCCGGCACCCGCGCGCCCGGCACCGGCCTCGCCAGCGGCTGCAAAACCGGCTACCGCCGGCGCTCCGGTGTTGACCGCCGCGCAGCAGGCGCAGGTGCAGAAACAGGACGCGGAAATGGGTGCGGCCGCAGTGAAGGTGGCGCAGCTGGTCGATGCCAACCGCGCTGGCGAGTTGTGGGATGGCGCCTCTGCCGTCGCGCGCCGTGCGGTGCCGAAGGCCGCCTTCGTCAGCCAGCTGACCACCGAGCGCACGCGCCTGGGGGCGCTGGCCGGGCGTGGCCAGCCGACCATCACCCGGGTCAAGTACAGCGCCGGCGCTGCGGTGCCGGAAGGGTTGTACATCAATGTCAGCTTCCCGACCCGTTTCGCCAATAGCGCGCAGCCGGTGCGCGAGCTGGTCTCGTTCCGTTTCGACGAGGACCAGGTGTGGCGCTTGGCCGGCTACAGCCTGCGCGCGTCGGCACCCTGAGGAGATGAACCATGGCAAATGAACTGACGATGCTGGCCTGGTCGCTGCTGCTGGGCTTCGTTTACATTTTCGCCACCTCCACCGTGGTCACCCGCGAGCGGGGGATGAAGTGGAATGCCTCCGCGCGCGACGGTGAGGCCAAGCCGCTCAGCCCGCTGGCCGGCCGCCTGCAGCGGGCCCAGGCCAATTTCCTGGAGACCTTCCCGTTCTTCGCCGCTGCCGCAGTTGCAGTGGTGGTGGCCGGGCGCAGCAACGACACCACCGCGCTGGCCACACAGGCCTATTTCTGGGCGCGGGTCGCCTACCTGCCGTTGTATGCCGCTGGCGTGCCCTACGTGCGCAGCCTGGTGTGGCTGGTGTCGCTGCTGTCGATCCTGGCGTTGGTGTTCGCGCTGCTGTGATCCGCGGCTGATCCAGATCAAGGCCGCTCAGGTGCGCGGCGCTATGCTGGCGCGGACTGAATCAACGGCAGGAGGCGCGCATGCGCAGGATGGACGTGGCGGTGGTCGGTGCCGGGCCGGCAGGCCTGTGCTTTGCGCGCGCGCTGGCCGGTAGCGGCCTGCAGGTCGGGCTGGTGGACGTGCAGCCGCGCCAGGTTCTGGCCGAGGCCGCCTTCGACGGGCGCGAGATCGCACTGACCCATGCCTCGCGGCATCGCATGGAGCAGCTGGGGCTGTGGCAGCGCTTTGCCCATGCCGAGATCGCCGAACTACGTGATGCCAAGGTGCTGAACGGTGGTTCGCCGTTCGCGCTGACCTTCGCCAGCAGCCAGGTCGACGGCCAGCCGCTGGGCTGGCTGGTACCCAATCACCTGATCCGCCGTGCTGCGTGGGATGCGGTGCAGGGCCAGGACGGCTTGGAGCTGTACGACGGGCGCAAGGTGCTGGGCGTGCAGGCCGACGCGCAGGGCCATGTGATCACGCTCGATGACGGCAGCCAACTGCACGCGCGTTTGCTGATCGCCGCCGACAGCCGCTTCTCCGCCACTCGGCGCATGCTTGGCATCGGCGCGCAGATGCGTGACTTCGGCAAGTCGATGCTGGTGTGCCGGATGCAGGTCGAGCGCGATCACCATCACACCGCCTGGGAGTGGTTCGGCTACGGCCGAACCATGGCGTTGCTGCCGCTCAATGAGGGCCAGGCATCGGCGGTGATCACGCTGCCGCCGCGGCAGATCGAGGAGCTGCTGGCGATGGACGAGGTGGCCTTTGGTGAAGCGATCAGCGCGTTCTTCGAACACCGCCTGGGCCGCATGCAGCCGGTCGCCACGCCGCAGGCGTATCCACTGGTCGGGGTGTACGCGCACAGGTTCGTCGGCGAGCGCTCGGCGCTGATCGGTGATGCCGCAGTGGGCATGCACCCGGTCACCGCGCATGGTTTCAATCTGGGACTGGCCAGTGCGCAGCGGTTGGCGCGCGGCATCGTTGAGCAGCAGCACCACGGTGCTGACATTGCCGCCGCTGGCATGCTGTCCGGTTACCAGCGTGGCCACCGGCTGGCGTCGCGGCCGTTGTACGAGGCGACCAACGCGATCGCCAGCCTGTATACCGACGACCGCCGTCCGGCACGCGTGCTGCGTGCGGCCGGCCTGCGCCTGGCCCAGGGCGTGGCACCGTTCCGGCAGCTGATTGCCACGCACCTGACCCAGCGCGTGGCCTGAACCAGTTCAGATCAACCGGCAGCCAGCACCCGGATCTGGCTGTCGGCGAATTCGACCACTTGGCCTGCGCGGATCTTGCAGGCCTTGCGCAGTTCGACCTCACCGTCGACCAGCACCTGGCCTTCGCTGATGACCATCTTGGCCTCGCCGCCGCTGGTGACCAGGTCGGCCAGCTTGAGCAGCTGCTTGAGTTCGACATAGTCGCCGTCGAGGTCGAATTCGAGAATCTGCATGGAAGGAGTTTCCTGGAAAGGGGCGCCGGCCAGCGGCCGGGCCGGGAAGAGGGCGCGTATTGTGCGCCAGCAAGGGCATGACGGCACGCGCATGGAAAGCTGTACGCCTCGTTCAGGATCAATGCGGTATCATTCCGCTCTGAGCGAGTGAAATCTCCTCCGACCGAGCAGCGCCAGGGCACGCGATAAGAAGGGCGCCCAAAGCGCGGACCATCCCTTTTTTATCGCACTGCCAGGAAGACGGCAGTGTCTTCGGAGTTCCCCATGTCCCAAGATTCCCAAGCGCCGCTGCAGTTTGCGCAGCTCGGCCTGTCCGAGCCCGTGATGCAGGCGGTCACCGCCATCGGCTACGAAACCCCGTCGCCGATCCAGGCCGCCACCATCCCGGCGATGCTGGAAGGCCGCGACGTGCTGGGCCAGGCCCAGACCGGTACCGGCAAGACCGCTGCCTTCGCACTGCCGGTACTGTCCAACATCGACCTGCAGCAGATCAAGCCCCAGGCCCTGATCCTGGCGCCGACCCGCGAGCTGGCCATCCAGGTCGCCGAGGCGTTCCAGTCCTATTCGTCGAAGATCCCCGGCTTCCGCGTGCTGCCGGTGTACGGCGGCCAGCCGTACGGCCAGCAGCTGTCGGCCCTGCGCCGCGGCGTGCACATCGTGGTCGGTACTCCCGGCCGCGTGATCGACCACCTCGACCGCAGCACCCTGGACCTGTCCGAGCTGAAGACGCTGGTGCTGGACGAAGCCGATGAAATGCTGCGCATGGGCTTCATCGACGACGTCGAAGCCGTGCTGAAGAAGCTGCCGGAGCAGCGCCAGGTTGCGCTGTTCTCGGCCACCATGCCGCCGCAGATCCGCCGCATCGCGCAGACCTACCTGCAGGACCCGGTGGAAGTGACCATCGCGGCCAAGACCACCACCTCGGCCAACATCCGCCAGCGTTACTGGTGGGTGAGCGGCATGCACAAGCTGGACGCGCTGACCCGCATCCTGGAAGTCGAGCCGTTCGACGCGATGATCATCTTCGCGCGTACCAAGGCCGGCACCGAGGAACTGGCCAGCAAGCTGCAGGCCCGTGGCCTGGCCGCTGCCGCCATCAACGGTGACATGCAGCAGGCCCAGCGTGAGCGCACCATTGCCATGCTGAAGGAAGGCAAGCTGGACATCCTGGTTGCCACCGACGTGGCCGCCCGCGGGCTGGACGTGGAGCGCATCAGCCACGTGCTGAACTACGACATCCCGTACGACACCGAAAGCTACGTGCACCGCATCGGCCGTACCGGCCGTGCCGGCCGCAGTGGTGAAGCGATCCTGTTCGCCACCCCGCGCGAGAAGGGCATGCTGCGCCAGATCGAGCGCGCCACCCGCCAGCCGATCGAAGAGATGCAGCTGCCGAGCGTGGAAGCGGTCAACGATACCCGCATCAACAAGTTCACCTCGCGCATCACCGAAACCCTGGGTGCCGGTGGCCTGGACTTCTACCGCCAGCTGCTGGAGCGCTTCGAGAGCGAGCAGAACGTGCCGGCGATCGAAGTCGCCGCCGCGCTGGCGAAGATGCTGCAGGGCGATACCCCGTTCCTGCTGCAGCCGCCGGTGCGCGCACCGCGTGAAGAGCGCGCGCCGCGCGAGCGTTTCGATCGTGGCGACCGTCCGGAACGCGGCGATCGCTTCGACCGCAACGAACGTGGCCCGCGCTTCGAGCGTGGCCCGCGCCGTGACGACGCCGAAGGTGGTTTCGAGCAGCGTCCGCGCCGCGACGTGCCGCCGCGCGGTGCGCCGGAGCAGGGCATGGAGACCTACCGCATCTCGGTCGGTCACCAGCATGGCGTGAAACCGGCCAACATCGTCGGCGCCATCGCCAATGAAGCCGGTCTGGAAAGCCGCTTCATCGGCCGCATCGACATCCACGACGATTTCTCGCTGCTGGACCTGCCGGCGCAGATGCCGTCCGACGTGCTGACCCACCTGCAGAAGGTGTGGGTGTCGGGCCAGCAGCTGCAGATGCGTCCGCTGGCCCCGGGTGAAGACACCAATCCGGCACCGCGTCCGTTCAAGCCGCGCTTCGACAAGCGTGGTCCGGGTGGTCCGGGTGGCCCGCGTCGCGGTGGTCCGGGCGGTCCGGGTGGCCACGGTGGTGATCGCGGCGGCGACCGCGACAGCCGCCCGCCGCGCCGTGACGGTTTCAAGCCGCGCGGCCCGCGCAGCTACTAAGCAACACCGTTCGTCCTGAACAACGCCAGCCCCCGGGGCTGGCGTACCGGAAAGGGGACGGAGGGGATTAAGTCGCAATTGGCTGGCGATGCGCCTTATGCCAAAAACGACTTAATGCCCTCCGTCCCTTTTTCGCATGGCCCACACATGGCCGGTCCTAGGCTGAGCCGGTTCCAAAGCAGGTCGTCACCGCATCGCATTCAGGGGGATCCGGGATGGGTAGGAGTGGCACGGACCAACAGAGCCGCCGGGTGCCGATGACCCGCGGCCTGGGCCTGCGGTTTGCATTGCTGACGGGCATGGCGATCGGACTGGTCGCGTTGTCTGCTTTGATCCAGGAGCTGCAGGCCGCTTCCACCGCCTGGATCGCCGGGCAGGGCTACTGGTCGCGGGGCCAGCAGGACGCGACCACCGCGCTCAGCCGCTACCTGGCGCGCGCGGATGCCCAGGACCTGGAAGACGCGCGCCAGGCCCTGCAGGTGCCACTGGGCGACCTGCAGGCGCGGTTGGCGCTGGAGCAGGCCGAGCCGGATGCGGCCAAGGCCCGGCAGGGTTTCCTGCAGGGTGGCAATGCACCGGCCGATATTCCCCGCCTGGTGTTTTCATTCCGCTATGCGCGCGACATCGGTGCCTTCCGCGAGGCGACTGCGCTGTGGCGGCGGACCGATGCCGATCTGATGGCGGTGCAGCGGCTGGTCGAGGATCTGCAGCTGCGACATCACGAAGGCCCATTGCCGGCAGCTACACGCGACCGCTATCTACAGCAGTTGCGCGATCTCGACCGGCGCCTGCAGGCGCAGACGCAGGCGTTCTCGCAGGCGTTGCTGCGCATGGCCACGATGGTGCGGGTGGCGACGCTGGTGGTCGGCGGGCTGTCGGTGCTGGCGATCAGCCTGATGGCGGTCGCGTTGGCCCGCCGCGTCGGCAAGGATCTGACCGAACACGAGAGCCGCTTCCGCGCCGCGTTCTACCAGGCCAATGTCGGCATGCTCAAGCTCGACATGCGGGGCAAGGTGATCGAAGCCAACCAGGCGATGGCCGACATCCTCGATCATCGCCGCGACCAGTTGGTACAGCTGTCGTTGGGCGACCTGCTGATGGAAGGCGAGCTGGTCATCGATGGTGTCGGCCGCATCGACTGGGACCGCCAGCTGCGGCCCAGCGAACTGCGTTTCTGCCGGCGCGATGGCAGCCTGGTGTGGGGACGCTGGAGCGGCACCGCCGTGCGCAGCACCGATGGTGGCCTGTCGGTGTTCGCGATCATCGAGGATGTCAGCCAGAACCATGCGCTGGCACGCGAGATCGAGCACCACGCCAGCCACGATCCACTGACCGGGCTGGTCAACCGCCGCGAGATCGAGCGACTGCTGGAGCGCGCACTGCTGCAGGTACGCAGCGAGGGCGGCACGCATTCGCTGTGCTACATCAACCTGGACCACTTCAAGCTGGTCAACGACAGCTTTGGTCACGCTGCCGGTGACCAGATGCTGCGCAGTTTTGCCGACTATCTGGTGGCCGCGGTGCGCGATGGCGATTGGGTAGGGCGGCTGGGCGCCGATGAGTTCGCGGTGTTCCTCGCCCATGCCGGGCAGGACGAAGCCAAGCGGGTGCTGCAACGGGTAATCCGCAACCTGGGCCAGGCCACCTTCCCGATCAGCGAGGGCAGCCCGCAGCTGAGCTGCAGCATCGGCGTGGTCGAAGTCAGCGCCGACGCGCCGGATGTGAACTGGCTGATGAGCGCCGCCGACAGCGCCTGCTATGCCGCCAAGCAGGCCGGCCGCAACCGCGTGCACTGCTTCAACGAAAACCGCCTGGCGCTGGAGGAACGGCGGCAGGAGGCCGAGCGCCTGCAGCGCGTGAGCCTGGCGATGGCCGAGAACCGCATGCTGCTGTATGCCCAGCGCATCGCCCGCGTCGGCGACCCCAATTACCTGCATTACGAGGTGCTGGTGCGCATGCGGGGCACCGACGGCAGCCTGCACCTGCCGGGCCAGTTCATGCCGGCGGTGGAGCGCTACGGCATGGCGGTGGCACTGGATCGCCATGTGCTGGGGCTGCTGTTCCGGCATCTGCAGGTATGCCCGGCACACGTCCGGCAGCTGGGCCTGTGCAACGTCAATGTTTCCGCGCAGTCGATCGCCGAACCGGGCTTCCTCGCCTTCGTCTGCGACCTGCTGGAGCGCAACCGTGCGTTGGCCTCCAAGCTTTGCTTCGAGATCACCGAGACCGCGGCGATCAGCAACCTCAGCCAGGCCCGTGCCTTCATCGACGCGGTGAAGGCGCGTGGCTGCCGGATGGCGCTGGACGATTTCGGTTCCGGGCTGTCCTCGTTCGGCTACCTGCGGCAGTTGCCCGCCGATATGCTGAAGATCGACGGCGCCTTCGTGCGTGACATGGACACCGATCCGGTCAGCCACGCGACCGTGCGCGCGATCAGCGAGCTGGGGCGCGAGCTGCAGATGGAAGTGGTGGCCGAATGGGTGGAGACCACCGAGGTGGCCGGCGCGCTGACCCGGCTCGGCGTGCAGGGCCTGCAGGGCTACGCGATCGAGCGCCCGCAGCCGCTGGAACGGATGACCCTGACCGAGCTGCGGCCGTTCCGCCTGGTGGCGGTGAAGGGGCCGCCGAGCGCAGGCTGAACGGCGGGCGGCGACTTTGGTCTACACCTGTGTGACCCGCGCGGCTGCAATAATGCCGGCCAGGGGCGACGCGCAGTGGGCGCGGACGTAAGCAGGAACAGGACGTGGCGTGGGCGGCAGGCAGTGGCGGTACGGAACAGGAGCGGTGGTGGCCGTACTGCTGGCGTGGTTGGCGCTGTCGTGGCCGCTGCAGGCCGCAGCGCCTGCCTCGAGTCGTGACTACCTGCTGGTCGGTGGCGCCACCGACGAGCCCACCCCGCATCGCGCCTGCACCCCGCAGATGCTGTCCGGCCGGCGCCAGAAGGTAGAGGTGCCGGCGCCTGCCGAAGGCTGGTCGGGGCAACCGCAGGCACTGGACGTGTTCAACGTGTTTGCCGGCGAAGTCCGGGTCCAGCACGGCGACCGCGAGATCTGCGGCGACATGCACGATGCCCGCACCCGCGATTCGCGCTTCCGCGCCGGCATCGGCCTGGTGGCAGTGCCGCCGGCCGGCAGTCACGCGCCGTTCCTGGTGTCCTGGCAGACACCGCTGAAGGCACGCTGGGTTCCGACGCTGCGGCTGGGCGCGCCGAGCCCGGTGCAGCAGAACGATACCGCCCGCCTGCTGGTGCGCGCGGCCTGCATCGCGGTGGCGATCGCGTTGGCGTTGTCGGCGTTGATGGCGTTCCTGACCACGCGCGACCGCAGTTTCCTGGCCTACATCGCCGGCACCACCGTGCTGGTGTTGTGGCAGGCCATCCTCGGCGGGCTCAGTGGCTACCCCGAACCCTGGTTGCCGGTGGGCGAACACGGTGCGTGGTGGTTGTTGTCGTTGACTGCGGCCAGCCAAGCCCTGGTGTTGCCGGCCCTGTGGCGGCTGAACGGCGGTGACCGCGTGTTGCCGCGCTCGCGCCCGGTGCAGCTGGCCGTGCTGTGGGGCGGGCTGGGACTGGCCGCCCTGGTGCCGTGGCTGCGCTGGGATCATCTGGCCTGGGTCGCGCAGGGGCTGCAGGTGTCCTACCTGCTCGGCTACGGCCTGGCGCTGCTGGTCGGCGTCTGGGCACGCGCGCGCGGCGACCGCTGGGCGCAGGCCGGACTGGCTGCGCTGGCGCCGATGCTGGTGCTGATCATCGCCGACGCCTGCGGCGCCGAATGGCTGCTGGAATACCGGGTGGAAGCGCTGCAGCTGGCGGTGACCTGGCTGCTGATGATGGCCGCCTACGCGCTGAACCAGCGGCTGGGCCGCCTGCGCCAGCAGCGCGACGAGCTGCGCCATCTGGCCGAGACTGATGGCCTGACCGGGCTGCCGAACCGGCGTGCCGGCCTGCAGCAGCTGGCGCGCCATCTGGAAGAGGTCGACCGCGAGCGCGGGCCGCTGGTGATCGGCTTCCTCGACATCGACCTGTTCAAGGACATCAATGACCGCCATGGCCATGCCGTCGGTGATCAGGTGCTGGTGGCGGTGGCGCGGGCCCTGCGCAGCGCGGTGCGCAGCCAGGACGAGGTGGTGCGGATGGGCGGCGAGGAATTCCTGCTGCTGATGCCAGGGATGCCGCGCGAAGCGGCGTCGGCGCGGCTGGACCGCCTGCGCCAGCGCATCACCGAGGCCTGCCAGACACTGCAGGTGCCGGGCCTGGAAGTGACCGCCAGCATTGGCCTTGCGCAGTGGCGTCCGGGCGAGGACGACCTGGCCGCGCTGCTGCGCCGCGCCGACCATGCCATGTACGTGGCCAAGCGCGCCGGTCGCAACCGGGTGTTCGATGGCGAGGAACTGGATTCGCCGGCACCGGCATGACGCGCAGCGGGCGGCGATGCCGGATAATAGGGCGATGACCACCCGACTCAACAAACATATCGCCGACACCGGTTTCTGCTCCCGCCGCGAGGCCGATCGCCTGATCGCCGCCCGCCGCGTCACCGTCAACGGCCACCCGGCCGGCACCGGCGCGGTGGTGGGCGAGGAAGACCAGGTGCTGGTCGACGGCCAGCCGCTGCGCGCGCGCGTCGCACGCAAGCCCGGCACCCGCCGCCACGTCTACATCGCGCTGAACAAGCCGGTGGGCGTGACCTGCACCACCGAAAGCTCGGTCAAGGGCAACATCGTCGACTTCGTCGGCCATGAACAGCGCATCTTCCCGGTCGGCCGCCTGGACAAGGAATCGGAAGGGCTGATTCTGATGACCAGCAACGGCGACATCGTCAACCAGATCCTGCGCGCCGAGAACGGCCACCAGAAGGAGTACCTGGTGGCCGTGAACAAGCCGGTCACCGACGAGTTCCTGCGTGGCATGGCCCGTGGCGTACGCATTCACGACCAGATGACGCTGCCGTGCAAGACCTCGCGGATCGCCAAGTTCGGTTTCCGCATCACCCTGCAGCAGGGCCTGAACCGGCAGATCCGCCTGATGGCCGCTGAATTCGGCTACCGCGTGACCCAGCTGCGCCGAGTGCGCATCGACAACATCAAGATCGGTGCGCTGAAGCCGGGCCAGTGGCGCAATCTGACCGAGCAGGAATTGCAGGGCTTGCTGCCGAAGCAGCTGGACTGGTAATACCGGCTGCGATGGGCGTGCGATGCACGAGAGATGCCGGACAGCGGCCGGCATCGTCCGATGTGCGGATTGCGGGCCAGCATCCGCTAGACTTCGCAACGACCTGCCGGAACGTGACGCTGCATGATCAAGCCCGACAAGCCTGCCAACGAAGCCCTTCGGCTTGAGGCGCTGTACCGCTACCGCATCCTGGATTCGGAGCGCGAAAAATCCTTCGACGACCTGGTGGTGATTGCCAAGGCGGTGTGTGGCACCTCGATGGCGGCGGTGACCCTGATCGACGTCGAACGGCAATGGTTCAAGTCGATCCAGGGCATCGATGCGGCGGAGACCCTGCGCAGCGAATCGATGTGCGGCCACGCCATCCTGCAGCCGCAGGAAATCATGGTGGTCGAGGACGCACTGCAGGATACCCGCTTCCACGACAACCCGGTGGTGGCCGGTGACCCGCATATCCGCTTCTACGCCGGGGCGCCGCTGATCAGCTCCGATGGCCTGCCGCTGGGCACGCTGTGCGTGTTCGATGCACGTCCGCAGCACCTGGCCAGCGACAAGGCCGAAGCGCTGGCCGCACTGTCGAGGCAGGTGATGCTGGTGATGGAACTGCGCCGCTTCGCGCTGGACATCCAGAAGCACATGCTGGAGCGCGACGACTACGAACGCCTGCTGTCGGAATACCAGGACGTGCTGCTGGCACAGAATGCGGATCTGGCCGCGCAGAGCCGCACCGATGCATTGACCGGCCTGCCCAACCGCCGCGCGATGGCAGCCGCACTGGAAGAGGCGGTGGCCGGGGATGCGCCCAGCGTGGCCTGCGTGGCACTGCTGGACATCGATCATTTCAAGCACATCAACGATTTCCAGGGGCACGCCACCGGCGACCGGGTGTTGGCCGAACTGGGGGCGCTGTTGCGCTCGCACTTCGCCAGCCGCGGCATGGCCGCGCGCTATGGCGGCGAGGAGTTCGTGGCGGTGATGCCGGGTACCGACCTGCGCACCGCCGAACTGCAATGCGAGTTCCTGCGCCTGGCGGTGGCCGACCTTCCGCTGGGGTTCCCGGTGACGATCAGCGTCGGTGTCGCCCAGCACCGCACTGGCGAGAGCGTGAACGAGACCCTGGCACGTGCCGACAAGGCGCTGTACCGGGCCAAGGGCAATGGACGCAACCGTGTGGAACGGGCGGACTGAAGCGCCCCACCCGTTAGATCCATGCCATGCGTGGATGCTGTTTCCGATTGGATAACGCCGTGTCGCGGCCTGTGCGATTGTGCTCCGCGACTATGGCGTTCCTGCTCCCCGGACACGACCATGCTGCAGACCCTGGCCATTGCCCACTACCGCTCGCTGCATGGGCTGGTGCTGCCGCTGCAGCCGTTGAATGTGGTCACCGGCGACAACGGCAGTGGCAAGTCCAGCCTGTACCGCGCGCTGCGCCTGTTGGCGGAAACCGCACAGGGCGGGGTGGCGGCGCTGCTGGCCCGCGAAGGTGGGCTTGGGTCGGCGTTGTGGGCGGGCCCGGAAAAGATCGACCGCCGCGTCACTTCGGGCGACATGCCCCTGCAGGGGGGGCCACGCCAGGAAGCGGTGGGCCTGAAGCTCGGCTTTGCCACCGACGCATTCGGTTATGCGATCGACCTGGGCTATCCGCCGCCCAGCCGCTCGGCGTTTGCCTTGGATCCGCAGATCAAGGCCGAGGCGATCTGGGCCGGACCGTTCCTGCGCAGTGCCAACCTGCTGGTCGATCGCCGCGGCGCGACGGTGCGGCAGCGCCACGCGGGCGGCTGGGATCGGGTCGATGATCGGTTGTCACTGTTCGACAGTCTGTTCACCCAGGTCGGTGATCCGCAGCGCATGCCGGAGACCATCGCCCTGCGTGAGTACATCCGTCGCTGGCGCTTCTATGATCATTTCCGCAGCGATGCCGACGCGCCGGCGCGGCAGCCGGCGATGGCCACGCGCACGCCGGTGCTGCATCACGACGGCCGCGATCTGGCCGCGGCCTGGGTGACCATCCTCGAGATCGGGGATCCAGTTGCGTTGGCGCGCAGCGTGGACGATGCGTTCCCGGGCGCCTCGGTAGGCTTCGAGGAACGGGATGGCCGATTGGCGCTGCGCTTCCACCAGCCCGGGCTGCTGCGGCCCTTGTCGATGACCGAGCTGTCCGATGGCACCCTGCGTTTCCTGCTGCTGGCTGCCGCGCTGCACAGCCCGCGCCCGCCGCCGCTGCTGGTACTCAACGAGCCGGAGACCAGCCTGCATCCGGACCTGCTGCCGGCGCTGGCGCGGCTGATCATCGCCGCCAGTGCACGCAGCCAGATATGGGTGGTGTCACACGCCAGCCGCCTGATCGCCGCATTGGAGCAGGCACCGGGCTGCCACTCGCTGCATCTGCAAAAGGAGCAGGGACGCACGTTGTTGAGCGGGCAGGGTCTGCTGGACGCCCCGGCGTGGCATTGGCCGCAACGCTGAACCGGCAATCCTGCCCGGTAGATCCACGCCATGCGTGGATGCACTCAATCGGCGATGTTGCGCGCCTCGGCCGTGCCAAGGATCTCCGGATGCTGCACCGGCTTGCGGCGGTTCAGCAGCGGATGCAGGAACACTGCACCGACGATGATCGCCACGCCCAAGTAGAACCACGGGGTGACCTCGTGCTGCTCGCGCAGCAGCACCACCGCCAGCACCACCGCATAGACCGGTTCCAGGTTGGTCACCAGCTGTACCGTGTAGGCGCTCAGGTGGCGCAGCGCGACCAGGGCCAGGGCGAACGGCAGCAGCGTGCAGAACCCGGCCAATACCAGCAGCAGGATGCCGTCGTGCAGGTTCGGAACCACCCACAACGGGCTGGCCAGCGCCGGCAGCAGGTAGGGCATCAGCGGTGCCAGCAGGGTCAGGGTGAGGGTGCCCGCACCCAGCTCCAGCGCCGTGACCGTAAGCGGATCGGCGTGGCTGACCATGCGCTTGTTGAGCGAGCCGAACACCGCTACCAGCAACGCCGAGATCGCGCCGATCAGTACACCCAGGCGCATGCCATCGGGCACGCCACCCACCACCAGCGCCACGCCCGGCAGCACTGCCAGGCCGAAGGCCAGTTCACGCAGCTGGAACGGCCGCTTGGCCACCCACGGTTCGATGATTGAAGTGAACACCGGCGCCAGCGCGATGCATGTGGCGGCCACCGACGCGTTGGCCAGCTTCACCGCACCGTAGAACGTCAGCCAGTGCAGGGCGACCAGTGCGCCGATGCCGGCGTAGCCGGCCACCAGCCGCAGGGGCAGGGTGCGCAGCCCGCGCCACACCCGTGGCAGCAGCGCCAGCATCGCCGTCACCAGCAGCATGCGCCACCACACCAGCGGCAATGCGGGCAGGGTGATCAGCTTGCCGAGGATGGCGGTGATGCCCCACAGCAGGACACAGAAATGGATCTGCCACAGCGCTTTGCGGGTGTCGGGTGTGCTCATCCGCTTATTGTGGGGCAAGGCGGACCTCGCAGCGCTACTCGCGTGTGGAACCGCTGCTTTGGTCAACCTGCCGCTGCAGCGCCATCGCTGCCGCCGGGTTGCGCGCCTTGCCTGCGCCGATGCACAGCAGGTAGACCTCGCGCGGGCTTTCAGGGGCGGGCCCTGCCAGGCAGGGCAGGTCGTCCACCGCCTCGCCGCGCGACCAGCGCCGGGCCCGCTCGGCCCAGCGCTGCTGCATGGGCGCCGGCAGGCCCTCCTTCAGGCGGGCCTGGCTGCGCTTGATCCGCGCGTAGACAAAGCCGGCGCTGACATCGCCATGCAGGGGCGCCTCGCCGCTGTCCTCGATCACCAGGGCCACGCCATGCGCGCGTGCCGCGTTAACCAGTGCCGGGCCCTGCGCCTCGGCATTGCGGACTTCCAGGGCGTGCTGCAGCGGCACGCCGTCCAGCTGCTTCGGCAGCTGTGCCATCAGCCGTTCCAGCGCTTCGGCGTTGGCCGGATGCCGTGGATCGAACTGCCACAGCAGCGGGCCCAGCCGGTCGCCGAGTGCGAGGGCGGCCTGCAGGAACGGCGTGGCCGCTTCCACGGTGCTGGACAGGTCACGGCGCTGCACCAGGTAGCGCGGCGCCTTCAGCGAGAAACGGAAGCCTTCGGGGGTCTGCGCCGCCCACTGCGCACACTGCGCTGCGGTCGGCGTGCGGTAGAAGGTGCCGTTGATCTCGATGCAGCGCAGCGCACGGCTGGCGTGTGCCAGCTCTTCGCGCTGCGGCAGGCCGGCGGGATAGAACACGCCGCCGCGCCATTCCGGAAACACCCAGCCGCCGATGCCGCAGCGGATCGCTGCGGCCCTCACTGGCCGTGATCCGCGCGCCACGGGTCGTAGCTGCCAAACCACCACAGGTAGCCTTCCGGGTCGGCACAGGCGTAGCCGCGCCCGCCGTAGGCCTGCTCGGCGATATCGATGACGATGCGGGCGCCTGCGGCCTTGGCCCGGGCGTAGTGCGCGTCGGCATCGGTGACGATCACGCAGGCACTCTGGGTCTGGCGGCCGCCGACCTCGCCGGGCAGCACCGCGTGCCGGCTCCATTCGCTCTCGTTGCCGGCCGAGCCGAGCATGATCATGCCGTTGCCGAAGGTCAGCTGTGCGTGGAACACGGTATCGCCGTCGGCATACACCGCCTGGGCATGGAACCCGAAGGCGCGCTGCAGCCAGTCGATCGCCGCCTGCGCATCGCGGTAGCGCAGGCAAGGAATGATGGTGGATCCATTGCTTGGTTGGCCGTTCCCGTCCATGACACCCCTCCTATGGCACAGGCCAGCCTGCGCCGATGACCGTTACCATCGCGCGAACCCCTGATGACGGCCTGCACATGGCCGCCACCCCTGTTCGGAGATCGTGCTGGATGAAAACCTGGATTGGAGGAGCCGTGCTACTGGCATGCACGACCATGGCAAGCGCGGCCACCCCGGCGCAGCTGCAGGACCTGGATGCGACCGTCGAGCGCGTGCGCGCGCAGTTCGACGTGCCCGGCATCGCCGTGGCCGTGGTCAAGGACGGCCAGGTGGTGCTCGAGCGCGGCTGGGGCGTGCGTGAACAGGGTAGGCCGGAGCCGGTCCAGGCCGACACCCTGTTCGCCATTGCGTCCAATACCAAGGCGTTCACCGCAACCTCGCTGAACCTGCTGGCCGAAGACGGCAAGCTGAAGATGGACGACAAGGTGATCGACCACCTGCCGTCGTTCCGCATGTCCGACCCGTTCGTGACCGGGCAGATGACCATCCGCGACCTGCTCTCGCACCGCAGTGGCCTGAGCCTGGGCGCTGGCGACCTGCTGTTCTGGCCGGCCACGTCCTACAGCAACGCCGAAGTCGTAGAGCGGCTGGGCAAGGTGCCGCTGAAGGGCGGTTTCCGCGAAAGCTATGCGTACGACAACATCCTGTACGCGGTGGCCCAGCAGGTGATCGAGCATGTCTCCGGCATGAGCTACCAGCAGTTCCTGCAGACCCGCATCTTCGACAAGGTCGGCATGTCCGGCACCCGCTACAACGCCGATCACCTGAAGCCGGGCGACAAGGCCGCCGTCGGCCACGCCAAGTACGATTTCAAGGACCTGCGCACCGTTGCGCCGCTGACCTGGTCGAACAACGCCGGCGCCGGTGGCATCTATTCCAGCGTGCATGACATGGCGCGCTGGATGAAGGTGCAGCTGGCCGAAGGCAAGCTGGCCGACGGCACGCCGCTGTTCAGTGAAAAGAGCCAGCAGCAGATGTGGCGGATGATCACGCCGCAGTCGATCCCGGCGCCGAGCGTGCCGGAGCTGGCACCGGCGCGAGCCAATTTCGCCGGCTACGGCGAAGGCTGGACCCTGAGCGATTACCGTGGGCAGAAGCTGGTCTGGCACACCGGTGGCTGGCCGGGCATGGTCTCGCGGCTGACCCTGGTGCCGGGCGAGAAGCTGGGCGTGGTGGTGCTGACCAACCAGGAAGTGGGCGCGGCGTTCAACGCCATCACCCTGAGCGTGCTCGATGCCTACCTGGGCGGCGAGAAGCACGACTGGGTGGACGCCTATGCCAAGGCTGTGGCCAAGGGCCAGGACAAGGCCGATGAAGCCTGGGCCAAGCACCAGGCCGCGCGTGACAAGCGCAGCACGCCGTCGCTGGCGCTGGCCGGTTACACCGGCACGTTCCGCGACCGCTGGTATGGCGACATGCAGATCCGTGGCGAGGGCAAGGGCCTGCGCCTGCGCTTCATGAAGACTGCACAGCTGAGTGGGCGCCTGGAGCACTGGCAGCACGACACCTTCATCGTGCGCTGGGATGATCGTTCGCTCAACGCCGATGCGTTCGTGAACTTCAGCCTGGACCCGGACGGCAAGGTGCGCGAGGTACGCATGCAGCCGATCTCCGACCTGACCGATTTCAGTTTCGATTTCCAGGATCTGCTGTTCACTCCGGCAACGTAAGGGGTAGTGCCGGCCGCTGGCCGGCATCCTCGCGATGCTTGCGGCGATCATGGGATTGCCGGCCAGCGGCCGGCACTACCGGCGCCGCGGCATCGTCGGCCGGCGTACACATGCGGCATGGGATACTCCGCCGGCTAATGTTGGCGAGGGAATGCGATGTTCCGTTGGTTTGAATCCCTGATTCCGGTGTTCCCGCCCGTGGACGGGCGCATGCCACCACGCAAGGTGCTGCCGTTCTACCTGCACTACCTGCGCCCGGTGTGGCCGGTGCTGCTGGCCACGCTCATCGCCGGGCTGCTGCTGGCGCTGGTGGAAGTGGCGATGTTCGATTACCTGGGCCGCATCGTCGACATGGTCGCCGAGCAGCCGGGCGCCGACTTCTTCAAGCGCCACGCCAATGAACTGGGCTGGATGCTGTTCATCACGGTCATCGCGCGGCCGATCCTGGTCGGCCTGCACAACCTGCTGGTCAACCAGGCCATCGTGCCCGGACTGAGCAACCGCTCGCGCTGGCTGATGCACAACTACGTGGTGCGGCAGAGCCTGAGTTTCTTCCAGAACGACTTCGCCGGCAGCGTCGCCAACCGCGTGATGCAGACCGGTACCTCGCTGCGCGAATCGGCGGTGCAGATGGTCGATTCGCTCTGGTATATCGTGGTCTACACCGGCACGGCGCTGTACCTGTTCGCGCAGGCCGACTGGCGGCTGATGGTGCCGCTGATCCTGTGGCTGCTGGCCTATGCAGTGATCCTGTTCTACTTCGTGCCGCGCGCGAAGGAGCGGGCGTGGATCGCCTCCGAAGCACGTTCCAAGGCCATGGGCCGCATCGTCGATGGCTATACCAACATCCCCACGCTGAAGCTGTTCGCCCACGGTGGGCGTGAGCAGGCCTACGTGGCCGAGTCGATCCAGGAACTGGCGGTCAAGCACCGCGCGCAGACCCGCATCACCACCGGCATGGACCTGACCATCGCCATCGTCAACGGTTTCCTGATCGCCGGTACCTGCGGGCTGGCGCTGTGGTTGTGGAATGGCGGGCACATCACCGTGGGCGCGATCACCCTGGCCACCGGCCTGGTGATCCGCATCCACAACATGTCCGGCTGGATCATGTGGACCATCAACGGCATCTTCGAGGACATCGGCACGGTGCAGGATGGCATCACCACCATCGCCCAGCCGCTGACCGTGCAGGACCGCGACGATGCGGTGCCGCTGCAGGTGACCCGTGGCGGCGTGCACTTCGAGGGCATCCATTTCCACTACGGCAAGAAGGGCGGCGTGATCGCCGGCCTGGACCTGGTGGTGAAGCCCGGCGAAAAGATCGGCCTGGTCGGTCCGTCCGGCGCCGGCAAGTCGACCCTGGTCAACATCCTGCTGCGCCTGTACGACCTGGAAAGCGGCCGCATCCTGATCGACGATCAGGACATCGCGTACGTCACCCAGGAAAGCCTGCGCCAGCAGATCGGCGTGGTCACCCAGGACACCTCGCTGCTGCATCGCTCGATCCGCGACAACCTGCTGTACGGCCGCCCGGATGCCAGCGACGAGCAACTGCACGCGGCCGTGGCCAAGGCGCGTGCGGCCAGCTTCATCGACACACTGGTGGACGGACAGGGCCGGCGCGGCTACGACGCGCATGTCGGCGAGCGCGGCGTGAAGCTGTCCGGTGGCCAGCGCCAGCGCATCGCCATTGCCCGCGTACTGCTGAAGGACGCACCGATCCTGGTGCTGGACGAAGCGACCTCGGCGCTGGATTCGGAAGTGGAAGCGGCCATCCAGGACAGCCTGGACGAACTGATGGGTGGCAAGACGGTGATCGCGATCGCGCACCGGCTGTCGACCATCGCGCGCATGGACCGGCTGGTGGTGATGGACCAGGGCCGCATCGTCGAGACCGGAACCCATGCCGAGCTGATTGCGGCCGGCGGCCTCTACGCCCGCTTGTGGGCGCGGCAGACCGGTGGTTTTGTCGCCGCCGATCAATGACCCCGGCCCTGTATCCCTTGGGGTCGGATCCCTTTGCGAAGCAAAGGGCTTTGACCCCAGCGTGCTTCTGGAGACCTGCATGATCCGCCCTCTGCGCTCCCTGTTGCTCGCGCTCGCGCTCGCGCTCGCGCTGGGCGTGAGCACTGCGACCGCGATGGCTGCACCGGTCGCGGAGGAGCAGCTGCAGCAGGTCATCCTGCTCAGCCGCCACAACCTGCGCGCGCCGGTGGTGGCCTCCGGCGCGCTCGCCAACGCGACCCCCGAAACCTGGCCACGGTGGGACGTGGCACCGGGCGAGCTCACCACCAAGGGCGGGGTGCTGGAGGTCTACATGGGCCGCTACATTGGACAGTGGCTGCGCCAGGCACAGCTGCTGCCGGCATCGGATTGCCCGCAGCCAGGTGATTTCCACGCCCATGCCAACAGCCTGCAACGCACCCAGGCCACTGCACAGTTCTTCGTTGCCGGCGCGTTCCCGGGCTGCGCTGTTGCGATCGAGCAGCGCACGCCGCTGGGCACGATGGACCCGATGTTCAATCCGGTGATTCACCGCGATGACGTGGCGTTCCGCGAACGCGCGCGGTCGGCGATGCAGCAGGCATTGGCGCATGCAGGGCTGCTGCCATCGCTGTCGTTGGTGGAGGCGATCACCCACTACCCGCAGTCGGCGGCGTGCAAGGACCGCAGCGACTGTCATCTGACCCTGGCCGATACCACCTTCAGCGCAGAACCGGGCAAGGAGCCGCGGGCGTCCGGCTCGCTGGCGCTGGCCAACGGGGTGGTGGATGCCCTGCTGATGGAGCACTACCAGGCTGATGCCACGCTGCGCGAAGGCTGGGGCCGCTTGAACGGCGAGGCGCAATGGCTGGCGCTGGCGCAGATCCGCAATCGCTACCAGGACATCCTGTTCGGTACCCCTGAAGTTGCTCGTGATGTGGCCGCACCGCTGCTGGCGCGCGTGGATGCGCTGTTGAAGGATCCGGCCTTGCCGAAGGTGACCCTCCTGGTCGGCCATGACTCCAACATCGGCTCCGTGCTGGCGGCGCTGGGCATCACCGATTACACGCTGCCGGGCCAGTACGAGAAGACGCCGATCGGAGGCCTGCTGCAGTTCGAGCGCTGGCGTGCCCGCCACAGCGGCGGAGAGCGGATCCGCCTGGCCTACGTCTACCCGACCACTGCACAGCTGCGGGACGCACAGCCGCTGACCGGGACGCAGCCGCCGGGCCGTGTCGCGTTGCGGGTGCCGGGCTGCGCAGCGCAGGGCTGCACCGTCGCGGAGTTTCAGCGCCTTTTGCAACCAGCGGCCCGCTGAGGTGTGCGGCTAGCGCAGGCGCGTGCGCACGATGCCGTGAGTGGCCATCAGGGTCAGGTCGCCGCCCAATCGCGGCGAGCGGAACGGGCCACGCGCATGCGCGGCTTCGAACAGGCCGCCATCGGGCGAGCGCAGTCGATAGAACTCGACCCAGCCACTGGCCTGCAGCGGCAGCTGTGCAACGCCGGTCTGCTGGTTGAACCACGCCGGGTCCTTGCTGCCTTCGATGACGCGCCGCGCGAGGCGGTCGATGGCGTGATCGCGGCTGGCGTACCAGTCCTGGCCGCGCAGCCGCGCCAGCTCGGCCATCATCACCAGCGGCGCCAGCGCGTAGTCGTGATAGTGCAGGGCACGCTGCCCGCGCGCCATTTCCAGCGGCAGGCTGCCATCGTCCTGGATGTCATCGATGCCCTTCTGGAAGGCGGCGTGGCCGGACTGCCACAGGGTCTGGTCATCGGTGGCCAGGCCAGTGGCGAGCACGCCCAGTCCGCCCCAGTAGTAGTGGTTGTTGCGGCGCCGCTTCGGGTTGTCCCAATAGCTCAGGTTGGCGCGTGCCAGCTGCTGCAGCCATGGATCGATGCGCGCGCGCTGCTGCGGGTCGGCCTGGTCATGCACTTTCAGGTAGGCCATGGCCACCGCATCGAGCATCCACTGCCGCATGTAGAACGACTGGTCGTTGTTGACCCGGATCATCTGCCCGAGCATCGCGCCGTCCTTCGCCCAGGCGCCGAGCCAGGCCAGCGTGCACTGCGCAGCGGCGCGATCACCATCACGCAGGTAGTCGTCACTCATGCGCGCCACGTCGGTGGCATAGCGGTCCAGTGGCGCGGTGGCATCGTGGTTCTGCTGGTGCAGTGCCGGGTCGATCACCGAGCCGGCCTTGTCGTTGTAGTAGCCCAGCGCACGGATGTCCGGTTGGCCGGGCGGTGGTGGAGGGCAGGCGGCGAGGGCACAGGTACTGGCCAGCAGCGTGGGCAGCAGTGCAAGACGGAACAGGGGGAGAGGCATGGACGCCGACGGAAGGGGGAACCCGGCGAACGATGCGCCTGTACATGTTGCCGGTGCGTGATGCAGCCGCGGCTCCCGCCGCCGCATGCAGAAACGGCCCGGGTCTCCCCGGGCCGTTCTGTTTCCATCTCACACCCGACCGATCACTCGATCGGCTGGTCCAGCATCAGCTGGCGGGCGAAGCGCACCGGCGGTGCGCCGTAGGACAGCACCTGGTCGTGGTAGGCCTTCAGGTTGAACTTGTCGCCCAGCTTTTCCTGCACCGCCTTGCGGGTGTCGAAGTGTTCCTGCGCGCCGACGAAATAGGTCGGCAGCTGCGCCGACGTCAGCTGTGCACGCACCCACTTGCCGGCCGCCTCGCTTTCCTGCTGGAACGCATCGTGGGTCATCAGGTGCATCGCCTTTTCGCGATCCCAGTTGTCCACGTGCACCCCCTGGTCGAGGATCGCGTTGGAGATCGTGCGCAGGTAGAACTTCAGCTGCACCAGGTGGAACAGCGGGTCGTTGTTGAGGTAACCCTGCTCCTGCATCATGCGCTCGGTGTAGACCGCCCAGCCTTCGGCGAACAGGCCTGAACGCAGCACCGCACGCAGGGTGGAGGGGAACTTGGCCGAATGCCAGCCTTCCAGGTAGTGGCCCGGGGTACCTTCGTGGATGCTGAGCAGGTGGATCATGCGCGAGTTGTACTCACGCAGGAACGAGTCGACCTGCTTGTCGTTCCAGTCGTCCGGAATCGGCGACACGGCGTAGAAGGTCTTCAGGTTCTTGTCCAGCGGGCCCGGCGAATCGCAGTAGGCCACGGCCACGCCACGCTGGAATTCCGGCATCAGGATGATGTCCACCGGCGCGTCCGGCAGGGTCACCAGGTCGTGCTCGCGCACGAACGCGGTGGACTGCTCCAGCGCGGCCTTGGCATCGTCGACCACCTTGTCGCGTGCCGGCTTGTCGGCGTAGGCCAGTTCCAGCGCGGCCTCGATCGCCTTCTGCTGCTGCTCGTCGGTCGGCTGGGCCGGCATCTCCGGCGCACCCGGCTTGTCCTTCAGCACGGTCTGCGCGATGCCGTACATGTCTTCGCGCACGCGCTTGAGTTCGGCGCGCGCACGCTCACCGATTTCCTGGCGCGACAGCGATGAGCTCAGCGCGAACTTCAGCTTCTGGTCGTACTTTTCCGCACCAATGCGGAAGT
Organism: uncultured Stenotrophomonas sp.; assembly: GCF_913778665.1. GTDB lineage: Bacteria > Pseudomonadota > Gammaproteobacteria > Xanthomonadales > Xanthomonadaceae > Stenotrophomonas. The sequence continues at coordinate 508,706 of NZ_CAJYVQ010000002.1, forward strand.
CGCCCTTGGCGTTCGGCACCAGGGTCTTGTCCAGCCAGGTCTGCTGCTCGTCCACCGCCTTCTTCAGCCCATCGATGGCGGCCTGCAGGCGCTGCTGGTCGGCCTGCGGCAATTCGCCGATGTGCGGGGTGATGAAGGTATCGACGATGCTGAGGATGCCCTTGTTCTGCTTGGCCACGGTCTCGGCATGGATCTTCGGCACGCGCGCCGGGTCCAGGTTCTCGCGGGCCTGGGCGAAGATCGCGGGCAGCTTTTCCATGCGCGCGGTGGCCGACTTCAGGCGCTCCGGCAGTGGGGCGAATTCGCGTGCCATCAGGCCGTAGATCGCGCTGCCGGCAATGCCGTTGTACAGCTGCGGGTCCCACTTGCCGGACTGCAGCACTTCGGCGTTCCAGATTTCCGACTGCAGCTGGTTGCGCAGGATCGCCGCGTCCACTTGGTTCTCGCGGCCCAGCTTGGCCACGTCGATCTTGTCCAGCTCGCCCAGCAGAGCCTTGTAGGCGGCCACGGTCTTCTGCTGGCCGGTGGCGCTCAGGTCGTCCAGCTCGCTGTCGTAGCGGTGGTCGCCGATCTGGGTGGCGCTGACCGGTGACAGCTGCATCCAGGTATCCAGGGCGCGCTTGGACAGGTCGGCGAAGGCGGCATCGGCTGCCGCGTCACCGGCCTGCTGGTTGGCGGCCGGGGTGGAAGCGTTGGTCGGGGCGTCGGCCGGCTGGCAACCGGCCAGCGCGGCCACCAGGGCGAGGGCAAGGAGATGCGGGCGCATCGGCGTTCCTGTACAGGGTCAAACCCCGAGCATAGGGCCGCGGCGCTGCTTTGTCCCCGTGCCATAGGATTACCATGGTCGCCGACAAGGACCCTCCATCGGAGTGCAGGACATGCAATACCAGGGAAGCTGCCATTGCGGCAGGATCGCATTCACCGTGGAAGCACAGGCGCCGATCAGCGATGTGATCGATTGCAACTGCTCGATGTGCCGGCGCCGTGGCAGCCTGCTGTGGTTCGCCCCGCGCGAGGCGTTCCAGTTGACCACCGATCCGGCGGACGTGGCCACCTATCACTTCAACAAGGCCCATATCGACCACCATCACTGCCGCGAGTGCGGCATCGCCCCCTACAGCGAGGCGGTCGATCCACGCAGCGGCACGCCGATGGTGGCGGTGAACGTGCGCTGCGTGCCGCAGGTGGACCTGGCGGGCCTGGCGGTGACGTCGTACGACGGAGCCGCACTGTGAGGCCGGTGTGCGCGTGGACGCGCGGGGTGGCGATGCCGGTGCTGCTGCTGGCGTTGGCGGCGTGCGGAAAGCATGGCGACATGGCGGCCGATGCCGGAGGTGGTGCCGAAGCCGCGGTCGCTTCGCCGGAAGGTGCGTTCCTGGCCTACGAGCATGACGTGCAGATACAGCTGGACGCTGCGCAGATCGCACCGCGCATCCAGCAGGTGGCGCAGGCCTGCCAAAGCGCGAAGTTCGGGGATTGTGCGGTGCTGCAGGTTGATCAGCGCAGTGGCGAGCAGCCCAGCGGCGAGGTCAAGGTCCGCATTGCACCGAAGGGCACCGAGCCGCTGATCACGATGGCGGGTGAAGGCGGCAAGCTGCAATCGCGCAGCACGCGCGCCGAAGACCTCGCACAGCAGGTGGCCGATACCGCGCTGACCAAGGCACGGCTGGAGAAGGAGCATGCGCGGCTGTTGTCCTACCAGGATCGCAAGGATCTGAAGATCGAAGACCTGATGGCGATCACCACGCGCCTGTCGGAGATCGAGGCGGGTGTCGAACAGGCCAACAAGGATTCCGCGCAGCAGCGCCGTCGCATCGATACCCAGCTGGTGACGCTGCACTTCGGCACCACCTCGGGCCAGCGCAGCCGCAGCGAGATCGGCCAGGCGCTGAGCGAGTCGGGCAGCATTCTCAGCACCAGCGTGGCGTTCCTGATCCGTGCGGCGGCGGCCTTGCTGCCGGTGGCGGTACTGGCGTTGATTGCAGGATGGGGCGTGCGTGCCTGGTGGCGTCGCCGCCGTCGCAAGGCGTGATCGAACGATGCGCGCGCCGGTCGTGGACCGGCGCTGCCGGAATCTGCAGAACGTAGCGCCGGGCCATGCCCGGCGGATGCTCATCCTTCGTCGGTTTCGTACTCGATGAAGACATCCAGTTCCAGCGCCAGCTCCTGCACCGCGTCACGCACTTTCTGCGCGGTGCTCTCGTTGCCGACTTCCACTTCCAGTTCGTGGATGCCCGGGCCGATGTCATCAGACAGCCCGGCCGAACTGGAATCATCGTCATCCATGTGCGGCATCAGGTCGTCGGTTTCCTCGACATGCTCGATGCCCTCAAGGCCAAGCAGCAGATCGCTGATGGCGCGGGCGTCGTCTTCGGTTCCGGTGATGCGCAGTCGCAGCAGGCTCATGTCAGGGGCACGTGGGAGGGTTCGCCTGCAGCCTAGCCAGCGCGAAGCAAAGAGCGGGTGAGGGCGCAGTCAGCCGCGCGTGGCCGGGCGCCCCAGCAGGCTGTCCGGCAGCGCGGGGATGGGCGTGCGCTCGTCCTGCGCCTGCTCCAGCAACCAGTCGATGAACAGGCGCGCCGCACGACTCGGCGGCTGCCCTTCGGCATGCACCACGTAATAGGCATAGCGGGCCTTCAGCGCCGGGCCGGGCAGGCGCACCACTTCATAGCGTTGCAGATAGGGCTGGGCGACGTGGGTGCGTGCCAGCACCGCGCCCATGCCGTACACCGCCGCGCGCATCGCATCGGTGCTGTCGGCAAAGGTATGCATCGGTGGCAGTGGCGAGGGCGGGCGCACGCCGGCATGGCGGAACCAGTCGCGCCAGCCCTGTGGCGACAGGTCGGTCAGCAGTGGCAGCTCGGCGATCCGCGCCGGGTCGTCCAGGGTCTCGACGCCGGCCAGCGCGGGTGAGGCCACCGGGAACAGATAGTCGTCCATCAGATGCTGCGCGCGCAGGCCGGGCCATTGGCCCAGTCCGTAGCGGATGCCGACCTCCGGGCCGTTGTCGTCGTAGCGATCCAGCCCGCTGCCGGTATGCAGTTCGATGCGGATGTGCGGATGCGCCTGGGTGAAGCGCGGCAGGCGTGGCAACAGCCAGCAGTAGGACAGCGAGCGCAGCGTGGTGAGCCGCAGTGGCACGCTGTCGGCATCCGGGTGCAGGTGGTGGGCGACTGCGGCGACGTCGGTGAATGCCGCGCTGGCGGCGTCTGCCAACTGCCGGCCTTCAGCGGTCAGGCGCACGCCGCGGGCGTGGCGCAGGAACAGCCGGGTCTCCAGCACCTCCTCCAGGCGACGCACATGGTGGCTGACCGCGCTGGCGGTCAGGTGCAGTTCCTGCGCCGCCTGGGCGAAGTTCTGGTGGCGGGCCGCGACTGCGAACACGGCCAGCGCGGGGAGCAGGGAAGGGCGTAGCTGCATGTCCAGCCTCAAACCAGATTTGTGGCTGGCAGCGATACTACGCGCTTGTGCGGCGGGTGTCTGCGCCCGATCCTGTCTGCCTTGGCGAGCAATTGACGATGGACGGAGGCAAAGCATGAATGCGGTCCCACAGGCGGCCGAGCGCGATTGGCGCACACCGCTGGAGTTGACCCTGCTGGGCGCCATCTGGGGCTGCTCGTTCCTGTTCATGCGCGTGGCGGTGCCGTCGTTCGGCCCGTTCGCGCTGGTCGAGGTGCGGCTGGTGCTGGGCGCGCTGGTGCTGCTGCCGTTCCTGTGGCGCGCCCGCGCGCAGTTCCCGCCGCGTCGCTGGCTGTGGCTGGCGCCGATTGGCCTGATCAACTCGGCGCTGCCGTTCGTGCTGTTCGCCTATGCCGCCGAACAGGCACCGGCCGCGATCGGTGCGATCTGCAATGCCATGACGGTGCTGTTCGCCGCGCTGATCGCCTTTCTGTTCTTCGGCGAGAAGATCGGCATGCGCCGCGCCGGTGCCTTGCTGGTCGGCTTCGCTGGCGTGGTGGTGCTGGCCACGGCCAAGGTTTCCGGCTTGAGCATCGGCGCTGCGGTGATCGCCGGCGCTGCGGCGTCGCTGCTGTACGGGCTGGGCGTGAACCTGGTGAAGCGCCACATGACCGGCCTGCCATCGGCAGCGGCTGCGGCGGCGACGTTGTCGTGTGCTTCGCTGTGGATGCTGCCGATGGCGGTGAGCCACTGGCCGCATGCCGCCATTCCGCTGAAGGCCTGGGGCGCGGCGATTGCGCTGGGCGTGGCCTGTACCGGCCTGGCCTTCCTGATGTTCTACCGCCTGATCGGTCGCATCGGACCATCGCGCGCATCGACGGTGACCTACCTGATTCCGCTGTTCGGCGCGGCGTTTGCGTGGATGTTCCTGGGCGAGGCGGTGACGGTGCAGATGCTGATTGCCGGTGCGTTGATTCTGGGTAGCGTGGCGGTGAGTCAGAAGGGCTGAGGCGTTGGCGTTTTGCGCGTGGCGCGTGCTGAAGGTGCTTCATTGTTCATGGGCGTTACTTTTCTTTGTACGCAAAGAAAAGTAACCAAAAGAAACGCGCCGCCGGCCGCGAGCCGGCGCTGCGCACCGGTACCCTGCGCTCCTCGGCCCGTCGAGGGACGGCGCGGGAACTCGCTGCGCTCAAACACCCGCGCCTCTTCGCCCTCGCCGGACCTGCGGTGCTCGGCTCGCTCAAGGCGGACCCAGATCAAAGGCTACAGCTGCACGACGATATTGGGTAGCGCCGGGCCAGGCCCGGCGAGCGAAGCGACCGCTTCTGCCCTTGATCTTGAATCCGCCTTGAGCAAGCCGAGCATCGCAGGGGAATCAGGGGCGAAGAGGTGCCGATGTCTGAGCGCAGCGAGTTCGGCACCGTCCCCTGATTCACCGAGAAGCGCAGGGAACCGACGTGCGAAGCGCGGCGGCTCGCGACCTGGCGGCGCGTTTCTTTTGGTTACTTTTCTTTTCGCGCGAAAAGAAAAGTGACGCCCATGAACAATGAAGCACCTTCAGCACGCGCCACGTGCAGGAAGCCAGGCTCCTACCGCACCGGCACCGGCACATTGCAGAGATCGATATGCCCCGCCGGGCGCTTGTAGAAGTCATCCACGCGATTGCGTCGCGCCTCCACCGTCTCGGCGAAGGTCTTCGAATCGGTGCGCAGCACCTGGATCGGTGTGCGCTCGGCCACCGGCACATCGCTGGCGCGGCGGATCGACACGATCGGCGTGCGCAGCTTCGGGTCGGTGTAGAAGCCCATCGGCGCCGGCCCACGCGGGATCGCGCTGAGCAGCTCCATGCCCTTCAGCACGCGGCCGACCAGGGTGATGTTGCGGTCCAGCTGGCGCGGTGACTGGCCGGTCACTACGTACAGTTCAGCACCGATGCTGCTGTCTTCCTCGTTGCTGCGGCCGGCACCGAGCATCCCGTAGCAGTGCGCCAGCCAGGCCTTGCCGGCCTGCGGGTCCTGGCCGACCGGGAAGCCGTCGACGAAACCGGTCTGTGCCGCCCAGCCGTCACGGTCCGGCAGCACGCTCACCTTCAGGCCGGCGCTGGCGCGTTCGAACTCGGCCGGCAGCTTGCGCGCGGCGCTGCCGAACGGCCTGGCCTTGGCCGCGTCATCGGCGTCAGCGTCGCCGAACTGCACCACGAAGTTGTCCTGTGAGCGGTAGATGCTGGTGCCATCCCAGAAGTGCTCATGGGCGAAGGTCTGGATGTTGGCGACATGGCGCGGAGCGAACTGCGGTGCCAGCTCGATGATCACCCGCCCGGCCGGCAGGTCCATATACAGCAGGTTGGCCGGGTCCGGAGTGCGCCAGTCGCTGGCCGCCGAGGCGTCGAGGATCTGCTGCGGGCTGCGGTACGGGGCGGCCGCGCTGGCCAGCGAGGGCAGCAGGCAGGCCAGGGCGAGGGCGGTCAGGGCAAGGCGACGGCGGTGCGGCATGGGATCCCCGGAACATGAACGAGGGTTCGATTCTGCGCGAGCGCACCGGTCTCGCCAACCGGCAGGATGACTAACGACACATTCGCTATGGCGAACTTCGCACTACTGTGGACTTCAACGTAGTGGAGGGCCGGTCATGGTCGAAGACGATGTCCAGCTGAAAAAGTTCCAGAAGGAGCTGAGCGCCGGAACGGTGTCGCTGGCCCTGCTGGCGGTGCTGGCCCGGGCCGGCGAGCCGCTGTACGGCTACCTCATTGCCAAGGAGCTGGAGCGGGTGGGCGAGGGCGTGCTGAGCGGCAAGCAGAGCGCGCTGTACCCGGTGCTGCGCAACCTGGAAGGCGCCGGGCTGCTGGAAAGCCATGTCGAGCCATCCAGCAGCGGGCCACCGCGGCGCTACTACCGCATCAATGATCGTGGCCTTCAGGTGCTGGCGCAGTGGCGCCAGGCCTGGCAGGCCACCCGCGATTCCGTCGATTCCGTGTTGGAGGGGGTACCGCAATGAACGACCCGAGCCTGGCAGGCGTTGCCCTGCCGAACACCATTCCACAGTACCTGGCGCAGCTGCGGGCGGCGCTGGAAGGCGCCGACCCGGCGATGGTGCAGGATGCGCTCTACGACGCCGAGGAGTACCTGCGTTCGGAGCTGGCTGCGCAGCCCGGCCGCAGCGAGGCCGAGGTGATCGCTGACGTGGCCGGCAGCTACGGTGCGCCGGACGAAGTGGCCGAGATCTACCGCGAGACCGAAGTGACGGTGAACCGCGCGCTGCGTACGCCGCGTGCGGATACCGCGCCGGTGCTGCGTGCGGCGGCGGAAGCCAGTGGCGTCGAGCCGGCCGCACCGCCGCCGGCGCCTGTGCAACGTTCGCTGCTGGCGCGCTTCTTTGGCGTGGTGGCCGATCCGCATACCTACGGCGCGCTGTTCTACATGCTGCTGTCGCTGGCTACCGGCATCTTCTTCTTCACCTGGGTGGTGACCGGCCTGTCATTGTCGTTGGGCCTGCTGATCCTGATCGTCGGCATTCCGCTGACCGTGCTGTTCTTCGGCTCGGTGCGCGGGCTGGCGCTGCTGGAAGGGCGGCTGGTGGAAGCGCTGCTGGGCGAGCGCATGCCGCGCCGTCCGCGCTACACCGACCGCAGCCGCAGCTGGCTGCAGCGCATCGGCGACATGTTCACCGATGGCCGCACCTGGCTGACGCTGCTGTACTTCGTGCTGATGCTGCCGCTGGGCGTGGTCTACTTCACCATCGCGGTGACGCTGCTGTCGCTGTCGCTGGGCCTGATCTGGGCGCCGGTGGCGGCGATCTTCAGTGGCGAGATTCCGGGCGTGTACGTCGATGGCGTGAATGTACTGCCGATGGCTGCATCGCCGCTGGTGGCGATCGCGGTCGCCGCGGTGGGCGTGCTGCTGTTGCTGTTGACGATGCATCTGGCGCGCGGCATCGGCAAGCTGCACGGGTTGATCGCCAAGCACCTGCTGGTGCGACTGTAGGCGGTAGGGGGGATCCGGTCGAACTGGGTCAGAGCCCTTTCCGTTGGAAAGGGATCCGACCCGGGCTTCCGGGCAGAGCGGGGACTACCCCGCCTTGCGCCGCAACGGGGTGACGTTGCTCTTTTTCTTCGTTGCCTTCGCCGCTGGGGCTTCGGCATGCGCGGCGAAGAAGTCGCGCACCTTCGGGTACACCACCTCGCGCCAGCGGCGGCCGCTGAAGATGCCGTAATGGCCGGCACCTGCGACGATGAAATGCTCGCGGCGGTCAGCAGCAATGCCGGTGCACAGCGCCTGCGCAGCTTCGGTCTGGCCGAGGCCGGCGATGTCGTCCAGCTCGCCTTCAATGCTCAGCAGGGCGGTGTCACGGATCGCCGACGGATCGACCTTTTCGCCATTGACCACCCACTCGCCACGCGGCAGCAGGAAGTCCTGGAACACCACGCGGATGGTATCCAGGTAGTACTTGGCCGGCATGTCCAGCACCGCGTTGTACTCGTCATAGAAACGACGGTGCGCGTCGGCGTCTTCCAGGTCGCCCTTGACCAGGTCAGTGTAGAAATCCCAGTGCGAGCTGAAATGACGGCTGGGGTTCATCGACAGGAAGCCGGCGTGCTGCAGGAAACCGGGATACACGCGGCGGCCGGCGCCGGGATAGCTCGGCGGCACGGTGTGGATGACGTTGTTCTCGAACCACGACAGCGGGTTCTGCGTGGCCAGGTTGTTCACTGCGGTCGGGCTGCAGCGCGCATCGATCGGGCCACCCATCATCACCAGCGTGCGCGGCGTCGGTTCGCCTCGGCTGGCCATCAGCGAAACCGCGGCCAGCACCGGCACGGTCGGCTGGCACACGCTGACCACGTGCAGGCGCTCGACGCCGAGGTGGCGGATGAATTCCTGGATGTAGGCGATGTAGTCGTCCAGGCCGAACTCGCCTTCGCTGGCCGGCACCATGCGCGCATCCACCCAGTCGGTGACGTACACGCGGTGGTCGCGCAGCAGGGTGCGCACAGTATCGCGCAGCAGGGTGGCGTGGTGGCCGGACAGCGGCGCCACCACCAGCACGAACGGCTGGTTGAGCATCGTGTGCAGCTGGTCGGCTTCATTGCTGTGGCGCTTGAAGCGCAGCAGCTTGCAGAACGGCTTGCTCACTTCTTCGTGCACGACGATCGGCACGCGCTCGCCATCGACCTCGATTTCGTTGATGCCCCATTCGGGCTTCTCGTAATCCTTGCCGATGCGATGGAACAATTCGTTGACCGCGGCCAGCCGATCGGCACCCGGCATCTGCGACCACCAGTGGCCCGGGTTGGCGAAGAATTTGGCGTTGGCCTGGGCCTGGTGCACCCAAGGGGCGAGCAGGTTGCGGGTCAGTTCGTGCAGTTGATAGAGCATGACGACCGAATATGTATGGTCATATGTTGCCGCGCAGCATATCCCATCCGGGTGTCCCGCAGGTTAAGTTGGCTGAAAATAATGAATCCGGATTCACACCCGTTCCAGCGCCGCCGCGTCTCCGGCCAGGGCGGGGCCGAGCCAGCAGTGCGACCCCACCGGCTGCAGGCCATGCCGTGCCAGCAGCCGGCGGTAGCTGCGCGCCGGGCGGGCCTGGAAGCCCTCGTGGTCGCCGTCGAACTCGTCCTCGGCGGCAAAGGTTTCCAGGAAGGCCACACCGCCGGTCAGCTCGGCCACACCGGCCAGGCCGGCACGCAGCTCCCGATCGGGCACGTAGTGCATCACGTCCGAACACACCAGCAGATCGACCGGGGCGCAGGGCCGCAGCCAGGCGAAATCGCCGAAGCCGGCCAGGTGCAGGTTGCGGGTGCGCCCGTAGCGGCGCACAGCGTACTCGCTGCTGTCGAAGCCGAGGTATTCGACCTTCGGACGCAGCTTCAGCAGCGGAGCGCGCCAGGCGCCTTCGCCGCAGCCGATGTCCAGCACGCTGCGGATCGGTCGTTCCAGGTAGTACTCGGCGCTGGCCACGGCCAGGGCCACCTTGCGCGCCAGGCGGGCGCTGCCGCCGATGTCGGCGCGGCGGTACCAGCGCTGGAAGTAGGCGGCGTCGTAGGTCTTGTCCATGCAGGCGTCGTGCGGTCGGGAAAACGGCGCCTATCGTACGGCGTCGCGGCGCGCCATGCGTCGATCCGTCGCGGCGGCGTCGCGCGGAGGGGATCGGCCATGGCATGCGAGAATGGCCGCCCATCTACGCCAGCCGCCGGAGCGAGCGCATGCAGAGCTACTACTGGGTGAAGACCTTCCACATCGTGTTCGTGGTGGCGTGGATGGCCACGGTGTTCTATCTGCCGCGCATCCTGGTGAACCTGGCCGAGACGGCGGGGCAACCGGCAGTGACCGAGCGCCTGCAGCTGATGGGCCTGCGCCTGTACCGCTTCGGCCATTCGATGTTCGGCCTGGCCTTCCTGCTGGGCCTGGCGCTGTGGCTGGGCTACAAGATCATTCCCGATTTCCCGACCATGGTCGCGCCGGGCGGCGCCGGTTGGCTGCACGCCAAGCTGGGGCTGGTGGTGGCCCTGCTGGCGTACTTCATCTGGATCGGGCAGCTGCTGAAGGGCGTGGCCAAGGGCCGCGCGCTGCCGTCGTCGCGCGCACTGCGCTGGATCAACGAGATCCCACTGCTGGCGTTCATTCCGATCGTGTGGCTGGTGCTGGCCAAGCCGTTCTAAGGCCCTGGATCCACGCCCTGCGTGGACATGCCGCGTCCATCCACGCCATGCGTGGATGGGCCCTTGCAGAGTCGAGCATGGCCCGACTCTACAGACAGGCAACGTGGCCGATCAGGCCGCTTCGTAGGTGCCGTAGCTGCGCAGGCGCGCGTAGCGCTGTTCCAGCAGCTGTTCGGTGGACAGCTTTTCCAGCGCGTCCAGTTCGTTCAGCAGCACCGCCTTCAGGCGCTTGGCCATCTGCGTCGGGTTGCGGTGGGCGCCGCCGGTCGGCTCGCGCACGACCTTGTCGACCAGGCCCAGGCTCTTCAGGCGTGGAGCGGTCAGGCCCAGCTGCTCGGCAGCATCCTTGGCCTTGCCGGCGTCCTTCCACAGGATAGACGCGCAGCCTTCCGGGGTGATGGTCGAGTACACCGCGTATTCCAGCATCACGGTGCGGTCGCCCACGCCCAGCGCCAGCGCGCCGCCGGAGCCGCCTTCACCGATCACGGTGCAGATGATCGGCACCTTCAGTTCGGCCATCTCGATCAGGTTGCGCGCGATCGCTTCGGACTGGCCTCGCGATTCGGCGTCGATGCCCGGCCAGGCGCCGGCGGTGTCGATCAGGGTCAGCACCGGCAGGCCGAAGCGCTCGGCCAACTTCATCAGGCGAAGGGCCTTGCGGTAGCCCTCCGGCTTGGGCATGCCGAAGTTGCGCTTGATCTTTTCCTTGGTGTCGCGACCCTTCTGGTGGCCGATCACCATCACCGAGCGGCCATTGATGCGGGCCAGGCCGCCCATGATGGCCTTGTCGTCGGCGAAGGCGCGATCACCGGCCAGCTCCTGGAACTCATCGCAGATGATGCGCAGGTAGTCGGCGGTGTACGGGCGCGACGGGTGGCGGGCCAGCTGCAGCACCTGCCACGAGGTCAGGTTGCGGAAGATCTGCGCGGTGCGCATGCGCAGCTTGTCCTGCAGCGCGTGCACTTCCGCCTCGACATTGACCGCCGGCCCGGCGCTGGCGTTGCGCAGTTCCTGGATCTTGGCTTCCAGGTCGGCGATGGGTTGCTCGAAGTCGAGGTAGTTCGGATTCATCGGAAGCCGTCGTGTAAAGAAGGGGGGAATTCTAGCCGAATGCGTGCAAAGCACCCGTACGCCGTCGTCTGGAGGGCGACGGTAGCGCAGCCGGGCAGGGCGCGCCAGTCAGCTCAGGGCACCACCAGCGCGCTGCGGCCCATCAGCTGGCCGCGCTGGGACACGAAGTCGTTGTAGGCCTCGTTGGCCTCCCGGCCCTGGTCGGCGCCGAGGGTGGCGGTGGCCGAGGTGAACGCCATCTGCGCGGCGAAGTCCTGCTTGCGCAGGGCCTTCTGTTCATCGGCGGTGGTCGCCTTCAGCCAGCGCGCATAGACCTCGCGCAGCGGCGCAGCATGAGCCTCGAAGGCCGGCACCAGCGCCGGCAGGCTGGCCGGGGCGGGTTCCAGGCGGTAGGCCGGGGCCACGTAGCCGGCCGGCTGTTCACGCTTGAATGCGCCCGGCGCGCCCATGCCGTCTTCAACGTAGGCGATGAAGTCCGGCGCGGTGAACACCTTGGCCACGATCTGGCCACCGCTGGAATCGACGTGGGCCACCACCTTTTCCTTCGGAAACGGTTCGCGCACGCCGTAGGTCCATGTCTTGTCGATGAACAGCGCGTGGCTCTTCTCGAACGGGCCCTCGAAGTTGACCCCTCCCAGCTCGATTCCGGTGTTGCCGACGCCGAAGTTCTTCAGCTTGCTCTCGTCGGTGACGTAGATCTCGCGGGCAATCACGTATTCGCTCAGGGTCGGGTTGATCAGGCCGCCGCGGCCATCGACGTAGACGATGAAGCGTACGTCGCCGAGTCTGTCGGTGTGCAGGCGATGCTCGCCGACCGCCAGCGAGACCGGACGCGAGCCCTGTGCGGCCACTGGCAGCTCCTTGCCATCAATGCTCAGCGCCAGCGGCGTGTCGGTCGGGTTGTCGATCTGGAAGTCGATCTTCGACGGCGAGCAGGCAGCCAGCGCCAGCGCGGCGGCGAACGGGAGCAGCAGGGTCTTCATCGGCGATCGTCCTTGATATCTGGAACGGGAGAACAGGGGGGGCAGCAAAACCGGAGCGCCCGCCTCAGCTGGCCCATGGTGGGCTGTAGCGCACCTTCAGCGTGCGCACGGCCGGGTCGGCGCGCAGCGCCTCCAGCAGCTTGGAGTCAATGCGTACTGCGCTCTGCCCGGAGACATCGAGCATGCCGGCGACGCCACCCTGCGGGCCCTTCAGCAGCAGGTCGAGGCGCAGCGGTGTGCGGCCCGGGCGATGGCGGTCGAGCAGGGCATTGACGCGCTCCCAGACCGGGCGCTGCTGGCGCAGGTCCAGCCGCAGCGACAGCCGCGTGGCGTAGTTGGCGCAGACCTCATCGAAGTCCCAGCACTGGCGGATGCGCAGCGCGTAGCCGCCGTTGAACTCGTCTTCGCGCAGGCCGCCCTTGACCACCAGGATGCGGTCCTTGGTCATCAGGTGGCCGAACTCGGCCATCGCGTCGGAGAACGCGCTGCACTCGACGCGGCCGCGGCCATCTTCCAGCTGGATGAAGATCTGGCTCTCGCCCTTGCGGCGCACGCCGACCACCTGGCCGGCCAGCACGGTCTGCACTTCCGGGCGCCAGCGCTTCTCGCCGCCACCGCCGCCCCCGCTGTTGGCGCTCCAGATCTTCTCCACCGCGCCCAGATCGTTGCCGACCAGGTCGCGCACATCGTCGCGCCACGGATCGAACGGGTGGCCGCTGAGGTAGAAGCCCAGCGTGTCCCGCTCGCCGTTCAGGCGCTGCAGCAAGGGCCATTCCTCGGCCTGGGGCAGGTCCAGCTGGATCGTGGTCGCGCTCGGGTCGGGACCACCGAACAGCGAGTTCTGCCCCGAAGCGCGCTCGCGTGCCATCTGGTCGGTGGCCTTGATGACTTCCGGCAGCTGCAGCATCAGCGAGGCGCGGTTGTGGCCGAGTTCGTCCAGCGCACCGCAGTTGATCATCGCTTCCAGCGTGCGCCGGTTGAGCTTGGCCGAGCCGACGCGGGTGCAGAAGTCGAGCAGGTCCTTGAACTCGCCGCCCTTCAGGCGCTCGTCCACCACCGCTTCGCAGGCACCCTGGCCGACACCCTTGATCGCGCCCAGGCCGTACTGGATCGTGTCCGGGGTGACCGCTTCGAACATGAAGGCCGACTGGTTCACCTTCGGCGGCAGCACGGTCAGGCCGAGGTTGCGCACCTCGTCGAGGAAGCCGACCACCTTGTCGGTGTTGTCCAGGTCGGAGGACAGCGTCGCGGCCATGAACTCGGCCGGGTAGTGGCGCTTGAGCCATGCGGTCTGGTAGCTGACCAGCGCGTATGCAGCGGCGTGCGACTTGTTGAAGCCGTAGCCGGCGAATTTCTCCATCAGGTCGAAGATGGCGTCGGCCTTGGCCTCGTCCACGCCGTCCTTGGCCGCACCTTCGCGGAAGATCTCGCGGTGCTTGGCCATTTCGGCCGGCACCTTCTTGCCCATTGCACGGCGCAGCAGGTCGGCGCCGCCCAGCGAGTAGCCGCCGACGATCTGCGCCATCTGCATGACCTGCTCCTGGTACACCATGATGCCGTAGGTGTCCTTCAGGATCGCTTCGGTGCGCGGATCGGGATAGATGATTTCTTCCTGGCCGTGCTTACGCGCATTGAAGGAGGGAATCAGGTCCATCGGGCCGGGGCGGTACAGCGACACCAGCGCGATCAGGTCTTCGAAGCGGTCGGGGCGCGCGTCCTTCAGCAGGCGGCGCATGCCCGAGGATTCGAACTGGAACACCGCGCCGGTGTTGCCGTTGGCGAAGATGTCCTTGTAGGTAGCCGTGTCGTCGAGCGGAATCGCGGCGATGTCCACCGGCGGGATGCCAGCGCGCTCATGGCGCTTGTTGATCGCCTTCACCGCCCAGTCGATGATGGTCAGCGTGCGCAGGCCGAGGAAGTCGAACTTCACCAGGCCCACTTCTTCCACGTCGTTCTTGTCGAACTGGGTGACCGGGTTCTTGCCGAGGCCGTTCTCGTCATGTTCGGCGTACAGCGGGCAGAACTCGCTCAGCGGCTCGGGGCCGATCACCACGCCACCGGCGTGCTTGCCGGCGTTGCGGGTCAGGTCTTCCAGCTGCAGCGCCAGGTCGATCAGGTCGCGGACATCGTCCTCGGTCTCGTAGCGCTGGATCAGTTCCGGCGAGGCCATTTCCGAGCTGGGGCCTTCCTTGCCCTTGCCCAGTGCATCCTTCAGGTGGATGCCGAGGATGTTCGGGATCAGCTTGGAAACGCCGTCGACCAGGCCGTACGGGAAACCGAGCACGCGGCCGGAGTCGCGCACCACCGCCTTGGCGGCCATGGTGCCGTAGGTGATGATCTGGCTGACGCGCTCGCGCCCGTACTTGCGCGCGACGTAGTCGATCACCTCGTCGCGGCGGTCCATGCAGAAGTCGATGTCGAAGTCGGGCATCGACACGCGTTCCGGGTTGAGGAAGCGCTCGAACAGCAGGTTGTACGGCAGCGGGTCCAGATCGGTGATCTTCAGCGCCCACGCCACCAGCGAACCGGCACCCGAACCACGGCCTGGGCCGATCGGGATGCCCTGGTTCTTGCCCCACTGGATGAAGTCGGCCACGATCAGGAAGTAGCCGGGGAAACCCATCTTGATGATGGTGTTGAGCTCGAATTCCAGGCGCTCGAAGTAGTCTTCGCGGGTCTTGCCCGGCGCCAGCGGATTTTTCTCCAGGCGCTCTTCCAGGCCGTCGCGCGACATCTTCTGGATCCAGGTGTCCAGGGTCTCGTCGTCGGGCACCGGGTAGTTGGGCAGGAAGTAGGTGCCCAGCCGCATCTCGATGTTGCAGCGCTCGGCCAGCGCCAGCGTGTTGTCGATCGCATCGGGGATGTCGGCGAACAGCGCGCACATCTCCTCGGCCGACTTCAGGTACTGCTGGTCGCTGTATTCGCGCGGCCGCTTGGGATCATCCAGCACGCGGCCGGTGGAAATGCATACGCGCGCTTCGTGCGCGCTGAAATCCGACGGCGACAGGAAGCGCACGTCATTGCTGGCCACCACCGGCAGGCCACGCTGGCCGGCCGCCATCAGCGCGAACTGGTTGAACGTTTCCTCGCCCTCGCGGCCGGTACGGGTCAGTTCCAGGTGCAGGCCATCGCCGAACACACGCTGCCAGTCGGCCAGCTGCTGCTCGGCCAGCTCATGCTTGCCGTCCAGTGCCAGGCGCCCGGCCAGGCTCTGCCGCCCGGCCAGCGCGAACAGGTTGGCGTTGCCTGCCTTCAGCCAGTCCGGATGAACCGCCACGCCGCCTTCCGGGCGATGCCCTTCCATCCACGCGCGGGTCAGCAGCCGTGACAGGCTCAGGTAGCCCTCGCGGTCGCGGCACAGCAGGGTCATCCGCCACGGGTCCTGGCCTTCCTCGGCGATCAGCACGTCGGCGCCGGCGATCGGCTTGATGCCCACGCCTTCGGCGGCCTTGTAGAACTTGACCAGGGCGAACAGGTTGTTGAGGTCGGTCACTGCCAGTGCGGGCAGGCCGAGTTCGACCGAGCGCGACAGCAGGTTGGCCTGCTTGGCTTTCTTCGGGTCGGCCTGATCGGGTTTGGCCGGCACACGGATGGTCGAGTCCGCCAGCGAGAACTCGGTGTGGACGTGGAGATGTACGAAGCGGGAGTTGGACATGCCGGACCAGGTTGGAGCGCGCGGGCCCCGGGTGCCGACGGGGGGATTCGTCGCCGGGGTCGGGAAGCGCTGGAGTGCCCGGTCAGGGTAGCGAGGGCAGGGGGAGGCGACAAGGACTTGACGGTACGTCGATTGCGCGAATGCCACCGGGCATGGCCCGGCGGCTGTTCAGGCGATCGTGGCGGCCTGCAGGCGCTCACGTACCGGCGCAAAGCTGCGCCGGTGCTCGTCACAGGGGCCGTGCGTGCGCAGCGCGGCAAGGTGGGCCGGCGTGCCGTAGCCCTTGTGCTGCTCGAAGCCATACTGCGGGTGGCGGGCATGCACGTCCTGCATGTAGCGGTCGCGCGAGACCTTGGCCAGGATCGAGGCGGCCATGATCGCGCGGTCGAGGCCGTCGCCGCCGACCAGGGCCTGCGCCGGCAGCACCAGGCCCTTCGGCACCACGTTGCCGTCGATGCGGGCGAAGCCGGCCACGTGGGCCACCGCAGCGACCACCTCGCGCATACCTTGCAGGGTGGCCTGATAGATGTTCAGGCGGTCGATGGTGTCCGCGTCCACCAGCACCACATGCCAGGCCAGGGCCCGTTCGATGATGCGGTCGTGCAGCTGCTCGCGGCGCGCGGCGGTCAGCTGCTTGGAATCGTCCAGGCCATTGATGCGCGGGCGGGAGGGATCGAACACCACTGCCGCGACCGCGACCGGCCCCGCCAGCGGCCCACGGCCGGCCTCGTCTACGCCGGCAATCAGCCGCTCCGGCTCGATCACCGGCGCGCCATCGAACAGGGCCAGGCTGGCTGCAGCCGCGTTGCGGCGGCTCATGCTGCGGCCTGGTC
Organism: uncultured Stenotrophomonas sp.; assembly: GCF_913778665.1. Taxonomy (GTDB): domain Bacteria; phylum Pseudomonadota; class Gammaproteobacteria; order Xanthomonadales; family Xanthomonadaceae; genus Stenotrophomonas. The sequence continues at coordinate 525,308 of NZ_CAJYVQ010000002.1, forward strand.
GCGCATCAGCAGCTCGCCCACGGCGTCGGCGGCGCGTGCCGAGGCATTGCGACGCAGGCGCTCGTGCAGGCGTGCGTAGGTGCCCTGCAGGTCGGTTACCCGTTGCGGATGGTCGAACCACTGCTGGATGGCCGCCGCCAGTTTCTCCGGCGTGCAGTCGTGCTGCATCAGTTCCGGGGCCAGGTCCTGGCCGGCCAGGATGTTCGGCAGTGCGAAGCGGCTGACCTTGATCAGGCCCAGCGCCTTGACCAGGCGGTAGGTCAGCTCGTTGACGCGGTAGCCGACCACCATCGGCCGCTTGACCAGCATCGCCTCCAGGGTCGCGGTGCCGGAGGCCAGCACCACCACGTCGGCGGCGATCATCGCGGTGCGGGCCTGGCCATCAAGCACATGCGAGAAGGCCACCGGCAACGCCGAGCGTGACAGCTGCTCTTCGATCAGCCGCTTGCATGCCGCATTGGCGGCAGGTACCACCACGTGCAGGCCCGGGATGCGCTCGGAGACCTGCCAGGCCGCTTCGAAGAACGGTTCGCCCAGGCGCGAGATCTCGCCCAGGCGGCTGCCCGGCAGCACCGCCAGCACCTTGGCCGAGGTCGGCAGGCCGAGTGCCGCACGCGCTTCCTCGCGGTTGCCCAGCAGCGGGATGTCATCAGCCATCGGGTGGCCGACAAAGCGCGCGTCGATGCCATGCTTGGCATAGATCGGCGGTTCCATCGGGAACAGGCACAGCACCAGGTCGGCGCTGCTGCCGATCTTCTCGGCGCGCTTCTCGCGCCATGCCCAGACCGAGGGGCTGACGTAGTGCACCGTGCGCACGCCGCGCTGCTTCAGCCAGCGCTCGATGCCCAGGTTGAAATCGGGTGCGTCGATGCCGATGAACACGTCCGGCTGCCATTCCAGCGCACGCTGGCGGAACGCCGAGCGCAGCTTGAGCAGGCGCGGCAGGTGGCGCAGTACTTCGGTCAGGCCCATCACCGCCAGTTCGCTGGCATCGTGCCAAGTCTGGCAACCGGCGCTGCGCATGGCATCGCCGCCGATACCGGCGAACTCGGCATTCGGAAAGCGCGCCTTCAGCTCGCGCACCAGGCCGGCACCGAGCAGGTCGCCGGACGCTTCGCCGGCCACCAGCGCGATCCGCAACGGGCGGTCGCTCAGCACCCGCTGCGCAGGCACGCTGCCGGCCATCGAGGCCAGCGGAATCACCGCGGCGCCGGCCGGCGCCTGGCCGATCATGCTGCTCATCGCAGCAACGGCCGCTCGGCGTGTTCGATGAAGTCCAGCAGCGCCTTCACATCATCGCTGTCACGCGCCTGCTCGCTCAGCTGCTGCTTGGCCTCGGCCAGCGGCAGGCCCGCCACGTACAGGGTGCGGTAAGCGCGCTTGATAGCGGCGATGCGCTCGGCATCGAAGCCACGACGCTTCAGGCCCTCGCTGTTGATGCCGCGCGGACGGCCGAGCGAATCGGTGCCGACCATGGTGAATGGTGGCACGTCGCCATTGGTCAGCGCGCCCATGCCGAGGAAGGCATGCGCACCGATGCGGCAGAACTGGTGGGCACCGGCGAAGCCGCTGATGATCACGTAGTCGCCCACGGTGACGTGGCCGGCCAGGGTGGTGTTGTTGGAGAACACGCAGAAGTTGCCGACATGGCAGTCGTGCGCCACGTGCGTGTACGCCAGCATCCAGTTGTCGTTGCCGATGGTGGTGATGCCGCCGCCGCCGCCGGTGCCGCGGTTCAGGGTGACGAACTCGCGGAACACGTTGCGGTCGCCGATCACCAGTTCGGTGCGCTCACCGGCGTACTTCTTGTCCTGCGGTTCGCCGCCCACCGCGGCATGGCCGACGAAGCGGTTGTCGCGGCCGATCCGGGTCGGGCCATGGATGCTGCAATGGGGGCCGATCACCGTGCCGGCGCCGATGTCCACATCGGGGCCGATCAGGGTAAACGCGCCCACCTGCACGTCATCGGCCAGGCGCGCGGCCGGATCGATGACGGCGGTCGGGTGGATCCGTGGTGCGTTGTCAGTCATTGCTGCCTCCCGTGGATCAGCCCTTGGCGCCTGCGCACATGACCTCGGCCGAGGCAACGACTTCACCGTTGACCTTCGCTTCGCCGTAGTACCAGCCCATGTTGCGGATCAGGCGCCTCATCTGCACGTCCAGCATCAGCACGTCGCCGGGGACGACCTGCTTGTTGAAGCGGGCGTTTTCCACCTTGACCATGTAGAAGAGCTTGGACTGCGCATCGCGGCCGAGCGTCAGCTGCGTCATCACGCCTCCGGCCTGGGCCAGCGCTTCGATGATCAGCACGCCGGGCATGATCGGGCGGCCCGGGAAGTGGCCCTGGAAGAACGGCTCGTTGATGCTGACGTTCTTCTGCGCCAGGATGCGCTTGGCGTCGATGTCCAGTTCAAGCACCCGGTCCACCAGCAGGAACGGGTAACGGTGCGGGAGCAGTTCCTGGATCTGGCAGACGTCGATCGGAAGCTGCAGCGTGTCGTTCATTCTTTCTCCTTGCCAGCAGCCAGGACGCGGCGAGCCAATGCGTCCAGCTGCTTGAAGCGCGCGGCGTTCTTGCGCCACGTGCGGTTGTCGGTCAACGGGGTGCCGGACGAGTACTCGCCCGGCTCATGGATGGAATTGCGGACCACCGACTTGCCGGTGATTACGACCTTGTCGCAGATCTCGAGGTGGCCGACCACGCCGACGTGGCCGCCGAGCAGGCAGTAGCGCCCGATCTTGGCGCTGCCGGCGATGCCGGTGCAGCCGGCGATGGCCGAGTGCGCGCCGATCTGCACGTTGTGCGCGATCTGCACCAGGTTGTCCAGGCGCACGTCCTCGTCCAGCACGGTGTCTTCCAGCGCGCCGCGGTCGACGCAGGTATTGGCGCCGATTTCGCAGTCGTCGCCGATGCGCACGCCGCCGAGCTGCGGCACCTTGATCCACTTGCCGGCGTCCATCGCCAGGCCGAAGCCATCGGCGCCGAGCACGGCGCCGGGGTGGACGCGCACGCGCTTGCCGAGCTTGACCCGGGTGACCAGGGTGACCCGGGCGATCAGCTCGCAGCCGCTGTCCAGGCTGCAGTCCTCGCCGATCACGCTGCCGGGGCCGATGATGCAGTTCTCACCGACCACGCTGCGCGCGCCGATCGAGACGAACGGGCCGATGTGGGCGCTGGCGGCGACCTGGGCGCTGGGATCGATGACGGCGCTGGGGTGGACGCCCGGCGGGCGGGTCGGCGCGATGTCGAACAACGCGGCGATCTTGGCGAAGGTGGTGTACGGATCCTTGGCCACGAGCGCAGCGCCGGGGGCGGCCTCGGCGTCTTCGGCACGCAGCACGACCAGCGCGGCCTGGCTGTCGGCCAGCTGGGCGCGGTAGCGCGGGTTGGCGAGGAAAGTCAGCTGGCCAGGACCGGCATGGGCGAGGGTGGCCACGCCATGGATGGCGATGGCGGGGTCGCCATGGACCTGCAGGCCGAACTGCTCGGCGAGTTGCTGGGCGGTGTAGGTGGGAGTATTCACGGCGGGAGTTTAACGTGTGACGCCATTGCGGTCATGCGGGGGCGGCGGGGCCGGGGGGCGGGGCACTGGGAGCCGCTCGCATCGGGCTTCATGACGGACCACTGGCCTGCGTACGTTGGAGCGCGCGTGGTTCATGTCGGAAGGTGATTGTTCCGAGCACCCTGGATCACCTTGGACGTGGGAATCTGATTGCGAAAGCACCGCTGATGCAGTCTTCCTCGAATTTACAGGCAATCCCGTCTGAGGTTTATGGGGTGGAAGCGATATCTAGTGACGTTGTTGATTATTTAATTTATATGGTCGAATAGTCATTCAGTTGTTTTCGCGACAGCTGAAGTCGTGATCGCTGATTGATGAGATGAGGTATGATTTTCTTCACGCTTTTTATGATTTGCGAAATTTCGTAGAATCCGGCGAGTCGGTCTCATCTGCCATTTTTAGTGCCTGTTAGCATTGGTTCTGCGGACGCCATGTTCGCATCCTATGAAAATGGAGCATTTCATGAAGCGTTGCATTATTGGATTTTTGCTTGCTTTGGGGGCGGGCAATGGCTTTGCTCAGGATGGATATTCTGATGGGGCGATGCACGGAGCTGCGGCTGAGCTGGATTCCTCGCTAGCAGTTCCGCCAGGGGTTGTGCTGAGGGAGATCTTTCGTATCACTCGGCCTTCGACCAATACGCATGTAACAAATTTCTATTGGCCCCGGGGGTGGGAGGATATTGGATACGTCATGGAGGGATCCTTGGGGTTCATTTCGGCAGTACCCTTCGAAAACAGCGTTCTGATTAGAAATTGTGTTGGCCCCCATCCTTGGAACTATTTCACATCATCAGACCCGAACTGCGAGGCAGCTTCGGGGGGTGTTGTTCTGCCTGGGGACTGGAATATCGGTTACATCTCGACGGTTCAGCTTCCGGGAACAATTCCTTTGTATCGCTGCAGCTTTGTCTGGGAGAGGAAGCTTCGCCACTTTGACACCCATCAGATGGATTGTGAGGGGGCCGTGGATTCTCACAATGACGGCCCCGTGGGATATGTATTTCTCTAGCATCATTCATGCCGCCACGTTCGTTTTCGGCTGAAGCAAATCTGGCTTGAGAGGCGAATGATGAGCCTGACCTGAAACAGGAACGCCGGGCTTGATCCGGCGTTCTTGCATTCGTTGGAAGCTGTTTAAAGCAGTTCGTCAGAACTGCCCGCCGAACGTGAACTGCAGCCGTTCGATCTTGTCGCCGTCTTCCTTCTTCAGCGGGAAGGCGTAGCTGATCGAGATCGGGCCGACCGGCGCGCGCCACAGCAGGGCCACACCGGAAGACACGCGCAGCTCGTTGGCCTTGAAGTTCTTGGTGCCGTTGTAGACGTTACCGAAGTCGACGAAGGCCGAGACACGGGCCGACGGGCTGTCGAACAGGCGCGGGAAGTAGGCTTCGACCGAACCGACGGTCTTCAGCGAACCACCCAGCGGCTGGCCTTCCGGATAGCCCTGGGTCACTTCACGGGGGCCGAGGGTGTTGTCCTCGAAGCCACGCACCGAGTTGGTACCACCGGCGTAGAAGTTCTCGAAGAACGGCAGGCCGCTGGCGGTGACGGTACGGGTGGTGCCGTCCGCGTTGGTGATCGTACGGGTGTAGTCCTTGCCATAGGCGTCGCCGTAACCCACTTCAGCGCGGGTGTTGATCACCAGCGACGGCATGATCGGCCAGTACTTGCTGATCTGGTAGTTCAGCTTGTAGTACTCGATGGTCGAGCCTGGCAGCGTGGTCTCCAGGCCAACGCGCTGGTAGGTACCGCGGGTCGGCATGAAGTAGTCGTTGCGCGAGTCGCGCGCCCAGCCCAGTTCCGTGCGCCAGGCATGGAAGGTGCGGGTGCCGACGGCATCGATGTAATCGATGATCGAGTCCGGCGTCGAGTTGCGATACGTGGTGATCTGGTTGCTGTCGATGCCGAACATCAGCGAGACGGTATCGGTCTCGGTCAGCGGCACGCCGAACACCACCTGCGCCGAGCCATTGGTGCTGTTGTACTGCGCGGTGTTGAAGTCGGAGTAGTCCAGTTCGCGCCAGGACAGGTTGTAGCCCAGCGACACGCCGTCGTCGGTGAAGTACGGGTTGGTGTAGCTGAAGCCGTAGCGCTGCAGGTAGCTGCTGCGCGAGGCTTCGACCGACACGCGGTTGCCGCCGCCGAGGAAGTTGTTCTGCGACAGCTGCACCGAGGTGGTCATGCCGTAGGACTGCGAGTAGCCCAGGCCGAACACGAAGCTGCCGGAAGTGGTTTCCTTGACGTTGTAGACGACGTCGACCTGGTCGTTGCTGCCGCTGACGGCCGGAGTTTCGACGTCCACCGACTCAAAGTAGCCCAGGCGCTGCAGGCGGATCTTGGAGCGGTCGATCGCGGCCTGCGAGTACCAGCTGTTCTCGAACTGGCGCATTTCGCGACGCATCACTTCGTCGGAGGTGCGGGTGTTGCCGCGGAACAGGATGCGGCGCACCGACACGCGCGGGCCGGGAACGACCTGCATGTTGATGGCCACGGTCTGGTCGGCGCGATTGGTGGTCGGGATCGGGTTCACCTTGGCGAACGCGTAGCCGATGTTGGACAGCGAGTTGGTGATGGTGTCCGAGCTGAACTCCAGCAGCGCACGCGAGAACGTGTCGCCGGACTTCTGGATCACCATGCGCTCGACGTCCTCCTGCGGGAGGATGGTGTCGCCGCTGACCTTGATCTCGGAGATCTTGTACTGCGCACCCTCGGTCACACCCGCGGTGAGGAACATGTCGCGCTTGTCGGGGCTGATCGAGACCTGGGTGGAATCGATGCTGAAGTCGACGTAGCCGCGGTCCAGGTACCAGGAGTTGAGCTTTTCCAGGTCGCCGGACAGCTTTTCCTTGGAGTACTGGTCGTCACGGCGGTACCACGACGCCCAGTTGTGCTCCTTGGATTCCCAGGTTTCCAGGATGTCCTTGCTCTCGAACTTCTCGGTACCGACCAGGTTGACGTGGCGGATCTTGGCCGCCTTGCCTTCCTTGATGGTGATCGCGATGTCGACGCGGTTGCGGTCCAGCGGGCTCACGGTCGGGGTGATCTCGACGGTGTACTTGCCACGGTCGTTGTACTGGCGGCGCAGTTCCTGGGTGACGCGGTCCAGGCTCAGGCGGTCGAAGGTGCCACCCTCGGTCAGGCCGATGTCGGACAGGCCCTTCAGCAGCTGCTCGGACTTGATGTCCTTGTTGCCGGTCACGGTCAGCTTGTTGATCGCCGGGCGTTCCTTGACCGTCACCACCAGGATGTTGCCCTGGCGGTCCAGCTGCACGTCTTCGAAGAAGCCGGTCTTGTACAGGGCGCGGATGGTCTCGCCGACCTTGTTGTCGGTGAGGGTCTCGCCACGTTCCACCGGCAGGTAGGTGAATACCGTACCCGAGCTGATGCGCTGCAGGCCGTCGACGCGGATGTCGCTGACAGTGAAGGGCTCGGCTGCCTGGGCCAGGGCGGGAGCGCCGGTGACGGCGGCGAGGGCGAGGGCCAGCAGGCGGCGATTGGGGAGTCGCGTCATGTCACGTCCGGTAGGAAGGTCGATTTCATTGGTGCGGGATGCCGACGCTGTAGACGGCAACAACGTGGAAAAGTTCATCGCGGGACCAGGCCGAGGATGTCGTTGTAGAACGCCAACCCCATCAGCCCGGCCAGCAACGCCAAGCCGATGTATTGGCCGGCGGCGATGGCACGCTCGCTCAGCGGGCTGCCCTTGACCAACTCGATAAGGTAATACAGCAGGTGGCCGCCGTCCAAGATCGGGATCGGCAACAGGTTGATGATGCACAGGCTGAGGGACAGCAGGGCAAGGAACTGCAGGAACCAGTCGAGGCCGCGCTTGGCCGATACATTGGCCACGCGGGCGATGGTGACCGGCCCGGAAACGTTCTGCAGCGAGGCTTTGCCGGTGACGATGCGGCCCATCATGCCCAGCGAATCGGCGGCCAGGCGACCGGTTTCGCGCACCGCCACGGTGACCGCGTCCAGCGGCCCGTAGCGCAGCAGGGTGTCGTAGGCGGGGCTGTAGGAGGTGGGGAAGCCGACGCCGATCTGCCAGACCGGGTTGCCCTTGCCATCCTTGCCCTGTCGAGGCGTGACTTCCAGTGCCAGCCGTTCACCGCCGCGCAGGACCTCGATCATGCCGGGGCCGCCGGCGCGGCCGAGCGTCTGGATCTCGCCGATCACCTGGTCGACGCTGTCGATGCGCTGGCCGTCGATCGCCACGATCAGGTCGCCCGGCTGCAGCAGCCCGCTCACCACCGAATCGGCGGTGAGCGAGTCGACCTGCGCCGGTTGCAGCCACGACTGCCAGTACAGCCCGGCCAGGATCGGCACCCGGCGTTCATCGAAGCCAGCCGGCAGCTGCGACAGCGGCAGGGTGCGCACGCGCACCTGGTCGGCCGGGTCGAGCACTTCCAGCTTCACGTCACGGCGGTCCATCGCGGCAGCGGTCAGCGCCATGCTGGCCTCGCCGAGGGTGGCCACTTGGCGGTCATCCACGCGCAGCACGCGGTCGCCGCTGACCAGGCCGGCGCTGGCGGCGATGCCGTCGACCCGGCCGATGGTCGGCGAGTAGTCCTGCTTGCCGATCACGAACATCGCCCACAGCAGCAGGATGCACAGCAGCAGGTTGGCGATCGGCCCGGCAGCGACGATGGCGATGCGCTGCCACACGGTCTTGTGATTGAAGGCCTGGCCGCGTTCGTGCGGATGGACTTCAACCTCGCGTTCATCGAGGAACTTCACATAGCCGCCCAGCGGAATCGCGGCGATGGCGAACTCGGTCCCATGCTTGTCGCGGCGCGACCACAGCGGGCGGCCGAAGCCGACCGAGAAGCGCAGGATCTTGACCCCGCACAGGCGCCCGACCCAGTAATGCCCGAATTCGTGGAATGTGACCAGCAGCCCGAGACTGACGATCATCCACCAGACCGATCCGATGAAGTCAGTCATGCAGGCTCACATTGGCGGGCAAGGGCGGCGGCGTCATGCTGTGCGGAGGCGGTCGTTCAGGCGGCGTCGATGGCGTTCAGGGTCAACTGGCGTGCCCGCTGGTCGGCGGACAACAGGACCTCCAGTGTATCGGCTGCTTGGGTCGGCAGTGTTGAAAGAGCGTTAGCAACCAGCTCCGGGATGGTCAGGAAACCGATCCGGCCCTGAAGAAACGCTGAAACCGCCTCTTCGTTGGCGGCGTTCAGCACCGCCGGTGCGGTACCGCCGGCCTGCATCGCCTGCCAGGCCAGCGCCAGGCACAGGAAGGCCTCGGTATCCGGGGCTTCGAAATCCAGCCGGCCCTGGGCCAGCAGGTCCAGCCCGGCCACGCCCGACTCGATCCGCTGGGGCCAGCCGAGGCCGACGGCCAGGGTGGTGCGCATGTCAGGCAGGCCCATCTGCGCCAGGGTGGAGCCGTCAACGAACTCGACCAGCGAATGCACCAGACTCTGCGGGTGCACCAGCACCTCGATGCGCTCGCCGGGCACCGCGAACAGGTGGTGTGCCTCGATGACTTCCAGGCCCTTGTTCATCAATGTCGCCGAATCGACCGAGATCTTCGGCCCCATCGACCACTTCGGGTGCGCCACCGCCTCTGCCGGGGTGACCTCGGCCAGCTCGGCGCGGCTGCGGCCGCGGAACGGGCCGCCGGAGGCGGTCAGCAGGATCCGGCGCACGCCGGCGCCGTCGAGGCTGGCGTCACGCGAGCGCAGGCACTGGAAGATCGCGCTGTGCTCGCTGTCGATCGGGATGATCTCGGCGCCGGCACGCTGGGCGGTGCGGGTCAGCAGTTCACCGGCCAGGACCAGCGATTCCTTGTTGGCCAGCAGGATCCGCTTGCCAGCGGCGGCGGCGGCCAGGGTGGAGGACAGCCCGGCGGCTCCGACAATCGCCGCGACGACGGTGTCACACACGTCACTGGCGGCCAGCTGGTCCAGCGCGGCATGGCCGGCATGCGCCTGGGTGGCCAGGCCGGCCTCGCGCAGGCCGTCGCGCAGCTCTGCGTACAGCGATTCATCGGCGATCACCGCATGCGCGGGGCGGTGCACGCGGCACAGTGCCAGCAGCGCCTGCACCTGGCGGCCGGCAGCCAGCACGGTGGCCTGGTAGCGCTGCGGATGGCGGGCGATCACGTCAAGCGTGGAGGCACCGATCGAGCCGGTGGCACCGAGCACGGCGACCCGGCGCAGGTCTGCGACAGCATTCATGGTCAGAACCCGAAGATTTCCTTGCCCAGCGCGAACACCGGAACGGCGGCGAGGACGCCGTCGACGCGGTCGAGCACGCCGCCATGGCCCGGGATCAGGTTGCCCGAATCCTTGGCACCGGCGTGGCGCTTGATCAGGCTTTCGAACAGATCACCCAGCACCGAGGCGAACACCGCGACCACCGACGTGATCAGCAGGCCCGGTACGTGGGCGGCGTCGATGCCCGCCAGCCAGCCCAGGCCGACGGCCACGGCGACACCGGCCAGCAGGCCACCGAACAGACCTTCCCAGGTCTTGTTGGGGCTGATGCGCGGGGCCAGCTTGTGCCTGCCGAAGCGGCGGCCGGCGAAATAGGCGCCCGAATCGGCCGCCCACACCAGTGCCAGCGCGGCCAGCAGCCACAGGTGGCCCTGCCTGCCCGGCGGATCGCCGCCGGCATGGATCAACACCAGCGCGGCCCAGGCCGGAACGATGGCCAGGGTGCCGGCCAGCATCTTGACGATGCGCGAGGGCGCCGTCGGCTGTGCGCCGAAGTTGAAGAAGCGCAGCCAGACCAGCGCTGCCAGCCACCAGGCGACACCGGCCAGCGTGGTGATCTGGAACAACACCAGGGTGCTGCCATCGGCCCACACCAGCAGCACCATCAGCAGCAGGTTCAGCACCAGCAGCACTGTGCGCGCGAGGGTGTCTTCGATGCCGGCCAGCTTCAGCCATTCCCACAGGCCGATCAGCAGCACCGCTGCGGCGGCGGCGGCCAGCCATTGCGTGGGCAGCAGCAGGATCGCGGCAATGGCAACCGGCGCCATGATCAGCGCGGCGAGGACTCGGGTCTTGGTCATTGGCTGGAGGTCTCGGTGGCCAGGGCGGCGATCTGGGCGCTGGTCAGGCCGAAGCGACGCTCGCGGCTGCCGTAGGCGTCCAGCGCCTGCTGCAGCAGATCGGCATCGAAGTCCGGCCACAGGGCCTCGGTGAACCACAGCTCGGTATAGGCCAGCTGCCACAGCAGGAAGTTGCTGATGCGGGTATCGCCACCGGTGCGGATGAACAGATCCGGCGGCGGCAGGTCGGCCAGGGCGACCTGGCGGCCCAGCAGCGATTCGTCGATCTGTTCGGGCAGCAGGCGGCCGGCGGCGACTTCGGCAGCCAGCGCGCGCGCGGCACGGGCGATGTCCTGGCGGCCGCCGTAACTGGCAGCAATCGACAGGGTCAGCGTGGTGTTGTCGGCGGTACGTTGTTCGGCCAGCTGCATGCGGCTGACCAGGCCGGCGCCGAAGCGCTCGCGTTCGCCGATGAAGCGCACGCGCACGCCGCGACGGTGCAGCTCGTCCACTTCGCGGTCGAGCGCGCCGAGGAACAGCTTCATCAGGGCATCGACTTCTTCCTGCGGGCGGCCCCAGTTCTCGCTGGAGAACGCGAACAGGGTCAGCGCCGGAATGCCCAGTTCAAGGCAGCGCTCGATGGTGCGGTTGACCGCGCGCGCGCCGGCACGATGGCCGATCACGCGCGGGCGACGACGCTGCTGTGCCCAGCGCCCGTTGCCATCCATGATGATGGCAACGTGGCGGGGCAGGGCGGCCGGCAACGGAGGCGGGACTGAAGGCATCGACTTCAGACCGACAGCAGTTCTTTTTCCTTGTCGGCAACGACCTTGTCGACGTCCTTGATGTTGGCGTCGGTCAGCTTCTGGATGTCGTCTTCGCCGCGCTTCTTCTCGTCTTCGCTGATCGCCTTGTCCTTGACCAGCTTGGCGATTTCCTTGTTCGCGTCCTGACGGATGTTGCGGATCGCGATCTTGGCGCCTTCGCCTTCCTTCTGCACCTGCTTGACCAGCTCCTTGCGGCGCTCTTCGGTCGGCGGCGGCATGTTGATGCGGATCGAGGTGCCCAGGGTGTTCGGAGTGAACTCAGCGTTGTAGAGCCCCTTTTCGATCTCCTTGATCATGCCCTTGTCGAAGGGCGTGACCAGCAGCGAGTGCGCGTCGGCGTTGGAGACCGAGGCCACCTGGTTCAGCGGGGTGCTGGCGTTGCCGTAGGCATTGACCATCACGCGGTCCAGCAGGGCTGGCGTGGCTCGCCCGGTCCGGATGGAGGTGAGGGTGTGCTTCAGAGCGTCGATGCTCTTGGCCATGCGCGTCTGCGCGTTGTTCTTGATGTCGTTGAGCATCGCCCGGTCCTGGATGTATCTGGAATCGGGCGATTATAGGCGAATATGGGACGCTGCCGGGCCTGAATCGGCCCTGGCGTCGCCTTGCGCTCAGGCTCAGGCCGGATCGCGGCCCTGCACCAGGGTGCCGATGTTGGCGCCATTGAGGATCTTCAGCAGCTCGCCCGGCTGGCCCATGTCGAACACGCGCATCGGCAGGTCGCTGTCGCGGGCAAGCGCGAAGGCGGCGGTGTCCATCACTTCCAGGCCGCGACGGATCACTTCGTCGTAGCTCAGGCTGTCGAAGCGGACCGCGTCGCTGTGCTTGTTCGGATCCTTGTCGTACACGCCGTCGACCTTGGTTGCCTTCAGCAGCAGGTCGGCACCGATCTCGATCGCGCGCAGCGCAGCGCCGGAATCGGTGGTGAAGAACGGGCTACCGACGCCGGCAGCGAAGATCACCAGGCGGCCCTTTTCCAGGTGGCGGATGGCGCGGCGGCGGATATAGTCCTCGCACACGTCGTTGATCTTGATCGCGCTCATCACGCGGGCCTTGGCCCCCAGCTTTTCGAGGGCATCCTGCATGGCCAGAGCGTTGATGACCGTGGCCAGCATGCCCATCTGGTCGCCGGTGACGCGGTCCATGCCGCCTGCGGCCAGGCCGGCGCCGCGGAAGATGTTGCCGCCGCCGATCACCAGGGCCACTTCGGCACCGGCCTGCTGGGCCTCGATGACTTCACGGGCCAGGCGGTTGATGATCTTCGGGTCGATGCCGTAGTCCTCATCTCCCATCAGCGCCTCCCCGGACAGTTTCAGAAGGATGCGGCGATAGGCGAGCTTGGACATAGGGACCTCGGGTGCGTGGAAATCGCGGGCGATTCTACGCGCATGCGGCGTTGGGCCAAAGTGTTTTGTGCACTGCGGCGCAGAATCCAGCCATTCGCCCCGGTCATGCGGGGCCTCCCGTTCAGCCCAGCTCGGCGCTGGCCGTTGCCGACAGCTCGTCGTGGCCGAGGGCGCCCGGGGAGCGGGCGATCACCCGGTTGCGGCCCAGGTTCTTGGAGCGGTACAGCACGTCATCGGCCGCACGCAGCAGGTCCTGCACGTCGGCGAAGCGCTCATAACCGCCCTGGGTGGCGACACCGGCGGAGAAGGTGACGAACAGCGGTCCGCCCTCCAGTTCGGCCATCGGCGTGGCGACGATGTTGGCCAGTACCCGGCGGATGACGTCCAGGGCTACCGTCTCGCTGGTGTTGGGCAGCAGCGCGACGAACTCCTCGCCGCCGAAACGGGCCACGGTGTCGCTGTTGCGCAGCTGGCCCTGCAGCTTGCCGGCGAAGGCGCGCAGCACCTCGTCGCCGGTCAGGTGGCCATGCGCGTCATTGATCTTCTTGAAGTCGTCCAGGTCGATGAAGGCCACCGACAGCGGCCAGCCCTGGCGGCCGGCGCGCAGGAATTCCTGCTCCAGCACGGCTTCCAGCTGGCGGCGGTTGAGCACGCCGGTCAGTGCATCGCGATGGGCCTGGTCGGCCAACCGCTTGGCACGCGCCTCGAATTCGTCAGCACGACGGCGTGCCTGTTCAGCATCCTGCAGTTCGCGCAGGTTGCGCAGGGTGGCCAGCTCCTGCGCATGGTCGATCAGCTCGCGCACGCGCAACGGCGAATTCAGGCCGGCCTCGAACAGGCTGGCGATGTCCGGCAGGGCGTCGCTGATGCGGGCCAGCACCTGGTCGAAGCGTGCGCTGTCCAGTTCCAGGCCGTCATGGACCTGCTGCAGGGCACGCTCGCGCGCGGCGTCGGCATCCTCGTCCAGCCAGATGTCGGCCACGGCCCCGGACAGCTGCACGCAGGCCTGGAATGGCGAGTCGGCGGCGTCATCGTCCTCGCTGTGGCGGATGCTCTCCACCAGGTAGCGCGGCAGGCCCCACTGCTCGGCCACCCAGGCGCCGACGTCGGCGTGGCTGCAGCCCAGTTCGTCGCGCTCGCGCGCGACCAGGTCGGGGTTGTCGCGCGCTTCGCGCAGCAGTGGCAGGTAGCGTTCGGCCTCGGCCTGGGCCAGGCACAGTACGCCCAGATCCTGCAGCAGGCCGGCCAGCATCAGCTCCTCCAGGCGGCGCAGGCCGCGGGCCTGGCCGAGCTGGCTGGCGGCAAGGGCGCTGAGGATGCTGCGCTTCCAGGCACGCTGGCGCAGGTCGTGGTCGGCACCGCTGCCACCGGTCAGGCCCTGGGTAACGGTAAAGCCAAGCGCGAGGCTGATGGTGGCATTCAGACCGAGCATGGTCAGCGCCTGGCCGAGGTTCTCGATCCGGCGCCGGCTGGCGTACAGCGGCGAATTGGCGATACGCAGCATGCGAGCGCTCAGTGCCATGTCGATGGCGATGATGTCGGCGGCGGTGGCGATGTCCGCTTCCGGGTCCTGGGCCAGTTCGATGATGCGCAGGGCAATACCGGGTGGCGAGGGCAGGTTGCGGCAGAGCGCCAGGGCAGCTGTCAGCTCGGGAGGCATGTCGGGTCGTTCAATTCCATTGGGACAAGAATACCTAGGAATGCATCACAGTCCGCGATTTTCGTTCCTGCTAAGTGACTGTTGATTCCTTGTGCCGAGTATCGGCTTGATTCGCGCGCAACGCAAAGCCCTCCGGCGCTGGTGTGCGCACCAACGGTGCGGACCCACTGGCCCGCCGGCACAAAAAAAAGAGCCGCGGTTTCCCGCGGCTCCTTCTGGTCGCTTCACAGCCGGAAGGCTGGAATCAGACCTGCATCGCCTTGGCAACTTCGGCGGCGTAGTCTTCCACCACCTTCTCGATGCCTTCGCCGACGATCAGCAGCTTGAAGCCGGCCACGTCGGCGCCAGCGGCCTTGACCACCTGCTCGACGGTGGTGTCGCCCAGCACGTAGGTCTGGCCGTACAGGGTCACGTCGCTGACGATCTTGTTGATCTTGCCGCTGATGATCTTTTCCAGGATCTCGGCCGGCTTGGCGCGGTCCTTCTCGGACATCTTGGCCAGCTCGATTTCCTTTTCCTTCTCGACGAAGTCGGCCGGAACGTCCGCAGCCTTGTTGTGCGGCGGCTTCAGCGCGGCCACGTGCATGGCCAGGCCACGGGCCAGCTCGACGTCGCCGCCGACCAGATCGACCAGCACGCCGACCTTGCCGTTGGTGTGGACGTAGGCGCCGATGGTGTTGTTGCCATCGATCTTCACCATGCGGCGGATCTGGATGTTCTCACCCAGGGTCTGCACGGCCGTGGCGCGGGCTTCTTCAACGGTGCGGCCGTCGGCCAGCTTGGCAGCCTTCACGGCGTCCACGTCGTCGGCGCCCGATGCCAGGGCAGCGGCGGCGACGGCGTTGACGAAGGACTTGAAGTTGTCATCGTTGGCGACGAAGTCGGTTTCCGAGTTGACTTCGACCAGCACGGCCTTGCCGCCGTCCTGGGCCAGGCCCAGACGGCCTTCGGCGGCCACGCGGTCAGCCTTCTTGTCGGCCTTGGCAGCGCCGGACTTGCGCATGGCTTCAGCAGCAGCGTCGATGTCGCCGTTGGCTTCGGTGAGCGCCTTCTTGCATTCCATCATGCCGGCGCCAGTGCGCTCGCGCAGTTCCTTGACCAGGGAAGCAGTGATTTCCACGGGATTACCTCACGAAAGAAAGGGGTTGGGCCGGCATGGTGGCCGGCCCGTGTGACACGGTCCTGTCACGCGCCAAGGGCTGCGCGCAGGGAGGGTGGACGCCAGGCGTCCGCCCCGGGGCCTGGGATCAGGCCTGGGCGTCGTCGCCCTTCTTGGCAGCCTTCTTGGCCGGAGCGCGGCGGGCCGGCTTCTCTTCGCCTTCGGCAGCGGCTTCAGCGAACTCTTCCTCGCGCACCGAAGCGGCGTGCGGAGCAGCAGCCTTGCCTTCCAGCACGGCGTCAGCGGCTGCGCGCGAGTACAGCTGCACGGCACGGATGGCGTCGTCGTTGCCCGGGATGGCGTAGTCGACCAGTTCCGGGTTGTAGTTGGTGTCGACCACGGCGATGACCGGGATGCCCAGCTTCTTGGCTTCCTTGATCGCGATGTCTTCGTGGCCGATGTCGATCACGAAGATGGCGTCCGGCAGGCGGTTCATGTCCTTGATGCCGCCCAGCGAGGCTTCCAGCTTGTCGCGCTCGCGACGCAGGCCCAGCACTTCGTGCTTGACCAGCTTCTCGAAGGTACCGTCGGTTTCACCGGCTTCCAGTTCCTTCAGGCGGGCAACCGACTGCTTGACGGTACGGAAGTTGGTCAGGGTGCCGCCCAGCCAACGCTGGTTCATGAACGGCATGCCGCAACGCTCGGCTTCTTCCTTGATGGTTTCGCGGGCGCTGCGCTTGGTGCCCAGGAACAGGACGGTGCCGCGCTTCTGGGCCACCGACGAGATGAAGTTCATCGCGTCGTTGAACAGCGGGACGGTCTTTTCCAGGTTGATGATGTGGATCTTGCCGCGGGCGCCGAAGATGTACGGAGCCATCTTCGGGTTCCAGTAGCGGGTCTGGTGGCCGAAGTGGACGCCGGCTTCCAGCATCTGACGCATGGTGACCTGGGGCATTGCAATACTCCTGATATGGAACCAGCGATTCCGCCCGCGGGATTAGGTATGCGGGCGCATGGAAGCGCAATCGGTTCCGGGGTTGGGCTTCCCTGTTGCCTCCGTGGCCGAACTCCTTGCGGAGCACCCCGGCACGGATGGGGGCAGCAGGTGTGGATTCACCGGTGACGTCCGGTGTGGACGGGTTCCCGCGCACGAAGGCGGCAGGAATCCGGTCGATTATAGCCCGCTCGGCGCGCTCGCTGCAATTGCCGGGTCCGTCGCGGTCAGGTCGATCTGGCGGCCATCCTGCAGATGGGCGTGGAAACGCCCGCCATGGTAGCCGTTCAGCCGCGCCGGCAGTGCCCAGCGGCGCTCGCGCCCGGCCAGCAGATAGCCGGCCAGGCCCGGAAGCAGCAGGGTGCGCTGGCCATCGTCGGCCACGAACGCCAGGTCGTGCAGGCGGGCGTGCAGCGGCCCGGCATTACTCAATCGCAGATAGGGCTGCGACGCGTCGGCCTCGAGCCGGGCCTGCACCCGTGGCTGTACCTGCGGTGCGGCCTGGCCGCGGAACAGCGGCAGCGAGTAGCGGGGCAGGCCGGCCTGGCCGGGCTCCAGCACGATCCGGTAGGCCCGTTCACCCGAGGCGGCCTCGGGACGGCCGGGCAGCAGCCAGATGCGCTGGCGCACGCCCGGGGCGAGATCGAGCTGGATCGGGCTGACCAGGATCTGCTCGGTCGACCTCAGGCGCTCTGCATCGATCTGTTGTTCCCAGGCCATCACCCGCACCTGGCCCTGCCAGTGGCCGGGCCCCGGGTTGTACAGCCACAGCTCGGTGCGACCGCCTTCAGCAGGCAGCTGCAGCGTGGTGGGCGACAGGTCCAGGGCCGCGGCGGGCGGCGCAAGCAGCCACGCGAGGAGAAGCAGTGCTGCGCGCATCAGTAGATGAGGGTCACGGCAGGTGCAGCGTCTTCGTTGGCCACCGGTGGCGCCAGATCGCGGACCTGCGCCGGCAGCTGCGGTGCATCGCTGCGCTGATGCGGGACCGGGCAACGGCTGCCGGCGGCCTCGCCACTGCAGGCGTCGACCACGGTCAGCCGGACCTGCAGCGGGGTGGGGATGGGTTCGGCCCATGCGGGCGTGCTGGCGACCGATATCGCCCCGATCAGAAGTGCGCGAACCACCAGCCAACCACCATGCGTCAGGACTCGCTGCGCGGTATCGGCCGGATCGGCAGGAACTGTAGCGTCGAGCGTGCTCGACTGCGCCATGCCTGCATCCACGCACGGCGTGGATCTACCGAACCCCCCCCGATGGGCACAGGCCATTCCAGACCCAGCCCGGTGGGCAGCGACCATCCCAATCCGCCCCGGTAGGTGCCGACCGTTGGTCGGCACGCCCATCGGCACGCCCGTCAATAGGTAATCGTCACCTGCACCACATCGTTGTAGGTGCCCGCTGGTGGTTGGCCGGCGACCGGCGGCACCCGGCCATAGATCGTCAACTGCTGCGCGCTGCCGGTGCCGGTGCCGCTGGCGGTATCCACGGACAGGGTGTTGCCCCAGCGCTGGCTGCGGGTGGAATTGCGATACAGCTCGTAGGTGAGGTAGTAGGTGCTGCCACCGATGGTGGTGGCCATGCGCCGCGTACTGGTGGCGGTGGGGTTGTTCTGGCCGTTGTTGAGGCTGACCTGGTAGGCGGTGTTCTTCAGGCAGGTGAGGGTCAGCGTCGCGGTCTGGTCGATATTGGCCGGGATGCCGCCGGTGACGTTGCCGAAGTTCATGTTGGTGGTGACGTAGCTGCCGCACTGCGGCAGCACGTTGGCGGTGGCGGTGAAGCTGAAGGCAGCACTGGCGCTGTTGGTCCCGGTGGCGCCGCCGTTGCAGGTTGCCGGCACGGTGGCGGTGCCGAGCAGCACCTCGTTCCAGGCCCAGGTCAGCACCACGTTGGCGCCGCTGAAGGTGCTGCTGTAGGCGCCCGAGGCCAGGATCTGGTTGGCCGGGATCTGTGCTGACAGCTGTGTGGCCTGCGAGCCGTTGCCACCGGTCAGCGGCACGTTGTAGGTCATGGTCAGCTCCTGCGCCGGCGGCGAGCCACGCGGGGTCAAACCGGTCACCTGGCTGAAGTTGGTGGTGTTGTAGAGCTGGAAATTCATGGTGTCGCTGCTGCTGGTGGCCATCGTCCGCCAGCTGGCGCTGCTGCCGCCACCGCTGCCGGCGCCGATGCCCACGCAGATCCGCACGCCGGTGGTGGCCAGCACGCTCAGCGCGGCGGTGGTGCAGTTCACCGTGATGTTGAGCGTGCCGGTGGTGGCGCCAGGCGCGTTGCTGTTGATGTTGCCGAACGGCAGCGTCGGGTCGGCGATGGCGGTGCAGACCGCGACGGCGCGCGCCGGAGCCGCGGCCAGCAGGCCGGCCACCAGCAGCAGGCCAAGCAGCAGCATCCTCATGGCGCCACTTCCGGGATGCATTGCAGGGGAGCGGCCTTCGGGCGCGCGCCGCTGGCCACCACCGTGGGCTGGTCCGGCACCTTCACCCGGCACTGGCCGCGGCTGGTGGTGATGTACAGCACGCTGCCGGCGGCGACGTCCTCCAGGTACAACAGGCCGTCGTAGCCGACCAGCGCCTGGCGCCCGTCGGGCAGCTGTGCCTCGCTGCCCACCTCCAGCGGTTGACCGTCCATGCCCAGCAGGGTCAGGCTCAGCGAGGGCCGCGAACGCAGCTGGAACGTCACCCCGGTGCCGGCGCGCTGGCGCGGCGTGACCCAGTCTTCGATGCGGTCGGCACGCATGTCTTCGGGCAGGTCCAGGGTGTCGATCGAGACCCGGTTGCGCTGCCAGGACAGCAGCGGGCTGACCAGCAGCAGGCCGCGATCGTCGGTCACGCCGATCAGGCGGTTTTCCAGCCGTACCGGCACGCCGGCGACGCCATTGGTGCTGATCACCGCGAACGCATCGGAGACCTCGCGGGTAGCGAAGGCGTGCCCGCCCATCCACACCAGGCTGCCACTGGCGCTGGCATAGGCGTAATTGAGGCCGCCCTGGCGCGACGCGCCGAGCGAGTAGCGACCGACGTCGTTGAGGATGCCGACCTCGGCCAGGCCGCCGTTGCCGTCTTCGCCGTGGCGCAGCTGCGCGCGCCAGCCAACGCCGCCGGCACTGCCATCGCCGGGTACCGGCTGGGTGACGTCGGCCACCCAGCTCTGGCTGTCGCCGTTGCGCTGGCTGGACAGGCTGGCCTGGCGGTTGTTGCCGAGGCTGGCGGTGACCGACAGGTAGATGCTGCGGTCATCGCGCCTGTCCAGGTTCTGGTTCACCGACAGGTAGGCCGACCAGCGCTGGCTCCACGTGCGCGACCAGAACAGGCTGGCGTAGCGGTTGTCCTCGCCATCGGGATAGCGCAGGCGCAGGTAGCTGGTACTGAGTGTGCCCAGCCGCAGCAGATCGGCGCCGACGGTGGCCTGTTCGCTGATGCTGGGTGGCAGGTTGCCCTGCAGGGCGCCCAGATCGCGGTAGTCGCCATGGCTGCGCACGGTGCGCAGGTTGACGTTCAACCGGCGGTTGTTCCAGCTGTAGCCCAGCGCCCATTGCCCGCCCCGCAGGCCGTGGTAGGTGCTGTGCGCATAGGCGGTGTTGATCACGCCTGCGCCGCCGAGCCGCCACCAGCCGCCAAGGCCGGCCTGGGCCAGGCCACCGCCGCCTTCGGCATGCGCTTCACCGGTAAAGGTGTCGCTGACACCGCCGCGCCAACTGGCACTGGCGACGGTGCGATCGTCGTAGGCGAACGAACGCTGGCCGAAGTCCTCGCGCAGGCGGCCGACGCCGGCCGACCAGTCCGACAGGCCCTTGGCCAGCAGCTGCTGGGTGCCATAGAAGCTGAAATCCAGCGTCTGCATGCGCCCGAACGCGTCGGTCACCACCACCTGCGCGCTGCCGGTGCCGCTGATGCCGGGTTGCGCGGCCAGCTGGAACGGGCCGACCGGGACCTGGCCGCTGTACTGGCGCAGGCCGTCCACATACAGCTCGACCGTGGACGGTACCACTGCCTGGCCGAGGAAGCTCGGCGTCGGGGTCAGTACGCGGTAGGGCTGCAGGCCGTAGTTGCGGCCGATCTGCAGGCCGCCCAGGCGTACCGGTCGGGTCCAGTCGACGAAACCGCTGTAGAAGTCGCCGACCTCCAGGGTCATCGCCTGGCCGGGGAAATCCAGGCTCCAGCGGGTGTCCAGACGCACGCTCTCACCGCGCCAGCGACGGTCACCGGGCTGCTGGTAGCGGCGGCTGATCGCGGTGTTCTCGAAAGTGCCGTTGCCGATCCCGAACAGTCGCAGTTCCGAGCTGAGGCTGAGGTTGCCGAGCGTGTCCACGCGGCTGCCGTACACGTCGTAGTTGAGCAGCAGGCCGGGCGAAGCGCTGCCGGCCGGGGCGCGGGTCTGCGGCTGGCTGAGCACGGTGGTCGGCAGGGTCAGCTGGTCCAGCGGCACGTCCAATGCCAGGGTCTGCATGTGCGCGTCGTAGCGCACCACGGCACCGCTGATCTGGTCCAGGTAGACCGGGGCGTCGCCGCTCGCATTGAAGCCGAGCTGGCGCAGCACCTCAGGGCTGGCCTGCAGGCGGCCCCGGTTGTCGATGAACGGCAGCAGCCCACGCGGCGTGCTGTTGAGCTGCACGTCCAGGTAAAGCGTCTGGCTGGCGGTCAACGGCGTTGGCGGCGGCAGGGTCGCGTCGGCCGACACGCCGGAGACATCTGCGGCGCCGCCGGCCGCCATGCCGGACACATCGGCGGCTTCGGTCGCCGCAGGAGCCAGGGCAGCCAACAGCGCGCCCATCAACGCCTCAGCGAGCCGGTGGGGGCGACAGTGGCGTCTGTTCCGACTCGCCATTGAGCTTGGCCGTGATCTGGTCGTTGTCGCGGTCGATCGCGGTGCGTTCGATCGGCCAGCGCATCACCTGTCCTGGCAGCACGTAGCCGAGCAGCCCCGGATGCACGATGCGGGGGCGCTGGGCACTGCCCAGTGCGAGGTCGGCAATCTGCGCATAGCTGTTGCCGGCATTGGCCACCTCCACCCCGTTGCGGCCGTCGGCCAGCTGTACCAGGCGCGCCTGCAGCTGGGGCGCCAGCTTGCCGGAGGCGGGCTGCACGAATACCGGGATCGAATAGCGCAGCACGAACTGCATGCCGTTGGCGCGGGTCGCTAGGTCGGGGACCTCGTCGACGATCAGCCGGTAGTACTGCTGCGCGGGCGGTGGCTCCCGGTTCGGGCGCATCACGCGCACCAGCTGCTGCTGGCCGGCGGCCAGTTCCTGCATCGGCGGGGTGGCCAGCAGTTCATCGGTGGGTAGCAGCTGCTCCTGGCCGTCCTGCTGCACCCAGCGGAACACGCGCACCTGCAGCCGGACCGGCGAGGTGCCACTGTTGGTCAGCCACAGTTCGGCGGCGCGCTGGCGGGCTTCCAGCTGCAGGCTGGTGGGCGCGACCTGAAGGCTGGTGGCGCTGGCGGAGGCGGCGGCCACCAGGCTCAGGGCGAGCAGCGCCGCGCCGGTGGCGCGCCACGGGCGGGGTCCGGCCATGCGGGCGTGCTCCATCAATAGGTGATCGTGGCGGTGACCGTATCCAGGTAGTTACCGGTGGCCGGATTGTTGGTGCTCAGGTTCAGGATCTGGCCGTAGACGATGTAGGGCACGGCCAGGCCGGTTCCGATGCCAGCCTGGGTGTTGGTGCCGGAGGTGGCGCCCCACACCAGGGTGTGCGCGGCATCCTGGTAGAGCTGGTAGCCAACGAAGTTGTTGGCGGTCACCGCCGCGTTGGTGTTCTTCATCCGGCGAGTGGTGACGTCGTTGGCGGTGCTGGCGTTGGCACCCGCATTCAGCGATATCGTGTACGGGGTCAGTGCCGAACACTGCGCGGTCACCGTGCCCTGGCCCAGAGTGGGCGTGGCGGTGGTCGAGGCCGCCGTGCCGAAGTCGACGTTGGTGGCCGCCGCTGCGGTGATCGTGCAGGCCTTGGTGACCACCAGGGTAACGTTGAAGGTGGTGGTGTCTGCGGCCAGGGCCGGGCCGGCCAGCAGAAGCCCGGCCAGGGCGCAGGCGAGTGGCGGGCGGAACGTGGATCGCATGGACAACCTCCCTGACCCGAAGGTCTGTTGAACAAGGCGAAGGCGGCACGTGGGGCCGCTTTGACGACGGTCGGCGCCAGCTTCGGAGGCTAAGTGTCTGTAATCCGTGATGATTAGGGATCCGAAAGGGCGGAGGGCATCACGCTTTCACTTTCCTTGCCGGAACTGTGCATTGCCTGAAATGCCAGTTGGGTGGCGTTCGTTCAGATTGCGGCCGGATCGGCGATAATGGGGGCCATGAGCGTGAATCTGAAAACCCCGCAGGAAATCGAGATGATGCGAATCGCTGGCCGCCTGGCCAGCGAAGTGCTCGACATCGTCACCCCCCACGTCAAGCCCGGTGTCACCACCGAGGAACTGGACCGCATCTGCCACGACCACATCGTGAACGTGCAGGGCGCCATTCCGGCCAACGTCGGCTACCGCGGCTTCCCCAAGACCGTGTGCACTTCGGTCAACAACGTCATCTGCCATGGCATCCCCAGCGAAGGGAAGGTGCTCAAGGATGGCGACATCATCAATATCGACGTTACCGTCATCAAGGACGGTTGGCACGGTGACACCAGTCGCATGTACTTCGTCGGCACCCCGTCGGTGATGGCGCGCCGCCTGGTCGAAGCCACCTATGAAGCGATGTGGCGCGGCATCCGCGCGGTGCGTCCGGGCGCGACCCTGGGCGACATCGGCCATGCCATCCAGAGCTACGCCGAGAGCGAGCGTTTCAGCGTGGTGCGCGAGTACTGTGGCCACGGCATCGGCAAGGTCTACCACGACGAGCCGCAGGTGGTGCATTACGGCCGCCCCGGCCAGGGCCTGGTGCTGCAGCCGGGCATGACCTTCACCATCGAGCCGATGATCAACGAGGGCACCCGCTACAACAAGGTGCTGCCGGATGGCTGGACCGTGGTGACCAAGGACCGCAAGCTGTCGGCGCAGTGGGAGCACATGATCGCGGTCACCGAGACCGGCGTGGACGTGCTGACCCTGTCGCCGGGCGAGTCGCAGGTTTCCTGAGGATGCTGCCGGCGAGTTCGCTGCTGGACACGCCGGCCGCGTCGCTCAACGACCCGGACTGGGCTGCTGCCGCGCGCCAGGCGTTGCAGCAGGCCGACGCGCGGCTGTACCGTCGTTTCGACCAGGGCGACAACATCGAGCGCCTGCTGGCGCTGCGCGCGCGCGCGGCCGACCATCTGATCCGGCTGGCCTGGCAGCGCTGCCTGCCGGCGGACAGCGGCCTGTCGCTGTTCGCGGTCGGCGGCTATGGCCGCGGTGAGCTGTTCCCGCGCTCGGATATCGATCTGCTGGTGTTCGGCGACCCGCCGGCACAGCTCGCCCATGAGCCGGCACTGGCGCGCCTGTTCGCGCTGCTGTGGGACTGCGGGCTGGCGGTCAGCCACGCGGTGCGCTCGGCCGTGCAGTGTCGCGAGGCCGCCGCCGACCAGACCGTGCTGACCGCGCTGATCGAAGCGCGCCCGATCCTGGCCGAAGACGCCGCCCGCCGCGCGTTGCGCGAGGCCATCGACGACCGCGAACTGTGGCCAGCGCGTGCCTTCTTCCTGGCCAAGCTGGAGGAACTGCGCAACCGCCACCAGCGTTTCGGCGACACCGCCGACAACCTGGAGCCGGACCTGAAGGATGGTCCCGGCGGCCTGCGCGATCTCAATACGCTGGGCTGGATGGCGCTGCGTGCGTTCGGCGTGCGCGACCTGGAGGCACTGGTCGGGCTGGGCCACCTGGGCGCCGATGAGGCGGCCGCACTGAAGCGCGAGCGTGCAGTGCTTGCACGGTTGCGGTTCGGCCTGCATCTGGTGGCACGCCGCCCGGAAGAGCGCCTTCGCTTCGATTACCAGAAGACCCTGGCCGCGCGCCTGGGCTTCGAAGACGATGCCGAGAACCTCGGTGTCGAGAAAATGATGCAGGGCTTCTACCGCGCTGCATTGGTGGTGCGCCGGATCAGCGACCGCCTGCTGCAGCGCTTCGAGGAACAGTTCGATGGCGAAGCGCAGCCGGAACCGCTGACCGTGGGTTTCTCCCTGCGACGCGGCTACCTGGCCGCCAATGATGCCGACTGGCCGCGTGGTGATATCGGCCAGGTGTTCGCGCTGTTCTCCAGCTGGGCCAACAACCCGCAGGTGCGCGGCCTGCATTCGCTGACCGCGCGCGCGCTGGCCGAATCGCTGCCGCTGCTGCCGGCCTACGACCAGGCCGACACCGATGCGCGCGAGCAGTTCCTGGCGCTGCTGCGTGGCCAGCGCCCGGTCGACACGCTCTCGCGCATGGCGCGGCTGGGTGTGCTCGGCCAGTGGATTCCGGCGTTCGCCCAGGTCAGCGGGCGCATGCAGTTCGACCTGTTCCATGTGTATACCGTCGACCAGCACACGCTGATGGTCCTGCGCAACATCGGCCAGTTCGCCAGCAGCCGTGCCGATGAGCGCTTCTCGATCGCGCATGAAGTGTGGCCGCGCCTGCGCAAGCCCGAGCTGCTGCTGCTGGCGGGCCTGTTCCATGACATTGCCAAGGGCCGCGGCGGCGACCATTCCGAACTCGGCGCAGTCGATGCGCGCGCGTTCTGCCAGGCGCATGCCCTCAGCAGCTCCGACACCGAACTGGTGGCGTGGCTGGTCGAGCAGCACCTGCGCATGTCGGTGACCGCGCAGAAGCAGGACATCGCCGATCCGGTGGTGATCCACCGCTTCGCCACCCTGGTCGGCAGCCGTGATCGCCTGGATTACCTCTACCTGCTGACCTGCGCCGACATTGCCGGCACCAGCCCGAAGCTGTGGAATGCCTGGAAGGACCGGCTGCTGGCCGACCTGTACTTCGCCACCCGGCGCGCGCTGCGCGAGGGGCTGGAGCATCCGGTGCCGGCCGCCGAGCGCGTGGCCGAGGCGCGCGACAGCGTGCGTGCGCTGGTGCGCGAGCAGGGCTACGACGATGCCACCATCGACCGCCAGTTCGCGGTGATGCCCGATGAAGGCTTCATCCGCCTGCGCCCGGAACAGCTGGCGTGGCAGGCCGCCGCGCTGGTGCCGGTGAAGCAGGGCCAGACGCTGGTGAAGGTGCGCCGGATCAGCGTCGACGATCCCGCGCTGGAAGTATTCGTGCATTCGCCGGACCGCGACGGCCTGTTTGCGGCCATCGTGATGACCCTGGACCGCAAGGGTTACGGCATCCACCGTGCACGGGTGCTGGACGGCCCGGCGGACACCATTTTCGATACCTTCGAGGTGAGCCCGGCCGACAGCTTCGCCGACGGCAGCAGCGCCAACCTGGAAGCCGCGCTACGCGAGGCGCTCAGTGGCGACCTGACGCGCCTGCGGCCGTCGCGCCGGGTAGTGCCGCGGCAGCTGCGCCATTTCCGCTTCGCCCCGCGCATCGAGTTCCGCGACGAGCCCGGTGCGACCCGTTTTGCGCTGGTCGCGCCCGACCGTCCCGGCCTGCTGGCCGACGTGGCGTTCGTGCTGCGCAACCAGGGCCTGCGCGTGCATGATGCGCGCATCGCTACGTTCGGCGAACGCGCCGAAGACACCTTCGTGATCAGTGACGAACACGACCTCCCCCTGACTGAACCTGCCCGGCAGCAGCTGCATGACGCGATGCTGGCCTGCCTGGACCCCGATCGAAACGCCGGAGACCCCGCCTGATGGCCACCAAGCCTGTGAAGAAGACTGCTGCCACCGCCAAGAGCGCAGCGGCCAAGAAAACTGCCGCCGTGCCGGCCGCGAAGAAGGTGGCTGCGCCGAAGAAAGCCGCGGCAGTGAAGGCCCCGGCGAAGAGGGTGGCGGCGCCGAAGAAGGCGCCGGCCAAGAGCGCCGAAGCCGCACGCGCCGAAACCATCGCCCGCAAGTCGCTGCGCAAGCCGGCCGCGCCGGGCGTGGAAGAACTGAAGTTCGGCATCGAGAGCGCCTTCGAGCGCCGCGCCACGCTGACCCTGCACGAGCTGGAAGGCTCGACCAAGCCGCTGGTCAACCGGGTGATCGATGGCCTGGAAAGCGGCGAATTCCGCGTTGCCGAGCCGGATGGCCACGGTGGCTGGAAGGTCAATGAGTGGCTGAAGAAGGCCGTGCTGTTGTACTTCCGCGTCAACGACATGGCGGTGGTCGATGCGCGCCCGGCGCCGTTCTGGGACAAGGTCGAATCGCGCTTCGCCGGTTATGACGAGGCGAAGTTCCGCCGCGGCGGCGTGCGCGTGGTGCCGGGGGCGATCGCCCGTCGCGGCACTTACTTCGGCAAGGACGTGGTGCTGATGCCGAGCTTCACCAATATCGGTGCCTATGTCGGCGAAGGCACCATGGTCGACACCTGGGCCACCGTGGGCTCCTGCGCGCAGATCGGCCAGCACTGCCACCTGTCCGGCGGCGCCGGCATCGGTGGCGTGCTGGAACCTCTGCAGGCCAGCCCGACCATCATTGAAGACCACTGCTTCATCGGTGCGCGTTCGGAAGTGGTGGAAGGCGTGGTGGTGGGCCACCACAGCGTGATCGGCATGGGGGTGTTCCTCAGCCAGAGCACCCGCATCTACAACCGCGCTACCGGCGAGATCAGCTACGGCTACATCCCGCCGTACAGCGTGGTGGTGTCCGGCTCGCTGCCGAGCAAGGACGGCACCCACTCGCTGTACTGCGCGGTGATCGTCAAGCAGGTCGATGCCAAGACCCGCAGCAAGACCAGCGTGAACGACCTGCTGCGCGGCCTGGCCGACTGAAGGTGACTGCGCCGGAGGACCTGGCGCCGTCGGCGATCTACCGGCATCCGTCCGACAGCCTGTTCGGACGGACGCTGCCGCGCCTGTTGCATGCCCCGCAGTGGACCCGGCTGCGCCGCGCGCTGTCGCGGCGCTGGCCGATGCCGATGCTGGCCAGTGATGTGCGCGATGTGGTCTACGTGAGTTGGTGGGTGGATGTGCGGCACGCGCCGCCGCCGCCCCCCGGCCATCATTACCTCGTGCATGAAGGGCACACGCCCTACACCATCCTCAGCTACCGCCACGGCCATTTCGGCCCGCGTGCGGCCGGGCCGCTGCGTGCGCTGATGCCGTCGCCACGGCAGAGCAACTGGCGCTGGTACCTGCGCCGCAATGACGCTCCGCGGGGAACGCCGGTGGTGCTGTTCGACCGCAACGTGATGGACCAGCTGGCTTTCGTGGCCGGGGCGCGCGCGTTCAGCGATGCCATGCAGCCGCATCTGTCCACCCGCTTCGAACATGAGGTGGGCGCCGATGGTGGTGGACACACGCTGATTGAAGGCGGGCAGGGCAGTGCCCCAGGCCTGCACCTGCAGTGGCGCGCGGCCGAAGGTCTTGCGGCTGATGCATGGACCGCTGCCCTTGGTGGACATCCGGAACTGCTGCGCTTCCTGACCTGCCAGGACGAGGCCATCGCCCGCACCTTCGACCAGCGCTGGGCCCACACCCGCATCGATCTGCCGGTGGACATCACCCAGCTGCAGCCGCTGCAGCTGCAGGGCGAGCCGCATTGCCCGCGCCTGCAGGCGATGGGCGTTGACCTGGCCGAGGGGCTGGCCCTGCGCCTGCCATCGGTGCCGTTCCGGGTCGTGTCCGAGCGCCTGTTGTGAGATTCTGGCCCTCTGTTTTCCTGCATCACAGATGGCCATGAGCACCACTGTCTACGGTTTGAAGAACTGCGATACCTGCAAGAAGGCGACCAAGTGGCTGGACCGCTTCGGCGTGCCGTACACCTTCGTCGACTACCGCGACAACAAGCCCAGCCCGGAGACCCTGCTGGAGTGGGCCGCGCCGCTGGGCGGCCTGGCCGCGATGGTCAACAAGTCGTCCACCACCTGGCGGCAGCTGCCGGACAACCGCAAGGCCGCAGATTCGGATGCCGAGTGGAAGCTGCTGCTGCGCGAATACCCGCAGCTGATCAAGCGCCCGCTGGTGGTCACCGCCGACGGCATGGTCAGCCAGGGCTTCAGTGACAATGGCTTCAAGGCTCGTTTCGGCGTGGGTGGCGCGTGAGCGCCGTCCTTGACCTGACCTGCGAGCTGATCGCGCGGCCGTCGGTGACGCCGGATGATGCCGGCTGCCAGGCGCTGCTGTCCGCGCGCCTGCAGCAGGCCGGTTTCCACTGCGAACACCTGCGTCTGGGCGAGGTCGACAACCTGTGGGCGACGCACGGCAGCGGCGCGCCGGTGCTGGTGATGCTGGGCCACACCGATGTGGTGCCGCCGGGTCCGCGCGAGGCGTGGCAGAGCGATCCGTTCACCCCGGAGATCCGCGACGGCGTGCTGTACGGCCGTGGCACCGCCGACATGAAGGGCAGCGTGGCGGCCTTCGTCGTCGCCGCCGAGCAGTTCGTGGCCGCGCATCCTGACCATGCCGGCACGCTGGCCGTGCTGCTCACCAGCGACGAGGAAGGCGATGCCATCGACGGCGTGCGCCATGTCGCGCGCCTGTTCTCCGAGCGTGGCCAGCGCATCGACTGGTGCATCACCGGCGAGCCCTCGTCGACGGCGACGCTGGGCGACCTGCTGCGTGTCGGCCGCCGCGGCAGCCTGTCGGCCAGGCTGCGCGTGCAGGGCGTGCAGGGCCACGTGGCCTACCCGGACAAGGCGCGCAATCCCATCCACCAGGCGGCGCCGGCGCTGGCCGAACTGAGTGCGCGGCGCTGGGACGAGGGCTATGAAAGCTTCCCGCCGACCAGCCTGCAGATCTCCAACATCCACGCTGGCACCGGCGCCAACAACGTGATTCCCGGCGAGTTGGAGGTGGATTTCAACATCCGCTACAACCCGCACTGGAATGCGACGAAGCTGGAAGCGGAGATCACCGCGCTGCTGGACCGGCACGGCCTGCAGCACACGCTGAAGTGGCATCGCAGCGGCGAACCGTTCTACACCCCGGAAGGCCCGCTGCGTGCGGCCGCGCGTGCGGTGCTGGCCGAGCATACCGGCCGTGCCCCGGAAGAAAGCACCGGTGGCGGCACCTCCGATGCACGCTTCATCGCACCGCTGGGGGCGCAGTGCATCGAAGTAGGTCCGGTCAACGCGAGCATCCATCAGGTGGACGAGAACGTGCGCGTGGACGAGCTGGAGGCCCTGCCGGGCCTGTACCAGCGGCTGGTGGAACGGATGCTGGTGTGAAGCGTGACGCCGGGCCATGCCCGGCGGGACGCACCTGGTTGCCAACGCAACTGTTGCGCCGCGCCCGAAACCGGGGTACGGTCGATCCCATGTCGATCCGCCTGGCCACCGCCGTCAACAACAACGACCGCAATAATCTGCGCGCGAATAATCGTGCGCGGCCGATGCGGGACTGCGCCCTGGGTAGATAGACAGCAACACACGCCCGGACACCAGAAAACCCGCATCGGCCGATGCGGGTTTTTTTGTGCCCGGGCGCAGCCTTCCCGGGCCTGGATGGCCGGTCGAACACCTTCCCCTCGTGAAATCCCCCCAACAGGAGCTCCGCCATGTGTTCGATCTTCGGAATCTTCGGCCTGCAGGCCGGTGACGATCTTCCCGCCCTGCGCCGCCACGCGCTGGAACTGTCGCAGCGCCAGCGCCACCGGGGCCCGGACTGGAGCGGCGTGTACCTGGACGAAGGCGCACTGCTGGTGCACGAGCGGCTGGCCATCGTCGATCCGGCCGGCGGCTCGCAACCGCTGCTGTCGGCCGATGGCCAGCTGGCGCTGGCAGTGAACGGCGAGATCTACAACCACCAGGCGTTGAAGGCTGCGTTGACCACCGCCTACGACTTCCAGACCGGCTCGGACTGCGAAGTGATCAACGCGCTGTACCGCCAGGGCCGATCGCCGGCGCAGTGGCTGGAGCAGCTCAACGGCATCTTCGCCTTCGCGCTGTGGGACCGTGACAGTGGCCGGGTGCTGGTGGCACGCGACCCGATCGGCGTGGTGCCGCTGTACTGGGGCCACGATGCGCAGGGGCGCCTGCGCGTGGCCTCGGAGATGAAGGCGCTGGTCGATTCCTGCGCCGATGTCGCGCAGTTCCCGCCGGGCCATTATTTCGACAGCACCAGTGGCGAGCTGGTGCGCTACTACCGGCAGCCGTGGCGCGAGTACGCGGATGTGCAGGGCCGCCAGGCTGACCTGGCTGAGCTTCGCCAAGCCTTCGAACATGCGGTGGAGCGCCAGTTGATGAGCGACGTGCCGTACGGCGTGCTGCTGTCCGGTGGCCTGGACTCATCACTGGTCGCTGCCGTAGCCGCACGCTATGCACGCCGCCGCATCGAGGATGGCGGGCAGACCGAGGCCTGGTGGCCGCGCCTGCACTCTTTCGCGATCGGGCTGAAGGGCTCGCCCGACCTGGCCGCTGCCGCGGTTGCCGCCGAGGCGCTGGGTACCGTGCACCACGGCTTCGAATATACCTTCGAAGAAGGCCTGGACGCGCTGCCGGAAGTGATCCGCCACATCGAAACCTACGACGTCACCACCATCCGCGCGTCGACGCCGATGTTCCTGCTGGCGCGACGGATCAAGGCAATGGGGGTGAAGATGGTGCTGTCCGGCGAGGGCAGCGATGAGATCTTCGGTGGCTACCTGTACTTCCACAAGGCACCGGATGCGCGCGAATTCCACGACGAGCTGGTGCGCAAGCTCGATGCCTTGCACAACTACGACTGCCTGCGTGCCAACAAGTCGATGATGGCCTGGGGTGTGGAGCCGCGCGTACCCTTCCTGGACCGCGAGTTCCTCGACGTGGCGATGCGTTTCGATGCCGCGCACAAGATGGTTGGTGCAGGCTTCGGTGGCCGTCGCA
The DNA here is from genome assembly GCF_913778665.1 of uncultured Stenotrophomonas sp. GTDB lineage: Bacteria > Pseudomonadota > Gammaproteobacteria > Xanthomonadales > Xanthomonadaceae > Stenotrophomonas. The sequence goes on from NZ_CAJYVQ010000002.1 coordinate 556,592, forward strand.
TCGAGAAGGCGGTGCTGCGCGAGGCGTTCGATGGCTATCTGCCGGACAGCATCCTGTGGCGGCAGAAGGAGCAGTTCAGCGATGGCGTCGGCTACGGCTGGATCGACGGGCTGAAGGCGCATGCCGAATCGCAGGTGAGCGACCGTGTGCTGGCGGCCGCCGACAAGCGCTTCCCGCACAACCCGCCGCTGACCAAGGAGGCGTACTACTACCGCCATCTGTTCGAGCAGTTCTTCCCGAGTCGTGCGGCCGCCGAGACCGTGCCGGGCGGCAAGTCGATCGCCTGTTCATCGCCGGCAGCGATCGCCTGGGACGCCAGCTTCGCGGCGGCGGCCGATCCTTCCGGACGCGCGATCGCCGGCGTTCACGAGCAAGCCCTGGCCTGACCCCGCAGAAAGGGCGCGGAGGAATCAAGGCGTTCATGGCACAAAAGACTTGATCCCCTCCATCCCCTCTTGCGACGTATCATCGGCGCCCTGCACATTGGGGAATGTTCATGGACGTACAGCGCGGGGCCAGAACGCCGCCGATGAAATGGGGATGGCGCTACCTGGCATGGGCCGCGCTGCCCTTGCTGGCCGGTGTGCTGCTGGCACGCTTCGCTGGCCCTGTTGCACCCGCTGCGGTTGCCCGTGCCACGGCTGTCGCCGAGGGCGGCTGGGCGCAGCATCTGGCTTCACCGCTGGGGCTGTTCCTGCTGCAGCTGCTGGTGCTGCTGCTGGTGGCCAAGGGTGCCGGCGCGCTGCTCAAGCGGTTGGGCCAGCCGGCGGTGATCGGCGAGATGGCGGCCGGCCTGATGATGGGCCCGCTGGTGATGGGCAGCATGCTGCCGCAGCTGCATGGGGCGCTGTTTCCGGCCAGTTCGCTGGGGCCACTCGGCATGCTCAGCCAGCTGGGTGTGCTGATGTTCCTGCTGGTGGCCGGTGCCGAGCTGGATCTGGCGGCGCTGCGCGGACGCCGTCGTTTCGCGTTCACGGTCAGCCATGCCGGCATCGCCCTGCCGTTCGTGCTTGGCGTCGCGCTGGCGATCTGGCTGTACCCGGAGCACGGTCCCGAGGGCGTGGGCTTTACTGCGTTCGCGCTGTTTGTCGGCATCTCGATGAGCATCACCGCATTCCCGGTGCTGCTGCGCATCCTCGCCGATCGCGGCATCACCCAGACATCGCTGGGCCAGACCGCCATCGCCTGCGCCGCGTTGGGCGACGCCACCGCGTGGTGCCTGCTGGCGCTGATCGTCGCCGCTGCGCAGGCCAGCGGGTGGCTGCCGGCCAGCCTCAACCTGCTGTGCGTGGTGGCGTTCGTGGCGGTGATGCTGGGGCTGGTGAAACCGTGGTTCGCCCGCCAGCAGATCGCAGCGGCTCGCGAAGGGCGTTGGCTGCTGGGCATCCTGCTGCTGTCGCTGGCCAGTGCGCTGGTCACTGAAATGCTCGGCATCCACGCCTTGTTCGGTGCATTCGCTGCCGGCGTGGTGGTCTCGTCCAACACGCCGCTGCGCGAGTTGCTGATGGCCCGCGTCGAACCGTTCGCGGTGACGCTGCTGCTGCCGCTGTTCTTCGCCATGACCGGCCTGCGCATGCGCGCCGATGCGCTGCAGGCCAGCGATATCGTGCTCTGCGCGGTGGTGATCGGCGTGGCCACGGCCGGTAAGCTGCTGGGCACCTTCAGCGCCGCGCGCAGTGCCGGCATGCCCACGCGGGAGGCATGGCGGCTGGGTGCGCTGATGAACACCCGCGGCCTGATGGAGCTGATCGTGCTCAACCTGGGCTACGAGCTGGGGCTGCTTGGCGACCGCCTGTTTGCGGTGCTGGTGATCATGGCGCTGGTGACCACGGCGATGACCGGCCCGCTGCTGAACCTGATCGAACGGCGCAGGGCCTGATCCGGTAGTGCCGGCCGTTGGCCGGCTTCTTCCCGGACCCTGAGGTTGCCGGCCCGCGGCCGGCACTACCGCGCTGGGACCAGCGTCATGGTGTGCTGCGCCTTGCCTGGCAGGAACGGGGTCGGGCGGCCATGCACCCAGTCTTCGTGGCCAGCGCCCCAGTACGGCGATAGCGGATGCCCGCTCTGGCCGCCGGGCATGTGCACGATGCCGTCGGCCTCGTGACCGGGCGATACCACCATGCGCTCGGAGGCGCCGAAGTTCGGTGTCTGCACACGCGGCATGTCGCGGTCGCCGGGCAGGCGGTCGGCTGGCATGCACAGCCATCGGCGGGTGAAGGCGGGCAGGGCGCGCGAGACCGGGTGGCAGATGTCGGCGACGTTGCGCTCGCCCCAGGTGCGCTGCTGCAGCGGCCCCTGCTTGTCGAGGTCAGCTTCCAGCGTATGCGCGGCCTTGGCCAGCAGCCCATCCCAGCTGTCCACGCCGGGCGGCAGCAGGTTGGCCGGGCGCTGTTGAAGCATCGGCCAGACCACGCCTTCCAGCTGCGCAAGCCGCGGCGGCAGGTAGTCATCCCCCAGGCGCGCCTTGGCCGGTGCCAGCAGCGCGCTTTCGATGGCATCGAGCACCTCGCCACGGAAACCGCGCACGATGCGGTAGCTGCTTGAATTGGTCGAGGCGCGCACGTTCCAGTGTTCGCTGGCGGCGGCCAGGCGCTTCAATGACGGGTCATCGCTGTGTTCGGCGGTTTCGTGCAGCAGCATCCACCAGCGCTGCAGGAACACCGCGCGGTCGTCGAGCTGGATCGCCAGCAGGTCGTGCTCGTCGAAGCGGTCCTGGGTGGCCAGCAGGTTGCGGATCTGCTGGCCGCGTGCGCCCAGGTCGTAGCCCGCGTTGCCGACCACGGCCAGGGTGGCATCGTCGACGACGCGGCTGTTGGCGGTCCACAGGCGCTGTCCGGGCGGATCGATCAGGGCCGGCGCGGCGTCGCTGCGGATCGGCCACGGCGCGCAGTCCGTGCCGTCATCAAGCGCGTTGTCCTGCAGGGTGTTGAAGCCCAGCGGCAAGCAGCCGGGACCACGGGCCGGGCGTGCACCGACCAGGCGCCAGGCAATGCGCCCGCTGCGGTCGCCGATCACCAGGTTCTGCGCGGGAATGCCGGCGTGGTCGGCGGTCTTCAGGGCCTGGTCGAGGTCACCGGCACGGGCCATGTCGGCGAAGTCCATGCGCACCGCGCCGGGCAGGTGGGCGACCCAGCGCAGCGCATCGCCGCTGCCATCGGCATGGGTATGCAGGATCGGCCCCCAGCCGGTTTCCCGCACCGGGAACAGCACATCGGGCCCGCCGGCCACGGCGATGCGTTCCTCGTGCACGGTCACCGGCGCATTGGCTGGTTCGCGACGGAAATCGGCGGTGTCGATGTAGCTGTTGGTGAAGCCCCAGGCCACGTGCCCGTTGCTGCCGACGATGACCGCCGGCACGCCCGGCAGCGAGAAGCCGCTGACATCGACCTGGCCAGCCGGTGCCTGCGGATCCGGATAGCGCAGGCGCACGCGGAACCACAGGCTGGGCGCGCGCAGGGCCAGGTGCATGTCGTCGGCGATGATGGCGCGGCCATCGGCGGTCAGCGCACCGGCCACGGCGAAATTGTTGCTGCCCACCGCATCGGCGTCGGCGGCAGGCGCGGTCGGCGCGGCGGCCAGCGTGCGCAGGTCCAGCTGCGTGGCGTCGGGCAGCACCGCGTCGCCGCGCGGTTCGCCCTGCAGGGGGGCGTCCCAGCTGCTGCCGTCGTGGGCCAGCAGCGCATGCAGGGCCGGCGGCACCACGTCGCGGATGCGGCTCAGCGCCAGCTCGTTCTGGTTGCCCGGGTCCTGCAGGTCGGCGTACATGGCCAGCCCGGCCAGCACGCTGTCGCTGGCCTGCCAAGGCGCGGGCGACTGCCGCAGCAGCAGGTAGGCCCAGGGCCGCACCGACAGATCGGCCAGGCCCGCGTTGACCCCGTCGACATAGGCACGCACGGCCTGCGGGTTGTCGCCCAGTGCTTCGTTGAGGTGCGCTTCGGTACGTGCGCGCAGGCGGTGCACGCGCATCCGCTTGTCGGCGTCGATCGCCTTCGGCCCGAACAGCGCCGACAGTTCGCCGGCGGCGCTGCGGCGCATCAGGTCCATCTCGAAATAGCGTTCCTGCGCGTGCACACGGCCCAGCGCCCGCATCGCATCGGCCTGGCTGCCGGCGGTGATGGTGACCACCCCCAGCGCATCGCGCTCGATCGTGACCGGCCTGGCCAGCCCCGTCAGCGGATGCTCGCCATCCAAGTCGGCCAGGCTGCCGCGCAGCAGCAGCCACAGCACCAGGACGGTGACCAGCACGAGGGCGATCAACACGCCGAGCACCCAACGCCATGTACGTCGCATCGCACGTCCTTTCCGAACTCGTGGGTCGATTGTAGCCGCAGGCGCAACTGCGACTGATTCCGATTAGATCACCGTATTCTGAAATGCGGCACCCTATGCCGCATCGATTCACAGGAGCCCCCCATGAAAGGCAACCCGGACGTCATCGCCTGCCTGAAGGAACTGCTGCGCGGCGAGCTTGCTGCCCGCGACCAGTACTTCATCCATTCCCGCCGTTACGAGGACCAGGGCCTGTTCGCGCTGTACGAACGCCTGAACCACGAGATGGAAGAGGAAACCCAGCACGCCGATGCGCTGCTGCGCCGGATCCTGTTCCTGGGCGGCGACCCGGACATGCGCCCGCATGCCACCGAGCCGGGCAAGACCGTGGAGGAGATGCTGCAGAAGGATCTTGATACTGAATACGCCGTCCGGAACAATCTCGCCGCCGGCATGAAGCTGTGCGAAGAGAACGGCGACTACGTGAGCCGCGACATCCTGCTGGCGCAGTTGAAGGACACCGAGGAAGACCACGCCTGGTGGCTGGAGCAGCAGCTGGGCCTGATCAAGCGCATCGGCCTGGAGCTGTACCAGTTGAGCAAGATCGACGGCAACGGCGCCCCGGCGCACTGAGCCGGCAGCGGCTCTGTGTAGAGCCGACCCTGCAGAGCCGACCCTGTAGAGCCGACTAACAGTCGGCTCTACAGGAAGCACAGCGTTCTGTCGCCCGCCAGCACCGGAGCATCGCCCGCCAGCCTTCGCCAGCCAGCCGCTCCACCGCCCGCCAGCCGACAACGAAAAAGCCGGGGAATGCCCCGGCTTTTTCGTGTCCAGGAGCCAGATCCCTTTCCGGTGGAAAGGGATCGGACCCCCACGCATCATTCCACCGCCAGCCCTTCCACCTTCTGCCAGCCGCGTGGCAGCAGGTGGCCGCGGGTGGCGCGTGCACCGAGGTAGGCGTCGAGCTCGTTGAACTTCAGGCCCATGGTGCGCTGGCCGCTGCGGACCTGCAGGGTCTGCCCCGGGCTGATCGCCACGATCGCGACCACGCGTTCGGTGGCGAGCTTGGCCTTGGGGATCTCGATGATCTTGTTGCCCTTGCCCTTGTCCAGTTCCGGCAGGTCGTTGGCGGCGATCGCCAGCAGGTTGCCCGAGCTGGTCACCGCCACGATGCGGTCGGTTTCGACGTTGGCGACCACCGACGGGGCCAGCACCGCAGAGCCGGCCGACAGGTTCAGCATCGCCTTGCCGGCCTTGTTGCGGCCGATCAGGTTCTCGAAGCGGGTAACGAAGCCATAGCCGTGGGTCGAAGCCAGCACGAAACGGGTGTCCGGCTCGGCACTGGCCAGGGTCACGAAGCTGGTGCCCGGCGCCGGCGAGAAGCGGCCGGTCAGCGGTTCACCGTTGCCGCGCGCCGAGGGCAGGGTGTGCACCGGCGTCGAGTAGGCGCGGCCCTCGCTGTCGAGGAACGCGACCTGCTGGGTGCTGCGTGCGCGCACCGCGCCCTGCAGGGCATCACCGTCGCGGTAGGAGAGGGCCGACGCATCGACGTCGTGGCCCTTGGCGGCACGGATCCAGCCCTTCTGCGACAGCACCACGGTCATCGGCTCGCTCGGCACCAGCTCGGTCTCGTCGATGGCCTGCGCGGCCTGGCGCTGCACCAGCGGCGAACGGCGGGCGTCGCCGAACTTCTTGGCATCGGCGGTCAGTTCGTCGCGGATCAGCTTTTTCAGCTTGGCCTTGCTGTCGAGGATGCCGAGGATCTTCTCGCGCTCCTTGGCCAGCTCGTCCTGCTCGCCACGAATCTTCATCTCCTCCAGGCGGGCCAGCTGCTTCAGCTTGGTTTCCAGGATGTACTCGGCCTGTTCCTCTGACAGGCCGAAGCGCGCGATCAGTGCTGCCTTCGGTTCGTCCTCGGTGCGGATGATGTGGATCACTTCGTCCAGGTTGAGGAAGGCGACCAGCAGGCCTTCCAGCAGGTGCAGGCGGCGCTCGACCTTCTGCAGGCGGTGCTGCAGGCGGCGGGTGACGGTGTTGCTGCGGAACGTCAGCCATTCGCTGAGCAGCATCTTCAGGTTTTTCACCTGCGGACGGCCGTCCAGCCCGATCACGTTGAGGTTGACGCGGTAGCTGCGCTCCATGTCCGTGGTCGCGAACAGGTGGCCCATCAGCTGCTCGGCGTCGACGCGATTGGAGCGCGGCACCAGCACCACGCGCACCGCGTTGGCGTGGTCGGACTCATCGCGGATGTCCTCCAGCCACGGCAGCTTCTTGGCACGCATCTGTGCGGCAATCTGCTCGATCACCTTCGACGGCGACACCTGGAATGGCAGCGCCGTCACCACGATGTTGTTGGCTTCCCTGGTGAAGGTCGCACGCGCACGCACGCTGCCGTTGCCGGTCTCGTACATGTTCCGCAGATCGTTGGCGGCGGTGATGATCTCGGCGCTGGACGGGTAGTCCGGACCCTGCACGTGTTCGCACAGGTCGCGCACGGTGGCCTCGGGGTTGTCCAGCAGGTGCAGCAGCGCGCTGACGATCTCGTTGAGATTGTGCGGCGGCACATCGGTGGCCATGCCCACGGCGATGCCGGTGGTGCCGTTGAGCAGCAGGTGCGGCAGCCGCGCCGGCATCCAGGTCGGTTCCTGCAGGGTGCCGTCGAAGTTCGGCGCCCAGTCGGTGGTGCCCTGGCCCAGCTCGCCCAGCAGCACCTCGGCGATCGGGGTCAGCTTGGATTCGGTGTAACGCATCGCCGCGAACGACTTCGGGTCGTCGCTGGAGCCGAAGTTGCCCTGGCCTTCGATCAGCGGGTAGCGGTACGAGAATGGCTGTGCCATCAGCACCAGCGCTTCGTAGCACGCGCTGTCGCCGTGCGGGTGGTACTTACCGATGACGTCACCGACGGTGCGCGCGGACTTCTTCGGCTTGGACGCGGCATTCAGGCCCAGCTCGCTCATCGAATAGATGATGCGGCGCTGCACCGGCTTCAGACCGTCGCCGAGGAACGGCAGGGCGCGGTCCAGGACCACGTACATCGAGTAGTCGAGGTAGGCGCGTTCGGCGTACTCGCGCAACGGCAGTTGTTCGAATCCGTGGAACGCGGGGCGGGCAAGTTCGGTCATGCGGCGTTGTTACCTGTTGTCGGGCGGCGGCGACGGCGGTCGCCGCTCGCAATCCTGTGATTATCCGGATGCGGCCGGGGATGCCAAGCCGCGTGCAGGGTCCAGCCCGGTTTCCAGGCCGTGGCCGGCCCGCGCCAGGTAGCGTCCGGGCGGCAGCCCGAAGTGCCGGCGGAACACGGTGACGAAGGCGCTGGCGCTGCTGAAGCCCAAGGCATGGGCGATATCGGCCACGCTGCGGCCGTCGCTCAGCTGGCGCAGGGCCTCGGCCAGGCGCGCCTGCTGCCGCCATTGGGCGAAGCTGAGCGTGGTCTCGTCGCGGAAATGGCGGGTCAGGCTGCGCGGGGAAAGCCCGGCCCAGTGCGCCCATTCGGCCAGGCTGCGCTCGTCGGACGGGTCGGCCAGCAGCTGCGAGGCGATCTTCAGCAGGCGACGGTCATGCGGCATCGGCAGGTGCATGCGCTGGCGCGGCGCGGTTCGGATCTCGTCCACCAGCACCTCGATGATGTGCTGGCGCTCGGAGGTGGTGTCGTAGCCCGGCGGCCAGTCGCAGATGCGGTCGGCCAGTGCCTGCGCCAGCTTGGACAGGCCCAGCACGCAGGGCTCGGAGGGCAGGGGGGCACAGACCGGCGCCGCCAGCGCCATGCCCCAGCCACGCAGCGGGCCGTCGAGGGTGACCGTATGCGGCTCCAGCGGCGGCATCCAGCCGGCCGAACCCGGCGCCAGCGACCAGGTGCCGTGCGAGGTGCGGGTAGTCAGCAGGCCGCGTTCGACACAGATCAACTGGGCGCGCTGGTGGTGGTGCCAGTCCACTTCCCGTACCAGCCCCTGCGGGCTGTCGAAGCGGAAACCGACCACGGGCGGGCCATCGTTGCGCTCGAACCAGTCCAGCGCGTCGTCCCGCAGCAGCCGCTTGGAAGGGAGGATTTCTTCCTTGTTCATCATTTCCGCTGGCTGGAATGTGTCATCCATTGGCTGGATTGTACTACCGGGCCACCTGACCAGATCATTAAGGTAGGCGCCTTCGCCGATACAGCCCACTGCTGCAACACAGCATTCGATGTCAGATCGAATATTTCCATTGAGAAATATTTTTTTTGGAAGAGAATGCTCCCCCATGATCTGTCCTGCAACCACTCCTCCCAGCTTCGGCCTGCTGCTGCGCCAGGTGCGCGACGGCCTGGTCCGGCAACTCGACGCGTCCATGGCTGAAGAAGATCTGGGTATCGGCTTCACCCACTACATCGGGTTGAAGGTGCTTTCCCATATGGCGCCTTGCACCGCCAACGAACTGGCCCAGGCCATCGACCAGGTTCCCAGCGCGGTGACCCGCCTGCTGGACAAGCTGGAAGCGCTGGGCTGCGTCCGCCGCGAGCCGCATGCGCAGGACCGGCGTGCGCTGCAGATCGTGCTGACCGATGAAGGTCGCGCGCTGTGGTCGCGATTGAAGCTGCGCGGCGACGCGGTGATGGATTACGCCCTGCGTGATCTTTCCACCGACGAGCGCACGCTGCTGCTGTCCCTCCTTACCCGAATCCGCGATTCCCTGACGACCCCATGAACCCGATCCCGCATTCCACTCTCCGCCGGTCCGGGCGCGCGCTGCTGGTGCCAGCGCTGGCCCTGGCGTTGGCTGCCTGCGCCAGCAGCCGTGGCCTCACCCCGCAGGGCCACGTGCTTGATGTGGACAGCCTGCACAGCGAACGCACCCTGGCCGATACCGACCTGAGCGCCACCGGCTTCCCGGCGCAGGACTGGTGGAAGGCGCTGGGCGATGCGCAGCTGGATGCGCTGGTCGCCGAAGGCCTGGCCGGTCACCCGAGCCTGGACGCCGCCGATGCGCGCCTGCGCCAGGCCCAGGCCCAGGTCGGCACCGCGCGTGCAGATGAGCTGCCCAGCCTGGCGGTGTCCGGTGGCTACACCGGCCTGCGCCTGCCCGAGTCGATGGTCGGCAGCGAGATGGGCGGCCGCTACGGCGGCAGCAGCCAGGTCGCCTTCGACTTCAGCTATGGCGTGGACCTGTGGGGCGGCAAGCGTGCCGCCTGGGAAGCCGCCGTGGATGGCGCGCATGCGGCCACCGTCGAAGCGCAGGCGGCCCGGCTGAACCTGTCCACCGGCATCACCCAGGCCTATGCCGACCTGGCCTACGCCTGGCAGCTCAACGATGTGGCCGAGGAAGAGCTGGCCCGTTCGCAGAAGTCGCTGGAGCTGACCCGCCAGCGCCGCAGCGCCGGTATCGACAGCGACCTGCAGGTACGCCAGGCCGAGGCGCGCGTGCCGGCCGCACAGCAGCAGGTGCAGGCCGCGCAGCAGCGCATTGACGCCGCCCGCACCGCGCTGGCCGCACTGGTCGGCAAGGGCCCGGACCGTGGGCTGTCGATCCAGCGCCCGCAGCCGCTGAACCCGGTGGCGCTGCAGTTGCCGGGCGTGTTGCCCAGCGAACTGCTGGGCCGCCGCCCCGACATCGTCGCCGCGCGCTGGCGCGTGGAAGCGGCCGACAAGCAGATCAAGGTGGCAAAGACCAAGTTCTACCCGAGCTTCAACCTGACCGCGCTGGCCGGCGTGGTCGCACCGAACGTCGGCGACCTGCTGAAGAGCAGTTCCACCTTTGCCTACATCGGCCCGGCGCTGAGCCTGCCGATCTTTGAAGGCGGCAAGCTGCGCGCCAACCTGGCCAGCACCGATGCGCAGTACGACCTGGCGGTGGCCAACTACAACCAGGCTGTGCTCGATGCGCTGCGCGACGTGGCCGACCAGGTCAATGCGGTGCGCTCGCTGGCGCAGCAGGCGCACTCGCAGCAGCAGGCTGTGGACACCGCGCGTTCGGCCTTTGACCTGGCCCAGCAGCGCTACCGCGCCGGCATCGGCAGCTACCTGGACGTGCTCACCGCGCAGTCCACGCTGTTGCAGTCGCAGCAGCAGCTGGCGGGCCTGCAGTCGCAGCAGGTGCAGTCCTCGGTGCGCCTGAGCAAGGCGCTGGGCGGTGGTTTCCTGCCCGCCGACGCCGACCGCGCACCGATCGCCTCCCATTCCGATTCCTCGCATTCCTGAAGACCCCTGCCATGAGCCAGACCCAAGACACCGCGGCCCCGGCCGCCTCCAACCGCCGTGGCAATCTGCTGCGCGGCCTGTTCGTCATCGTCGTGCTGCTGCTTGCCGCACTGGCGCTGTGGTACTTCATGTTCGGCCGCTGGTTCGAAGAAACCGACGACGCCTACGTGCAGGGCAACCAGGTGCAGATCACCCCGCTGGTGGCCGGCACCGTGGTCGCCATCAACGCCGATGACGGCATGCGCGTCGAGCGCGGCCAGCTGCTGGTGCAGTTGGACCCGTCCGATACCTCGGTGGCGCTGCAGCAGGCCGAAGCCAACCTGGCCAAGACGGTGCGCCAGACCCGCGGTCTGTACCGCAGCGTGGAAGGCGCGCAGGCCGACTTGAATGCGCGCCAGGTGACCCTGAAGCGCGTGCGCGACGACTTTGCCCGCCGCAAGGGCCTGGCCGCCACCGGCGCCATCTCCAACGAAGAACTGGCCCACGCCCGCGATGAGCTGGCCGCCGCCGAAGCGGCCGTGGCCGGTTCGCGCGAGACCGTCGAGCGCAACCGCGCGCTGGTCGACGACACCGTGATCGCCACCCAGCCGGACGTGCAGGCCGCTGCCGCGCAGCTGCGCCAGGCCTTCCTCAACAACGCCCGCGCCGGCATCGTCGCGCCGGTCACCGGCTACGTCGCCCGTCGCTCGGTGCAGGTGGGCCAGCGCGTGCAGCCGGGCAACGCCCTGATGGCGGTGGTGCCGACCGAGCAGATGTGGGTCGAGGCCAACTTCAAGGAAACCCAGCTGCGCCACATGCGCCTGGGCCAGGAGGTGGAGCTGAAGTCGGACCTGTATGCCGGTGACGTCAAGTACAAGGGCCGCATCCAAAGCCTGGGCCTGGGCACCGGCTCGGCGTTCTCGCTGCTGCCGGCACAGAACGCCAGCGGCAACTGGATCAAGATCGTGCAGCGCGTGCCCGTGCGCATCGCCATCGATGCCAAGCAGCTGGCCGAACACCCGCTGCGCATCGGCCTGTCGATGAAGGCCGAAGTGAGCCTGCGTGACCAGAAGGGTGAAGTGCTGCCGACCGCTGCCGCCAAGGGCACCGTGTTCGACACCGATGTGTATGCCAAGCAGCTGCATGATGCCGACGAGGTGATCCACACGATCATCCAGGGCAACCTGCCGCAGCAGCAGGCCAAGGCGGGCTGAGGTCGCCATGTCCGCACAAGCTCCAGCCGCGCCCGGCGCTCCGGGCGCACCGGCGGCGCCAGGAGCGGCCTCCGGATTCCTGCCGCCCAGCGTCGCCCTGTGCACCGTGGGCCTGGCGATGGCGTCGTTCATGCAGGTGCTCGACACCACCATCGCCAACGTCTCGCTGCCGACCATTGCCGGTAATCTCGGCGCCAGTTCGCAGCAGGCCACCTGGGTCATCACCTCGTTCGCGGTCAGCACAGCCATCGCGCTGCCGCTGACCGGCTGGCTCAGCCGCCGTTTCGGCGAACGCAAGCTGTTCGTCTGGGCCACGCTGGCCTTTGTCATCACCTCGTTGCTGTGCGGTCTGGCGCAGAGCATGGGCATGCTGGTGCTGTCGCGTGCGCTGCAGGGGTTCGTCGCCGGCCCGATGTACCCGATCACGCAGTCGCTGCTGGTCTCGATCTATCCCCGCGAGAAACGCGGGCAGGCGCTGGCGCTGCTGGCGATGATCACCGTGGTGGCGCCGATCTGCGGGCCGATTCTCGGCGGCTGGATCACCGACAACTACAGCTGGGAATGGATCTTCCTGATCAACGTGCCACTGGGCATCTTCGCCGCGCTGGTAGTGGGCAACCAGTTGAAGGGGCGCCCAGAGCAGATCGAGAAGCCGAAGATGGACTACGTCGGCCTGGTCACCCTGGTGATCGGTGTCGGCGCGCTGCAGCTGGTGCTCGATCTGGGCAACGACGAGGACTGGTTCTCGTCGATGAAGATCGTGGTACTGGCCTGCGTGGCGGTGGTGACGTTGACGGTGTTCCTGATCTGGGAGCTGACCGACAAGGATCCGATCGTCGACCTGAAGCTGTTCCGGCACCGCAACTTCCGCGCCGGCACGCTGGCGATGGTGGTGGCCTACGCGGCGTTCTTCAGCGTGGCGCTGCTGATCCCGCAGTGGCTGCAGCGTGACATGGGCTACACCGCGATCTGGGCGGGCCTGGCGACGGCGCCGATCGGTATCCTGCCGGTGATCATGACCCCCTTCGTGGGCAAGTATGCATCGCGCTTCGACATGCGCATGCTGGCCACGATCGCCTTCATCGTGCTGTCGATGACCAGCTTCCTGCGCTCGAACTTCAACCTGCAGGTGGACTACATGCACGTGGCCGGCGTGCAGCTGATCATGGGCATTGGTGTCGCGCTGTTCTTCATGCCGGTGCTGCAGATCCTGCTGTCGGACCTGGATGGGCGCGAGATCGCGGCGGGTTCCGGCCTGGCCACCTTCCTGCGTACGCTGGGCGGCAGCTTCGCGGCATCGCTGACCACGTGGCTGTGGGCGCGTCGTACCCAGGTGCACCATGCGGATCTGACCGAGCACATCTCGGCCTATCAACCGGGCATGCAGGACCAGGTCGCGGCGATGGGGCAGGGTGACCTGCAACACGGTGCAGCGGTGCTGAACAACATGATCAACCACCAAGCATCGCAGATGGGCTTCAACGACATCTTCTTCCTGCTGGGCTGGATCTTCCTGGCGATCATCACTTTCCTGTGGCTGGCCAAGCCGCCGTTCGGCGCCGGTGCCGGTGCGGCCTCTGCCGGCGGGCATTGATCGATCATTGCCGTTGAAACGCAAAAACCCCGCCGCAAGGCGGGGTTTTTGTCTTTGCCATCGCGTGTCGTTTCGCCGTCGACGCAATGCAGTAGATCCGCGCCATGCGCGGATGGGGCCTGCAATCGCGCAACGCCCGAACGCCGGGCATGAAAAAACCCGCTTTCGCGGGTTTGATCATTTGCTGAGTCATGGTGCCCAGGAGAGGACTCGAACCTCCACGAAGTTGCCCCCGCTAGCACCTGAAGCTAGTGCGTCTACCAATTCCGCCACCTGGGCGACTCAGGAGACGAATTATGCGGAACGACTGAGGATGTGTCAACAACATCTCACGCTTTTTTCTGCGGCGGTATACCGAGGTGTTGCAGCAGGCTGCGCATCGCCGGCGACAGTCGCGTCCAGTCGGCGAAACACGCGCACAAACGGCGTTGTGCCCACGCATCGGCAAGCGGCACGGCGACGGTACGCGTGCTGCGTCGATGCTGTCGGGCGAGGGTGCGCGGCACGATGCCGACACCGATGCCGTGTCCGACCATGATGCACACGCCTTCGAAGGTCTTCATGCGGATGCGCACGTCCAATCGGCGACCGATGTCGCGCGCCTGGTCTTCGATGTAGGTCTGCAGTGCATTGCCATCGGCCAGGGCGACGAAGGTCTCGCCGGCGACGTCGGCGAAGGCGATGCTGCGGCGGGAAGCGAGGCGATGATCGGCCGATAGCAGCATGACAAGCGGATCTTCGGCGACCACGTGCTGCCGCAGGCCATCGGCAGCGACCGCGTCGCTGATGATGCCGGCTTCGGCCTGGCCGGCGTTGATCGCCCGCACGACTTCCGGGCTGGTGCGCTCCAGCAGCTCGACATGCAGGCGCGGTCGCTTGGCCAGCCATGGTGCGAGCCGCGGCGGCAGGTAGTTGGTCAGGGCCGCAGTATTGGCGTACAGGTGCAGGGTGCCACGTGCGCCGTGTGCAAAGGCCTGCAGTTCGCCGCGCAGCTGTGCCTGCTGCTGCAGGATCAGGCGTGCATGGTGGGCAAGGGCGGCACCGGCTTCGGTCAGGCTGACGCCGCGCGCATGACGGTTCAACAATGCAGTGCCTGCGTCGGCTTCGATCATGCGCAGGCGTTCGCTGGCCGAACCCAAGGCCAGGTTGGCCTGTGCTGCGCCAGCGGTGATGCTGCCCGCCTCGGCGATGGCCAGGAACAGTCGCAGATCGGCGATATCCATCCGCATGGGGTGCCCTCATCGCATCGCCGGCGCCTTCGGATCAGCCGAAGGCAGGGGCGGTAAGACCGCATTGTGCGCCCATGGCCGGCCCGATCCAATGGAGGCATGAACGAGACAACGTATTTCTACGTGCTGTTGGTGGCGGTGTTCGTGCTGGCCGGTGTGGTCAAGGGTGTGACCGGCATGGGCCTGCCGACGGTGGCAATGGGGCTGCTCGGCGGCACGCTGTCGCCGGTGGCGGCAGCGTCGATGCTGTTCATTCCCACGTTCGTCACCAATGCGTGGCAACTGGTGTCCGGTCCATCGCTGGGCGGCATTGTGCGGCGGCTGTGGCCGATGATGCTGGCCGTGGTGGTGGTGACGCTGGGATCGGCCGCGTTGCTGGTGCGGGTCGATCGCACCTGGTCGCGCGCCGCATTGGGCGTGGCGCTGGTGGCCTATGCCGCATACGCGCTGTTGGCGCCGGTGCTGCGCGTACCGCAGCGGCGCGAGCGCTGGCTGGGGCCCGTGGTTGGCGCGCTGTCGGGCGTGGTGACCGGGGCGACCGGTGTGTTCGTGATGCCGGCGGTGCCGTACCTGCAATCGCTGGGCCTGCAACGCGAGGAGCTGGTGCAGGCGCTGGGGCTGGCGTTCACCGTGTCGACGATTTCGCTGACCACCGGGCTGGTGCTTCACGGCGCATTCGGCATCCAGCAGCTGGGGTTGAGTGCCTTGGCGGTGGTGCCGGCGTTGCTGGGCATGTGGCTGGGGCAGGTGATCCGACAGCGGATCAGTGCGCAGGTATTCCGCGCCTGCTTCCTTGGTTTCCTGTTGCTGCTGGGACTGGAGTTGGCGCTGCGTCCGTTGTTCTGAGCCTCGACTCTACGCAGCCCGAATTGCGGGCATGAAAAAACCCGCTTTCGCGGGTCTTTTTCATGTCTCGACGTGGTGCCCAGGAGAGGACTCGAACCTCCACGGTTTTACCCGCTAGTACCTGAAACTAGTGCGTCTACCAATTCCGCCACCTGGGCGTCGAGGAGCGAGATTATGGGGTGTTGTTACGGAGGTGTCAACATTTTTTGCGGAGCCGGGTCGGATCCCGTTTCGCTTGCAAAGGGATCCGGCCCCGGACCGGATTGCAGGCAAAAAAAATCCTCGCCGAAGCGAGGAGTTTTTCGTTGGTGCCCAGGAGAGGACTCGAACCTCCACGGTTTTACCCGCTAGTACCTGAAACTAGTGCGTCTACCAATTCCGCCACCTGGGCGTTCCAGAGGCGCAATTGTGAAGATGAATTCGCAGGGTGTCAACGACTTCCTGAATTTTTTTCACGCATTGCCCTCAAGCCGGCCGCTGACCCGTTCTGCACGCCAGCAACGGCTACCATGTAGGGCGATGACTACCAAAAAACCAAGCAAGGGCGGGAGCAAGTCCCGCAGCCAGGCCCCGAAGAAGGGCGCCAAGCCGGGCGCAGCCCGCACCACCGCGCCGGGCAAGCCATTGCCGGGCTGGTTCCCCGAATTGAATGAAGGCGGCGCGCCGTCACGCGGCCGCAAGTCCCGCAGTGCTGAGGCGCCAGGCCCGGCCCCGGGCCGCAAGCTGCCGCCAACCGGCAAGGTGATCGACGATCCTTATGCCAGCCGCGAGGCCGAGAAATACGAACAACCCATCGCCAGCCGCGAGGCCATCCTGGCCCTGCTGGAACGCTGCGAGGGGCCGCAGACCGCCGAGGAACTGGGCGCACGCCTGGGACTGACCGCTCCGGACCGGGCCGAAGCGCTGTCGCGCCGGCTCGGCGCGATGGTCCGTGATGGCCAGCTGGTGCAGAACCGCCGTGGCGGCTTCGCCCCGATCCAGACCTTGAACCTGGTCACCGGCGTGGTGATCGCCAATCCGGAAGGGTTCGGTTTCCTTCGCCCGGTCGAGGGCGGCGACGATCTGTTCCTGCCGCCGTATGAAATGCGCAAGGTGATGCACGGCGACAAGGTGCTCGCCCGCGTTACCGGCATCGATCATCGCGGCCGTCGCGAGGGCAGCATTGCCCGCGTGCTGGAACGCGGCATGACCCGCCTGATCGGTCGCTTCAGCATTGAAATGGGCATCAATTACGTGGTGCCCGACGACAAGCGCATCCAGCGCAACGTGCAGGTACCGCCGGACCAGACCGGTGGCGCGCGCGACGGCCAGCTGGTGGTCTGCGAACTGACCCAGGCGCCGGACAGCCGGCGTCCGCCGATCGGCCGCATCATCGCGGTGCTCGGCGACAAGCTGACCGCCTCGCTGGTGGTGGAGACTGCCATCCACGGCCATGAACTGCCGTTCGAGTTCCCGCAGGCGGTGTTGGACGAGGCCGCTGCGGTGCCGCTGGTGGTTGAGCCTGCGATGATCGGCGACCGCGTCGACCTGCGCCGCATGCCGCTGGTCACCATCGACGGCGAGGATGCCAAGGACTTCGACGACGCGGTGTACTGTGAACCCAATGCCGAGGGCTTCCGCCTGGTGGTGGCGATTGCCGATGTCTCCAACTACGTGCGTCCCGGTACGCCGCTGGACGAGGAAGCGCAGAAGCGCGCCACGTCGGTGTATTTCCCGGGCTTCGTGGTGCCGATGCTGCCGGAGACCCTGTCCAACGGCATCTGCTCGCTGATGCCGAAGGTCGATCGCATGTGCTTCGTCTGCGACATGCAGATCGACCGCGACGGCCTCGTCACCCATTCGCGTTTCTACGAAGCAGTGATGAACTCGCACGCGCGCCTGACCTACACCCAGGTGTGGAAGGCGGTGGGCGAGGACGATGCCGATACCAAGGCATGGCTCGGCGACCTGCTGCCGCAGGTGCAGCGCCTGCACCAGCTGTACAAGGTGCTGTCCAAGGCGCGGACCAAGCGCGGTGCGATCGAATTCGAAAGCAGCGAAGTGCGCTTCGTGCTCGACAACCGCGGTGAGGTCACCCAGGCCGGCATGCTGGTGCGCAACGACGCGCACAAGCTGATCGAGGAATGCATGATCGCGGCCAATGTGGAGGCGGCCAAGTACCTGCTGTCGCGCCACGTGCCGGCGCCGTACCGCGTGCATGAAAAGCCACCGGAGACCAAGTACGCCGACCTGCTGGAATTCCTCAAGGAGTTCAAGCTGAGCCTGCCGCCGTGGTCGAAGGTACGCCCGGGTGACTACACCAAGCTGCTGAAGAAGATCCGCGACCGCCCCGATGCCACGTTGCTGGAATCGGTGCTGCTGCGCAGCCAGAGCCTGGCGGTGTACAGCCCGGACAACAACGGCCACTTTGGCCTGGCGCTGGAAGCGTACGCGCACTTCACCTCGCCGATCCGTCGTTATCCGGATCTGCTGGTGCACCGCGCGATCAAGCACGCGCTGTCGGGCAAGCCGCTGGACAAGTTCACCTACAACGCGCGCGAGATGGCTGCGCTGGCCTTGCAGTGTTCCGAGCGCGAGCGCCGTGCCGACGAGGCCGAGCGCGAAGTGGACGAGCGTTACCGCGCGGCGTGGATGGAAAAGCATGTCGGTGGCCAGTTCGACGGCGTCATCAGTGGCGTGACCAGCTTCGGCCTGTTCGTGGAACTGGACGAGTCGAAGGTGCAGGGCCTGGTGCACGTCACCCAGCTGCCGCAGGACTATTACAAGTTCGACGCCACCCGCAAGACGCTGGCCGGCGAACGTCGTGGTGCCAGTTACCGGCTGGGTGACCGCGTGCGGATCCTGGTGCTGAAGGCCAGCATGGAAGAGCGCAAGATCGATTTCCGCCTGGTCGAGCACAAGGGTGAGGACGAGGGCGACGGCCTGCCGCCGCTGCCCGAGCGCGGCAAGCCGGCCAAGCGCACCAAGAAGCAGTATTGAACGATGTGCCGACCAACGGTCGGCACCCACCTCACCCGGTGGATGCCCACCTTGGTTGGCACGCCGTTACCGAGGAAAGCAGCAATGCAGGGCCAACCCGAATACAGCGGCGGCTGCCAATGCGGTGCGATCCGCTTCCAGGTGCGCGGTGAGCTGACCGACAGCTCGATCTGCCATTGCCGGATGTGCCAGAAGGCGTTCGGCGCCTACTACGCACCGCTGGTATCGGTGCGCGGCGTGCAGTTCAGCTGGACCCGAGGCCAGCCGCGCTACTTCCAGTCATCCAACGTGGTGCGGCGCGGCTTCTGTGCCGGCTGCGGTACGCCGCTGACCTACGAAGCGCCGGATGGCGTGGCGGTGGCGGCCGGAGCTTTCGACCAGCCTGAACGCCTGCCGCCCACCATCCAGTACGGCGTGGAGCGGAGGCTGCCTTTCGTCGATACGCTGGCCAGCCTGCCGGCGAGGCGAACCGAGGACGACGCTGCCGCCCTCTCGTTCCTGGCCACGATCGTGTCCCACCAGCACCCCGACCACGACACCCCGCACTGGCCACCGCGCAGCCGTTCATCTGAAGGATGAACGGCGGGAGCGCCGGGCCATGCCCGGCGAGCGCGCAGCGCGGCCGCCGCCGATGCTCTACCATAGCCACCCCCTTTCCGGTCCCCGCCCGCATGAGCAAGAACAGCCAGTGGATCGTCGGCGTCAACGCCGTCGCCTCCTCCATCGAGAACGACGCCGAGAACGTCCGCGAAGTGCTGGTCGAGGCCGGTGCGAAGAATCCGCGCCTGACCGAAATCGAGGAAAACGCCCGCCGCAAGGGCATCGACGTGCGCAAGGTGAACAGCCAGGCGCTGGACGGTGTCGGCGGTTCAGTGCGCCACCAGGGCGTGGCTGCGCGTTATGCCGCCGCCCGGACCTACAGCGAGAACGAGCTGGAAGGCCTGGTCACCGCCGCCGAGGGCAAGGCCCT
The DNA here is from genome assembly GCF_913778665.1 of uncultured Stenotrophomonas sp. Taxonomy (GTDB): domain Bacteria; phylum Pseudomonadota; class Gammaproteobacteria; order Xanthomonadales; family Xanthomonadaceae; genus Stenotrophomonas. Next base: position 575,842 of record NZ_CAJYVQ010000002.1, read on the forward strand.
GCTGCTGGTGCTGGACGAGGTGCAGGACCCGCACAACCTCGGTGCGTGCCTGCGCTCGGCCGCGGCAGCCGGAGCCACCGCGGTGATCATTCCCAAGGACAAGTCGGCCACGGTCAATGCCACCGTGCGCAAGACGTCGGCCGGCGCCGCCGACCGCATCCCGGTGGTGGCGGTGACCAACCTGTCGCGCTGCCTGAAAGACCTGCAGAAGCAGGGCGTGTGGATCTACGGTCTGGCCGGTGAAGCCACCGCCTCGCTGTACGCGCTGGACCTGAAGGGCAATGTCGCGCTGGTGCTGGGTGGTGAAGCCGATGGCCTGCGTCGCCTGACCCGCGAGAATTGCGATGGACTGGTGAAAATCCCGATGCCGGGCGAGATCGAAAGCCTGAACGTCTCGGTCGCCGCCGGCGTCAGCCTGTTCGAGGCCGTGCGCCAGCGCGGTTGATCGGCGGGGGCGGATCGCTTTCCCATGGAAAACGGCTCTGACCCCTTCCCATGTGCTGTGTCGACCAATGTCGACACCTGCCGGGCAGGCGCCAACCTTGGTTGGCGCTCCCGCTGCCTCACCCTGCGCTGCCGCCCAGCGCCTTGAACAGGGTCACGTCATTGTTCAACTGGCCCTGCCGCACGCGCGCCAGCGACAGCTCGGCGTCGCGCCGGGTCTGCTGTGCTTCCAGCCATGTGCGCAGATCGGTGGCACCCACCCGGTAGCGCACTTCCTGCGCGCGCTCCACTTCCACCGCTTCGTCGTACGAGGCCTGCGAGGCTGCCACCTGGCGAGCCAGCTGTTCACGCGCGGACAGCGCGTTGTCCACCTCCGAGAGCGCGGTGTACAGCGTCTTGCGGAAGTTGGTCGCGGTGATCTGGTAGTTGGTGCCGGCGATGTCGGTGTCCAGCTGCGCGCGCTGCAGGTTGAGGAACGGCAGCGACAGGCCGGCGCCCAGCGTGGCGACCGGATTGCGCAGCACCTCGCCCAGCGAGGTCGCGCTGGAACCGAGGCTGCCGGTCAGGCTCAGCGCCGGGTAGTACTGGGTCGCGGTGACCCTGATCGTCTTCAGGCTGTTGCGCAGGCGCAGTTCGGCCGCACGCAGGTCCGGGCGGCGGCCGAGCAGGTCGGTCGGCAGGCCCTCCGCGATCTGCGGGCTGCGTGCGCCCAGCAGGTCCTGCGGTTCGTCCTGCTGCGGCCACGGCGTGCCGTCCAGCAGTACGGTCAGGGCATTGCGCACCTCCACCCGCTGCTGTTCCAGCGCGCTCTGCGAGGAACGTTGCGACTGCAGGTTCTGCAATGCCTGGCGCACTTCCAGCCGTGACACCGCACCGGCGTCGAAGCGCGCCTGCACCAGTTCGCGGGTGCGTTCGAGCCGCTCCAGGTTGGCCTGGCCGGTGGCGATCGACTGGTTGAGATAGGCCAGATTCCAGTACTGGGTGATGGTGTCGCTGATCACCAGCAGGGCGGTGTTCTGCCTGTCTTCTTCGCTGGCCTCGGCTTCCCAGCGGGCGATGTCGCGCTGCGTGCGCAGGCGGCCCCACAGGTCCACTTCCCAGCCCAGCGACACCGCCGTGGAATAGCTGCGGCGCCAGTCGTCGGCCTGGTCGGTGGCACGACTTGCGCTGCCGCTCACGCCGGTCGCCGAAGGCTGCGGCCACAGCGCGTTGCTGGCCAGCCCGGCCTGCAGCCGTGAGCGCTGCACGGTCAGGCCGGCGGCGGCAAGGTCGCTGTTGGCAGCCAGTGCGCGGGCCACCAGGCGGTCCAGGCGTTCATCGCCGAAGCCGGTCCACCAGGTGTCCTGGCGGATGTCGCGGGCGGGAGTGTCAAGGCTGCTGCGCGGGTCGTCGGCCGGTGCATTGAGCGTGGCATCGCCACGCCCGTAGCTGGCCGCCACGTCGGGGTCCTGTACCGGATAGCGGCCCACCGAGGCGCAGCCGGACAGGGCAAGCAGCACTGCGCCGGCCAGCAGCAGGCGCGAAGGAGCAGGGAAGGTCAGTCGGGTCATCATCTTCATTCGCGGGCCAGGGCCTCGACCGGGTCGAGCTGCGCGGCGCTGCGCGCGGGCAGGAAGCCGAATGCCACGCCGATCAGCGTCGAGCAGGCGAACGCGGCGGCGATCGAGGCGGTGGAGAACAGCACGTGGAAGTCGCTGGCGAAGCGGCCGATCATCGAGCCCAGCAGCAGGGCCAGGCCGATGCCGAGCACGCCTCCGAGCAGGCACACCAGTACCGCTTCGATCAGGAACTGCTGGCGGATATCACTCTGGCGGGCACCGACGGCCATGCGCACGCCGATCTCGCGGGTGCGTTCAGTCACCGACACCAGCATGATGTTCATCACGCCGATGCCGCCGACCAGCAGCGCGATGGCGGCGATGGCACCGATCAGCAGGGTCATCGTGCGCGTGGTCTGCTCGATGGTGTCGCGGATCTCGGCGCTGTTGCTGAGGAAGAAATCCTCGGTGCCGTGGCGCATCGTCAGCAGGCGGGTGATCGCTTCCTGTGCGGCATCCATCGGCGTGTTGTCGTCCACGCGCACAGTGATGCTGGACACGTGGCTCTGGCCCAGCATGCGCGACATCACCGTGGTGTAGGGCACCCACACGCTGAGGCTGGTGCTGCCACCGAAGCCGAAGCTCTGCCGCTTGGCCACGCCGACCACGCGCGCCGGCACGTTGCCGAGCAGGATCACCTGGCCGACCGGGTCGACATCGGGGAAGAACTGGCTCCGGGTGTTCTCGTCGATCACCGCCACCTGGCCCAAGCCCTTCACCGCGTCGGCATCGAAGAAGCTGCCGCTGAGCAGGCTCACGCCCTTGACCCGGAAGAACTGCTCGCCAACGCCACTGACCTGCGCAGTGGAGGACTGGTTGCGGTAGCGCGCGGTGACCGAGGTCGACACGCTGGGGGTGGCGCTGTCCACATAGCTCTGCTTGGCGAGGGCGTCGGCATCGCTGGCCTTGAGCGTCTGCACGCGCGCCGAGCGCATGTCGCCGAAGCCGCGGCCGGGATAGACGTCGATGGTGTTGGTGCCCAGCGCGCTGATGTTCTGCAGGATCTGCTGCTGCGAGCCGTTGCCCAGCGCCACCACCGACACCACCGAGGCAATGCCGATGATGATGCCGAGCATGGTCAGGAAGGTGCGCAGCCGATGCGCGTTCATCGCCAGCAGGGCCATGCGGAACGCTTCGGTGAAGCGGTCGCGGGCGGCGCGCCAGCTGTTGCCGTGGGCGACGCCGGTGCTGGCCTCGCGTTGCGCGCGGTAGCTCGGCGCATCCGGATTGGTGCGATCGGCGATGATCTCGCCGTCGCGGATCTCGATGATGCGCTGCGCGTGCTGGGCCACGCTCATGTCGTGGGTGACGATGATGATGGTGTGGCCTTCGGCGTGCAGCTCACCGAGGATCGCCATCACTTCCTCGCCGGATTTCGTGTCGAGCGCGCCGGTGGGCTCGTCGGCCAGGATCACCTCGCCGCCGTTCATCAAAGCGCGTGCGATCGACACGCGCTGCTGCTGGCCACCGGACAGCTGGCCCGGCTTGTGGTGCATGCGGTCGCCCAGGCCCAGCCGTTGCAGCAGCTGCTCGGCGCGCGCGTTGCGCACCGGGCCGGGGCTGCCGGCATACACTGCCGGGACTTCCACGTTGCCGCGCGCATCCAGGTCGCCGAGCAGGTGGTAGCGCTGGAAAATGAAGCCAAAATGCTCGCGGCGCAGTTCGGCCAGTTCGTCCGGTTCCATCCTGCCGGTTTCGCGGCCGGCCACCTGGTAGCTGCCGCGGGTGGGGCGGTCGAGGCAACCGAGGATGTTCATCAGCGTCGACTTGCCGGAGCCGGACTGGCCGACGATGGCGACCATCTCGCCGGCATGGATATCCAGGTTCACGTCGCGCAGCACGGCGATGACATCGTCACCGGCCGGGAATTCGCGTCGCAGGTCGCGCAGGCGCAGCAGCGGCGCCGTCGTACTCATCGGCGCGGACCCATGCCCGGCCCGCCGACCCGCATCTGCATGCCACCGCGGTTGCCACCGCCGGCGCCGGCTGCGGCGGCACTGGCTTCACCCACCACCACGCGCTCGCCTTCCTGCAGGCCGGACAGGATCTCGGCCGAGGCCCCGTTGTTGATGCCGACCTTCACCTTGCGCGGCTGCGGCTGGCCTTTGCCATCCAGCACCCGCACCATGCGCTCGTCGCCGCGGCGCTTGGGCCCCAGCGCCACCGCCGGCACCATCAGCACACCCTTGGCCTGCTTCAGCAGCACCGAGACCTGCGCGGTCATGTCGATGCGCAGCAAGCCGTCCGGGTTTTCCACATCGAACAGTGCGTTGTAGTAGACCGCGCTGCTGGAACTGGAGCTGGATGAACTGCTGGAACTGGAGGAATTCTCGCTGGCGATCGAGGCCGGCGCCGGATTGATCTGGCGCAGCGTGGCGTGGTACTTGCGGTCCGGGTCGCCCAGGGTGGTGAAGTACACCGGCATGCCGGCCTTGATCTTGACCACGTCGGCCTCGGAGATCTCGGCGTTTACGGTGACCACATCCAGCCGGGCCAGCATCACGATGGTGGGTGCGGTCTGGTTGGCGTTCACCGTGCGGCCTTCCTCGGCCACCACCGCGACCACGGTGCCGTCCATCGGCGCGGTGATGCGGGTGTAGGCCAGGTTGGCGCGTGCGGTGCCGAGCTCGGTTTCGCGGCCCTTGATCTGCGCCTCGTACGATTGCAGCTGGGCGCGTGCGGTCTTCAGCTGTGCCTCGGCGGCATCGTATTCCTGGCGCGAGGTGGCCTCGGCAGCGAGCATCTGCTGCTGGCGCGCGAATTCCAGTTCGGCCTGGCGCAGGGTGGCCTGCTGCACGGCGCGCTGGGCGGTGACCTGGTCCAGCGAGGCCTGCGCGTTGAGCACCTGGTTCTGCTGGGTGGTGGCGTCGATCTCGGCGATCAGGTCGCCTTCCTTCACCGTATCGCCCAGCTGGACCTTCAGCGACTTGATCTGGCCCGAGGCCTGTGCACCGACGCTGACCAGCTTGTAGGCGTCGATCACGCCGGTGGCTTCGACCGTCTGCTCGATGTCGCCACGGCTGACCGGAGTGGTTGCCACGGCCGGGGCGGCGGGTTTGCGCAGCAGCCACCAGGCGGCCACGGCAACGATCAGCGCAAGCGGGGCGATCAGTATCAGGCGACCGCGGCGGGTCGCAGGCAACAGGCGGAACTTCACGTCGTGGCTTCACTCTCGGGGCCGCGCGGGCGGCGTTGGTGGGCATTGTGAAGACCGGGCGATGGACGGCTCAATCCTCGGGGTATGTCTGTATGTAACACTGTCGGTGAATACGCGTAACCACAGGTATCGCGCCCACCGGCGGATACACTGGTACGCATTGCCCCGGATGCGGTTCAGCTGCCGACACGGGATGATCGCGCCATGGAGACTGAAAACACGATGCATCGACTGCTCATCGTCGACGACGACAACGACATCCGCACGCTGCTGGCCGAACAGCTCGGGCGTGCCGGCTATCAGGTGAGCACGGCCGCTGATGGCACGGCGATGCGCCAGCTGCTGGACCGCGAGCATGTGGACCTGATCGTGCTCGACCTCAACCTGCCACGCGAAGATGGCTTGACCCTGTGCCGCGACCTGCGCGCGCGCTCGAACACGCCGGTGATCATGCTGACCGCGCGCGCCGAGCCGATCGACCGCGTACTGGGCCTGGAAATGGGGGCCGACGACTACCTGGCCAAGCCGTTCGAGCCGCGCGAGCTGCTGGCGCGCATCCGCAACGTGCTGCGCCGGACCGAGGCGCTGCCGGCCAACCTGGAACCGCTGGCGGTGCGCCGCGCGCGCTTCTCGCGCTGGGTGTTCGACCTGGAGCATCGCCACCTGGTGGATCCGGATGACCGCGTGGTGGTGCTGTCCGGTGCCGAATTCCGCCTGCTGCGGGTGTTCATCGCCCACGCCAACAAGGTGCTGTCGCGTGAGCAGCTGGTCGCGCTCAGCAGTGGCCGCAACTACGAGGCCCAGGATCGGGCGATCGACCTGCAGGTCAGCCGGCTGCGCAACAAGCTCGGTGACGACGGTGGCCCGGATGGGCTGATCAAGACCGTGCGCAACGAAGGCTACGTGCTGGCTTCGTCGGTCAACCTGGAGTAAGCCGCGATGCAACGCCTGCGCCATTTCCTGTCCTCGATGGTCGGGCGGTTGTTCGTCATCCTGCTGCTGGGCATGAGCGTGGCCGCGATCGGCGCGACCATGCTGGCCACCTCCAAGCGCCAGCAGGAGTTCGAACGGCAGAACCTGAACCGCATTGCCGACCGCCTGCAGGGCTACGTCAACCTGCTCGATGGCAACCCTGAGCTGCGCGAGCGCCTGCTTGAGGTCGGAGGGCCGAGCGTGCGCGCGCTGCAGCCCGGTGCGCGGATGGGGCGTGCCGACACGGCGTTGATGGAAGTGCTGGAGGACCGGCCCGGCCCGGTGTCGCGTGCGCACGTCCACTTCGCCTCGTTCCGTTCCTGCATTCCCAAGCTGCAGGCCCTGTTGCCGCCGCCCCCGCCGGGCCATCGCCGGCCGCCGCGCGAACGCGACCCGGCCTTCATCCCGCCAAAGTGCCGTGCGGTGGACGTGACCCTCAACGATGGCACGCTGCTGAAGCTGGCGCTGGATTCACCGGCGGTCGCGCACAACGGCATCCTTGCCGTGGACCCGTGGTTCCTCACCCTGCTGGTGCTGGCGATCGCCGTGCTGGCCTACATCGTCGCGCGCATGGCCAGCGCGCCGCTGCAGGAACTGGCGGCGGCGGCCGAAGATCTCGGCGACGACCTGCAACGCGATCCGCTGCCGTTGCGGGGGCCGCGCGAAGTGCAGCGCGCCGCCGAGGCGTTCAACGCCATGCAGCACCGACTGCAGCGGCACCTGGCCGAACGCACGCAGATGCTGGCGGCGATCACCCACGACCTGCAGACCCCGCTGACCCGGCTGCGCCTGCGCCTGGAAAATGTCACCGATGAGACCTTGCGCGAGCGCCTGATCGGCGACCTGGCCGCGATGCAGGCGCTGGTGCGCGAGGGCCTGGAGCTCGCCCGCAGCGCCGAAAGTGCCGAGCAGCGCGCCGCGCTGGACCTGGACTCGCTGCTGGAGAGCATCGTCGAAGACGCCGCTGAGGGCGGTGCCGACGTGGTCTTCGAAGGTGGCACCGGGGCGGTGCTGATGCTGCGACCGCTGGCCATGCACCGGCTGTTCTCAAACCTGGTGGACAACGCGGTGATGTATGCCTATCGCGTCCGGGTGCGGGTGGAGCGCAGCGGCGGCACGATCACCGCGATGGTGTCCGACGACGGCCCGGGGCTGGCGGAGGATCAGCTGGAAGCGGTGTTCGACCCGTTCGTGCGGGTGGAAACCTCCCGTTCGCGGGAAACCGGCGGCGCCGGGCTGGGCCTCACCATCGCCCGCGCCCTGGCCGAAAAGGACGGCGCGCGCCTGTGGCTGCGCAACCGTGCCGAGGGCGGGCTGGAGGCGGTGGTGCAGTGGCCGGCCAGCGTCCAGGTGATGACCCCGGGGCGGGGCGGCTGAGGCGGCCCGGCCGGCAACGGTGACGCCCGGGGCGGGCGATGGCCTATCATCTGCGCATCTCCCCACGTTCCCCCCGATGAGCCAGCCCGTTTCTGCCGGCACGCCGTGCCGCGTTGCCCGGTTGTTCCCGCCTGCTGCCACGCCCGGCCGCCCACGCTGGCCACTTCCACTGCGCTGATGGGCGGACAGGGGAACAACGGGTGCTGGGTGGAGCACCGCGTATCGTCAGTCAGGCAGGCGCTGCGGCACGGCCTGTTGTGGCTGCTGCTGGTGCTGGCGCTGCCGTTGGCGGCGCAGAACGGGGCACCGCCGCTGCGCGACTACGCCATCGATGTCTGGACCTCGCGCAATGGCCTGCCGCACAACTCGCTGCGTGACATCGCGCAGACCCCGGAAGGCCATCTTTGGTTTGCCACCTGGGAAGGCCTGGTGCGCTACAACGGCCTGGATTTCACCGTATTCGACCGCAGCACGCGGCCCGGCCTGCGCGACAACGGTATCGGTGCGCTGCTGGTGGATCGCCAGGGCGGGCTGTGGATCAGCGATTCGCGCGGCAATGTCAGCTACCGCGGCACGGATGGCCAGTGGCGCGTCTGGGAGCACCAGGCCGATACCCCGCAGGTGCTGATCCAATCCATGCAGATGGACAGCCAGGGGCGCCTGTGGCTGCTGTACGAGGGCAAGGGCCTCGGCTACCTGCTGCCTGACAAAGGCATCGCCTACCAGGCGCCGCCTGCGGACCTGCCGATGGCGATGAGCTTCACCAAGCTGGTGGTCGACGCGCAGGACCGGGTCTGGGTCGGCACGCTCGATGGGCTGGTGCTGCGCGACAACGATGGCATGCTCAAGCGCGCTCCGGCCGCCTGGGGACTGGGCGCCGGCACCGGCCTGGCGTGGCCCTACCGGGCGCCGGATGGCGCGTTGTGGATCGTGGCCGGCGAGCGCCTGTACCGCGTCGAGGATGACCGGCTGGTGCTGGTGCATCGCCTGCCGGGACAGCTGCATATGACCGCGATGCTGCAGGACCGGCATGGTGACCTCTGGCTCGGCACCGAGAACCAGGGCCTGCTGCGGATCTCCCGGCACGGCCTCGAGCGGCTGCCGGCGGGGCTGAACCTGCCCGGCGGCCGGGTGGTGAGCCTGCGCGAGGATGCCGAAGGCAGCATCTGGGTCGGTGCCAACGGTGGCCTGTACCGGCTGCGCGAAACGCTGTTCAGCAGCTACACCGAGCGCGACGGGCTGAGTGGCGACTACGTGCGTACCGTGTTCGAGGACCGTGATCGCCAGCTGTGGGTGGGTAGTGCCAGCGGCCTCGACCTGCTCGCCGCGGACGGGCGATTCCGTGCCGTGCCGCTGCATAACCGCGGCGGCAAGGCACCATCGGTGCTGAGCCTGGCGCAGGGCCCGGAGGGAGACCTGTGGGTCGGCACCTTCGGCGACGGCGTCTACCGCCTCGGTCGCGATGGCAGCCTGCGCCACAACTATGCCGCCGCCGATGGCATGCCCGGTGGCAACATCCGCGCGATCAGCGTCGATGCGCAGGGCGTGGTCTGGGCCGGCACGCAGAAGGGTGTGGTGCGTATTGACAGCGACCGCGTGCAGGTCTCCGGCGTGGCCGGCATGCCGAATGGGCTGATCACCGCGCTTGAACACGATCACCAGGGCAATCTGTGGATCGGCACCATCGAGGGCATCCGCGTGCTGCGCGGTGACCACGTGCAGTCGATCGACCTCGCACCGATGGGCGGTGGCCGCAGCGTGTTCGGCTTCCATCAGCTGGGCGATGCGATGTGGATCAGCAGCGACCGTGGCCTCTACCGCTGGCAGAACGGAAGGCTGGCGCGGGTCGGGCTGGAGCAGGGCATGCCGGTGGATGCGGTGTTCCAGCTGGTGCCGGACCGGCTCGGCAACGTATGGATCAGCAGCAACCGCGGCGTGCTGCGTACCGATATGGCCACCCTCAACGCGGTGGCCGATGGCCGCGCACCGCGGGTGGTGGTCGAGCGCTACAACGAGATCGACGGCATGGCCAATGCGCAGGCCAACGGCAGTTCCGGGCCGTCGGCGATCCTGCGCCAGGACGGCACGTTCTGGGTGGTGACCGCCGGTGGCCTGAGCATGGTCGACCCGCAGCGGCTGCAGCGCTTCCGCGAGCGCCCCTCGCCGCCGGCGGCAATCGAGAGCGTGCAGGTGGACGGTGCACCAGTGCATTGGGAAGGCCCCGAGCGCAACTACATTCCCGGTGGCCGGCGCTTGGCGGTGAGCTATGTCGGCCTGAGCTACCTGATGTCCGACCGGATCCGCTACCGCACCCGGCTTGAGGGGCTGGATGCCGGCTGGGTCGAGCGCGGCCCCCAGCGCAGCGTCGAGTTCGTCGGCCTGCCGCCGGGCGATTACACCCTGCATGTGGCGGCCGCGCATCCGGGCGGTGCGTGGGGCCAGCAGGAAGCGGTATGGAGCTTCAGCGTTGAGCCGTTCTGGTGGCAGCGGCGCAGTGTGCAGGTGCTGGGCGGACTGTTGCTGCTGGCAGGCCTGGTGGCGTTGTATCGCCTGCTGCTGCAGCAGCTCAAGGCCAGCAACCTGCGCCTGGCGCGCCGCGTGGACGAGGCCACTTTCGACCTGCAGGCCAAGACCGTGCATCTGCAGGCGCTGAATCAGGAGAAGACCGAGCTGGCGGAACGCCTGGCCCGGCAGGCCGAGGCCTTTGAACGGCAGGCGCGCGAGGATGCGTTGACCGGGCTGGCCAACCGCCGAGGCTTCGATGAAACGCTTGCCCGCGACTTCGCCCGCTCGCAGCGCAGCGGTCACCCGCTGTGCCTTGTGGTGCTGGACATCGACCACTTCAAGGACGTCAACGACCGCCACAGCCACAGCATCGGCGACGCGGTGCTGGTGGAGGTGGCGCGATTGATCGCAGCGGCCAGCCGCGCTTCGGACCTGCCCGCACGTACCGGTGGCGAGGAGTTCGCGTTGCTGCTCAACGACACGCGCCTGGAAGAAGCCGCGCAGCTGTGCGCGCGCTTGCGCGGGCTGTTCCATGATCACCCGGACTGGGCCGGCGTGCCGGGCCTGCGCGTCACGTTCAGTGCCGGCCTGGTCGAGCTCGACGCGGATGACCGTACCCCGGCGCTGCTGTACCAACGTGCAGACCGCGCGCTGTACCGCGCCAAGAGCGACGGCCGGGATCGTACGAGCATCGGTTGAATTCATCCACGCATGGCGTGGATCTACCGCGCGACGCGCTGCTTCTGACTTCGCTTTCTGATCTTTCCGTGGTGCCCAGCCATCTGTCGAAGGCCGGGCAGGGTGCCTCACCCTGCCACGAGGGGCGCCGCTGTTGGCTGCTTACCGTGGCCAGGCGTTGGCGATCGTGCAGAACAGCTTCGCCGTCTGCTCGGTGTCATACACCGCACTGTGCGCCTCGTTGGCATCCCAGCCCAGCCCGGCGGCATTGGCCGCGCGCGCCAGCACCGTCTGCCCGTAGGCGATGCCTGCCAGGGTTACCGTGTCGAACACGCTGAACGGATGGAACGGATTGCGCTTGTGGCCTGTACGGGCCACCGCGGCATTGACGAAGCCCAGGTCGAAATGGGCGTTGTGCCCGACCAGGATTGCGCGCTGGCAGCCGTACTTCTTCATCGCCGCCCGAACCGGCACGAAGATGTGGTCGAGCGCCGCTTTCTCTTCCTTGGCCAGCCGGAACGGATGGTCGAGGATGATGCCGGTCACTTCCAGCGACTTCGGGTCGATCTCCAGGCCCTCGGCCGGCACCACGTGGGCGCTGGCGGTCTGGCCGGGGTACAGCAGGCCGTTCTCGTCCATCTCGATCGGCACCGCGGCGATCTCCAGCAGCGCGTTGCGCTGGCTGTCGAAACCGCCGGTTTCCACGTCCACCACCACCGGCAGGAAGCCGCGGAAGCGTTGAGACATCGCGCGCTGCGCCTGGGGTGCTGCGGAATCGGGAGCGGCGGCAGGTGCGGGCGTCGGGTCAGTCATGCGTGAATTCTAGCAGAGCGACCCTGAGTGCCCAGCCACGCCCAACAGCCCGATGGGTACCAACCCTTGGTTGGCACGTCCCGCGCCGACCCAGGTTGGCATCTACCGAGCCGCAGGCCGTGCCAGCACTGCATCCACGCTCAGTTTGCCGGCGCCGGTGAACAGCAGCGGCAGCAGCATCGCCATGAACAGGACCGGCAGCTTGAAATTGCCGAAGCCCTGGTCGCTGATCGTGTAGCCCATCGCCAGATCGGCCAGCGAATCCCACTGCATCGGCCAGTGCACCGCATAGGTCGCGACGATGGTCAGCACCAGCAGGCTGGCGGCGGCGAAGCGGGTGCCGAAGCCGAACAGCAGGCAGGCCGCGCCGACCAGCTCGAACCAGGTTGCCAGCTGCCAGTTCAGCGTGCTCGGCAACTGGTCGAATGGGAACGGGAAGGCGTCCTGCAGGTCGGCGAACCAGTTCTGCCCGTGCAGTTTCTCGCGCCCGGATTCGAAGTATTCCCAGGCCAGCAGAAGGCGCAGGCCGAGCGGGGCCAACCACGGGGCGAGACGGTCCAGCTGGCCACGTGCGGTGGCCAAGGTCGGAAGCTTCATGGGTGGATCTCCGGGGGAAGGGGGTGTCAGCCGGGGGCCGGCAGTGGGCCGATCACGCCGGCCTGCAGGAACTGCTGCAGCAACGCGGCACCGGGTCCGGCCAGGGCGTCCTCGGCCAGCCCATGCGCCGCGGCCAGCTGCTGCAGGTAGCTGCGGCCATTGAGGCCGGGTCGCTCGCCGATGCTGGACAGCAGGTGCACCGCCAGCAGGCTGAGCGTGGCGAAGCGCACTTCGCCGTCAGCCTCGCGGCGCACAAGAAGGCCGGTCGGCTCGGTCGGTGCCTTGGTCGGTGCATCCTCGGCGCCGAGGCGGTGCACCGGCCACTGGTACAGCAGGGGCCAGGCCAGCGGCGAGCGTTGCAGCGGCGCCCGCAACGGATCGATGTCGCCCGGCGCCGGCAGCGGTTCGGCCGCCAACTGGTACAGCGCGGTTTCCACCCACTCGTAGTGGGCCAGTTCGGCCAGTGCCGGGTGTGGCAGCTGCGGTTGCGCCTGCAGCCATTGCACGAACTCGGCAGCCAATTCGGTGAACAGCGGCGTCTGGCAGCGGTGCGTGGCGAAGTAGTGACGCACCAGCGCGCTCCAGGCCGGTTCGCCGAGCAGGCGCAGGCAGACCGGGAAACCGTTGCTCAACAGGCCGAGCAGGTTGTTGAACAACAGCCGCTGGTACACCGCCACGCGACGTGGTTCCAGCCCGGCCGGCGCAGCCACCGCCTGCGGGTCGCGCAGGTGCGCGGTGAAGGCGTGCTGCTGCGCGCGCAGCGTGGTGGGAGTCTCAGCCATGTGCCGCTCCCGCGTGCATGGCCTGCAGGCGGCGGATGGTCTGCAGCTCGCCCTGCAGTTCGGCGTAGGGCGGGAAATTGAAATCGCGTTCGAGCAGGGTGGGGCGAGCGCCGATCCGCGCATAGGTGCGCGCCAGCAGCGCCCAGACCGGGTCGATCACCGCACTGCCGTGGGTGTCGATCTTCAGGTCCGGTGCCTCGTCGAGGTGACCGGCCACATGCAGGCAGACGATGCGCTGCGCGGGCAGGCCGGCAATGAAGGCGTCGGCATCGTAGCCGTGGTTGCAGGCGTTGACGTAGACGTTGTTGACGTCCAGCAGCAGGTCGCAGTCGGCTTCGGCAAGCACGGCATTGGTGAAGGCCAGCTCGTCCATCGCCGGCGCCGGTGCCACGTAGTAGGACACGTTCTCCACCGCGATGCGGCGGCCCAGAAGATCCTGCACCTGGCGGATGCGCGCGGCGGTGTGGCGCACGGCTTCGTCGGTGAACGGAATCGGCAGCAGGTCGTACAGATGACCGTCGTCGCTGCAGTAGCTCAGGTGCTCGCTGTACAGCGGCACGCGGTGTTTCTGCAGGAACTGGCCGACCTGCTCCAGCAGCTGCGTATCCAGCGGCGCGCTGCCGCCCAGCGACAGCGACAGGCCGTGGCAGCTCAGCGGATGGCGATCGGCCAGTTCCGCCAGTGCGTCGCCGGCCGGACCGCCGACATGGATCCAGTTTTCCGGCGCGCATTCGAGGAAGTCGAAGTCGCCGGCCGGGGCGTCACGCAGCGCCTGCAGCAGCGCCCGGCGCAAGCCCAACCCGGCGGCCGCCGCACGAAGCGGCGACCGCAGGGGGGCAACGCTGGCGCGGACGTCAGTGCTTGGCACCGCACTTGCCTTCGCCGCACTTGCCTTCGGCCGCCTTCTTGTCGCCGGCCATGGCCTTGGTCTTGGTACCCGCGGCAGCGCCGGCGGCCTTGCCCTTGTCGGCGCCGCACTTGCCTTCGGCGGTCTTGCCGTCGGCGCCACACTTGCCTTCCGCGTGCTTGCTCGCGTCAGCCGCCATCTTGGTATCGGCGGCCTTGGCATCGGTGTTGGCCTTGGCCGCCTGCCCGGCAACCAGGTAGCCCTGGGCGAGGTCGCTCATGCTCAGGGCCGAGGCACTGGCGGTCATGCCCAGGCCTGCGGCCAGGGCGGTAGCAGTCAGCAGGGACAGGGTCTTGTTGGAACTGCTCATCGGTCGTGCTCCTGGGTGGTATGGGCGGGTGCCCGGATGGCCGGCAGGGATGCCGGTGGAAACGATGGTGCAGCGATCCTACTCAACGAATCCTCGCCAAGAACTCAAATTTTCGTGAGATTTGTTACAGAAGCGGAGACAAGCGGCCAGAATGCCCATAACACAATGGCCGCTGTCACCAGGACAGCGGCCACGTTGAACACAACTTCGTTGTTGCAGTGCAGCGTCAAACCTGACCGGTGCTGGAGGTCTCGTCGCGCTTCTCACGCGGCGGCAGCGGCTGCTCGCCATGCACCAGGAACCACACGTTCTCGGCGATGTTGGTGGCGTGGTCGCCCACGCGCTCCAGGTTCTTGGCCATGAACAGCAGGTGGGTGCACGGTGTAATGTTGCGCGGGTCTTCCATCATGTAGGTCAGCAGCTCGCGGAACAGCGCGGTGTACTGCGCGTCCAGGCGCGCATCGTCCTCGCGCAGTTCCAGCGCGGCGTCGGCGTCGTTGTCGCGATAGGCGGCGATGGCGCGGCGCACCTGCTGTGCAGCCAGGCGGCCAAGTGCGCGCAGGCCCTGGATCTGCGGCAGCGGCGGCACTTTGCCCAGCGCGATCGAACGCTTGGCGACGTTGGCGGCATAATCGCCGATACGCTCGATGTCGGCCGGGATGCGCAGGCCGGCCAGGATCTCGCGCAGGTCACGTGCCATCGGCCCGCGCAGCGCCAGCCGCATCACATCGTGGCTGATCTGCTGTTCCAGCGCGTCGATGGCTTCGTCATTGGCGATGATGCGATGCGCAGCGTTTTCGTCGCGCTTCTCGATCACGTCCATCGCCGCCTCGAGCTGGGCGACGGCCATCTCGCCCATGCGTACGATTTCGGCCACCAGGCGCTGCTGCTCTTCGTCGTAGCTCTTGACGATGTGGTCGTTGGGAAGGTTCATGGTTGTTCCACTCTGTAGAGTCGAGCCATGCTCGACTGGCGTTGTCTGGAGGGTCGAGCCACGCTCGACAGCCGTTTCAGCCGAAGCGACCGGTGATGTAGTCCTCGGTCTGCCGCTGCGACGGCTGCGAGAAGATCACTTCGGTGCGGTCGTGCTCGATCAGGTCGCCCAGGTACATGAAGGCGGTGTAGTCGGACACCCGCGCGGCCTGCTGCATGTTGTGGGTGACGATGACGATCGTGTACTCGTGCTTGAGCTCTTCCACCAGCTGCTCGATGCGGCTGGTCGAGATCGGGTCCAGCGCTGAGGTCGGCTCGTCGAGCAGCAGCACCGACGGGCGCAGGGCCACGGCACGGGCGATGCACAGACGCTGCTGCTGGCCACCGGACAGGCCCAGTGCGCTCTGCCCCAGCTTGTCCTTCACTTCGTCCCACAGCGCGCCCTGACGCAGCGCCTGCTCGACGCGGTCGGCCATGTCGGCCTTGCTCAGCTTTTCGTGGTGGCGGATGCCGTAGGCCACGTTCTCGAAAATGGTCATCGGGAATGGCACCGGCTTCTGGAACACCATGCCGACCTTGCTGCGCAGGCGGTTCATCGGGTACTTCGGCGACAGGATGTTCTCGCCGTCCAGCAGCACCTCGCCGCGCGCTTCCAGCTTCGGGTACAGCGCGTAGATGCGGTTGAAGATGCGAAGCAGGGTCGACTTGCCGCAACCGGAGGGACCGATCAGCGCGGTCACGCGCTTTTCCGGGATCTCCAGATTGATACCCTTCAGGGCGTGGAACTTGTCGTAGTAGAAGTCCAGTCCACGCGCGGCGAGCTTGACCGGAGACGGCGTGTGCAGGCTCTCGTGCGAGGACGGCACGGCGATGCGCTGCATCGGCACGGCGTTGGAAAGGTCGTTCATGGCGTTATCCACGGAAAGGTCAGTCATGGGAGATACGGTTGCGCAGCAGGATGCCGCGGGCGGCAAGGCTGACCAGCAACACGAAGACGGTCAGCACCAGGGCACCGGCCCAGGCCAGCACCTGCCAGGATTCATACGGGCTGCCGGCGAACTGGTTCATCACCACCGGCACCGAGGCCATCGGCTGGAAGATGTTGTTGTTCCAGTACTGGTTGCCGAAGGCGGTGAACAGCAGCGGTGCGGTTTCGCCGGAAATGCGGGCCAGGGCCAGCAGGATGCCGGTGATGATGCCGGCCGATGCACTGCGGTACAGCACCTGCACGATCACCTTCCACTGCGGGATGCCCAGCGACAGGGCGGCTTCGCGCATCTGCGAAGGCACCAGGCGCAGCATCTCGTCGGTGGTGCGCACCACCACCGGCAGCACGATGAAGGCCAGCGACAGCGCACCCGCGAAGGCGGAGAAGTTGCCGCCGGTCTGCATCACGTACAGGGTGTAGACGAACAGGCCAAGCACGATCGACGGTGCCGACAGCAGGATGTCGTTGACGAAGCGGACCACGGTGCCGGCCTTGCGGGCGTTGCCGTACTCGGCCAGCCAGGTGCCGGCCAGCACGCCCAGCGGGGTGCCGATGCCGATCGCCAGCGCACACATCACCGCGCTGCCGAAGAAGGCGTTGGCCAGGCCGCCTTCCTGCATCGGCGGCGGCGTCATCTTGGTGAACAGATCCCAGTTGATGCCGGCCAGGCCCTTGGCGGCCAGGGTGAACAGGATCCAGCCCAGGAAGAACAGGCCGAACAGCGCGGTAGCGCAGGAGGCGGTGATCGCAACGACATTGCCGATGCGACGGCGCAGGTACAGCGAATCAGCGGTAGTGGACATCAGTTGCCCTCCTTGCGGGACAGGCGCATCAGCATCAGGCGGGCGATGGCCAGCACCACGAAGGTGACGATGAACAGGACGAAGCCGAGCAGCAGCAGGGCCGAGCGGTAGGTTTCAGTGGCTTCGCCGAAATCGTTTGCGATCAGCGCAGCGATGGTGGTGCCCGGTTCCAGCAGCGACGGTGACAGGCGCACGCTGTTGCCGATCACGAAAGCCACCGCCATCGTCTCGCCCAGGGCGCGGCCGAGGCCGAGGAAGATGCCGCCGATCACCGCCGAACGGGTATAGGGCAGCACGATGTCCCAGCTCACTTCCCACTTGGTGGAACCCAGCGCATAGGCCGATTCCTTCAGGCGGGTCGGCACGGTCAGGAACACTTCGCGCATCACCGAGGAAATGAACGGAATGACCATGATGGCCAGCACGAAACCGGCGGTGAGCATGCCGATGCCGAGCGGCGGGCCCTGGAACATCGGGCCGATGATCGGCCATTCGCCCAGTGTCTCGTTGAGGAACGGGGTGACGTACTCGGTCATCACCGGCACCAGCACGAACAGGCCCCACATGCCGTAGATGATCGAGGGAATGCCGGCCAGCAGTTCGATGGCGGTACCGACCGGCCCGCGCAGCCAGCGCGGCGCGACTTCGGTGAGGAAGAAGGCGATGCCGAAACTGACCGGCACCGCGATGACCATCGCGATCAGCGCGGTGACCAGGGTGCCGTAGATCGGGGCGAGGGCGCCGAACTTGTTCTCGACCGGATTCCAGTCGGCGGAGAAGAAGAAGCTCAGGCCCTGCATCTGCAGGGCATGGCGGCCACCCCACAGCATCGACAGCGCGGCGCAGGCCAGGGCGATCAGAACGAAGATGACGGTGCCGACCAGCACCCATCGGAACAGTTTGTCGTTGCGGGCATCACGCGCATCACGCGTGGACGGGGCGGCTACAGGCTGGGCGATGGCATTCATGGGGACGGCAGGGCCAGGAAGGGGCGGGGCGGCACGGCGTGGAAGCGGCGGTGCCCGCGCGGGGCGGGCACCGTCGTGTCCATCACTTCAGGTCGGACGCCCAGTAGGCCTCGATCTGCTTGACCAGTTCGGCCGGCAGCGGCACGTAGTGCAGCTCGTTGGCCTGGGCCTGGCCGTTCTCGAAGGCCCACTTGAAGAAGGCCAGGGTGTCCTGGTTGCGCTTGGCGTCCTTCGGCTGCTTCTGCATCAGCATGAAGTTGGTGGCGGTGATCGGCCACGCCTGCTCGCCCGGAGCGTTGGTGATGACCAGGTTGAAGTCCTTGGCGCTGGCCCAGTCGGCGCTGGCGGCCGCAGCGGCGAAGGTTTCCGCGCTCGGCTCGACCCAGTTGCCGGCCGCATTCTGCATGGCGGTGTACGGCATGCCATTCTGCAGCGCATAGGCCAGTTCGACGTAACCGATCGAACCCTTGATCTGCTTCACGTACGAAGCGACGCCTTCATTGCCCTTGCCACCGACGCCGTCCGGCCACTGCACCGAGGTGCCTTCGCCGACCTTGCTCTTCCACTCCGGGCTGACCTTGGACAGGTAGTTGGAGAAGTTGAAGGTGGTGCCCGAACCGTCCGAACGGTGGACCAGGGTGATCTTGCCGTCCGGCAGCTTCACGCCCGGGTTGGCGGCGACGATGGCCGGGTCGTTCCAGGTCTTGACCTTGCCCAGGAAGATGTCGGCCAGCAGGGTGCCGCTCAGGCGCAGCTTGCCGCCTTCCAGGCCTTCGATGTTGACCACCGGTACCACGCCGCCGATGGCGGACGGGAACTGGGCCAGGCCGGCCTGGGCCAGCTCTTCGCTGCTCAGCGGCTTGTCGGACGAACCGAAATCGACGGTGCCGGCCTTGATCTGGGCGATGCCGCCGCCGGAGCCGATCGACTGGTAGTTGATCTTGGCGCCGGTAGTGGCGTTGTAGTCAGCCGACCACTTGGAGACCAGTGGGAAGATGAAGGACGCGCCTGCGCCGGACACTTCAGCGGTCACCTTGGCACCGGCGGTGGCCGGAGCGGCAGCACCGTCGGCAGCCGGCTGCTGTGCGGCCTGCTTGTCGCCACTGCAGGCCGACAGGCCCAGGGCGATGGCCAGGGAAAGGGCGGCAAGGCCGGCCGAGTGCAGTTTCATGGTCACTCCATAGCGGGGAAGAGCCGATGTCGTCGGCGGATGCGGCTATGAAATGATGTTTTTGTTACAACCGTATTACGACCATGACAGAGGTGTCCTGGATCACGTTCTGACAAGGGTTTCACGGGGTTGGCCCCCATCGCGCAGAGCCCGGGATGCCCGGATCTGCGCACCGGTATGACGGCCGAGGCTCTACAAACGCTCTTGCCTTCGCTCCTGCCTTTCATGACCCCATCGCGCCCCGACTCCGGGCAGAAGACTGGAAGCGCAGCGCTCTTCACGACCAACCCCGAAAAACAAGAAGAGCGCGAGATCTCGAGGATCTCGCGCCCGGGTGGGATCGGCGGGGGAGAGAGGACCCGCCGATCCCGTTCCTGCGGAGGAACGCGCTTGCTTATTTCAGGTTCTGCGACCAGTAGGTCTCGATCTGGCGGACCAGGCTGTCCGGCAGCGGCACGTAGTCCAGCTGGCGGGCCTGGGCGTCGCCGCTCTTGTAGACCCAGCGGAAGAACTCCTGGGTGGCCTTGCCGTTGGCAGCATTCTTCGGCTTCTTGTGCACCAGGATGAAGTTGGTGGCGGTGATCGGCCAGGACTCGGCGCCCGGGGCGTTGGTCATCACCAGGTAGAAGTCCTTGGCGCTGGCCCAGTCGGCGCTGGCGGCAGCGGCAGCGAACGACGCATCGCTCGGCTGCACGAACTTGCCGGCGGCGTTCTTCATCGCGGTGTACGACAGCTTGTTCTGCAGCGCGTAGGACAGTTCGACGTAGCCGATGCCGCCCTTGATCTGCTTCACGTAGGCAGCAACGCCTTCGTTGCCCTTGCCGCCGATGCCGGCCGGCCACTGGACCGAGGTGCCTTCACCGACCGAGCTCTTCCACTCCGGGCTGACCTTGGACAGGTAGTTGACGAAGTTGAAGGTGGTGCCCGAACCATCCGAGCGGTGCACGACGGTGATCTTGGCGCTGGGCAGGGTCACGCCCGGGTTCAGCGCGGCGATGGCAGGGTCGTTCCAGGTCTTGATCTTGCCCAGGAAGATGTTGGCCAGCACGGTGCCGTCCAGCTTCAGTGCGCCCGGGGCGATACCGGCCACGTTGACCACCGGCACCACGCCGCCGATCACCGACGGGAACTGCGCCAAGCCCGAAGCTGCCAGTTCTTCCGGCTTCAGCGGGGCGTCGGAGGAGCCGAAATCAACGGTCTTGGCCTTGATCTGGGCGATACCACCGCCGGAGCCGATCGACTGGTAGTTGACCTTGTTGCTGGTGGCGGCGTTGTAGTCGGCCGACCACTTCGACATCACCGGGTAGATGAACGAGGCGCCCGCGCCGGTGATTTCAGCGGCGTTGGCGGCGAACACGGACGATGCGGCCAGGATGGCGACAGCGGCGCGCGACTTGAAGGCGTGGATCACGGGGAGACTCCTGGGGTGGTGGTCGAAGGGCGGTTGCCCGACGTTTCGGTGCACATTCCATAACGGTTGCGTGACACCCCCGCGTCTGTCATATGACGCAGGCGTGACACGCGTCATGAGCGATGTCACGTCCGCTGCGCCGGCAGGGCAGCGCGGCTACCGATGCAACGACGAAGGCACGGCCGGGGCCGTGCCTTCGCGGGTCAACGCAGGGGGCTGGACTTACCAGAAGAACTGCGCGCGGGCTTCCAGGATGTTGGGATCGTCGTTGACGAAACCGCGCGCCGTGGAGCTGTACTTCTTGCTGTCGACCATCACGTAGTTGAGCATCAGCTTGAAGTTGGAACGCAGGTACCAGTTGGCGCCCACGGTCCAGATGTCCATCTTGCCACCCAGCACGCCATCGACGATCGGCGGGCGACCGGCAACCGGGTTGGCGGCGAGGTTGCCGTCATTGAGGTCCATGTGGTCGTAGCGCACGCCCAGCTGCCACTGGCCGCCGGCCGGGTTGTTCGGCAGGCCGGTGCCCGGGGTGCCGCCCTTGTAGCTCCAAGTCTCGCCGGTGACGTTCCACACGCCGCTGATGTAATAGCCGTCGCTGGTGTAGTTGTCGTGGTCGTAGCGCTTGGCCTTGCTGGTGTAGTACTCGGCCTGGGCCTTGAACGGGCCCTGGAAGTACATCGCTTCGGCACCGATGGTGCTGACGCGGTCGGTGTCGGTCAGGTTGCCACTGTCGACCAGGCGGGCCGTGGCGAGGTCGGCATTCGGACGTGCACGCACGCGCAGGGTGTCGGCGTCGGTGTCGTAGTTGACGTAGCTCAGGCCGAAGTGCAGGACCTGGCCCTTTTCATTGATCGGGGCCCAGGTGCCACGCGCGCCGTAGCCGCTGCCGTGGGCCAGGTTGCGGGTCAGCTCGCGGCCGAAGGCGCTGGCAGTCACCGACCAATTGTCCTGGCCGTAGCTGTACGCGCCGCCCAGGCGGCGGGCGAT
The DNA here is from genome assembly GCF_913778665.1 of uncultured Stenotrophomonas sp. Classification (GTDB taxonomy): domain Bacteria; phylum Pseudomonadota; class Gammaproteobacteria; order Xanthomonadales; family Xanthomonadaceae; genus Stenotrophomonas. The sequence continues at coordinate 597,246 of NZ_CAJYVQ010000002.1, forward strand.
GGCATAGGTGTTGGTGACCGCTGCCTTGGAAATGAAATCGTTGTTCTTGGTGCTGGACAGTTCTTCCAGGCTGTTGGGCTGCTTGAACTGGCCCAGCTGCAGGAAGTGGTTGGCGTTGCCCAGCAGCTTGTACTTCACGTTGGTGTCGAGGAACTTGTCGGCCTTGGCGTCATAGCCGACCACCCACTCCACGTTGCCCGGGCCCTTGCCCTTCAGCACCAGCTCGGCGCGACGCAGTTCGAATTCGCTGTTCTTGCCGTTGCCGGCGTCGCCACCGTTGAGGTCGACCACATCGTTGTGGAACCAGTTGCCATCGGCCTGGACCAGGCCTTCGAAGGTGATTTCCGAACCGCCGATCACGTCGATGGCGACTTCGGCGTGTGCAGCCGGCACATACAGCGCAGCAGCCATGGCCACCGTCAGGAGTTGGTGATGCAGTTTCATGGAGAGGAGCCTTGCAGGCAGGTGGGAAGATGCGCGCAGGCTAGAAGGTAAAGATTGCGTAAATGTGACAGTTCACGCGCGGCAGACATCCACCGCAGGCCCCGTCACGGCAGGGCCTGACATTGAACCTGCTTGCGTATGACGCCCGGATTGCGCCTTGGTTGCAGTCGATCCACGCCCTGCATGGATGCGGCCGTCACTCGGCCGGGGTCTTGTCCTTGAACCGGCACAGATCGGCGATCACGCAGCCCGGGCAATCCGGCTTGCGCGCCTTGCACACATAACGTCCGTGCAGGATCAGCCAATGATGCGCGTCGAGCAGGAACTCGGCGGGGATCACCTTCACCAGCGTGTCTTCCACTTCGCGCACATTCTTTCCCGGGGCCAGTCCGGTCCGGTTGGAGACGCGGAAGATATGCGTGTCCACCGCCATCACCGGCTCGCCGAACGCGGTGTTGAGCACCACGTTGGCGGTCTTGCGGCCCACGCCCGGCAGCGCTTCCAGTGCAACGCGATCGCGCGGCACTTCACCGCCATACTTTTCCAGCAGGATCGCGCAGGTGGCGATCACGTTCTTCGCTTTGGCATTGAACAGGCCGATGGTGGCGATGTACTGCTTCAGTCCATCTTCGCCAAGCGCGAGGATCTTCGCCGGCGTATTGGCCACCGGGAACAGGCGACGCGTGGCCTTGTTGACGCCGACGTCGGTGGCCTGCGCCGACAACGCCACCGCCACCAGCAGCTCGAACGGCGAGCTGTATTCCAGTTCGGTCTTCGGGTGCGGGTTGAGTTCGCGCAGGCGGGTGAACATCTCCACCACGTCGGCGCGCGGCATCGCGCCTGCACGCCGCGTCGCAGCGCGCGGGGTCTTCTTCGCGGTGGCCATTACTGCTCCTTGCCGCTGGCGCGGGCCTTGGCCCGGGCGAGGATGGCGGCTGCCGCAGCGGGCAGGGCGGGCTTCACGTCCGGCGCCGGCGCCGGCGTGCGGCGAGCGTCGCGCTCGGCCTCGCGTCGCGCCAGGCGCACCGCGCGGGCGCGGTAGCGTTCGCGCGCCGCCCAGGCCGTGTGCAGCTGCTGCTGGGCCTGCTGCAGGCGCTGCGGAAGCTCGGGATGGCCGGGCAGCAACTGTTCGTCGCCGGCGCGGGCCACGTAGTCCATCAGCCCGGCCTGGAGGGCGCCATCGAGATCGTCTGCCTGGACCCGGGCAAACAGCTGCGCGGGGTTGGGTCGGAAAGCCATGGCGTCAGCGGTTGTGGAAGGCCGGCGGACGGCGCTGCAGGAAGGCGCTGGTGCCCTCGCGCATGTCCTCGGTGGCGAACAGCAGGCCGAACTGCGCGCTTTCGTATTCCAGCCCGGCTTCCAGGCTGCATTCGCCGCCCACGTGCACCGCATCGAGCAGGCCGCGCAGGGCCAGCGGTGCCGAGCGCGCCAGCTGGCGGGCAACGTCATTCACGCGGTTGTCCAGTGCGTCGGCCGGCACCACCTCGTTGACGATGCCCAGTTCCAGCGCACGCGCGGCGGTGATCGGCGCGCCCAGCAGGCAGAGCTCCAGAGTCGCGGCGCGGCCGCACAGGCGCAGCAGGCGCTGGCTGCCGCCGAAGCCGGGAATCAGGCCGAGATTGATTTCCGGTTGGCCGACTTTGGCGGTATCGGCGGCGATGCGCAGGTGGCAGGCCATGGCCAGTTCCAGGCCGCCGCCCAGCGCGAAACCGTTCACGCGGGCGATGACCGGCTTGGGCATGCGCTCGATCTGGCGCATCAGGGCCTGGCCCAGCAGCGAGAAATCACGTCCCTGAACCGCGCTGAGTGTGTTCATCTCGGCAATGTCGGCGCCGGCCACGAACGCCTTCGGGCCAGCACCGGTCAGCACCACCACGCGCACCTCCGGGTCTGCGGCCGCAGCACTGAAAGCCTCGGCCAGCGCCTGCAGGGTCGCGGCATTGAGGGCGTTGAGCTTGTCCGGGCGCTGGACGGTCACGGTGCGGATGGCGCCGTCGTCGGCGACATCGATCAGGGCATCGGCCACGGGGAAACTCCTGGAACGTTAAAAAAAAGTGATATTGAACTCTGCAAACGCAGACGGGTCATAGCCTGCATCGTGAGTAGCGGTTACACGTTGCGCCCGTTATCCTAACCCGTCGCCTCAGGGCGGCGCAGAACGTCCCTGAGTTACCACCCCTGGAGAACTGTTTGATGAAGTTGCGTTCTATCGCGGTCGCCGTCGCGGCCCTGGCCCTGACGGGCAATGCCTTCGCCCAGGACGTTTCGTCCGAAAAGGGCAAGCTGAGCTACTACTTCGGTTACGACTACGGCAACAACCTGGCGGAGCTGACCGGTCGTGGTGAGCAGCTGGACATCAACTCGGTGGTGAAGGGTCTGCAGGACGCCTACGCCAAGAAGCAGCCGGCGATCACCGCCGAGCAGCTGAAGCCGGCCGTTGAAGCGTTCCAGAAGCGCGAGCAGGGCCGTGCCCAGGCTGCCAAGGCCGAGTACGAAAAGGCCGCTGCCGAAAACAAGACCAAGAGCGATCAGTTCATCGCGGCGAACAAGGCCAAGGCCGGCGTGCAGTCGCTGCCGAGCGGCGTCCAGTACCGCGTGATCGAAGCCGGCAAGGGTGCCAAGCCGACCCAGGCCAGCACCGTGCAGCTGGAAGTGGCCGGTCCGTTCCCGTACGGCCAGCGCCCGACCGAAGCCCGCCCGGCCCAGCAGATCCCGTCGATCAAGGTCAGCGAAGTCGAAATGAAGGCCATGCGCGAGACCCTGCTGCAGATGCCGGCAGGCTCGAAGTGGGAAGTCACCCTGCCGCCGGACCAGGCCTACGGTGCCGACCCGCGCACCCCGTTCCCGCCGAACGTGGCTGTGCAGTTCGAGATCAAGCTGGTCAGCGTCAAGTAAATCGAAGCAGCAGACATCAACGCGCCGGTGATCCCACCGGCGCGTTTTTGTTTGCGCGGTTCCTGACGATGGAGTCGACTGTGAGTCGACTCTACCGCCCGTCTCGGCCACCCGCGCAAATCCAGCCCATTCGCGCTACTGTTGGCGGGTGCAAACAATGGAAGAAACGGCGCGTGTTGTCGCAAGTCCCTGCATCGGAGTGTGCACGCTGGATCCGCACCGGCAGTGCACCGGCTGCGGGCGGCATATCGGTGAGATCGCACGGTGGTCGTCGATGAGCAACGACGAACGCAGCGGCATCCTGCATCGCGTGCAACCGTTGCGCCGACAGCTGCAGCAGTCACTGCGCGGCTCGCTGGCCGACCACGATCGGCTGGTGCGCGCGCTGCACCCGCTGGCCAAGCCGCCGGCCGGTGATGGCTGGAACCGCAGCGAACTGATCGATCTGCTGCCGCCGGGTCCACCGGTGGAAGCGGCAGTGCTGGCTGGCATCGTGCCACGTGCGAATGGCGCGCAGGTGATCCTCACCCGTCGCACCGAAACGCTGCGCACGCACGGTGGCCAGGTCGGATTCCCCGGCGGCCGCACCGAGCCGGACGACCGCGACGCGCTGGCGGCTGCCCTGCGCGAGAGTCAGGAAGAAATCGCACTGGCGCCCGGGCAGGTGCAGGCGCTGGGGTATCTCGATCCCTTCGTGACGATCACCGGCTATCGGGTCACCCCGGTGGTGGCGGTGGTCGATCCGGACTTCGTGCCGGTACCGCAGCCCAGCGAAGTGGCCGAGGTGTTCGAGGTGCCGCTGGACTACCTGATGGCGGCGGACAACCTGCGCCAGGTCGAAATCAACCATCGCGGCCGCATCCGCCACGTCCTCGAATACGGCTGGCCGGGCCAGCGCATCTGGGGAGCAACCGCGGCCATTCTCTACAACCTGCGTCGCCGCCTGGAGCAAGTGCAATGAACCCGATCGATCCGCCGTGGACCACCCTGGTCGATGTCGCCACCCTGGCTGCTGCGTTGGGCGGAGGCGTGCGCGTGGTCGATGCACGCGCTACCGCCAGCACCGCCGTGCGCGTGGTGGATGCGCGGGCCTCGCTGGCCGATCCGCAGGCGGGAAGCAGCCAGTATCTGGCCGGCCATATCCCGGGTGCGGTGCATGCTGATCTCAATCGTGATTTGTCCGACCTGTCGCGCGTCGGTCACGGTCGCCATCCGCTGCCGGACAGCGATGCCTTTGCCGCAACACTGGGGCAGTGGGGCATCGGCCCCGACACCCAGGTGGTGGTCTACGACGGCAGCGACGGCAGCATGGCCGCCTCGCGGCTGTGGTGGCTGTTGCGCCTGATCGGGCATAGCAAGGCCGCTGTGCTCGACGGCGGCATCGCCGCCTGGCAGGCGACCGGCCATCCGCTGGCGACCGGCCAAGAATCGATGCCAGCGCTGCCGGCGTATCCGGGCCGTTTCGACACCACCCAGATTGCCAACGCCGATGAGATCACCGCGCGCCTGAAACACGCGCCGGGCTGGCTGGTCGACGCACGCGCGGGCGAGCGTTTCCGCGGTGAAGTGGAGCCCCTGGACCCGGTGGCCGGCCACGTACCGGGCGCGGTCAACCGACCGTTCGCCTTGAATGTGCTCGATGGCCGCCTGCGCGACGCACAGGAACTGCGCGCCGAACTGCAGGGCGTGATCGGCAACCGCGATCCAGAGCAGGTGGTGCTGATGTGCGGCTCTGGCGTCACCGCCTGCCATCTGCTGCTGGCGATGGAAGCGGCGGGGCTGAGCGGCGCGCGCATCTATGCCGACTCCTGGAGCGGATGGGTGAGCGACAGCAGCCACCCGGTGGCGACCGGCGCCTGAGCGATCCGGGCAGAAAGCCGTCGAGCATGGCTCGACGCTACAGAAGACCGTTCCCAACGGTTCGACGTTCATCCACGCATGCCGTGGATCCACTCCGCCATCCCTCGGAATACCAGCTCTTGACGTTGACGTTGCCTCTGCGGGTGCAGGGCGCAGCCCTGCCGCTTACCCAAACGGCTGCAGTGGCACCTTCGCCAGTACCCGCGCCCACGGGAACAGCGGCCCCGGATCGCGCTTGCGCGCCACCGTCAGTGCCGGATCGTCACTGGCAGGCATCTGCTCCAGGTCCAGCTGGTCGTGCCCGGCAATCCGCTGCAACGACGGATAGCGGGCCACCAGCGCCAGCAGCAGCCGCTCCAGCGCTTCCAGCTGCGCCTCGGTGTAGGCCTCGTCCATCGCCTGGTGACGGCTGTCGAACCACGCCGGGTAGCGCCCGGTATTGACCAGTTCGATCCCCAGCGTATGCGCGTTCATGCCGCGCACGTGATGCGCAACGCGCTCGGGCGCCACGTACTGCACCACACGGCCATCGCGGTCGATGTAGAAATGCCCGCTGTTGCCAGCGCCACTGTCGTACAGCACGCGCTCGCCGTACTCGCGGGCCATCGCCAGATCGGGCAGCTCGGTGCAGTGGATCACCACCATCTCCAGCGTGGCCGGGTCGCGCAATGGCAGACGATCTTCGTAGGGCAGGGGCTGCAGCTGCAGGCCGGGCAGGAGCGGGTTGGGCATCCGGCGATGCTAGCATTGCGGCATGAACCTGCCTTCCCTTTCCTCGTCGGCCCGTTCGTGCGGAGCGCACGCATGAGCCGCGGCCACTGCATCCTGTCCCACGGCTTCGAGAGCGGCCCGGAAGCGACCAAGGTCACCGCGCTGGCCGAGGTGGCACAGCGCCTGGGCTGGACCCACGAGCGCCCCGACTACACCGACCTGGACGCCATGAGCGAGGTCAGCCGGGTAGGCGACGTGCCGACCCGCCTGCGCCGCTTGGTCGAACGCGCCGCCATCGCTGCCCAGCAGGGCCCGGTGGTGCTGGCCGGGTCGAGCCTGGGCGCCTACATCTCCGCCATCGCCTCGCTGCAGGTGCCGGTGGCCGGCCTGTTCCTGATGGTGCCACCGACCACCATGGGCCCGATGCCGGCGCTGGATGCCGCTTCGGTGCCGACCACGGTGGTGCAGGCGTGGCATGACGACGTGGTCCCGGCCGCCGGGGTGATCGCTTGGGCGCAGGCGCGTTCGGCGCAGCTGCTGCTGGTCGACGACGGCCACCGCCTGGAACACCACGTGGAGGCTTCCGCCCAGGCCTTCGAGCGCCTGTTGCGGCAACTGTGAAGCCCGGGCGCACGGCGCGCCCCCCCGCTTTGACTACAATGGCAGCCCCGCCGCCCCCGGCGCGGGCCTGCCGGCCGTGCTTGCGGCCCTCCTTTCCGACCGGCCCGGCCCCTGTGCCGCGCCCGACCACCTGCGAACCGATCCTGTGAAATTCTTCGTCTCCTGCGCCAAGGGCCTGGAATACCTGCTTGCCGATGAGCTGTCGGCCTTGGGCCTTGGCAAGGCCACTGCCACCATTGCCGGCGTCAACGCCGAGGGCGAACTGGAGCAGGCGCTGCGGATCGTGATGTGGTCGCGCCTGGCCAGCCGCGTGCTGTGGCCGATCGACGAGTTCGAGTGCCCGGACGAACAGGCCCTGTACGATGGCGTGCGTGCGCTTCCGTGGCACGAGCACATCAAGCCGGAGATGACCCTGGCGGTGGACGCGCACGTGTCCGGCGACAAGATCACCCATGCGCGTTTCGCCGCGCAGCGGATCAAGGACGCCATCGTCGACCGCATGCGCGATGAAGGCCTGGAGCGCCCGTCGGTCAACACCGACCTGCCGGACGTGCGCGTCAACCTGTCGCTGCGCAAGGGCCGTGCCTCGCTGTCGATCGACCTCGGCGGTGGGCCGCTGCACCGCCGTGGCTGGCGCGGCGCTGCCCACGAGGCACCGCTGAAGGAAAACCTGGCCGCCGCGCTGCTGCTGCGCGCGCAGTGGCCGCGCCTGCATGCCGCCGGTGGTGGCCTGCTGGACCCGATGTGCGGCAGCGGCACGCTGCTGATCGAAGGCGCGCTGATGGCCGCCGACGTTGCCCCCGGCCTGATGCGCCATGGCAGCCTGCCGCCGAGCCGCTGGCTGGGCTTCGACAAGGCCGCCTGGAAGGCGATCCAGGGGGAAGCACGCGAGCGTGAGGCCGCTGGCCTGGCCGCGCTGAAGCCGGTCATCCACGGCAGCGACATCGACCCGGCCGCGATCGAGGCGGCACGCGAGAACGCGGAAGTTGCCGGTGTGGCCCACGCGATCCGCTTCACCCGCGCCGATGTGGCCGACCTGGCCGCACCGGAGCAGGAGATCGGCGCGGTGGTCTGCAACCCGCCGTACGACGAGCGCCTGGCTGCGGATCCGGTGCTGTACCGCGCACTGGGCAATGCCCTGCAGAAGGCGGTGCCGCAGTGGCGCGCCAGCCTGCTGTGCGGCAACGACGAACTGGCTTTCGCCACCGGCCTGCGCGCAGGCAAGAAGTACCAGATGTTCAACGGCGCACTGGAATGCGCGCTGATCGTCTGCGACCCGATTGCCGTACCGGGCCGCGATCCGGCGCAGCCGCGCGCGCTGAGCGAAGGTGCGCAGATGGTGGCCAACCGCCTGCGCAAGAACCTGAAGAAGTTCAAGAGCTGGCGTGCCCGCGAGGAAATCACCTGCTTCCGCGCCTACGACGCCGACCTGCCGGAGTACGCGGCGGCCATCGACGTCTACGAGGAAGACGGTGGCAAGCGCCGCACCTTCCTGCATGTGCAGGAATACGCCGCACCGGCGGCGATTCCGGAGAACGACGTGCGCCGCCGCCGCAACGAGCTGCTGGCTGCCGCGCGTGACGTGTTCGGCGTGCCGCCGGAACAGGTCTCGATGAAGTCGCGCGAGCGCGGCAAGGGCGGTAGCAAGTACGGTCGTTTCGAGCAGCGTGATGAGTTCATCGTGGTGCGCGAGAACAACGCGCTGCTGCAGGTGAACCTGTTCGATTACCTGGATACCGGCCTGTTCCTCGACCATCGCCCGCTTCGCCGGATGATGGCCGAGCAGGTGCGTGGCAAGCGCTTCCTCAACCTGTTCTGCTACACCGGCGTGGCCAGCGTGCAGGCCGCCGTGGCCGGTGCCGCCAGCACCACCAGCGTCGACCTGTCGGCAACCTACCTGCAGTGGTGCTACGACAACCTGGCATTGAACGGGCAGGGCGGCAACCAGCACCTGCTGGTGCAGGCCGATGCGATGGCCTGGCTGGAAGGCGACCGTGGGCAGTACGACGTGATCTTCTGCGATCCGCCGACCTTCTCCAACTCCGCGCGCGCCGACGACTTCGACGTGCAGCGCGAGCAGCTGAAGCTGCTGCGTGCGGCTGTTGCGCGCCTGGCGCCGGGCGGTGTGCTGTACTTCTCCAACAACTTCCGTCGCTTCAAGCTGGAAGAGAACGCCATCGCCGAGTTCGCCCAGTGCCGCGAGATCACCGCGCGCACCATCGGCCCGGACTTCGAGCGCAACGCACGCATCCACCGCGCATGGGAACTGAAGCGATTGGGGTAGGCCCGGTAGTGCCGGCCCCTGGCCGGCAACTGCGTCAGAATCGTGGAAGGTCCGCGGGATGCCGGCCAACGGCCCGCACTACCTCATTGGGCCTGTAGATCCACGCCACGCGTGGATCGGCCTAAAGCACCAACAATCGCCCCGGCGCATGGGCCAAGGGCCAATGGCCCTGTTCGTACAGCGCAAGCACAGGCTCCCAGTGTGCCGGCAGGCCGAGATGCGTTTCCAGCAGGCGTTGCCGGAAGGCGAACATCGCCCCATCGCGCGCCACCAGGTGCAGGTCATGTGCACCGCAGCGCAGTGCCGGCAGATCCAGTGCCGAAAGCGCGCGCATCAACGTGCGGTTGAGTTCGCGTCGGGCGTCAGCCAGTTCGGCGGGATGGGGCAGGGCGCCGTGAAACGGATCCGGATCGCCCAGTGCTGTGGGCATCCATTCGAAACCATCGGTATCGATGGTCCGCAGTGCTTCGGCCAGCGATCGAACGGCGACGACGCTGGCCGTTGCGGGCAGTGTTTCACCCAACCGGGAAAAGAAGACGATTCCAGAGATCCGCTGCAGCACGCTATCCATACGGGCATTGTAGATCCACGCCATGCGTTGATGCCGCTGTTCCCCTCCTGCGGCTACAGCAATTCCAGCACCAACCCCAGCACCGGCAGCGCGATCGCCAGCGGCGCAATCCACGTTGGACGATACGGATACAACCCGAACGACAGCGTCACGCCGGCCAGGGTCATCGCGCCCAGCCACAGCACCGGGCCCATCGCCCAGCCCTGGTCGGCCACGCACAGTGCGAAGGCGATCGTCAGCAGCGCCCAGCCCAGCCCCCGCCATTGCATCCGCCGCGCCGGTGCGGCAGCGGCCTTGCCATGCAGGTCGTGCTGGTGCTTCTCCATCGCCAGCGACAGCGCGGTGAACGCGGAGAACGACAGCGTCAGTGCCAGCAGCATCATACGCTGGCCTCCGCTTCGGTCGTTTCAACCTGCGTGCTGGGCGCAGCTGCCACCGCAGCACGCTTCTTCCTCTCGGCCGCACTCAGCGGCGGCGTCCAGCGCTGCATGCGCCAGCCGCACATCGCCAGCATCGCGCCGAAGGCAATCATCGACAGATCGACGCCGGCCAGCACCCAGTCACCGTTGCGCAGGGTGACGCCGAGGTGGGCATGCGTGGTCAGCGCGTTGACGACCGGCACCAGCGCGAAGGCGGCCGCACCCAGGTACAGCTGCCACGCCCACATCATCCGCTTGGGCCAGATGAAGGCGGCCAGCAACGCCGCGCCCCAAGCGTAGAAGAACACATTGGCCTCGGCGCTGGAGCGCTCGGCGATGTCCAGCGGCAGCAGGCGGTTGCCCCAGAAGTACGCTGCGAACGCGATCGGCAGGCCGGCCACGGTACCGATGTTCAGCGCATCGACCAGGCGCAGCCCAAAGCCGGTGCGTCCGCGCTTGGCATGTTTCGGCCGCTCCTTCACCGCCCACAGCACCACGCCGCTGGCCACCATCAGGCAGCCGACTAGGCCGGACAGGAAGAACAGTGCACGCAGGCCCCAGTCGGCAAACCGCGCCAAGTGCAGGCCATACAGCACGCCGCGGGTGGCGGTGGCACCGCCGGAAGGCAGCGTTTCCTCCAGCAGCGCACCGCTGATCATGTCGTAGCGCACAGCCGGGGTGTCGGTGGACAGGCGCTTGCCGTCGCGCTGGCGGATGTCGATCACCGCATTGGCCGCGCCCGGATTGGACACGGTGAAACCGGCCACCTCCACGCCGTGCCAATGCGCGCGTGCGCTGTCCAGCAGCTGTGCGATCGGCAGCGGGGTGGCGCGTCCTTCGGCCGGCTCGGTCACCTCCGGCATGCCACCGAAGGCCTCGAAGAAGAACTTGTCCTCATCCTGGGGGTAGGCCACCTTCACCCCCCACGGCAGATACATGACCATCAGGGTGACGATGCCGGTGTAGGTGATCATCGCGTGGTACGGCAGTGCCATCACCGCGCTGATGTTGTGGAAATCGAGCCAGGAACGCAGGCCCTTGTCCTTGCGGAAGGTGAAGAAGTCCTTGAAGATTTTCTTGTGGGTGATGACGCCGGTGACGATCGCCACCAGCATGAACATTGCGCAGAAGCCGACCAGGTAGCGGGCCCACAAAACCGGAATGTAGTGCAGGTCGAAGTGCAGGCGGTAGAAGAAGTCGCCGCCACGGGTCTCGCGCGCCTTCAATGCCTGGCCGGTGTTCGGGTCGAGGGTGGCGTCGCCGAAGCCACCACGGCGGCCACGGCTGGGGTCGGCCAGCTCCGGGGGCAGCCGCCAGAACAGCTGCATGGCCGGGTTGCGCGGCTGCGGCAGGGTGACGAACCAGGTCTCGGCCTGGCTGGCATTGGCCTGCAGGTAGTCCATCGCGCGCTGCGCGGCCCCATCGATGCTGACCTTGTTGGCCGGCAGCTCCGGACGCATCCAGCGGCTGATTTCTTCCCGGTAGTAGCTGGCGGTGCCGGCCATGAAAATCAGGAGCAGCAACCAGCCGACCAGCAGGCCGGTCCAGGTGTGCAGCCAGGCCATCGACTGGCGGAATCCGATCTTCATGCCCAAGCCCCCATCAGGCGCGCGATGGCCACCATCAACAGGGTGGGGGCGAGGATGCCGACCCATGCGCGCAGCGCGCTGCGGGTGGCGAACGCCCACAACGCCGCGCAGGCGGCGACCAGAATGGCCAGCAGCATGCCGGTCAGCACGGTCTGCCCGCGTGCGCCAGGCAGCGCCACTGCGCAGAACACGCTGGTGGCCGAAGCCAGTGCATAGCCACCAAAGATCGCAGCCAACGAGCGTGACAGTACGCCCCAGCGCGGGTTGGAGAAGAAGATGCGGGGGCTGGCGGTTGCGGGCGAGCGGTCCACGGCGTTCCTGCGGGTTTCAGTTAAGAGGAACCGGTGCATCGCAGTGCACCGGGGTTGGCCATCCCTGGCCGGGCTCCGGTCGCAGAACCGGCGCCATCCATCAGGGTCAGAGCTTCCAGCGCAGCGTCACGGTGACATTGCGCGGCTCGCCCCAGTACACGCCGTTGTAGAAACCGACGTTGTTGAAGTACTTCTTGTCCAGCAGGTTGTTGATGTTCAGCTGCGCGCTGAAGTTCTCGTTGAAGCGGTAGCCGCCGGCGAGATTCACCAGGTAGAACGCGTCCTGGATGATCTGCGCGCGCTCGGTGCGGCCGCTGCTGGGATAGTCGGCGGCCGGCTTCGTGCTGTTGTTCCAGAGGCGGCTCTGCCAGGTCACGCCACCGCCCAGCCAGAAGCGGCCATCGATGCCGCCTGGGCGCCAGCTGGTGTTGAGGCGGAAGGTGTCCTGCGGGGTGGTGGTCCGCTGCAGCACGCCGGCGTTGTTGCGGATGACGGTGTGGGCGAAGCCCGCCGAGACATTCCATTGTTCGCCGATGCTGCCCTGGGTCTCGACTTCCCAGCCCTTCACCTTGTTGCCCTTGCCGGTGGATCGATAGGCCTGGCCACCGTCGGGCAGCGAATTCAGCGGCACCGAATCGTCGATCTCGGCGACGTTGTCCTGCTTGCCCTCGAACACGGCGGCGGAGGCATTGAGCAGGCCGCCGAAGAACTCGGCCTTGACGCCGGCTTCGTACATGTCACCGATCACCGGTTCCAGGTAGTTGCCGTTGCGGTCGCGGTAGTTCTGCGGCTTGAAGATATCGGTGTAGCTGACGTAGGCGCTGAAGGTCGAGTTGAAGTCATAGACCAGGCCCGCGTACGGGGTGAGCATATCGTCGGGCTTGTAGCCGGCGCGCGTGGTGCGGTTGCGGTTGCCGGCGGCGTCGTAGCCATAGGCCCAGCTGCGGGTTTCCCAGCTGCCATAACGCGCGCCGACCACGGCCAGCAGCGGATCGGCCAGGCGAAGGCGCGCGGCGATGTAGGCGGCGCGCTGGCGCAGCTCGTTTTCCGAGGCCAGGCGGCCGAGGCGGGTGACCGGCAGTACTGGCACGTTGCCGCTCCAGTTCCGCCAGTCAGGCACCACGGCATAGGCCGTGCCGTAGTCGAAATCCATGTCTTCGGACTCGCCCTTGCGCACCGCTTGGCCCAGCCCGAACACCAGCTCGTGCTCGCGACCGAACAGCTTGAACGGCCCGCCCACGTTGACGTCGAACACATCCATCGTGCTGTGTTCATTGAAGTGCGAGATGTAGGCGGTCACGCCGGTACCGTCGGCGCGTGGGTAGCCGGCTGCGCCGTACCAGACGCTGCCGTCGGTATCGCGTACCGCATGGCTGACGTTGCCCTTCACCGACCAGCCGTTGTCCAGTTGCTGCTCCAGTCGGGCGAAGGTGGTCTTCTCCACGATCGGCCAGGCGCTCCAGGTGGCCGAGAGGTTGGTCGAGCGCGGCAGGTTGGCCGGCGCGCCATCGGCGCCCCAATACGGCACCACGCCCCACGTCACGCCGGTGGTGCGTGGCGACTGGTACTCGTAGCCCACCTCGAACAGCGTGCGGTCGCTCAGGTCGGCCTGCACGATGCCGTAGAACACATCCTTGTCCAGCGCATAGACATCACGGAACGAATCGCTCTGCTGCTTGGCGGCGACCACGCGCGCTCGGATGCGTCCGTCCCAAGCGACCGGGCCGCCGAGGTCGGCTTCCAGGCGGCGGTTGTTCCAGCGGCCCACGGTGAGGTTGGCGCCCATCTGGAAGGTGTCGGTGGGGCGCTTGCGGATCATGCTGATGGTGCCGGACGGATCGCCGGCGCCGGTGGTGAGGCCGGTGGCGCCGCGGATCACTTCGATGCGCTCGTAGATCACGTTGTCGGTGTTGGTCTTGACCGAGCCACCGAACGTGTTGAGCATGCCGTCGATCTGGAAGTTGTCGATGGTATAGCCGCGCGAGACATAGTTGATGCGCTCGCTGTCGGTGACTGACACGCTGACGCCGGTGACCTGGCCCATCACGTCCGACAGCGAGAACAGGCCCATGTCGTCCAAGCGCTGGCGGGTGATCACCGTCACCGACTGCGGCGTCTCGCGCAGCGACAGTTCCAGCTTGGTCGCACTGCGCGCACCCTTGACGGTATAGCTGTTGGGAATGTCGCCGTCGGCGGTCACCTTCACGGTGTCCAGCGTGCGCGCGGAGGATTCGGTGGTGCCGTCAGCGTGGGCCAGCGGGGTGATCATCAGTGCGGTCACGGCCAGGGCCAGCAGAGTGGGACGAGGGAGGTTCAGCGGCGTTGCCATCGGTGCGATTCCATGCAGGACGAAACAGGCGATGGAATGCGCGGACGCAGCAGCCGTGCGCTACGCGCACGTCGCCCAGCGAGTCCCATCGACGGTGCGCCACCCGCGCGGTGCGGGCGACCCGGTAGTCGGGGATGTACACGGGCGAAGGGGCGGGAAGGTGCGTGCCTGCCCCGCTTGGCTAAGCGTACAACCGATTAGCAAATGATAGGCATTCTCATTTCGTTAATCAAGCGTAACGGCGGGCAGTCCAGTGCCGGGTGCGCTTCAGAAGCGGAACAGCACCGTCGCCGCGTGCAGCAGCAGGCCGATCAGCCCGCCGACCAGGGTGCCGTTGAAGCGGATGAACTGCAGGTCGCGGCCCACGCTCAGTTCCAGCTGCTCGACCAGGTGGCGTTCGTCCCAGCCCTTCACGGTCTGCGCGATGTGCGTTGTGACGCCTTCGCGCAGTCGCCCGGTCAGGCGTTGCGCACCCTCCAGCAGGTGCTGGTTCAGCGCCTCGCGCAAGGCCGGATCGGCCTGCAGGCTGGCTCCGAGCGAACCCAGGCTGCGCTGCAGGTGGCCGACCAGCGCCGAATCCTCGTGCTGCAGGTCTGCGCGCAGGCTGGCGTGGATGCGCGCCCACAGCCCCTGCACGTAGTCCTGCAGGGCCGGATGGTCGATCATTTCCTGTTTGAGCTGCTCGATGCGCTCGGCCAGCGCAGGATCCTCGCGCAGGCGCTGCACATAATTCTGCAGCCAGGTCTCGTAGTCCTGGCGCAGCGGATGCTGCGGTTCGGCCAGTACCTGTTGCAGCTCTTCCAGCACCGCGCGCGCCAGGCGTTCGGCCAGGCTGTCGCCGATCTCGTCGATCGGCTTGACCCAGTTCACCGTGCTCGAGAGCGTGGGCCATTCGCGCTGGATGTAGCGCACGATCAGCTGCGAGGCGCGCTCCTTCACTTCCGGCTGTTCCAGCCAGCGCCCCAGCCGTTGCAGGCCTTCGTCCAGCACGCGCTGGTGGCGGCCATCGGCAGTCAGCAGCGCCAGCAGTTCGCCGGCGGTGGCCGCCGCGTTCCATTGCCGCAGCTGCTGCACTACGAAGGCATGCAGCTGCCGGCGTACCGCCGTTTCGTCGAAGAAATCCAGGGCCTGCAATGCCCAGCCGCGGGCCATGTCGGCCAGCATCCGCGAGCGCGCCGGGTCGGCCAGCCAGCTGCCCAGGCGGCTGGCCGGATCGAATACCTGAAGCTTGGCCAGCAGCACGCCCGGTTCCAGGAACTGGTCGCGCACGAACAGGGCGAGGCTGTCGCCAATGCGTTCCTTGCTGCGCGGGATGATCGCGGTGTGCGGAATCGGCAGGCCCATCGGCCGCCGGAACAGTGCGACCACGGCGAACCAGTCGGCCAACGCGCCGACGGCTGCGGCCTCGCAGAAGGCCGATACCCAAGCCCAGATGCCACGCTCACCCTGCCAGTGGCTGACCGCGAAACCGGCCAGCATCAACAGCAACAGGCCCAGCGCGAGGGCTTTCAGGCGCCGCAGCTGAGCGCGGCGTGGATCATTGGCAAGCGTCATGCCGGAAGTCTAACCGTACGCCGGTGACGCCTGCCTGTAGCCCTGCAGCGGTGTGATGCGACCGTTACACCGCTTCCAGCTGCTTGCGCAGCGCGGCCAGCTGCGCGCGCAGGGTGTCGTTCTCACGGGTCAGGGCGACCACGCGGCGGCGCAGCGCCGGTGCGTCCTCGCCCAGCTGTTCCAACGCCGACAATACTTCGGCGTCGCGGCTGGCGATCTCGTCCTCATCGGGCTCCTCGAAATCCATCTCGGCCGGTTCAGGCTTCGGCGCGCGCGGCTTGCGCTTGGACTCGCGCACGCGCTTGGCGGCCTGCTTCAGCTCGTCCTTGCCGCCGGCGGCGGCGGCGCGCTGCTCCTCTTCCGGCAGGTCGGCCACCGCCGCGGCGGCGCTGATCGAGATCACGCCGGCCTTCACCGCCTCCACGACCTCGGCTGCGGCCTGGGCGTGGATGCGTTCAATCATGCCGACCTGGCTGGTGCTCAGCTTGGCTTCGCGGGCCAGCTCAGCACGGCTGAGCTTCGGGGCCGGTTCCCACGGCGGGCTGTCTTCGCCGCCTTCGCCGGTGATGTCCGCGGTGCCGTCGCTCTCGCGCTGCAGCTGGGCCTGCTCGACCTGCTTGCGGGCCGCCAGGATGTCGCGTTTGCGCAGGGCCAGCACGCCGCGCTGGAAGTCGGAGACGCTGCGGCGGCCGAGGTGTTGCTCGATCATCCACAGATGCACGTCTTCCATGCTCTGGAAGCGGGTGTTCTGCACCGTGTTGAACGGCAGGCCGTGCTTCTGGCAGATGCCGAAACGGTTGTGCCCATCGACCAGCACATTGCCCCACAGCACCAGCGCATCACGGCAGCCTTCGGCCAGGATGCTGCGCTCCAGCGCGTCATGTTCGTCCGCGGTCAGCGGGTCGATATAGGCCTTGAGTTCTTCTTTGACGACGATATCCATGGGCACGGCAACGAGCAGGAGCGGAACCGCCCATTGTACCCGCTCGCCATCGCCGGCCCGGGCTCAGGCGGTGGCTCGGATCATCTCGCCCAGGGTGCCGGTGATCTGGTCGATCTGCGCCTTGTCCACGATCAGCGGGGGCGACAGCGCGATGATGTCGCCGGTACAGCGCACCAGCAGTTGGCCGTCGTGGAAGCAGCGGCGGAACACCTCATACCCCCGGCTGCCGGGGGCGTCGCGGCGGGGCGCCAGCTCCACCGCGCCAACCAGCCCGAAGTTGCGGATGTCGATCACGTTGGGCAGCCCTTGCAGTGCATGCAGCCGTTCCTGCCAGTACTCGCCCAGTTCGATCGCCCGCTCGAACAGGCGTTCTTCGGCGTAGACCTGCAATGTGGCCAGTGCTGCCGCGCACGCCAGCGGGTGGCCGGAGTAGGTGTAGCCGTGGAACAGTTCGATGGCCTGCGGCGGCGCCTGCATCAGCGTGGCATGCACGGCATCGCTGGCCAGCACGCCGCCCAGCGGCACCGCGCCATTGCTGACCGCCTTGGCGAAGGTCAGCAGGTCCGGGGTGACCCCGAAGCGCTGTGCGGCGAACGGCATGCCGACCCGGCCGAAACCGGTGATGACCTCATCGAACACCAGCAGGATGCCGTGGCGGTCGCACAGCTCGCGCAGGCGCTGCAGGTAACCGGGTGCTGGCAGGATCACCCCCGCGGAACCGGCGACGGGTTCGACGAACACCGCTGCGATGGTGGAGGCATCGTGCAGTGCGATCAGCCGTTCCAGGTCATCGGCCAGTTCGGCGCCCTGGCGCGGCAGGCCCTTGCTGAACGCATTGCGTTGCAGGTCCAGGGTGTGGCGCAGGTAGTCGACGCCACCCAGCTGCAGGCCGAAGGCCTTGCGATTGTTTGGCAGCCCGCCGAGCGCCATCCCACCGAAGCCGACGCCATGGTAGGCCTTTTCGCGGCTGATGAAGCGCGTGCGCTGGCCTTCGCCGCGCTGGCGATGGTAGGCCAGCACGATCTTCATCGCGGTATCCACCGCCTCCGAGCCGGAGTTGGTGAAGAACACATGATTGAGCGTGCCCGGTGCCAGCGCCGCGAGGCGCTCTGCCAGCGCGAATGCCGGTGGCGATCCCATCTGGAAGCCGGGCGAGTAATCCAGCGTGCGTGCCTGCTCGACGATGGCCTCAACGATGCGCGGCCGGGCGTGGCCGGCGTTGCAGCACCAGAGCCCGGCGGTGCCGTCGAGGATCTGGCGGCCGTCGACATCCTCGTAGTGCATGCCCTCGGCGCGCACCAGCACACGCGGTGCGGCCTTGAACTGGCGATTGGCGGTGAACGGCATCCAGTACGCATCAAGGGATTCCGGGCGCTGGGTGGCCAGGTCGTGCAGGTCGCTCGCGGAACGTTTCATGCCAGCTCCATCGGGGTCCGATGGCGTGAATGTAGCGCAGCCGCGTCACAGTGGAGTCGCGGTCACGCCGGTATAACCGGGGGAACTGTTCCGAGGAGCCCGACATGGCCGACTTCCCCGACCGCAGCCACTGGCAGGCGCTGTCCCAGCAGCTGTCGATGGCGAACCAGGCATTCATCGATGGCCGCTACGTCGATGCTGCCAGCGGTGTGCGCTTCGACTGCATCAGCCCGATCGATGGCCGCGTGCTGGCCGCGGTCGCCGACTGCGATGCGCAGGACGTGGAGCGCGCGGTGCTGGCTGCGCGGCGAGCTTTCGAGGCTGGCCACTGGTCGCAGGCCAGCCCGGCCCATCGCAAGCGCGTGCTGTTGGCCTTGGCCGCGTTGGTGGAAAAGCACGCCGACGAGCTGGCCCTGCTGGAAACCCTGGACATGGGCAAGCCGGTGCGCGACGCACGCCTTATCGACCTGCCCGGCGTGGTGCGCTGCCTGACCTGGACCGCCGAGGCGGTGGACAAGCTGTACGGTGAAATCGCACCCACCGGATCGCATGAACTGGGCCTGGTCACGCGCGAGGCCGCGGGCGTGGTGGCTGCGATCGTGCCGTGGAACTTTCCGCTGCTGATGGCCTGCTGGAAGATCGCGCCGGCCCTGGCGATCGGCAATTCGGTGGTGCTCAAGCCGTCCGAGCGTTCGCCATTGTCGGCGTTGCGGCTGGCGGCGCTGGCCATCGAGGCCGGTTTGCCGGAGGGCGTGCTGAACGTGCTGCCCGGCCATGGCAGCCGCGTCGGCGAGCCCTTGGCGCTGCACATGGACGTGGATGTGCTGGCGTTCACCGGCTCCACTGCCACCGGCGCAAAGCTGCTGGAGTACGCAGGGCGATCCAACCTCAAGCGGGTCTGGCTGGAGTGCGGTGGCAAGAGCCCGCACGTGGTATTCGCCGACGCGCCGGATCTGGACGCAGCGGCCAAGGGCGTGGCGCAGGGTATTTTCTTCAACCAGGGTGAAGTCTGTACCGCCGGGTCGAGGCTGCTGGTGCAGCGCTCGATCCGCGAGGACTTCGTGCGCCAGGTCATTGCCTACGGCCAGCGCATGCAGCCGCGCCATCCACTGGAGGCCGATGCGCCGATGGGAGCGTTGGTCGACGCCGCGCACATGGACAAGGTGCTGGCCGACATCGTACGCGCCGAAGGCGAGGGCGCGCGGCTGCTGCTGGGTGGGCATCGGGCCGAAGTGGAGGCAGGAGGCTGCTATGTGCAGCCCACCGTGTTTGACCAGGTGCGGCCGGAGCAGGCGCTGGCACGCGAGGAAGTGTTCGGGCCGGTGCTGGCGGTGCTCGGTTTCGATGAAGAGGCCGAAGCGGTGCGGGTGGCCAACGACAGCCGTTATGGGCTGGCGGCAGGGCTGTGGACGCGCGATCTTGGCCGCGCGCACCGTGTGGCCCGCCAGCTGCGTGCCGGCAGCGTGTGGGTGAATGGCTGGGATGGCGGTGACATGACCGCCCCGTTCGGCGGCTACAAGCAGTCCGGCAACGGGCGTGACAAATCGCTGCACGCGTTCGACAAGTACAGCGAGATCAAGGCCACTTGGATCCAGTTGTAACGACACGCGCCCTGGACGGCTGGGTGCTCTCCTGTAGAGCCGAGCCTTGCTCGACTGCCGTTCGCGGAATGCGGACTACCGGCAACGCGCGCTCATCTGCAGCACTGCCGCACGCAGCAATTCCTGGTCATCCTCCTCAACAGCGCTCTGGAAATAGTCCATGTCCTGCTTCCCCAGCTGGCACGGGTCGACGATGTACCCAGGCGGCCACAGCCCCAGCAGCTGCGCCACACCGTGCACGATCTGCTCCGGGGTCATCTGCCGGCGGATACGGAAGTAGTTGCGACGCGGTGCGAACGCGGGATGCACCGCGCGACGACCCAGCAGGCGTGGCGCGACGCCCGCGGCGCTGATGCCATCGCCACCGTCGATGCTGCCTGCAGGCAGGCCCAGGATCAGCGGCGCTTCAGCCACCGCTGCCTCTTCGGCAGGCAGGGCGGCCTGCGCCTGCGCAGGCGGGGCAGGGCGGCGATTCACCAGTGCCGCCGGGCGCGTTACCGATGCGGTGGGCATGGCCGGAAGGGACGGCGCCGGCGCCGGCAGCTCCGGTGGCAGCCAGCGCAGCGAGATCCGTGCGCCATCGTCGCCGCGCAGCACGATGCGGGCCGTGCCCCACAGCCACACCGTCATCAGGCCGTGCACCAGCAGTACCACCAGCCACGCCGTCATCCACGGCAGCTTCGGGGAATCGGACCACGACAACGCAGCTGCAGCCATCGGCAAGGCATCCATGCAGGGACCGGTGGCGCAGCCTAGCGGGTGTCCAGAAAATTTCCGTTGGCATCGGTGTCGGCTGAAACCATCGCTGCGTGTGGCCACCGGCCCGTGGCAGAATCGGTCGATCCACCACAACCTGTAGTGCCGATGTCGACGATCACCGCTGCCGCGCCACCTGCGAATTCTCCCCGCCGTGTCCTGCTGGCCAGCCTGATCGGCACCACCATCGAATTCTTCGATTTCTACATCTACGCCACCGCTGCCGTGCTGGTGTTCCCGCACCTGTTCTTCCCGGACAGCAGCGAGCAGGCGGCGCTGCTGCAGTCACTGGCAACCTTCGCGGTGGCGTTCATCGCGCGCCCGGTCGGCTCGGCGGTATTCGGTCATTTCGGCGACCGCATCGGCCGCAAGGCCACCCTGGTGGCCGCGCTGCTGACCATGGGCCTGTCCACGGTGCTGATCGGCCTGCTGCCCACCCATGCGCAGATCGGGCTGTGGGCACCGGCGCTGTTGGCGCTGTGCCGTTTCGGCCAGGGCCTGGGGCTGGGCGGTGAATGGGGTGGGGCGGTGCTGCTGGCCACCGAGAACGCGCCGCCGGGCAAGCGCGCCTGGTACGGCATGTTCCCTCAGCTGGGCGCGCCACTGGGCTTCCTGTTGTCGGCCGGCATCTTCCTGGTGCTGGGCCGTTGCCTGAGCCCGGGCGACTTCCTGCAGTGGGGCTGGCGCATTCCGTTCGTGGCCAGCGCGTTGCTGGTCGGCCTTGGCCTGTGGGTGCGCCTGAACATCCACGAGACCCCCGATTTCAAGCAGGCGCTGGAGCGCAAGGCACCGGTGCGGCTGCCGATGTGGACGGTGCTGCGCGATTACCCGGTGCCGATGCTGTTGGGCACGCTCGGGGCGTTCGCCACCTTCGTGCTGTTCTACCTGATGACGGTGTTCAGCCTGGGCCACGGTACCGCGGTGCTGGGCTACAGCCGCGAGCAGTTCCTGCTGATGCAGATGGCCGGCATGCTGTTCTTCGCAGTGGGCATCCCGCTGTCGGCGCGCTACGGCGACCGCTGGGGCACGCGGCGCACGATGATCGTCGCCAGCGTACTGATCGTCGGCTTCGGTGTGCTGTTCGCACCGCTGTTCCAGCCGCACAGCCCGTGGCTGGTCACCGCCTTCCTGTGCCTGGGGCTGTTCCTGATGGGCCTGACCTACGGCCCCTGCGGTACCTTCCTGGCGGAGATCTACCCGGTGGAGGTGCGCTACACCGGTGCGTCGCTGTCCTTCAACCTGGCCGGCATCCTCGGTGCGGCGCCGGCCCCGTACCTGGCCACCTGGCTGGCCGAGCGCTTCGGCCTGGTCGCG
Organism: uncultured Stenotrophomonas sp.; assembly: GCF_913778665.1. Lineage (GTDB taxonomy): Bacteria > Pseudomonadota > Gammaproteobacteria > Xanthomonadales > Xanthomonadaceae > Stenotrophomonas. Next base: position 618,864 of record NZ_CAJYVQ010000002.1, read on the forward strand.
GTCGGCTACTACCTGTGCCTGACGGCGGTGGCGACGCTGTGCGCGCTGGTGGCACTGCACCGTCGCGCGTTGAGGCTCAACCAAAGAAACGCTTGAGCGTGCGCCCCAGCCAACCGCCGCCCTGGTGTTCACGGGCGAACTGGTTCAGGTGCGCCTTGACCTGTTCGGCGTAGGCCTGGTCGTCGCCGCGGATGTGGTTGAACAACCAGCGCGACAGCATGGTGCGCAGTTCGTCGCTGATGTCCTCGCCGGCCTGGAAGCGCATGCGGTATTCCGAGACGCGCTTGATGAAGACCTCATGCACACGCTTGTGCGCGGCGCAGAACGGGTAGCCCGCTTCTTCCATCAGCTCTTCCTCGAATGCGAAGTGCGACATGGTGTAGTCCACCACCTCGTCGATCACTTCGCCCACCGCTGCACGCTGCATGCTGGCCTGGGCCACGTGCAGGTGGTTGAGCATCTCGATGATGCGGCGGTGTTGTTGGTCGATCACATCGATGCCGATGTTCAGATCGTCCTGCCAGACCAGTAGTGCCATCCCCGGCTCCCCTTCATGCGTATGTCGGGGCCGACTGTAGAGCCGCACTTCGCGGGCGGCGTTGATCTGGATCAAAGCGTGCCGGTCAGGACAGCGCCGGTTCGCGTGGGCGCAGCGGGCTGGCCACCGTGGTGCAGCTGACCCGGTTGCGGCCGCCGGCCTTGGCCAGGTACAGCTGGCGATCGGCTTCGGAGATCAGCCGGTGCAGCGCATCGCGCTGCGGGCGCAGGCAGCACAGGCCGATGCTGACGGTCATGCGCAGGGTGGCGGTGCCGATGTCCACTTCCAGCGCAGCGATGCGCTGGCGCAGCTGCTCGAAGTACAGCAGCGCCTCGTCCTGCTCCATGTCCGGCACCATCAGGCAGAATTCCTCGCCGCCGAAGCGTGCGATCAGATCCTGGCCGCGTGCATGGGCGGCCACTGCGCCGGCCACCGCACGCAATGCATCGTCGCCGGCCTCGTGGCCGTGGGTGTCGTTGATGTGCTTGAAATGGTCGATGTCGATCATCGCCACCGCCACGCACTGGCCGTGCAGCTGCAGCTGTGGCAGCTGGCGCTGGCTCTGCTCCAGGAAGAAGCGCCGGTTGGGCAGGCCGGTGAGGAAGTCACGGGTAGCCAGATCCTGCAGCGTACCGATCAGTTCCAGCTGGTCCACGTTCTGCGACACCCGGCAGAAGAATTCCTCGCGCGAAAAGGGTTTTCTCAGGAAGTCATTGGCGCCGTTCTTCAGGAAGCGCGGGATCAGCGAGGCATCGGTATTGCCGGAGATGCCGATCACCGCCACTTTGTCGCGCGAACGCAGGGTGCGCAGGCGACGGGTGAATTCCACGCCCTGCATGCCAGGCATTTCCTGGTCGACCACCGCCAACCGGATCGCCGGGTGCGCCTCGATCGCCGCCAGGCCCTCGTTCCCGTCGGCCGCCTCGTGCACTTCATGGCCGTACATGCGCAGCAGGGCCGCGGCATAACCACGCGCGGACGGTGAGTCGTCCACCACCAGCGCGGCGATGCGGCGGTTGCGCTCCAGCCGCTGTACCAGCCACACCAGGTAGTCGATGCTGCCGGGGGTGTTCTTCAGTACGTAATCGATGATCTGCTGCTGCAGCACGCGCTTGCGCAGGTCCTCGTCATACACGCCGCTGACCACCACGGTGGGCAGGTCGCGCTTGAGGAAGAACTCGACCACCGCATCGCGGTCACCATCGGCCAGCACCAGCCCGGTCAGCACCAGGAACCAGCCACCGCCTTCGCTGAGCAGGCGGTCGGCCTCGGCCAGGGTGGAGGCGATCACCACCGGCAGTTCCAGGCGCTGCTCGATCGCCTCGCGCAGCATGCCGGTGAAGGCACGGGAGTTTTCGACCAGCAGGATCCGCTGCGGCAGCGGATCGGCCAGGTCGCCATCGACGGCGGCCTGCGGCAGCATGGGCATGATGCGGTGGCTCACGAGGGAGGGGCTCGGCACGGATAGCGGCGGTTTCGGGTGTAACTTTAGCGGCCAACGCTACGCGCCCCCGGAATTCGGTATCAGGCCGCCGCTGGCGACGCGTGGGTGATCGATTCATGCAGGACCAGTCGCAGCCGATTTCCTCGGCAGTGGACCGTGCCGCCGTAGGCAAGCATCCGGCCGGCCAAGCGCTCGACAGCCTGGTGGGTGGTGCGTGTCGACAGTGTGCAACCACGGTCGAGCAGGCTCACAACGGCGACGATGCCGCGACGTGCGCCTGCCCGGCCACTTCGGGCACGCACGCAGACCTGCCCGGTCTCCAGCTCCAGCAGCAGTGACACCGCCTCGATCAAGGAGCGGTAGATGGCCAGTTGCAGATCCACAGTCAGCAGGCAGGGATTACCCGCCAGCCTGGGCGGCGTGACGCGATGCGTGTTGTTCCATATCTCGCATGCGCCGCCTGCCTGCAGCGCAATGTACAACCCGACCTGCTCCAGTCCGGTGGGATAGACCATGCTGGCCTGCTCGCGGAACAGGCGTGAGTGCACCGATGACGCGTGTTGCAGGCTGCTCGCCACGGCATGATGACCTTGGGCCTTCAGCCAGCTGACCATCTCGCTGAGCGAACTGTCCATGCCCTCGCTCAGCTGCTTCAGATGGGCAGCCCGTTCACGCAGCTCGCGCTCGCTGGTCTGGTGGGAGCCACGCGCCAGGCGTCGCGTGGTTTCCTCGGCCACGCTGCGGGACCGGGCGCGCTGATGGTGGTAACTGATGCTGGAACCCAATGCCAGCAACGCGACACTCATCACCGCCATGTTCTGCTGGGTTGCGAATGTGCCCAGGTCGAAAGAGGAGGGCAGGCCGGTGCTGGGTGTTGCACCGTGCAGGGGGAGGTTCAGCAACGGAATCGCGATGGCCGCGCCGCGCCAGCCATGCATGAAGGTGAGGGCAATGGCGGGGAGGGCGGCCAGCAGCACCATATGCGTCCGTGTGGTGTGGGCGCTGACGCTTGTCAGCTGCATGCACAGGCCCAGTACCAGCATCACCAGGATCGCCATGGTGGTGGGGACGACAAAGCGGTTGGCCCACCCTGGATCGGCGTGCCGTCGCGACCAAAGGAAGGCCAGCGGCACCAGCGTGATGATGGCGGCGAAGTGACCAAAGATCGTCCGGTCGACTGCGTTCAGCAGATTGCTCGGTGGTGGGGTAGACCATAGAACATATGAAATGCCCAGGTTGAGACCTGGGACGAACAACGCTGCGCACAAGGACAGCGACAGCAGCCAGAGACCGGTGCCCGCCTCGGAGGGCATTCTTGTCCGATGCAGGTGGACCACCAGCATTGCCATCGGCATCAGCAGCGTTGAGGCGAGAATGACCCAAGCCAGTCCATAGCTGTCAATCATGGAGATGCGCAGCGTTGCGAAGTACGCATACTCGCCCAGCAGCAGGTAGGGCCACAGCCGGGTCGGGACGATCAGCAGTGCCGCGGCTCGGATGCCGGCCGGCAGGAAGAACTGATCCAGTGAGAACTGGCGCGAGATGAGGCAGCTGAGGGCATAGACGACCGCGAGTGCGATTCCGACGGGTCGGATGCGGAAGCTAAGTTCAATTGCTCCTTTGAGTCGGTCCAAGCCCGCGCCTCTCCTCTCGCAGCTACTGATGGCTGGCCATTTCCGCAGACACTATCGATAGTTGGAGATGGGTGCAATCAAGGTGTCTGGACTCCCTGCGAACTCTCGGCGACTGTGAAGAACCTGATTCTGGATCGACTGAAGACGAGTGGGCAGTGCACGGGTCATGAATGGACGTGGCGCAGGTGTGGTTTCGATCACCAGAATCCTGCAAATGCATCCGGCGCCCCCCCGGAATGGGCAGCGGCAGTGTGTCACTGTGGTTGCTGTAGACAGTGGCCTGCTGCAAGGCGGCATGGGACGCCGGGTCGGTTGTGGAGGTCCTGGGGCGGATATCGACGGTATCGGATGCAACTTCAGGGAACAGGATTTGCATCGATCTATCGGGCTATTCCCCATGAGTGATATGAAGCGCGCTCGGTCATGAAGCATGATGCTGCCGGGCGTGGCACGGTTTGGAAGTTGCTGGTCAAGTGTCAGTTTCAAGCTGTTAAGCGCTCTGCGAGGAGGAATTTGCCCTTGCAGTATGCTGATCGGATTGACGGTAGCATCCCTAATAATGCGTATTTCATCCAACCTGGAGGTTAGTGTGAGAAGCTTTCGAATTCATGCATTTGCTGGTGCGTTGATGTTGGCGCCGTTGTCCGCTTTTGCTTTTGCCCCGAGTGATGACCATGGAATCAAGATGGCTGCACGAGGACTTGGTCAATCGGCTCCGTTGGCGGAAAACCTGAGCGCGGATCCCGGCTGGTTGGTCTATGGGTTCGAGCGTGATGGCATGGACTATTTCCAGGTAAACGATCTCGCCGGGCGCGTGCATGTCGTGATCGGCAATGCCGCCGGGACGTTCTGGGTGCTGCCGGCAGGTGATCCGACCGCGAAGGTGTCGCTGCCAGAGCAACGCCTGCCCGTTCCCGCCAAGGCCACCAGAACGGTTGTCTACCGGGCGTCTGCATTCACGCTTGTCAGATACGCGACCGGTACTGACGTACTGTGGGCGGTCGAGGCACCTTGATTCTGCCTTTCGTCGGGATATCGGCGAGAGTCAGTATCGGGCCGCATGGGCACCCGGTGCTCCCCGGGTGCCCATGACATCGTGCATAAGCATGATGTGCGACATGTGGGCGCCATTCCGCTGTTTTGGCGTGAGCGGGTCGCTGGACCTTGAAATGTGCTACTGCAGCGCTGAGGGTGCGGGACAATTGGCCCGCGATGGAATACTGGGCACGTTCTCAAGTCTGACTTCGCGGTCGAGGAACAGGATCCTGACCCGATTGCGATAGCAGTCAACAGTCCCGTCGTAGGCGAGGGTTCGACCGGTCAGTCGCTCGAACGCTGCCATGGTTGTCTTCTGGGAAAGGCGGCCACGAGGATCCAGTAACGACACGACCATGAGGATTCCGCGCCTGGTGCCCAATCTGCCGCATCGAGCACGAATTCGAATCTGACCCCCCTCATGCCTGAGAAGAATGGAGACCGCATCAATCAGCGTGCGGTAAGCAGCCAGCTGCAGTTCCACGCTCAGGTTGCAGGGGTCACCTTTCAGGTCTGGACGAAGAACGCGCTCCGTCAGCTTCCATGATTCACGGATGCCACCTGCCTGCAGGGCCACGTAAAGCCCAAGGTGCTCAAGGCCCGCGGGGTACACCATGCTTGTCTGTTCGCGAAACAGCCGCGAATGGACATTCGAGGTATGCAGAAGGCTGCTGGCCACCGCATGGTGTCCCTGTGCTTTGAGCCAGTCGGCCAGCTCAACCAGCGACGTATCGATGCCGTCGCCGAGCTTTCGCAGATGGAGGGCGCGTTCGCGCAGCTCCATCTCGCTGGCCAGTTGCGAGCTCCTCGCAAGATGGATGGCGTCCCTCTCTCCCATCTCGCGCAGTCTATAACGGTGGTAGAAGTGCGTGATGCGGGACCCAAGCAGCAGCAACACGATGCCGCTGATTGCCATGATCTGCTGAGTGACGAAGGCCGCTTGATCGAATGCGGTTGGATGGGTGTTGGGCGTGGTCAGTCCGATGACCATGTTGAGCGCGGGGACTGCAAGGGCAGCCCCCTTCCAGCCATACAGGCAGGTAAGCCCGGCCGCTGGCAGTGCCAACAGCAGCAGGAACGTTGCCTTCAATGCGATCCATTCGGCGGGTAGTTGGGTTGCTGCGATCCCGATCAGCAGCATCATTGAAAGTGCTGCCAGCATCGGGGCCTTTCGCAGAGCGCTCCATTGCTGCTCCACATCCTGTCGTGCCCACAGCATGGCGATCGGGGCCACCGTCAGAATTCCGATGAAATCACCGACGCTGAAGCGCGCGGCATTGGTCAGGAATGGTGTGGAAGGGGGTGTTGGCCAAAGCAGATGGGAAAAGCTCAGGTTGAGCAGGGTGATCACCACACTGGAAGCGGCGGCAATCAGTAATAGGCCGATGGTCTGCGACTCTGTCATCAGTCGCCTTTGCAGCTTCACAATCAGCATCACCGCTGGCATGAGGAACGCTGAGGCAACAATGACCCATGTCAGGCCGTACTTCTCGATCATCGGCACGCGGGATTGTGCAAAGTACGCATATTCGCCCAGCAACAGGTAGGGCCACAGGCGCGGCGGGCACAGCAACACAGCCGCAACCCGAATGCCGGCTGGCAAATAGAACTGATCCAGCGACAACTGTCGGGTTGCCCAATAGGCAACTGCATAAAGCAAGGCCAGCATCAGGCCAGCCGGACGAATGCGCACCTTCAGCAACAATCCTTCTTTCCACCAGTCCAATCGCACGTCCCCCTCTCCTACGTGTCCCCTGTCAGCATCCATTCGCCGCGGGGCCCGGTTTTTCAGGACGGTATCGGTCTGCGGACGATTATGCAATTGCGCAGCTGCGCATTTAGGAATCTGACGAACCGTCCATCACAGTTGTTGCGTGAAAATCTGTGACGTGCGCAGCACGATCAGCGCTGCGGTGCGTTCTTCTGAACGTTTGATACAGGTTGAGATGCAGGTTCTTCACCACAACGCATCCCTCAGCTTGTACCACGACATCGCCGCCACCAGCAGCGGCGTGCGCAGCAGCCGCCCGCCTGGGAAGGGCGCATGCCTCAGGCGCTGGAACACGTCCAGGCGCTCGCTCTGGCCGGCGATGGCGGCGGCGATCACCTCGCCGGCCAGCCCGGCGGCGGCGACCCCGTGCCCGGAGAACCCCTGTGCGAAGAACAGGTTGCCGTCCAGCCGGCCCCAGTGCGGGGCGCGGTTGCGGGTGATGTCCACATAGCCGCCCCAGACCTGTTCCAGCGGCACGTCGGCCAGCTGTGGGAACACCTGGTGCATGCGCCGCTGCATCACCCCGCGCAGGCCCGGCGGCGGCAGCGCGGAGTAACTGGCGCGGCCACCGAACAGCAGGCGGTAATCGTGGCTGAGGCGGAAGTAGTCCAGCGCCCAGGCGGTGTCGGCCACGGCCATGTTGTTGCCGATCAGGGCGCGGGCGCGCTCGGCACCCAGTGGTGCGCTGGCGCCGATATAGGTCCCCACTGGCATGATCCGCCGCTCCAGCTCGGGCAGCAGGCCCTGCAGCCAGGCGTTGCCGGCCACCACCAGATGCGCGGCGCGCACGCTGCCTTGGGCGGTGTGCAGGCTTGGCCGTGGCCCGCGCTGGATGCGCACCACCGGAGAATCTTCGTGGATGACCACCCGCGCTGCGCGCGCTGCAGCGGCCAGGCCGCGTGCATACGCGAGCGGGTGCAGGTGCGCGCTGAGCGGGTCGAACATCGCCGCGCGGTAGCGCGGGCTGTCCAGCTGCGCGTGCAGGGCGTCACGGTCCCACCACTGCATCGGGTAGTCGTAGTGGCGCCGCAGGTGCTCGCAGTTGGCGCGCAGGTCACGCTCGTGGCGTTCGCGGATGGCGACGCTGGCATGGCCCTCCACCCAGTGGCAGTCGATGCGATGGCGGTCGATGCGCGCTCGCATCGCCTGCACCGCCTCACGCGACCAGTCGAACAGGTGGCGCGCATCGTCGCGACCGAGCTGGCGTTCCAGTTCGTCCACCTCGCAGCCGTAGCCGACCAGCGCCTGGCCGCCATTGCGGCCGGAGGCGCCCCAGCCGATCCGATGCGCGTCCAGCACCACCACGCGATGGCCGCGTGCGGCCAGTTCCAGCGCGGCGGTCAGGCCGGTGTAGCCGGCACCGAGCACGGCCACATCGGCCTGCACGTCACCCCGCAGCGCGGGCAGGGCAGGCGGTTCGGGCAGGCTGGCGGCATACCAGCTGGGCGGGAAGGCGGCACTCACTGCGGGCCTCGCGGGCGCAGGGCAACGGGGCAGGGCGGGGCAGGAGGATCAGCGTTCACGCGCCTAGTTTCGCCGATGCGCGACGGCCGTGGTGTGACGGCCACGACTTGCCGGCATTGCGGACAGGCGGGTAACGTGTCGGCACGCCAAGGAGTTTTCCATGCGTCGCCTGCCCTGGGTGGGGCTGCCCACCGACAGCACCGTGCTCGGCCATCACCGCTTTGCGGCGGCCGGCGAGAAGTACGTGCGTGCGCTGGTTGACGCGGCCGAAGTCACCCCCGTGATGCTGCCCAGCCTGCAGCCACCGCTGCCGCCCGCCGACTGGCTGCACGGCCTCGATGGCCTGCTGCTGACCGGTGCGGTCAGCAACATCGCGCCACAGCACTACGAAGGTGGTCGCAGCTGGCCGGGCAACCCGCATGACCCGGCCCGGGATGCCAACGCGTTTGCACTGCTGCGTGAGGCTTTGGCGCTGGATATGCCGGTGCTGGCGATCTGCCGCGGTTTCCAGGAATTGAATGTCGCGCTGGGCGGCACGCTGCATCCCCAGGTGCATGCGGTGCCGGGCCTGTCCGATCATCGCGAAGACCCGCAGGCGCCGGTGGACCTGCAGTATGGACCGGCGCATGCGGTCAGCCTGGAGGCCGACGGCTGGCTGGCACAGTGGCAGGGAGACGTGCGCGCGCAGGTCAATTCGGTGCACGGGCAGGGGATCGCACGCCTGGCCGACGGCCTGCAGGTGGAGGCCCGCGCCGATGACGGGCTGGTCGAGGCCGCGCGCAGCGCGCACCATCGTTTTGTGCTCGGCGTACAGTGGCACCCGGAATGGCGTGTCATGCAGGCGCTGTTCTATCACGCTATTTTCCGTGCGTTCGGCCAAGCTTGCCGAGAGCACCAACAGAACCGACTGGATTCCCGATGAGTTCCCGAACGCGCCCGCGCAAGACGGCCACGCCCCCCGCACCTCAGGAGAGCAGCCTGCTGCGCTGGTTGAAGGAGCGGCGCATCACCGAGGTCGAATGCCTGGTGCCGGACATCACCGGCAACGCGCGCGGCAAGATCATTCCGGCCGACAAGTTCTCACACGATTACGGCACGCGCCTGCCCGAAGGCATCTTCGCCACGACAGTCACTGGCGAGTTCCCCGACGACTACTACGAGCTGACCTCGCCGTCCGACTCGGACATGATGCTGCGCCCCGACCCGGACACCGTGCGCATGGTGCCGTGGGCGGCCGATGCCACCGCGCAGGTGATCCACGACTGCTACACCAAGCATGGTGAGCCGCACGAACTGGCGCCACGCAACGTGCTGCGCCGCGTGCTGGCCGGATACGCCGAACTGGGCCTGCGCCCGGTAGTGGCGCCGGAGCTGGAATTCTTCCTGGTGCAGAAGAACACCGACCCGGATTTCCCGCTGCTTCCGCCGGCCGGACGCTCCGGCCGCCCGGAAACGGCGCGGCAGTCATACTCGATCGATGCGGTCAACGAATTCGACCCGATCCTCGATCTGATGTACGACTATGCCGATGCGATGAAGCTGGACGTGGACACGCTGATCCACGAATCCGGCGCGGCGCAGCTGGAGGTCAATTTCACCCATGCCGATGCGATGGACCTGGCCGACCAGGTGTTCCTGTTCAAGCGCACCATGCGCGAAGCGGCGATGCGCCACGGTGTATACGCCACCTTCCTGGCCAAGCCGATGGAGAACGAGCCGGGCAGCGCCATGCACATCCACCAGAGCCTGGTAAGGGTGAGCGACGGCAGCAACGTGTTTGCCGGGGATACCGATGCCGAAGGCGAGTTCAGCCCGGTGTTCGGCCATTACCTGGGCGGCCTTCAGAAGTACGCGCCACAGGCGATGGCCTTCTTCGCGCCGAACGTGAACTCCTACCGGCGGCTGGTGTTCGGCGAGGTCTCGCCGAGCAACGTGCACTGGGGCTTCGACAACCGCACCTGCGGCCTGCGCGTGCCGCTGGATACGCCGGAGAACATGCGCGTGGAGAGCCGTTTTGCCGGCTCCGACGCCAACCCCTACCTGGCGATGGCCGCGACCCTGGCCTGCGGCCTGCTCGGCATCCGCGAGCGGCTGGCGCCGGACGCGCCGGTCACCGGCAGCGCGAAGGAACTGGGCTACAACCTGCCGCGCTCGCTGGGCGAAGCGCTGGACGGGCTGGAGCAGTGCAGCGAGCTGCAGGCCTTGCTGGGCGAGCGCTTCTGCCGGGCCTACATCTCGGTCAAACGCAAGGAATACGAGACCTTTTTCCGTGTCATCAGCTCGTGGGAGCGCGAGTTCCTGCTGCTGAACGTCTGAGCATGTGGAATAGAAAAATCCGCCGCCGGGGGGTAGGCTGGCACCCGTCGCCGGCCCCGCCGGCCCCCCTTTCCGCATTCTGGAGCACCCGATGAAGCTGCGTATCCTCACGCTCGGCCTGGCCTCCGCCATGCTTGCCGCCTGTGGCGGTGGCAAAGGCGGCGCGCAGGACAGCCAGGTCCTGAACGTCTACAACTACAGCGATTACATCGCCGAGGACACCATCCCGACCTTCGAGAAGGAGAGCGGCATCAAGGTGACCTACGATGTGTTCGACAGCGATGAGATGGTCGAGACCAAGCTGCTGGCCGGCAACAGCGGCTACGACGTGGTGGTGCCGACCCTCAACTTCTTCGGGCGGCAGATCCAGGCCGGCGTGTTCCTGCCGCTGGACAAGAGCAAGATCCCGAACCTGGCCAACCTCGATCCGGCGGTGATGAAGCGCATCGCCACCCAGGACCCGGGCAACCAGTACGGTGTGCCGTACATGATCGGCACCACCGGCATCGGCTACAACGTGGAGATGCTGAAGCAGCGTTTCGGCGGCAGCACCGACATCGCCAGCAGCTGGGACCTGGTGTTCAAGCCGGAGAACATCAGCAAGATGAAGGACTGCGGCGTGACCATGCTGGACACGCCGGCGGACATGATCCCGATCGCGCTGCACTACCTGGGGCTGGACCCGCACAGCGGCGACCCGGCCGAGCTGCAGAAGGCGGCCGACCTGCTGAAGTCGATCCGCCCGTACGTGCAGAATTTCCACTCCTCGCAGTACGTGGGTTCGCTGGCCAACGGCGGCACCTGCCTGGTGGTGGGCTGGTCGGGTGACATCATCCAGGCCCGCGACCGCGCCGAGGAAGCCAGCAACGGCGTGCACGTGGCCTACTCGATCCCGAAGGAAGGCGCCCCGCAGTGGTTTGACATGCTGGCGATCCCGAAGGATGCCAAGCACCCGGAAGCGGCCTACAAGTTCATCAATTACCTGCTGGAACCGAAGGTCGCCGCGGCCAACACCAACTTCATCCACTACGCCAACCCGATCCCGACCGCCACCCCGCTGGTGGACGAGGCGATCCGCACCGACCCGACCATCTATCCGCCGGCCGATGTGGCCGGGAAGATGTTCACCTATTCGATCAACACGCCGGAGACCGACAAGCTCTACACCCGGCTGTGGACCGAGGTGAAGACCGGCAGGTGATGTGACGGCAGCGCCGGGCCATGCCCGGCGGCGGCCGGCAGGCATCGGCGCACAGGAAACGGAGGCCAACGGCCTCCGTTTTTTTTTCACCTCACCTCCGCATCCCTTCCCCTACCGTCCCGTATGGCACCGACCAACGCCTCGAGACAATGACCGAAAAGCCCCAGCGTGCAGATGCCACGCCTGACGAAACCCCCTCCGCCGGTGACAAGCCTTCGCCGCTGAAGAATCCCCGGGTCCGCTGGACGCTGGCGATCATCGGTATCGTCGTGGTCATCACCCTGGTTGCCTGGCTGATCTACCACCTGCTGGTCGGCCGCTACCTGCAGGACACCAACAACGCCTACCTGCAGGCCGACGCGGTAGCGGTGGCGCCGCGCATCAATGGCTATGTGACCGAGGTGCTGGTGCAGGACAACCAGTGGGTCAAGGCCGGCGAACCACTGCTGCGCATCGACCCGCGTACCTATCGCGCGACGCTCGACCAGGCCGAGGCAGTGATCGCCGTACGCGAAGCCGACATCGCCGCCGCTGCCGCTGGGGTGCAGGGGCAGCAGTCCAGCCTGCTGCAGGCGCGCACCCAGCTCACTGCCGCCAGCGCCTCGCTGCGCTTCGGCAAGGCCGAACTGGCCCGCTTCACCCCGCTGGCGGCCAGTGGTGCCGATACCCATGAACATGTTGAGAGCCTGCGCCACGACGTCGAACGCGCGCAGGCCCAGTACGATGCGGCCAAGGCGCAGATCCAGGCCGCGCAGAGCCAGATCGAAGCCAGCCAGGCCCAGCTTGAGCAGGCGCAGGCCGGACTGAAGCAGGCGCAGGCCGATGCCGCGCAGGCGCGGGTGGCGTTCGAGGACACCGAGCTGCGTGCGCGCATCGATGGCCGTGTCGGCAACAAGACCGTGCAGGTGGGCCAGTTTGTGGCTGCCGGCACCCGCACCATGACCATCGTGCCGGTCGAATCGCTGTACCTCAGTGCCAACTTCAAGGAAACCCAGGTGGGCCTGATGCGGGCCGGGCAGCCGGCCGAGATCAAGGTCGATGCGCTGCCTGGCACCACGCTGCGCGGCACGGTGGAGAGCATTTCACCGGGTACCGGCTCGCAGTTCGCGCTGCTGCCGCCGCAGAACGCCACCGGCAACTTCACCAAGGTGGTGCAGCGCGTGCCGGTCCGCATCCGGGTGGACGCCGGTGCAGAAGCACGCAAGGTGCTGGTGCCGGGCATGTCGGTGGAAGTAACCGTCGATACCCGCAACGCCAAGGATGCACGCGAGCGCACGCGTGACGAGGCCGAAGGCACGGTCGCGCCGGCGCGATGAGCACCGCTGTCGCCTCTGCTGCGCCCGCCGCCGATGGCAAGGCCGATGCGAGTGCCTGGCTGGCCGTCGCAGCCGGCACCATCGGCTCGTTCATGGCCACGCTGGACATCTCCATCGTCAACGCCGCACTGCCCACCATCCAGGGCGAAGTGGGCGCCAGTGGCACCGAAGGCACCTGGATCTCCACTGCCTTCCTTGTCTCGGAAATCGTGATGATTCCGCTGACCGGCTGGTTCGTGCGCACGCTGGGCCTGCGCACCTTCCTGCTGATCTGCGCCACGCTGTTCACCGCCTTCTCCGTGATGTGCGGCCTGGCCGATTCGCTGCCGATGATGATCGCTGGACGGGTAGGGCAGGGGTTTGCCGGTGGAGCGCTGATCCCGACCGCGCTGACCATCGTCGGCACGCGGCTGCCGCCGAAGCAGCAGCCCCTGGGTACGGCGTTGTTCGGCATGACCGTGATCCTGGGCCCGGTGATCGGCCCCCTGCTGGGCGGCTGGTTGACCGAGAACGTCAGCTGGCACTATGCGTTCTTCATCAACGTGCCGATCTGCGCCGGCCTGGTGGCCCTGTTGCTGCTGGGCCTGCCGCATGAAAGGTCTGATTGGGGTGGCCTGCTGCGTGCGGACTGGCTGGGCATCATCGGCATGACCGCAGGCCTTTCCGCGCTGACCGTGGTGCTGGAAGATGGCCAGCGCGAGCGCTGGTTCGAATCCACCATGATCGTGGTGCTCAGCATCGTCTCGGTGCTGGGCTTCGCGCTGTTGGCGCTCTCGCAGTTCACCAGCAAGGCGCCGGTCATACGCCTCAACATCCTGTTCCAGCGCAGTTTCGGTGCGGTGTTTGTGATGGTGATGGCGGTGGGCATGATCCTGTTCGGCGTCATGTACATGATTCCGCAGTTCCTGGCGATCATCGCTGGCTACAACACCGAGCAGGCTGGCTATGTGCTGCTGTTGGCCGGCCTGCCCACCATCCTGCTGATGCCGTTGATGCCGAAGATGCTGGAAACGGTCGACGTGCGCATCATGGTGTTCGGCGGCATGCTGTGCTTCGCTGCGGCCTGCTTCGTCAATCTGGGGCTGACACCGGACAGCATCGGCCCGCACTTCGTCATCGGCCAGCTGCTGCAGGGCTGCGGGCTGGCGCTGGCGATGATGGCGCTGAACCAGGCCGCCATCACCTCGGTGCCGCGCGAGTACACCAGCGACGCATCGGGCCTGTTCAACGCCGCGCGCAACCTCGGCGGCTCGATCGGCTTGGCCATCATTTCCACCTTCCAGGAACGCCGCGCGACCCTGCACGTGGATGCAATCGGCAGCAGCGTCACCGCCAATTCGACCATCGCCCAGGATGCGCTGCACGCCTATGGCCAGCAGCTGGGCGATGCGACGCAGGCAATGGCCGTGCTGGCACAGACGGTTCAGATGCAGGCGATGGTGATGGCCTACAACGACCTGTTCTGGATCTTCGGCCTGATCGTGGTGGCGACCCTGCCGCTGGTCTTCCTGCTCAAGCCCCTGCCCAAGGGCGTTCCATTGGCGATGCACTGATGACTTCGACGACCTTGCCCCCTTCCTCGGCCCCATCCCTTCGCCTGCGCCGGCTGTGCCCGGCCGTCCTGCCGCTGCTGTTGGCCGGTTGCATGTTGGGGCCGGATTACGTGAAACCGGACGTGGCCACCGGCGCGACCGCGCAGGCGCGGCTGCCGCGCGCGGCGCAGGCCGGCGTGCAGCCTGCGACCCCACCCAGCCAGTGGTGGCGCGCGCTCAACGATCCACTGCTGGACCAGCTGGTGGACGAGGCGCTGCGCAACAGCCCCAACCTGCGCGCCGCCCAGGCCAAGCTGCTGGCCTCGCGCGCGCTGCAACGCCAGCGCCGCGCCGAGCAGCTGCCCAGTGTGGGTGCGGCGGCGGGCTACGCCAGCATCAAGGCGCCGGATTCGATTGAGAACAGCGTGCGTGGCGTGGGCGAGAACATCGCCGGCGTGGCCGAGGCCAACGGCCGCCCGCAGGAAGCGGCGCAGCTGCGCCAGCAGTTCGCCGACATCGATCTGGACACCGAACTCTACGTGGCCGGTTTCGACGCCAGCTGGGAGCTGGACCTGTTCGGTCGGCGGCGTCGCGCCGCCGAGCAGGCGGCCGCCGAAGCCGAGGCCAACGCGGCCGCCCTGGCCGATGCGCAGGTGCAGCTGGCCGCGGAGCTGACCCAAGCCTACCTGGGCTACCGCAGCAGCCGCGAGCGTATCGCGCTGGCCGAACACAATCTTCGTGCCGCCGATGAAAGCCTGCAGCTGACCCGTCAACGCCGCCAGCGCGGCGCCGATTCCGACCTGCAGGTCGAGCGCGCGCAGGCCCAGCTGCAGCAGCAGCAGGCCGCGCTGCCGCCACTGCAGGCGCAGGCCGATGAGGCGCGCGACGTACTGGCCCTGATGGTCGGCCGCGAGCCAGGGGCGCTGGATGCGCGGTTGGCAGCGGACCAGCCTTTGCCGGTGTTGCCGGCCAGCGTGCAGGTGGATGACGCGGGTGCGCTGATCCAGCGCCGGCCGGATGTGCGCAAGGCCGAGCGCGAACTGGCGGCCTCCTCGGCGCAGATCGGCCAGGCGATCTCGGCCTACTTCCCGCAGGTGACCCTGCTGGGCAGCATCGGGGCGGGCGCCACATCGGTGTCTGACCTGGGGCGGGACTCGGCCGCCACCATCGTGGCCCCGTTCCTGCGCTGGTCGCTGTTCGACTTCGGCGTGAACAAGGCGCGCGTGGCCCAGGCGCGTGCCGGCAACGAGGCCCGGCTGGCGGCCTACGAGGGCACAGTGCTGGCGGCGCTGCAGGACGCCAACACCGCGTTGGCGCGCTTCGGGGCGGCCCGCCAGCAGCTGCAGGCCAGTGTCCGCGCCGAGGCCTCGGCAGACCGTTCGCTGGCACTGATGAGCCAGCGCCGGCAGGCGGGGGCCACTTCGCAGATCGACCTGCTGGACGTACAGCGCCAACGCCTGCAGGCGCAGGATGCCGCTGCCCAGGCGCGGCTGCAGTTGCTGGTGCGCTACGTGGCCCTGCAGAAGAGCCTGGGACTGGGCTGGCAGGATGCCCCGCCGGTGGCTGTGCGTTGACCCTTTCCGCCGGGCCATGCCCGGCGAGCGCAGTGGCCTGGCGTCCCGCGCCCGCCACAGCACGTCATACCGCCATCGCCCCCCGGCCGGTAGAATGGCGGCCGCTGTCCACCGCTCGCTCCCGGAGCCCCCATGCCCGTTGAAGCCCAGCCGGTAGCCGCCGTCGTCGACACGACCGGTGCGCCCGGCTACCTTTCCATTCGTGACCTGCGCAAGGAATTCGACGGTTTCGTCGCCGTCGACGACGTCAATCTGGACGTGCGCAAGGGCGAGATCTTTGCCCTGCTCGGTGGCTCCGGCAGTGGTAAATCGACCCTGCTGCGCTGCCTCGGTGGCTTCGAGACGCCCACCAAGGGCAGCATCACCCTCGATGGCCAACGCCTGGACGCGCTGCCGCCGTACCAGCGGCCCGTCAACATGATGTTCCAGTCCTACGCCCTGTTCCCGCATATGACGGTCGAGCAGAACATCGCCTTCGGGCTGAAGCAGGATGGCCTGGGCAAGGACGCGATCAGCAAGCGCGTCGGCGAGATGCTGGACCTGGTGCAGATGGGCCATCTGGGCAAGCGCAAGCCGCACCAGCTCTCCGGTGGCCAGCAGCAGCGCGTGGCGCTGGCGCGGTCGCTGGCCAAGGGGCCGAAGCTGCTGCTGCTGGACGAGCCGATGGGCGCACTGGACAAGAAGCTGCGCTCGCAGATGCAGCTGGAACTGGTCAGCATCATCGAATCGTCGGGCGTGACCTGCGTGATGGTCACCCACGACCAGGAAGAAGCGATGACCATGGCTACCCGCATCGCGGTGATGGATGCGGGCTGGATCCAGCAGGTCGGCAAGCCCGACGAGGTCTACGAGCAGCCGGCCAACCGCTTCGTCGCCGAGTTCATCGGTTCGGTCAACCTGTTCGACGGGGTGATCGACGAGGACCTGCCTGAGTACGTGACCGTGCGCTCGCCGCTGTTCCCGGCGCCGATCTACATCGCGCACGGCATCACCTGCTATGAAGGGCAGCCGGTCGCGTTCGCGCTGCGCCCGGAGAAGGTGATGATCGGCAAGGACGAGCCGGAAGGGCACACCAACAAGGCCCAGGGCGTGATCGAGGACATCGCCTATTTCGGCAGCCACTCGGTCTACCACGTGCGCCTGCCCAGCGGTGCCAAGGTGCTGGCCAACTTCGCCAACTCGCAGCGCTGGGCCAGCGATGGCCTGACCTGGGGCGACAGCGTGTGGGTGCACTGGCGCGACAACGACGGCGTGGTGCTCACCTCATGAGCGTCGCCGGCCTGAAGCGCTGGCTGCCGGGGCTGCGTGCCACGGTGATCGGCATTCCGTACCTGTGGCTGCTGCTGTTCTTCGCAGTGCCGTTCCTGATCGTGCTGATGATCAGCTTCTCGCTCAGCCGGGTCGGCTCGCCGCCGTATACCTGGCTGCTGCAGTACGTGGACGGCGGCTTCTCGCTGAAGCTGAACCTGGAAAACTACCTGGCGCTGTTCCGCGATTCGATCTATGCGCAGGCGTTCCTGAGTTCGATCAAGATCGCGGCGATTTCCACCTTCCTGACCCTGCTGATCGGCTACCCGATGGCCTATGCCATCGCCCGCCTGTCACCGGCCGCGCGCAACGTGGCGATGATGCTGGTGGTGCTGCCGTCGTGGACCTCGTTCCTGATCCGCGTGTATGCGTGGAAGGCAATCCTGGACCGCAATGGCCTGCTCGACCAGTTCCTGCAGTTCACCGGCCTGCAGTCGCTGATGACCAGCCTGGGCCTGCCCAAGCTGCAGCTGATCGATACGCCGACCGCAGCCTACATCGGCATCGTCTACTGCTACCTGCCGTTCATGGTGCTGCCGCTGTACGCCAACCTGGTCAAGCATGACCACCGCCTGCTGGAAGCGGCCTACGACCTCGGTGCCAGGCCCTGGCAGGCGTTCCTGCGCATCACCCTGCCGTTGTCCAAGGCGGGCATCATCGCCGGCTGCATGCTGGTGATGATTCCGGCCATCGGTGAATTCGTGATTCCGGAAATGCTGGGTGGCTCGGAGACACTGATGGTGGGCCGCCAGCTGTGGAACGAGTTCTTCAACAACCGCAACTGGCCGGGGGCCTCGGCGATGGCGGTGGCGATGATCCTGTTGCTGCTGGTGCCGATCCTGCTGTTCAACCGTTCCCAGCAGCGTTTGCTGGAAGGGAAACAGGCATGAGCCCGCGTACCGTCAAGGGCCTGGGACTGGGCGTGCTGCTGCTGGGCTTCGCGTTCCTGTACCTTCCGATCCTGCTGTTGATGTTCTATTCGTTCAACAGCTCGCGGCTGGCGATGGTCTGGGCCGGGTTCTCCACCCGTGCCTACAGCGACCTGTTCGCCGACCGTGCGCTGATGGACGCGATGTGGACCAGCCTGGTGGTGGCGTTCTGGACCGCCTGTACCGCCACCGTGCTGGGCACGCTGGCCGCCATGGTGATGACCCGCTTCAAGCGTTTCCGCGGCAAGCCGCTGTTCGGCGCACTGGTCACTGCACCGCTGGTGATGCCGGACGTCATCCTCGGTTTCTCGCTGATGGCGTTGCTGGCCTCGATGGGGGCGATTCCCGGCTTCCCGGCACGCGGCCTGACCACCATCTGGATCGCGCACGTCACCTTCACCCTGTGCTTCGTCACCGTGGTGGTGTCTTCGCGCCTGCAGGAAATGGACCTGTCGCTGGAAGAAGCGGCGATGGACCTGGGCGCGAGCCGGTTGACCGTATTCGGCCGCATCACCCTGCCGATCATCGCACCGGCGCTGGTGGCGGGTTGGTTGCTGGCCTTCACCCTGTCGCTGGATGACGTGGTGGTTGCCAGCTTCGTCGCCACACCGGGCTCGACCACGCTGCCGATGAAGGTGTTCGCTTCGGTGCGCATGGGTATCAGCCCGAAGATCAATGCGCTGGCCACGCTGCTGGTGTCAGCGGTGTCGATCGCCGCGGTGATCGGCTGGTACATCAATGCGCGAGCAGAAAAGCGCCGCCAGCGCGATCTGCAGCTGGCGAGGCAGGACAACGGCTGACGCCGCAGCTACATACGGCTCACGGCCGGCGGCGCACAATGGGGGTCACCCTGATGGAGATCCCCCATGACCGTCGAGATCATCGACCCGGCCAGCGGCCAGGTGACCTACCGCCATGAACTGATGGGCGCTGCCGACATCGAGCAGCGCCTGCAGGCCGCCGCCGAGGCGTTCCCGGCCTGGGCCGAACGCTCGTTGCAGGAGCGCGGCGTGATCCTGCGCCAGATCGCCGCGCAGCTGCGCGCTCGCCGCGACGACCTGCAGCAGGCCATGACCCACGAGATGGGCAAACTCAGGGCCGAAGCGCTTGCCGAAGTGGACAAGTGCGCCGCCGCCTGCGAGTACTACGCCGACCACGCCGCCGACTATCTCAAGCCTCAGCTGATCGACACCGAAGCGCAGCGCAGCTACGTGCGCTACGAACCGATCGGCTGCGTATTCGCGGTGATGCCTTGGAACTTCCCGATCTGGCAGGTATTCCGCTTCCTGGCTCCGGCGTTCATGGCCGGCAACGTGGCCCTGCTCAAGCACGCAAGCAACGTGCCGCAATGCGCCGACCTGATCCTGGCGGTGTGTCGTGACGGCGGGCTGCCGGACGGCGTGTTCGACGTGCTGCACATCGACAACGACCAGGCCGCCGAGGTGCTGCGCGATGTGCGGGTGAAGGCGGTGACGCTGACCGGCAGCGAGCGGGCAGGGCGCTCGATCGCTTCCAACGCCGGCAGCCAGCTGAAGAAGTCGGTGATGGAACTGGGCGGCAGCGATGCCTTCGTGGTGCTCGACGATGCCGACCTCGACAAGACCGTGGCCGCGGCAGTGAAGTCACGCTTCGATAACAGCGGGCAGACCTGCATCGCGGCCAAGCGCTTCATCGTGGTCGATGCGGTGGCCGATGAGTTCACCCGTCGCTTTGTGGAAGCGGCGGGCGAGCGCCAGTATGGCGACCCTGACGAGCGCGGCACCACGCTGGCACCGATGGCGCGCGCCGACCTGCGCGACGAACTGCACAAGCAGGTGCAGGCCAGCGTGGCCAAGGGCGCGCGCGTTCTGGTCGGCGGCGAGCCGATTGCCGGTACCCATGCCGGTTATCCGGCCACGGTGCTCGACCAGGTCGGCCCGGGCATGCCGGCCTACGACGAAGAACTGTTCGGCCCGGTTGCCGCGGTGATCCGGGTCAAGGATGAGGCCGAGGCGCTGCGCGTGGCCAACGACACCCGTTTCGGCCTGGGCGGCAGCGTGTGGACGCGCGACCCGGTGCGCGGTGAAGGCTTTGCCCAGCGCATGGAATGCGGGGCAGCGTTCGTCAACGCCATCGTCAAGAGCGATGCGCGGCTGCCGTTCGGCGGTAGCAAGCAGTCGGGTTTCGGCCGCGAACTGGCCGACCACGGCATCCATGAGTTCATGAACATCAAGACCGTCTACGTGGCCTGATGGATCATCCAATGCGCCACGACCAACGGTCGTGGCCTACCGGTCTGGTGGGTATCGACCGTTGGTCGATACGCTCTACAGCCAGCCCGAACGCTTGAACAACCGGTACAGCGCCACGCACACGCCGCCCACGCCAACGATCATCAGCGGGTACGACCACGGCTCACTCAGCTCCGGCATGTGGCTGAAGTTCATGCCATACCAGCTGGTGATCAGGGTCGGCGCGGCCAGCAGCGCGGCCCAGGCACCCAGGCGCTTGACCGTCTCACCCTGCGCCAGCGTCACCAGCGACAGGTTGACGCTCAGCGCGGTACCCAGCATCTCGCGCAGGGTGTCGATCACGTCGCTGATGCGCACCGCGTGGTCGTGCACATCGCGCACGTACAGCTTCACTTCGTCGGGGATCAGGTCGCCCTGGTAGCGCCGGATCTGCGCCAGCACATCCTGCAGCGGTGCCACCGCCATGCGCATCTTGTTCAGTTCGCGCTTGAGCTCGTACAGGCGCACCACGGTGCTGCGCTTGTAGTTGTCGGCGAAGATGTCCTTTTCCAGCAGGTCCAGGGTGTCGCGGAAGCGGTGCACGATCGGCAGGTAGTTGTCGACCACGAAGTCGGCGACGGCATACAGGCAGTAGGACGGGCCCATCTTCAGCAGCTGTGGCTCGCGTTCCACCCGCGCACGCACCGGTGCGTAGGACAGCGAGGCGCCGTGGCGCACTGTCACCAGGAAGCGTGGGCCAAGGAAGGCGTGGGTTTCGCCGTACTGGATGCGTTCGTCGACCATCTGCGCGGTGGTCACCACCACGAACAGCGAGTTGCCATAGGTCTCGACCTTGGGCCGCTGGTGCGCATTGCGCGCATCCTCGATGGCCAGGTCGTGCAGGCAGAACTCCTCCTGCAGTTTCAGCAGTACGTCGTCGTTGGGGTCGTACAAGCCGACCCAGACGAAGCCGTTGCCGCTGGCAATGACATCGCTGATGGCGTCCAGGCTGATGTCGTGGCGCTTGCCGTCGTCATCGTAGTGGACGCAGTTGATGACGCAGGTAGGGTTGGCCGAAGCGGGGGCGGAAGCGGAGGCGGGCAATGACATGCCCGCCATCGTGCGTCAGGGCCGTGTTTCGGACAAGTGAGGACCGCGCCCCAGCACCCACGCCAGGGTCACGTGCACCGGCAGCAGCAGCACGATCCACTGCACGTTGTACTGCGCCTGCAGGCTCAGCCAGTGCAGCACCAGCGCCAGCACTGCCTGTACCGCCAGCAGCCACAGCACGATCCTGAACATGCGCCCCGGCACGCGCCGTCGCAGCAAGGCGATCGCGCCCGGCAGCAGCAGCACCGCCAGCGGCGAGAGCAGCAGCAGGTTGCGGTTGGCCCATGCGGCATAATGGATGCTGAAGCCCCACAGGAACACCAGCACGCCGCCGAACAGGCTGCACAGCAGCCAGAACGGCAGCGCCAGCCCGGCCAGCAGGCGCGGCCGGCGGCGCAGCGCGAGCACGCCGGCGGCGATCAGCAGGCCCCACAGCAGCCACGGCCACCAGCGACGTGCCGATTCCTTCGGCTCCGGGGCGATGCGGTGTGGCAGGAGCTCCTGTTCGGTCTGCACCAGCGGCCGGCCGTCACTGTTGCGTACCTGGCGCAGTGCGTCGGCCAGGCGCATCGGCACGAACGCCTCCTGCCAGCGCGACAGCGGCTGGTCGGCGAACGGACCCAGGCCGACGTCGAAACCCAGCCACATCCACGGTGCCGGCGAGGCCAGGCGTACCGACTCGCTGCGGTAGGTGTTGCCGCGCGAACGGCCGGACAGCTGCGAGTGCAGGCCGCCGCCCAATGCCTTGTCGAGGGTGTCGCGCACCATCGTCGCGCAGTTGGCGGTGTAGTAGTCGTAGTGGTAGCGCGCGTTTTCCGGCTTGGCTCGTTCGGCCAGGTCGGCGGCCAGTGCGCGGGCCTGGTCCGGCCGCAGGTCCAGCCACTGCACGCTGGCACCGCGGCCGGTCTCGTCGTAGTACGACAGGTCCTGCTGCAGCGGCAGCGCCACCAGGTAATACATCATGTCACCGCGTGCGAAGCGGCTGATGAAATCGTCCTCGGATGGATCGAAGTAACCGAAGTTGTACGAGGTTGCCTCGCCGCTGACCGGATCAAGCACCACGATGGCGTCATGGCCGAAGCGTTCGAAGAACACCGTGCCTGGCTGCATGGTGACCACGCCGATGCGCGGGGCTGGGGCCTCGGCGCTGGTGGCGGACGCAGCAGGGGCGGGTACGGTGGCCGCCGGCTGCGCAAACGCCGCCAGGGGCACGGCCATGGCCAGCACGCACAGTGCCAGCCAGAGGGCCACGATCAGGCCGCGGCGCTTCAAGCGTCGTCCTGCGCGTCCGGCGGCAGCACGGTCACGTGGAAGGCCTGCACCCGGCGCGCATCGGCGCGGGCCACGCGGAACATGAAGCGGTCCAGCGCAAGCTCGTCGCCGACTTCCGGCAGATGGCCCACGGCTTCAGTGACCAGGCCGCCGATGGTGTCGTAGTCCTCGTCGGAGAAACTTGCGCCGAAACGCTCGTTGAAATCGCCGATCGGGGTCAGTGCGTCGACCACGTACTGGCCGTCGGACTGGATCGCGATCTGCGCCGACGGATCTTCGGCCTCATCATGCTCGTCGTCGATCTCGCCGACGATCTGCTCCAGCACGTCCTCGATGGTCACCAGGCCGGCGACACCGCCGTACTCGTCGACCACGATCGCCATGTGGTTGCGCGACAGGCGGAATTCCTTCAACAGCACGTTGAGCTTCTTCGCCTCCGGGATCAGCACCGCCGGGCGCAGCAGCTCGCGCACGTTGGCCGGCCCATTGTCGGCGACCACGCCGCGCAGCAGGTCCTTGGCCAGCAGGATGCCGAGGATGTCGTCCTTGTTCTCGCCGTGAACCGGGAAGCGCGAATGGCCCGATTCGACCACCTGCTTCATCAGTTCCAGGAAGGGCGCTTCGACCGGCAGCGAGACCATCTGCGAGCGCGAGATCATCACGTCGCCCACGGTCAGCTCGGCCACCGAAATGGCGCCTTCCATCATCTTCAGGGTATCGGCGGCGATCAGGCCCTCTTCCTGCGCGGTGTGCAGCACAGCGACCAGCTCGTCGCGGGTATGGGGTTCGCCGGAGAAGGCGGAGGTCAGGCGTTCAAGCCAGCCGCGCTTCTTTTCACTTTGCTCCGCGGGGGAGCCACTACTGTCGTCTTCTGACATCTCGGGTAAAAAGGCACCCGGCAGGCCGGGCGTTGGCCCAAGTCTAGCAGGATGTGGCGACCTGTCAGTGGCTGCCGGTGGCCGGGGCGACCGGGGCGGCATCCTGCTCGGGGAGGTCGAGGCTGTAGGTGCAGCCGGCCAGAGTCTTGCCGGGGTGGGAGGCGACCGTGGAGACGCTGAGGATGATCGACTCGATCTGGGCCTCGCCGGTCCTGGGGTCGGTCACATCGCGGCTGACCAGCTCGCGGCCGGCCATGAACTTGCCGTCCTGGTCGTAGCCGGTCTCCAGCGCCAGGCGCTTGGCCAGCGGCCGCGGGTCGGCCTGGTCGAGCACGGCCATGACGCTGGCGCCGGCTACCGCCACCCGTTCGGTGGTCACGCCGAACACACTGATCGGCTGCGCCAGGCGGAACTCGCTCATGAACGGGTTGCCTTGCGGCAGTGGCTGCAGGCCCTGCGCCACTGCCTTCAACGGGTCGGCCACCAGCGGCGCCAGCGCGGCGTGCTGTGCTACGCCCTGGCGGCATTCGATCAGCGCCGGCAGGTCCAGGCTGGACGCGAAGGCAGAGGGAACGACGAGGGCACACAGCAGGGGGACGCAGCAGCGCAGTGACACGAGCGGTTTCCGCGGGACGGGGGCTACCATCATAGTCCTGGCGAGCGCCGGAACGGTGCCATGAGACGGCCCGCAAACGCGATCATCAAGGCCCGTATCGCCATCAATGACAGGGTGAGCACCACCGAGGTCATGGCGATCTGCATGGCTTGCGCTGCGGCACGCACGGCGGCCGGCCACAGGCCCGGACCGGTCAGCCACGGCGTCAGTTCGTCCGCCGCCTTGCCGCTCGCTTTCAGGTAGATCACCGCCAGCACGAACAGCACCAGCAGCGAGGTACGGCTGGCATGGAAGAACGGCAGCGCGTTGGCCGGATGGCCCACATGCCGATGCACCAGCATCCGCCACAGCACCGGCAGGGTCAGTCCACCCATCATTACCAGGATCATGGACGCCCCCAACAGTCCGGGGGTATGGGCCGGTTCCCGTTCGCCATTGAGATGCGGGCCCATCAAGCCGATCGCCGCACCGGTGAGCAGGCACAGGGGCGACAGCACGGCAAGGCTGCGCAGCAGCCAATGCGTGCCGCTGGGGTCGCGGGTACTTATTTGGCGCACGGCATGGGCGCCGAGCACCAGCAGGCTGGCAAATACAACGGCGCCGGTCATGAACAGGTCAGGGCTTGCTTGCGAGGTCATCCGTGTTCCTCCTGTTATCGCGGCCAGCGACCGCTGCGCGCTCAGCGCTCGCCGGCGTAGGGGTCGGCGATGCCGAGCTCGGCCAGGATCTCGCGCTCCAGCTGTTCCATCGCTTCGGCCTCCTTGTCGTCCTCGTGGTCCCAACCGAGCAGGTGCAGCACCCCGTGCACGGTCAGGTGCGCGTAGTGGGCGTTAAGCGACTTGCCCTGTTCGTCGGCCTCACGTGCCACCACCGGCGCGCAGATCACCAGGTCGCCCAGCAACGGGAACTTGACCCCCTTCGGCAGGCCTTCAGGCACTTCCGCCGGGAAGCTGAGCACGTTGGTGGCGTAGTCCTTGCCCCGGTAATGACGGTTCAGCGATTGCCCTTCCTTGCTGTCGACCACGCGGATGGCCAGGTCGGCCTCGCGGATGCGGCCCTTCAGCGCGGCCGCCACCCACTTGCGGAAACTCACCGCGGCCGGCAGGCCGGCACGCGGCAGGGCGTAACTGACGGCGACATCCAGTCGCACGGGACCACGGGTCATGGAGTCGCTCCAGGTTGGATCTGATGCAGGTCGCGGCGATCGTAGGCGCTGACGATGCGCGCCACCAGCGGATGGCGGACCACGTCGCGCGATTCAAAGAAGGTGAAGCTGACGCCCTCGACATCGCGCAGCACGTCGATCGCATCGCGCAGGCCGGACTTCACGTGCTTGGGCAGGTCGGTCTGGGTCAGGTCGCCGGTCACTACCGCAGTGGAGCCGTAGCCGAGGCGGGTCAGGAACATCTTCATCTGCTCGATCGTGGTGTTCTGCGCTTCGTCCAGGATCACGAAGGCATCGTTGAGCGTGCGGCCGCGCATATAAGCCAGTGGCGCGATCTCGATGACGTTCTTTTCCAGCAGCTTGACCACTTTCTCCACGCCCAACATTTCGTACAGGGCGTCGTACAGCGGCCGCAGGTAGGGGTCGACCTTCTGGCTCAGGTCGCCGGGCAGGAAGCCCAGCTTCTCGCCGGCTTCCACCGCCGGGCGCACCAGGATCAGGCGCTGCACCCGCGATTCGTTCAGCGCTTCCACCGCGCTGGCCACGGCCAGGAAGGTCTTGCCGGTGCCGGCCGGGCCGATGCCGAAGTTGATGTCGTGGGTGGCAATCTGGTGCAGGTAGCGGGCCTGGTTGGCACCACGCCCACGTACCGTGCCGCGCTTGACCTTGATCGCCACGTCCTGCGCTTCATAGGAACGCTCGGCAATCTGCTCGACATTGGCCTGCGCCAGGCGCAGGTGGATGGCATGGTTGTCGAAGGTGGTCTCGCCGGCTTCGGCGTACAGCGCCTCGACCAGCTTCTGCGCCTCGACGATGGCCTCTTTCGGCCCACTGATGCGGAACACGAAGCCACGGTTGGCGATTTCCACGCCCAGTTTCAGTTCGATCTGTCGCAAATGACCGTCGAACGGGCCACACAGGTTGGCCAGCCGTTCGTTGTCTTCCGGCGACAGGGTGAAGTCTCGATGCTCGATGCTTTTCATTGCTTCGGGTGGGGCGGACGCCTTCCACCGCAGTGTATTCAGGGGAGACAAGGGTAGCGCGCGCATGGGGCGCGCGGCCAGCAGCGGGCCGATACGCGGTTTTCCACACCCGGTGTGGACGGGGTGCGCGAAAACCTGTGGATAGGCCTTCGCAGTGCTTGTGCCACAAGGCTCATGAGGTGGTGGTGAAAAAATCGTCACGGACGGTCGGCTCGTGTGGCGGCAGCGCATGTTCAGCTGCCAGGCACGCAACACGGCCACCTCCCGTCGGTTCTCCACACCGGCTGTGGAATGATGCTGAACCAAGCTGTGGATAGGTGGCGCGGCGCCTTGCAACAGAAGGCCCCGCGGCAGGCGATGAAAAAATCGCCATGGTGGATTGCAATCATTGTGGGTGCACGGGGCGCATGGCACCGTGGCGCCGTCGCAGGAGGGGATGGCATGGGCATCGGCAACCGGGTGCGTGGAATCGGGCTGGCGGGTATCGCCCTGCTGGCAGGCTGTGGCCAGGCGCCACCTGCCGCATTGGGCACGCTGGAATGGGACCGGATCACCGTGCCGGCCCCTGCGGCCGAAGTGATTGCAGCCGTGGACGTGCGCGAAGGACAGCAGGTCAAGGCCGGCACCGTGCTGATGCAGCTGGACCCGGCCCGGGGCGATGCGCAATTCGCCGCCGCACAGGCCGACACCGCGCGTGCGCGGGCGCAACTGGAGGAGTTGAAGATCGGTCCGAGGCAGGAGCAGATCGCGCAGGCACAGGCACAGTTGGCCGCGTTACGGGCGCAGTCTGCCGAAGCCAGTGCCTACTACCGCCGGGTGCAGCCGCTGGCACGCCAGCGCCTGATCGCCGCCGCCGAGCTGGACCGCGCACGGGCGGCCGCCGGCAATGCCGAGGCCAGCGTGCGTGCGGCCGAGCAGGCGTGGCTGGAGCGGGTGCATGGCAGCCGCACGCAGGACATCGTGCAGGGCCAGGCGGCGGCGGATGCTGCGCAGGCGCAGCAGGTGGTGCAGGGCGTCAACCTGCAGAAGCTGCAGCTGCGCGCGCCCCGCGATGGCGTGGTCGACGCCTTGCCCTATCGGCAGGGCGACCAGGCGCCGATCGGCGCACCGCTTGCGGTGATGCTGGTCGGCGAGCGCCCCTATGCGCGCGTCTACCTGCCGCAACCCCTGCGCTTGCAGGTCAAGGTCGGGCAAGCCGCGCAGGTACATCTGGAAGGGCAGGGCGCTGCGTTGAAGGGGCATGTGCGCTCGATCCGCAGCGAGCCTTCATTTACGCCGTACTACGCGTTGACCGGTGACGACGTGGCGCGGCTGAGCTACCTGGCCGAGATCGAAGTGGACGAGGCGACCGACATGCAGAAGCTGCCGGCCGGGTTGCCGGTGCGGGTGAGCTTCTGAACACCGGCAACGACATTGCCGTGCATGCGCAGGGCCTGACCCGGCGCTTCGGGGACCTGCTGGCCGTGGACAATGTCGACCTGACCGTGCCGCGTGGCCAGGTGTACGGCTTCCTCGGCCCGAACGGTTCGGGCAAGTCGACCACCATCCGCATGCTGTGCGGCCTGCTGGAACCGAGCGCGGGGCAGATCGAGGTGCACGCTGCAGGTCACCGCTTCGCAGCCACGCCAGGCCAGCCGCGCGCTGGCCGAACTGCCCGGCGTGCTGAGCGTGGCGCAGATCGGCACGCAGCTGCGCGTGCTGTGCAGTGAAAATGCCGCCGACATGGCCGCCTTGCAGCGCGCCTTGGCCGGTGCCGATCCGCAGGCGCATATCGAGGCGGTGGCGCCGAACCTGGAAGACGTGTTCGTCGCCGCCACCCGCGGTCGTGGCCGGGAGCCAGCGGCATGAACCTGCGCCGGCTGTGGGCGATCATGCTCAAGGAGCTGCGGCAGCTGCGCCGCGATCGCATCACGCTGGCGATGATCGTTGGCATTCCGGTGATGCAGCTGCTGTTGTTCGGCTATGCGATCAACCTCAACCTGCGCCACCTTGATGCGGGTGTCGCCGACCAAGCCACCAGCGCGGCCTCGCGCGCGCTGGTGCAGGACATGGTCGCCACCGGTGTGATCACCCCGCGCAGCGAAGCCTACAGTCCGGAACAGCTGATGCAGGCACTGCGTCGCGGCGAGATCAGTGTCGGCATCGTGGTGCCGGCGGATTTCGAGCGCCGTCGTTTCGACGGCCGCGAAGCAGTGCAGGTGCTGGTCGACGGCAGCGACACCGTGCTGCAGAGCGCGGCGATGCAGCTGGCGCAGGTGCCGCTGGATACGCGCCCGACCAGCAACGCGCGGCCACTGCGCGAAGGCAGCATCGCCAGTGGCCAGGTCAGCGTGACCAATTTCTACAACCCGCAGCGCCGCTCGGCGGTGAACATCGTGCCGGGCCTGATCGGGGTCATCCTGACCATGACCCTGGTGATGTTCACGGCGGTGGCGGTGGTGCGCGAACGCGAGCGCGGCAACATGGAGCTGCTGATCGCCACGCCGGTATCGCGTAGTGAACTGATGGTCGGCAAGGTGCTGCCCTACGCAGCGATCGGCCTGCTGCAGACCACGCTGGTGCTGGTGCTTGGGACCGGGCTGTTCCAGGTGCCGATCCGCGGCAGCCTGCTGCACATCTACCTGGCCGCGGTGCTGCTGGTGCTGGCCAGCTTGGCGCTGGGCCTGCTGATCTCCACGCGCGCGCGCTCTCAGTTCCAGGCGATGCAGATGACGCTGTTCCTGTTCCTGCCGTCGATCCTGCTGTCAGGCTTCATGTTTCCGTTTGCGGGAATGCCGCGGCCGGTGCAGTGGCTGGCTGAAGTGCTGCCGCTGACCCACTTTCTGCGCCTGGTGCGCGGCATCATGCTGCGCGGTGCCTCGCTGTGGGAGCTGTGGCACGACGCACTGGCGCTGCTGGCCTTCATCGTGGTGATGATGACGCTGGCGATCCTGCGTTTCCGCAAGCGCCTGGATTGAAGCATGCCATCCAGTGGTGCCGGCCGCTGGCCGGCATCATTTCCGATGGGTGCCGACCGTTGGTCGGCACGCCTTATTCGGTCACCACCCGCGCGCGCAGCGAATTGGTCAGCGCTTCGGTGATCATCACATCTACGAACTGGCCGATCAGGCGCGCTGGCGCCGGGAAGTTCACCGAACGCATGTTCTCGGTCTTGCCGGTCAGTTCGTTCGGATTCTTGCGCGAAGGCCCTTCCACCAGCACGGTCTGCACGGTGCCGACCATCCTCTCGGAGATACCGGCGGCGTGCGCATTGATGCGTTCCTGCAGGCGCGACAGGCGCGCATGCTTCTCGGCATCGCTGATGGTGTCCTCCAGGTCGGCCGCCGGGGTGCCCGGGCGGCGCGAGTAAATGAAGGAGAAGCTGTGGTCGAAGCCGATGTCCTCGATCAGCTTCATGGTCTTCTCGAAATCGGCATCGGTCTCGCCTGGGAAGCCGACGATGAAATCCGAGCTGATCGAGATATCCGGGCGCACCGCGCGCAGCTTGCGGATCTTCGACTTGAATTCCAGAGCGGTGTAGCCGCGCTTCATTGCCGACAGCACGCGGTCGCTGCCGGCCTGCACCGGCAGGTGCAGGAAGTTGGCCAGTTTCGGCACATCGCGGAATGCGTCGATCAGCGAATCGCTGAACTCCAGCGGGTGCGAGGTGGTGAAGCGGATGCGGCCCACGCCGTCGATCTCGGCGATGGTACGGATCAACAGGCCCAGGTCGGCGTACTCGCCATCACCGTAGGGACCGCGGTAGGCGTTGACGTTCTGCCCGAGCAGGTTGATCTCGCGCACACCCTGTGCGGCAAGCTGCGCCACTTCCACCACCACGTCCTCGAACGGGCGGCTGACTTCGGTGCCGCGGGTGTAGGGCACCACGCAGAACGAGCAGTACTTGGAGCAGCCTTCCATGATCGACACGAACGCCGAGGCGCCCTCGGCGCGCGGTTCCGGCAGGCGGTCGAACTTCTCGATCTCGGGGAAGCTGATGTCCACCTGCGGGCGCTTCTGCTCGCGGCGGGCACGGATCAGTTCCGGCAGGCGGTGCAGGGTCTGCGGCCCGAATACCAGGTCGACGAACGGCGCGCGCTTGATGATCGCTTCGCCCTCCTGCGAGGCGACGCAGCCGCCGACACCGATGATGACCTCCCGGCCCTTGTTCTTCAGGCCCTTCCACACGCCCAGCTGGCTGAACACCTTCTCCTGCGCCTTCTCGCGGATGGAGCAGGTGTTGACCAGGATGACGTCGGCGTCGTCCGGGGTATCGGTCAGTTCCAGGCCATCGCTGGCGGCAAGCACGTCGGCCATCTTGGCCGAGTCGTACTCGTTCATCTGGCAACCGTGGGTCTTGATGTACAGCTTGCCTTTCACCTGGTCGGGCTTGCGCGGACCGGCGGGCAGGGCAACGAGCGGGGTACCGCCCGGCGTGGCGGGCGGAAAGACGTCTGGCGTCCCGGTCATGGCGCTTAATCCATTCGGGTGGCGGGAAAGCCGGCAATTCTACCCGCATCCCGAGCCACCCGCCGCGGCCCTGTAGTGCCGAGCGCACGCTCGGCCCTACAAAGGAAGCCCGGCGGGGCCCTTACGCCGCCGCCAGCTCCGCATCGATCTGCCGCGAACGGTCGAAGGCGCTCATCGCGCTCATCCGGGCGATGTAGTCGGCCGTTGCCGGCGCCGGCTGCACCAGGCCGAAGGCAGTGGTCCAAGCCAGCGCATTGCCCCAGAGCACGTCGGCGGCGCTCATGGTCTCGCCCAGCAGGTATGGGCCCTGCGCCAGCTGGGCCTCGATTATCTGCAGCACGGTCTCGGCGTCGTTGTACGGAGACATCAGCCGCGGCGGGGGTTCGCGGTGCATCGCCTTGTCGATCATCGCCGGCTCGAAACACGCGCCGTAGAAGGCCATCCAGCGCAGGTAGGGGCCGCGCAGCGCATCGCCGATCGGCGGGGCCAGCCCGGCTTCCGGGTACAGGTCGGCCAGGTACAGGTAGATCGCCACCTGCTCGGTCACCAGCGCGCCGTCGTGGACGATGGCCGGCACCTTGCCCATCGGGTTGATGGCCAGGTAGGCCGGGGCCAGGTTGGCGCCGGCCTTCAGGTCCAGCACCTGCATGCGGTAGTCGGCACCCAGCGCTTCAAGCAGGGCCACGGCGCCGCTCGAGCGTGAACGGGCGGCGTGGTACAGGGTGATCTGGCGTGAGGTCATGGCTGGGCTCCTTGCGGTGGGTGGTGAACTGGCGCTCATCCTGGGGCACTATTGCGGACGACTTCTGTCCTCGATCCTTCATGCGCCATACCGCCCATCGACTGCTGCGCCTGATCGCCCTGTTGCAGGCCCGCCGCCAGTGGTCGGGGGCCGAGCTGGCCGAGCGCATGGGCGTGGACCGGCGCAGTATCCGGCGCGACATCGAGCGCCTGCGCGAACTGGGGTACCCGGTGCAGGCCTCAGCCGGGGTAGGGGGCGGCTACCAGCTGGGCGCGGGGGCGCCGGTGCTGCCGATGCTGCTGGACGAAGAAGAAGCGACCACCCTGGCCATCGCCCTGCGCGCGGCCTCGGCCACCGTCGCTGGCATCGACGATACCGCGCGCGGCCTGCTGTCCAAGCTCGATCCGCTGGTGCCGACCCGCCGTCGCCAGCAGGCCGGCGAAGTGCATGCCGCCACCGCCACCCTGTCGGATCTGCCTGCCACCGACGCACGTCTGCTTGGCCGGCTGGCGCAGTATTGCCGGCAGGCGTCGCGGCTGGCCTTTGAATACCGCAGCGCGCAGGACGCGGTGACTCAGCGCGAGGTCGAGGCCCAGCACCTGGTCAACTACGGCCGGCGCTGGTACCTGCTGGCCTGGGACCTGGGGCGGCAGGACTGGCGCACCCTGCGCGTGGACCGCATGGGCGCCGTGTGCGAATGCATCGAGCCGGGCCTGCACCGGCGCACGCCAGCGCCGCCGGACGTGATGGTACGCCAGGCGGTCAGCCAGGCGCCGTTCGCGCTGCAGGCCATCCTCCGCCTGGCCGGCAGCCATTCCGAGCTGGAAGGGCGCATTCCGCCCTGGTGCGGCGTGCTGGAGGCCGATGGTACCGACTACTGCCTGCTGCGGATGGGAGCCGAGAGCCGCGGCATGATGCTGGCGCAGATCCTCAGTCTGGATCGGCTGCCGGTGGCGCTGTGGACTACGCCACCGAGCCTGCGGGAGGAACTGGCCCAGCGCTTGGCCGGGCTGGGCCAGGTGCTGGCTGTGTCGCCGGTCACAGGCTGAGCGACATCGCTTGGCAAGCCCCGGCGAAGCTGGGACACTCGCCGCCATGAAGGGGATACTGGGGACAACGGCGATCATCATCGCTGCGCTGACCGCTGCGCCGGCCAGTGCCGGCACCCTGTACAAGTGCCAGGGCGCCGACGGCGTCACCAGTTATGTCAGCAAGCGCGTGGCCGGGGCCCGCTGCAACGCCATCAGCTACAGCCGCGACACCCGTCCGGCGCCGCGGCCAGTGGCGGCCGCACCGAAGCCTGCGCCGGCCACGACTGTGGCCAGCATCGAACGCAATCCCGTGGCCGTGGCGGCCAGTACCGCCGCTTCGACTGCGATCGCCCCGGCAGCCTCGCCAACGCCGCCCCCCGCAGCGGCGGTACCGGTGGCCGCACGTGGTGGCCGCATGGTCAGCGGCCAGGTCTATTCCTTCATGAAGGATGGCGTGCGGCACTACACCAGTGCGCGACCGGCCCAAGTGGCCAACCTCGGTCCGGTACGCACCATCCGCTACAGTTTCATGGAACGTTGCTATGCCTGCGGGATCAATCCGCGCGTGGATTTCGGCACGGTGCGCTTGAACACCACAGCGTTCCAGGGCGAAATCACGGCGGCAGCGCGTGAGTTCGGTGTCGAGGAGGCAGTGGTGCGCGCAATCATCCATGCCGAATCGGCCTACAACCCGACCGCGCTCAGCCGCGCCGGTGCGCAGGGCCTGATGCAGCTGATGCCGCCGACCGCCGCGCGTTTCGGGGTCAGTGATTCCTACGACGCCGGGCAGAACATCCGTGGCGGCGTGCAGTATCTTGCGTGGTTGTTGAAGCGCTTCAACGGCGATCTGACCCTGGCCGCCGCCGGCTACAACGCCGGCGAAGGCGCGGTCGACCGCCACGGTGGCGTGCCGCCCTACAGCGAAACCCAGTACTACGTGCGCCGGGTCGGCCAGCTGGCCGAGCGTTACCGCACCGCCCTGACCAAGCAGTAGGTGCCGACCGTCAGTCGGCACTGGCTATCATCGGGTGCCGACTGTTGGTTGGCACACAGTCGAAAGAGTTGTTGCAGTGCGTTGTGTGGCGCGCGACGGTTCCGCTACACTCGCCCAAGATTCAATGCGGCTCTGGCCCCCACCGGAACCGCTGGCAGCCTTAAAGCTACCTAATCAATATCGGAGTGCCGGATGGCCAACGATGGGGTACACGATCCAGTCAACACCGGACGTCGGCGTTTTCTTTCTGCCACCACAGCCGTGGTGGGCGCCGTCGGCGTCGGATTCACCGCAGTCCCTTTCATCAAATCCTGGAACCCCAGTGCCCGCGCCAAGCTTGCCGGCGCACCGGTGGTGGCCGACATCAGCGCTCTGCAGGAAGGCCAACGCCTGATCGTGGAGTGGCGTGGCCAGCCGATCTGGATCGTCAAGCGGTCCAAGGCCATCCTCGATGCGCTGCACGGGCTGGATGGCCGCCTCAAGGACCCCGAGTCCGGCGAGAAGGACCAGCAGCCGGACTACGTGCTCAAGCAGAACCCCGAGCTGCGCTCGATCAAGCCGGATATCTCGGTGCTGGTCGGCCTGTGCACGCACCTGGGCTGCTCGCCGGAAATGGTCGCCGAGATCCGGCCCGAACCCTATGACCCGCAGTGGAAGGGCGGCTACTTCTGCCCCTGCCACAAGTCGCGCTTCGACATGTCCGGCCGCGTCTTCAAGGACGTGCCGGCACCCATCAACCTGAAGGTGCCCGCGCACCACTACCAGGACGACAACACCATCATCATCGGTGTCGATCCGCAGGGGGCTGCCTGATGGCCAATATCCTCAGCCGTACCGCCAGCGGGGTGGCCGACTGGGTCAATGCCCGCGCGCCTGGCCTGATGCCGGTGTACCGCAAGCACGTCACCGAGTACTACGCGCCGAAGAACTTCAACATCTGGTACTACTTCGGTTCGCTGGCGCTGCTGGTGCTGGTCAACCAGATCGTCACCGGCATCTTCCTGACGATGCACTACAAGACCAACGCCGCCGAGGCGTTCGGCTCCATCGAATACATCATGCGTGATGTGGAGTGGGGCTGGCTGATCCGCTACATGCACTCCACCGGTGCCTCGCTCTTCTTCATCGTGGTCTACCTGCACATGTTCCGCGGCCTGCTGTACGGCAGCTACCAGAAGCCGCGCGAGCTGGTGTGGATCCTCGGCATGCTGATCTACCTGGTGCTGATGGCCGAAGCGTTCATGGGCTACGTGCTGCCCTGGGGCCAGATGTCGTTCTGGGGCGCCAAGGTGATCATTTCGCTGTTCGGCGCGATACCGGTGATCGGCAACGGCCTGACCGAATGGATCATGGGCGACTACCTGCCCAGTGACGCCACGCTCAACCGCTTCTTCGCGCTGCACGTCATCGCCCTGCCGCTGGTGCTGTTGCTGCTGGTGGTGCTGCACCTGGGCGCGCTGCACGAAGTGGGCTCGAACAACCCCGATGGCGTGGAGATCAAGAAGGGGCCGAAGGGCAACCGCTGGTCGCCGAACGCACCGGCCGACGGCATTCCCTTCCACCCGTACTACACGCTCAAGGATGGCGTTGGCGCCGGCTTCCTGCTGATCATTGCGGCCTTCATCATCTTCTTTGCACCCGGTTTCGGCGGCCTGTTCCTGGAGCACGACAACTTCACCGAGGCCAACCGCCTGGTGACCCCGGAACACATCAAGCCGGTCTGGTATTACACGCCGTACTACGCGATGCTGCGCGTGGTGCCGAACAAGCTCGGCGGTGTGCTGGTGATGTTCTCGGCCATCGCGATCCTGTTCCTGGTGCCATGGCTGGACAAGGCGCGGGTGAAGTCGGTGCGCTACCGCGGCTGGATCTCGAAGGTGATGCTGGGCGTGCTGGCGGTGTGCTTCGTGTGGCTGGGCGTGATCGGCTCCGGTCCGGGCACCGACGTGCACGAGACCTACATCGGGCGAGTGCTCACGTTCCTGTACTTCGCGTTCTTCATCACCATGCCGCTATGGACAAGGTTGGACAAGACCAAGCCGGTACCGGAGAGGGTGACCACGCATGACTGAGCGCTGGATGGTCCGGCTGGCCCTGACGGCCACCCTGATGCTGGGCAGTTTCCTGGCCTCCGCCGCCGAAGGTGGCACCAAGCTGCTGCAGGCCGGCAACGACCTCGGTGACCGCGCATCTCTGCAGCGCGGCGCGCAGCTGTACATGAACTACTGCTCCGGCTGCCACGCGCTGAAGTACCTGCGCTATTCGCGGATGGCGCAGGACCTGGGCCTGACCGAGGAAGAGGTGATGAACAACCTCAACTTCACCGGCTCGGCGATCGGTGACCCGATTCCGGTGGCGATGCCCAAGGAGAACGCCGAGAAGTGGTTCGGCAAGATGCCGCCGGACCTCAGCCTGATCGCGCGCGTGCGCGGCAGCGACTGGATCTACACCTACCTCAAGTCGTTCTACCTGGACAGCAGCCGTCCGCTGGGCTGGAACAACGCGCTGTTCGCCAATGCCTCCATGCCCAACCCGCTGTGGGAGATGCAGGGCCTGCAGCACGCCGTGCACGGCAAGCCCGAGGCACCGGGCATGGACCCGCCGGTGACCGGCCTGAAGATCGAAACCCCGGGCTCGGTCGATGCCGGTCAGTACGACCAGTCGGTGCGGGACATCACCAACTTCCTCGAATACGCCGGCGAACCGGCCGCGCTCAAGCGTCAGCAGCTGGGCGTGTGGGTGATCCTGTTCCTGGCCCTGCTGACCTTCCTGCTGTACCTGCTGAAGAAGGAATACTGGAAGGACGTTCACTGATTCTGCAGCCGGCCATCGCGCGGGCCTATTGGCTTTTGTGATGGTCGGTTGCACACTCGGGGAGGAGTCGATCGCTGGCACGGTGCCGGCGGCGCCGATGCGGCAGGCGGTCTCCTGTCGTGGGAGAGCCTTTGATGGCGGCGAGCGTACGCATGCGCAATACACTGACGCTGTTTTCCTCGAACGACGATGTGCTGTGCCACCGTGTACGCCTGGTGCTGGCGGCCAAGGGGGTCACGTTCGACTTCGTTCCGGTCGATCCGCAGAACCCGCCTGAAGACCTGATCGACCTCAATCCGTACCATTCGGTGCCGACCCTGGTCGAGCGCGAGCTGGTGCTGTACGCCGCATCGGTGGTCAGCGAGTACCTGGATGAGCGTTATCCACATCCGCCACTGATGCCGGTTGATCCGCTCTCACGCGCACGCATCCGCTTGGCGATGCTGCGCATCGAGCACGACTGGGTGCCGCAGGTGCAGGCCATCCAGCTGGGCAACAAAACCCAGGCCGAGGCCGGGCGCAAGCGCCTGAAGGAACTGCTGACCGCCTCGCTGCCGCTGTTCAAGGCCAGCAAGTTCTTCCTCAACCCGGAAATGAGCCTGGCCGACTGCGCGATGGCGCCGATCATCTGGCGCCTGCAGTCGCTGGATGTGCCGCTGCCGAAGGACGGCAAGGCGATCGAAGACTACGGCAACCGCATCTTCCGCCACCCCGGTTTCGTCCGTAGCCTGACCGAACAGGAAAAGAAGCTGCGCGATCTGCCGGTCTGATCCACCCATGCGTTAGCCGTCTGCACGCCGACCGGCATGCAGACGATCCGCCCCGGCGGGGCGCCGGGCGCGTACACTTCACGCATGACCGAAGACTTCTTCCACATGACCAGCCACCGCCCGTACCTGCTGCGGGCGCTGGTGGAATGGATCAATGACAACCAGCTGACCCCGCATATCCTGGTCGACGCCGGCGTTC
This sequence comes from uncultured Stenotrophomonas sp., assembly GCF_913778665.1. GTDB lineage: Bacteria > Pseudomonadota > Gammaproteobacteria > Xanthomonadales > Xanthomonadaceae > Stenotrophomonas. The sequence continues at coordinate 656,159 of NZ_CAJYVQ010000002.1, forward strand.
CCGGCGTGCAGGTGCCGCCTTCGGCGGTCAAGGATGGCCGGGTCGTGCTCAACATCGCCGAACGTGCCGTCGTGCGGCTGATGATCGACAACGAAATGGTGAGCTTCTCGGCGCGCTTCTCCGGCACCAGCTACCCGGTGCAGGTACCGATCAGCGCCGTTCTGGCCGTCTACGCCCGCGAGACCGGGCAGGGCATGGCGCTGCCGGATGACATTCCGGGCAACGAGACCGCGCCGACCAGTGACGAGCTGCTGCACGAGGAAGGCGCGCCGCCGGACGACACGCCGCCCAGCAACCCGCCACCGAAGGGCCGCCCGAACCTGCGCGTGGTCAAGTAAATGTAGGTGCCGACCGTTGGTCGGCACACCTTCAGCGCCTACACATCCTCGGCATCGTCCACATCCGGCCGGATCTGACTGATCCGCGCCGCGCCGGGACCGGTAAACGAAATCAACTGGTCACCGCGCAGCACCATGCGCCCCACGTGGCGATCGATGCCATCGTAGGAATACTCGAACTTGAAGGTGCGTTCGAAGCCGAGCCGTCCGTCCTCACCGCGCGACAGGCGCAGGCCGGTAGCGTGAACCGCCTGGTCCAGCCATTGCACATCGGCCGCGCGGCAGGCGTTACGGCCCAGCTCGACGGCGCGCTCGGCGGCCGAACGTGCCGCGTTCCAGAAGAAATAGATGATTCCGCCGGCAATCAGCAACAGCAGCAGGGTGGGCATGGCATCAGCCGTCAGGTGTCGATCCTGCCAAGATGGCGGCGAACGCGCGCCGGATCAAGCGCCGGCATCAGCGCGTCGCTTGCGGCGGAACGACTACCGGTTGCGGGGTGGGAGCGGGCTGCACCGGTGTGGCGCCCGATGACGGCGGCAGCAGCGGGGCAGTGGCGGTCAGCTGCAGGAGCGCCGCCCAGTCCTGGCGATTGAAGCTGCATTCGTCTTCGCGGCCCGGTGTGCAGCTGGGATCGATGCCGGTGCTGTTTCGCTCGCGTGCCGGCGGCAGCTGGATCAGCCCGGTGCGATCCAGTGGCAGCAGCCGCATCGCCACCGTGTTCATCACGTTGCCGCCAACCAGGTACAGCGTCTGGTCACCGCCGAGGTTGGCCGCCACCACCACTTCGCAATGCGATTTCCAATGGCCGACCGAGCCGTTGCCCAGCGCCTGCACCAGCCCGCTGTAGCTGAGCGTGGTGCTGCGGTCACGCAGGAAGCACAGCAGGTCGCCGGGTGCGGGCTTGGCGTTGGCCGGGTCGGCCAGCCTGTAGGGTACGCCCGATGGGCCGCCCTGATACGCCGCGCGGATGTAGTCGATATGGCGTGGCGAGGTGCTGAAGCCCGGAACACCGGCACGCACCATCACCCAGGAAATGAAGGCGGCCGACCACGGGTTGTCGATCAGGAATGCACGGCAGTCGCTGTCGGTGTAGCGCGTGCCCAATGGCGCCAGGCAGCTGCTGGCACCGGTGATGCTGCCCATCGCATTGAGCGTGCCGCTGTCACGCCAGTAGCCGGCCACGCGCTGCCAGGCGATCAGGCCGTTGTCGGCCAGGTGATCACTTTCGGCCTCGGTGACGCTGAGGCTGGCGGCGCGGCCGTCGCGGTCGATGAAGGGGCGGAACCACAGCCGGTGTTCGTTGCAGGCAGTGTTGCGGATGGCCACCGCCAAGGGGCTGAGGCCAAAGCGCGGCGGCACATCGCAGGCTTCGGCGGCTGCGGCGGACAGCGGGGCGGCGGCCAGCAGCAGGCCGGCAGGCAAGAGCATCCGGCGCATGCGCGGCTCCTGTGGGGGATGGCCGCAGCGTCGCAGAGGCGGCCGTAGCCGAGCCGTGAAGGCGCCCCGGAAGGTGCAGAGCCGAGCCTATGCTCGGCTCATCGCGCGAAGCGCGTGCAGGGCGCGCCGCACATCGAGAAGCAGCCGAGCGCAGGCCCGGCTCTGCAACAAGGTCCTGCAGGCCTCAACCTGGCGGCGGGCCCAGCTTCAGCGACAGGTCGATGGCCTGCACATGCTTGGTCAAGCCACCGATGGAAATGCAGTCCACGCCGTCTTCGGCGATCGAGCGCAGGCCGCCCAGGCCGACGCTGCCGGAGACTTCCAGCGGAATGCGGCCGGCCGTGATGCGCACCGCTTCGCGGCGCAGGTCCGGGCTGAAGTCATCCAGCAGGATGCGCTCGCAACCGGCTTCGAGGGCCTGGCGCAGCTGCGCCAGATCCTCGACCTCGACCACCAGCGGCAGCGCGGGCCATTGCCGGCGTGCGGCCACCACTGCCGCAGGCAGCGAACCGGCGGCACGGATGTGGTTTTCCTTCAGCATCACCATGTCGTACAGGCCGAAGCGATGGTTCTCGCCACCACCGCAGCGCACCGCGTACTTCTGCGCCAGGCGCAGGCCGGGCAGGGTCTTGCGGGTGTCGAGGATGCGCGTGCCGGTGCCGGCCACCGCGGCCACGTAGCGCGCGGTGGTGGTGGCGGTGCCGGACAGCGTCTGCAGGAAATTCAGCGAGGTGCGCTCTGCGCTGACCAGGCTGCGGCTGCGCCCGTGCAACAGAGCCAGCACAGTGCCGGCGGCGACCGCATCACCCTCGGAAATGCGCCATTCGATGCGCACGTCCGGGTCGAGCGCGCGATGGGTAGCGTCGAACCAGGGACGGCCGGCGATCACCGCATCCTGCTTGCACAGCAGGTAGGCGCTGTCGGACTGGTCGGGCAGCAGGGCGGCGGTGACGTCGCCGCTGCCCAGGTCTTCGGCCAGCGCACGCGCGACATCGGCGGCGACCACGGCCGCATCCGGCGTCGGCAGGGTGCTCATGCGGCGGGGAAGTCGGCGATCTGGGCGGTCGGGATGGCTTCCTCGGCCAGCAGCACCGGGATGCCGTCGTCGACGCGGAACACCTGCTTGCGGTCGCGGGTGACCAGCGCTTCGCGCAGCGGCTGCGCCAGCGGGTTGCCATCGGCCTTGGTCACCGCACCGGCGGAAATGGCCTTGTTGAGGGCGTCCAGGCCCTTGCCATCCAGCAGGGACAGGGGCTGGCGGGTGTCCGGCGACACCAGCAGGTCGAGCAGCTTGCGATCCATGGTTCTTCGTCTTGCGTGGAAGACGGCTAGAATACGTCTTTAAGGCAGGTGACGGCCAATGACCCCCAACCCGATCGCGCCGCTTGTCGGCATCGTCATGGGTTCCCGTTCCGACTGGGAAACCATGCAGCACGCCGCCCAGAAGCTTGAAGCCCTGGGTGTTCCGTTCGAAGTGAAGGTGGTGTCCGCGCATCGGACGCCGGATGTGTTGTTCAGTTACGCCGAGCAGGCGGGCCCGCGCGGCCTGCGCGCGATCATCGCCGGTGCCGGCGGGGCCGCGCACCTGCCGGGCATGATCGCGGCCAAGACCGCGGTGCCGGTGCTGGGCGTGCCGGTGCAGTCCAAGGCCCTCAACGGCATGGATTCGCTGCTGTCGATCGTGCAGATGCCCGCCGGCATCCCGGTGGCCACCTTCGCCATCGGCAATGCCGGTGCGTCCAACGCCGCGCTGTTCGCCGCGGCGATGCTGGCCAGCGACCAGCCGGCGATCGGCCAGGCGCTCGACGCCTTCCGGGCACGCCAGACCGAAGACGTGATGGCCCACGACGATCCGCGCCAATGAGCCTGACCGTCGGCATCCTGGGCGGCGGCCAGCTCGCCCGCATGATGGTACTGGCGGGCGCACCGCTGGGGCTGCGCTTCGAACTGTACGACCCGGCGCCTGACGCCTGCAGCGGCCCGCTGGCGCCGCTCACCGTCGGCGCCTTCGACGATCGCCAGGCACTGGCGGAGTTCGCGGCCAAGGTCGATGTGGTCACCTTCGATTTCGAGAACGTGCCCGCCGACAGCGCGCAGTTCCTGGCCGACCGCGTGCCGGTCTATCCGCCGCCGGCCGCACTGGCCGTGGCCCAGGACCGGTTGAGCGAGAAGACCCTGTTCCAGCAGCTGGGCATTCCGCTGCCGGCCTTCGCCGACATCCGCAGCCGCGACGAGCTGGCGGCGAAGGCGGCAGAATTCGGCCTGCCGTGCATCCTCAAGACCCGACGCCTCGGCTACGACGGCAAGGGGCAGTTCCGCCTGCGCAGCGCCGCCGATATCGACGCCGCGTGGGAGGCGCTGGGCGCACAGGTCGAGCGTACCGGTCTGATCCTGGAAGGCTTCGTAGCCTTCCAGCGCGAGGTCAGCGTGGTCGCCGTGCGTGGCCGCGATGGCAGCTTCCAGGCCTGGCCGGTCACCGGTAACTGGCATGTCGAGGGCGTGCTGTCAGCCAGCGTTGCCCCGGCCGTGTTGTCCGATGCCGAGCAGCAGGCTGCGATCGGCTATGCCCGCCGCGTCGCCGAACACCTGCAGTATGTGGGCGTGTTCGCGCTGGAGCTGTTCTGCCGCGACGGCGAACTGCTGGCCAACGAGATGGCGCCGCGCGTGCACAACTCCGGCCACTGGACCATCGAAGGCAGCGAGACCTCGCAGTTCGAGAACCATCTGCGCGCCGTGCTGGGCCTGCCGCTGGGCAATACCCGCATGCTCGGCCACGCCTGCATGCTGAACTGGCTGGGCGCGATGCCGGACCCGGCGCCGGTGCTGGGCCAGGCCAGCGGCCATTGGCACGACTACGGCAAGGAGCCGCGCGAAGGCCGCAAGGTCGGCCACGCCACCTTGCGCGATGACGATGCCGCTGCACTGGCCGATGCGCTGGACCAGGTTGGACTGGAGCTGGATCGTCAGGCCCAGGTGGCGCCGGCGGTGCACGCGCTGCGCCACCGCTGAGCAAGGGGTGCCGGCCAGCGGCCGGCCCCCCCCCCGTCACCTGTGCAACGTTGTGGCGCGCCAGTGCAGGCATTGGCGCAGCCTGTGCGGTGATAGCGTGGAGCTCCTTTCACAGGAGTCACGACCATGCTCGACTGGAATGCCTACCGCAAGGAACTGAAGGGCCGCATCGGCGAGATCGGCAAGCTCTCGCCGGATACGGTGAAGGGATACGCCACGCTGGCCAACGCGGGCGCCCAGACCCACCACCTGGATGCCAAGACCCGCGAGCTGATCGCGCTGGCGGTGGCGGTCACCACCCGCTGCGATGGCTGCATCACCGTGCACGTGGATGCCGCGTTGAAGCAGGGCGCCAGCCGGGAGGAAATCGCCGAAGCGCTGGGGGTGGCAGTCTCGCTCAACGCCGGCGCGGCGCTGGTGTATTCGGCACGGGTGATGGACGCGGTGGCCGCGCACGAAAGCACGTGATGTCCAGCGTGCCGCCGGGCCATGCCCGGCGGATGTGCTCAGCGCAGCTGGCTCTCGGCGAATTCCCAGTTGACCAGGTGCCAGAACGCCTCCAGATAGCGTGCGCGATCATTCTGGTAGTCGGTGTAGTAAGCGTGCTCCCACACGTCGCAGCACAGTAGCGGGGTGCTCTGTCCGGTCAGCGGAGTGCCGGCGTTGCGGGTGGCCTGGAGCCCCAGCTGGCCGCCCGGATGCTGCACCAGCCACACCCAGCCGGACCCGAACACGCCCAGCGCGGTGCGGTTGAACTCCTCGCGCAGGCGGTGCACGTCGCCGAACTGGCGCTTGACCAGTTCGCCGAGCCGGCCCTGCGGCTCGCCGCCGCCGCGCGGACGCAGGCACTGCCAGTAGAAACCGTGGTTCCAGGCCTGCGCGGCGGCATCGAACAGCGCACCCTGGGCGTGGCGGACGATCTCTTCCAGTGACGCTTCTTCCCACTCGGTGCCCATGATGCCGGCGTTGACCGCATCGACATAGGCGCGGTGGTGGCGTCCGTGGTGCAGTTCCACGGTCTGCGCGGAAAGGTGCGGCTGCAGGGAGCCGGGAAGGTAGGGCAGGGCAGGCAATTCGACGGGCATGGACAGGTTCGTGGCCAGTGGGGGCGGCGGCAGCCGGTTCCATCCGCTTACAATGACGGCTACCGTGGGCAGTCTAGCCGACCATCACGGTCGGTTTGTCCGGCGAAGCAAGGAGTGTGGTTGTGGCGGTAATGCAGCAAATCCAGGCCGAGGTCGATCGTTACCCGCTCGTGCTGTTCATGAAGGGCACCCCGCAATACCCGATGTGCGGCTTCTCCAGCCGCGCCGTGCAGGCGTTGCTGGCCGCCGGAGCTGCCAGCCTGCGCACGGTCAACGTGCTGGAAGAGCCGGAAATCCGTGCCAACCTGCCGCGCTTCTCCAACCTGCCGACCTTCCCGCAGCTGTTCATCAACGGTGAGCTGATCGGCGGCTGCGACATCGTGCTGGAACTGTTCGAGGCCGGCGAGCTCAAGCGCATCGTCGAAGAGGCGACCCAGGGATGAGTGCCTGGCCATCGACGTCACCGAACGACGGGGCGCTCGATGGCCTGCCGTTGCAGGATCGCGTGGTGCTGGTGGCCGGCGCAGGCGGCGGGCTGGGAAGTGCTGCGGCCGTTGCTGCAGCAGCGGCCGGAGCCACCGTGGTCCTGCTGGGCCGCAAGCCACGCCGCCTGGATCGCGTCTACGCCCAGGTCCAGGCGGTGGGCCCGGAACCGCTGCTGTACCCGCTGGATCTGGAGGGGGCCGGCCCCGACGACTATGCCGAGCTGGCCCAGGCCCTGCAGCGCGAGCTGGGGCGGCTGGATGGCCTGCTGGTCTGCGCGGCCCATTTCCCCGGCCTGACCCCGTTCGAGCTGGCCGACCCGGCCAGTTTCGCCCGTGCCGTGCATATCACCCTCACCGCCCCGGCGTGGCTGGCCCAGGCCTGCCTGCCGCTGCTGCGGCAGCGCGAGGACGCAGCCCTGGTGTTCGCGGTCGATGCGCCGGAACGGGTCGGGCAGGCTTACTGGGGCGGCTATGGAGTTGCCCAACATGGCCTGCGTGGCCTGATCTCCACCCTGCATGACGAACTCGGCCGCAGCCCGGTCCGTGTCAGTGGCCTGTACCCGGGACCGCTGCGCACCGCCCTGCGCGCCCGTGCCTATTCCGTCGACCAGGACCCGGCCGCGCAAGGCCCGGAGCAGGCGGCCGCCGCCGCCGTGACCCTGCTGTCCAGGGCCGGCCAGGCCTGGCGGGGGCAGATTTTCGATGCAAGCGGGATGCCGCCCCGGGCGTGAGTCCCGGGGAAAGACGGAGTGAAGAACCCGTCACGATTGCGTTGCGATCGGGTGCCGTTTGTCGCACAACCGTCACATTGATGGCGTAGCGTGTTAATCTAGTGTTAACCGTTGTGGCCAGCTTCAGCCAAACGGTAGGGAACCCCAGATAACTCTCCGACCAGCCACCCGCAGGGCTGTTTGGATGCGCTTTTTTTCCGCCATCGCCAACTCGCATCGAGGCTACCGAAAAATGACCCACCCACTCCGGATGTCCAAGCTCACCCTTGGTCTCGTGGCCGCACTTGCCGCCGCTCCCGCCTTCGCCCAGAGCACCTCTGCTGGTGTCGGCGGCCAGGTGATGTCCGCCGCAGGCCAGCCTGTCGCCGGCGCTGAAGTCACCATCACCCACACCGAGTCGGGCACCGTTTCGCGCGCCACGACCGATGCGTCGGGTCGTTACAACGCGCGCGGCCTGCGCGTGGGTGGTCCGTACACCATCACCATCACCAAGCCGGGTGCTGGCACCAAGACCGAAGAAGGTGTCTACCTGAACCTGAACCAGGTCAACACCGTCAACGCCAACCTGGGCGGTGACCTGGCTGCCACCAACCTGGACGCTGTGAACGTTGTCGCCACCGCCGTGGGCAGCGATCTGTTCAGCGCGTACAAGATGGGTACCGGTACCAACGTCAACCGTGAGACGCTGGAGTCGCTGCCGTCGGTGAACCGCAACATCCAGGATTACATCCGCCTGGATCCGCGCATCTCGCAGGTCAGCAAGGCTGACGGCGCGATCTCGGTCGGTGGCCAGAACACCCGTTACAACGCCATCCGTATCGACGGCATCGGCGCGGGCGACCCGTTCGGCCTGGAATCCAACAACCTGCCGACCGAGCGTCAGCCGGTGTCGATGGATGCGATCCAGGAAATCAACATCGACATCGCCAACTACGACACCACCATCGCCGGTGGTACCGGTGCGGTGATCAATGCGGTGACCAAGTCGGGTACCAACAACTTCGGCGGCACCGTGTACTACGCGTACCGCGACAAGGACATGGTCCGCAAGGAGCTTGAAGGCGTCCGCTTCAACGGCTTCGACGACGAGAAGACCTACGGCATGACCTTCGGCGGCCCGATCGTCAAGGACAAGCTGTTCTTCTTCGCCAACTACGAGAAGATGGAGCGTTCGGCTCCGGGCGTCAGCCTGACCGATTCGCCGTACGGCAAGGGCAACATCACCGATGCCGACATCGCCCGTGCGCAGCAGATCGCCACCGGCTACGGCTTCGACGCTGGTTCGCTCAATCGCCCGGCCAACAAGACCGAGGTGGAAGAGTACGCGCTGAAGATCGACTGGAACATCAACGAGAACCACCGCGCCGCGGTGCGTTACAACAAGCTCGAGCAGAACGTCGTCCGCTTCCCGCAGATCAGCAACAGCGCGATCTCGCTGAGCACCTTCTGGTACCAGCAGCCGAAGACCTACGAATCCTGGATGGGCGAACTGTTCAGTGACTGGTCCGAGAACTTCTCGACCGAGTTCAAGATCTCGCACAAGGAATACACCTCGGTCCGTACCACCCCGTCGAGCCTGCCGCAGATCCAGGTCCGTGGCTTCGGTGGCAGCGCCAACAACTCGCTTTACTTCGGTACCGAGCAGAACTCGCACGTCAATGCGGTCGAGAGCAAGGAGCTGAGCGCCTTCGGTGCCGCCAACTGGTACATCGGCGACCACACCGTCAAGTTCGGTTTCGACTACTCCGACAATGACCTGATGAACTACTACGGCCGCAACATCAACGGCGTGTACGTGTTCAACAACCTCAACGATTTCGCCGCTGGCAAGATCAACCAGTACATCGTGCGTGCCCCGCGTGCAGGCGGCAGCTACGACGACATCCCGGCCAAGTACACGCTGAAGAACACCGGTGTGTTCATCCAGGACAGCTGGGCGGTCAACAGCAACCTGACCGTGCAGGGCGGTGTCCGTATCGACATGCCGGACTTCAGCACCCAGCGCCTGTACAACCCGCGCATCATGGAGCTGTACGGCTACGACAACACCAAGCTGCCCGACCAGAAGCTGGTGCAGCCGCGCTTCGGCTTCAACTACACCTTCGACAGTGAGCGTCCGACCCAGCTGCGCGGCGGCGTGGGCCTGTTCGGCGGCGCAGCCCCGAACGTGTGGCTGGCCGGTGCCTACCAGAACACCGGTCTGAACTACACCGAGTACACGATCAACTCGCCGGCGGCTTCGTTCTTCACCCCGAACACCAACCCGCCGTACATCCCGACCACCGGTGCCGGCGCCCGCCAGAACGTCGACATCGCTGCGCCGGACCTGAAGCTGCCGTCGGTGTGGAAGTCGAACATCGCCTTCGACCACGAACTGCCGTGGTACGGCATCGTCGCGTCGGCTGAGTTCCTGTACACCAAGGTCAAGAGCGCCATCTACTTCGAGCGCCTGGACCTGTACAAGAACGCCGGTGGCCCGTCTTACACTCGTATCGGCCAGGACGGTCGCGAGCTGTACTGGAACCCGGAAGGCTATCTGCCGTGCGTGGGCCTGGCCGCATCTCCGACCAACTGCTCGGTGCAGCAGAACCAGACCGCCACCAATGGCCGGCGTGTTGAGGGCAAGGCAAACCGTCCGAACGACATGGGCGACGTGCTGCTGATGCGCAACACCGACAAGGGCAGCAGCCGCCAGTTCACCGCCGGCCTGAACAAGCCGCTGACCGAGAACTGGGGCTGGTCGCTGGCCTACACCTACACCGCCGCGAAGGAAGTCAGCCCGCTGACCAGCTCGCAGAACACCTCCAACTGGGGCAGCACCCTGATCGGTACCGCCAACGAGAACGTGGCCTATGACTCGCGCTATGCGATCAAGGACCGCGTGACCGGTTCGATCAACTGGAAGAAGGCGTTCTTCGGCAACTACAACACCACCGTGGGCCTGTTCTATGAAGGCCGTTCGGGTCGTCCGTTCAGCTACATCTACTACAACGACATGAACGGCGACGCCGCTGCTACCACCGGCGCCGGCTACTTCAACGACCTGTTCTACGTGCCGAACGGCCCGGGCGACGTCAAGTTCACTGGCGGCGCGACGATGGAAAAGGCCTTCTTCGACTGGCTGGCCGCCAATCCGCAGCTGGCGAAGTACCAGGGTCAGATCGCCCCGGCCAACGCCTTCCGCACCAAGTGGGTCAACAGCTTCGACCTGCACATCTCCCAGGAATTCCCGGGCTTCGTGAAGGAGCACAAGGGTGAGCTGGCGCTGGACATCATGAATGTCGGCAACCTGCTCAACAAGAAGTGGGGCCGCATCGAAGATTACGGTTTCAACTCGACCGCCCGCGTGGCCAGCTACGCAGGTATCGACCCGGCGACCGGCAAGTACATCTACAACTTCACCGGCAGCACCGATAACCCGACCATCCAGGAAAACAACAACGACAAGGGCAACACCGGCGTGTCGCGTTGGTCGATGCAGCTGACCCTGAAGTACAAGTTCTGATCCTTCGGAACCTGATGATGTAAGTGGAAACGGCCGGGGAAACCCGGCCGTTTTCTTTTGTTGGCTCTTCTCTGTGAGATTCATCGCAGAAATGGATGGCTTCTGCTGATACAAATGCGGAAGGACACTGAGCGGAGCGGCCATTGAAGGCTATGTATGGATTGCCGTCGGAAGCGCTTGCATTGCTTTCGCGCGTGAACTTTTCAGTTGATGCTCCGGCTGCTGACGACTACGCGTCTTTCAATGCGTTGTGCTCCCGCGTGGCGAATTGCAGATTTCGCTATTGCCCGGAATGTCGCTCTGATTCTGCTGGGTTTCTCAGGTGCCGCCGAGGTGCCGCATTCGCGAAGGCTTGCCAGAAGTCGGCAAAGAGGGGGTTTGGTTCTCCGCAACTGCGAGTCTTGCATTCGGCGGCTGCGCCGGATGCTGCCAGATCTGGCAATTTTCGAACTGATCGAATTTGGGTGGGTAGACCGGGAGATCCCCACGCCATCATTGCCTCGCGAATTGACGTCGAAGCTCACATCAAAGTGCTCAAAAAGATACATGACCGCCTGAATTTGCAAGGGCGGGTCATGCTTGTTGTTTTCATGATGACAATGCTTCACCCGTTCGAAGACGGGAACGGAAGGACAATGCGGGCATTGATTTTGGCTGCGGCAGCAGGAAGCGGAAGTCAGTTTCTGTCCTTCTTCGCGCTTTATCTGAAGGTGGCACAGCACGACATGGTTGTGGCGGTGAACCTTTTGGCGGATACGCAGGTGAGTCCGATGCAGGACTTTCTGGAAAGATCGTATGAGCTCTATTTGAACTTGACCTGCAATGGAGTCGGTCCACTTCATGAATGGGTCAAAACTCTTGAGGACGAAAAGCTAGTAGAGCGTCCAGCAATTTTTTGACTGACTCGTGGGTACTCACTGAAGGAGATTGAAGATGAAGATAGGAGTAATCATCAGTACCATCGTCTTTGGAATGTCACTCGGTGCGCAGACGGCCTCTGCCTCCAGCGATGTGACTCAGATCGGTACGGACCCTTGGTGCAATCCATCATATTGTCCAGGCCACGGTGGAGGTAGTGGCTCCACGACAGGGTCAAATCCGGAGCAAGACAGGTTTGCATTTGTTCTTGTGGATTGCAGACTTCCGGTTCAGGAGCGGTACGGAAAAGTGCTTGAGTGGTACACCTCGCTTCCGATTGGCGAGCGCCTGTGGTGGTACCAACTCGGAGCGGAGGGTGCGCCCATTGGGTCGCCCGTCAGATTGTCAGTTTGGTATCACTATCCCTATGGCTACAATCAAGGGGAAGAGGATTGGGAGATCGTCGATCCTTACGCCGCCGTTCCAATCGCGCCAACGCCAACTTATACAGGTAACCAGTGTTCGCTGTTGGACAACCGGCCGTAGCGCTTTGCGTTCCAGGAAAACAATAACGACAAGGGCAACACCGGCGTGTCGCGTTGGTCGATGCAGCTGACCCTGAAGTACAAGTTCTGATCCTTCGGAACCTGATGATGTAAGTGGAAACGGCCAGAGAAACCCGGCCGTTTTCCATTCAGGCGAAAGTTCTTGCAGGTGGCCTGGCATCGGCGTAGAGTCCAGAAATGTGCGCGGCGCCCATGCCGCCGAAGCGGTCCCAGACAGGTGATCACGGGCGGCACATATCCAACGGTCGGGTTTCCCGGCCGTTTTGCTTTTTAAGGGGGCGGCAGTACAGTCGGAAACCTTGAAGGAAGCGAAAAATTGGATATGACCACGAACGAAAAAGCAGCCCGTGCGCTGCCGGTGCAGGATGCGCGGATCTACCCGCGCGGCGGGCTGGACGTGCTGTCGCGCGCCGAAGTGGCGCGCCTGCGCGATGCCTCGGCGGGCGGCATGCACGAGCTGCTGCGCCGCTGTGCGCTGGCAGTGCTGACCAGCGGCAGTGCCTCTGACGATCCGCGCGCGGCGCGCGATCTGTACCCCGACTTCGACATCCAGGTGGCGCAGCAGGATCGCGGCGTGCGCATCGACCTGGTCAACGCGCCTGCGATGGCCTTCGTCGATGGCGAGATCATCCGCGGCGTCGCCGAACTGCTGTTCGCGGTGGTGCGCGACCTGGCCTACATGGCCATCGAGATGGGCCCGGCCTATGCGGCCGAGCTGGAGTCGTCCGAAGGCATCACCAACGCGGTGTTCGGCCTGCTGCGCAACGCGCGCATCCTCAACCCGGGCGACCCGAACCTGGTGGTGTGCTGGGGCGGCCACTCGATCTCGCGCGATGAATACCTGTACACCAAGCAGGTCGGTTACGAGCTGGGCCTGCGCGGCCTGGACATCTGCACGGGCTGCGGCCCGGGCGCGATGAAGGGCCCGATGAAGGGCGCCACCATCGCCCACGCCAAGCAGCGCCGTACCGTGACGCGCTACATCGGCCTGACCGAGCCGGGCATCATTGCCGCCGAGTCACCGAACCCGATCGTCAACCACCTGGTGATCATGCCGGACATTGAGAAGCGCCTGGAGGCCTTCGTCCGCATCGGCCACGGCATCATCGTGTTCGCCGGCGGCGTCGGCACCGCCGAAGAGATCCTGTACCTGCTCGGCATCCTGCTGCGCGAAGAGAACAAGGACCTGCCGTTCCCGTTGATCCTGACCGGACCGACCGTGGCGGCGCCGTACTTCGAGCAGATCGATCGCTTCATCCGCCTGACCCTGGGTGACGAGGCGGCAGAGCGCTACGAGATCATCATCGGTGATCCGGTCGCGGTGGCGAAGAAGATGGCCACTGGCATCAAGCGCGTGCGCGAGCATCGCCTGGCGCAGAAGGACTCGTTCTTCTTCAACTGGTCGATCGAGATTCCGTGGGAATACCAGCAGCCGTTCGTGCCGACCCACGAGGCGATGGCCGCGCTGGACCTGCACCACGGGCGTGCGCCGCACGCGCTGGCGGCCGACCTGCGCCGGGCGTTCTCGGGCATCGTGGCCGGCAACGTGAAGGAAGATGGCATGCGCCGCATCGAGCAGTTCGGTCCGTTCCAGATCCACGGCGACACCGACATGATGCAGGCCCTGGACGCGCTGCTGCGCGCCTTCGTCGAGCAGCGCCGGATGAAGATTTCCGGCGAATACCAGCCCTGCTACCAGGTGCTGGCCTGACCGGCCGGGGGTCGGATGCCATCGGGCTCCGGCCCCCGTCGCGGGTGGCCAACAGGGCAGGGGCTGTCAACCCTTTGACGCCCGTCGCCCTGGATTGACCGTTCATCCTGCCACCGCTTGCCGGTGGCGGGGCGATGGCCCATCGTGGCCCTCAACACGCTGGGGAGCGTCCAATGTCTTTGCGCCGGGAAAACGGCTTCACGCTGGTTGAGCTGATGATCACCGTCGCGGTGATCGCGATCCTCGCCGCGATCGCGTTCCCAAGCTTCCAGGGAACCCTGCGCTCGAGCCGTGTGACCTCGACCAACAATGAAATCCTGGGCTTGCTGAGCCTGGCCCGCAGCGAAGCAATCCGCAGCAACCGCGGTGGCGGTGTGTGCGGCAGCAACGATGGCACCAACTGCGATGGCAACTGGTCCGGCGGGATGCTGGCCTTCGCCGATACCAATGGTGACGGTGCATTGTCTTCCGGCGAGACCGTCCTTCGTTTCGTCAGCGGCAATTCAAAGCTGGTGATCAACGGGCCGTCCGAAGACATCGCGTTCGATGGTCGTGGCCGGCGCAGGGCCAGCAGCGATCAGGAGCTGCGCCTGGAGCCTGATGTCTGCAGCAAGGGCGCGCTGCACAAGCGCACATTGACCGTGAATGCCTCCGGGCAGATCCGCAGCACCAAGGAAGCCTGCCCATGAAGTCCCGATCCATCCGCGCACGGCAGGCCGGCGGGTTCACCCTGCTGGAGGTCCTGATCGCCATCATCGTGCTGGCGTTCGGGCTGCTTGGCTTCGCCTTGCTGCAGACCATGAACGTCCGCTTCGTGCAGAGTGCCAACTACCGCACCCAAGCCACCAACCTGGCCTATGACCTGACTGAGCAGATGCGCAGCAACCGCTACCAGGCGGCCTGGTACACGGGGGCTTCCTTCGCCGCCGGGAGCAAGAGCGCGGCGACGGCCTGCGATGCCGACACGGGGGAGGTGGCCATCGCCGCCAAGATCGAGCGTTGGCAATGCCAAGTGGTCAAGGCGCTGGGGGATGATGCCGGCGCCGAGGTGACTTACAACGGTGGCGTGGTGAATGTGGCCATCACCTGGGGTGACCAGCGTTGGGATCCGGATGATCCGGACAAGGCCACCACCTTCGCGCTGGCAACGGAGCTGTGAGCATGTACATGAGCCGCCGTACCGCCATGGCGGGTTTGTCGCTGGTCGAACTGATGGTCGCGCTGGTGATCAGTCTGGTGCTGATGCTGGGAGTGGTCCAGGTGTTCATCGCTTCGCAGACCGCTTCACGGCTGTCCGAAGGCGCCTCACGGGTTCAGGAAAACGCGCGCTTCGCGCTGGATTTTCTTGAGCGCGACATCCGCATGGCCGGGCACATGGGCTGCGTCAATGATCAGGCCCACGTGGTGAAGAACCAGGGCGATCCGGTGTCGCATCTCGGCGCGACCAGCGGCGATGGCAGCCCGCTCGATTTCAGTGTCTCCATCCAAGGCTTCGACGCTCCCGACACGGCACCGGGTGCGAGCCTGACACTGGGCGCGGACTGGTCCGCACCCGAAGGCCTGCCGACCGCGATTGCCGGGCTGAGCCCGGTGCCGGCCGGTGGCAGTGATGTGCTGGTGTTGCGCTTCTTCGCACCCGAGGGCGTGCCGGTGACCGCGATCTCTGCCGATGGCGGCAACGCGCTGCTGGACATGGACAGCAGCCGTGTTGCACGCCTGACCGGTGGTGGCGTCAGTACGCCCACCCTGTTCGGCATCGCCGATTGCGGGCACGCCGATGTGTTTGCAGGTTCGTTGAGCAACGCGCGGGTAACGGCGACCTCGTTGGACCTGTCGCGTTACGCGGCGCAACCGACCGGGCAGACCATGCTCTATCGTGCCGAGTCGATGGTCTATTACGTGGGCGTCAACCCGGATACGAAGCAGCCGGGTCTGCGTCGAGCACGCGCCGACAGCGATGGTGCCTACACGATCAATGAAGAGCTGGTGGAAGGCATCGAAAGCCTGCAGCTCATGTACGGCCTGGACAATACCGCCAATATCAGCGTTGGCACACCGCCGGCGGGCAACATCACCGAGTTCGCCGCAGCTGGCGGGGTCAGCACGGAGGCCAACGCCAGTGGCGCCGCGCAATGGCTGCGGGTGGGGCAGGTGCAGGTCGGATTGCTGGCGCGCAGCCCGTCGCCATCGTCCTCGGGCAAGGCCGCCAATGCGCTGTCGGTACTTGGCGTGGGATTTGCCAACAGCGACAAGTCCGACGGTCACTTCCGCTCCAGCTATGAAGTGTCGATTGCGCTGCGCAATCGCCTGTTCGGAAACTGACCATGACTCATTTCCCGCGTTCATTCAGACCTGTCACCGCTCACCGCCAGCAGAAGGGCGCGGTGCTGTATGTGGCCCTGATCATGCTCATCCTGCTCGCGTTGCTGGGCATTGCAGGCATGCAGGTGGCTGGCATGCAGGAAAAGATGGCGGCCAATTACCGGGCGGCCAATCGCGCGTTCCAGAATTCGGAAGGCGTGGTGCGTGCGGCCGAGCGCACGGTTGAGCAGCTCGCCAATCGTGAAAATGTGAGCGAAGGAAGCCTGTTGCAGTCAGGCGACGTGTCGCGGGTCTGCGACGACGGCTTTGATCCGGCCAGCTGGGCAGAGGATCGCCGCGACCAGACCGCGCCGGCCGTCAATGTGCGCCAGATTGACAGCTGCGTGATCGGCGAGTCGTCGCTGGACATGGGGCAACCGCTGGATGACACCACACCGATCTACCAGATCACCGGGTTCGCCACCGACGATGCCGATGCGAGTTCGTCGTCGGTGGTGATCGATACCGTATTCAAACTCTGAGGACGCAGGCCATGGCTTCGCGCAAATTCCGCTTCATGGCCGCAGGCGGCGGCGCACTGGCGCTGGGGGGAGGCTATTTCATCTACAGCCTGATGGCCGCCCAGGCGCAGGGCACGCTGGCGCAGGCACCGCTGAACATCCAGGTGCAGACGGCCCCGGCGTTCCTGATGGCGCTGGACGATTCCGGGTCGATGCTTTGGGAAGTACTGAACAATACCCGCGACGGCGTCTACCGCTGGGGCGGGAGGAGCTTTTACACCGGCAGCGAGCCCAACGGCTACGTTGATGGCGGCCAGCTGTATCACTATGTGTTTCCAAGCTACGGTCGGGACTCCAATGTGGCGCTGCCGCCGCTGGATGCGTACGGTTTCGTCCGTTCTCCGGACGTCAACGCCTCCTACTTCGATCCGCGCGAAACATACTCGTACTGGAAGACGGGCCTTCCGGCACCCAATGCCGACTTTCCAAAGTCGGGTATAGATCCCAAGAGTGTGCCGCTGGATCCTCGGCCGAGCAGCGCCTTCTCGCTGAAAACCGGTACGCTGAACCTGACCGTCGATTCGACGAGCACGTCCATTGTGGTCAACGGCAGCAATGTGGCGTGGCGTTTCCAGTTTTACAGCGGCATGGTGCTCCCACCGGGCACGCGTATCGAACGCAATCGCTGTAGCGATCTGAACAACAGCAACAGCACGACCGATGGCAGTTTCAGCGTAGTCGGCTCCAGGGCAGTCACCCTCACCTCAAGCTGCAGTGCGGCCATGGTGTTCTTCCCCGCTACGTTCTATCTGGCGGATCGGGCAACGTTGCCGGCAGGGTATGGCTATACCGCGTCACCGGTGGCGGTGACCAATCCTGTGGGTGGCCGCCCGGGCACCTTGTACAAGTACGAAATCAAGCTTGCCAATTTCGGCAACAATACGGCCAAGTACAACGAGGCCATGGGTAACTTCGCTCGCTGGTTCAGTCTGTATCGGACGCGTCGTGAATCACTGATCGGCGCGGCCACTACTGCGCTGCATGACCAGACCAACCTGCGCGTCGGCTGGTTCCGTATCAACAACCGGCGTAACGTCACGATGTACAACATGACCAATGATGATGAGAAGGCGGCGCTTCTCGATGACATCATGAAGGACATGCGGGCCAGCAGCAGTACGCCCAATCGATCGGCGGCCGACTATCTGGGCCAGCAGTTCAAGCGCACCGATGCGAAAGCGCCGGTGCTGCTGTCGTGCCAGAAGAATGCCGGCATGTTGTTCACCGACGGCTACATCAACGAAAGCGGCAACAAGACGTTGATGAAGGACCTGGTGAAGCCGTATTACGAGAATTCCCTGGTGGAAAGCAAGGAAACGTACTCCGTGCCGGTGCCTTCCGAGTGCAAGGGGGCCAATCCAGACCCGGCGCTGGACTGTCAGAAGCACCTGCACATGAACTTCTATGGCGTGACCCTGGGAACGCTGGGCAAGGAGTTCGGTGTCAAGTATCTGCCCGATCCCAAGCGGCCGTGGGTACTCAGCCCCAATCCCTACGTGAACAAGCCGAGCTTCCCGACGTCGACGCAGGATCTCAAGCCGGAGGCGGTCGATGAGCTGTGGAACGCGGTGTATGAGACCCGCGGTGAAATGGTAAACGCTACGCGTCCGGGCGATATCACGGCGGCCATGCGCCGCATCATCAGTAACGTCGCCCAAGGCGCCACGCCGTCCGGTTCGCGTTCGTTGACCGGTGCGCGCATCGGCGTGGGCTCGCTGTCGGTTGAGCCGTTCTACGAAGCAACCAACAATGGCACCGACTGGTACGGCAAGCTGCATGCGTTCAAGTTGAAGGTCGACGAAACGACCCGCGCGATCATTTCTGAGGAGGCGTGGGAGGCTTCGGCGCAGATGCCTGCTGCGGCAGCGCGTCGCATCCGCTTCTGGCGCAATGGGGCGCTGGTGGATTTCACCGGCAACAATGTCAGCCTGGCCAATCTGTGTGACAAGTCAGGCTCGTTGTATCCGGGCATGAAGATCTGCTCTGAATCCGAGATCACCGCGCTGGCCACCAACTCGGCCACCGCGGTGGCCTATCTGCGAGGGGCCACCGGCAACGAAAAGCGCAATGGCGGCAAGCTGCGTGACCGCAGCACGGTACTGGGCGACATCATTACGTCCACCCCGGTGCTGAGCTCGCCGCTGGACGATTACGGCTATCGCCGCCTGCCGGGTACTGCGGGCAGCACCTATGCCCGGTACATGGCCACCAAGCGCGATGATCGCCGCTACATGGTCTATGCCGCTGCCAATGACGGCATGCTGCACGGGTTTGATGGTGGAATGGGCGCCGATGGCGAGCTGGACAGCGACGGCGGCAAGGAACTCTTCGCCTATATTCCGTCCACCTCGCTGGGCCATATGGGCAATCTGCTGTTGCCCTACGATCCGACCAATGAGAACACCCAGCGCTTCCAGCATCGCTATTACGTCGATGGCCCGATTACGGTCAGCGATACCTACAGCAGCGCTGGCTGGAGCACTTCGCTGGTGGGTACTGCCGGTGCGGGTGGCCGCAGTGTGTTCGCGCTGGATGTGTCTGATCCCGGCAGCTTTGGTGGCACTGGCTCCCTGCTGTGGGAAATCAGCGATCTGAATTCGGCGCTGGACAGCGAAGTGCGGGCCAACATCGGCCATGTGCTGGGCAAACCGGTGATCGTGCCGATGAAAAATGCCGATGGCTCTGTCACCTTCAGGGCGATCTTCGGCAACGGCTATGAAAGCAGCAGCGGCAAGGCGGTGCTGTTCGTCGTCGACATGGCCGCAGGCAGCGCGCCGACCATCCGCATGATCGAAGCCGTCGAGTCGGGCACCAACCTGCCGTCCGGCAGCAACGGGTTGGGCAACATTGTGGTGGTCGATCGCTGGGGTGGAACCGGACAGAACGTGCAGGTGCGTGATGGGCTGGCCGATACCGTGTACGCAGCCGACAAGCGTGGCGCGATCTGGAAGTTCGACCTGCGCGATAACGTCGCGCCCACGGTTCCGTTGTTCACCACCAACACCCACGTTGACGCCAGCAACCGGCTCACCTATCGCCAGCCGATTACCGGCGGCATGACCGTGACCACCGGATCGTCAGGCGGCGCGCTGCTGATCTTTGGTACCGGCAGCTTCTCCTACTATGGCGACGAGAACGATTCGGCACAGCAGGCCCTGTACGGCGTCAATGACATCGAAGCAGGTCAGCCCAGGACCGCGCTGACCTCCTCCAATCTGCGAACCTATGCGGCAGGTTTCTCCGATGGGGTGCGGACCTTGACCGCAGGGACCACTCCGACCGTGAGTCGTGGTTGGACGGTCACGCTTGCCGCGAAGGAGCGTGCAGTCGGCAATCCCCGCATCGTTTCCGGTGTGGTGTTCTTCCCGACCTATATTCCTTCCGAGGCGCAGGGCTGCTCGGTGGACGGTTCGAACTGGCTGTTCGGCCTCCAGGCCAGCAGTGGCGATGCATCACTGTCGCAGGTCCGATTCGGTTCGCCCGATGGCAAATCGCCCGGGGCCGGCACCGCTGGTGTTTCGTTGAAAACCGGCGGCAATGCACCGGTCCGGGATGTCACCACCTCAGTGGTGCCTCGCCTTGCGCCGCCGGACCCAGGCAAGCCGGGAAGCCCGCCGCCGACGCCGCCGGGTGAAGCCTGCCTGATGCAGATATCGGTGGCCGGTGCGGAACCGATGTACCTGCCGTACCCATGTGGCCGCCAGTCGTGGAGGCAGATCCAGTGATCAACATGCGTTCTTTGCCGCCTTCAGGAGCCACCGCGATGCGTATACCGTTCACCAGAGGCCGCGTGGCCCGCGGTTTCAGCTTGATCGAACTGATGATCGTGGTGGCGGTTGTGGCGATCCTGGCCGCGATTGCCTATCCGAACTACAGCGCGCATGTGCTCAAGTCGCGGCGGGCTCAGGCCAAGGCCGATCTGGTGGAGTACGCGCAACTGGCCGAGCGCTACCACACCATCAACAACAGCTATGTGGGCTTCACCTTCCCGGGTGGAGGTGAGTCCATCAATTCGCCACGCGAGGGCGGCACCGCGGCCTACACGCTGTCCATGGAGACCGCGCAGTCGGCGTTTACCCTTACTGCGAAGGCTGCCAACGCCCAGACCAAGGACAAATGTGGCGATCTGACGCTCAACCAAGCCAACGTGAAGACCTCCCAGGGCACCTTGTCCGACTGCTGGTGATTTGAGTGGAGAAGGTGCATGTGGCAACCATGAACAAGAGTGTTGCGCTCTCTGTTGGAGGTGATTACAATGCGCCTCCCCGCCCGAATAGCTCAGCCGGTTAGAGCACTTGACTGTTAATCAGGGGGTCGTTGGTTCGAGTCCAACTTCGGGCGCCAAGTATTACGCATCAAAGGCTTGCGGTTATCCGCAAGCCTTTTTTGTTGTCAGCAGGGTGGCGTGTCCCTGCTACGGGTCGAGCGGATTCTCCCGCTGTTGCTGACGATGACCCGGGAGCGCTCACGGTCGTCCACGCAGATGCGCAGTGTCAGGTTCGCACCCGGGCTGCGTCCATCGGGCTGGAAGTAGAGCTGTGGCCGGCCAGCGCTGCTGGCGGCGCTGATCCTGACGCTTGAAAGCCCGGACTGGTGCAGCAGAATGGACTCGGTGGAGGAAGGGGGCTGGCGCCGGCCGTCGGTCCTGTACACGATCCAGCCCAGGCTCCAATCGTCGCCGCAGTGGCGCCCGTCGGGACTTGCGCACAGGCCGATCAGTGCCCTCCGCATGATCGCCTGGTAGCGCGCGGTGGCCAGGCCGGACTGCAGGCTGAGGCGGGTGGATTCCGCTCGCTGCCGCAGCAGCAGTTCCTGCAGCGCGGGCCAGCCGGCGGCCAGCAGCACCGCAAGCACTGCCACGACCACCAGCAGTTCGAGCAGGTGCATGCCGCGTAGCGCTGAACGGGAGGGAGCGGGGAGGGAGTGCATGGGCTCAAGCGTCCCAGCCGGGCGACCGCGGCGCCATCAGCCATCGCCGCGCCATCCTGCCCGGAAACCCCTCAGCTGGCCGTCACTCCTTGGCCCGTATACTTGTCGTTCCCGGGAACTGGCAACACCATGAGCGACCGCTTTGAACTCGTCTCGCCGTACTCGCCGGCGGGCGACCAGCCTGATGCCATCGCGAAGCTGACCAGCAACTTCGAAGCAGGCATCGCCAAGCAGACCCTGCTGGGCGTCACCGGCTCGGGCAAGACCTACACCATCGCCAACGTCATCCAGAATGTGCAGAAGCCGACGCTGATCATGGCGCCGAACAAGACGCTGGCGGCCCAGCTGTATGGCGAGTTCAAGGCGTTCTTCCCGCACAATGCGGTGGAGTACTTCGTCAGCTACTACGACTACTACCAGCCCGAAGCCTACGTGCCGTCGTCGGACACCTTCATCGAGAAGGACAGTTCGATCAATGAGCACATCGAGCAGATGCGGCTGGCGGCGACCAAGACCCTGCTGTCGCGCCCGGATGCCATCGTGGTGGCGACGGTGTCGGCGATCTATGGCCTGGGTGCACCGGAAGACTATCTGTCGCTGCGCCTGATCCTGTCCAAAGGCGAGCGTATCGACCAGCGCGATCTGATCAACCACCTGACCCAGCTGCAGTACACGCGCAACGAATACGAGCTGCAGCGCGGTACGTTCCGCGTGCGCGGCGAAGTGATCGACGTGTTCCCGGCCGAATCGGACAGCGAGGCGCTGCGCCTGGAGCTGTTCGATGGCGAGGTCGAGAAGATCACCCTGTTCGATCCGCTCACCGGCGAGACGCTGCGCAACATGCAGCGCTTCACCGTCTACCCGAAGACCCACTATGCGACCACGCGCGAGCGCGTGCTGGCGGCGATCGAGACGATCAAGGTCGAACTGAAGCAGCGCCTGGAGCAGCTCTACGCGCAGAACAAGCTGGTGGAGGCGCAGCGCCTGGCCCAGCGCACCCAGTACGACATCGAGATGATGGCCGAGGTGGGTTTCTGCAACGGCATCGAGAACTACTCGCGGCATCTGACCGGCAAGAATGCCGGCGAGCCGCCGCCGACCCTGTTTGACTACCTGCCGGCCGATGCGCTGCTGGTGATTGACGAATCGCATGTGACCATTCCGCAGATCGGCGCGATGTTCAAGGGCGACCGTTCGCGCAAGGAAACCCTGGTCGAGTTCGGTTTCCGCCTGCCGTCGGCGCTGGACAACCGGCCGCTGCGCTTCGAAGAGTGGGAAGAGCGCTGCCCGCGCAGCATCTATGTGTCGGCGACGCCGGGGCCGTACGAGTACCGCGAGGCCGGTGACGAGATCACCGAGCTGGTGGTGCGCCCGACCGGGTTGATCGATCCGGTGGTGGAGATCCGCCCGGTCGGTACCCAGGTGGACGACCTGATGAGCGAGGCCAATGAGCGCATCAAGGCCGGTGACCGCGTGCTGGTGACCACGCTGACCAAGCGCATGGCCGAGAACCTCACCGAGTACCTCACCGAACATGGCATCCGTGTGCGCTATCTGCACTCGGATGTGGACACGGTCGAGCGCGTGGAGATCATCCGCGACCTGCGCCTGGGCAAGTTCGACGTGCTGGTCGGCATCAACCTGCTGCGCGAGGGCCTGGACATGCCCGAGGTGTCACTGGTGGCGATCCTGGACGCCGACAAGGAAGGCTTCCTGCGCTCCACCGGCTCGCTGATCCAGACCATCGGCCGTGCCGCGCGCAATGTGCGCGGCAAGGCGATCCTCTACGCCGACAAGATCACCCGCTCAATGCAGGCGGCGATCGACGAGACCGACCGTCGCCGCGCCAAGCAGGTCGAGTACAACGAGGAACACGGCGTCGTGCCGCGCTCGGTGGCGCGGCCGATCGTCGACGTACTGGAAGGCGCCCGTTCCGATGCAGCCGAGAAGGAAGCCAAGAAGGGCAAGGGCAAGAGCCGGGCAGGCGTGGCCGAGGAAGGCGCCGACTATCGCTCGCTCAGCCCGGCGCAGCTGGCGGCCCGGCTCAAGGCGCTGGAACAGCAGATGTACCAGCACGCCAAGGACCTGGAATTCGAGGACGCCGCGCGCGTGCGCGACCAGATCCGGCAGCTGAAGGAGGCCAGCCTCGGCTGAACGCGGCGGGGCAGCCTCATCTTCACAAAAGTGTTGCGCTTCACGGCCCGCATCCGTAATATACGCGGCCTGCACCGACGCAATCGCGGAAATGCAGAAGCAAAACGGGCGGTTAGCTCAGCGGTAGAGCACTACCTTGACATGGTAGGGGTCACAGGTTCGAACCCTGTACCGCCCACCACGATCTCCTCGCAAGAGAGGTATCGTGACCTGCAAAGCCCGGCCTTGGCGCCGGGTTTTTACGTACCAAGGCCAGCTTTCGGGCGGCAAGAACAAGATGGGCGGTTAGCTCAGCGGTAGAGCACTACCTTGACATGGTAGGGGTCACAGGTTCGAACCCTGTACCGCCCACCACCTGGCTCCCGGCATTGCCGGTGCAGCGGTGGATCAGGACGAAGCCGGCCCCGGGGCCGGCTTTTTTCGTTTTCGCGTGTGGCCGGCATCTGCGCTGGCAACCACGGCTCAGCGCTGCGCGCCCCACTCGTCGATGCTGACCATGCGCTGCATCCGCCAGTGCCCATCCACGCGCTCCCAGATCTGCGCGAAGCGTGCCGAGCCGGCCCGACGATGTGCGCCCCCGGTCGCGTCGGCCAGCAGGTGCTGGCTGCCGACACGCAGCACCCGGTCCTGGCGCAGCCGGTACAGCTGCAGCGCGGTCGGGCCCGCTTGCGGCTGCATTGTCGAGGGGGCGCCGCTGCGCACGGCTTCGGCCTGCAGGATCTGGCCGCGCAGGGACGCATCCCCGACGTCGGCATCGCGGCCGAACAGGCCAGCGCACAACAGCAGCAGGGCAAGCATCGGCATGGCACGGTGCTCCGGAGAAGGGAGCCCAGCGTGGCACCGCGTCCTGCCGTGTGAAACCGGTATGCGACGAAAGCCGGTAAAGCGCGCGCCAAGGCGGTCCGGAGAGGATGAAACGGGACCGGAAAGTACCGGACCGCCCCGGAGGGCGGCCCGGCACAATGGCCGGTGCGGGTTGGCCATCACACATCCACGCACGGCGGGTTGGAACCCGGGCCGTTGCGTGTGGCGCTGCTCAGGGCACCTGGCAGCAGACGCGGCCACCGCTCCAGCGGCCATTGCCGCCGTACTGGCAACCCGGCGTGTATTCGCACCCGGGCGCGAATCCGGTCTTGGCCGGTGCCGCGAAGGCCTGGGCACCACCGAAGCACAGCGCGGCCACCACGGCGGCGGCGCCGATCCATGCAGACAGCTTCTTCCTGATCATGGGTATCTCCAACAGTCGGTGTGAACGTGGATTACAGCGGATCGCAGCAGAGCAGCTGGCCGTGCTTGCCCGAATTGCCGAACGGGCACTGCGGGTGCGGTTCACAGCCCGGTGCATACCCGGTCTTGGGCGAGACCGCGAAGGCCTGGCTGGCGCCGAACGCCATGGCAGCGACAACAACGATACCGGCGACGGACGAAAGAACTTTCTTTCCGATCATGCATCTCTCCTTGGTTGACGTTGTGGTGGTGCAGTTGCCGTAGGCACCGGAGTGCCGGTTGTGGCGCGAATGCAATGACAGCGCGCTGTGACGATGAGCGCGGCGATCGGGATCAGGGCAGTGCGGCGATCGGTGCGAGTGACTTCATGGCCGCCTGCACGACCTGGTCATCGAGTTGGCCGACGTGCTTGTAGGCCACGCTGCCATCGGCGGCCAGCACCATCAGCATCGGCGTGACCGTGGCGCGATAGCGGGTGGACGCGGCGCCTTCGCTGTCGACGGCGATGGGAAACCGCAGCGCATGCGTGCCGGCGTAGTCGGCCAGTTGATCGTAGGGAGGCAATCCGACGCCAACCAGTTCACTGTTGCCGCGTGCGGCGTCGATCTGCCGCAGCTGCGGCATCGAGGCCAGGCAGTAGCGGCACGCCGTGGAGAAGAAGTAGAGGATCTGCGGCGCCGTGCGCGAGCCACCGATGGCGACCTCGCTCTGGTGGGTAGTGCGCAGCGCCAGCGTCTGTGGGCGGCTGCCCAGGTCGAGCCCGTGCGCTTCCAGCCGCATGTCCTGCAGCTGCGTGGCCATCTGTTCGTTGATCTGCCGGAGTTGGCGGTTCTGCCATCCCAGCGCGACGATCAGCGCGGACAGCAACAGGGCGACGACGGGGAACAGGACGCGCTTGAGCATCGATCATCCTTGAACGCAGCATTGGGTCGAACATACCCGAATCGGCGCGCGGGTTGTTAAGCGGATGTTCTTCCGCTGCCCGCAGGTGCGTTGGGTGTACTACAGTGGCACCCGCGCACGCATGCGCAGGCATCCATCATCCACTGTCAGGATCTTTCTCCGATGAGCGACCATGTGCCGGTTTCCAGGCCCAATCCCTTCTTCGAGCTGCTGTTCGGCGGCAACATGCTGGAAGGCACCTTCAAGGCGGTGATCTGGGTGGCACTGCTGTCGGCGGTACTGGCCTGGACCACGTTCCGTTGAGCCCACGCGCTGCCCTGCAGCATGGCTGCAGGCCGCGCAGGAAAGCTGCGATCAGACGCTGAAGGCCTGGCGCAGGCTGTGCAGAGTGGCCTGCCGGTGTTCCTTCGCGCTGGCTTCGCCCATTTCCAGTTCCTGCAGTCGCAGTCCCACCAGGGTCATCGACAGTGCATAGCCCCGGGCCGCGTCGGCAGCGCGCGGCTGGCCCAGGGCGCGCCGTGCAAGCGCGTCCACATGTTCAAGATCGGGCATCAGGCCAAGGTAGACGCGCTCGGCGCTGTCCAGGTCGGGTGCGCGCAGGATCGCGTGTGCGTCGGTAGCGGGGGAGACGGAGGCCATGGGGGGTCCTTGTCCGTAGCGGACGCTCGATCAGAACGAGCGCATCAGGGAAACAAAGGCCGACGTCTGCGTGCCACGTCGTGCCATCGGGCTGTTCTTCACTGCATCGCCGAACCATTGGCTGGCAACGACGCCGGTCGCGCGCCATCGGGTGCCCAGTGGTGTGCTGACCGCGATCTGCAGGCTCGGTGACGTGGCGCTGCCCGGGCTGTAGGCGGCGAGTCCCGAGCGCAGTGCTTCCTCATCGCTGATGCCGTATTAGTCGAACAGCGGCCCTTGTACAGGTACATGCCCAGTGAGCCGGGGCTGGCGAAGAAGCGCTGGCCCCGCCAGGCAATGGCCGGCACCACCAGTGGCTTGGCGCCGCAGTGCGCGTATGCGCCGGAGGTCGCGCCAACGCTGATGCCGCCCTGTACGCCCGGGTCCTTGCCGGCGGCGTGGCCGAACAGTGGCATGCCGATGGCAGCGGAGAACACGAACGGGCGCAGCAGGACCGGGGACAGTGAGGGCATCGATCAGCGACTTCGCAGAGGATGGCTGTGCATGCTGGCGGGGCAACATTGTCAGAACATTGCGCCTGCGCATCGGCCACGCCAAAGCGGAAAAAGCCGGCGCCAGGCACTATGATCGGCACCGTTTCCGGCAGCCGAGCCCCCGATGCGCATCCTCCTGGTCGAAGACGATCCTGACCTGTCCCGTGCCCTGCAATCGGGGCTGGAGCGGCAAGGCGTGGTCGCCGACGTGGTCGGCAGCCTGGCCGAGGCGGCGAACGCGCTGCGTGAACCGGTGCACCAGCTGATGCTGCTCGACCGGCAGCTGCCCGATGGTGATGGCGCCGGTTTCGTCGCCACCGCGCGCGCGCTGCGGCCGAACCTGGCGGTGATCATGCTGACCGCCAAGGGCACGCTGTCGGACAAGGTCGAAGGCCTGGATGTCGGTGCCGACGATTACCTGGTCAAGCCGGTGGCGATCGAGGAACTGATGGCGCGTATCCGTGCGGTATCACGGCGGCCATCGGCGATGGTGACGCCGAGCCTGCGGCTGGGGCGGCTGGAATTCGATTTCGAATCGCTGCAGGCGCAGGTGGAGGGCCAGCCACTGGCATTGCCGCGACGGCAGGTGCTGGTACTGCAGGCGCTGGCGATGCGGCAGGGGCGCACGGTTACCCGCAGCGCTCTGGAGGCGGCGGTGTATGGCTTCGATGATGAGATCCAGTCCAACGCACTCGACGCACATATCTCCAAGTTGCGCAAAGCACTGCAACAGGCCGGGGCAGGTGTGGAGATCCATGTGATCCGCGGCGTCGGCTACCTGCTGGCGGAGGCCTGAGATGGCACGCCCGATCCGATCCATCACCCTGGGCCTGGCCTGGCGGTTGTTCCTGGCGCAGGCGTTCACCGTGCTGTTCGCGGTGGTCGCGCTGATCCTGACCTGGGGCGACAAGGATACCTGGGGCATGGACATGTTCATGGCCGAAGCGGTGGCCAAGGCCGTGCACAGCGAAGGTGGACGCCTGGTGCTGGACCAGGCGCGCTGGAACAAGCTCGACGCCGAGGCCGGAGGCAATCTCTGGTTCGCGGCGGTCGATGACAAGGGCGTCTGGCTGGAGCGCGGCACCATCCCGGCCATCCACGCGCCGCTGCTGGCACGGCTGCCGACCTTGGGGGCCACCGAACTCGGCTCGCTGGTGCCGCCCTACCTGGATGTGGCGCGGGTGATGATCCGCACCGAAGAAGGGCGCCGCATCACCGTGATGGTCGGCGGCGCACCCAAGGGCGGCCTGCTGGATGGCGCGCTGATGGTGCTGCGCCTGATCGGCCTGTGGTTCTTCCTGCCGCTGATCGTAGTCACGCTGCTGGTGATGCCGACGGTGATACATCGCGCGATGCGCGGCGTGCGTCGTTCCGCGCAGCAGGCCAAGGAACTGGACATCGGCCAGGCCGGCGCACGGCTGGATGCGCGGCTGGTGTCGACCGAGGTCGCGCCGCTGGTGGAGGCCTTCAACGATGCCATCGACAAGGTGCAGCAGGGCTACGCCGCGCGCGACAAATTCCTCGCCGATGCCGCGCACGAACTGCGCGTTCCGATCGCGGTGGTGCAGGCGCGCCTGTCGCAGCTGCCGCAGGGTGATCTGAAGTCGCAGCTGCTGACTGACGTCGCCCGCCTCGGCAATGTGGCCGAACATCTGCTCGACCTGCAGCGGCTTGATCGCAATGTCGGCGCGCTGCAGCGGCTGGACCTGGCGCTGCTGGTGCGTGAAGCGGCGGCCGAACTGGCACCGCTGGTGGTCGGGGCAGGCTACGGCTTCGAGGTGGACGCGCCGGAGGCGCCGGTGTGGATCCATGGCGACAACCTGGCACTGGGCCGGGTCATCGCCAATCTGGTGCACAACGCCATCGTCCACGGCGGCGGCCGCGGCACCATCTGCCTTCGCCTGGACGAGCGCGGCCTGCTGGAAGTCAGCGACCAGGGCGCGGGCATTCCGGTGGGCGACCGCGAGGCGATCTTCGAACCTTTCCATCGCCTGCGCGCCGCTGGCAGCGGCAGCGGCCTGGGCCTGCATCTGGTGAAGGAAATCGTGCAGCACCACGGCGGCTCGGTCAGCGTGGGTGAAGCCGCTGGCGGAGGCGCCAGCTTCCGGGTCAATTTCCACCGCGGTACCGTGCGGCGCTGACAGTCGCACGCGGCAATGCCCGATAGCCGTACCGCCGCGCTGGGCCGCAGGCTGGCGGAATGGTTGCCGGACGTTCCGCTGCTCCCCTGTTTGGCCGTCGCTGTGCCGCTGCGCTGGTACTGGGGGCGCTGGCCTGTGTGCAGCTGCCGGAGCTGCCGCCGCTGTGGCTGTGCGGTGCGTTGGCCGTGGCCGGCCTTGCCGGTTGGTTGCTGCGCTGGCGTGGACGTGCCGCGGCAATGGTCGTGCTGGGCATGGCATGGGCGGCGTTGCACGGGCAGTGGGCACTGCGGCAACAGCTTCCGCCCGGCCAACCGGCGCAGGAGGTGCAGGTCAGCGGAAGGGTGATCGATCTGCCGCGCGGCGGCCCCGGCTACACACGCTTTGTATTGCAGGTTGATGCCGCCGACGCGTTGCCCTCTTTGCAGGGCAGGCGCCTGCAGGTCACCTGGAATGATCCCTGGCGCGCGCCGGCCTCGGGCAGCACCGACGCCGCGCGCCATGCGGTTCGCGCTGGTTCGCGCTGGTCGCTCGTGCTGCGTGTGCAGGCGCCACGATCGCGGATCAACCCCGGCGGTTTCGATGGTGAGCGGCACGCGCTGCTGCAGGGGCTGGCCGGCAGTGGCACGGTGCGCGATCCCGCCCGGGCGCGCGAGATGCTGCCCGCGCAGGGCCTGCCCGCGTGGCGTGAGCGCAGCAGTGCGGCCATTCCTGCACAGGTTGCGCATCCTGCCGCGCGCTTCGTGCAGGCGTTGGCGCTGGGCGATACCCGGGGTTTGTCCGATACCGACTGGGAACATCTGCGCGCGTTGGGCCTGACCCATCTGGTCGCCATTTCCGGTTTTCACGTCGGCGTGGTCGCCGGCGTCGGTGTGCTGGTGTGCCGTGTGTTGTGGTGGCTGTGCCCGTGGCTGGGGCGATGCTGGCCTCGACCACAGGCGGCGGCCTGTGCGGCCGCGTTGGCCGCGGCGGCCTATGCCATGGTCGCGGGCGCCTCGCTTCCCACCGTACGTACGGCGGTGATGATCGGCCTGGTCGCGCTGGCCCGTGCCGGGCGCCGCCCGCTGGGAACCGGGCAGGGGCTGGCCCTGGCCGCGATGGCGATGGTGCTGCCGGCGCCGCTGGCAGTGCTGTCGGCGGGTTTCTGGCTGAGCTTCGGTGGGGTGCTGTGGTTGTTGTGGTGCCTGCCGCAGGCCCGCTCGGAGGGCGTCGGTAGTGGCCTGCGCAGCTTTCTCGCCGCGCAGGGGGTGGCTGCCCTGGGACTGTTGCCATTGGGCGTGGCCCTGTTCGGCGGCAGCGCGCGGCTGGGGCCGTTGGTCAACCTGCCGATCATTCCGTGGTGGACCCTGCTGGTGGTGCCGCTGTCGCTGCTCGGCACCGCCCTGCACGCGCTGCATGACGGGGCGGGGCGCTGGGCCTGGCGCGCAGCGGCGTGGCTTTTTGACCTGAGCTGGCAGGTCCTGCAGCCGCTGGCACTGCACCCGCAGGCGATGTGGTGGCTGGCCGAGGCGCCGGGCTGGACGGTTCCGGCGGCGCTGCTGGGGGTGTTCTGGTGGCTGCTGCCACGCGGTAGCGCGGGCGGCCTGACCGGGCTGCTACTGTGCCTGCCGCTGTTGTGGCCGGCCCGCGATGCGCCGGCCGAGGGAGAGCTGCAGGTGCTGGTGCACGATGTCGGCCAAGGCACGGCGGTGCTGCTGCGCACGGCCAGGCATGCACTCTGGTATGACGTTGGGCCGCCGACCGGCGGCGAGGGCAATGAACGGATCCTGTTGCCGACCCTGCGCGCGCTGGGGCAAGCGGTGCCCGCACAGGTCATGCTCAGCCATGATCACCTGGACCACACCGGCAGCCTGGCCAGCCTGCGCCGCCAGTTTCCGAGGCTCCGGCTGTTGGCGCCGGCCGGCAGTGGCATCGTCGGGGCCCGCGCTTGCCGGCAGGGCCTACGCTGGCACTGGGACGGGGTCGACTTCGAGGTGCTGCATCCGCCACCCGGCAGGCGGTCGGCTGGCAACGAGGACAGTTGCGTGCTGCGTATTGCCAGCCACCACGGCGTGGTGCTGCTGCCCGGCGATATCGGCCGGTCGGCCGAGCAGGCGCTGTTGCAGGGGGCGCCGGCGGCGCTGAAGGCGGATGTGGTGCTGGTGCCGCACCACGGTAGTGGCGGCAGCTCCAGCGCGCCCTGGGTGGCGGCGGTGGCGCCGCGGCTGGCGCTGGTCTCGGCTGGCCACCAGAACCGCTTCGGCCACCCGCGCGCGGAGGTGGTGCGGCGCTGGCAGGCGCAGGGGGCCGAAGTGCTGGCCACGGCTGACTCCGGGGCGATCCGCGTATGGCTTGGGCCACAAGGGCTGCAGCTGCGTGAACAGCGTATCCATGCATCCCGGTGGTGGGATGCCGCTGGGCGGGCGCGGTCGGCTGCTATCCTATCGGAGATCGAACAAGCGGCCGTTGGGCCGGAGGGTTGAAACGTGTGGGAACTGGTCAAGGCCGGTGGCTGGCCGATGGTGCCGCTGCTGCTGTTGGGCGTACTGGCTTTGGCAATCATCCTGGAACGTTTCTGGTCCCTGCGGCGCACTGAAGTGCTGCCGCCCGGCCTCGGCCAGGAAGTGCGCACCTGGGCTGCGCGCGGCAAGCTTGACCCGGCGCACCTGCAGCCCCTTCGCGCCAACTCGCCGCTGGGGGCGCTGCTGGCCGCCGCGCTGGAATCGCGCAACCGCCCGCGCGACCAGATCCGCGAGCGCATCGAGGACACCGGCCGCCACCTGGTGCACCGTATGGAGCGATTCCTGAACGCACTGGGCACTATTGCCTCGGCCGGCCCGCTGCTGGGCCTGCTCGGTACGGTGATCGGCATGATCCAGATGTTCCTGGGCATCCTCGACCACGGCGTGGGCGACGTGAACCAGCTGGCCGGCGGCATCGGCAAGGCGCTGGTGTGCACGGCCACCGGCATGATCGTGGCGATCCCGGCGTTGATGTTCCATCGCTACTTCAAGGGCCGCATCCACGGTTACGTGGTGGAGATGGAGCAGGAAGCCAGCGCCCTGCTGGATACGCTCGACGGCCGCCCCGGAGTGATGAACCCGGCGCCGGCCGCGCGCTCGCCTGGCGCCGCTACGGCGAAGGCCTGAACGATGCGTATCGGCAACGACCGATCCCAGGATGAGCCGCACATCGACCTGGTGCCGCTGATCGACGTCATCCTGGTGCTGATCATCTTCTTTGTGGTCACCACTACCTTCGACGCGCGTTCGACGCTGCAGGTGCAGTTGCCGACCGCGAGCCAGCAGCAGACCAACGAGCCGCCGCGCTCGCTCAGCGTGCTGATCAACGCCGAGGGCCGCTATTTCATCAATGATCAGGAAGTGCTGCGCAACGACGTCGAGTCGGTCAAGCAGACCATCGCCGCCGTGGCCGGCAGCGATCGCGATCAGACCGTGCTGCTGCGTGCCGACGCGCGCACTCCCTACCAGGCCGTGGTGACCGCGCAAGACGCGCTGGGTCAGCTCGGTTTCCGCCGTATTGCCATTGCAACAGCACCCGAGGTGCGTCCATGAGTTCCAATCACGCGCCGGTGTGGCCGATCTACAAACGTCTGCTGGGGTACACCCGCGCCTACTGGGTGTTCATGGTGGCCGCGGTCATCGCCATGGTGGTCGAAGCCCTGGCGGGCTACCACTTCACCAAGTTGATGGAGCCGCTGGTCAACCGTGGTTTCGTCAACCCCGAACCGCGCATGGCGGTGATCCTGCCGCTGACCATCCTCGGCCTGTTCCTGATGCGCAGCGTCGCCACCTGGGTGAGCGACTATGCGCTGGCCAAGACCGGCCGCAGCGTGGTGCGCGACCTGCGCGAACAGGTGCTGGCCAAGTACCTGCACCTGCCGTCCTCGCATTTCGATACCGAAGCGACGCCGGTGATGGTCAGCCGCCTGAACTTCGACACCGAACAGGTCACCCAGGCCAGTGCCGATGCACTCAAGACCGTGGTCGCCGACACCCTGACCATCATCGCGATGCTGGCGGTGATGCTGCAGATGAGCGTCAAGGTCACCGTCGCCATGCTGGTGGTGGTGCCGCTGATCGGGGTGATCGTGTCCTTCGTGGGCAAGCGCTACCGCCGCATCAGCCGTGGCATCCAGGATGGCATGGGTTCGATGGCGCAGACGGCCGAGCAGTCGCTGGCCGCGCAGCAGGAAGTGAAGGTGCACGGCACCCAGCAGCATGAGATCACGCGCTATTCGCGCCTGGCCAACCGCATGCTGTCGCTGAACATGAAGGTGGAAGTCACCCGTGCGGCGGCGTCCAGCGTGGTGCAGTTCCTGGCCGCGCTGGCGCTGGCGGTGATCGTCTGGGTATCGACCCGCGAAGCGCTGGCCGGGCGCCTCAACGCCGGCCAGTTCATGGGCCTGATGACCTCGATGATGGCCATCATTCCCTCGCTGCGCCGCCTGACCAGCGTGCAGACCTCGATCTCGCGCGGCGTGGCCGCTGCAGAACGCCTGTTCGGCATCCTCGACATGCCGGTCGAGCGTGATGAGGGCCGCAACAACGTGCAGCGCGTGCGCGGCGAGCTGGCCTTCGACCACGTCATGCTGCGTTACCGCGAGGACAGCGGCATCGCCCTGGACGATATCAGTTTCGTGGCCAAGCCAGGCACGGTCACCGCCATCGTCGGTCGTTCCGGCAGTGGCAAGACCAGCCTGATCCGGCTGGTGCCGCGTTTCTACGAGCCCAGTGGCGGCGTCATCACCCTTGATGGCGTGGCGCTGGACGACTACCCGTTGGCCGACCTGCGCCGGCAGGTGGCAATGGTCGGGCAGAAGGTCATGCTGTTCGACGACACCATCGCCGCCAACATCGCCTATGGCATGGAGGCGAGCGAGGAACAGATCCGTGCAGCGGCCGAAGCGGCCAATGCGTGGGAGTTCATCGCGCGCATGCCACAGCAGCTGCAGACTCCGGTGGGCGAGAATGGTGCGCTGCTGTCCGGCGGCCAGCGCCAGCGCCTGGCGATCGCGCGCGCGATTCTGCGCGACGCGCCGATCCTGATCCTCGACGAAGCCACCGCCGCGCTGGACAACGAGTCCGAGCGGCTGGTGCAGGATGCGCTGCAGCGCCTGATGCCGGAGCGCACCACGCTGGTCATCGCGCATCGCCTGTCGACCATCGAACATGCCGACCTGGTGCTGGTGATGGACCACGGCCGCATCGTTGAGCGCGGCACCCACAAGGAGCTGCTTGCGATGGGCGGTCTGTACCAGCATCTGCACAGCATGCAGTTCCGCGAAAGGCAGGACTGATGGCCGGCAAGGGTACCCAGACCCCGCCGTACTGGTACGACGGCAGCCCGGTCCCGTGGGCGATGCGCCTGCTGGCCCCGCTGTATGCCGGCGTCACCGCGCTGCGCCGCCGCGCCTATCGGCGTGGCTGGCGCAAGCGCTATACGCTGCCGGTACCGGTGATCGTGGTCGGCAACATCACCGCCGGCGGCACCGGCAAGACCCCGCTGACCATCGCCTTGGTCGAGCGACTGCGCGCGGCCGGTTGGAAGCCCGGCGTCGCCAGCCGCGGCTATGGCCGCGAAGACGCCGACAAACCGCTGTGGGTGCAGGCGGACACGCCGACCGCCAAAGGCGGTGACGAGCCGGTGCTGATCGCTTGGAAGACCGGTGTCCCGGTGCGCGTGGACGCTGACCGCGTGGCCGCCGGCAAGGCGCTGGTCGAGGCCGGTTGCGACGTGATCGTCTGCGACGACGGCCTGCAGCACTACCGGCTGGAGCGTGATATCGAGATCGAAGTGGTCGATGCGCAGCGTCGCTACGGCAATGGCCGGATGATCCCGGCCGGGCCGTTGCGCGAACCAGTCAGCCGCGCCACCGAATGTGACTTCCGCGTTGTCAACCTGGGCCAGGCCGATGAGGAAACCGCAGCCCAGGCCTGTGGTTTCGGCCAGTGGCCGATGGCCCTGCACATCGACAGCGCGCAGCCGCTGGCTGGTGGCCGCGCGCGTCCGCTGTCCGGGTTCAAGGGCCAGCGCGTGCACGCGGTGGCGGGCATCGCCCACCCGCAGCGCTTCTTTGACATGCTGCGCGCGCGCGGCATCGGCGTGGTACCGCATGCGTTCGCCGACCATCAGGCCTACCAGCCGCAGGACCTGTCCTTCGGCAGCCAGCTGCCGGTGCTGATGACCGAGAAGGACGCGGTGAAATGCCGGACGTTCGGCAACGACTGGCACTACGCGGTGCCGTTGCGCGCCGAGCTGCCCGCTGCGTTCTGGGTGGCGCTGACCGACCGCCTGGACAAGCTGCGACCCAACTGAGTGGCGCGGCAGCGCTTGCATTCTCCTGCCGCCGGCCACATTCCTGCTCTTACGAGCCCGCCGAGTACCGCCCGCATGACCGAATTCGTCGTCGCCATCCCGGCCCGTTACGCCGCCTCGCGGTTGCCGGGCAAGCCTCTGCGCCTGCTGGGCGGTGAGCCGCTGGTGCTGCACGTGGCGCGTCGCGCACTGCAGGCCGGCGCCCGCGAGGTATGGGTAGCCACCGACGATCAGCGCATTGCCGATACCTTGTCCGGCATGGCCGAGGTGAAGGTGGCGATGACTGCCACATCGCACGCGTCCGGCACCGACCGGCTGGCCGAGTGCGCGCGCATCGCCGGCTGGGCTGACGACACGGTGGTGGTCAACCTGCAGGGCGACGAACCGTTTGCACCGGCGGCCGGCATCCGAGCCGTGGCCAAGGCGCTGGTCGGCGGCAGTGCGCCGATGTCGACCCTGGCCACCGCCGTCGAAGACGTGCATACGCTGTTCGACCCGAACGTGGTCAAGCTGGTACGCAACGTGCGCAACGAAGCGATGTACTTCAGCCGCGCACCGATCGCCTGGCACCGCGATGGCTTTGCGCGCAGCCGCGACACGCTGCCGGAAGGGCATGCCTGGCTGCGCCACATCGGCATCTACGGCTATCGCGCTGGTTTCCTGCAGCAGTTCGCGGCAATGCCGCCGGGCCAGCTGGAGCAGGTCGAATCGCTGGAGCAACTGCGTGTGCTGGAGGCGGGCTATCCGATCAGTGTGGCGATCTCGCCCGAACCGTTCCCGCCGGGTATCGATACGCCGGAGGACCTGGAGCGCGCCGAGGCGCTGCTGCAGGCGATGGCCGCGCGATGAAGCTGCTGGTGGTCTGCCT
Source organism: uncultured Stenotrophomonas sp. (assembly GCF_913778665.1). Taxonomy (GTDB): domain Bacteria; phylum Pseudomonadota; class Gammaproteobacteria; order Xanthomonadales; family Xanthomonadaceae; genus Stenotrophomonas. Next base: position 692,475 of record NZ_CAJYVQ010000002.1, read on the forward strand.
CGGCAACATCTGCCGCTCGCCGATGGCCGAAGGTGCGCTGCGCGCACGCCTGGCGGCCTCGCCGCTGGCGGGACGGGTGCAGGTCGATTCGGCCGGCACCGGCGACTGGCATGTGGGCGAGCCCCCGGACCGCCGCGCGATCGCCTGCGCGGCCGGGCATGGCGTGGATATCGGCGGCCTGCGCGCGCGCCAGCTGCAGGCCGTGGACTTCGAGCGTTTCGACTGGATCCTGTGTGCCGACGAGGCCAACCTGCGCGATGCCGGTCGCCTGGCGACGCCTGCGCAGCGGCAACGGCTGGCGTTGTACCTGCCGTGGTCCGGAGCGGCGGGTCGGGTCGCGATCCCTGACCCGTACACCGGCGGCAGCGATCACTTCGAACAGGCCTGGACGCTGGTCGACGATGCTGCGAAACGTGCCGTGGCACGACTGTTGCGTGACGCCGACTCCGGCATAATCGGGTCATGAACGTCCAGCCCGTCCCGGACCTGCCCGAGTTCGCCACTTGGCTCAATGCCACCCCCTGCACGCTGACCGAACTGCGCGGCCGGCCTGTGGCGCTGCTGTTCGTCAATGCCGCCTCCGCGTGGAGCGCGCAACGCCTGGCCGAGTTCGGCCAATGGCTCTCGCGCCACCCCGGCAAGTTGCAGCCACTGGTGCTGCAGGTGCCGCGTTTCGATTTCGAACGCGAGGCCGGCGCCGCGCTGAAACTGCTGCGCCGCCAGGGCCTGGCCATGCCGGTGCTGCTCGATGCGGACTGGGATGGCTGGCGCCGCTTCGGCATCACGTCGTGGCCGACCGTGGTGCTGCTGGACGCGCAGGGCCGCGAACAGCAGCGGCTGGTCGGGCAGGGCGCAGCGGGAGAGCTTGAGCGCGCGTTGAATGCGCTGTGCCTGGGCGTCCCCTCCGCGCCGCCGCGCGGCGGCACTGAGCTGCACCCGGAACCACGCCAGGCGCTGCGTTTCCCGCTTGGCCTGGCGGTCAGTACCGAGCGCCTGTACATCGCCGACAGTGGCCACCACCGCATCCTCGAATGCAGTCATGGCGGCCGCATCCTGCGCCAGTTCGGGCTGGGCACCGCCGATTTCATGGACGGCAACCTCGCCGAGGCGGCATTCCACCGACCGCAGGCGCTGGTACTGGAGCGCGACGCGCTGTACGTCGCCGACACCGGCAACCATGCCGTGCGCCGCATCAACCTGTTGACCGGCATCGTCGATACCCTGTGCGGCAACGGCCGCCCCGGTGCGCCGGCGGAAGGCCTGGTCACGCAGGCGCGGCAGGTGTCGCTGGACCATCCGGTCGGCCTGGCCATCGCTGACAATCAGCTGCACATCGCCATGGCCGGCGACAACCGCATCTGGAGCTACCACCTCGGCCAGCGCAGCCTGCAATGGCGCGCCGGCAGTGGTGCGCTGGATGATCGTGACGGCAGTGGCCATCTGGCCGCCTTCGCCCAGCCCAGCGCGCTGGCGGTGGTGCAGCAGGTGCTGTACGTGGCCGATGCCCTGGGCTCCTCGATCCGCGCGCTGCAACTGCGTGGTGATCTGGTGCAGACCCTGGTCGGGCAGGGAGTGTGGCGCTTCGGCAGCGAGGACGGCCCACGCGCGCAGGCCAGCCTGCAGTTTCCGCAGGCCATTGCGCTGAGCCCGGACGCGCCGCTGCTGTGGATCGCCGACAGTGGCAATGGCCGCCTGCGCACCTTGCGTCTGGGCGGCGGTGAACTGACCACGCAGCCGCTGCCGCGCCGCCTGCATGGCCCGGCCGGACTGGCAGTGGGGGCCGGTGCGGTATGGATCGCCGAGACCGACGCCCATGCCGTGCTGCGTTTCGACCCTGACAGTGGCGTGCTCAGCGAAGTGCCGATCAGCGAATGACCGACGTTCCCGCCCCGGCCTTCGACGGCAAGGCCTTCGCGGCCCAGCTCAGCACCGCGCCCGGCGTGTACCGCATGTACGCCGCCGACGGCACCCTGCTGTATGTGGGCAAGGCGCGTGCGCTGCGCAACCGCGTCGGCAGCTACTTCAACGGCAGCCCGAAGAACGCGCGGATCATGTCGATGATCTCGCAGATCGCGCGCATGGACGTGACCGTCACGCGTTCGGAAGCCGAAGCGCTGCTGCTGGAAAACCAGCTGATCAAATCGCTGTCGCCGCGCTACAACGTGTCGTTGCGCGACGACAAGACCTATCCGCACGTGCTGCTGACCCGCGAGGACTGGCCGCGCATCGCGCTGCATCGCGGTCCGCGTGCCATTCCCGGGCGCTACTTTGGCCCGTATCCCGGCGTCACCGCGGTGCGCGAGACGCTGAACCTGATGCACAAGCTGTTCAAGCTGCGCAGCTGCGAGGACAGCGTGTTCCGCAATCGTTCGCGGCCTTGCCTGCAGTACCAGATCGGCCGTTGCAGTGCACCGTGCGTGGAGCTGGTGGCGCCTGTCGAGTACGCCGAATCGGTGCGCCGCGCCGCGCTGTTCCTGGAAGGCAAGAGCGATGAGCTGACCCGTGAACTGGGCGAGCAGATGCAGGCCGCAAGCGAGGCGCTGGAGTTCGAGCAGGCCGCGCGCCTGCGTGACCTGATTTCCTCGCTGCGCAGCATGCAGACCCGCCAGTACGTGGATGGCCGCGCCGCTGACCTGGACGTGCTGGCAGTGGCCATGCAGGGTTCGCAGGCCTGCGTGCTGCTGCTGGCTTTCCGTGATGGCCGCAACCTCGGCACCCGCCCGTTCTTCCCGCGTACCAATGGCGAGGAAAGCGCGGAAGAAGTGCTGGCCGCATTCGTCTCGCAGTATTACGTCGAATTCGAGCCGCCGCGCGAGATCCTGCTGGACCGTGAAATTCCCGATGCCGACCTGCTGGTGGCCGCATTGTCGGCCTCGGCCGAGCGCAAGGTGCAGCTGAAGTGGAACGTGCGCGGCGAGCGTGCCGGCTACGTGGAACTGGCCAGCCGCAATGCGCAGCTGACCTTGGCCACCGAACTCAACAGCCGCAACGCGCAGCACGCACGCAGCGATGCGCTGCGCGAGATGCTGGGCCTGGCCGAGCCGGTCAAGCGCGTGGAGTGCTTCGACATCAGTCATACGCTGGGCGAGGCCACGGTGGCTTCGTGCGTGGTGTTCGACGCCGCCGGCCCGGTGCGTGCGCAGTACCGCCGTTTCAACATCAGCGGCATCGAGCCTGGCGACGATTACGCGGCCATGCGCCAGGCCATCGACCGTCGCTTCCGTCGCGCAGTGGAAGAGCAGGGCGTGTTGCCGGACGTGCTGTTGATCGACGGCGGCGCCGGCCAACTGGCCCAGGCCCAGGCTGCCTTGGCCGACCTTGGCGTGGAAGGCGTGCTGCTGGTGGGCGTGGCCAAGGGCGTGGAGCGCCGCGCCGGCCATGAGGCGCTGGTGATGCCCGATGGCCGCGAATTGCGGCCGGGCGCGGCCAGTCCGGCGCTGCAGTTCATCCAGCAGGTGCGCGACGAGGCGCACCGCTTCGCCATCACCGGCCATCGCGGCCGCCGCCAGAAGGCGCGGATGACCAGCAAGCTGGAGGACATCCCTGGCATTGGCCCACGCCGTCGTGCCAGCCTGCTCAAGCATTTTGGCGGCCTGGTCGGACTGAAAGCGGCCGGCGAGGCGGAAATCGCAAAGGTGGAAGGCATCAATGACGCCCTTGCGGCACGCATCTACGCTAACCTGCACGGGTTGGCCACGCCCGATGCGGCCGAGTAGAGAGAGAAGCACGCAAGCATGAAGTTGACCCTGCCCACCTGGCTGACGTTGTTGCGGATCGTGATGATCCCGGTGCTGGTGCTGGTGTTCTACCTGCCCTACACCTGGACCAACTTCGCGTCGGCGGCGATCTTCGGCCTGGCCGCGATCACCGATTGGCTCGATGGCTGGATCGCACGCCGTTACCAGCTGGAATCGGCGTTCGGCGCCTTCCTCGACCCAGTCGCGGACAAGCTGATGGTGGCGGTGGCACTGTTCCTGATCGTGCAGGGGCATCCGACGCCGTGGATGGCGTTCTGGGCGGCGGTGATCGTCGGCCGCGAGATCGCGGTGTCGGCGCTGCGCGAGTGGATGGCTGAGCTGGGCCAGCGCGCCAAGGTGCGCGTGGCGATGATCGGCAAGGTCAAGACCACCGCGCAGATGGTCGCGCTGCTGTGCCTGCTGTATTCGGTGGCCCCAAACGTGCCGGTGGAAGACATCTGGATGGGCTGGCCGGTTTTCCACATCGGCGACTGGACCCTGGCGATTGCCGCCGTGCTGACCCTGTGGTCGGGCCTGCAGTACCTGCACGCCGCCTGGCCGAGCCTGCGCGAAGACGAGCGCGCCGCACGCGAGCGCTCGCGGCAGAAGAAGCTGGGCAACTGAGCGCCGGGGTCGGATCCCTTTCCGCAGGAAGGGGCTCGGACCCCATCGATATCGACATCCACGCATGCTGTGGATCTACCGGGTCGCGGCGCGGGTTTATCGGGCCATGGCGTGGATCAGCAGTTGTCCAGGAGATCCACGCCCAGCGTGGATACGTGCTGCGAGTCATCTCGCATGTTCTCGAAAAAACCGCTTGACGTCATCCCCGGAACAGGTAGAATTTCGCCTCCCAAGCGGGAATAGCTCAGTTGGTAGAGCGCAACCTTGCCAAGGTTGAGGTCGCGAGTTCGAGTCTCGTTTCCCGCTCCAGATTCAAGAAGAAGCGCTCTCGCAGGAGAGCGTTTTTCATTTTTTCATCGGTGATGAAGTGGTGCTTCATCGATGGCATCGGATCCTCGGGATCCGTGCTTGACCTCCGATGCGAATCCGGTAGAATGCCGCCTCCCAAGCGGGAATAGCTCAGTTGGTAGAGCGCAACCTTGCCAAGGTTGAGGTCGCGAGTTCGAGTCTCGTTTCCCGCTCCAGATTCAGGAAAAGCGCTCCCGAAAGGGGGCGTTTTTCGTTTGTCATGATGTGGGTCACCGCGGCCGCTGTCGTCGCACCCCGTCGTCTTGATGGCCGGCGTGTTACGAGTATGCCGGGCCTGTCGTTTTCGAACATGTCAGTCCGGAAGGCGGGGTGTCATGGTCGTGGGGACGGCCGCAGGCAACCGGCCGGGGAAGGCCGAGGTGGGCGCCAATGGCCTCGGATCGTGTCCAGTGTTCTGTGTGCTGCATGCCCTGAAAGGCTGACGAAAGGCTCATGCCATCGCTGCCTGAACCGCACGCGCGCTGTGACCTTTTTCGGACCATTTCTCCATGTTTGCTCCACAATCGCACGGTAGCCTTCATGCTCCTTCTACACGTTGGCGGGCTGGTGGTCAGGCGTATCACTCCAGTGGCAGTGCCCAGGACCGGGCGCGGAATCACCCTGCAGGCCGTGCTGCGCCCCGGCGCGCTGCTTGCAAGCTTGGCTCTGGCTGGCTGCATGTCGGTGTCCGTCCCGGACCTGCCTGATCGCACACCCAGCGCCTGGACCCAGGTGCCGCAGGGCCAGGGCGTGGCGGTCGATGCCCGTCAGTGGTGGAAAATGCTCTCCGACCCGGCACTGGACGGCCTGGTCGACCAGGCCATCGCGGGCAATCTCGACCTGCAGCAGGCCACGTTGCGTCTGCAGGCGGTGCGCATCGTCGCCGGCACTTCCGATTCGCGCTTCCTGCCGGAAATCTCGGCCAGCGCCAAGCAGGTGCAGGACGCCGCCGCCGTCGACACCTATTTCCATGCCGGCATCGAGGCGATCTGGGACCTGGGCCTGTTCGGCGCCGCAAAGAGCGCGCAGCTGGGCGCGCAGGCCTCGGCCGGCAATGCTGAAGCGCTGCGCCGCGCGGCGCAGGTGGCGGTGATCGCCGATGTGGTGCGCAGCTATCTCGACCTGACCGTTGCGCAGGCCCAGCAGGATCTGCTGACCCGCCAGCAGGCCGTGGACGATCGTGGCGAACAGTTGGCGCGGGTGCGGCAGCGCCTGCACCTGGATGAGCCGGGTGAGCTGGACCGGTTGCGTGCGCGGCAGGCGGCGACCCGCGCCGCGATCGCGCAGGCTGGCGAAAACGCGGACAACGCGGCGCGTGCGCTGGCACTGCTGCTCGGCCGCGATGGCCCTGACCCGGCCTGGCGTGCGTACCGCACGCCGCCGAAGCTCGGTGCGTTCGCGTTGCAGCAGGTGCCGGCGGATCTGCTGCGGCACCGTCCGCAGATCCTGCTGGCAGAATCGGAAGTGCTGCAGGCGGCGGCCGACAAGGGCTCTGCCCGCGCGGCGATGTACCCACGGGTCAGCCTCGGCGGCTCAATCCTGTACGCCTACAACCTCACCCAGAACGCGCGCTCCAACTCCGATTCCAGCCCCTCGATCGGTCCGTACATCGATATTCCACTGTGGGACTGGGGCCAGCGCCGTGCGCGCTTCCATGCCAATGAGAAGCAGCTGGATGCCGCGCTGCTCGGCTATCGCAAGGCGGTGCTGGAAGGCGTGAGTGAAGTGGAAGGCGCGCTGGGCAGCCTGGCGCGGCAGGACAGCAGCATCCAGTCGTTGCGCGCGGCGAATGATGCCGCCGGGCAGCAGGTCAAACGCCAGGCGCGGCAGGTGCAGCTGGGGCTGTCCAGCGAGTTCGAGGGTCTCGACACGCAGCGTGCCGCGCTGGCCTCGCAGGGCGATCTGATCGCCGCGCAGGGTGCACGCGTGCTGGCGTTTGCTTCGCTGTACCGCGCCCTTGGCGGCGCACCGCTGCCGGTCGAGGCTGAGGGCGAGCTGCAATGATCGCGCTGGCCCGCAAGACCCTGGCCTACGAGTGGCGCCGGTTCCTGCCGGTGGTGCTGGCGATGTGCTTCGCCGGCGTGCTGCTGATCGTGCAGGCCGCACTGGTGCTGGGCATCTTCGGCACCGCCGCGATCTACGTGAAGGCATCCTCGGCCGATATCTGGGCCGGCTTCCCGGGCACCCAGAGCGTCAACTACGGCCATGCGATCAGCGCCGATGTGGAAAGCCACCTGCGCATGGACCCGGATGTCACCCGTGTCGAACCCTATGAGTGGGTCGACGGCGAGTGGCGTTCCAGTGCGCAGGGCGCCGGCAATGTGTCGGTGTATCTGTCCGGCATCTCCACCCGCGACGACGCGATGATGTTCGCGCAGATCCTGCCGGCCGAGTTGCGTGCGCAGTTGCGCGAGCCAGGTGCGGTGATCGTCGACAGCGCCGATCTGGACACGCTGGGCGTGGACCTGCAGAACAACCGCGCCTGGATCAACGGCAAGGCCGTGCGTGTGGTTGCCGCGCAACCGGGTCTGCGCGGCCTCGGTGGCGTCAACGTGCTGGCCTCGCTGGATACCGCGCGCGGCATTGCCGGCACCGATCCGCATGAAGGCAGCACCTATTTCGTGGCGGGCCTGCGCTCGCCCGACCTGGCCGACCGCGTGCGTGATCGTCTGGTGGCCTCGATGGGGCAGGCCACGCCGGTCGAATTCTGGACCGCGCCGCAGTTCGCCAGCCGCTCGCAGCAGTACTGGCTGTTCGATACCGGCGCCGGCATCGCGGTGCTGTTCATGGCGGTCATCGTCTGCTTCGTCGGCGCGGTGATCACCAACCAGTCGTTCGCCTCGGTGGTCGCCGGTTCGGTGCGCGAATACGCCACGCTCAACGCCCTGGGTGCAGGCCGCTATGCGCTGGCGCGGGTGGTGTTCGAGCAGGCGCTGCTGATTGGTGGCGTGGGCATGTTGCTGGCCGCTGCTTTCAGTACGGTGGTGCTGCTGATCGCGCAGACCCAGCGCGTGCCGGTGCAGCTGACCCCGATGGTGATTCTCGGCTGCGTGGCCCTGGTCGCGGTGATGGCCATGCTGTCGAGCATCATGGCGGTCCGCAGCGTGGTCCGTTCTGATCCATCGTTGCTGCTGCGTTGAGGACCGGCCGATGACCTCCAGACATGGCGTCGCCCCCACGCTGCGGGCCGAAGCATTGGAAAAAGGCTTCATGTCCGGCGATGTGCAGGTGCCGGTGCTGCGTGGCCTGTCGCTGGATATCTATCCGGGCGAGTTGACCCTGGTATCCGGCCCCTCCGGTTGCGGCAAGAGCACGCTGTTGTCGCTGCTGTCGGGCTTGTCGTCGCCCGACGGTGGCCGCGTGCACGCGCTCGGCCAGGATGTGGGGCACATGAGCCGCAGCGAGGTGGAGCGTTTCCGCCTGCACCACGTCGGCTTCGTGTTCCAGGGTTTCAACCTGTTCCCGGCGCTGACCGCGCTGGAGCAGGTGCAGCTGCCGCTGGGCTACCGCGGCATGCGCAATCGCGAAAGCGAACCGCTGGCGCGCAGGGCACTGGAAGAAGTCGGCCTCAGCCATCGCAGCCACATGCGCCCGGCGCAGCTGTCCGGCGGTGAGAAACAGCGCGTCGCTGTCGCCCGCGCATTCGCCAAGTCGCCCACGCTGATCTTCGCCGACGAACCGACCAGTGCGCTGGATGCCGAGAACGGCCAGCGCGTGATCGACATCCTGCATCGCTACGCACGTGCGCATGGCGCCACCGTGCTGTGCGTGAGCCACGATCCACGCCTGATCCGGCATGCCGATCGGGTGATCGCCATGGAAGACGGCATCGTCCGTGATGACCGCCGCCAGAACGAAACTGTAGAGCCCGCCCCATGACCAAGACGTCACACCTGTTCCCGCTCAGCCTGGCCCTTTCCGCAGCGTTGCTGCTCGGCGCCTGCTCCAAGGACGCCCCCACGCCAGCGCCAATGCCTGCAGGCAAGGCCGGCAGCGCGGCCGGGAAGGTCGCGGTGGCGCGCGGCATCATCGACGTCGAAGGCGGGTTGATTGCGCTGGCGCCGCCGCTGGATGGCTCGATCAGCGCCGCGCCGGTGAAGGAGGGGGCGTTGGTGAAGAAGGGGCAGGTCCTGCTGTCGCTGGATGGCGCGCTGCTGCAACAGGAGGTGGCAATGGCTACCGCCGATCTGGCCCTGGCCAATGACCGGCTGAAGGGCAGCCAGGCGCAGCTGCGCGAACTGGAGCGCAACGCCACCCGCCTGGCCACCGGCGCCAGTGAAGGCGTGTCATCCAATCAGCAGGCCGACGCGGCCAAGCAGCAACTGGCCGGTGTGCGTGCCGATGTCGACGTGGCCGGTGCGCAGGTCGACATGGCCCAGCACAAGCTGGAGCACGCCAAACTGAAACTGCAGCAGATGTCGCTGACCGCGCCGGAAGCCGGCACAGTGGTCGGCCAGGTGCCGGGCCTCGGCGCCTTCGTGCAGGCGGGCAAGCCAGCGATTTCGCTGCTGCCGGCGCGCCCGCTGCAGGTGCGCGCCGAACTCAGTGCCGCCTACGCCGACGCAGTGCAGGTCGGCATGCACGCCACCGTGGTGCCGGACAGCGATGGCGCCGAGAACACCGGCACGCTGCCGCCGGCACGCGTGGTGCGTATCAGCCCGGTGTTCGCGCAGGCACGCCTGCCTGAAGACGCAGGCCGTGGCGTAGCCAAGGTGGTGGAGTGCGTGCTGGAGTTCGATGGCGAGGCCAAGGCGCGCTTCGGCCAGCATGTGCGGGTGGAGTTCCGGAAGTAACTTCAGCCCGGTGGCGGGGCCGGTTCATGGGCCCTGCGATGCCGGAGCGTGCGCCACGCGCTCACCAGTGGGACCAGGCACAGCGCCAGCAGCAGGCCCACGTCCAGCAGCAGCAACCACAGCAGGTGAGTGCCATGCACCGGTGGCTGGTGCATGGCCGACAGCATCCACGGCACCGACCACGCCAGCAGCAGGGCGAAGGCGATCAGCAGGCGCAGCCATAGCCGCTTCAATCTCCAGGGGCGCACGATCAGCGCGACCACGACCAGTTCCACTGTGCCCAGCAACGCGAAGACGATCACGCTGCTGGTCGGATAGGGCAGCGTGTGGCCTTCCTCCAGCTGATGCAGCAGCCAGTAGTCCGGGGTGAAACCGGCATTGACCAATGCAGCGATCAGCGCCAGCCAGGTCAGCGCGACCAGCAGCCAGAACAAGCGGATGTAGCGCCTAGGCATCGGCGGTGTCCCTGATGGGCAGCGCGTGGCTGCGTGAGGAGAGCCGCGCCGTTGCGATGATCGCGGCCAATGCCAGCAGGCCTGGGCCGATCGTGAAGTACAGCGCCCGCAGTGGATGGTGGTGCATCAGGGTCCAGGTGGCCAGGGCCAGCGGCAGCGCCAGCACCGCGAGCTTGGCAGCCAGCGGGCGCAGCACGGCGATCAGCGGCTGCGCAGCGATGAACATCCAGAACAGGTAGAGCTGGGCGAGACCGAGGCCGATGTCTCGGTGCGAATCGAATCCGACGTGCGCGCGATACCACGCAAGGCCCCAGGGCATCACGGCCCAATAGAGCAGTGCTGCCAGCAGATGCAGCAGCAGGGCGATCAGCAGTGGCTTGCCGCGAAGGAACATGGGCGCGCAGGTCCGGGCGGGGCAGCGTAACCCACTGCGGACGACTGTGACCGCATCGTGTGAAGACTGTTGACGGCGTGAAGGAATTTGGACACAATAGCGCTCCTTCGACGCAGGTCGAATGAATCTGCGGGAATAGCTCAGTTGGTAGAGCGCAACCTTGCCAAGGTTGAGGTCGCGAGTTCGAGTCTCGTTTCCCGCTCCAGATTCTACAGGGCCCCGACAGGGGCCTTGTTTTTCTCCCGCCACGGCGAGGCGGGGCGCGTTGAGCCACAAGGCTTTGCGCGCAGTCAGAAAAGTGAAATCGCTGGTGTGCGTTCCGGATTTCCGGTACCATGACGGCTTACGCGGGAATAGCTCAGTTGGTAGAGCGCAACCTTGCCAAGGTTGAGGTCGCGAGTTCGAGTCTCGTTTCCCGCTCCATGTTCCGACAGGCCCCATCTTGGGGTTTTGTCTTGTCAGGGCTACGTTCCTGGCGCGCAGTACGTTGGCCTCATGGCAGAGTGGCTATGCACCGGATTGCAAATCCGTTTACAGCGGTTCGATTCCGCTTGAGGCCTCCAATTGAAAAGCCCTGACTTCGGTCAGGGCTTTTTTATTTGTGTGGACTCCATGGCCTGCGGAATGCGTGGCTACACGCCGATGGGCACAACGGGTTCGGCCCGGAAGTTGCGCCCTACCGGATCGCTCACGCCCAGGTAGTGACGGAACAGATAGATCAGCGGCTTCCAGCGCGTCACGTCGATGTGCTGGGTGCCCGCAATGGTGATGTCCTAATGCGCATGCACGCAGCGGACACGGCCATCCACCATCACAAAGCCGGCGTCGCCTTCGCCGCTGGGTGAGTGCATCGCCATCACCGTGACTTCCACCTGCAGGGGGCATTCGGCAATCGCCGCGGGTGCCACTTTTGCGGAAGGCACCTGGGTAAAGCCAGCCAGCGCGAACTTGTCACGCGCGTGTACATAGCCCATCGCCTGTTTGGCGGCGGGGACCGGATCACGCCCCGTCGTCCGCGCGATCGCTTCAACCTGCGCGGCCTGTGGGGCGGAGGCAAAGTTGAGGACGCATTCGTTGCGCAGCTGCAGGTTGCGATAGCCTTGGCCCTGCGTGCCAAGTCCCAGCACCACCCGGTCGGCCAGTGCCCAGAACGAGGACAGCGGGCTGATGTTGCTGCTGCCATCGTCGTTCAGCGTGGTCATCAACAGTACCGGCGTGCCGGGGTAGAGCACCGGAGGGCGGATGCGCCGGCGCTCGAACGAAGCGTTTTTCATTGTGGATCTCATGATGGCCAGGTGCTCACTGTGCAATGTGCGCAGTGTCCGACGCTTCGGCCTGCATCGAACTGTCCGCACATCCCTGCATGCCACAATGCCGGCATGGTCCATACCTCCGGTTCCCTTGTCAGCGTCGGTGCCCTGGTCGGTGACCAGGCGCGCGCCAGCATGCTGCTGCAGCTGATGGATGGCCGCGCCTACACCGCGATGGAGCTGGCGCGGGTGGCCGGGGTGACGCCGCAGACGGCGAGCGCGCACCTGCGCAGGCTGGTCGAGGGTGATCTTCTGGTCGCCGTCGCGCAGGGGCGCCATCGTTATCATCGGCTGGCGTCGAGCGAGGTGGCCGACATGCTGGAGAGCATCCTGCGCGTTGCCGACCACACGCCTTCGTGCACGGCGGCGGCGTCACGCAGCCTGCCGGCGCTGCGCGAGGCCCGCTCCTGTTATCGGCACTTGGCCGGCGTGCATGCGGTCGCGATCGCCGATCGCCTGCTGCAGGCCGGGCATCTGCAACCGCGCGAGGGGCACTGGCAGGTCAGTGCGGAAGGGGCTGGTTTTCTTGGCGGCCTTGGCCAGCCGCTGCGTGATCTCCTGCAGCAGGCGGTGATGGCCAAGCCCGCGCGCTACTGCCGTGGCTGCCTGGACTGCACCGAGCGACGTCCGCATCTGGCCGGGTTGGTCGGCGAGGCGATGCTGGAGACCTTCGTGGAGAACGATTGGCTGCGGCGCATCGACGGCCGGCGCGAACTGCGGCTGACACCGCCGGGGCGCGAGGCCCTGTGGCGGCTGTTCAGCCTGGCGACCTGAGCTGCGTCTGGCCAGTCTCAGCCACCCACGACATGGCGAGGCGCTATGGTCAGGTTCCAAGTCTTAGGGAGCTGCAATGGCGAGCAAGGACATGAACGACCGCGGCACGCAGCCGGTGCGCCGACGATGAACAAATCCTCGGCGGAAGTACGCTGGCTGACATTCCGGCTGATGAACGGCCAATCGATTGGCCCGGACCGTCTGAAGGACGGCTGGGTGATCGCTTCGGAAACCCGGCACTGCGGCGTGCGCCGCGAGTCCATCGAAGGCGCCGGTGTGGTCTACGCACTGTATGCACCGGCCAATCTGGCCTCGCCGCGGCGCGCGGAAATGCGCATGCGCGAGTTCCTGATGAACTCGGGCTTCACGTTCACGATGGGCACGCTGGGCGGCTGATGCCGCCTGTCGTGGTTCAAGGGCGCACGGTAAGTGCCAAGCAGCGGCTGCTTCGTGCGGGCCAAGCAGGTGGCGCGGCCTGGCCCCTGGTCATGGCGGCCGATCTCCACGCTCCGGATGAAGCCGCCCGGTCAGACCGCCCCCGGGGTCCCAGGCTGGCATCGATGCCGCCGGCATGACGCGCTGAGCCGGCCCCCGCAGGAGCCGGCCGGACGCCGGTCAGGGAGACGGGCAGTCCATTTCGCGGCACAGCTTGTACTCGGCCAGGCACTGTTCGGAGGTTTTGCCCAGCGGCCCGTGGGTGGCACGCAGGCACTGCTCGTAGCGCAGCGTGCAGAACTCGCAGGTTCCTGCGGCGAACGCCAGGCCGGTCACGGCCACGCCAAGGAGCATCACGGTCTTCAAGGTCGTCTTGATCATCACGTCAGTCCTTTGTCTGCCCGTCAATGGGCCTGGCCACCATAGCAGTCGGCGCCGAGGTGTCCTGACGCACCGCGGCACGTCGCTGCGCTCAGCGCGGCACCGCCTTCAACGCATCGATCACCTGCGTGCCGGAGAAGCCGCAATGTCCTTCGCCCGCCGCAGGCAACACCCGCGGCAGCGGTCGTGCGCCGGCGCGTGCGGCCAACTGCGGATACACCGCCTGCATGTGCGGAACGATGGTCGGATCGTTGTGGTTGAACTGGATCACCAGTGGTCGTGTCAGCGCACCGGTCAGTGCCAGCGTGCTGCGCACCTGGGCCTGTGCGGCGGGCACGGCGTCGATGCGCCGCACGCCGGCATTGAAGGCGACGTCATCACCAAAACCGCGGTAGACCACGCCGGCGTTGCCGACCGGCATGCCGCCACTGCGGGTGGCCAGTTCATGCAGGACCAGCGCGTGCAGGCTGATCGCGTCGGCCAGTTCGTCAGTGGTGACCTGTAGCCGCTGCGCCAGCACTTCGGCATGTGTCGGGTCGCGTTGCAGTGCCGCGACGATACCCTGGTACAACTCGCCCTGTGGTAGCACGGCTGCTTCGCGCGACAGCAGCCCGTTGTTCGGCAGCCCCTCGGACCTGGGGAAGAAATAATCGAACGCGACCAGTGTGGTCAGCAGGTCGGTCGCGATCTGCTCGCCAGCGAGATTGGCACCGCACAGCGAAACACCACCGGCATAATGCTGGGGAAAGTGCTCGAGGCTGCCGATGGTCACCGCACCTCCCATCGAGAATCCCAGTATCCAGGTGTGCCGTACGTGCTTGAGCTCCACCAAGGCATGCTTGCGCAGCCGTTCCATGTCGTCGAGCGCATCGGCCACTGCCCACCCCTGGCTGGAGTACGCGCTCTGCGCGACGGCGTAACCCGCGCCCAGCAGCGCTGCGGTGCTGTCACTGGCCGGCATCGGCGTGGTGCGCGGTACACCTACCGGTTCATAGCCATGTGCCAGCATCACCAGTTCGCCGTTCCAGCGGGCTGGCACATCCAGCCGCCACGGCGCGCCCTGTAGTTCGCCGCTGAGCGTGCGCGGGGACGGGGGCGGGGGCGGTGTCGCCAGCAGCGCTGTCGAAGACACCAGCAGGCCGAGGGCGAGGGCATTTCGAAACAAGGCGCGCATGGTGATCATTCCATTCGGGAATGGCGCCGAGCATAGATCGCGGCGAAACCCTGCGCGCGCTGCACTGCCGCAGGAGATTGTGGTCTTGGCCGTCAGCGCCCTACGCGGGCGGCATGGCCCTGCGCACCATCCGCACTCCCCGCGGGAAGGCGGGGTAGCGCGCGGTCGTCACCACCATGCAACCGGGCCGGGAAGGCGGATTGCATGCAGCGCTCTCCCGGCAACTGGAATCCACCGATTCGCCGCGCCTGCGCCGGAGGAAGGCTTCGTCGTGATCCGCTACACGGCATAGCGACGTGCCGGGTAGGATTCAGCGCGCCGGTGCCGGGCCGCCGCAGCCAACGCGGTGCATCGGAAAGTCGATAGCCTGCTGCGGATTGTCCTGTGCCACCTCGATGCGCGCATGCGCACGTTGCGCGTCCAGGCGGCGGTAGCGGATGCGCTGCGGGAAGTCGTTGGCCGGGTTCTCGAACACCGCTTCATGCTCATCGAGGGCGGTAGCCGTGAAGTCGGTGGCGTTCTGGCCGGAGGGCAGGGCGGTCAGCACCAGGCGGCCATCGTCGTGCTGGCGCAACTGCATGAACTCGAAGCCGACGGTGCGCCCGTCGCGCACGCTGCGGCTGCTGCCGAGCAGGGTGCCGCCGGCAAGGCTCGACCATTGTTCGCCGGCCCCGGCCGGCTGTCCGTCGAGCTGCCAGCACCCGGCCAGCCACGCCAGCTGCTCGATCTTCGATGGGGTCGTTGCCGGCACCGGTGCGGCAGCCAGCAGCAGCGGCCACAGGGCCAGGGCGATGCGGATCGACATCGGTGCCTCCATGCGCGGGGATCTGCGGCCTGTATAGCGCCCGGGGGATCAGTGGGCCAGTGCCGTCCAGTCGAGAGGAGATTCCGATACGATTGGTCGTGTTGAGCTCATTCTGCTTGATTCGGAGTCCTGTCATGGTCGATCGCCTTGCCATCCTGCTTGATCGTTTCGCGGTCACCGCCTCGGTATTCCAGGCCGGCGCCCTGTGCGGCATCCATACCCTGGAGGCTGAGGACGAGGCCGGCCAGCTGCACCTGGTGCGGCGGGGCCCATTGCAGGTCAGTCACGGCCAGCAGACCGTGCAGGTCGATGCTCCCAGCCTGCTGCTGTACCCGCGGCCGATGCCGCATCGCTTCAGCAGCGATCCGCAGCTCGGCGCCGACATGGCCTGCGCGAACCTGCATTTCGAGGGTGGCCGGCTGAATCCGATCAGCGCGGCCCTGCCGGATTTCATCTGCCTGCCGTTGGCCGATCTCTATGGCGGGCATGCAGCGCTGGAGCTGCTGTTCGAGGAAGCCTTCGAGCAGCGCTGCGGGCGCGCGGCGATGGTCAACCGCCTGTTCGAGGTGGTGATGATCCAGGTGCTGCGCCAGTTGATGGAAGGCGGTGAGATGCGCGGTGGCCTGTTCGCTGGGCTCGGCCATCCACGCCTGCGGCTGGCACTGGTGGCGATGCACGAGGCACCGGCCCAGGCGTGGACGCTGGAGGACCTGGCCGATGTCGCTGGCATGTCGCGCAGCGTGTTCGCTGCCAGCTTCCGCGAGGCGATGGGCACGACCCCCGGCCAGTACCTGCAGGGCTGGCGGGTGGGGCTGGCACAGCAGGCGTTGCGCCAGGGCCGGCCGCTGAAGCGGATCGCCGATGAAGTCGGCTATGGCAGCGAGGCGGCGTTGTCGCGGGCGTTCAAGGCTCACACCGGGCAATCGCCGCGGCAGTGGCGCGGCCAGGCCCGCGCTGCCGCGGCCTGAGCGTCAGCCCATCAACAGTCGGGTCAGCCTCATGCCACCGAACAGGCCGGCCAGGCCCAGCGCCATCGAGCCACCGGCATACAGTGCGGCCAGCCCGTGCTGGCCGCGTTGCAGCAGCAAGCCGATTTCCAGCGCGTAGGTGGAAAACGTGGTGTAGCCGCCGAGGATGCCGGTGGCCAGCAGCAGGCGCAGCTGTGGAGAAGCGCCGTTGCGCAGGGCGAAGGCTTCAACCACCACCCCCATCAGCAGCGCGCCACTGATGTTGATCAGGAAGGTCGACCACGGCCAGGGGCTGCTCGCCGCCACCCGTGCACCGATCATGTTGCAGGCATGGCGCAGGCAGGCGCCGAGGCCGCCTCCGATGAAGACCAGGAAATAACTGTTCAATGCTTGCATCGCGTGCCTCGAGTGCGCAGCCGCAGGATCGATGGCGAACGGCGAAGGCAGGCGCGGCCTGCCATCGACGAACGCCGGGTTCGTCTTGGCAGGAGCCATCAGCCCTCTCAGGCGGTTATCGGGGGAGCCCCATCCCCATCGGCGACCATGCTACCAGCGTGGGTGCAGTTACGTCATCGAGGTGGTCAGAATGCGGGCCACCTTGCTGCGGCTGAACCCGTCCATCAGCAGTTCGAACGCCAGCAGATCCAGGGCCGCATGCCGCCGGTGATCGATCTCCAGGCCGTTCTCGGCCACCAGGTGGCTGACCAGTTCGTAGGCGTCCTGCCAGACATCCAGATGGGCCTGGCTGGGAATGTAGGCATTGCCGGGCTCGCCCACGCCGCGCCCGCTGACTCCATACAGGAGTTCGCGCGCGTCGAGTTTGGCCGCATCGGCGATGCGGAACAGTTGTTCGGCTTTTACATGGGAGGCACTGACATGGTCGTTGAGCCAGTTGCTGATGGTTGCCGTCGTCGATTTGGCGGCACGGGCCAGATCGGCCGGGCGTGGGTGCCCGGCTTTCTTCATGGCGGCGGCGAGTCGTTGGCCAAGAGTATTCATCTATGCAAGCCAGCTTAACGCGTGGCTTGCGAAGAATTCTTGTCGCGAGAATAAGTCTGGTTAACAGAAGGACCGACCGTGACCGAATTCTGGAACAAGCGACAGGTGCGAACCCGGCTGGGGTTCCGCACCGATGCCGAACTGGCACGTTTCTTTGGCATCAGCCGATCCGCTGTCTCGCAATGGCCGCGTGACTTCCCGATTCCGGCCCTGCGCCAGTACATGCTGCAGCAGCGCTATCCGAACCTGTTTCCCGCAAAGGACGCCACGGAAAGCGAATCCATCTGAATTGCGCCGCTCTTTGTCGCGTTTAGCACGCTAAGCGTCATTTGCTAAGTAGACTTAGCAAAATAGAAAGAAATGATCGATCTGCCTATGCCGATCAACGCCGCCTACTGGGGGTGGGACGGAGGGCTCTGGGTCGCCTGTCGGCTTCACCCCGCCCGGTAGCCTTGGGGACTCGCATGCAGTTTTGTGAACGATTAATAATTTCGATCGCAAAAATGGCGCGATGTAATTGACCTGTCGTGAAATCTGTGCCTAATTGGGGTCAACCGGCCGTGAAGCCGGGAGTCTTTCAGTAGCACGCAAGTGAGTCGGTCGTCCGTCAACGATGCAGAACAAGTCCAACGGAGGTCGTATGGAATACGGCATGCATGGCTTGGCTGAACGGGTACGCCGCGAACTGGAAGCCAGCTATCACAAACACGGATGCGGTCCGGCGTTCTGGGATACCTATCAGCAGGTGCTGGATCGCCTGGTCCCGCAGGGCACCGAGCGTACCGAAGTCACCAATGAAATGGCGTTGATCATCGAGCAGCTGGGCATCGTCCGACGTGCGCAGCTGGTACCGCCTCACGTCGACGGGCCGCGTTGATTCAGAGCAGGCGCCAGGCGCCACAGGCCAGCAGCGCCAGCAGCATCGACAGCAGGGCCAGGGTCCGCGGTCGCCACCAGCGCCGCGGTTGACCGGCCATCGTCTGCGGACTGCAGTAACGCACCAGCCCCGGACCGAATCCGGCCTGGTGCTGCTGCTGCGCGCAGGCCTCCAGGCAGGCGCCGCAGGCCAGGCAATCGGCCTGCGGTCCTTGGCGGATGTCCAGTTGCATCGGGCAGGCCTTGAGGCAAGCGCCGCAATCGGTGCAGTCGCCCAGGCGGTCGGCGCTGAAGGTGGGCATCGGCCCGGCCAGGAGCGGATGCGCGGCGCGGAACACGTAGTCCTGGGCGGTGGTCGGGTCGAGCAGGCCGCGGCCGCGGCCAAGCACACCTCCCAGCCCGGAAGGGCGTGGCCCTCGCGGTTCACCGCGACGCGCGTCGAACAGCATGCGTGGCGTATGCGGATCGGTCAGCAGCGGCTGCATGCGTGCGAATGGGCACAGCGAACGGCAGACCTGCTCGCGCAGGAAGCCGGCATTACCCCAGGTGGCGGCGGCGTAGAACAGCACCCAGAAGGTTTCCCAGCCGCTCCAGCCGGCGTGCGGCGCGCTAGACAGCAGCGCATCGATCGGGCTGAACAGGCCGACGAAGGTGATGCCGGTCCAGATCGACAGCAGTCCCCAGGCCAGTTGCGTGGCCGGGCCAACGGCCACCGCCGGCAGCCGTCGCGCCAGCCCGCGCGCGATCCAGTCGAAGGCTACCCGCCACAACGTCTGCGGGCAGGCATGGCCGCACCAGAGGCGCCCCGTCAGGTGGGTGATCAGTGCAAGGCTCACCGCCAGCACGGCCAGCAGGCCGATCAGCATGCCCACGTCGCCGGGCCACAGCGTCCAGCCGAACAGGTCGAAGCGGCGTGCACCGATGTCCAGCAGCAGGGCCTGGCGACCGTCCCAGCGCAGCCACGGCAGGACATAGAAAAGTGCAAGCAGCACGGCGCTGAGCGTCCCACGCCAGTGCCGGGGGCGGGGCCGGGTGGAGCAGGGCGTACTCATCCCAGCGGCAGCTCCTCGTCATCGTCGCCTGGCATCGGCCGGTTCAGATACCAGGTAACCGCGCTGGACAGCGCTGTTACTGCCCAGAACATGAAAAAGCCCGCGCTATAGCCGAGTTCGCGGCTGATCGTCGTGCCCGGAAAGCTGATCGCCTGCAGCCGCAACGGGTCGACGAAGGCGAAGAACACCACGCTGGCCGCGCCGGCAGCGATGAAGCTGGGCCAGAGGATCGAGCCCCATTGCTGGATCAGGTGCTGGCGGCGGTTGGGAGAGGGTCTGTTCATGCTGTCCCGGATCGGAAAGTGGGCGGCGCGTATACTGCGCCGGTATTGGCGCCGCATCCGCAAGGCATGCTTCCTGCAAGCGTGTCAGCCTAGGTGCAGCGGACTGCGCCGACATTGATCTGGATCAACGGTGGTGGCGGCCGGCTGCGGCACACTGCCGGCACGTTTTGGGTACCCCGATGAACGCACCCCCGCCGCCTGTCATTCCCGTCGCCTCGCCCGAGCTGTGCACCGAGCAGGAAGTGACCCGCCTGGTGCACGACTTCTACGCACGCGTGCGCCAGGAAGAGCGGTTGGGACCGGTCTTCGAAGCGCATGTGCATGACTGGCCGGAGCACCTGGCGCAGCTGGTTGATTTCTGGTCGGCGATGCTGCGCGGCACGCGCCGTTTCAAGGGTTCGCCGATGTCCAAGCACATGGCCATCGCGCTGGATAAGGACCTGTTCGAGCGCTGGCTGGCACTGTTCCGGATCACCACGGCCGAGTGCGGCAATCCGCTGATGCAGACGCTGGCCGATGACGTCGCCGCGCGCATCGGCGACACCTTCTGGAAGCGCTACCAGATGCTGCGCTGGCCGCAGGTCGGCCTGCCGGTGCTGGGGATGCCCGCCAAGGATTGATCTGGGTCAAGGCGCTGGCCGCCGCCCGGCGCGATGCTGGCGGCATGGACACGTTCTCTCCCGCCGCCGGTGGCCTGGCCTGGACCTTCGACCCCGACCTGTTGCGCCGGCACGACCGGCCCGGGCCGCGCTACACCTCGTATCCGACCGCGCCGCACTTCCACGATGGCTTTGGCGCCCCGGCCCTGCGCCAGGCAATCGCCGACAGCAACCGGCAGGCGCGCGCGCTGTCGCTGTATGTGCACGTGCCGTTCTGCTCCAGCCCCTGCTTCTACTGCGGCTGCAACCGGGTGATCACCCGTGATCGCGGCCGCGGTCATAGCTATGTGTCGCGCGTACTGGCCGAGGCCGACCTGCTGGCGCCGCAGTTCGAGGACGGCCGCGAGGTCATCCAGCTGCACCTGGGCGGTGGGACGCCGAACTTCCTCGATGCCGAGGCGATGACCACGCTGGTGCAGGGCTTGCGCCGTCGCTTCGACTTCAGTGATTCGCCGCAGCGCGACTTTTCGATCGAACTTGACCCGCGCTTCATCGATACCCGTGACGTGGCGATGCTGGCGCGGCTGGGCTTCAACCGGGCCAGCCTGGGCGTACAGGATTTCGATCCGCTGGTGCAGGCGTCGATCAACCGCATGCAGGGCGTGCAGCAGACGCTGGACATCCTGCAGGCCTGCCGCGACAGCGGCATGCGATCGGTCAACGTCGACCTGATCTATGGCTTGCCCGGACAGAGCCTGCAGGGGTTCGGTCGCACCCTGGAACGGGTGCTGGCGCTGCGCCCGGATCGCCTGGCAGTCTACGGCTATGCGCACCTGCCGCATCTGTTCCGCGCACAGAAGCAGATCGACGAAAGCCGGCTGCCTTCGCCGGAAGACAAGCTGGCGCTGCTGGGCCTGGCGGTGGAAAAGCTGTCCGCTGCGGGTTACCAGTACATCGGCATGGATCATTTCGCGCTGCCGGAAGAGGACCTGTCGCGCGCACAGCGGGCCGGCCAGCTGCACCGCAACTTCATGGGCTACACCACCCATGCCGACACCGACCTGCTCGGTCTTGGGGTCAGTGCGATCAGCCACATCGGCGCCACCTACAGCCAGAACCCGCGCGACCTGCCGTCGTGGGAAGACGCGGTGGACCAGGGCCAGCTGCCGGTCTGGCGCGGTGTCGCGCTGAGTGCCGACGACCAGCTGCGCGCCGACCTGATCCAGCAGTTGATGTGCCAGGGTGAGGTGGATGGGGCCGTCCTGGGCCAGCGCCACGGTGTTGAATTCGAGCGGTACTTTGCCGAGGACCTGCGTTCGGTGCAGCGGCTGCAGGAAGATGGCCTGGCCGAGTACCGCGATGGCGTGGTGCGCGCCAGCGAGCCGGGCCGGCCGCTGCTGCGCCTGCTGGCGATGTGCTTCGACCCGTACCTGCGCGCTGCACATGCGCAGCCACGCTATTCGCGTGCGATCTGATCGATCCGTTGCGCAACGCGCACGCTGGTGCCCGGAGCCGGAATCGAACCGGCATGGGGTCGCCCCCGGCGGATTTTAAGTCCGATGCGTCTACCAGTTTCGCCATCCGGGCCTGCAGCGCGGCGCCGATTGTAGCCCAGCTGCGGCGCGCCAGCGGAAATGCGGGAAGCCGGCCGCGTGCTTAACTGTTTTCCTTGTTCATGTCATAGTCCCAGCCATCGTTCCCAGGGGGGGAGCCACCTGATGTCGCTGCACGCGATTGCCTATGCCAGTGAGGCCCGCGCCGATCTGCAGACAACCGATCTTGATCGCCTGCTGGCTGATGCCACGACTTTCAACCGTGTAGCCGGTGTCACCGGTGTGCTGATGTTCGATGGCCGCCGCTTCCTGCAGTACCTGGAGGGCCCTGAAGATGGCATCGACTCGGTGTTCCAGCGCATCGTCAATGCGCGCAGCCATGGGCAGATAAAGATGCTGTGCCGTGCACCGGTGGCGCAGCGCGTGTTCCCGCGCTGGTCGATGGGCACGCGGCGGATCGAAGCGGACCTGCTGGAACAGATCGTCGGAGCGGCGTGGCCGGGTTTCCTGCTCGGCAATGGCGGTTTCGAGCGCCTGCTGCTGGCCTGGACCGGCGCTGACGGTGAGCTGGAGCCAGCAGCGGTCGCGCTGGGCTCCTGAGCCTGCCTTGGCGGCAGGGCGCCGGGGCCGTTAGGCTGTAGCCTTTCTGGTGCGGGTTTCCCCGGAGTGGTACAGCGAATGAGTGGGTTGGCCGAAGCCATCGCAGCGCGCCTGCGGTTTGATCCGGTACACGGGATGTGCCGATGAGTGCGCCGGTTGCGGTTGCGGCGGCGGTGGCGCCGCGGTTCGCGGTGATCGGGCTGGGCTATGTCGGCCTGCCGTTGGCGGTGGCGTTCGGACGGCACTGGCCGACGCTGGGCTTCGATATCGATGCCGGGCGCATCGCCGAGCTGCGCAGCGGCCAGGACCACACGCTGGAGATGGAGGCCGACGAGCTGGCCCGCGCGCAGCACCTGCAGTACGGCAATGATCCGGCGCTGCTCGATGCCTGCAATGTCTACATCGTTACTGTGCCGACGCCGATCGATGCCTACGAACAACCCGACCTGGAGCCGTTGCGTTCGGCCAGCCGGTTGATCGCCACGCATCTGCGCGCGGGCGACCTGGTGATCTACGAATCCACGGTGTATCCCGGCACCACCGAAGAGGTCTGCGTGCCGCTGCTGGAGCAGGGCTCGGGCCTGTGCTTCAACCAGGACTTCTTCTGTGGCTACAGTCCGGAACGGGTCAGTCCCGGCGACCGTCAGCGACGGCTGGCCGACATCCGCAAGATCACCTCGGGCTCGACGCCGGAGGTTGCTGAGGTCATCGATGGGTTGTACCAGCGCATCATCGCGGCCGGCACCTTCGCCGCGCCGTCGATGCGCGTGGCCGAAGCGGCCAAGGTGGTCGAGAACATCCAGCGCGACGTGAACATCGCTTTGGTCAATGAGCTGGCGCTGATCTTCGACCGGCTCGGCATCGATACCCAGGACGTGCTGGATGCGGCGGGCAGCAAGTGGAACTTCCTGCCGTTCCGGCCCGGCCTGGTCGGCGGCCACTGCATCGGCGTGGACCCGTACTACCTGCTGCACAAGTCCGAAAGCGTGGGCTATCACCCGGACCTGATCCATACCGCGCGGCAGGTCAACAACCGCGTTGGCGAACACGTGGCGGCGCGGGTGCTGGCGATGCTTGCCGAGCGCGGCCGCGCCCCCGCACAGGCACGCATCATGGTGCTGGGCGTGACGTTCAAGGAGGACTGCCCGGATCTGCGCAACAGCCGCGCACTGGAACTGGCGCAGCGCCTGCGCGGGGCCGGCGCCGAGGTGGAGGTGAGTGACCCATGGGTGGGCCCGGCGGCCCTGGCCGAGGCCGGTGTGCAGTGGCTGGCCGAGCCGATCGCCGGCAGTTACGACGCGGTGGTGCTGGCGGTGGCCCACGCCCGTTTCAAGGCGATGGACGAACACGCGATCCGCGGCCTGCTGGCGCCCGGTGGGCTGGTCTACGATGTGAAATCGGCCTGGCCGCGCAACGTGGTTGACGCTCGTCTGTAAGCCCTGTCGACAGGCACCGCGGTAGACTCGGGGGCAGTTGCAACCGAGGAAAGCCATGCACCGGTACATCGTCTACCTGCTCGCCATCCTGATGTTCCCGATATGCCTGTGGCTGGCCACGCTGTGGCCGGCCTGGTACTGGGGCGTCGGCCTGACTGCCGCGATGGTGGCGCTGGGGACCTGGGACCTGCTGCAGAAGCGCAGCACGCTGCGCCGCAACTATCCGGTGATGGCGCACTTCCGATACGGGCTCGAATCGATCGGCCCGGAAATCCGCCAGTACTTCGTGCAGAGCGACCTGGAGGATGTGCCGTTCTCGCGGCAGCAGCGCGCGCTGATCTACCAGCGTGCCAAGAACGAGATGGACACGGTGCCGTTCGGGACCCTGCGCAGCACCTACGCGGTGGACTACGAGTGGATCAACCATTCGCTGGCGCCCACCACCATTGCCAAGCACGACTTCCGCGTGCTGATCGGCCCGACCTGCGCCAAGCCCTATTCGGCCAGCGTGTTCAACATCTCGGCGATGAGCTTCGGCTCGCTGTCGGCCAATGCGATCCGCGCTTTGAACGAAGGCGCGCGTCGCGGTGGCTTCTACCATGACACCGGCGAAGGCTCGATTTCGCCGTATCACCGCGAAATGGGTGGTGATCTGGTGTGGGAGATCGGCTCGGGCTATTTCGGCTGCCGTGACGAAAAGGGCAGCTTCAGCGAAGAGCGCTTCGTTGCCAACGCCACGCATGATCAGGTCAAGATGATCGAGATCAAGCTGTCGCAGGGTGCCAAGCCAGGCCACGGCGGTGTGCTGCCGGCGCCGAAGGTGACCGCCGAGATCTCTGTGACGCGCGGCGTACCGATGGGCGTGGACTGCGTGTCGCCGTCGCGCCACTCCGCGTTTTCCACGCCGGTTGAATTGCTGCAGTTCGTCGCGCGCCTGCGCGAGTTGTCCGGTGGCAAGCCGGTCGGCTTCAAGCTGGCCATCGGCCATCCGTGGGAGTGGTTCGGTATCGCCAAGGCGATGCAGGAAACCGGCCTTTTGCCGGACTTCATCGTGGTCGATGGCGCCGAAGGTGGCACCGGTGCGGCACCGGCGGAGTTCGTTGACCATGTCGGCGTGCCGATGCACGAAGCGTTGCTGCTGGTGCATAACACCCTGGTCGGCCTCGACCTGCGCGAGCGCATCCGCATCGGCGCGGCCGGCAAGATCACCAGTGCTTTCGACATCGCGCGCACCATCGCGCTGGGCGCCGACTGGTGCAATGCCGGGCGGGGTTTCATGTTCGCGCTGGGCTGCATCCAGTCGCTGAGCTGCCACACCGACAAATGCCCGACCGGTATCGCTACCCAGAACCCGGCGCGCTGGAAGCACCTGGATGCACCGGACAAGGCCACCCGCGTGTACAGCTACCACGAGCACACCCTGCACGCGCTGAAGGAGCTCCTGTGCGCCGCGGGCCTGAACGACCCGGCGGAGCTGGGCCCGGAGCACATCCTGCGTCGTGTTTCGCCCGTCGAGATCCGTTCGCTGGCGTCGCTGTACCGTTACCTGGAACCGGGCGAGCTGCTGCACAAGGTGCCGGATCACGCCGTATTCCATGCGTTCTGGGCCGACGCGCGCAGCGATTCGTTCCAGCCACCACCGAAGATCCAGGCATTGCGCGCCAGCAAGTCGCGATGACGCTCCCGTAACGTCGAGCTTGCTCGACGGCCTTGCTGTTCAGTACAGTCGAGCAAGCTCGACGCTACAAGAGATGTCATGCAGTTCAGGACCGGCACCATGGACGATGTGGCAGCGCTGTGGGCACTGCGCACGCGCTGCGTGCGCGAGTCCTGCAGCAGCCATTACCCCGCCCAGGTGATCGCACCCTGGTCGGCCTCGCCGCCACCGTCGCACTATGCGCGGCTGCTGGGGCAGGGCGGTTGCGTGGTGGCCGAGGATGCGCAGGGCGCGCTGCTTGGATTCGGCGTCTTCGATGCCGATGCCAATGAAGTCGATGCCTTGTTCGTTGATCCGGATCGTGGTGGCCAGGGCATCGGCCAGGCGCTGATGCAGCGATTGCTGGCCATGGCCGATCGCGGGCGTGAGGTGGTGCTGTCGGCCTCGCTCAACGCAGTGCCCTTCTACCACCGGCAAGGCTTTGTCAGCGTGCGCGAAGAGGCCTATCCGCATCCCAGCGGCGTGGCGCTGGCGTCGGTGAGCATGCGCCGGCCTTGGTAGGGTAGAGCCGAGCTTGCTCGACTGCTTTTGATTCAAGCCGAGCATGGGCTCGGCTCTACCACGCAATGCAGCCGAGCAAGCTCGACTCTACAGCGCCGGTTTCAACCACCCGATCACGCCTTCCGCCGCACGCAGGCCGCTGGCATAGCACGCGGTCAGCAGGTAGCCACCGGTCGGCGCTTCCCAGTCCAGCATCTCACCGGCGCAGAAAACGCCGGGCAGGGCGCGCAGCATCAATCCCTCATCCAGCGCGTCCAGTCGTACGCCGCCGGCCGTACTGATCACCTCGGCCATCGGCCGCGGCCGCAGCAGGCGCACTGGCAGCCGCTTGAGTGTGGCCACCACCATAGGCAGATCGTTGCCGGCGTCCTTGCCCAGGCGTTCGAACACCAGCGCAGCCTTCACCGCATCGACGCCGGCCTGGCGGCGCAGGTGCTCGCCGAAGCTGCGGCCCTTGCGCGGGCGCGACAGGTCGGCCAGCAGGCGCGCTTCGTCGCGGCCGGGCACCAGGTCCAGCCACAGCGTGGCGTGGCCGTCGCGGTTGATGGTCTCGCGCAGATCGGCCGCCAACGCGTAGATCAGGCTGCCCTCGATGCCGTACTCACTGGCCACGCACTCACCCTGCAGCGACTGCGGCTGGCCGGCCAGATCGATCCAGTGCGCCACCACCGCCTTCAGCGGCGTGCCGGCATTGCGTTGGATGAACATCGCCGTCCAGTCCACGTCGAAACCGCAGTTGGCCGATTGCAGTGGCGCGATGTCGACGCCGCGCGCCTGCAACGGCGCGACCCAGGCGCCATCGCTGCCCAGCTGCGGCCAACTGCCGCCACCGAGGGCCAGCACGGTGGCGCCGGCATGGACATCAACCTCGCCGTCTTCGGTACTGAAGCGCAGCGCGCCATCGTCGCCCCAGCCGGTCCAGCGATGGTTCGCATGTAGGCGCACGCCCTGTTCCTTCAGCCGGCGTACCCAGCCACGCAGCAGCGGCGCGGCCTTGCGGTCGACCGGGAACACGCGGCCGGAGCTGCCCACGTAGGTCTCCACGCCGAAACCCGCCGCCCAGTCGCGCAGCGCCTGCGCGTCGAAACCGTCCAGCCAGCGGCCGACTGCGGGGGCCTGCTCACGGTAGCGGCTGTCGAACAGCGGGCGTGGATCGGAATGGGTCAGGTTGAGCCCACCCTTGCCGGCGATCAGGAACTTGCGGCCGGGCGAGCCCTTGGCCTCGTACAGGTCGACTTCCAGGCCGGCCGCGCGCAGGCGTTCGGCGGCGAACAGGCCGGCCGGGCCACCGCCGATGACGGCGACCCGCGGTGGCGGAGCGGTATTACGGTTTGACATCGAGCAGCTCGACGTCGAACACCAGCGACGAGCCGGCCGGGATCGGGCCGACGCGGCGGTCGCCGTAGCCGTAATCCGGCGGGATCATCAGGGTGCGCTTGCCGCCGACTTTCATGCCGGCCACGCCCTCATCCCAGCCTCGGATGACCTGGCCGGCGCCGAGCGTGAAGGTGAACGGTTCTCCACGGCCGACCGAGCTGTCGAAGGTCTTGCCGTGCTTGTTCTCGGTGCGGTTGTCGTAGATCCAGCCGGTGTAATGCACGGTGACCTTGCTGCCGGCGACGGCCTCGGCACCGGTGCCGGGCACCTTGTCGATGCGCTCGAAGGTGGTCAGCGTGCCACCCGGCGGCGGACCGGACGGCTCGGTCGAGCAGCCAGCGGCGGCGAGTGACAGCAGCAGGGGAAGCAGCAGGCGGCGCATCGGGCGTCTCCGGAAGGGCGCAGGGCGAGGGCGGCAAGGGTAGCGCATCGGCGCAGGTATCATGGGCGCATGGCAAAACTTCTGCTCAATCTGCGCAACGTCGGCGACGACGAATATGCCGATGTCTGCACGCTGCTCGATCAGCACGGCATCGCCTGGTACCGCACCGAACCCAGCCCCTGGGGCATTTCCAACGGCGGCCTGTGGCTGCGCGAGGACGCTGACCATCCGCGCGCCAAGGCGCTGATGGCCGACTACCAGGCCGCGCGGGGCGTGCGGGTGCGTGCAGAGCGCGAGCAGGCGCTGCGCGATGGCACCGCCGAGACCTTCGCCAGCCTGTTCCGGCGGCGCCCGCTATACGTGGCGCTGGTGCTGCTGGCGATGGCCGGCGCGGCGGCGCTGGTGCTGCTGCCGTTCATGCTGCTGCGCGGCTAAAGGGTCGGATCCGTCTGCTGCGCAGAGGACTCTGATGCCTGAATTCGTGAACGTGGAATCTGACCCCGGCGCGCACTGGCGCTAAAATGGCTGGATGATCGCCAACACCGCCGCCTACCATTTCGCCGTCATCGACGCCCCCCAGGCCCTGCGCGACCAGCTGCTGGAGCGTGCTGAGGCGGCCGAGCTGCGCGGCACGATCCTGGTGGCCGGCGAGGGCCTGAACCTGTTCCTGGCCGGCGCGCCCGACGCGATCGAAGGCTTCTACGCAGCGCTCCGCGAAGACGCGCGCTTCGCTGACCTGCGGGTCAAGACCAGCCTCAGCGAACACCAGCCGTTCGCGCGGCTGAAGGCCAAGGTGAAGGACGAGATCATCAGCTTCCGCCGTGATGACGGCCAGCCGCTGGACTTTCCGCGTGCGCCGGCCGTTGATCCGGCAACCGTGCAGCGCTGGCTGCGGCAGGGCCATGACGATGCCGGCAAGCCGGTGGTGATGCTCGATACGCGCAACCTGCAGGAGGTGGAGTACGGGACCTTCAAGGATGCGCTGGTGCTTCCCATCCACAAGTTCACCGACCTTCCCGAGGCGCTGGCACCGCACCGCGAGGCGCTGAAGGACAGTACCGTGGTCAGTTTCTGTACCGGTGGCATTCGTTGCGAGAAGGCCGCGCTGTGGATGCTCAACGACGGCATGGACAACGTGCTGCAGCTCGACGGTGGCATCCTCGGCTACTTCGAGGAAGTGGGGGGCGAAGGCTACGAGGGCCGCTGCTTCGTGTTCGACGAGCGCGTGGCACTGGATGCCGGGCTGAAGCCGATGGTCGACCAACCGCTGCCGGAGCCGCGCCCCAGCGCGTTCTGACCCGCCCTGCGGGAAATGCCGATTTCCCGGTGAAGCCGGTCGTTGCTCGGCTGCCGCGGCACCCAGCCTGCCGGCCAGCGGGCGGCACGACCGGATCAAGCCCTGCGGACGCTGAGCCCGTCCCGCGGGAATCAGCATTCCGCCACCGTCACTGGCCGTTGCGCCCGGCCGACCCCATCACAAGGGGAATCCTGTGACGGAATACCGCCTGATGATCCCGTTGTCGATTCTCGACCTGGCCCCGGTCTGCGAGGGCAGTGACACCACCGCCGCCTTCGCCAACATGCTGGAACTGGCCCAGCATGCCGATGCGCTTGGCTACCGCCGCTACTGGCTGGCTGAACACCACAACATGCCTGGCATCGCCAGTGCGGCTACCGCCGTGCTGATCGGCCATGTGGCCGGGAGCACGAAGCGCATCCGCGTGGGTGCCGGCGGCATCATGCTGCCCAACCATGCGCCGCTGCAGGTGGCCGAGCAGTTCGGCACGCTGGCGTCGCTGTATCCGGACCGTATCGACCTTGGCCTGGGCCGCGCGCCGGGCACCGACCAGCCGACGGCGCGGGCCTTGCGTCGCTACTTCGACAGCGCCGACCAGTTCCCGCAGGACGTGCGCGAACTGCTGCACTACTTCGAGCCGGTGCAACCCGGCCAGGCCGTGCAGGCCGTGCCGGGCGGGGGCCTGCGGGTGCCTACCTGGATCCTCGGTTCGAGCCTGTTCGGCGCGCGCATGGCCGCCTCGATGGGCCTGCCGTACGCGTTCGCTTCGCACTTCGCGCCCGACGCGATGGACGAAGCCCTTGCTGTGTACCGCCGCGAGTTCCGCCCGTCGGCGACCCTGAAGCAACCGCACGCGATGCTGGCGCTGAACGTAGTCGCCAGCGACAGCGAAGCCGAGTCACGCCGCCTGTTCACCAGCCAGCAACAGAGTTTCGTCAATCTGCGTCGTGGGCGCCCGGGCAAGATTCCGGCGCCGATCGACGATATCGAGTCGTTCTGGGAACCGCATGAAAAGCTGGGCGTGGAGCGGGCATTGGCCTGCACCGTGCTGGGTGATCCGCAACAGGTGGCCGAGGGCATCGCTGCCTTCGTCGAGCGGCACGCACCCGACGAACTGATGCTCACCGCCAACCTGTATGAGCATCGTGCGCGCCTGCGTTCGTTCGAGCTGGCGATGCAGGCCTGGCACGCCCGCCACGCGGGCTGAACAATTGCGTCACGGCCCATTGCGGTCGATGCGCGTCTGATGGGGGCCCGACACCGATGGAGCCCCCCATGGCCGATACGCACGCCGAACACATTGCCCAGCTGGCCGAACTGATCCAGGACGTGGAGGTGGCGATGTTCACCACCACCGGCGTTGACGGGCGCCTTTACAGCCGGCCGCTGGCCACCCAGCAGGTCGCCTTCGACGGTGATCTTTGGTTCGTGATCACCGCCGACAGCCCGAAGGTGGCCGAGATCGCGCTCGATCCGCGGGTCAACGTGGCTTACGCATCACCGTCCAAGAACACGTATGTATCGGTGTCAGGCCGTGCGCGCGTGGTTGACGATCGCGCGAAGATCGAGGAGCTGTGGTCGCCTGCGATGAAGCTGTTCTTCCCTGGAGGCAAGGACGACCCCAACCTGCGCCTGATCCATGTGCGTGCCGACAGTGCCGAGTACTGGGATGGCCCGGGCACGCTGCTGGGCAAGGCGCTGACGTTCGTGTTGTCGGCGGTGCAGGACGACCCGGCACCGCTGGCCGATAACGGGTTCATTGATCTGCGTTGAGGTTTCGCCCCGCCGGGCATGGCCCGGCGCTAGCGGGCGCGCATCGTGTGTAGCGCCGGGCCATGCCCGGCGAGCGCAGCGGTCGTCTTTCAGAACCAGCGCTGCACCAGATCCACCGTATAGCCCACCAGCTGTCCCGAGCTGAAGCCGAAGAAGGCGATCGCCGCCAGCGCTGCGATCCAGTTGAACAGCATCAGCGCGCCATCGCGCTCCAGCAGCGCCAGCGCAAACAGCAGCAGCTGGAAGCCGAACAGGAAGTTGGTGAACGGAATCGGCAGCGACAGCAGGACACCCAGCAGCACCAGCAACAGGCCGGTGAATGCGTGCGCCGGCAGCGGGGTCAGCAGCTGCGGCAGGCGCGGTTTGAGCATCTTGTCCAGGCGCCGCAGCGGCCGTTCGATGCGGTCGAGGAAGCGGTGCATGGTGCCGCGCTTCGGTCCGCGACGTGCGATGAAGCCCGGCAGCCAGGGGCGGCGGAGGCAGCACAGCATCTGCAGGCCGATGAGGATCACCAGCGGCCCGCTGACCGCACCGCCCATGCCCGGGATCGGGATGAACGAGGGCAGGATGGCGACGAACAGGAACACACCGAAGGCGCTCTGCTGCAGGTTGCAGAGGATGTGGCCGAGCGGCATGTGCTCGGTGGGCTCGCCGGAGGCGAACATCTCCAGCAGGGTGCGGATGCCCTCGTTGCGGTAGGCCCGGCGATCAGCGCGCGGGCCTTGGCCGGCCTCAGGCGGTGAGCTCATCGGCCTGCTCGTCGGACAGTGTGCGCAGCAGCAGCTTGTCCACGCGCGCCCCGTCCAGGTCGACGATCTCGAAGCGCCAGCCGGCCCAGTCGAAGTATTCGCCCGCATGCGGAATGCGGCCGAAATAGTGGATGCACATGCCGGCCAGCGTGTAGTAGTCGCCATCCTCGGCATCGGGCAGGTCGTTGCTGCCGATCAGCTCACGCAGGTCCTCGATCGGCAGCGAGCCATCCACCAGCAGCGAGCCATCCTCGCGGGTCACCACCAGCGCATCCTCGTCGGCGTTCTCCACCGCCTGCAGGCGGCCGACCACCGCGCCCATCAGGTCGCTGATGGTCACCAGCCCCTGGATCTCGCCGTACTCATCCACCACCAGTGCCATCGACTGCTGTTCCTCGCGGAAGATTTCCAGCAGCTTCATCGCGTGGGTCGATTCGGAAACATACAGCGGCTCGCGCAGGGTCTGGAACAGCGCGGTGTCGCCGCGCGCCATGCGCGTGGCCAGTGATTTCAGTTCGAGCACGCCGACCACGTCCATGTCATTGTCGCGGTACACCGGATATCGCGAGAACTCGTGTTCGGCCATGATTTCCAGGTTGCGCTCCAGACCGGCCTGGGTGTCCAGCCACGCGATACGGTTACGCGGCGTCATCAGGCTGTCGGCGGTGCGGTCGCCCAGGCGCATGACGCGGTTCATCATGTCGCGCTCGTGGGCGTCGATCACGCCGGCCTCGTGGCTCTCGGCGACCAGCATGCGGATCTCTTCTTCGGTCACCGAGGCGACCTCATCCTTGCCCAGGCCGAACAGGCGCAGCACCAGCTGGGTGGTCTTGGACAGCAGCCAGACGAAGGGTAGCGCCAGCTTGGCCAGCCAGCTCATCGGCATCGCCACCAGGCCGGCAATGGCCTCCGAACGGGTCAGCGCCAGGCGCTTGGGCACCAGTTCGCCGAAGATCAGCGTGATGAAGGTGATCAGGCTGACCGCCAGCGCGGTACCGATGTTGCCGGCATAGGCGAAGCCCGGCATCAGGCCCTGGATCCAGCCGGCGAAGGCCTCGCCCAGTGCTTCACCGCCGAGGTAGCCGGTCAGCACGCCGATCACGGTGATGCCGATCTGCACGGTGGACAGGAAGCTCTCCGGCTTCTCCGACAGTTCCAGCGCCTTGGCGGCGCGCTTGGAGGTGGCGGCCATCTGCTTCAGGCGGCTCTTGCGCGAGGTCATGACCGACATCTCGGACATGGCGAAGAAGCCGTTCAGCAGAACCAGCGCGAAGACAATCAGGATCATTTCAAACACGGGCATCGTCCCCGGTTGGTGGCAGGGAGGGCGTGTGCTTGCGATGGCGGCAGGCGCTCAGGAACGGGATCCGGCGCGGCGCAGGGGGATAAGGGTCGTCGTCCATAAGGTGCGCCCGAAGGCGCGCTGGCATCTTAGCAAAGGGGCGTGGCCGGATGGCAACTGCCTGTTCAGGTTCGGGCTTCCATGCCCCGAAAAGGGGGCAGGGATACCCGAGATGGTCATCTAGCCGTCATAATTCCGTCTGGTGCCGTCCTTCCCGCGACGGCTGACAGGTTTCTCAATGTTCTCTCTGCAGACCATTTTCGGTTCCGGCAAACAGTTCTACACCCTGCTTGATGAGGCCGCCGTCGCGGCGTCCGACGCCGCCAAGGCGCTGCATTCCATGCTGCGCGAGGCCGATCGCCAGCCCGCGCTGGACGCCTTCAAGCTGGCCCGCCTGCGCGAGCGCGCGGCCTCGGACAAGATCAGCCAGGCGCTGGTGGACAGCTTCATGACCCCGATCGAGCGCGAAGACATCGAAGCGCTGGGCTCGGCCCTGTACAAGATTCCCAAGCAGATCGAGAAGTTTGCCGATCGCTATTCGTTGGCTACGACCCACCTGGAGCACATCGACTTCGCGCCGCGCGCGGCGATGCTGGAACAGGCGGCGGGCGTGGTAGTGGAGATGGTGGCCGACCTGCGCCACATGAACCTGGACCGGATGACCGCGCTGAACGAGAAGCTTCGCTCGCTGGAGAACGAGGCCGACCGGCTGATGCTCGAGCTGTACCGCGACATCTATTCCGGCCGCCTGGACAACCTGCAGATGTTCCTGCTGAAGGAATTCTTCGAGATCCTGGAAAAGGCCATCGACCGTTGCCGCGAGGCCGGCGTGGTGGCTTACCAGATCGTGTTGAAGAACAGCTGACGGACGCCGCCGCATGTTGACCCTTGTCCTGGTGGTGATCCTGGCCGCACTCGTCTTCGAGTTCATCAACGGCTTCCACGACACCGCCAACTCCATTGCCACCGTGGTCGCGACCAAGGTGCTCTCGCCCGGCTGGGCGGTGATGCTGGCCGCCTTCATGAACCTCATCGGTGCGCTGACCGGCACCGCGGTGGCGTTGACCATCGCTTCGGGCCTGCTCAACACCAACGTGGTCGAGGTCACCCCGCAGGTGATCCTGTGCGCGCTGCTGGGCGGCATCATCTGGAACCTGATCACCTGGTGGAAGGGCCTGCCATCCTCATCCTCGCATGCGCTGATCGGTGGCCTCTGCGGCGCCGGCCTGGCCGCGGCCCACAACAACTGGGACGCGCTGATCTGGTCCGAGCGCCTGGGCAGCTGGGCGCAGAACAAGGGCCTGCTGTGGAAGGTGTTCGTGCCGATGATCACCTCGCCGATCGCCGGTTTCCTGCTTGGCATCGTGGTGATGGTGCTGCTGTGGGGCCTGATCGCCGGCCTGGCCAAGATCGGTGGTGCCATCGGTCGCCTGGCCCGTCCGCGCATCGTCAATGCGTTCTTCGGCAAGGCCCAGATCGCCTCGGCGGCCTACATGGGCTTCGCCCACGGCCATAACGATGCGCAGAAGACCATGGGCATCATCGCCATGACCCTGATCGGCGCCGAAGCCACCGGTGCGTTGAACGACCTGCCGTCGTGGCTGGCCTTCATGCACCCCGACGCGCACGCCGGTGACGGCATCGCGATGTGGATCGTGCTGACCTGTGCGGTGGTGATGGCTGCCGGTACCGCTTCGGGCGGCTGGAAGATCATCAAGACCCTGGGCCACAAGATGGTCAAGCTGCACCCGATCCACGGCTTCGCCGCGGAGACCAGCTCGGCCACGATCCTGACCTTGGCTGCCCACTTCGGCATGCCGGTCTCGACCACGCACAGCATCTCCACCGCGATCATGGGCGTGGGCTTCGCCAAGAACCCGCGATCGCTGAAGTTCGGCGTGATCGAGCGCATCGTCTGGGCCTGGATCCTGACCATCCCGGCGGCAGGTGGCTGTGCGTACCTGATCCTGAAGCTGTTCGAGCTGTTCGGCTGGACCTGATCTGCACGCACACGTTGCACAAAAAAAGCCCGCCGTATTCCGGCGGGCTTTTTTCATGGGCAGATCATTCTTCCGTATCAAGCGTGTCGACCAAGGTCGACACCCACCAGAGCAGTGCACGACGCCGTTCCGACAGTTCGCGGAGATCTGTCGAAGGCGGGGTGGGGCCGGTTGTGGGGGTGTCCGCGGCATGGATGCCGCGGCCAAGCCCCCAGGGACGGGTTTACGGCGTCCCCCGCAACCGGCCCCACCCCGCCCAACCACGGAAAGCCCGCATTTGCCCTTGCCGTTGCCGTCAGCGGGTGCCGGGCCGCAGGCCCGGCCGCCCCCCTCAATTGCGCTGGAACAGCGCCTGCACATCCTTGCGGAACGCCGCCTGGCTGTCGGCGCGGCTGTAGAACATGTGCCCGCCCGGATAGCTGCGCACCTGCACCCGGTTCGGGTTGCTGCCCATCGCCGGCATCTGGTCCACGGTCAGGATCGAACCCATGAACGGGCACGACAGGTCGTTCCAGCCATGCACGATCAGCACCTGCAGATTCGGGTCGATCGCCACCGCCTGGCGCAGCTGGGTCACCGCGCCCTGACGCAGCTCGCCGTTGCGGTCCCACAGCCGGTTCACCTCGTAGTTCAGCGCCTGGTAGCGCGCATCCACCTTCCAGCCGACCACGCGCGTTACGAAGTCGACCATCGCGGTGGTGGTCGGCGCGATGATGCTGTCCAGCAGCGGATCGTTGGCGCGCTGCTCCGGATCGTTCGGGAACGGATCGAAGGCGGTCACGTTGGAATCGTAGCGGCTGCCCAGCGTGCCCTTGTCGCGGAACACCTCGCGCAGGTAGGCCTGGGTTTCCAGGCGGCCGCCGGCACGGCGCACGAATTGCGGGTCCAGTCCGGTCAACTCGGTCACCCGGCGCAGCATCGCCTCGGTCGCCTGCGGGTCGCTGCGGCCCTTCATCAGCGCGTTGGCATAGTCCCCGCGGGTGTACTCGACCACCTCGCGCATCGCCTCGTCGGTCAGCTTGCCCTGGCGCTCCAGGTGCGCTGCAGCGATCGACGGCAGCGTCTGCATCCACGCCATCGGCGAAACGTCGGCGTTGTCCTCCAAGGTCGGGCTCAGGTAGGGCGAGACCAGCACCAGACCGTTCATCGCCACGCCCAGCCGGGTCTGCAGGAAGTGGGTGATGCGCGGGCCGCGATAACCGCCGTAGCTCTCACCGGTCAGGTACTTGCGCGAGGCCATGCGCTGGTTGCGCAGCAGCCAGTCGTAGATCGAGCGCGACAGGTATTCGATATCGGCGCCGGGGTTGTACAGCTGCTTCTTCGCTTCGTCGTCGCCGATGCGGGCGCGGCTGAAGCCGGTACCGACCGGATCGATGAACACCAGGTCGGTGAAGTCCAGCCAAGTGCCCGGGTTGTCATGCAGCGTGGCCGGTGCCGACGCGCTGTCACCCTCCGAACCGAAGGTCACCACTTTGGGGCCGATCGCGCCCATGTTGAGGTAGACCGACGAGGCGCCGGGGCCGCCGTTGAGCGCGAAGGTAACCGGCCGGTCCTTGCCCGGCATGGTGTAGGCGGTGAACACCACGTCGGCGATCACCTTGCCCTTGTCATCGCGCACCGGCAGGGTGCCGACCGTGGCAGTGTAGTCGAGGCTGCGTCCGGCCAGGCGCATGCTCTGGCGGACTGAGGCGTCGGCCGGCAGCGCGGGCGCCTCGCTCTTGTCATCCTTCGGATCGGGCTTGGCGTCGGCCGGTGCGGCCAGCACGCTGGCAGGGGCGATGAGCAGGCCGACGCAGAGCGCGGCAGTGTGCAGCAGGGACTTCATGGCACCGTATCGGCAGCGGAAGGGGGCTCCGATGCTAGGCGGGTAATGCCCGGGCCGTATGTGTCCAAAGGCATGGCCACGAGCTGCAACGGCTTGCGGCCAGATTGGGTCAAGCGGGCAGGGCGGTTGTCGCCTCGTCGTCAGCCAGCAGGCCGTAGACGGCCGAGTCCGAAAGTTCGCCCTGGATGCGCCAGCGCTGGCGCAGCACCCCCTCGCGGTGGAAGCCGAGGCGGTCAAGCACGCGGGCCGACGGCACATTGCGCGGGTCGATCTCGGCCTCGATGCGGTGCAGGTGCAGGGTTCGGAACAGATAGGCCAGCGTCTGCTGCAGGGCCTCATGCATGTAGCCCTGGCCTTGGCGGTCGGGTGCCAGCAGATAGCCGATCTCCGCCCGCGCAGCGTCACGATCGATGGCAAACACCACACAGATGCCCAGCAGCGGTCCGTCCAATGATTCGCGCACGGCCAGCTTCAGCTGGGTACCGATGGCGTGCGCGGCAAGATCGTCGTCGATCTGTTCGCGGGCCTCGGCCGGACGTGTCCAGGCCGGGTGGTTCCACCAGCGCATCACCTCCGGGTCGGATTGCAGCGTGAACAGCGCGGCGGCGTCGTCACGGCGGATCGGGCTCAGGACCAGCCGGGCACTGTGCAGCGGCAGGTCGGGGAACAGCAGCGAGTGGCTGGCCAATACGATGGTCCACGCGGGTGGACGCGCATTATGGCGCCGCCGGGTTTGCCGATGGCGGCGGGATGGGGCCGGGCGCCCGAACCGGTAGTGCCGGCCAGCAGCCAGCACTACCAGAGGCTGCGGTCAGACTTCGAGCGAGGCGAGGTCGCCCTTCGATTCCAGCCAGCCCTTGCGGTCGGAGGCGCGCTTCTTGGCCAGCAGCATGTCCATCAGCGAGCTGGTCTGTTCGCGGTCGTCCACGGTCAGCTGTACAAGGCGCCGCGTATCCGGGTGGATGGTCGACTCACGCAGCTGCGGCGGGTTCATCTCGCCGAGGCCCTTGAAGCGGGTCACGTTGA
This sequence comes from uncultured Stenotrophomonas sp., assembly GCF_913778665.1. GTDB lineage: Bacteria > Pseudomonadota > Gammaproteobacteria > Xanthomonadales > Xanthomonadaceae > Stenotrophomonas. The sequence goes on from NZ_CAJYVQ010000002.1 coordinate 730,061, forward strand.
TGGCGCCCTTGATCTTCTCGCGTTCGATCTTGTCCAGCATCGAGCGCTTTTCTTCCTCATCCAGCGCGTAGAACACCTGCTTGCCCACGTCGATGCGGAACAGCGGCGGCATCGCCACGAACACGTGGCCGGCATCGACCAGCGCCGGGAAATGCTTCAGGAACAGTGCGGTCAGCAGCGTTGCGATGTGCAGGCCGTCCGAGTCGGCGTCGGCCAGGATGATGACCTTGCCGTAACGCAGGCCGCTGATGTCATCCTTGCCCGGGTCGCAGCCGATGGCGATGGCCAGGTTGTGCACTTCTTCCGAGGCCAGCACGCTGTTGGACGAGACCTCCCAGGTGTTCAGGATCTTGCCGCGCAACGGCATGATGGCCTGGAAGTCCTTGTCGCGCGCCTGCTTGGCACTGCCGCCTGCCGAGTCGCCCTCCACCAGGAACAGCTCGGTACGCGACAGGTCCTGGCTGATGCAGTCGGCCAGCTTGCCGGGCAGCGCCGGACCCTGGGTGACCTTCTTGCGGACCACCAGCTTCTCGGTCTTCAGGCGTGCGCTGGCGCGCTCGATGGCGATCTGCGCGATCTTCTCGCCCAGTTCCACGTTCTGGTTCAGCAGCAGGCTGAACGCATCGTGGGCGGCGCCTTCAACGAAACCGGCGGCCTGGCGCGAGGACAGGCGTTCCTTGGTCTGGCCGCTGAACTGCGGGTCGGTCATCTTCAGTGACAGCACGAACGACACGCGGTCCCAGACGTCTTCCGGGGCCAGCTTGACGCCACGCGGCAGCAGGTTGCGGAAATCGCAGAACTCGCGCAGCGCTTCGGTCAGGCCGGTACGCAGGCCGTTGACGTGGGTGCCGTGCTGCGCGGTGGGAATCAGGTTGACGTAGCTTTCCTGCACCAGTTCACCTTCCGGCAGCCAGGCCACGGCCCAGTCCACCACCTCGGTGTCCTTCTTCAGGTTGCCGACGAACAGGTCGGCCGGCAGCGATTCGCGCTCGCCCAGTTCCAGCTTCAGGTAATCGCGCAGGCCGTCTTCGTAGTACCAGGTATCGACTTCGCCGGTGGCTTCGTCGGTCAGCTTGACGGTCAGGCCCGGGCACAGCACCGCCTTGGCGCGCAGCAGGTGCTTGAGCGCGCGCACAGCGAACTTCGGCGTATCGAAGTACTTCGGGTCCGGCCAGAAGCGCACGCGGGTACCGGTGTTCTTCTTGCCGACGCTGCCGACCACTTCCAGCGGGGTGGCGCGGTCGCCGTTGCGGAAGGTGATGCGGTGCTCGGCACCGTCGCGCTTGATGTGCACTTCCACCAGGGTCGACAGCGCATTGACCACGCTGACGCCGACGCCGTGCAGGCCGCCGGAGAAGGTGTAGTTGTTGTTGCTGAACTTGCCGCCCGCATGCAGGCGGGTGAGGATCAGTTCGACGCCCGGGATCTTCTCTTCCGGATGGATGTCCACCGGCATGCCACGGCCGTCATCGCTGACCTCCACGCTGCCGTCCTTGTACAGGGTGATTTCGATCGAGCGGGCGTGGCCGGCGAGGGCCTCGTCCACCGAGTTGTCGATCACTTCCTGCGCCAGGTGGTTCGGGCGCGCGGTGTCGGTATACATGCCGGGACGGCGCTTGACCGGGTCAAGGCCGGACAGGACTTCAATATCGGCGGCGTTATAGCGGGCGTTCATCTATCTTTCTAAAGCGCGGAGCGACGCGCAAGTGTGCGGTCTGTGCGGCGAATTTGCACGCCTGCGGTTCAGCCTCGGCGGCAGGGAGGGGGTAAAATGGCAGTTGCTGGAATCTGGACGCCGGCGACCCCCGTTGGATCGAAACGTCCTAGCCATACCGCGAGGAGGACCTCATGAAGAAGTTGCTGACCATTGCGATCCTGGCCGCTGCCGCCGTTGCAGTGCCGCTGGTGATGGCGCAGAACGCCGGCCAGCCGGCCCCGCAGCAGGGCGACCAGGCCGACAGGGCGCAGGCCGAAGCTGATGCCAAGGCCAAGCGCCGTGCCCAGGCCAATGCCGAAATGAAGGCGCAGGGCCAGCCGGCCCCGCAGAAGGAAGAGGAAGAAGAGGCGCGCAAGAAGAAGTAACGCTTCTGCCCTCTGAAGCCCTTGCCACAAGGGATTCGCCCCCCGACGCCCCGCTCAGCGGGGCGTTTCTTTTGGGTGATGGCCGCAACTGCCTCTTGGGTTGGCGGCCATCAATCTGTAAACTATGGCTTTCCGGGAGCAAGTGCGTGTCCACCCTTTGCGAATGGGCTGGCACGACCATGCATGGTCGCCAGCAATGCGGGTCGCAGGTGACGGTCGATGTGACCGGCACGGCCGCCCCGACCTCGCAGGGTGGTCCCCGTCCGGCGACTGCCGCCGCACGGCCCAGCACCTCCCTCGCTGCCCCAGCGAACCGGAAAACCCCCTTCAAGCTCCATGCCCGCCCTCCGGGTGCGCGTGGTGTTGCCGTTTTCCATTTCCAGACAGGATGCTTGCAGCCATGACTCCCTTGATTTTCGTAACCGGCGGCGTGGTGTCCTCGCTCGGCAAAGGCATTGCCGCTGCGTCACTGGCCGCCATTCTCGAAGCCCGTGGCCTGAAGGTCACGATGATGAAGCTCGACCCCTACATCAACGTCGACCCGGGCACGATGAGCCCGTTCCAGCATGGTGAGGTCTACGTCACCGACGACGGCGCCGAGACCGACCTCGACCTGGGGCACTACGAGCGCTTCGTGCGGACCCGCCTGAGCCGCAAGAATTCGGTCACCACCGGCCGCATCTACGAGAACGTGATCCGCAAGGAGCGCCGCGGCGACTACCTGGGCGCGACCGTGCAGGTCATTCCGCACATCACCGACGAGATCCGTCGCTGCATCGATGAAGCCACCGAAGGCTACGACGTGGCCCTGGTCGAGATCGGCGGCACCGTCGGCGACATCGAGTCGCTGCCGTTCCTGGAGGCGATCCGCCAGGTGCGCACCGAGCGCGGCCCGGAAAAGGCGTTGTTCATGCACCTCACCCTGGTGCCGTACATCGGCGCCGCCGGTGAACTGAAGACCAAGCCGACCCAGCATTCGGTGAAGGAACTGCGCTCGATCGGCATCCAGCCGGACGTGCTGCTTTGCCGTTCCGAGCAGGCTGTGCCGGATTCGGAGCGCCGCAAGATCGCGCAGTTTACCAACGTCTCCGAGCGCGCCGTCATCAGCGTGCCGGACGTGGACGTGCTGTACCGTATTCCGTCGGGCCTGCATGCGCAGGGCCTGGACGAGATCGTGGTCAACCAGCTGAAGCTGTCCGACAAGGCCGGCCCGGTCGACCTGTCGATGTGGGAGGACGCGGTCGATGCGACCCTGCACCCGCTGGATGAAGTGACCATCGCCGTGGTGGGCAAGTATGTCGATCACCAGGACGCCTACAAGTCGGTCGGCGAGGCGCTCAAGCACGGCGGTCTGCGCCAGCGTACCAAGGTCAACCTGAAGTGGCTGGAAGCACAGGACCTGGAAGGCACCGACATGGCCGCGCTGGCCGATGTCGACGGCATCCTGGTGCCGGGTGGCTTCGGTGATCGTGGTTTCGAAGGCAAGGTGCTGACCTCGAAGTTCGCCCGCGAGCAGCAGGTGCCGTACTTCGGTATCTGCTACGGCATGCAGGCGGCGGTGGTGGATTACGCCCGCAACGTGGTCGGCCTGGAAGGCGCCAACAGCACCGAAAACGATCGCCTGTCGCCGAACCCGGTGATCGGCCTGATCACCGAGTGGCGCACCGCCACCGGCGATGTCGAGAAGCGCGACGACAAGAGCGACCTCGGTGGCACCATGCGCCTGGGTCTGCAGGAACAGCGCCTGAAGCCGGGCACGCTGGCCCGCGAGCTGTACGGCAAGGACGTGGTTGCCGAGCGTCACCGCCACCGCTACGAGTTCAACAACCGCTACCGCACCCAGCTGGAAGATGCCGGCCTGGTGATCGCCGGCAAGTCGATGGATGACACCCTGGTGGAAGTGGTCGAGCTGGCGCGCGATGCGCACCCGTGGTTCCTGGCCTGCCAGGCGCATCCGGAATTCCTTTCCACGCCGCGTGACGGCCACCCGCTGTTCATCGGTTTCATCCGCGCCGCGCGCGAGCGCAAGGCCGGCGGCAAGCTGCTTTCCGAAGCGCGCGCCTGACTTGTGAATGGGGGCTTCGGCCCCCATCCTGCATGCTTCAACCCCCAGCGCACCGGCCCGGCCGGTGCTGCGGACAACAAGGAAACGCCATGAAACTGTGTGGATTCGAGGTCGGGCTGGACCAGCCCCTGTTCCTGATCGCCGGCCCCTGCGTGATCGAGTCGATGCAGCTGCAGCTCGATACCGCCGGCAAGCTGAAGGAGATCACCGACAGGCTTGGCGTCAACTTCATCTTCAAGTCGAGCTTCGACAAGGCCAACCGCACCTCGGGCACCGCCTTCCGCGGCCCGGGCATGGAAGAGGGCCTGAAGGTCCTGGCCGAAGTGAAGAAGCAGATCGGCGTGCCGGTGCTGACCGACGTCCACGAATACACCCCGATGGACGAAGTGGCCTCGGTCGTGGATGTGTTGCAGACTCCGGCGTTCCTGGTCCGCCAGACCGACTTCATCCGCAAGGTGTGCTCGGCCGGCAAGCCGGTCAACATCAAGAAGGGCCAGTTCCTGGCACCGTGGGACATGAAGCCGGTCGTCGAGAAGGCCAAGGCAACCGGCAATGAGCAGATCATGGTCTGCGAGCGCGGTGCCAGCTTCGGATACAACAATCTGGTCAGCGACATGCGTTCGCTGGCAGTGATGCGTGAGACCGGTTGCCCGGTAGTATTCGACGCCACCCATTCGGTGCAGCTCCCGGGCGGGCAGGGCACCAGTTCGGGCGGCCAGCGCGAACACGTGCCGGTGCTGGCCCGTGCTGCCGTAGCGGTGGGCATTTCCGGCCTGTTCGCCGAGACCCATCCGGACCCGTCCAAGGCCCTGTCCGATGGCCCCAATGCGTGGCCGCTGGACCAGATGGCAGCTTTGCTCGAGACCCTGATGGAACTCGACGCGGTGACCAAGAAGCACGGCTTCTCGCGCTTCGCGTGAGCCAGGACCCGTGGCGGGCGCTGGAGAGCCAGCGCCGCCGCCGGCGCTGGGGGCAGTGGCCGTGGGGCGTAATCGCGCTGGGCCTGGCGGTGATGTGCTGGGTGGGGCTGTTCGGCCTGGTGCTGGTCGGTGCCGCGTCGATGCGCCCCCCCGGTGATGGCAGCAGTGCCGTGAACCTGAAGCCGTACCTGTTCACGCTGCTGCTCGGCGAGTTGCTGGGCGCCTGCGCAGGCGCGGTTGCCGCCGTGCTGGGCTGGCGGCTGAATCGCGGCAAGGTCGCTGCTGCGCTGGCGGTGGTCCTGCTCTCGCTATGGCTGGGCGTGCTGTTGCACGACCTGTTCTGATGAATACGATGCTGATGCCACGCGGCCGGCGCTGGGGCCTGATCGCCCTGCTGCTGGCCGTTGTTGCCTGGGCGAGCCTCGTCGCGGGCGTGCTGGCCTTTGCCGCCAGCTTCGCGCCGCCCGGCGATGGCAACCATGGCGTGCGGGCCATGCAGTACTGGATTCTGTCCGCACTGGTCGTGCTGGGACTGTCGTTCGGCGGCAGCGTGGTGGCGATGGTGCTGGCTTGGCGCCAGCAGCGTGGCACCGTGTGGGCTGCCTTGGCCGGTGGCCTGCTGGTGGTGATGGTGTCGCTGATCCTGATGGTGGCCGGGGCCAGTTGGGGCTGACGCCGCGCGTGCCATTTGGCAAGCGGCGGGCAGCCGGGGATAATCACGCGGCATTCGTTTTTGTCGCCCCCTCTCCATACAGGTAACCGGCCCGACCATGAGTACGATCCGCAGCATCCATGCCCGTGAAATCCTCGACAGCCGTGGCAACCCCACGCTGGAAGCCGAAGTCACCCTGGAGGACGGTTCGTTCGGTCGCGCCGCAGTTCCCTCCGGCGCCTCGACCGGCACCAAGGAAGCGGTCGAGCTGCGTGATGGCGATAAGACCCGTTACCTGGGCAAGGGCGTGCGCAAGGCCGTCGACAACGTCAACACCACCATTGCCGCCGCGCTGAAGGGCTTTGAAGCCAGCGACCAGGCCGGCCTCGACCGTCGCCTGATCGACCTCGATGGCACCGAGAACAAGGGCCGCCTGGGCGCCAACGCGCTGCTGGGTGTTTCGATGGCCGCTGCGCACGCCGCCGCTGCTTCGAGCAAGCAGGCGCTGTGGCAGTACCTGGCCGCCAAGACCGGGGTGAGCCCGTCGCTGCCGGTGCCGATGATGAACATCATCAACGGCGGTGCGCATGCCGACAACAACGTCGACTTCCAGGAGTTCATGGTGCTGCCGGTCGGCTTCACCTCGTTCTCCGAAGCGCTGCGCGCCGGTACCGAAATCTTCCATTCGCTGAAGTCGGTGCTGAAGGGCCATGGCCTGAGCACGGCGGTCGGCGATGAAGGCGGCTTCGCGCCGGACTTCCGCAGCAACGTCGAGGCGCTCGACACCATCCTCGAAGCGATCGGCAAGGCCGGCTACACCGCCGGTGAAGACGTGCTGCTGGGCCTGGACGTGGCGTCCAGCGAGTTCTTCGAGAACGGCAAGTACAACCTGGTCGGCGAGAACAAGCGCCTGACCTCCGAGCAGTTCGTCGACTTCCTCGCCGACTGGGCCGCGCAGTACCCGATCATCACCATTGAAGACGGCCTGGCCGAGAACGACTGGACCGGCTGGAAGCTGCTGACCGAGCGCATCGGTAAGAAGGTGCAGCTGGTCGGCGACGACCTGTTCGTGACCAACCCGAAGATCTTCCAGGAAGGCATCGACTCGGGCACCGCCAACGCGATCCTGATCAAGGTCAACCAGATCGGCACCCTGAGCGAAACCCTGGAAGCGATCGCCATGGCCGACCGTGCTGGCTACGCCGCCGTGGTCTCGCACCGTTCGGGCGAAACTGAAGACACCACCATTGCCGACATCGCGGTGGCCACCACCGCCACCCAGATCAAGACCGGCTCGCTGTGCCGCAGCGATCGCGTGGCCAAGTACAACCAGCTGCTGCGCATCGAGGAAGCTCTCGGCGCAGGCGCGCGTTACGCGGGTCGTGACGCGTTCGTTTCGCTGAAGCGCTGAGCCGATGCGCGACTGGCGCTGGATGCTGCTGGTGCTGGCCTTGTTGCTGGGCTGGCTGCAGTACCGCTTCTGGTTCGGTCCGGGCAATTCGGGCGAAGTGATGATGCTCGAAGCCCAGGTGGCCAACCAGGAGCGGGACAATGAGGGCCTGCAGCAGCGCAACGATGCGCTGGCTGCGGAAGTGAAGGACCTCAAGGAAGGCCAGTCCGCCATCGAGGAACGCGCGCGCAGCGAGCTGGGCATGATCAAACCCGGCGAGAAGTTCTACCGCGTGGTCGAGGATGCGCCGGTGCCTCCGGCGCAGCCGGCCGCCAGCGTCGGTGCGCAGGTTGGCGAACACCCGGCGGACGTGCCATGAGCGCGGCGATCTGGGGGGTGGTTCCTGCCGCTGGGCGTGGCACCCGCTTCGGTGCGCCGTTGCCCAAGCAGTACCTGCAGGCGGGCGGGCAGATCCTGCTTGCCCACACCCTCGACGCGCTGCTGGCACACCCGGCCGTGGCTGGGGCGATGGTGGTGATCGGGCCGGACGATGCCGATTGGCCAGGCTGGAACGACTGGGCCGGCAAGCCGGTGCTGACCTGCATCGGCGGCGCGACCCGTGCCGCGTCGGTGCTGGCTGGCCTGCAGGCGCTGCCGGAGTCGGTGCGCGCCGATGATTTCGTGCTGGTCCACGACGCGGCGCGGCCCAACCTGTCGCTGGCCGACCTCGGCCGCCTGCTTGAGGTCGGTCGTGCCGATCCGGTCGGCGCGATCCTGGCCGCGCCGGTGCGCGATACGCTCAAGCGTGCTGGTGATGACGGTGGCATCGATGGCACCGAGCCACGCGAACGCCTGTGGCGCGCGCTGACCCCGCAGCTCTTCCGCCGTCACCAGCTCAGCCGCGCATTGTCCGAGGCCGCGGCCGCCGGTGTCGACGTCACCGACGAGGCCATGGCCATGGAGCGCCAGGGCCAGCGCCCGCTGCTGGTGGAAGGCAGCGAGGACAACTTCAAGGTCACCACCCCGGCCGATCTGGACCGGTTCGAATTCGTACTTTCCCGCCGCGCTGGCTGATTGCCCGCGCGGCCCTGCTGCAAGGGTTGTATCCATGAGCACCGCACCGTTCCCGCCCGTCCGCATCGGCCAGGGCTACGACGTCCATGCCTTCGGCGAAGGCGATCACATCATGCTCGGCGGGGTGAATGTACCGCACAGCTGCGGCGTGCTCGCGCACAGCGACGGCGACGTGATCCTGCACGCCTTGTGTGATGCGATGCTCGGCGCGCTGGCGCTGGGCGACATCGGCCAGCATTTCCCGCCGAGCGACGACCGTTGGAAGGGCGCCGACAGCAGCGAGTTCGTGCGTCACTGCGACAGCCTGCTGCGCGAGCGTGGCTGGCGCGTCGGCAACACCGACATCACCGTGATCTGCGAGCGGCCCAAGGTCGGCCCGCATGCGCTGGCCATGCGCGAGCGCATCGGTGACCTGCTGCAGTTGCCGCTGGATGCGGTCAGCGTCAAGGCCACCACGTCGGAGAAGCTGGGTTTCACCGGCCGCGGGGAAGGCATCGCCGCGCAGGCGGTGGTGCTGCTGGTGGCGGCATGATTCCGCTGCCGTTGGCGTTTGGCGTGCCGCTGCTCAGCGCACGCATCCGCAGCACCCCCGAAGATTTCCAGGTCGATGAGCTGCCGGCCTTCGAGGCCAGCGGCGAAGGCGAACACCTGTTGCTGCACATCCGCAAGCGCGGTGCCAATACCGTGCACGTAGCCAAGGTGCTGGCCAAGTGGGCCGGCCTGCCCGATATGGCGGTCAGCTACGCCGGGATGAAGGATCGCCACGCGGTCACCACCCAGCGCTTCAGCGTGCACCTGCCCAAGCGCGTGGCACCGGACCTGGCCGAACTGGCCAGTGACGAGATCGAAGTGATCGATGCCACCTGGCACAACCGCAAGCTGCAGCGCGGCGCACTGGCCGGCAACCGCTTCAAGCTGGTGCTGCGCGAGGTGCAGGGCGACGCCGCGGCGATCAGCGAACGCCTGCAGCAGATTGCTGAGCGTGGCCTGCCGAACTGGTTCGGTGAGCAGCGCTTCGGCCGCGACGGCGGCAACGTACCCGCCGCGCTGGCGATGTTCGGTGGCCGCCGCATGCGCAAGGACCAGCGCTCGCTGCTGCTGTCGGCTGCGCGTTCGGCGCTGTTCAACCGTGTGCTGGCCGCGCGCGTGGAGCAGGGCAACTGGGACCAGCCGCTGGAAGGGGAAGTGTGGATGCTCGATGGCAGCCGCAGCGTGTTCGGTCCTGAGCCGTACAGCGACGTGCTGGCCGAGCGCCTGGCGCGTTTCGACATCCATCCCAGCGCGCCGCTGTGGGGCGAGGGCGAACTGCGCAGCGCCGATGCGGCACGCGAACTGGAGCTGGCCGCGCTGGAGGATGAAGAGTCCAAGGCCTTGCGGGCCGGCCTGGAAGACGCTCGCCTGAAGCAGGAGCGCCGCGCGCTGCGCCTGCGCCCGGCACTGCTGCAGCACCAGTGGCTGGCCGACGACGTGCTGGAGCTGTCGTTCGCGCTGCCACCGGGCTGCTACGCCACCGCCGTGCTGCATGAGCTCGGTCCGGTCGAAGACGCCTCGCAGGCCTGACCAAAAACGCGACGGGGGAACTAAGTCGTTTGTGGCACAAATGACGTAGTTCCCTCCGTCCTTTTTTCAACGCCGCGCGAGCAGCACCAGCACCGCACCAGTGCCGCCTTGTCCGGTCGGCGCCGAATGGAACGCCAGTACGTCGTTGCGCAGCCGCAGCAGACGGTCGACCAGGTTCTTCAGTACCGGCGCGCCGCCATCGGACTGCAACCCCTTGCCGTGGATGATGCGCACGCAGCCGTACTCGTGTGCATGCGCTTCCAGCAGGAACTGTCGCAGCAGAACCTCCGCCTGCGCGGCAGTGGCACCGTGCAGGTCCAGTTCGTCCTGCACCGAATACTGACCACGCTTCAGGCGCTGGAACAGGCGCGGCGGCAGGTTGTCGCGGCGGTAGCTGGCCACGTCGCCCGCTTCCAGTGGCGAACTGTCGCGCAGCAACCGGGCAAACTCGCCAGCCGCTTCAGCCTCGTCACGTTCGGCCATGCGCGCGCGCGGCTTCGGCCGGGGCGCGGCGGGGGCCGGCTCGGCATCCTTGCGCAACGGCGTCACTTCGCCGATGGCTGCCCGGAACAGGGCGGCCGGATCTTCGTCTTCAGGGTGCGACATGTGCACAGGGTAAACCGCGCACGCAGCGCTGCCTATGACGATTCGATGTCGGCCGTGAGCGCCGACAGGGTAGGACCTGTGGCCCGCATGCGGCACAATAGACGATGCCCTTGCAGGGTCGACGGCTTCCGCAGGGGAGCGCGACGGTCCCGCCCACACTGCACGGTGACGGAATCGAATTCTTGGAAAATCAAGCGGTTAAATCGAAGATGCGAATCCTGGTGAGTAACGACGACGGCGTCGACGCCGCAGGCATCCGGATGCTTGCCTCGGTGCTGCGCGAGGCCGGACACGAAGTGACGGTGGTCGCACCCGACCGCGATCGCTCCGGCGCCAGCAACTCGCTGACCCTGGATCTGCCGATTCGCCTCAAGCGCATCGACCACTACACCGTCTCGGTGGCCGGCACGCCGACCGACTGCGTGCACCTGGCGCTGACCGGCCTGCTTGAGTTCGAGCCCGACATTGTCGTGTCCGGCATCAACAACGTCGCCAACCTCGGCGATGACGTGATCTATTCCGGCACCGTTTCGGCAGCGATGGAAGGTCGCTTCCTCGGACTGCCGGCGGTGGCGGTCTCGCTGGTCAGTCGCAACCATGATCCGAAGCATTTCGAGACCGCCGCGCGTGCCGCGGTGGAGATCGTCGCCCGGCTCAAGGCCGATCCGCTTCCCGCCGACACGATCCTCAACGTCAACGTGCCGGACCTGCCGTGGAGCGAGGTCAAGGGCTTCGAAGTCACGCGCCTGGGCAACCGCCATCGCGCCGAAGGCTGCATCGCGCAGAAGGACCCGCGTGGCAATGAGGTCTACTGGATCGGCCCGGCCGGCCGCGAGCAGGACTCCGGCCCCGGCACCGATTTCCACGCGGTGCGCACCGGCCACATCTCGATCACCCCGATCCAGGTTGACCTGACCCGCTATCAGGCCCTGGAGAAGGTGGCCAGCTGGGTCGGTGGCCTCAGCGCCGCACTGGATCGGCCAGCATGAGCCCACGCCTGCGCCTGCAGCCGGAAGCCGTCGGCATCGGCATGACTTCGCAGCGCGTGCGTGACCGCCTGGTCGATCGCCTGCGCGAGGCCGGCATCGTCGACGAATCGACCTTGAATGCGATCCGGGTGGTGCCGCGTCATCTGTTCATCGACGAAGCGCTGGCGTCACGCGCCTATGAAGACACCGCCCTGCCGATCGGCCACGGCCAGACCATCTCCCAGCCGTGGGTGGTGGCGCGGATGACCGAGGCCGTGCTTCAGGTCTCGCCGAAGAAGGTGCTGGAAGTCGGCACCGGCTCCGGCTATCAGGCTGCAGTGCTCGGCGCACTGGGCCTGGAGATCTACACCGTCGAGCGTATCGGTGACCTGCTGCGGCAGGCGCGCAAGCGCTTCCGCGCGCTGGGCATGAACATCCGCACCAAGCATGATGACGGTCGCGCCGGCTGGGCCGAACATGGCCCGTTCGATGCCATCGTGGTCACTGCAGCGGCCCCGGCGCTGGTCGACGAGCTGGTCGGGCAGCTGGCCGAGGGCGGCCGCCTGGTGGCACCAGTCGGCGGGCCGGGCGGGCAGTCGCTGGTGCAGCTGGACCGCAAGGCCGACGGCAGCATCGAACAACGCGTGCTGGCGCCGGTCACGTTCGTGCCGCTGCTGTCTGGCATGCTCGATTAATCCACGGAGCAGGGTTGCATGAAGATTTTCGGGCCGCTGTACGAGCGGGCGATGAAGTGGGCGGCGCACGAACGCGCGCCGACCTACCTGACGGTGCTGAGCTTCTTCGAAGCGATCATCTTCCCGGTAATGCCGGAGGTGATGCTGGCGCCGATGTGCGTGGCCCAGCCCAAGCGCGGCTGGTGGTTTGCCACGCTCAGCCTGGCCGGTTCGATGGTCGGCGCCGTGGTCGGCTACGCGCTGGGTCACTTCGCCTTCGAAGCGGTCAAGCCGCTGTTCGAGGCGCTGGGCATGTTGCCGGCGATCGAGCAGGGCATCACCACCGTGCAGGCGAAGATGGCTGAATCGCCGTGGGCGGTGTTCACCTTCCTGGTGCTGGGCGGCTTCATGCCGATCCCGATGAAGGTCTTCACGTGGGCGTCGGGTATCGTCGGTGTACCGATGCCGCAGTACCTGTTGAGCATGTTGATCGGTCGTGGCAAGCGCGTGTACGTGCTGGCCGCGGTCATCCGTATCGGTGGTGCGCGTGCCGAAGCGGCGCTTCGTCGCTGGATTGAACCGCTGGGCTGGATCGCCACTGCGTTGGTGGTGGTGCTGATTGCCTGGCTCGTATGGAGGTCGAAGTTCGCATGAGTCCTGATCGTCTGAGCAAGGGAGTGCGCATCGGCGCGCTGGCGTTGCTGGTTTCCACCCTGGCCGCCTGCGGCACCGCCACTGTGGTCCGCCCGGGCGGCAGCGGCAGCGCCGGCACTGGCGTGACCACGCCGAAGACCTCGGTGCCCAAGCCGGGGCAGACCGTGGTCGTGCGCAAGGGCGACACCATCTATGCGCTGGCCCGCATCCACGACATCACCCCAGCCGACCTGATTGCCTGGAACAGCCTGGACAATCCTTCGACCATCTATCCGGGGCAGGTCATCCGCTTGTATCCGGCGGGTGCCGGCGGCGGTCGTGCGCCGACCACGGTGGTGACGCCGCCGCGTTCCGGTGGCGGCAGCGCTGGCAGTACCGCGCCGACCACCGCACCCGTGGGGCCGGTCAAGAGCAACATTGCCTGGCGCTGGCCCGCCGATGGCGCGATCGTTGGCCGCTATGTGGCCGGCGACGCGACCAAGCAGGGCGTAGACATCGCCGGTACCAGCGGCCAGGCGGTGAAGGCCACCGCCAATGGCGTGGTGGTGTATTCCGGTGCCGGCCTGGTCGGGTATGGCGAGCTGATCATCATCAAGCACAGTGACCAGTGGCTGTCGGCCTATGGCCACAACCGCAAGCGCCTGGTGAACGAAGGCCAGAGCGTGAAGGCCGGCGAGCAGATCGCCGAGATGGGCCGTACCGGTGCGAACCGCGACATGGTCCACTTCGAGATCCGTTACAACGGCAAGCCGGTCGACCCGCAGCAGTATCTGCCGGCGCGCTGACGCTGGCAGATGCGGGTAGCGCCGGGCCATGCCCGGCGCTTCTGACCTATGGAGTCGAGCCACCGGACTCAGGTATCGCGGAGACGCGGACATTTCCGATCTGGTGTGTCGCGGGATCATCTTCACGTCGAAGGGAAGGCACGGCATTCTGGGGCGGCCCCTGCCGACCCGGTGCCCCATGTCCCGTCTTGCCTCCGCTCTCGTGCTGCTCACCGTCGCGCCGCTGGCAACCGCCGCCAGCGATCCGCACGAGGTCGCCACCCGCTTCCACGCCGCCCTGCAGGCCAGTGCGCCAGACCAGGCCGCGATTGCGCCATTGCTGGGCGACGCCCTGCGCGCGGCTATCAATGCGCAGCGCGCGTACGAGCGGGCCTGCACCGCTCTGGCGACGCCTGACGAAAAGCCGCACATGCTGGACCAGAGCCCCTATCTCATGGCGCCGGACCGGCCGGAAACGGTAAGGGTGGGGTTGCGCGCGACGAGCGGCGATGCCAGCTGGGTGCCTGTCGAGATGGCGATAGGCGACTATCGCTGGAACGATCGGGTTCTGCTGCAGAGGCAGGGCCAGGACTGGAAGATCATGGATATCCGCTGGGGCCAGGGCGGCAGCCTGATCGGGCGGCTGAAGGACTTCTCGGCCGTCCGTTGCTCCGCCGCGCACAGGTAGCGCCGGGCCATGCCCGGCGGCACCACGTCAGCCTTCGAGAATGAAGGCGGCTGCGACCTTGCGGCCTTCGCCAGCCAGGATATTGAAGGTACGCGCGGCGGCCGGATTATTCATCACTTCCAGCCCGATCCCGCGCGACAGGCAGGCGGCGATGACCACTGCAGGCGGGAACACCTGGCGGTCACCGGTGCCGAGTACGATCAGGGCCGGGTTCAGGGCCAGGATCGGCTCAAGGTCGGCCAGCTGCAGTTCGGCGGCCTGATTCACCGGCCAGTGCTCGACCAGCTGTTCCGGGGTCAGGAAGAAACTGCTGCCCAGCACCCGCTCATTGACCCGGGCCGAGCGGCCGTCGGCGGCGCGCAGGCTGTAGGCGTAATCAGGCGGTTCGTGGTTCAGCTGCATGGCAGTAGGGCGATCAGCCGCGCGGCAGCACGATCTGGCGCTGTTCCTTGCTGGGGCGGTACAGAACGGCGACGTGGCCGATGCGCTGCACCAGCGCGCTCTCGGTGGCGTCGACGATCTCGCTGATCATCACATCACGCGCCTCGCGATCCTCGGCGGCGACCTTCACCTTCACCAGTTCGTGGCGCTCCAGCACTTCGTTCAGCTCAGCGAGGAAGGCCGGGGTCACGCCCTTGCCGCCGGTCTGCAGCAGGGCCTTCAGGTCGTGGGCTTGGCCGCGCAGGAAACGGGTCTGGGAGGCGGTCAGGGCGATGGACATGCAGGAAAAGACGGTTGAATGGGGCGATCAGGGTATCATGAGGACCCCATCCGCCCCTATTTTCAATGGCTACCCGCAGCAAAAGCAGCCAGCGCTGGCTCAAGGAACACTTCTCCGACCCCTTCGTGAAGAAGGCCCAGGCCGAAGGCATGCGCTCACGCGCCGCCTACAAGCTCGAAGAGCTGCTTGAACGTGACCGGCTGCTGAAGCCACACATGGTGGTGGTCGACCTCGGCGCGGCCCCGGGCGGCTGGTCTCAGCAGGTGCGGAGACAGATCGGCGACACCGGTCGCGTGCTGGCCCTGGACATCCTGGAGATGCCGCCGCTGGCCGGCGTGGAGTTCCTTCACGGTGACTTCAGGGAAGAAGCCGTCCTATCGCAGTTTGAAGCCATGCTCGGGGATCAGCCGGTAGACCTTGTGCTGTCGGACATGGCCCCCAATAAGAGTGGTGTGGGCGCGGTCGACCAGCCGCGGATGATGCACCTGGCGGAGCTGGCCCTGGATTTTGCCGACAACCACCTCAAGACCGGTGGGGCGTTCCTGATCAAGCTGTTCCAGGGCGAAGGCTTTGACGACTACGTGCGTGACATGCGCCGCCGGTACGACAAAGTCTCCATCCGCAAGCCGGAAGCGTCGCGCAAGCGCTCGCCCGAGGTGTATGCCTTGGGTCAGGGAAAACGCGCCCACATGAAGTAAGCTCGCAACGTACGCAAGTTCGACCCCAACGCAACGCCAGCACTGAGAGGAACACCGGAGCCAATGAGGATGAACGACTTGACCAAGAACCTCCTGCTATGGGTGGTCGTCGCCGTCGTGCTGATGGTGGTCTTCCAGAGCTTCTCGCCCAAGACCTCCGGGGCTGGGGCGCAGGGCGCGTCGTATTCGCAGTTCCTGGACCAGGTGGACAGCGGCAACGTGCAGAAGGTCGCCTTCGGCGGCGACATGCGCGGCGGCACCAGCCAGCTGACCTACACCACCCGCGGTGGGCAGTCGTCCACCATCACCGCGCCGTTCGATCGTGACCTGATCAACGTGCTGCGCACCAAGAACGTGGAGATCGTGCAGGAGGAGCCGTCCAGCGGCATTTCCCTCGGTGCGATCCTGATGAATTTCCTGCCGGTCATCCTGATCATCGGCTTCTGGCTGTTCATCATGCGCCAGATGCAGGGCGGCGGCGGCGGTGCCAAGGGCGCGATGTCCTTCGGCAAGTCGCGCGCCAAGCTGCAGGGCGAAGACCAGATCAAGGTGACCTTCGCCGACGTCGCCGGCTGCGACGAGGCCAAGGAAGAAGTCGGCGAACTGGTCGACTTCCTGCGCGACCCGTCCAAGTTCACCAAGCTGGGCGGCAAGATTCCGCGCGGCGTGCTGATGGTCGGCCCGCCGGGCACCGGCAAGACGCTGCTGGCCAAGGCCATCGCCGGCGAAGCCAAGGTGCCGTTCTTCTCGATCTCCGGTTCGGACTTCGTTGAAATGTTCGTCGGTGTCGGCGCCAGCCGCGTGCGCGACATGTTCGAGCAGGCCAAGAAGCATGCCCCCTGCATCATCTTCATCGACGAAATCGACGCCGTTGGTCGTCACCGTGGTGCTGGCCTGGGCGGCGGTCATGATGAGCGCGAGCAGACCCTGAACCAGCTGCTGGTCGAGATGGACGGTTTCGAGGGTGGCGAAGGCGTGATCGTGATCGCCGCGACCAACCGTCCGGATGTGCTGGACCCGGCGCTGTTGCGACCGGGCCGCTTCGACCGCCAGGTCGTGGTCGGCCTGCCGGACGTGAAGGGCCGCGAGCACATCCTGAAGGTGCACATGCGCAAGCTGCCGCTGGCCGACGACGTCGAGCCGATGGTGATCGCGCGCGGTACCCCGGGCTTCTCCGGTGCCGACCTGGCCAACCTCTGCAACGAGGCGGCCCTGTTCGCCGCGCGTGGCAACGAGAAGGAAGTCCGCATGGACCACTTCGACCGTGCCCGCGACAAGATCCTGATGGGTGCCGAGCGCCGCTCGATGGCCATGAGCGAGGACGAGAAGACGCTCACGGCCTACCACGAAGCCGGCCATGCCATCGTCGGCCGGCTGGTGCCCGAGCACGATCCGGTCTACAAGGTCACCATCATTCCTCGCGGCCGTGCGTTGGGTGTGACCATGTACCTGCCGGAAGGCGACAAGTACTCGATGAACCGCGTGGCGATCCAGTCGCAGCTGTGCTCGCTGTACGGCGGCCGTGTCGCTGAAGAGCTGATCTTCGGTGAGGACAAGGTCACCACCGGTGCCTCCAACGACATCGAGCGCGCCACCAAGATGGCCCGCAACATGGTCACCAAGTGGGGCCTGTCCGAGCAGCTCGGCCCGATCGCTTACGGCGAAGAGGACGACGAGGTGTTCCTGGGCCGTTCGGTCACCCAGCACAAGAGCGTGTCCAACGACACCGCGCGCCGCATCGACGAGGAAGTGCGCAACATCCTCGACAAGGCCTACGCCCGCACCACGCAGCTGCTGACCGACAACATCGACAAGCTGCACGCGATGTCGCAGCTGCTGCTGCAGTACGAGACCATCGACGCGCCGCAGATCGACGCCATCATGGAAGGCCGCGATCCGCCGCCGCCGGCTGGCTGGAACAAGTCGAGCAAGGACGGTGGCAACGACAAGGGCGGCGACGCCCGTCCGCTGCCGCCGATCGCAGGCCCGGCCGAGTCGCACTGACGGCCCGCGGCAGGCGACACCAGACGAGGCCGGGGCAACCCGGCCTCGTCGTTTCCGGGGCCGCGCCCCTCCCGAAGAACCGAACTGACGCTGGAGCCCGCATGTCCGCCCCGAAGCCCGAACCGATTTCCCACGCCGTCGAAATGATCATCGCCACGGTGGTCGGCGTGGGCGTTGGCCTGGGCGCCGACAACCTGCTGCTGGGCTGTGTGGTGGGCATTGCGGTCGGCATCGTGCTGAGCATCGCCAAGACCCTCTACGTGGACCGCAAGCGCCGCCGCCGTTGAGGGGTGTCTGCAGGGCTGCGCCCTCCACCCGTGGTAGTGCCGGCCGCTGGCCGGCAACCTCAGCAGCAACAGCAACAGCAACAGCAACAGCAACAGCAGCATTCTGGGGATGGTGGGGCGGTGTGGGCAGGCAGGACACGCCGTGAACCCGTCCTTGGGGGCTCGATGGCGCCGTCCATGGCGCCAACGGTCCTGCCAACCCACACCGCCCCACCTCTGACAGATTCCTGTCGCTGTTGGTAGGTGTCGACCTTGGTCGACACGGCAGATCCACGGCATGCGTGGATGCATGTCGATTCCAATTCGAAATATTCGATTCCGATGGAGATTCATCCACGCATGTCGTGGATCTACCGCAGACGGCGAGAAACTGTCGAAGGCGGGGTGGGTCCGGTTGCGGGGGCGTGAGCCGCATGGGTGCGGCGACCCAGCTTACATGGACGTACGTGCAGCGTCCCCCGCATCCGGACCCACCCCGCCATTCCTCAGCAGGCCAGCTGTTGCTCGGGCTGTGCTGTAGCTCTGGCCTCTGCGGGTGCAGGGCGCCGCCCTGCCGAACTAAACTATCCGTCGTTGTCCCAGCAGGAATGCCCATGTTCGATACCTCGCCCCAGCTCGATTGCGCCGGCCGCATCCTGCGCCTGGACCGTGCCCGGGTCATGGGCATCGTCAACGTCACCCCGGACTCGTTCTCCGACGGCGGCGCGCACGACACCACCGAGGCCGCAGTCGCTCATGGCCTGAAGCTGGTCGAAGAGGGTGCGGATCTGCTGGACATCGGCGGCGAATCGACGCGCCCGGGCGCTGCGCCGGTATCGGTGGAGGACGAGTTGCGCCGGGTGATTCCGGTGATCGAGCAGCTGGCCGCCCGCAGCCGGGTGCCGATCAGCATCGACACCTTCAAGCCGGAAGTGATGCGCGCGGCGGTGGCCGCTGGCGCCGGCATGATCAACGACATCTACGGCCTGCGTCAGGAAGGGGCCCTGGATGCGGCCGCTGCAACCGGCGTGCCGGTGGTGCTGATGCACATGCAGGGCGAGCCGGGCCATATGCAGGCCGATCCACACTACGACGACGTGGTCGCCGAGGTGCACGGCTTCCTGGTCCAGCGCCTGTTTGCTGCCGAGATGGCGGGCATTGCGAAGAGGAACCTGCTGATCGATCTCGGTTTCGGTTTCGGCAAGACCACTGCCCACAACATGACCCTGCTGGCACGCTCCGAGCGCTTCCTGGAACTGGGCGTGCCGATGCTGGCCGGCCTGTCGCGCAAGCGCAGCCTTGGCGAACTGACCGGTCGCGACACGCCGTCCGAGCGCGTGGCCGCGTCGGTGGCCGCGCACCTGATTGCGGTGCAGCGCGGCGCACGCATCGTGCGCGTGCATGATGTAGCCGCCACCGTCGATGCGCTGAAGATCTGGCAGGCCGTCGACGCCGTGCCAACGCCGCGCGCCGACGCCACGCCGACGATCCGCTGGCCGGACGAAGACTGATGGGCATCGACCGGCGGCCACTGGCGATCGCCGTGATGGGGCCGACCGCCAGTGGCAAGACCGCCACCGCGATCGCCCTGGCGAAGCAGCTGGATGGCGAGATCGTCAGCGTCGATTCGGCGCTGGTCTACCGCCATCTGGATATCGGTTCGGCCAAGCCCGACGCCGCCGAGCGTGCACAGGCGCCGCACCATCTGCTGGACCTGCGCGATCCATGGCAGACCTATTCGGCGGCCGAGTTCGCCGCCGATGCTGGCCGGGTCGTGGCCGACATCGTGGCGCGTGGCAAGACACCGATCCTGGCAGGTGGCACGGGGCTGTACTTCCGGGCCCTGCTGCAGGGCCTGTCGCCGATGCCGGCGGCCGACCCGGTGATGCGCGAAGCGATCGGCGCCGAAGCCGCCGAGCGTGGTTGGGCGGCGCTGCATGTGGAACTGGCGCGGGTTGATCCGGCCGCCGCCGCGCGGATCCGCGCCACCGACCCGCAGCGCATCCAGCGGGCGCTCGAGGTCTACCGTCTCACTGGCACCCCGATCAGTGAATGGCAGCGCCGGCAGGGCGTGGCGCCGCTGCCGGTGCGCACCCTCAAGCTGATCCTGGCCCCGCGTGACCGCGCCGTCCTGCACCGGCGCATCGAGACCCGCTTCGATCTCATGCTTGCGCAGGGCTTCCTCGACGAGGTGCGGGCGCTGCGTGCGATGCCGGAGATGGCCGCCGTGACGGCGCCGCTGGACCTGCCGGCGGTGCGTGCGGTCGGCTATCGCCAAGCCTGGGAGTACCTGGACGGCAACGGTGATGCCGTCCGTTTCCGTGACAAGGCGATCTTCGCCACCCGCCAGTTGGCCAAGCGCCAGCTGACCTGGCTGCGCGGCGAACTTGATGCGCGCTGGTTCGACCCCCATGTGGATGGGGAGCGCCTGGCAGGCGCGGTGTCGACCTTCGTCGCACGCTGAACCCCCGCCAGCCGTGTAACATCACCGGTCGGCGGGCGGCTCGGGGGCCGTGGCAACCGTCGGCAACCCAATAAGAACAATAATCAGGAGTGTGCAATGTCCAAGGGGCAATCGCTGCAGGATCCTTTCTTGAATGCACTGCGGCGCGAACGCGTGCCGGTTTCGGTGTACCTGGTGAACGGCATCAAGCTGCAGGGCACGATCGAGTCGTTCGATCAGTTCGTGGTGCTGCTGCGCAATACGGTCAGCCAGATGGTCTACAAGCACGCCATTTCCACGGTGGTTCCGGCACGCAATGTGAAGGTTGGTCCGGGCGGTGGTTATGTGCAGTCGGGTGAAGGTGGTCAGGCGGGTGATGAAGCAGACGAGTAATGCCGGAGCGGTGAATGTTTGACCGCTCGAAAAAGGGCGAACACGCCCTGTTGATCCAGCCGCATTTCGGCAAGCTGGAAGACGATGTGCTGGAAGAGTTCGGTGATCTGGCCCGCTCGGCTGGGGCCAGTATTGCCGCGACGATCACCGCGCGCCTGGACCGCCCGAATCCGTCGACCCTGATCGGGAGCGGCAAGCTGGACGAGATCAAGGCCGCGGCCGATGCCAGTGGCGCCGACCTGATCTTGGTCAATCATGCGCTGAGCCCGGGCCAGGAGCGTAACCTGGAACGGTTCCTGGAGCGCCGGGTGATCGACCGTACCGGCCTGATCCTGGACATCTTCGCCCAGCGTGCGCACAGCCACGAAGGCAAGCTGCAGGTCGAGCTGGCGCAGCTGCGCCACCTGGCCACGCGGCTGGTGCGCGGCTGGACCCACCTGGAACGCCAGCGCGGCGGTTCGATCGGCCTGCGCGGCCCGGGTGAAACCCAGCTGGAAACCGACCGCCGCCTGCTGCAGAAGCGGGTCGAGCAGTTGCAGAAGCGCCTGGAAAAGGTCGAAGTGCAGCGCACCCAGATGCGCCGTGCGCGCGTGCGCAGCGAACTGCCGCGCGTGGCCCTGGTTGGCTATACCAACGCCGGCAAGTCGACCCTGTTCAATGCCATGACCGGGGCGGAGGCCTACGCGGCCGACCAGCTGTTTGCCACGCTGGACCCGACCGTGCGCCGCATCGCGGTGCCGGGCGGCAACGTGGTGCTGGCCGACACCGTCGGTTTTGTCCGCGACCTGCCGCATGACCTGGTTGCCGCGTTCCGCTCGACGCTGTCGGAGGCACGTGAGGCCGATTTCCTGCTTCACGTGGTTGATGCTGCCGATCCGCACCGCGAGGAGCGCATTGCCCAGGTCGACGAGGTGCTGACCGCAGTCGGTGCCGGCGATCTGCCGCAGCTGCTGGTGTTCAACAAGATCGACCGCATCGACGGCGCCGACGTCCGCCATGACGGCCAGGACGGCATCCCGGACGAATCACGGCGTGAACGCGTCTGGATCTCCGCACGCGACGGGCGGGGCCTGGAGCTGTTGCAGGCGGTGCTGGGCAAGCGCCTTGGCCTGCAGCACGTCACCGGCGAACTGCGCCTGCCGCCCGATGCAGGCCGCCTGCGCGCGCGCCTGCACCAGCTGGAAGTGATCCGCAGCGAGCGGGCCGATGAAGAGGGCTGGCTGCTGCAGGTCGACCTGCCGATCGCTGAAGCTGAGAAACTGGCTGCCAGCGCCGACGGTGCGCCGATCCGCGCCCTGCTACCGGAAAAACTGCCGGAGTGGTGAGGCGGCGCCGGGCCATGCCCGGCAGCTGCCTGCGCGACGGCGCGCGACATGACGCTGTCATCTGCGGTACAACGTGCAGGTTCTTCACCCCACCGTCATGCCGATGTCCCTCCCCACCGACGCCGACCTCAACGCCCAGTCCGCCGCGCTCGGACAGCGCCTGCAGCAGGCCTCGCTGCAGCTGGTGACCGCTGAAAGCTGCAGCGGCGGCTGGATCGCCAAGTGCATGACCGATATTGCCGGCTCCTCGGCGTTCTTCGACTGCGGCATGGTGGTCTACAGCTACGAAGCCAAGCAGCGCCTGTTGGGCGTTCGCGCGCAGACCCTGGAGCAGTTCGGTGCGGTCAGCCGCGAAACCGTGCTGGAAATGGTCTCCGGGGCGCTGGTCAATTCCGGTGCCGGTATCGCGGTGGCGGTGACCGGCATCGCCGGCCCCGGCGGCGGCAGCCCGGACAAGCCGGTCGGCAGTGTCTGGATCGGCTGGAAGCGCCGTGGCGGCTACGCCCGCGCCGAACTGTTCCAGTTCGACGGAGACCGTGAAGCCATCCGCCGGCAAACCGTGGCGGCGGCATTGCGCGGCATCGACGCCCAGCTGTGACATGCTGCTCCGGTAATCGTCCGGAGCACACATGATGTGGGAAACGCTGGGCACGGTCCGTGACCTGGGCCGACTGCAGGAAATCGCCGTCGTCCTGATCCGCTATGGCTTCGGCGACGTGGTGCGGCGAATCGGCCTGGCCACCACGCTGGAGCGGGCAGGGCGCCTGCTGCACTGGAACGAGGACCGACAGGAACTGCTGCGGATGACAGCGCCGGTGCGCGTGCGCAGCGCAATGCAGGATCTTGGCCCGACCTTCGTCAAGCTCGGCCAGGTGCTGGCGACGCGCGTCGACCTGCTGCCGCCGGAATGGATCGCCGAGCTGTCCGAGCTGCAGAATGCGGTGCCCGCGCTGCCGTACGCTGAAATCCGCGAGCAGCTCGAGTCCGACCTTGGCGCCTCACCGGCCGAGGTGTTTGCCTTCCTCGATGAAACCCCGATGGCGGCTGCGTCGCTGGCGCAGGCCCATCGCGCGCGCCTGCATGACGGCCGCGAGGTGGTGCTGAAGGTGCGTCGTCCCGGCATCCGTGATGTGGTCGAGGCCGACCTGCGCTTGCTGGCGCGGCTGGCCGAGATCGTCGAGGCGCGCCTGCCAGACCTGCGTCGCTATCGTCCGGCCGAGGTCGTGCAGCAGTTCACCGTGTCGCTGCGCCGCGAGCTGGATTTCGCCGGCGAATGTCGCAACGCCGAGCGCATCGCGCGCAACTTCAGCGGCTGCGACGACATCCTGATACCTAGCGTGCACTGGCAGTGGACCTGCGAGAGCCTGAACGTCCAGGATTTCGTCGACGGCATTCCCGGCCGAGACCTGGCCGGTGTCGATGCGGCCGGGCTGGATCGCCGTGAACTGGCCCGGCGCGGCGCCAACATCGTGTTGAAGATGGTGTTGGAGGACGGCAGCTTCCATGCGGATCCGCACCCGGGCAACATCATCTACCTGCGCGACGGCCGCATCGGCGTGATCGACTTCGGCATGGTCGGCGCCCTGTCCGAGGTGCGCCGCTTCCAGGTCGCGCAGCTGCTGCACGGGCTGGTCGAGCAGGACCCGCAGGGCGTGGCCGACGTGTTGCTGGACTGGGCCGGTGGCGTGGAAGTGGACGAGAACCGGCTGCAGCACGACATCAGCCAGTTCGTCGACCAGTACCGCGGCGTGCCGCTGAAGGACCTGCGCATCGGCCTGATGCTGGGCGACATCACCCAGCTGCTGCGCAGCTACAGTCTGACCTTGCCTGCAGATCTTGCGTTGATGATCAAGGCCTTCCTGACCCTGGAAGGCATGGGCCGGCAGCTGGACCCGGATTTCGACATGGCCAGCGCCGCACGCCCGTTCCTGGAGCGGGTGGTGCTGCAGCGCTATGCGCCCAAAGCCCTGCTCAAGCGTGGCCGACGCAGCCTGCTGGGGCTGGTCGACTTCGCCGGCGAGCTGCCACGCGACCTGCGCAAACTGGTGCAGGCGGCGCGTCGTGGACGCCTGCAGCTGAAGGTGGAGACCAGCGCGCTGCAGGGCTTTGGCGAGCAGGTCAACCGTGCCGCGAACCGGCTGGTGATGGGCATCGTCACCGCCGCGCTGATCATCGGGTCGTCGATCGTGATGCACAGCGTCGGTGGTGTTTCCAGCCGCTGGCTGCTGGCGCTGGGCGTGTGTGGCTTCATCGGCGCCGGCTTCTGCGGCATATGGATCCTGTTTTCGATATGGAGAAGCGGCAAGCACAGCTAGCGCGCGTGCCGCAGCGGTTCCTCCAGAGCCGACCGCTGGTCGGCGGCTCTCGCCCTTGCCAGTCCAGGCAGTCGCCCGCTTGCCAAGCAGGGTTCGGCAGGAAAGCCTCTGGCGCGTCGCCGCGGGTACTTGCAGTGCCGGGCATTAGTAGTAATACTACTAATCATGGACCTGACCGACACCCAGCAGGCGATCCTGCAGTTGATCGCCGAGCGTATCGAGAGCGAGGGCGCGCCGCCGTCGCAGACTGAAATCGCACGTGCGTTCGGCTTCAAGGGCGTGCGCGCGGCCCAGTACCACCTGGAAGCCCTGGAGCACGCCGGCGCGATCCGTCGCATCCCGGGCCAGGCCCGCGGCATCCGCCTGGTGCAGGCGCCGCCGGTGGAGAAGCTGGCCGAGCCGGGGTTGCCTGACAGCGTGCTGCGGCTGCCGGTGCTGGGCCGGGTCGCGGCCGGCCTGCCGATCGGTGCCGACATCGGTTCGGATGATTTCGTGGTGCTGGACCGGGTGTTCTTCTCGCCGGCGCCGGATTACCTGTTGAAGGTGCAGGGCGATTCGATGATCGACGAAGGCATTTTCGACGGTGACCTGATCGGCGTGCACCGCACCCGCGATGCTCATTCGGGGCAGATCGTGGTGGCGCGCATCGATGAAGAGATCACCGTCAAGCTGCTGAAGATCGCCAAGGACCGCATTCGCCTGCTGCCGCGCAACCCCGATTACAAGCCGATCGAGGTGCTGCCGGACCAGGACTTTGCGATCGAAGGCCTCTATTGCGGCCTGCTGCGACCCAACCGTTGACCCGTTTCACAGCGCATTACCCCGCGGTCTTTTGTGGCGATTCTCTGGTTCCACTGAGGTTGGTACGGATGTCCGATAATTCTTTTCAGAGCGCCGGGCAGAATCTCAGCCTGTGCGATACGTCCGACTTAAAGTGAACCCATGGCAAAGAAGACCCCCAAAGACAGCACCTCCAACGACATTACCTCTGCAAGGACCCATCCGATGGACGAGAACAAGAAGCGCGCCCTCGCTGCAGCTCTGGGCCAGATCGAGAAGCAGTTCGGCAAGGGCTCGGTGATGCGCATGGGCGACCGTGTGGTCGAGCCCGTCGAAGCGATCCCGACCGGCTCGCTGATGCTCGACATCGCACTGGGCATCGGCGGCCTTCCGAAGGGCCGTGTCGTTGAGATCTACGGGCCGGAGTCTTCGGGCAAGACCACCCTGACCCTGCAGGCCATCGCCGAATGCCAGAAGATGGGCGGCACTGCTGCCTTCATCGACGCCGAGCATGCGCTGGACCCGATCTACGCCGGAAAGCTGGGCGTGAACGTGGATGACCTGCTGCTGTCGCAGCCGGATACCGGTGAGCAGGCGCTGGAAATTGCCGACATGCTGGTCCGTTCGGGCTCGGTGGACATCCTGGTGGTCGACTCGGTCGCCGCGCTGACCCCGAAGGCCGAAATCGAAGGCGAGATGGGCGACCAGCTGCCGGGCCTGCAGGCCCGCCTGATGAGCCAGGCACTGCGCAAGCTGACCGGCAACATCAAGCGCTCCAACACCCTGGTGATCTTCATCAACCAGCTGCGCATGAAGATCGGCGTGATGATGCCGGGCCAGAGCCCGGAAACCACCACCGGCGGCAACGCGCTGAAGTTCTACGCCTCGGTCCGCCTGGACATCCGCCGCATCGGCGCCATCAAGAAGGGCGACGAGATCATCGGCAACCAGACCAAGATCAAGGTCGTCAAGAACAAGCTGGCACCGCCGTTCAAGCAGGTCATTACCGAGATCCTGTACGGCGAAGGCATCAGCCGCGAAGGCGAACTTATCGACATGGGCGTGGAGGCCAAGCTGGTCGAGAAGGCAGGCGCCTGGTACAGCTACGGTGAAGAGCGCATCGGCCAGGGCAAGGACAACGCCCGTGGTTACCTGCGTGACAACCCGACCGTCGCTGCCAAGCTCGAAGCCGAACTGCGCGAAAAGTTCCAGCCGACTGAAGCCACCCGCGAGGAAGGCGACGACGACGGCGACGACGAGTAAGGCTTGCTGTGGGGCAGGGCGGCGCCGTCAGTGACGTCGCCCTGCCTCGCAGGTTCGAATCGCCCACGGATGGGCAGGGTGCCACGGATGGCGCCACCCCTGGAGTACCGATGTCCGACGCCGAAGACACTCCCCCCGGCCGCAAGCGCCGGCCGCGCGAGCAGACCCCCGTGCAACGTGCACTGGGCCTGCTGGTTCGTCGTGAACACTCACGCAAGGAACTCACCCGCAAACTGACCGCCCGTGGCATCGAGGCGGACGCGGCGCAGGCTGCGGTTGCCAAGCTGACCGAGGCCGGCTGGCAGGATGACACCCGCTTTGCCGAGAACCTTGTACGGATGCGTGCCAATACCGGCTACGGGCCGATCCACGTGCGTGCCGAGCTGGGCATCCACGGGTTGGACAGTGCTGCGATTGCCGCAGCGATGGACAGCTATGAAGGCGATTGGCAGGAGAATGCCCGGGAGCTGGTCCGCCGCCGCTTCGGCGAGGCCGGCCCGCAGGACCTGGCACAGCGGCGCAAGGCCGCCGATCTGCTGGCCCGGCGGGGGTTCGACGGCGACAGCATCCGCCGTGCGACCCGCTACGACCCGGATGACTGAGACTGGCGGCGCCGGGCCTGATACCCTTTAGGTTTTCGGCGGTCCCTTGCGACCCTGGCCAACGTGGCCGGAGGTTCGGGTTCGCCGGCCCGCAGACTGCCAGCCCTCAATGAACGCATCCGCCAAATTCACGACCTCCCAGATCCGCAGCGACTTCCTTGAATTCTTCAAGGGCAAAGGCCATACCATCGTGCCGTCGGCGCCGCTGGTGCCGGGTAACGATCCGACCCTGCTGTTTACCAACTCCGGTATGGTCCAGTTCAAGGACGTGTTCCTTGGCGCGGAGAAGCGCAGCTACGTGCGTGCGGCCGACGTCCAGCGCTGCCTGCGCGCGGGCGGCAAGCACAACGACCTCGACCAGGTCGGTTACACCGCACGCCACCACACCTTCTTCGAAATGCTGGGCAATTGGTCGTTCGGCGACTACTTCAAGAAGGAGGCGATCGCCTGGGCCTGGGAGCTGCTGACCCAGGTCTGGAAGCTGCCGGCCGAGCGCCTGCTGGTCACCGTGTACCAGACCGATGACGAAGCCTACGAGCTGTGGCGCGACATGGTCGGCGTTCCGGAAGCGCGCATCGTGCGCATCGGTGACAACAAGGGCGCGCCGTTCGCTTCGGACAATTTCTGGCAGATGGCCGACACCGGCCCCTGCGGCCCGTGCACCGAGATCTTCTACGATCACGGTGATCACATCGCCGGTGGCCCCCCGGGCTCGCCGGATGAAGACGGTGACCGTTTCATCGAAATCTGGAACCTGGTGTTCATGCAGTTCGACCGCCAGCCCGACGGCACCCTGGTGCCGCTGCCGGCACCGTGTGTGGATACCGGCATGGGCCTGGAGCGCCTGGCGGCGATCCTGCAGCACGTGCATACCAACTACGAGATCGACCTGTTCCAGGCACTGATCCGCAAGGCCTCGGAGCTGACCGGCACCGCCGACCTGGAGAACAAGTCGCTGCGCGTGATCGCCGACCACATCCGCGCCTGTTCGTTCCTGATCGTCGACGGCGTGCTGCCGTCCAACGAAGGCCGTGGCTACGTGCTGCGCCGTATCATCCGCCGCGCCCTGCGCCACGGCTGGATGCTGGGCGTGCGCCAGCCGTTCTTCAGCAGGCTGGTGCCGACCCTGGTCGAGCAGATGGGCGAGGCCTACCCGGAACTGCCGGCGGCGGTGGACACCGTCACCCGTGCGCTGCAGGCTGAGGAAGAACGATTCGCCGAGACCCTCGATGCCGGCATGAAGATCTTCGAGGACGTCGCGGGCAAGGCCAGCAATGGCGTGATCCCCGGCGTCGACGCCTTCCGCCTGTACGATACCTATGGCTTCCCGCTCGACCTGACCCAGGACATCGCCCGCGAGCGTGACCTGACCGTGGACATCGCCGGCTTCGACGCCGCGATGGAGCAGCAGCGCGAGACCGCGCGTGCGGCCGGCAAGTTCGGCGGCGGCGTGACCCTGCCGGCCGAGCTGGTGGCCACGCTCAGCCCGACCCGGTTCCTCGGCTATGACCGCCTGCAGGCCGATGGCCTGACCGTGCTGGCTGTGCTGAAGGACGGTCGTCCCGTGCAGTCGGCCGATGCCGGCGATGCGGTCATCGTGATCACCGACCAGACCCCGTTCTACGCCGAGTCCGGCGGCCAGGTCGGCGACACCGGCGTGCTGACCGGCAACGGTGTGCGCCTGGTGGTGGACGACACCCAGAAGTTCGCCGGCCAGTTCCATGGCCATGTCGGCACCCTGTCCGAAGGTGGCCTGAAGGTCGGTGACGTGCTGACCGGCCAGGTCGATGGCGAACGCCGCGGCGCCACCATCCTCAACCACTCGGCCACCCACCTGCTGCACGCCGCCCTGCGCGAAGTGCTGGGCACCCACGTGCAGCAGAAGGGCTCGCTGGTCGCCCCGGACCGCCTGCGCTTCGACTTCTCCCACTTCCAGCCGATCAGCGCTGAGGAACTGGCGGTGATCGAGCGCAAGGTCAACCAGCAGGTACGCGCCAACAACGCCGCCGAAGTGCACACCATGGCCATGCAGGAAGCGCTGGACTTCGGTGCGATGGCGCTGTTCGGCGAGAAGTACGGCGAGCACGTGCGCGTGCTGAAGATGGGTGACTACTCCACCGAGCTGTGCGGTGGCACCCACGTCAATCGTACCGGGGACATTGGTCTGTTCAAGATCACCTCCGAAGGCGGTGTCTCCGCCGGCGTGCGCCGTATCGAGGCGGTCACCGGCCAAGGCGCCCTGGACTACGTGGATGCCGAAGAGGCCCGCCTGGCCGAGGCGGCGGAACTGCTCGGCGGCAGCGCGGCTGACGTGGTCGAGAAGATCCGTGCCCTGGGCCAGCGCCAGAAGCAGCTGGAGCGCGAACTGGAGGCCGTGAAGGCCAAGGTCGCCGCCGGTGCCACCGCCGACCTGTCCGGGCAGGCGGTCGAGGTCGCCGGGGTGAAGGTGCTGGCGGCCCGCCTGGAGGGCTTCGACGCCAAGGCCCTGCGCGACGCCATGGACCGCCTGAAGCAGCAGCTGGGCGACGCGGTGATCGTGCTGGCCGGTGCCCAGGACGGCAAGGCCGCGCTGGTTGCAGGCGTGAACGGCAGCGCAACGGGCAAGGTCAAGGCCGGGGAACTGTTGTCCCATATCGCCGGTCAGATCGGGGGCAAGGGCGGCGGACGCCCGGACCTCGCCCAGGGTGGTGGTGAGGACGGGCCCGCCCTTGCCACTGCGCTGGCTGCAGTCGTCGAATGGGTCAGCCCCCGCCTGTGATGATCCCGCCGTCCCCCTCCTTGTAGGAGCGGGACGGCTGACGGTACCATTGCGAAATCTTTTCCCTTTGTCGTGGTAGCGCTTCTTGACGGAGCGTCAAGCCGGTGGGGGATACCCTTCCACACGGTTCCATGGAGACTTGCAAAAATGTTGATCCTGACTCGCCGCGTCGGCGAAACCCTGATGATCGGTGACTCGGTGAGTGTCACCGTGCTTGGCGTCAAGGGCAACCAGGTGCGTATCGGCATCACCGCGCCGAAGGACGTCGCTGTGCATCGCGAAGAGATCTATCAGCGCATCCAGCGTGGTGACGAAGCCGGCGGCACCGGTAGCGAAAATTCTGCCGAATAACGCTTTACCTTCGCACTCGATTAACGTTATGATTCACGCCCCGCTGAGGTGCAACGCACCAGACGCGGAGAAAACCCCGGAGTGATGCCCGAGCGGCTGAAGGGGCTCCCCTGCTAAGGGAGTATAGGGTCAAAAGCTCTATCGAGGGTTCGAATCCCTCTCACTCCGCCAGATACAAAGAAGCGCCTGCAGATCTTCGATCTGCAGGCGTTTTTCTTTATCCGGTGCTCGAAAGTGCGGCCTGCGCGGGACTGCCTATCCTGGTTGATCGATGCGGGCAGCAGGTACAGGTGCTGGCGTTGCCGCCGGTGCCGGGCCGGGTGCACCGGGAAGCTGCGGCGGTTCAAGGTAGCGAGGTGGGGTCTCCCGCCACAGCAAGGCAAGCGTGCAGTCGTTGGCACGCTCCCTGCACATTCTTTCGGCTTTCCGCTGCGCGGCGTCGGCCGTCTTCTCGCCCAGTGCAAATCCCAACGCAATCGTGCCGGTCGCGATGGCCGAATAGCCTTCGCTGGTCGTGCTGGCGGACTGACCGCAGTTGCGGGATCGCGCTGCGCAGTAGTGCAGCGACCGCTGCATGGCGGTGGTGAGGGAGGACTGGTTGATCGAATAGCCGTAGCGGCCATCCTTGTCGTAGGTGATCGCAGACGCAGCACTTGCGCCTGATGAAGCGGACAACAACAGCCCCAGTGAAACCACACGCTTCCAGTTCATCGCGCTCTCCATTTCTGCCGATAGTGGATCAACCGGGGAGCGTGACGCAACCACGCAAGTGCGCGATGGACGACGCCTGCAGCGCGATTGCCTGCAGGCGTGCAGCCCTACGGTCGATCGTCAGAGCTTGACCGTCACCCCCACCTGGAACCCACGCCCCGGCAACGGCGCGATGTACTTCAACGGCGAGTTGTGCGGACGTGCTTCCTCGTTGAGCAGATTGCTGCCGTTGACGAACACTTCCATGCCTGCGACGTAGCTGTTGCGCACCGGCAGTTCGCGACTGACCTGCAGGTCGACCAGGTTGAACGGGTCCAGCGGGATTTCCTCGCTGACGTTGCGGCCCAGGTATTTCTGCGTGTCGTAGTAGGTGCTCGACAACTGCGCCTTCCAGCCCTGACGCTGCCACTGCAGGTTGGCGCCGTAGCGGTTGGTCGGCATGTTCGGCAGGTACTTGCCATCATTGTGGGCGCGCAGCGAGTCGGGATGATCGGCTTTGTTACTCACCAGGTCGGCAAAGGCGGACACGTTCAGGCTGCCATAGCGTCCGAGGTCGAGCGCCTGCGAGGCATCGATCTCGAAGCCCTTCACCGTGGTGTCGGTCTGCTTCCAGTATTTCAGCGGCAGGCGGTTGGCGGTCTGCACGCCGGAGTAGCCGAGATAGAGATAGTTCTCGTACCGCATCCGGTAAGCGGTGGCGGACAGCTCGAACCCGCCGAGGTGGAACAGGCCGGTCAACTCCAGGTTCTTCGCGCGCTCGGGTTCAAGGTTCTGGTTGCCTTCTTCCTGGGTCATCACCGAGTAGTGCGCGTTGCTGGCGTACAGCTCGTTGATCTCAGGGGCGCGCTGCGAAGACGAATAGCGCAGCTTCGCGGCGAGCAACGGACCCAGCTCGACATAGGTACCGAGACTGTAGCTGTTGAGCCGGTAGGAACGGTCCTGGAGTTTCGTGTTGGCGGCATTGCGCGCGGTCTTGAAGCGGCTTGGCTGCAGATCGTGATCGACGCGCTCATGGCGCGCGCCCGCATCGAAGGTGGCCCAATCGAAATCCAGCGTTTCCTTCAGGAACACCGCCGTACTGCGGCTGTCCACGTCCGGCAGATAGCGCAGCGAGCCGCTGCCGGTGACGTCGCGCAATTGGTGGCTGTAACCGAGCAGGCCGCTGAGCGGGCCCACCCGCTGATGGCTCAGCAGCAGTTCGGCCTGGGTACTGTCGAAATCGTAGTCATTGGCCTTGGACGCACCGAGGCGCTCCCCGGAGGTGTTGTCCAGCCTGGAAACACGCAGTTCGGCGCGTTCAAACCCCGGCAGCGGATCACGCAGCAGCGCTTCCAGTGCGTAGTGTTGCTGCTTGATCACCACGCCCACCGGCAGGCCATCGGCGTAGTTGGAACCGAACGACAGGTTCTGCATCGAGAAACCGGGTACGCCGTACTCGCTGTCCTTGGCATCGATGCTGACACCCACATGGCCGCGGTCGAAGAACAACGTCGAACCGAACGCCACCTGCGTGTTGCGCGCATAGCTGTTGCCCAGGCGGTGATGGTAGTCGGGCGTCACGTCGTTGTTGATCTGCTTCTGCACGTACGACGGCGTGCCCGGCACATAGGCCGGGTTGACCGGGTTGACGTAGGTGCGGCGCTGCCAGACCGAGGTCGGGTTGTTGGTGAAAAACGAGAATTCACCGTCGGCCCAGTCCGGGTTCTCGGTCATGAACTGGTCGATGTAGGGCTGCGATGCCTTGTTGTAGACCTGCTGGACGCGCGCCTCTTTCTGGCAGCTGTCGGCCAGCGCCGAGTTGACGCCGCCGGTGGCGGGGAACAGGCGGGTATTGCAGACGCTGGCCTTGCTGTTGCCGGGGATGTCGTAGTGCGAGATGCGCTGGCGCGAGACCTGCAGGTTGGTGGAAAGATTGCGCTGGTTGTTGAAGTTCATGCGGAAGCCCTGCGCGTCGGCGGCATTGAAGCCCTTGCGCAGCACCAGTTCCATCGACTGGTCCTTGTCTTCCATCGTGCGCGGCATCAGGCCCGAGTCGATCTCCACGCTGCCACCGATCGCATTGCCGCCGTAGCGCACGGTGTCGGAGGACTTGTTGACGGTGACGCTGCGCACGAACAGCGGGTCGAACGGAATGTTGATGTCACCGCTGATCGCGTTCATGCCGAGGATGGACTGGCCGTCCTGCAGGATCTGCACCCGATTGCCGCTGAGGCTGCGGATGACCGGCGCGCCGGCGTTCGGGCCGAAAGCGCTGCTCTGCACGCCGGAGACGTGTTCAAGCAGGTTGCCGAGGGTGCGGTTCTGCGCCTGTGGGTTGCCGACGGTGACCCAGCTGTCGATGCGCGAGGGCTGGCGGGCTTCCACCTGCAGGGTGGGGAGGGTGGGCGCGTCCGCCGCCCGGGCTGAATGGAGGGCGACGGACTGAAGGGCGAGGGGGATGGCTGCAGCTAGCAGGTGGCGACGCATGACACACTCCGTAAAAATGGTGTGAAATGTTATAACGTAACTATTCGTGGCGACAAACGATTTCTTCGCCGTATCATCGAAGCCATCATCGATGGCGACCGGCCCTGCCTTGGATTCCCTGCAGCACTTCCATCCCGCCACCCGTGACTGGTTCCGTTCCGCGTTCGCAGCATCGACGCCGGTGCAGGACGAGGCGTGGGCATCGATCGCCGCGGGCCAGCACACCCTGGTGGTGGCTCCAACCGGCTCGGGGAAGACACTGGCCGCGTTCCTGCATGCGATCGACCAGGTGTTCGCCGAGCGCGATGGCGACGCACGCCGCGACCCGGCGGCCAGGCCGCTGGCGCGCACGCGCGTGCTGTACCTGTCGCCGATCAAGGCGCTGGGCAGCGATGTGCAGCGCAATCTGCAGGTGCCCCTGCAGGGCATCAGTGCGCGGCGCAGCGAGCGCGGCGATCCGGCGATTGCCCTGAGCGTGGCCATGCGTACCGGCGATACCAGCAGCAGTGACCGCGGCCGCCTGGTGCGGCGCCCGCCGGACATCCTGATCACCACGCCCGAGTCGCTGTACCTGATGCTGACCTCGCAGGCGAGGGAGATCCTGCGCGATGTGCATACGGTGATCCTCGATGAGATCCATGCGGTGGCCGGCGGAAAGCGTGGCTCGCACCTGGCGCTGAGCCTGGAGCGGCTGGACGCGCTGCTGCAGGTGCCTGCGCAACGCATCGGTCTGTCGGCCACGGTCCGCCCGGTCGAGGGCGCGGCTGCCTTCCTCGGCGGTGATCGCCCGGTGCAGGTGGTGCAGCCCCCCTCGCAGCGGCAGCTGGAAATGAAGATCGTGGTGCCGGTGGAGGACATGACCGACCTGGTCGTGCACGGGCCCGCAGAAGGGCGCCGGGCCGGCGCGCGCACCGGTTCGATCTGGCCGCATGTGGAAGCCAGCATTCTCGACAACGTGATGCGGCATCGCTCCACGATTGTCTTTGCCAACTCGCGTGGCGTGGCGGAACGGCTGACCGCGCGACTCAACGAACTGCATGCCGAGCGCACGGGCGTCGAGGCTGCGGGCGAAGCGGATGCTGCGAGCACAGCGGCCCACGGATCGTTCACCGGCAGCACGGTGAACCGTGTCACCGCGCCGGCCTCGGTGATTGCCCGCTCGCACCATGGTTCGGTATCCAAGGAGCAGCGCGCTGCCATCGAGCAGGCGCTGAAGTCAGGCGAGCTGCGCTGCGTGGTCGCCACCTCCAGTCTTGAGCTGGGCATCGACATGGGCCTGGTGGATCTGGTGATCCAGGTCGCGGCGCCGCCTTCGGTGTCCAGTGCGGTGCAACGGGTTGGACGTGCGGGCCATCAGGTGGGCGGCATGTCGCGTGGCCTGCTCTATCCGCGCACGCGCCGTGATCTGGTCGATGCTGCGGTGGTGGTCGACAGCATGCTGGGTGGACGCATCGAAGCCCTCGATCCGCCGCGCAATCCGCTCGATGTGCTGGCCCAGCAGACCGTGGCCGCCGTAGCGATGGATCCACTCGATGCCGAGGCGTGGTTCGTGCGCGTGCGTCGCGCTGCGCCGTACCACACGCTGCCCCGCAGTGCCTTCGACGCGGTGCTGGACATGCTCGCCGGTCGCTATCCGTCCGATGAGTTCGCCGGTTTCCGCCCGCGCCTGGTATGGGACCGGAAGACAGGCACGTTGACCGCACGTCCTGGCGCTCGCCAGCTGGCCGTGACCAGCGGCGGGACCATACCCGACCGCGGCATGTATGCCGTTGTCCTGCCTGAGGGTGAAGAGCAGGCAGGATCGCGCCGTGTCGGCGAGCTGGACGAGGAGATGGTCCACGAATCGCGGGTGAATGATGTGATCACCCTCGGCGCCACGTCCTGGCGCATCGACCAGATCACCCTTGATCAGGTCGTGGTGACGCCAGCGCCGGGGCGCTCGGCGCGGCTGCCGTTCTGGCGGGGCGAAGGCATCGGCCGCCCGGCCGAGCTGGGGCAGGCCACCGGTGCCTTCCTGGCGGAACTTGAAGCCGACCCGGGGAGCGCTGGCGAGCCGTCGCCGGCACTGCTCGCCAGGCTGCGTGATCGCGGCCTGGATGAAAGCGCGATCAGCAATATGCTGGCACTGGTGGCCGAGCAGCAGCAGGCCACCGGTGTGCTGCCGACCGACCTGCGCCTGGTCGTCGAGCGCTGCCGTGATGAACTCGGCGACTGGCGGGTGATGCTGCATTCGCCCTATGGCCGCCGCGTACACGATCCCTGGGCGCTGGCGGTGGCCGCGCGCCTGCGCGAGCAGGCGGGCATCGATCCGGCCGTGGTGGCCAGCGACGACGGCATCATCGTCCGCATGCCCGACCGCAGCGGCACGCCGCCGGGTGTGGAACTCTTCCTGTTCGATGCGTCCCACCTGCGCCAGGTCATCAATCGCTCGGTCGCCGGTTCCGCGTTGTTCGCCGCACGTTTCCGTGAGTGTGCCTCGCGCGCGCTGCTGCTGCCCCGGCATACGCCGGGCAAGCGCTCGCCGTTGTGGCAGCAGCGCCTGCGTGCGGGGCAGCTGCTGGAGATCGCCCGTGGCCACGATGGGTTCCCGATCCTGGTCGAGACCGCGCGCGAGTGCCTGCAGGACGTCTACGACCTAAGCGCACTGGATGCACTGATGCTGCGCGTGCAGGCCGGTGAGGTGCAGGTGGTCGAAGTGGATACGGCCGTGCCATCGCCGTTTGCGGCGAACCTGCTGTTCGGCTATGTCGCCGAGTTCATGTACGAAGCCGATGTACCGCTGGCCGAACGGCGCGCATCGGTGCTGTCGCTCGACAGTGGCCTGCTGGCCGAACTGCTCGGCGAGGTGGACCTGGGCGAACTGCTGGACGATGCCGTGGTGGCCACCGTGGAACGCGAGCTGCAACGCGTGGATCCGGCCCGCCACGCACGTGGCAGCGAAGGCGTGGCCGACCTGCTGCGTGAGCTGGGCCCGCTGCCTGCGGTGGAGGTCGCGCAGCGCATCACCGAGCCCACCCAGGCGGA
This sequence comes from uncultured Stenotrophomonas sp., assembly GCF_913778665.1. Taxonomy (GTDB): domain Bacteria; phylum Pseudomonadota; class Gammaproteobacteria; order Xanthomonadales; family Xanthomonadaceae; genus Stenotrophomonas. Next base: position 766,278 of record NZ_CAJYVQ010000002.1, read on the forward strand.
CGCCTGGCTGCAGGCACTGCATGCGGCGGGCCGGGCGATCCGCATTCCCGTCGCAGGGGCCCCGCAGTGGGCGGCGGTGGAAGATGCCGCGCGCCTGCGCGATGCCTTGGGCATCATCCCGCCCGCGGACGTGGCCGAAGTGTTCCTGGCCACTGTGCCGGATCCGCTGGGCGATCTGCTCGGCCGCCACGCGCGCACCCATGGGCCCTTCAGCAGCGGCAGCGTGGCCGCCCGTTTCGGCCTCGGTGTGGCGGTGGTGGATGCTGCCTTGCACCTCCTGCAGGAACAGGGCCGGGTCGTACGCGGCCGGTTCGGTCTGGATCGTCGTGCGGCAGACGAGAACGCCGCGGCAGCTTCGTCGCGTGCAGGCCATGAGTGGGTGGGCACGGAGGTGCTGCAGCGGCTGCGGCTACGCTCATTGCAAGCCGCCCGCGAGGCGACCCGCCCGGTACCGGTGCAGGCCTATGTCGGGCTGCTGCTGCATGGGCAGGGCGTGCTGCCCGGGGGCGCACGCCGCAACGACAGCGAAGGGGTGCTGCAGGTGATCGAACAACTGGCGGGGCTGCCACTGCCTGCATCGTTGTGGGAACAGCAGGTGCTGCCCGCGCGCGTGCCCGGCTACATGCCTGCGTTGCTGGATGAACTGCTGGCCACCGGCACGGTGCTCTGGGTCGGCCATGGCCGGTTGGGCGACGACGATGGACTGGTGTCGCTGCACCTGCGCGAGCGCGCGGCTGAAACCCTGCCGGTCACGCCGATGCAGGCAGACGATTCAGCGATGCAGCAGGCCATCCTGCAGGTGCTGGCAGACGGAGGTGCGTTCTTCGCCCGGCAACTGGCGACGCAGGTACAGCCGCGACTGGTCGGTGCAGGCACGGCGGGTGAAGATTTCCAGGCAGCGCTGTGGCAGCTGGCCTGGCGCGGGCAGATCAGCAGTGACCTGTGGGCGCCGCTGCGCGCGCTGTGCGGAGCGCGGCCTGCACGGGGGCGGCCGACGCCGGTGTCGCGCCGCCGCCGCGGCTTTGCCTTCGTGCCACAGACGACGGGCACCGCAGGACTGGAGCTGGCCAGCAGCACGGGGCCGACGCTGGCAGGACGCTGGTCGCTGCTGCCGCAGGAGCGGGCCAGTGACACGCTGCGCGCGCTGGCACAGACCGAGGCGTTGCTGGACCGCTACACGGTGGTCACCCGCAGCGCAGCGATGAGCGAAGCCGTGGCCGGAGGATTCCCGGCGCTGCGTCCGCTGCTGCGCAGCATGGAGGATGCCGGCCAGCTGCTTCGCGGTCGCTTCGTGGAAGGCATGGGCGGTGCCCAGTTCGCCCAGCGCGACGATATCGACCGCCTGCGTGCCAGCGCCGAACAGGCAGGCGGGGCTGGCGCCTGGGTTGCGTTGTCGGCGCTGGATCCCGCCAATCCCTTCGGCAGCCTGTTGCCCTGGCCCCAGCCGACCGCTGGGCCGCGTCCGGTGCGACGGGCTGGTGCGATGGTAGTGATCGGCGAAGGCCGGCTGCAGCTGTATCTGCCACAGGGCGGCCGCCAGCTGAGCAGCTGGATCGACGGCACGGCACCGGACGCGGCCACGCGCTGGGCAGCGGCGGCGCAGGCGCTGGCCGTGGGCCTGCGGCGAGGCCCACGGCTGTCCTTCACCCTGGAGCGGATCAATGACGAACCCGTCCATCGCGGGCCCGCCGTCGATGCCCTGCGCGCGGCAGGATTCAGCAATGAGCCGCGCGGACTGGGTTGGAATGGCTGATCAGCCCGCGGCCGGATCAGCCTTGTCCACGTCGATGCCGTAGCGCTCGATGGCAACCTGCATCAGCGCGCGCTTGATGCGGCCCTCATCGGCCAACGCCTTCAACGCGGCCAGCACGATGAAGTGGCGGTCCACCTCGAAGAACGTGCGCAGTGACTCGCGTGTGTCCGAGCGGCCGAAACCATCGGTACCGAGTGCGATGAAGCGACGGTCATCGATGAAGGGGCGGATCTGATCGGCGACGATCTTCATGTAGTCGGTGGCTACCACCACCGGGCCGGGATGCGCTGCCAGGCATTGCTGCACATAGGGCACACGCGGTTCGGTGGCGGGGTGCAGCAGGTTCCAGCGCTCGGCGGCCAGGCCGTCGCGACGCAGTTCGGTCAGGCTGGTGGCGCTCCACACATCACTGGCGATACTGAAATCCTGCTGCAGCAGAGCGGCGGCGGCCTCCACCTCGCGCAGGATCGCGCCACTGCCCATCAGCTGCACGCGCGGCTGCGCGCTGGCATCGGCCGGTGCCGGGTGCAGCAGGTACATGCCCTTGAGGATGCCGGCCTCAGAACCTTCGGGCAGGGCCGGCTGCGGGTAGTTCTCGTTGAGCACGGTGATGTAGTAGTAGATGTCTTCCTGCTCGACATACATCCGGCGCAGCCCGTCGTGGATGATCACCGCCAGCTCGTAGTTGAAGGTGGGGTCGTAGGACACGCAGCTCGGGATCACCGATGACAACACATGACTGTGGCCGTCGTCGTGCTGCAGGCCTTCGCCCATCAGCGTGGTGCGGCCGGAGGTGGCGCCGAGCAGGAAGCCGCGGGTACGCGCATCGGCGGCGGCCCAGGCCAGGTCGCCGACGCGCTGCAGGCCGAACATCGAGTAGAAGATGTAGAACGGAATCGTCGCCAGGCCATGGTTGCTGTAGGCGGTACCGGCGGCGATCCACGAACAGATCGCACCGGATTCGTTGATGCCTTCCTGCAGGATCTGACCGTCCTTGGCCTCTTTGTAGTAGCTCAGCTGGCCGGCATCCTGCGGGGTGTACAGCTGGCCCAGGTAGGAATGGATGCCGATCTGGCGGAACAGGCCTTCCATGCCGAAGGTCCGTGATTCATCGGGCACGATCGGAATCACCAGCTTTCCCAGTTCAGGGTCTTTGAGCAGGTGGGTGAGGATGCGCACGAAGCCCATGGTCGTGGACTGGCCGCGTTCGCCGCCGCCCTGCAGTTGGCTGTTGAAGATCGACAACGGCGGCAGCGGCAATGGGTCAACCTCGGTCAGGCGGGCCGGCAGCTGGCCACCCTGGACGCGGCGGCGCTCGGCGAAGTAGGTTGCTTCGGCACTGCCGGGGTTGGGGCGCAGGTAGGGCATCTCTTCCAGCTGGTCATCGCTGACCGGCAGGTCGAAGCGATCGCGGAATGCGCGTACCGCATCGGCGCTCATCTTCTTCAGCTGGTGGTTGATGTTCTGGCCTTCGCCAGCTTCGCCCATGCCGAACCCTTTGACCGTCTTGGCCAGGATCACGCTTGGCCGTTCGTTGGTGTTCACCGCCTGCTGGTAGGCGGCAAACACCTTCTGCGGATCATGGCCGCCGCGAGCCAGCGCCCAGATCTCGTCGTCGCTCATGTGCGCGACCAGCTCCAGCAGTTGCGGGTAGCGGCCGAAGAAGTGCTCGCGCACATAGGCACCGCTCTGCGACTTGAACGTCTGGTAGTCGCCGTCCACGCATTCCATCATGCGCTGGCGCAGCAGGCCGCTGTGATCGCGTGCCAGCAGGTCATCCCAACCGCTGCCCCAGATCACCTTGATCACGTTCCAGCCGGCGGCGCGGAAGTTGCCTTCCAGTTCCTGGATGATCTTGGCGTTGCCACGCACCGGGCCGTCCAGGCGCTGCAGGTTGCAGTTGACCACGAACACGAGATTGTCCAGCCGCTCGCGGCCGGCCAGCGAAATCGCCGCCAGCGATTCCGCCTGGTCCATCTCGCCGTCGCCGAGGAATGCCCAGACCTTGCGCCCCTGGTGTTCCTTCAGGCCGCGATACTCCAGGTAGCGCATGTAGCGCGCCTGGTAGGCCGCGGTCAGCGGGCCCAGCCCCATCGATACGGTGGGGAACTGCCAGAAGTCCGGCATCAGGCGCGGGTGCGGGTACGAGGACAGGCCGTCGCGGCCGGCTTCGCGGCGGAAGTTGTCCATCCGCGCCGTATCGATGCGGCCTTCCACGTAGGCGCGGCCATAGATGCCCGGTGCGGAATGGCCCTGGATATAGACCATGTCGCCGTCGAAGGTGTCGGTGCGGCCACGGAAGAAGTGATCGAAACCCACGTCGTACAGCACCGCTGCCGACTGATAGCTGGCAATGTGGCCGCCGACGTTGGAGTGCTTGCCCGCGCGCAGCACCATCACCATCGCGTTCCAGCGGATCATCGCGTTCAGGCGGCGCTCGATGGCGAGATCGCCCGGATAGGTCGGCTGGCGCTCGGGCGGAATGGTGTTGACGTAGGCAGTCCAGGCGCGGGTATGCAGGTCGCCGTGCTGTTGTGCGTCGAGCTCGCTCAGCTGATCGATCAGGTAGTGTGCACGCGGCCGGCCACCGGCCCGCATCACCGCCTCCAGCGATTCACGCCACTCCCGTGTTTCCAGCGGGTCGGTATCGAAGGGGATCAGGGCTTGGTTCATGGCTGTCTCCAGAGGGCGCCGGTCGGACTTCTGCCTGGGCGACAACACCGGCAGGGCGCACAGCACTGGAGCGGGGTCGCAACGGCGGGGCCGTGACGCGAAGGGCGGCCGTGGCGGCCACCGAGATGACAAGCGTAGGTGCGTGCCCGGATCGCGGGTAGACGGGCGCGGCTTGGGTCTGCGCCAATCCAGTGTTGCCTCTCAATGATCGACGAGCCGTCGAGCAAGGCTCGACTGCGCTAAGCATCGGCTCAGCTCTACAGGACCGCGTAGCCGAGCATGGCTCGGCTCTACAGAAACCCTCAGCCGTGCTCGAAGCGCAGCGGTTCGCCGCCCATCGCCGGGTCGCTGGTGCCGGGATGTCCGTCCTCGGCGCGTCCGGCCAGGCGCAGGGCGGTGGCGCCCGCACCGACATGCAGGTCATACCAGCCTGCGGTGGGTGTTGCGTCCCACGCCAACGAGGTCTCCGCATGCGCCGGCAGCGCCAGCGTCTGCTGCGGCATGTGCCCGGCATAGGCACCGGCGTGCACGCGGACCTGCTGCGCGCCCTCGCCGAGGTTGCGTAGCTGCAAGCGCAGCTGCCCGTCCACGCGGTCGATCGAAGCATGCAACGCCGGGCCCTGCAGGCTGCCCTGGAAATGCCGGTGGAAGCCGTTCGGACCGAGCAGCCACAGGTCATAGCAACCGTGCGAATCCAGCGGCCAATGCTCCTTCAGCGCGGAGCCCGGGACCAGCGTGTAGCGACGCGGCACCGCGCCCAGCCGCAAGCGGTCGTAGACGTGCAGCACCGCCGCTGCCCCGTCGCAGGCCAGCTGCAGCGTGATACCGCTGGGTTCGATCCTGCCGATCGATGCCTGCGGCCGGTAGGGGAGGGCACGCGCCGGGCGTATGCCGCTTTCCTGCCTGGCCGGTTCCAGCCCTTCCGGCAACGCCGGCACGGTGCGCCCCGGCAGGGCCGCCGCACGTGCCGCCACGGCGCTGACATCGGGCAGGCCGCGCACGAACGGGCGGGTATCGCGCTGAGCGAAGTCGAAGGCGCCGGTCAGGTCGCCGCAGACGGCACGACGCCACGGCGAGATGTCCGGTGCGGCCACGCCGAAGCGACGTTCGATCAGACGTATGACCGAGGTGTGGTCGTAGACCTGCGAATCGACCCAGCCGCCACGGCTCCACGGCGAAATCACGTACAGCGGTACACGCGGGCCGAGGCCGTATGGGCGGCCGCGCAGCTCGGCGGCATCGTATTTCTCATCACCCGGTGCCGGGTGGCGGTGGTACTCACCCTCGGTACTGACCGATGAGGCACCCGCCCAGCCGACGTCCAGCGGTGAGGGCGGCGCCGGTGGTGGCACATGGTCGAAGAAGCCGTCGTTCTCATCGAACATCAGCAGCAGCGCGGTGCGGCTCCACACCTCTGGATTGGCGGTCAATGCGTCCAGCACGCGCGCGGTATAGGCCGCGCCCTGGGCCGGGCTGGAGGGGCCAGGATGTTCGCTGCCGGCGGCGTCGGCGATGATGAAACTGACCTGCGGCAGGCGCCCGTCCAGTACATCCTGGCGCAGCTGTGGCAGGCCACGGGTGCTGACCCCGCGCGCGCGCAGCTGCGGATCATGGCCGGGTGCAGCACTGTAGGCGCGGCGGAATGCATCGAAGCCGGCCAAGGGGTTGTCGGTGAAGTTGTCGGCCATGTCCTGGTAGATCTGCCAGGACACGCCGGCCTTCTGCAGGCGTTCGACATAGCTGGCCCAGCGGTACGACGCAGGGTGCCCACCGTGTTCGGGGAAGTTGTCGTGCGAGTTGGCGATCACCGGGCCACCCGCGTGCGCCTGCGCATCGTTGTGGCCGGTCCACAGGAACACCCGGTTCGGGTTGGTGCCGGCCTGCATCGCGCAGTGATAGGCGTCGCAGATCGTGAAGGCATCGGCCAGCGCGAACTGGAACGGCAGATCGCTGCGCTGGAAGTAGCCCATCGAGTGGTTCTGCTTGGCCTTCGGCCATTGCCCCATGCGCCCGTGGTCCCACGCGCGCTGTGCATCGGGCCAGGTGTGCGGCGTGCCTTCCACGCGCATGTAACCGAAGTGCGCAGCGGTATCCAGCGGGAAGGGGGCGATCGCCCGCTTTCCGCTGGCCTCGGGCTGCAGCCACAGGGTGCGGGTGCGGCCACCGGGCTCCAGCGCGGGGGCGGGAATCACGAAGCGGTCACCGAAGCCACGGACGCCTGGCAGTGTGCCGAAGTAGTGGTCGAACGAACGGTTTTCCTGCATGAACACCACGATGTGCTGCAGGTCTTCCAGGCTGCGCGTGTGCGCGGCAGGGGCGATCGCTGCGGCCCGGGCGATGCTGGGCAGCAGCGGGGAAAGGCCGGCGCCAACGCCGGCCTGCAACAACCGGCGTCGGCCGATATCGGTCACGGGTTCACTCACAGGTCCACACGGAAGGAGATGCCGACGGTGCGCGGGGCGCCGATGAAGGCGTTGTCGCGGCCGTCCACCCCTGCAAGATACCGCTTGTCGGTGAGGTTGCTCACCACCAGGTTGGCGCCCATGCCCTTCAGGCGCGGCGACAGGCCCTGCAGGTCGAAGCCGAGGTTGGCGTTGAACACCGTGGCCGACGGCAGCTTGTTGACGTTGACAGCGTCCAGATAGCGCGTGCCCAGGTAACGGCCGGAGAGGCCGAAGTTCCAGTTGGCGCCCTGCCAGTCGGCCGACAGCACCAGGGTGTTCTCCGGCTGGCCGATCACCTTGGCACCGTCGACGATGCCCAGCTGGGTATCACGTGCGGCATTGCCGCTGCCCAGGTACTTGGAGCGGTTGTAGGTGTAGGCCGCATTGATCCGCCAGCCATTGTCCCAGCCATAGCCGAACGCCGCTTCCAGGCCGTTGCTTTCCACGCCGCCGAAATTCTCGTAGACGCCGTCGGTCTCGCCCAGGTAATCGATACCGCTGACGAAGCCGGCCGGCAGGTAGACGATGCGGTTGTCGAACTTGATGTTGTACAGCGTGACCGAGGCGGTCAGCGGCCAGCGGCTGATGCGCATGCCCACTTCGATGTTGTCGGCGGTTTCCGGCTCGACGTTGCGGAAGCGCTGCGGGTCGGTCTCGCCAAGCACGCCGGAGGGAATCGCGGCGAAGTTCTGCGAGAAGCCGGCGAACAGCTCCATGCCTTCCACGCCCGGTGCCCAGGTGAAGCCGGTCGACAGCAGCGGATCGGACTTGGAATCGGAGGTCACGTGCTCGCTGGCACCGATCACGCGGTGACGAGACTGGTCGACGAAGAACTGCTTCACGCCCACGCGCGCGCTGAATGGGCCGAAGCGCGCCACGTCCTCGACGTAGTACATCTGCTCGTCGACCTTGTATTTGTCCTCGAACTGCACCCAGTACGGTTGGTGGTCGAAGTCGATGCTCTGGCCGACAGCGAGCAGGCGATGCCAGTCACGGCGTGCCGAGCGCTCCAGCTTTTCCGTCCACAGGCCGCCGCGGATGGTGTTGTCGACCCTGCCGAAGGTCTGCCGCCATTCAACGTCGGCGGTCACGCCCATGCGGTCGTTGTCGTAGTGCGTGTGGCGGTACGACTGCGCGCCCAGCACATTGCCGGCGTAGCAGTTCGGATCGTACTCGGCGGTAAAGCCCGGGCGCGGGGTGCAGCTGGCCCGGCGCTGCGCGGCGCTGCCATCGGGATTGACGAAGAAGATCTGGCCACGGTTGCTGCCGCCGTACACGGTCTTTCCTCCGATGTACTCCGACTCGGGGCGGCCCGCACCGTCATCGCTGACCTGCGCCAGGTACGGTGGCAGCCAGTCGCCACGGCCTTGCATGCGGTGCCCGTAGGCGGCCATCGAGGCCTTGAAACCATTTCCGCCGTCAAAGGCTGCGCGCAGGTAGCCGAAGGTGTTCTCGCGCAACGCGCGGGAACCGGAACGGTAGTTCTGGTCCAGGTAGGGAATGCCGGTGAGGGTGCCGACCAGGTTGTCGCGCTCCGGGTTGGTGGCGAAGCCCGTCGGCGAGACGCTGGTGTACTCCGGCTCGTCTGCGTCGTTGTAGGACAGGTAGCCGGTCAGCGTCCAGCGGTCCAGTTCGCTGATGAACTTGCCGGCGATATGGTCGTTGCTGGCGTGGCCGGTGCCATCGATCCAGTCGTGTACCTTCGACGAAGAGGCGCTGACCCAGGCACGGGTGTGGCCGCCGAGCAGGCCGGTGTCGTAGCGCACGTAGTACTTGCGTGCTTCGTTGTCACCGGCGCCGATTACGAAGCGCAGGCGGGTGTCCTGCAGGGGGTCGCTGGTGAGGAAGTTCAGCGTGCCGCCCAGTGCTTCATTGGAACGCGAGGAAATATCGGCAGTGCCCTGGCTGACTTCCACCGTTTCCAGGTCGAGCGTGTCGATGTAGCGGTTGGCCAGCGAACCGCCACCGTAACCCGAGCCGCCATTGGGCAGGCCGTCGATGGTGGTGCCGATCTGCTGCGTATCGCGGTTGGTGACGAAGCCGCGCATGCTGATCTGCGTGCCCCATACCGACGAACCGGTGGCGTCGGCTTCGCTGACCACCACACCCGGCACTTCATTGAGCGCATCGTTGACACTGCTCATCACCGTCTGCCGGTTCAGGGTTTCCGCGCGCACCGAGGTCTTGGCGTAGCTGGTGGCCTGGCCGATCACCTGCACCTGGTCCAGGGTGCGGGCATCAGGGCTACGCGCCTCGGCCGCGTCGCCTTGCGGTGCTTCGGCCAGAGCGTCCAATGCAGGGGCGATCAGCAGGGCAAGCAGCGAAACACGGGGAAAGCGCGCAATCGTTCGCATCGAAACCGGACCTTCAGCAGAGGGAGGCCCCGGAGTGTCGGCAGTGCCAATGACATCGGCATGACGTAGAGATGCAGGAACCGTGTTCTGTGACGGCCGGTGCCTCCGGCCGCTTGCCTGTCAGTACCGCGCGTCCTTGGGTTTCGGGTCGCGCGGCCAGTCCTTGGCCTTGTCGGCGAAGTCCGGCCGCGGCGGGTTGATGAAGTAGCTGGCGATGTCCACCGCATCCTGGTCGGGCATCACCTGCTGCCCGAGCGGGGGCTCGCGGGTCACGGCCGGTGGCATGTTGTGCTTGACGAAACCGGCAGCCTTGTAGAGGCGCGCCATGCCGGCGCCGATGTTGAAGCTGTGGTCGCCCCACAGCGGTGGGAAGGCGATGTCACCGCTGGCGTCGCGCCGGCCTTCGCCGTTGTCGCCGTGACACGCTGCGCACTGCACGGCGTACAGCGCCTGGCCGCGATTCGGGTCCGGGATCAGTGTGCTGTCGATCGGTCCTTCGCTTGGGGCGGCGACCTTTGCACCGTCTGGTACAGGATTGCTCAGCCACGCCATGTAGTCGAGCATCGCGCGCATCTGCGGCGCGTCCTTCGGCAACGGCTTGCCGTTCATCGAACGCTGCAGGCAGCCGTTGATGCGCTCGGCCAGCCCGATCACCTTGCCTGGACGCGGCATGTAGCGCGGATAGGCCCCGCCACCGGTGTTGAAGTAATGGTTGCCGAACGGCCGCTTGCCCTCGGCCATGTGGCACGAGTTGCAGTTCAGATCGTTGCCGACGTTGTCGGGCAGCAGCCGCGCGGTTTCGTTGAGCAGGCGGCGGCCGAGCATCACTGACTCGGCGTTGCCGAGTGCGGCGATTTCCTCGGCGCTGGGCGGCTGATAGTGCCCGACCACGTTGCCCTGTGCATCAAGCAGGTCGAATGGGCGGGCTGCAGCGGCATCCAGGTCGGGGGCCAGATGCGGGTAGGCCAGAGTGCCGGCAGCGGCCAGCAGCACCACGGCGATGGCACCACCAATGAGCCGACGGGAGCGCCGGCGCGAGCGCTTCATGGTGTGGCCTCCTGCGGAACGTAGTGCACCGGCTTGTCGCGCACCACCCGGCGCATCCGCGCCACGTCGACCTCGCTCACCGCGCTGGCCTGGTTGCCCCAGCTGCTGCGGATGAAGGTCAGTATCCGGGCCAGCTCCGTGTTCGGCAGGTGCTCAAAGCCGGGCATGGTGAAGGCCATGCGGTCATGCGGCGTATGCGGCATGCGGCCGCCGATCAGCGTCACCTGCACCAGCGAACTGGGATCGTCAGCGAACACGATCGAGTTGCCGGCCAACGCCGGATAGATGCGCGGGACGCCGCGGCCGTCGGCGCGGTGGCAGGCCTGGCAGTGTTCGGCATAGGCCAGCGCACCGGCCACGCGGTAGTCACCCCCGCGCAACGCTGCGGTGGTGGTGTCGGCTGCGGGCGACCACTGCGCGCTGCGCCCGTCGCGGGCGGGCAGCTGCTTCAGATAACGCGCCATCGCCAACAGGTCGGCGTCGGACAGGTACTGCGTGCTGTGCTCGACCACGTCGGCCATGCCGCCGAAGGCCGCCGAGCGATCGGTGCGGCCGGTGCGCAGGAAGTCGACGATCTCGCCTTCACTCCAGCTGGCCAACCCGGTCGATTCATTGCGCAGGTTCTTCGCATACCAGCCTTCCAGCACCGAACCGGACAGGAACTGGAGGCTGCCATCGTCGGTCATCGCCTTTTCCTGGAAAGCCAAGCCACGCGGTGTATGGCAGGCACCGCAGTGAGCCAGGCCTTCCACTAGTTCGGCACCGCGCTGCTGGCCGGCATCCAGCGACGGATCCGGCGTGAAACTGCGCGGGCGTGCGAACAGCAGCTGCCACCATGCCAGCGGCCAGCGCATGCTGGCCGGCCATGGAATCGTGCTGTCGGCGTTGCCCTGTTTCACCGGCTGCACCGACCCCATGAAGTAGGCGTACAGCGCCTTGATCTCGGCATCGCTGGCGATCACGTAGGAGGCATATGGCATCGCCGGGTACAGCGGTTGGCCGTCGTGGCGGATGCCGCGGCGCACGGCGCGCTCGAAGTCGGCATAGTCGTAGCCGCCGATGCCGGTTTCGGCATCGGGCGTGATGTTGGTCGAGTAGATCGTGCCCATCGGCGTCTGCATGCCGAGGCCACCGGCGAACGGCTTGCCGCCCGGTGCGGTATGGCAGGCCGCGCAGTCGGCGGCGCGCGACAGGTACTGGCCCTGCGCTATCAGTGCCGGGTCGTGGATGTCGACCTGTGCCGCCTGTCGCGGCGCGAACCAGTGGGGCGTGGTGCGGGCGATGCCGTAGGCAGCGGCCACGGTGGCGGCCAGGGCAAGGGAGAGCTTGAGCGAGGTGCGCATCGTGGCACTGTGGGCATTGCAGCGCGCGCGTTCATTGATCCGGGTCAATGACTGAACGGATACAGCCTGTGCACCAAGCTGAATCATCCCTGCGTTGTCATCAAGCCGTCATCCGCGCGCGATAGATGGCAAGCGACCGCGTCGCTAACCTGCCACGCTGTCACACCTTCCTCTGATCGCCCATGAAGCGCCTGCTGCTGTTGTTGCTGGCGTGCGCCGGCCTGTGGCTGGCTGCATGCTCGTCTTCGATCAATGCCTCGTCCACGTCGCTCGCCGATCGGCTGATCGCGCCGGGTGGCGTGTCGACCCTGCTTGATCGTCCGCGCATCGCCGCGGCCATCGCCGAACTGCCCAACCGCCATGGCTTCGCGCCGGGCCGCGATGGCGTGCCGATCTTCTGGCGCGTATTCGACCCCGGCGATTACGGTGCGCGCTACCGCTACCTGCCGCAGCGTCATGAAAACGGACTGCCGCTGGACACCGGTCTGAGACTGGCGGTGCCGCAGCCGTTCCGCGCACAGGCGCCGCGCGGCACCGTGGTGTTGCTGCACGGCTGGATGATGAACGGTGATTCGATGCTGCCGTGGTCGCTGCAGCTGGCTGAGTCCGGCTACCGCGTGGTGACCCTCGATCTGCGCAACCATGGCCAGTCCGGCACCGGCCCGTCCGGCTATGGCACCTATGAATCGGATGACGTGGTGGATGTGATCGGGGAGCTGCGCGCGCGTGGTGAAGTGACCGGCCCGCTGTACCTGTTCGGCGTGTCCTATGGCGCCGCCACGGCGGTGTTCACGGCCGACAAACTGGGCGACCAGGTGGCGGGCGTGGTGGCGATGGAGTCTTTCGCCAACGCCGGCGTGGCGATCCGCACGATGATCCCGCACCTGATGGGGTTGCAGCCGGAAGGACTGAAGGCGCAGGCGGTGGCATCCTACGCGCGCTGGCGCTATGGCGGCCAGGACATCAACCAGGTGATCGCTGCCGCCAGCCGCCGCATCGACGTCGATCTGGACCGTGTGGACGTGGCACGCGCGCTGGCTGATACCCGCGCCTGCGTGCTGCTGCTGCACGGACAGGGCGACCAGCACATTCCGGTCAGCCAGGGCCGCGAACTGGCTCAGGCCAATCCACGCGCGCACTACATCGAAATGCGCGGCGAGGACCACATCACCCTGCCGCTGCGGCTGGACCTGCTGGCCGGCGTGGTCGATGACTGGATGGCGCGTGACGAAGACCCTCCGCAGGGTGCCTGCCCAGCCCCCCAGTTGCCGGCCCAGGCCGAGTGGCTGGCGCGCAGCTGAGAAAAGGGGACGGAGGGGATCAAGTCGTTTCTAACCCGGGAGTGCGGGAAACGACTTGATCCCCTCCGTCCCCTTTCTCTGTCAGGCGACGCGTCGTGCCAGTGAGCGGGCAGACGCCGCGACGCCCAGCAGCAGGGCGGCCACGCACAGGAAGGCGAAGCCGAGGCTGGTGCCGTGAGCCAGTGCACCGATCGCTGCCGGGCCGGCGAGTATGCCGGCGTAGCCCAGGGTGGTGACCGCGGTGATCGCGATGCTCTCCGGCATCACCCGCTGCTGGCCGGCCATCGAGAACAGCGCCGGCACGATATTGGCGCAGCCCAGCCCGACCAGCACGTAGCCGGCCAGTACCACCGGGAACGATGGCACCAGCGTGGCGAGGCTGAAGCCGGCCGCTGCAGTGATGCCGCCGATCACGATCGTGCGGGTGCGGCCAAGTCGCTCGACGATGCCATCGCCGAACAACCGCATCGCGGTCATCGCCAGGGTGAACAGCGCGAAGCCGGCGCCGGCCTGGTCGCGTGGTACTTGCCGCACTTCGGCCAGGAACACTGCGCTCCAGTCCAGCATCGAGCCCTCGGCGAGGAACACCACGAAGGCCAGCACGCCGATGAACAACACTACGCCGTGCGGCAGTGCCAGCAACGGTCCTTCGTGCAGGATCCGTTGCGGACGCCAGTGTGGCGCCGACAGCACCGTGACCAGCAGCAGCGCCGCCACCGAAACCAGCGCGGCCAGCCACAGCGGCGTGCCCAGGATCAGCATGCCGGTCATGCAGCCGGCACCGACGAAGCCCCCGATGCTGTAGAAGGCATGGAAGCCGGACATCATCGCGCGCCCGGCGTCGCGCTCGACCGCGACCGCCTGCATGTTCATTGCACAATCGAGCGCACCGACACCGGCGCCGAACAGGAACAGGGCTGCGCCCAGCGCCATGGGCGAGGGCGCCAGCACCAGCAAGGGCAGGGCGCACAGCGTCATCGCACAAGTGACCACCATCACCCGGCGGCAGCCCAGCCGCCCGGTCAGCGCACCCGCCAACGGCATCGCCAGCAGCGAGCCGAGCCCAAGGCACAGCAGCACGGCACCGAGACTGGCGTCGGACAGCCCGGCCTTGACCTTGGCATAGGGCACCATCGGCGCCCATGCGGCGGTGGCGAATCCGGGAATGAAGAAGGCGGCACGGGTGGCGTGCTGCTGGGCACGTGGGGATGAGGGCGTCATGCGCGATGCGAAGCTCCAGGGGATACTCATGAAAACGTTTGCAAGCCGGCTCGGCAAGTGCCATGCGTGACATCGGGCGACGCATACGATTGCAGTGACCCGATCGCGTCACCCATGGCCAGTGCCGCACGGGGACAGTGGCGGCACGGTTGGCATTCCGTCGCCCGCTGCCTGAGATCTGCGCATGAGCGCGACACCGACCATCCTCCTCGTCCACGGATTCTGGGGGTGGGGCCGCACATTGGGCCAAGGTGATCCTGGAACTGCAGCGCAAGGGCAGTGACGGCGTGCAGGCGCTGGAGCCGGAAAACCAGTTCAGCGTGCACAGCAGCCATCGCCTGCGTGGTGACTGGAAGCGGCTGGCGCTGGGCGGTGGCGCGCTGGCAGGATTTGACCTTCGGCGAGATCACCAACCCGGCCACGCAGGCCAAAGTGGTGCATCGCAGGCAGCCGTACTGGTTGCTTGATGCGATGGCGCGCTATCAGTTCAATGATCGCCTGTTGGCCACGGTCAACGTCAACGATCTGCTCGACAAGCGTTGCTACATGATCTTCAACTGGTACAGCACCTACACCTGGGGTCAGCCGCGCAATGTACGGCTCACCTTGAACTACAGTTTCTGACGAGGGTGTTCTAGAGCCGCGGACGGCTCGGCTGTAGAGGAATGCGCCCGCGATGCTTTGCAGCATCGCGGGCGTTGTGGTTACAGCGGCAGGTCGAACACCAGCACTTCGGCGTCGTTGCCGTTTTCCAGGGTCAGCTGCGCTTCGTCGCTGACCTGCAGCGCATCACCGGCTTCCAGGGTGATGCCGTTCACCTGCAGCTGGCCACGCGCCACCTGCACATAGGCGCCACGACCGTTGCCGAGCGCGTGATGAAGCTTCTGGCCGCCATCGAGGATGGTGGCGAAGATGCGGGCATCCTGGTGGATGCGCAGCGAACCGTCGGCACCGTCCGGCGAAGCGATCAGGCGCAGCTGGCCGCGCTTGCTGTCCGGCGTGAAGTGGGTCTCCTCGTAGGACGGCGCGATGTTCTCGGTGTCCGGGAAGATCCAGATCTGCAGGAAGTGCACGGTCTCGTCGGCCGAGTGGTTGAACTCGCTGTGGGTGACGCCGCTGCCGGCGCTCATGCGCTGCACGTCGCCGTAGCGCAGTACCGAACCGGTGCCCATCGAGTCCTTGTGCTCCAGCGCACCACCCAGCACGTAGGAGATGATCTCCATGTTGCTGTGGCCGTGGGTGCCGAAGCCCTGGCCACCGATCACCTTGTCTTCGTTGATTACCCGCAGCGGCCCGAAGCTGACGTAACGCGGGTCGTAGTAGTTGGCGAACGAGAAGGTGTGGCGTGAGGACAGCCAGCCATGCTCGGCCAGGCCACGGGTAGCGCTCTTGCGGATCTGCAGCATGATGGAATCTCCTTGTTCGATGGTTTCGATGGGGCGGGGTGGGCCGGTAGCCGTTGTGTTTCCCGGTTGGAGAGAAGTATCCGCTTGCGCCATGGGTTTGAAAAACGGATAGTTTTCACAGCTACCATCGAAAAATTCGAATGCTCAAGCTCAGCCTCGATGCCCTGCAGATCCTGGACGCCATCGACCGCCGCGGCTCGTTCGCCGGCGCTGGCAAGGCGCTGCACAAGGTGCCCTCGACCATCTCCTACACCGTGGCCAAGCTGGAGGAGGACCTGGGCGTACAGCTGTTCGACCGGGTCGGGCCGCGCGCCGAGCCGACCGAAGCAGGGCGCGCGCTGCTGGACGAGGGCCGGCATCTGCTGCGCGCCGCCCGTGAGCTGGAGCTGCGGGTGCGCCGGGTGGCATCCGGCTGGGAGACCGAGCTGACCCTGGCGGTGGATTCAGTGTTCCCGACCTGGCTGCTTGGACCGGACATCGCCGCGTTCCGTGAGACCGAGGCACCGACCCGGCTGCGGCTGATCGGCGAGGCGCTGTCGGGTACCTGGGAGGCCTTGCTGGATCGGCGTGCCGACCTGCTGGTCGGTGCACCGGGCGAGGGCCCCAGTGGCGGCGGTTACGTGGTGGAGCCGCTGGGCACGGTGGAGTTTGTGTTCGCAGTGGCGCCCAGCCATCCTCTGGCCGCCGTGGACGGTATGCTCGGGCGCGAACAGTTGGTCGAGCACTGCGCGATCGCCGTCTCCGATTCGGCGCGGCGGTTGTTGCCACGCACGGTCGGCCTGTTGATGGGGCAGGAGATGCTGACGGTGCCGGACATGGCCAGCAAGCTGAAACTGCAGTGCGAAGGCGTGGGCTTCGGCTTCCTGCCTGAACCCTGCGCGCGCGCGGCGGTGGCACGCGGCCAGCTGGTGATCCGCGAGGTGGAGGAACACAAGCCGGAAGAGACCTTCTGGCTGGCTTGGCGCACCGGTGAGGATGGCGCTGCATTGCGCTGGTGGCGAGAGCGCCTGCGCAGGCCGGAGCTGCTTTCGCAGTGGTGGCAGGCGATGGCCAGGGGGTAGGCGTACGGCAGGGCTGCGCCCTGCACCCGCTACGATCCAGAGCAACGGCAACAGCAACAGCAACAGCAACAGCAGAAGCTGGTTTGCTGAGGGATGGCGGGGTGGATCCGGTTGCGGGAGACGCCGTAAACCCGTCCATGGGGGCTTGGCCGCGGCATCCATGCCGCGGACACTCCCGCAACCGGACCCACCCCGACTTCGACACATTCCTGCGGCTGTTGGTGTGTGTCGACCTTGGTCGACACGATAGATCCACGCCATGCGTGGATGCTTTTCGATCTTGATCCCAAATATTCGATTCCGATGGAGATTCATCCACGCATGGCGTGGATCCATCAGATCGCGAGCATCTGTCAGAGGTGGGACGGTGTCGGAGTGCGGGGTGTCAGCCGCATGGATGCGGCTGCCAAGGCTACATGGATGTACTTGCGCCGTCCCCGCACTCCGGCACCGCCCCGCCAAAGCGGGGAATGCCAGCTTTTGCCGTTGCCTTGGCTTGAAGCCTCTGCAGGTGCAGGGCGCAGCCCTGCCGAAAAACGCACATAAAAAAACAGCAGGCCGAGGCCTGCTGTTTCGGTGTAATGGTGCGCCCGGAGAGATTCGAACTCCCGACCGCCTGGTTCGTAGCCAGGTACTCTATCCAACTGAGCTACGGGCGCCAATTACATAAACTTGTTGTGCTGACTGTGTATGGTGCGCCCGGAGAGATTCGAACTCCCGACCGCCTGGTTCGTAGCCAGGTACTCTATCCAACTGAGCTACGGGCGCGCGGTACACAATCAATTCACTGCTTAATTTTACTTCATTTCCAGCGGCGGATGCTGGAAACCTGTCGAGTGGTGCGCCCGGAGAGATTCGAACTCCCGACCGCCTGGTTCGTAGCCAGGTACTCTATCCAACTGAGCTACGGGCGCCCTGCGACAGGAGCGGAATTATGCGGATGTCGGCGCGCACCGTCAACAGTTTTGTGAAAATTTTCATCCAACTGAATGAGAAAGCGCTCCGCCACAGCCTCTGGGGCCTTCAGCCATGCGAAATGGTCGTCGCGCGTGCCCAGTTCCTGCGCGGTCAGCACGCATAGCCGTGCGGCCACATTCGGCAGTTTTGCCAGCAGCGTCTGCATTGATCCGGGCGGTGCCAGCCAGTCGTGTTCCATCAGCACTGCCTGTGCGCTGCCGTGCACGCGCGCCATCTGTGCGTCCAGGTCTTCATCCATGCCGACAGCAGCGTAGTGGTTGTTCAGGCCCACGCGCGCCCAGTCGGCGATCAGCCCGCGTGCTTCAGTGCCACCGAAGCCGAGGCGACGGCCAGGCAGCACGCCCTGGCGCTGCGCGATCCACGGCAGGAAACGGTACACCAGCGGCAGCAGCCAGCCGCGCGGTGGCGGAAAGCCGCGCCAGAACGGTGAGCCGCTGGCGGCCAGCCACAGCCGGTTGAAGTGCTGCGGGTTGCGGCCGGCATGCACGCAGGCCAGCTGCCCGCCCAGGCTGTGGCCGCCGATGATCCAGGGCAGGGCGCCGGATTCGGCATCTGCCGTGGCCAACACGGCCTGACTGCCTGGCAGATCCTGTTCCAGTAGTTCGCGATAGCCCCAGTCCTGCGTGCGCGACGGCCGCAGTGAACTGCTGCCGTTGCCGCGCCACTCATGCAGGTACACCGCCACCCCTTTTGCTGCCAGCGCCTGCGCCAACGGCAGGTAGTGGCGCGCGGCCACGCCCAGTGCAGGCAGCCACAGCAAGCGTGTGATCGGCTGTGCGGGCACGCAGGCGATCACTTCATAGCGGTGGTCATCGTCGCACTGCACGGCAACGGTGGCTGGTGCCGGCGTCACGCGTGCGGTGCCGCGCCGAAATGGTCGAGCACCAGCACTTCGCTGCGGCCCGGCGCATAGCCTTGCTGCAGGCCGCGTGCAACGTAGTCGATGCCGGCTTCGCAGGCGTTGGTCAGGCTCAGGCCGTTGCACAGCTGCGCAGCAATGGCCGAAGCCAGCGTGCAGCCGGTGCCGTGCGCATCCAGTGGCAGGCGGGTATGGATGAACTCTTCGCTGCTGACGCCATCGAAGTAGCGGTCGATCACGCGCGTGCCTTCAAGCAGATGTCCGCCCTTCAGCAGCACGGCGCCGGCACCGAGGTCGAGCAGCGCGGAGGCAGCCTGTTCGGCGTCTTCGCCGCTGCCGATGTTGCGGCCCACCAGCAGTTCCGCCTCGGGCGCATTCGGGGTGATCAGCGTGGCCAGTGGGATCAGGCGTTCGCGCATGGCCTGCAGTGCGCTGTCTTCCAGCAGGCGCGCGCCACTGGTGGCGACCATCACCGGGTCCAGCACCACATGCGGCGGCCGGTGCCGCTCCAGCGCGTCTGCGACGGCATGGATGACCTCGGCATTGGCAAGCATGCCCAGCTTCACGGCGTGGATGTCGAAGTCGTCGAAGCAGGCTTCCAGCTGTGCACGCAGGAAGTCGATCGGCGGCACGTGCACGGCGGTGACGCCGCGGGTGTTCTGTGCGGTCAGCGCGGCGATCGCCGACAGGCCATGCACGCGATGCGCGGCGAAGGCCTTCAGGTCGGCCTGGATGCCGGCGCCACCACCGGAATCGGAACCGGCGATGGTGAGGGCAGAGACGGGAGTGGTCGGGCTCATTCCGCGATTGTGCCGTGGTCCCGCATGCGCGGGTAGATCCATGCCATGCGCGGATGCCTTTGATCCGTCAGGCGGGGTCAGATCCCATTTCACAGGAAAAAGAGGGATCTGACCCCCGGGCGCCCGCAGCGCGACCCTCAATGGCGCCAACGTGCCCACTGCTGGTACAGCACGTAACCCAGCCCGGTCAGGCCGGTCAGCAGGGCGGGGGCGAGCAGGGCATCGTACTGCCAGCGCACGAACAGCCACGCGCCGATGACGCCGCCGGCGAGGAAGCCGCTGATGATCAGCCCGCTGAGGGTCAGGCGCCGCACCTGCAGCGGCAGCCCGCGCAGCAGGTGGCCGAGGCCGATGCCCAGATCGGTGAACATGCCGCTGAGATGAGTAGTGCGCACCACCGCGCCGCTGAAGGTGGTGGCCATCGCGTTCTGCAGGCCACAGGCCATGGCGGCAGCCAGCGCGCCCCAGATCTGCTGCTGTTCGAACAGCGGAATGGCGACCAGCAGCAGGGCCGATTCCAGCGCCAGTGCAACGCCGTACCGGCGCCCCAGCTGCAGGACACTGTCCTGGATCAGCAGGCCGCTGAGCATCGCGCCCAGCGAGAAGGCGATCAGCAGCCCCCACAGATGACCGACTGCACGCCAGTTACCCTGCGCCAGTGCCATGCCCAGCTGGCTGGTGCTGCCGGTCATGTGGCTGACCGCCTGGTGCTCGAAGCCGAGGAAGCCGACGACGTTCACCATGCCGGCCACGCACGACAACGCGACCGCGCCGATCCAGACCCAGGTGGGCAGGCGGATTCCCATCGGCGGGGCCCTCAGGGCCCGCCGAGGCCGCCGTTGAACTGCAGCTCGCTGAAGGTGTCGCTGGACGGATCGAACACCGCACCCCAGAACTGCGCCCCGCCATCGCAGACGCGGATCGCTTCGCGGGCCGGGTTGATGCCGCTGTCATCGGGCAGGTGGAAGGCGTTGATGTAGATCAGCCGCTTGCCGGCGCTTTCGATGCCGACGTACTGGCGGTCGAAGTCCAGCACCTTGGGTACCTGTGCCTCCAGCGCCGACAGCTTCGCCTCCAGCTGGTCGACCTGCTGCCGGCTGGGCGCCCAGTAACCCGACACCCGCCCGGCGTCGCGGCCGGGGCTGGTGCGCGAGCAGGTGTCGAGTACCTGCGCGGCGATGATCGGGCGGGTGACCACCCACGACTGGCCGGTGCGCTCGGTGGTCGGCACGCTGGCCGGGCCGCGCGTGGTGGTACAGGCGCCGAGCACGCTGGCGAGGGCGATCGCCAGCGTGGGCAGTAGCAGGCGGGTGCGACGGTTCACAACACCTCCGAGGCGTAGTCGGCCAGGCGGGAGCGTTCGCCACGACGCAGGGTGATGTGCGCGCTATGCGGCCAGTTCTTGAAGCGGTCCACCGCGTAGGTCAGGCCCGAAGTGGTTTCGGTCAGGTACGGGGTATCGATCTGCTCGACGTTGCCCAGGCAGACGATCTTGGTGCCGGGACCGGCACGGGTGATGAGCGTCTTCATCTGCTTCGGGGTGAGGTTCTGCGCCTCGTCCAGGATCAGGTAGCGCGACAGGAAGGTGCGGCCGCGCATGAAGTTCATCGAGCGGATCTTGATGCGGCTGGCCAGCAGGTCGTTGGTAGCCTGGCGACCCCAGGTGCCGCCGTCCTGGTTGTGCGTGAGCACTTCCAGGTTGTCGGTCAGCGCCCCCATCCACGGCGTCATCTTCTCTTCCTCGGTACCGGGCAGGAAGCCGATGTCCTCGCCGACACTGACCGTGGCGCGGGTCATGATGATCTCGCGGTAGCGCTGCTGGTCCATGGTCTGCGCCAGGCCGGCCGCCAGTGCCAGCAGGGTCTTGCCCGTACCTGCGGTGCCGAGCAGGGTGACGAAGTCGATCTCCGGGTCCATCAGCGCGTTGAGCGCGAAATTCTGCTCGCGGTTGCGTGCACTGATGCCCCACACGGCGTGGCTGCCGTGGCGGAAATCATCAACCAGCGACAGTACAACCTTGCCATCGCCGACCACGCGGCTGACCCGCAGTTCGACTTCGTCTTCGCCAGGCAGGTAGACGTACTGGTTCGGGTACCACTCTTCGCCGTCCAGTGCCTGGATTTCGTAATGGGTGCGGCCCTTGTCGCTCCAGCTGCGCAGGTCCTCGCCGTGGCGCTTCCAGAAGTCTTCCGGCAGTTCTGTGGCACCGGTGTAGAGCAGGCTGAAGTCATCCAGCGCGCGGTCGTTTTCGTAGTCCTCCGAAACGATGCCGGCGATGGCGGCCTTGATCCGCAGGTTGATGTCCTTGGAAACGAACACCACTGGCACGTCCGGCGTTTCTTCCTTCAGGGCCAGGATCGCGCCGAGGATGGCGTTGTCCGGGATCACTTGGCCGAAGCTCTTGCCCGCGTCGAAATGGCTGGTCTGGAAGCGCAGCTTGCCGGCACTGTGCTTGCCGCGCAGCTGAAGGCCCTGCGGCCGCTGCAGCGGAATGCCGTCGGCCAGGTTGTCCAGCCCGGAAGCCTGTACCAGTTCATTGAGGAAGCGGCTCACCTGGCGTGCGTTGCGGCTCGCTTCGGAGGTGCCCTTCTTGCCGTTGTCCAGCTCCTCGATCACCTGCATGGGCAGGTAGACGTCGTGCTCTTCGAATTTGAACAGCGCGGTGGGATCGTGCATCAGCACGTTGGTATCCAGCACGTAGATGCGCTTGCCTCGGGTCATCGTCGATTCCTGGTTACGGACAGGGAAAAACCATCACGTCCTGCTGCAGGGCAGGGTGATGGCGGACACAGTGGGCAATGGGACTCACTTGGACTGGGAGGCCTTCAGTTCTTCGAGAACGGCATCGGCATGGCCGGCAACCTTGACCTTGCGCCAGGACTGCACGATGCGGCTGTCGGGGGAAATCAGGAAGGTGCTGCGTTCGATGCCACGTACCTGCTTGCCGTACATGTTCTTCATCTTGATCACGTCGAAGGCAGTGCACAGCGCTTCGTCGCCATCGCTGACCAGCGGGAACCTGAAGCCCTGCTTGGCACAGAAGTTGTCGTGCGACTTCACGGAGTCGCGCGAGACGCCGAGCACGACCGCGCCGGCCTTCTTGAACTGCGGCAGCAGGGCGTTGAAGTCGATGCCCTCGGTGGTGCAGCCGGGCGTGCTGTCCTTGGGGTAGAAGTACAGCACCAGCCACTGGCCGGTGTAGTCGCCGAGGGTGGCGTGGTCGCCGCCGGACATCGCCAGCGGCAGGGAGAGGATGGTGCTGTCCAGGGTGTCGCCGTTGTTCATGAGGTCCTTCTGTCGAGCCTGGGTTCTTTCTACGACAATTGCATGAAACGCCACGCGGCCGTGAGGGACGCGCGAAAAATCAGGAATTCATTCAGAACTTCATCGGATCCATGATCGCGTCCAGGTTCAAGTGGTCGCAGAACTCAAGGAAATCGTCGCGCAGGGCGGCGATGTGCATGTTGGCCGGGACGCCGATGGTGACCTGTGCGCTGAACATCTCCGCACCGGTCTGCATCGCGCGGTAGCGCGTGCTTTGCAGGGTCTCGATGGTGATGCCCTGGCGGTCGAAGAAGTCGGCCAGCTGGAACAGGATGCCCGGCTTGTCGGCGGCAATCACCTCGACGATGTACGGCAGCAGGTTGGACTGCGCCTGCTTGGCGGCGGTTCGGTACCAGACCAGCTTCAGGCCTTCCTCGCGCTCGAGCCGGGTCAGCATCGCTTCCAGCTTGGCCACCGAATCCCACGAGCCGGTCGCCAGGGCAGTAACCGAGACATCGCGGCCGACCGTGGCCAGGCGCGCGTCCACCAGGTTGCAGCCGCTGTCGGCGATGCGGCGGGTGACGGACAGCAGGGGAGACTCCGGATGCGTCGTATAGGCGTTGATCAGGAGGTGGTTTTCGCTCGGCGCGGGGCGCGGGGTGGTGTCGGTCAAGGCGATTCCGGGTAATGCATGCGTTAGTCTGAATGCCCGCCAGAGGCGGGGATCCACCGGTGTCCAGCATACTTGCCCGTGCTTTCGCGCCGCAAGTAACATTCAGGTCGCTCCCGGCCTTTCGTGGCGGGCGTTTTCCCTTTCCAGCCAAGAGCAGCACGTCCTTGTCCCTTTCCGGCCTCATCACCGCGCTGGCGACCCCGTTCCGGGCCGACGGCGCCCTCGACCCCGACGGTTGGCAGCGCCTGCTGCACCTGCAACTGGAAGGTGGCGTCCATGGCGTTGTCGTCGCCGGCTCGACCGGCGAAGCGGCCACGCTGACCGATGCGGAATACGACCAGCTGCTGGCCAGCGCGGTCGAGCGCATCGGCGGCCGTATTCCGGTCATGGCCGGCACCGGTCTGTCCGGGACTACCAAAACCATTGAACAGACCCGCCGCGCCGCCGCGCTCGGCGCCAGCCACGCGCTGGTGGTGACCCCGCCTTACGTGCGGCCTACCCAGGCCGGGCTGATCGCGCATTACCGCGCCATCGCCGACCAGGGCGGGCTGCCGGTGGTGCTGTACAACGTGCCCGGCCGTACCGGTTGCGACATGCAGCCGGACACCGTGGCCGAACTGGCCACCCACCCCAACATCGTCGGCATCAAGGAAGCGGTGGGCGACATCGGTCGGGTGCAGGCGCTGCTGGCACTGCGCAGCCCAACCTTTGCCGTGCTCAGCGGTGACGACGGCACCGCCGCGCGCTCGATCCGGGCCGGCATCGATGGCCTGGTCTCGGTCGGTTCCAACGTGCTGCCCGGTGCCTATCGCCGGATGTGCGAGCTGGCCGCCGCCCATGACCACGAAGCCACCGAGTCCTGGGATGCGCGCCTGCAGCCGTTCCACGACTTCTGCGGCGTAGAGCCCAACCCGATTCCGGTCAAGGCGCTGCTGCGCCGCCTCGGCATTGGTCATGATCTGCGCCTGCCGCTGCTGCCGCTCTCGGCGTCGCATCATGCGGCCGCCGACCATCTTGCCGGCGACATCGCCGCCCTCGAAGCCCTTTCCAGCCACTGACCCTCCGTCTTGGTCTGACCCAGGAGATTCACATGCGTCAATCCGTTTCCACTGTCCGCGTACTGTCCTACGCCCTGCTTGCGGTGGCCGTCGCCGCTGGCACCACCGGTTGCTTCAAGCGTGGCGTCAAGGGGGACTACGCCCTGGCCCCGGAGATGCGCCCGCTGGAAGTGCCGCCGGACCTGAACCTTCCGGCCACCACCGGTGACAACAAGGTGCCGGCCCTGGCGTCGGCGACCAAGCCGGCCGCGCCGGCCGCTGCGGCCCCGGCCGCAGGCAACACCGGTTTCACCATTGCCGGTGGCAAGGACCAAGCCTTCGCCAAGGTCGGCACCGCGCTGGAAGGCGTGGAAGGCGTGACCATCGCCAGCCGCGCGCAGCTGCTGGGCTCGTACGACGTGGCCTACGAAGGCAGCAACTTCCTGGTCCGCGTGGTGGCTGTCGATGCCGGCGCGTACATCTCCGCGGTCGACCCGCGTGGCCTGCCGGCCACCGCCGAAGCTCCGGTGAAGCTGATTGCCGCGCTGAAGGCGAAGCTGGCGCAGTAATCGCGTGGGTGGGTGCGGACTCTGGTCCGCAGCCCCTGGCAGCGCCGGGCCATGCCCGGCGAGCAGGCAGCACGATCAAGATCCCGCCGGGCATGGCCCGGCGCTGCCGGCAATAAAAAAGGGCGCCCTGGGCGCCCTTTTTTATTGCCGCGGTGGGCGCTTCTCAACGCTCCAGCAGCTTCAGCTTGTCCGGCTTGCCGTCCCATTCGCCGGCATCGGCGGGTGGATCCTTGCGCACGGTCAGTACCGGCCACTCCTTCGCCAGTTCGGCGTTGAGTGCGACGAAACCTTCCTGGCCGGCGGGGACATCGTCCTCCGGGAAGATCGCGTTGACCGGGCACTCCGGTTCGCAGAGGGTGCAGTCGATGCACTCATCCGGGTCGATCACCAGGAAGTTCGGGCCTTCGTGGAAGCAATCCACGGGGCACACTTCCACGCAATCGGTGTGTTTGCACTTGATGCAGTTTTCGGTGACGACAAAGGGCATGGGCTGGGGTGGATCGATTCCTGAACCCGACAATTCTAGAACAGGTTGGCCCCCGGTGTCGGCGCAGGTCGGAAAACGGGCGTCTGGCAGGCTCGGCGGCCCCGTTGGCGGCAGGGCCGGGCCTGTGCGACGCTGCGCGACAGTCGGCCGCCCTCGGTGGCCATTGTCCCTTCCCAGCAGGATCGTCCATGTCCCAAGCCCAGCCCGGCGCCGCCCCTTACGGCGGTGAGAACACCGCGTTCATCGTCCTGATCAGCTGCGTGGCCACCCTCGGTGGATTCCTGTTCGGCTTCGACAGTGGTGTCATCAATGGCACGGTCGACGGCCTGCGGCAGGCCTTCAATTCCAGCGAAGCGGCGCTCGGCTTCGAAGTCGCCTCGATGCTGCTCGGCTGTGCGGTCGGCGCGTTCCTGGCGGGTTGGCTGGGCGACCGCCTGGGCCGTCGCGGCGTATTGATCGCGTCGGCGCTGATGTTCCTGGTCTCTGCGCTGGGCGCCGGTGCCGCCCATGCGTCGTGGCTGTTCATCGCCGCGCGCGTGCTGGGCGGTTTCGCGGTGGGCGCGGCCAGCGTGATGTCGCCGGCCTACATCGCCGAAGTCGCCTCGGCGCGCTATCGCGGCCGCCTGGCCACGGTGCAGCAGATGGCGATCATCTGTGGCCTGTTCGCTGCTTTCCTCAGCAACTACCTGCTGGCCCGTGCCGCAGGTGCCTCGACCGAGCCGCTGTGGCTGGGCCATGAGGCCTGGCGCTGGATGTTCTGGATGCAGGCGTTGCCGTCCGCGTTGTTCCTGCTGCTGTTGCTGGTGATTCCGGAAAGCCCGCGCTTCCTGGTGCTGAAGGGCCGACAGGCGAAGGCAGGTGCGGTGTTGGCGCGCTTGTACGGTGACGGTGCCGCGGCGGCCAAGCAGGCCGAGATCGAGGCCAGCCTGGCCCAGGACCAGCACAAGCCGCGCTTCGGTGATCTGCTGAACAAGGCTACCGGCAGGCTGCGCCCGATCATCTGGGTCGGCATCGGTCTGGCGATGTTCCAGCAGCTGGTCGGCATCAACGTGGTGTTCTATTACGGCGCGGTGCTGTGGCAGGCGGTGGGCTTCTCCGAAAGCGATGCGCTGCTGATCAATGTGCTGTCCGGCGCGCTGAGCATTGGCGCGTGCCTGTTGACGGTGCTGCTGATCGACCGCATCGGCCGCAAGCCGCTGCTGTGGATCGGCTCGGTCGGCATGTCGGTGGCGCTGGTGCTGATGGTGGTGGCGTTCGCCAGCGGCAGCCTGGCCGAGGGGCGTCTGCAGCTGTCCGACGGCATGGGCCGGCTGGCGCTGGTGGCGGCCAACGTCTACGTGGTGTTCTTCAACATGTCCTGGGGCCCGGTGATGTGGGTGATGCTGGGCGAGATGTTCCCCAACCAGATCCGCGGGCCGGCGCTGGCGGTGGCCGGCGCGGCGCAGTGGACCTCGAACTTCGCGATCACGGTGACCTTCCCGATGCTGCTGGCCGGCATCGGCCTGGCCGGCGCCTACGGCATCTATACGGTGGCGGCCATCCTCTCGATCTTCTTCGTGGTCCGCTACGTGCGCGAGACCAAGGGCAAGGAGCTGGAGCAGATGGAAGGCTGACGCTGCCCGGCTTCGGTTGCATTCCGTTGGCGCCTCGGTGTCATCGAGGGCGAAGGCGGGGCAGCCCAATCCGGGACACGCCGTAAATCCATCCATCGAGCCCCCATGGATGGGCTTTTGCGTGTCCAGGCCAGGGTGGCCCGCCCCCTCAACGCAGGAAAAGGGAGGCGCCAAAGCGACCAACCCGACCGCAATCACTGCAATCCCGGAAAACAGAAAAGCCCGCTTGAGGCGGGCTTTTTCGGTTCCTGCTGCGGCGACTGGCGCTCCCTAGGGGACTCGAACCCCTGTTTTAGCCTTGAGAGGGCCACGTCCTAACCACTAGACGAAGGGAGCGTAACTGTGTCGCTGCCGAGGCAGGAGCGCTAGTATATGCACCTCGATGCCATTGGGCAATCCCGAAACTTCAACCGGAAGCGCCAACATCATTTCCTCCGCTACATCATCGTTCAGCCTGCGCGTCATCCCGCGCGACCAGCACACGATCTCCCGCAAGGACATCAGCCCGAACGCTCTGCGCGTGCTTTACCGCCTGCGCGATGCCGGCTTCGGCGCCTACCTTGTCGGCGGCGCGGTGCGTGACCTGCTGGTCAATGGCCAACCCAAGGATTTCGACGTGGCCACCGACGCCACGCCCGAACAGGTCAAGCAGCTGTTCCGCAACTGCCGACTGATCGGCCGCCGTTTCCGCCTGGCCCACGTGGTGTTCGGCCGCGAGATCATCGAAGTTGCCACCTTCCGTGCCAACAGCGATGACGGCAGCGGCGACCGTGAGATGGAAAACGGCATGCTCGTGCGCGACAACGTGTACGGCACCATCGAAGACGACGCCGTCCGCCGCGACTTCACCTGCAACGCGCTGTACTACGCCATCGAGGACTTCTCGGTGCGTGACTACACCGGCGGTTTCGAAGACGTGCAGGCGCGCCTGATGAAGCTGATCGGCGACCCGGTACTGCGCTATCAGGAAGACCCGGTGCGCATGCTGCGCGCCGTGCGCCTGGCAGCCAAGCTTGGCTTCCAGATCGAAGAGGGCACCGCCGCCCCGATCCCGCAGCTGGCCGGCCTGCTCAACGAAGCGGCACCGGCGCGCCTGTTCGAGGAAGTGCTCAAGCTGTTCCTGTCCGGGCATGGCGTGGCCAGCTTCGAAGGGCTGGAGCGCTATGGCCTGTTCGACGTGCTGTTCCCGGAAAGCGCCAAGGCGCTGAAGGCCAACCGCACCGGCGCGCTGCGCCGCATGCTGGTCGAGGGCCTGGCCAACACCGATGCGCGCGTGGCCAATGACGAGCCGGTGTCGCCGGCCTTCCTTTTCGCGCTGCTGCTGTGGCCGGCGTTCTGCCGTGCGCAGGCGACCCTGCTCAAGCAGGGTGTGGCACCGGAAGAGGCGCAGCGCCGCGCTGCCGACCGCGTCACCGTGCAGCAGTTGAGCACCATCGCGCTGCCGCGCCGCTTCTCGTTGCCGATGCAGGAGATCTGGCTGCTGCAGTCGCGTTTCGGTTCGCGCCAGCGCAAGCGCGTGTTCCGTACGTTGGCCCACCCGCGCTTCCGCGCCGCGTTCGACTTCCTCAGCCTGCGTCAGGTCGCCTCGGCCGAGCACGCCGCCGATGTCGAGTTCTGGCGCGAGGCGCAGGCGCAGTCCGGTCGCGAGCTCGAATCGTCGCTGGATGGGATCCACAGCGAAGAGGGCGATGACGAATCCGGGGCACCGCGCAAGCGCCGCCGCCGTCGTCGTCGTCCGGGCGCCCCGGCCGGTGCAGCTGGCGAGTAAGCGATGACCCTTGCCTGGATCGGCCTCGGCGCCAACCTGGGTGACGCGGCTGCCACCGTCAGCGCAGCGATGACCGCGCTGGACGGGCTGCCCGCCACGCGCCTGCATCAGGCCTCGCGCCTGTACGCCACGCCGGCCTGGGGCAATGAAGACCAGCCACCGTTCGTCAACGCGGTGGCCGCGGTCGAAACCCTGCTGCCGGCCGATGCGCTGCTGCACGCGATGCTGGCCCTGGAGCAGCGCTTTGGTCGCGTGCGCGATCCGGCGGTGCATTGGGGCCCGCGCGCGCTGGACCTGGATCTGCTGCTGTACGGCACGCAGGTGATCGACCAGCCGGGCCTGCAGGTGCCGCATCCGTACCTGCACGCGCGTGCCTTTGTGCTGGTGCCGTTGGCTGAAATCGCGCCTGATCTGGCCATTCCCGGTCATGGACGTGTGCAGGATGCAGTAATGCGGCTGGATGCCTGCGGGATTGCGCCGATAGGGTGATAATGCCCGGGTTATCCCCCCCGGTTATCAGCACATGAGCACCCACGCAGACAGCAAGCCCTGGACCGTTCCCGCCCTGGCCGAAGCCAAGCGAAATGGCCAGAAGCTGGTCATGTTGACCGCCTACGACGCCGGCTTCGCCCGCACCTTCGATGCCAATGGCGTTGACCTGATCCTGATCGGCGATTCGCTGGGCATGGTCGTGCAGGGCCATGATTCGACCCTGCCGGTGACCGTGGCCGACATGGTCTACCACACCCGCGCGGTGTCGCGCGTGCTGCAGCGTGCGCTGCTGGTGGCCGATCTGCCGTTCGGTGCCGACGCCACTCCGGAACGCGCGCTGGATGCCTCGCTGCAGCTGCTGCAGGCCGGTGCGGAGATGGTCAAGATCGAGGGTGCCGGCTTCAAGGTCGACATCATCCGCTACCTGGTCGAGCGTGAGATCCCGGTGTGTTCGCACCTGGGGCTGACCCCGCAGTCGGTGCTGCGCCTGGGCGGCTTCAAGATCCAGGGGCGTGGCGATGCCGCGCGCCAGCTGCTGGAAGATGCCAAGGCCGTGGCCGCCGCAGGCGCCACCCTGCTCGTGCTGGAGTGCATGCCCAGCCCGGTCGCCGCCGACGTTACCGCTGCGGTGGATGTGCCGACCATCGGCATCGGCGCGGGCCCGCAGTGCGATGGCCAAGTGCTGGTGCTGCACGATTTCCTCGGCCTGGACAGCGGTCATCGCCGTCCCAAGTTCGTCAAGGACTTCCTCGCCGAAGGCGGTTCGGTGGCCGGTGCCACCCGCGCCTTCGCTGACGCCGTGCGCGACGGCAGCTTCCCTGACGAACAGCACGCCTACGCACAATGATCCAGACCTTCAACGAACTCGGTGCACTGCGCGCGCAGATCGCGCAGTGGAAGGGCGAGGGCCTGCGCGTGGCGCTGGTACCAACCATGGGCAACCTGCATGGCGGCCATCATTCGCTGGTCACCCTGGCCCGCCAGTACGCCGACAAGGTGGTGGCGAGCATCTTCGTCAACCCGACCCAGTTCGGGCCGCATGAAGACTTCAGCCGCTATCCGCGCACGCCCGAGGCCGACGTGGCCGGGCTGGAGCAGGTCGGGTGCGATGCGGTGTGGATGCCAAGCGTCGAGGCGATGTACCCGCTGGGCGTGGACAAGACCACGCAGATGCACGCGCCGGGCGTCAGTGAGGTGCTGGAGGGCGCCAGCCGTCCGGGTCATTTCGACGGCGTCTGCACGGTGGTGGCGCGGTTGTTCCTGCAGGTGCAGCCGGACGTGGCGGTGTTCGGGCGCAAGGATTACCAGCAGCTGGCCGTCATCAGGCAGATGGTGGCCGAGCTGTCGTTCCCGATCCAGATCGTCGGCGCCGAGATCGTGCGCGACGAGGATGGCCTGGCCAAGAGTTCGCGCAACCAGTACCTGAGTGCCGAACAGCGCCCGCACGCGACCGCCATTCACCGCACCCTGCTGGGCATGCGCGAAGGCTATGTGGCCGGGCAGCCGCGCGAGCGCATCGAAGCCGACGCGACGGCCGCGCTGCAGGCCGCCGGTTTCCAGGTCGACTACGCCGTCCTGCGCACCCCGGAACTGGCCGAGCCGAGCTTCGACGGGGGTGGCCGCGTGGCCCTGATCGCCGCACGGCTGGGCACGACCCGGCTGATCGACAACCTGGAATTCTGATGCCTGGGTGGGGTCAGGTCCGTTTTCCTGCGGAAAGGGGACCTGGCCCCAGCTCTCCCTTCCGGCCCGTTACCTGAACAGGTTGCCGGCCATGCTGCCCGGCGTCACGCGGGTGCTAGAATCCGCTCTTTCCTTTGCCGTTGCAGCGCCCCCATGCACCTGTCCCTGCTCAAGACCAAGATCCACCGCGCCACCGTCACCCATTCCGAGCTGAACTACGAAGGCTCGATCGCCATCGATGACAACCTGCTGGCTGCCACCGGCATCCGCGAGTTCGAGCAGGTGCACATCTGGGATGTGACCAACGGTGCGCGCTTCTCGACCTACGCCATCCGCGCCGAAGCGGGCAGCGGCGTGGTCTCGCTCAACGGTGGCGCTGCGCGCCACGTGCAGGTCGGTGACATCATCATCATTGCCGCGTTCGCCAGCATGACCGAGCAGGAAGCCGACAGCTTCAAGCCGAAGCTGGTGTACGTGGACGGCAACAACCAGATCACCCACACCAACGACACGATCCCGACCCAGGCCGCATGACAACGATCAACGGATTCGACTCGCTGCATTCCCACGCCCAGCGCCTGAAGGGCGCAAGCATTCCCAGCCTGCTCGCCGCCGAACCCGGCCGCGTGCAGGACCTGGCGCTGCGGGTCGGTCCGTTGTATGTCAACTTCGCCCGGCAGAAGTACGATGCCGCGGCGCTGCAGGCGTTGCTGTCGCTGGCGGCCGACCGTGATGTCGGCGCCGCCATCAACCGCCTGTTCCGAGGCGAGCAGGTCAACCTGACCGAAGGCCGCGCGGCGCTGCATACCGCGCTGCGTGGCGATGTGGTCGATGCGCCAGTGGCAGCCGAAGCCTATGCCACCGCGCGCGACATCCGTCAGCGCATGGGCGTGCTGGTGCGCGCACTGGAAGACAGCGGCGTGACCGATGTGGTCAGCGTCGGCATCGGTGGTTCCGATCTCGGCCCACGGCTGGTTTCCGATGCGCTGCGCCCGGTCACCGGTGCGCGCCTGCGCGTGCATTTCGTGTCGAACGTGGACGGCGCCGCCATGCAGCGCACGCTGGCCGCGCTGGACCCGGCCAGGACTGCCGGCATCCTGATTTCCAAGACCTTCGGCACCCAGGAAACCCTGCTCAACGGCCAGATCCTGCATGACTGGCTGGGGGGCAGTGATCGCCTGTATGCAGTCAGTGCCAATCCGGAGCGTGCCGCCAAGGCCTTCGCGATTGCCGCAGAGCGCGTGCTGCCGATGTGGGACTGGGTGGGTGGCCGTTATTCGCTGTGGTCGGCGGTCGGTTTCCCGATCGCGCTGGCGATCGGCTTCGAGCGCTTTGAACAGCTGCTGGAAGGCGCCGCGCAGATGGACGCGCATGCGCTGGATGCGCCGTTGGAGCGCAACCTGCCGGTGCTGCATGCGCTGACCGATATCTGGAACCGCAACCTTCTGGGCCATGCCACGCATGCGGTGATGACCTACGACCAGCGCCTTGCGCTGCTGCCGGCCTACCTGCAGCAGCTGGTGATGGAGAGCCTGGGCAAGCGCGTGCAGCGCGATGGCCAGCCGGTCACCACCGACACCGTGCCGGTGTGGTGGGGCGGGGCAGGCACCGACGTGCAGCACAGTTTCTTCCAGGCGCTGCACCAGGGCACCAGCATCGTTCCGGCCGATTTCATCGGCTGCGTGCACAACGATGATCCGTACACCATCAACCACCAGGCGCTGCTGGCTAACCTGCTGGCGCAGACCGAGGCGCTGGCCAATGGCCAGAGCAGCGATGACCCGCACCGCGACTATCCCGGCGGCCGCCCGAGCACGCTGATCCTGCTGGACGCGCTGACCCCGCAGGCGCTGGGTGCGCTGATCGCGATGTACGAGCACGCCGTCTACGTGCAGTCGGTGATCTGGAACATCAACGCCTTTGACCAGTTCGGCGTCGAGCTGGGCAAGCAGCTGGCCAGTGGCCTGTTGCCGGCCCTGCAGGGCGAGGACGTGGCGGTGGCCGATCCGATGACCCGCGAGATCCTGGCGCAGCTGAAGCGCTGAGGTATCTGTAGGGTCGAGCCACGCTCGACTGTCTTGTGCGCTTAGTCGAGCATGGCGCGGCTCTACAAAGTCGGTCGCGCCGGGCCATCCCCGGCGAGCGTAATGTCCGCCCGGTAGCGCCGGGCCATGCCCGGAGGATTCGCCGCGTCAGCGGCTCGGGTCGCGTTCCGGGCTGGGCCGCTTGGCCAGCTTGCGCTGCAGCGAGCGCCGGTGCATGCCGAGCAGGCGCGCGGCCGCCGAGACATTGCCGCCGGTCTCGTGCATCGCCTGCTGGATGTGTTCCCACTGCAGGCGGCTGATCGGTGTCATGGCGTCGGGCACTTCCATTTCGCCGTCGTCGGCCGGGCCGTCGTCCTCCTCGCCGAGGGCGCGCAGGATCATCGGCACCGTGGCCGGCTTCGGCAGGTAGTCGTCGGCACCGAGCTTGATCGCTTCCACCGCGGTGGCGATGCTGGCGTAACCGGTCACCAGCAGGATCCGCATATCCGCACGCAGCGCGCGCAGCGGCTGGATCAGGGCCAGGCCGGAATCGCTGCCCAGCTTCAGGTCGATCAGTGCAAAGGCGGGCGGATGCTGGCGGGCCAGCGCCAGCGCGCTGGCAGCATCCTGTGCGGTCTGGGTTTCCAGCCCCTTGCGCGCCAGGCTGCGCTGCAGGGTGCGCAGGTACAGCTCGTCGTCGTCGACCAGCAGGCCGAGGGTGGAGTGGTGAAGGCTCATGGGGTGTCCTCGCGTGGGGCCAGCGGCAGACGGAAGCCGACGCGGCTGCCGGCCCCCTGGGCCGGGCGCATCCACATCTCGCCGTCCAGGCGTTCGATGGTGGCATGGGACAGGGCCAGGCCGACGCCCATGCCCTCGCTCTTGCTGCTGCCGAACAGCTTGCCCGGCAGCACGGCGGCGCGGGCGTCGAAGCCGTGGCCATAGTCGCGTACTTCGCCGATCAGGTCGTCGCCTTCCACGCGCAGCTCCAGGTCTACGCGTGGGCGGCCGGCCTGTTCGCCGGCATCGGCGGCATTGTTGAGCAGAACCATCAGCAGATGGCCCACGCCCGGGTCCAGCGGCAGGCGCAGCGGTGCATCGTCGTTACGGTGCAGGTCGATGGTCGGCCGCACCAGCCGCCACTGTTCCAGCACCTGCTGGGCACTGGAATGGCTGCGCCCGGGGGCGTCGGTGGAGGCCGGCGCCGCCAGTGCCAGTACCCGCTCGCGGCACTGTACCAGCAGCTCGCGCAGCGTTTCCATGTCCTCGCGGACCTCCGGCTCTTCACTGCGTTCGGCCACGTCGTCGGCGAGCAGGGTCATGGTCGCCAGCGGGGTGTTCAGTTCGTGCGCCACGGAGGCGGCATGGGTGGCCAGCGCGACGATGCCCTCGTTGCGGGCGAAGCGCTCGCGCAGCGCCGACAGTTCCAGTTCGCGCTGGCGCAGGGCCAGTGCCAGGCGGGTGGAGAACGCCAGCACCACTGCGGCGGAGATCAGGAAGTTGGCGACCACGCCCCAGCGGTTGAGGTCCTGTGCGCGGAAGTAGCCGTCCGGCAGCGGCTGCCCGAAGATGCCGCTGCTGGCGTAGCCGAGCAGGCAGGCCAGCGCCACCGCCAGCGCCCAGCGCAGCGGCAGCGCGAATGCGGCCAGTGCGATCAGGATCAGGAACAGCGAGCTGAACGGGTTGGCCATGCCGCCGCTCCAGCCGATCATCCAGGTCAGGATGATCACATCCACCAGGATGTGGCCGAAGGCGGTCAGTGGCGCGGTATCGGCCGCTTCCGGGCGCAGCTGGGTGTAGATGTTGAACAGGGCCAGCACGGCCACGCCCGCCCACAGCGGCAGCTGCGGCAGCGGCAGGCCCAGCACCCGGGTGGCGACCAGGATGGTGGCGGCCTGGCCAGCCACGGCAAGCCAGCGCAGGCTGCACAGGGTACGGAGGAACGGGGCGTCGGGACCGGTCATGCACGCTCATCGTATGCGTTCGCGGGCGACGGTGCCTGCGACAATAGGCCGCAGCCGTGCCGCCGGCTGAATGCGAGTCACCCGGAATGCGGGGCCGGGCGCTAGAATGCCCGCATGCACGACGCCGTTACCCGACCGACTCCCCCTTCCGATGCCACTGCCTGGCCGCGCCGCCAGACCCATGCCGTCCAGATCGGCGGGGTCACCGTTGGCGGTGGCAAGCCGGTGGTGGTGCAGTCGATGACCAACACCGATACCTCCGACGTCGCCTCCAGCGTGAAGCAGGTGGCCGAGTTGTGGCGCGCCGGCTCGGAAATGGTCCGCCTGACCGTCAACACCGTCGAAGCGGCCGCGGCGATCCCGCGCATCGTCGACAAGCTGGCGATGATGGGCATCGACGTACCGCTGATCGGTGACTTCCACTACAACGGCCACCAGCTGCTGACCGCCGAACCGGCGTGTGCCGAAGCGCTGGCCAAGTACCGCATCAATCCGGGCAACGTCGGCTTCGGCAAGAAGAAGGACCTGCAGTTCGCGCAGCTGATCGAGTTCGCGATCCGCTACAACAAGCCGGTGCGCATCGGCGCCAACTGGGGTTCGCTGGACCAGGCGCTGGCGGCCAAGCTGATGGACGAGAACAACCTGCGCGAGCAGCCCTGGGATGCTGGCCGCGTGCTGCGCGAGGCGCTGATCCGTTCGGCGCTGGATTCGGCCGAGCAGGCGGTGGAACTGGGCCTGCCGCGCGATCGCATCGTGCTGTCGGCCAAGGTCAGTGGCGTGCAGGAGCTGATCGCGGTCTATCGCGACCTGGCCCAGCGCTCTGATTTTGCCCTGCACCTGGGCCTGACCGAGGCCGGTATCGGCAGCAAGGGCATCGTCGCCTCGTCGGCGGCGCTGAGCGTGCTGCTGCAGGAAGGCATCGGTGACACCATCCGCATCTCGCTGACCCCGGAACCGGGCCAGTCGCGCACGCAGGAAGTGATCGTCGCCCAGGAACTGCTGCAGACCACCGGCCAGCGTGCCTTCACGCCGCTGGTCACGGCCTGCCCGGGCTGCGGGCGCACCACCTCCGAGTTCTTCCAGGAACTGGCCAAGGTGGTGCAGAACCACGTGCGCGAGAAGATGCCGCTGTGGAAGATCCACCACCCGGGCGCAGAGAACATGACCCTGGCGGTGATGGGCTGCATCGTCAACGGGCCGGGTGAGTCGCGGCACGCCAACATCGGCATATCGCTGCCGGGTACCGGTGAAACGCCGGCGGCCCCGGTGTTCGTCGATGGCGAGAAGAAGGTGACCCTGCGTGGCGACAACATCGCCCAGGAGTTCGTCGCCCTGATCGACGATTACGTCGAACACACGTATGTCCGAAGCGCCGGATAAGCCTGCGATCCTCGCCGCACCGGAGTCCGCCTCCGGTTTCCGCCACTGGATGGCGCGCAACGCCTGGCGTCTGGTGCTGCTGTTCGGCGGCCTGCTGCTGCCGTTGGCCGGGTTCGTCGCGCTGGCCGACGAAGTGCACGAATTTGAATCGTTCCATTTCGATGCGCCGCTGCTTTGGCAGATGCATGGCCTGCATTCGCCGCTGCTGGACCGCTTCTTCGTGCTCATCTCGAAACTGGGCTACGAGTGGTTCCTGATCCCGGCTGACGTGCTGATCATCGGCGTGCTGCTGGGCTACCGGCGCTGGCGCGAGGCCACCTTCGTGGCGGTCAGTTTCGTCGGTTCGGCGCTGCTGAACGTGGGCAGCAAGCACTTCTTCCAGCGGCAGCGGCCCAGCCTGTGGGAATCGATCGCGCCCGAATCGACGTTCAGCTTCCCCAGCGGCCACGCGATGGGCTCGATGACCCTGGCCGTAACCTTGGTACTGCTGGCCTGGAACACCCGCTGGCGCAGGCCAGTGCTGCTGCTGGCACCGTCGTTCAGCTTGCTGGTCAGCGTGTCGCGGGTCTATCTGGGGGTGCATTATCCCTCCGACATCCTGGCCGGATGGTGTGCCGCGCTGGTTTGGGTGGTAGGGTGCTATCTGGTCATGTTCAGTCGCCGTCATCCGTGGCGACGTCACGACTCGCCGCCAGCGACGGCCAGCGAAGCATCACCACAGGGGGGGTGACGTGGATGGCCCTTCGGGGACGTTTAACGTGATAGATGAATTGTTTCGTTGCAGCAGGTTCTGCAAGACAGGGGGCAAGCACAACGCGTGGTTATGTGATGCGCAAGGCAGAACGCCCGCGCCGCATGCCGGACGCGCTTGCAGGGTTCCGGCACCCTGCCTAGCTTGACCTGCAATGGCCGCAGTCGAAGAGGTACGTGAATGACGATTCGAGTCTACCTGGTGGATGACCACGCACTGGTCCGCACCGGGATGAAGATGATTCTGTCGGGAGAAACCGACATCGAGGTGGTGGGCGAAGCCGAGACCGGCGAGGATGCGCTGCGCGACGTCCGCCAGCTGCTGCCGGATGTCGTGCTGTGCGACCTGCACCTGCCGGGCGTCAGTGGCATGGAAGTTACCGAGCGCATTGTCCGCAGCCACCGCAACACCCGCGTGGTGATCGTGTCGGTGCTGGAAGACGGGCCGCTGCCGAAGCGGCTGCTCGAAGCCGGCGCCGCCGGTTACATCGGCAAGGGCTGCGATGCGCAGGAGCTGCTGCGCGCGGTGCGCGACGTTGCCGGCGGTCGTCGTTACCTGGGCACCAGCATCGCGCAGAACCTGGCGCTGTCGACGGTGGAAGGCAATGGTTCGCCATTCGACAGCCTGTCGCCGCGGGAACTGGAGGTGGCGCTGCTGCTGACCCAGGGCCTGCGCCAGGAAGACATCGCGCGGCGCCTGAGCCTGAGTGCGAAGACGGTGAACACGCACAAGGCGCGGTTGTTCGAGAAGATGGGAATCCACGACAACATCGCGCTGGCACGCATGGCCAGCCAGTACGGGCTGGTGGATCCGGCGCGGCCGCTGTAGGGGATTCGGCCAACGGCTGAGCCCCTCGCGGTGTGCGGCAGGATTCGTGTGGTTGGCCCTGCGGAGGCATTGCGCAGGGGGCGCCGTGAATCCATCCCTGGAGGCTCGGGCGCGCCATCCATGACGCTTACGCCCCTGCGCAATCCCTCCGCAGGGCCACGGACAGTTTCCGTGCGCGTCCACCGCGGAATGAAGAACGAAGAGCAGGAGCGGGGCGCGCGCTGCGCGCGCTCTGGATGCTGGCCCTGTAGAGCCGAGCCCATGCTCGGCTGCTTTCCATTCCGCTGGCGTGGAGCCGAGCGTGGGCACGGCTCTACAGCTGCGTTGGGCTCAGTGACCGCGCACGCGCTTGATGATCTTCGCGGCGTCGGCGGCGCTGGCGCGCACCTTGTCCCATTGGCCGTCGGCGATCCAGTTGCCCGGCACCATCCATGAACCACCGATGCAGACCACGTTCTTCTGCTCGAGGTATTCGGCGGCGGTGTTCTCGGTGATGCCACCGGTCGGGCACAGCTTGAGGTCAGCGACCGGACCGGCCAGGCCCTTGATCATCGCCAGCCCGCCTACGGCCGTGGCCGGGAACAGCTTGCATACGCGGAAGCCGCGCGCGTACAGAGACAGCAGCTCGGTCGGCGTGGCCGCACCCGGCACCACCGGCAGTGGCGCAGCCGCCAGCGCATCGGCCAGCGCCGCCGGCGTACCCGGGGTCACCAGGAAGTCCGCACCCGCGTCGATCGACTGCTGCATCTGCGCCACGGTCAGCACCGTGCCCGCACCCACCACCACATCCGGCAGCTCGCGCTTGAGCATTGCCAGCGCGTCCATCGCCACCGGCGTACGCAGCGTCAGCTCGATGGCCGGCAAGCCGCCTTCCAGCAGCGCCGCACTGACCGCCCGCGCCTGGTCCAGCGTATGAACCGTCACCACCGGCAGGATGCCGGCCGCATGCAACAGCTCCGCCGCCTTCACCTGATGTTGTTCGATACCCATAGCTCTGCTTCTGCCTTTTGCTTTCAAATTTGATTTTCAGTGATCACTTCGCGGCATTGATGCGCCGGAGAGTGTGATGCGACGGCCTGCCCTCCGCCGCCACCAGCAAACTCACCGGCGCGACAAATCCGCAACGCTCTTCAACCCTCAGGCGTCCTTCGCCTCATGCGGCGCCGCCGCCGCTGCCGCATCGTGCCCCAGCTCATACTCCGCGTCGTAGTCCCACGGCCCACCATCGGCTGCCGCAGGCCCGCACGAAATCGAAATCGCACCCTGGTCGGCCGGACCCACCACGCGACGGTTGATCGCGAACAGGTTACGACCCAGATCCTGTGCTGCCGGCGCGGTGTTGGGCGCCAGTGAACGGGCTGCCCATTCGGCCGCATCCACCAGCACTTCCAGCGTGCCAGCCTCGCCGTCGAGGCGGATCATGTCCCCCTCGCGGACCTTGGCAAGCGGACCACCACGGGCGGCTTCCGGGGTCACGTGGATCGCCGCCGGAATCTTGCCCGAAGCACCGGACAGGCGACCGTCGGTGACCAGCGCTACGCGCCGGCCCTGGTTCTGCAGCAGGCCCAGCAGGGGGGCCAGCGAATGCAGTTCCGGCATGCCGTTGGCACGGGGGCCCTGGTAGCGCACCACGGCCACGAAATCCTGCGGCAGCAGGCCGCCGGCGTGCAGCTTGTTCAACACCTGCGGCGCATCGACCACCACCGCCGGGGCCTCGATCGTGCGGTACTGCGGCTTCACCGCCGACAGTTTGATCAGCGACTTGCCGAGGTTGCCGCGCAGCAGGCGCAGGCCGCCCTGGTGCTCGAACGGGTTGTCGACACCGCGCACCACTTCGTCGTCGGCGCTGTGTTCCAGGCCGGGCAGGTAGACCAGCTGGCCGTCGCGCAGCTGCGGTTCGCGCGCGTAATCGGCCATGCCGCCGCGCGCCACGCTGACCAGGTCGCCGTGCATCAGGCCGGCCTTGATCAGCTCGCCGAACACGAGCGCCGGGCCACCCGCTGCAGCGAAACGGTTCACGTCGGCCTCGCCGTTCGGATAGACGCGGGCCAGCAGCGGGATCAGCTGCGACAGCTCGTCGAAGTCGTCCCACGTCAGCACGATGCCGGCGGCGCGCGCTACCGCGATCCAGTGGATGGTGTGGTTGGTCGAGCCGCCCGTAGCCATCAGTGCGATGACCGCGTTGATGATCGCGCGCTCATCGATGATCCGGCCCAGCGGGCGGAAGTCGTCGCCCAGTGCGGTGATGTCCAGTGCGCGTTCGGTGGCCTCGCGGGTCAGCGCATCGCGCAGCGGCGTGCCCGGATTGACGAACGAGGCGCCCGGCAGCTGCACGCCCATCGCTTCCAGCAGCACCTGGTTGGAATTGGCGGTGCCGTAGAAGGTGCAGGTGCCGGCGCCGTGATACGAGGCTGACTCGGCTTCCAGCAGCTCTTCGCGGGTGGCTTCGCCGGCGGCGTAACGCTCGCGCACTTCGGCCTTCTGCTTGTTCGGGATGCCCGGGGTCATCGGGCCGGCCGGCACGAACACGGCCGGCAGGTGGCCGAACGCCAGTGCACCGATCAGCAGGCCCGGCACGATCTTGTCGCACACACCAAGGTACACGGTGGTGTCGAACATATCGTGGCTGAGCCCGATGGCGGTGGCCTGAGCGATCACATCACGCGAGAACAGCGACAGTTCCATGCCGCCACGGCCCTGGGTGACGCCGTCGCACATCGCCGGCACCGCGCCGGCCACCTGTGCGGTGGCGCCGAGTTCGCGGGCGATCTCGCGGATCTGCTCGGGATAGGTCTCGAACGGCTGGTGCGCCGAGAGCATGTCGTTGTAGGCGGTGATGATGCCCAGGTTCGGCGTCACGCCGCCGCGCAGGCGGCTCTTGTCGGTGCCGCCACAGGCGGCGAAGCCATGGGCGAGGTTGCCGCAGCTCAGGCGGCTGCGGAACGGGCCGTCGCGCAGGGCGGCGTCTATCGCAGCCAGGTAGGCGGCGCGCGAGGCCGCGCTGCGGCGGATGACCCGTTCGGTGATGGCGTGCAGTTGCGGATGGAGGCTCATTGGCTACCGGCGTTCGTGGTGGCGAGAGGCAAGCGGCGGCAAGGCACCGCCGCCGACATCAATCAGCCCAGTGGACGCGCAGGCGCGCGCCATCCAGGTTGATCGCATTGAGGATCGGGTACTGCTGGGCATCGTTGCTGTCCAGCGCCTGGCGCAGCACCTGCAGTTTCTGCTTGCCGCGCAGCAGCAGCAGGCGCTGGCGGCACTGGCGCAGGCCGTGCGGAGTGAGGGTGATGCGCAGCGGCCACTGGTTTGCGCCCGGGCAGCCGGTGGCATCCAGCGCCGCATAGGGCAGGGTGCTTTCCAGCGCGCGGGCCAGGTCCTTCGAACCCGGGAACAGCGAAGCGGTGTGGCCGTCGTTGCCCATGCCCAGTGCGACAACGCTCGGCGGCTGGCTGTGCTGGGCCTGCAGATT
This sequence comes from uncultured Stenotrophomonas sp., assembly GCF_913778665.1. Taxonomy (GTDB): domain Bacteria; phylum Pseudomonadota; class Gammaproteobacteria; order Xanthomonadales; family Xanthomonadaceae; genus Stenotrophomonas. Next base: position 807,517 of record NZ_CAJYVQ010000002.1, read on the forward strand.
GGCGGTGTAGACGCATTCCGGCAGCGGCTTGCCGATCCGCACCAGCGGGTCGAAGTGGGCGCCTTCGGCACGCTTGAGCAGGTGTTCGCGCACCAGCCAGGCGTTGCTGTCGCGATCCTGCGGCGACAGCCAGCGTTCGTCGGCCAGGCTCACTTCCACCCGGTCCCAGTGCACGTCCAGTTCGGCCAGCGCCTGGTAGACCGGTGCTGGCGTGGTGCCGCCCGACAGCAGGATGCGGGCGCGGCCCACTTCGTTGATGTCGTGGTTGAGGGTCTGCGCCATCTCGGCGGCCACTGCTTCGATCCAGCCATCGGCATCGCCGTGCGGGATGAACTCGATGCGGTCGTCGTGGAAGCTGGGGCTCATGCGGCAACTCCTGGTGCGTCACGTTCGGCGTCGGCGGCATAGGCAGCAGCGCCCAGCAGCCCGGCGTGGGGATGCATCACGGCCAGCGAGGGAACCCGCGCCATGATTGAAGAGAACCGGCCCTTGTGCTCGAAGCGCTGGCGGAACCCGGAGTGCTGCAGCGAATCGAGCATCTTCGGGGTCAGTCCGCCGGTCAGGAACACGCCGTCCCAGGCCCCTTGGGTCAGCACCAGGTCACCGGCGATGGCGCCAAACACTGCGCAGAACACATCCACGGTGCGCATCGCCTGCGGATCGCCGTGCAGGGCGCGCGCGGTCACGTCCACCGGCAGCAGCTGGCCCGGATCGATGCCGGCCATCTCGCAGATCGCGCGATGGATGTTGACCAGGCCCGGGCCACAGATCAGCCGCTCGTTGGAGACGCGACCGAACTGTTCGGAAAGGATCTCCAGGATGCGGATTTCCTCCGGCGTTCCCGGCGGGAAACTGACATGGCCGCCTTCGGTTTCCAGGGGATAGCAGCGGCCGTGGCGCAGGATCAGGCCGCCGACCCCGAGCCCGGTGCCCGGCCCGATCACCGCGTAGTTGCGCGGCTGGCCCGGCTTGCCCGGCACCCACGCCGCACCGCCTACCTGCACCACGTCATGGGGTTGCAGCAGCGAGATTGCCATCGCCTGCGCTGCGAAGTCGTTGATCAGGTGCAGCTCGTCGAAGCCAAGCATCGCCGCAGTGCGGCTGCGCGAGATCACCCACGGGTGGTTGGTGATGCGCGCCTCGTCGCCGTCGACACGGCCCGCCACCGCGAACACGCCACGGCCCGCGCTGGCACCGATCTGTTCGAGGTGATGGCGCGCCGCATCGCCCAGCGACGGGAATTCGGCCACCGCGTACTCGCGGATGCTGTCCTTCAGCAGCGGCGCGTCCAGCGAGGTATCGGCCAGTGCGAAACGGGCGTTGGTGCCACCGATGTCGGCAACCAGCACCGGCTGCGAGCCGACGCTCATGCCGATGCTCCGCTGTCCGGCGCATCCACGCCCTGTGGCAGGAACTCCGTTGCGTTGCTCGGGCCCCACTGGCCGGCAGGGTAGGGTTCCAGCGGCAGTTTGGCTTCCTTCCAGGCGTCGGCGACGCTGTCGATCCAAGCCCAGGCGGCGCGCACTTCGTCGTCGCGCACGAACAGCGTGTGGTTGCCGTTGAAGGCGTCCAGGAACAGGCGTTCGTAGGCGATGCGGCGATGCAGGCCGGTCGGCACCGACAGTTCCAGTTCCAGCGGATGCAGTTCCAGCGCGCCCCATTCCGGGCCGGCCAGGCTGCTCATCAGGCCCAGCTCGATGTTCTCCTGCGGCTGCAGCTGGAACACCAGGCGGTTCGGCGCGGCCTGCGCGCGCTGCGGGCGCTCGAACAGCCAATGGGTGACCGGCTTCAGCGTGACCACCACGCGGGTGGTGCGCTCGGGCAGGCGCTTGCCGGTGACCAGGTGGAACGGCACGCCGCTCCAGCGCCAATTGTCGATGTGCGCAGTGACACCGGCGAAGGTTTCCACGTCGCTGCCTTCCGGCGGCTGGTAGGCCTGCGCCGGCTGGCCGTTGATGGTGCCGGCAGTGTAGCGGCCGCGGATGCTGTCACGCGCGGCGTGCCTGGCATCGAGCGGGCGCAGCGCGCGCAGCACCTTGACCTTCTCGTCGCGGATGCGGTCGGCTTCCAGCGAGGCCGGCGGCTCCATGGCCACCATGCACAGCAGCTGCAGGATATGGCTCTGCACCATGTCGCGCAGCGCACCGGAACGGGCGTAGTAGGCGTCGCGGCCATCCACGCCTTCGCTCTCGGCCACCAGGATGTGCACCGATTCGATGTAGTTGCGGTTCCATACCGCTTCCAGCAGCGTGTTGCCGAAGCGCAGCGCGATCAGGTTCTGCACCGCCGCCTTGCCCAGGTAGTGGTCGAGGCGGAACACGCGGTCCTCGTCGATCCACTGGCCGATGGTGGAGATGATCTCCTCGGCGCTTTCGCTGTCGCTGCCGATCGGCTTTTCCAGCATCAGGCGCGCCGGCGCGGCGAGGGCGCCACCCTTGGCCAGGCCTTCGCAGGTGGAGATGTACAGGCCCGGCGGGATGGCCAGGTAGCTGACGCACTTGCGGTGCACCAGGTCAGCGACCGCAGCGGCCACCGAGTCGACATCGCGCAGGTCGACCGAACGGTAGTCGATGCGGCGCAGCAGGCCGGCGATGTCGTCCTGTGAGGCCATCGGCATGGCCTGCTGCAGGCGCGGACGCAGGATGTCGTGGAAGGCTTCGGTGTCATGCCCGGACAGGGCCAGCGCACGGATGCGGAAGTCCTCCGGCAGCAGGCCGTCGCCGAGTAGGCGAAGCAGCGAAGGGAACAGGTAGCGCTGGGCCAGATCACCTGTGGCACCGAACAGGAAGAGGGTGTCGTGCATCGCTCGAGTTTCAGATCCGGGTGACATCGTTGTCAATCGCTTCATGGCTGGGTTCGGGGGACATCCGCGCAACTGCCTGTCCGAGCTTCGTCGGGGGCGTTCTACCGGGCACCGGGAGACCGTTCCATTCGAAACCACTGCCCCGGCGGAAGCTTCGTTCCACCGCCGACGCAGATCGGTGCGCACCGATCATCGGATAGTGCCACGTGAAAACGTTTACATGGCAGAATGGGCAACTGTATTCGATTGCAGTGCTCGCCGTCATGCGGCAAGCGCGCAATCATCACTGCCATCGGGAGGGCCGAGGCAGTCCCAAAAGACAGCCCGGCTTCGGGCGGACCGGATAGGTGATATGGCAAAAGTGCAGTTGCAGGGTGTGCGCAAGGTCTATGACAACGGCCAGGTCGCGGTGAAGGACGCCACCTTCGAGGTGGCCGATGGCGAGCTGATGGTGCTGGTCGGCCCGTCCGGCTGTGGCAAGTCGACCCTGCTGCGGATGGTGGCCGGACTTGAAGAGATCAGCGGCGGCACGCTGAGCATCGGCGACCGCGTGGTCAACGACGTGGCGCCGAAGGACCGTGACATTGCCATGGTGTTCCAGAGCTATGCGCTGTACCCGCACATGACCGTTGCCGAGAACCTGGCCTTCGGCCTGAAGCTGCGCGGCCACGACAAGGCGACCATCGACAAGCGCATCGCCGAGGCGGCGCAGACGCTGGGCCTGACCGAGATGATGGACAAGCTGCCGAAGGCGATGTCCGGTGGCCAGCGCCAGCGCGTGGCACTGGGCCGTGCGCTGGTGCGCGAGCCGGCGGTGTTCCTGCTCGACGAGCCGTTGTCCAACCTCGATGCCAAGCTGCGCCACAGCGTGCGCACCGAGATCGCGCAGCTGCACCGCAAGCTGGGCACCACCATGATCTACGTGACCCATGACCAGGTCGAAGCGATGACCCTGGGCCAGCGCATCGTGGTGCTCAAGGACGGCGTCATCCAGCAGATCGATACGCCGATGGCGCTGTACGACCGCCCGGCCAACCTGTTCGTGGCCGGTTTCCTCGGCAGCCCGGCGATGAACGTGCTGCGCGGCACGCTGCAGGGCGATGCCGGTGGTGTGACCGTCGTGGATGGGCAGTGGCGCGCGCCGCTGGGCCAGGCCACGATCGACCCGGCCTGGCTGCAGAAGCCGATCGCGGTGGGCGTGCGCCCTGAGCATCTGCAGCCGGCGGCCGCCGACGATGCGCATGCGTTCAGCGCACGCATCGAAGGCATCGAGCCGGTCGGCAACGAAATCTTCGTCAACCTCAGCAGTGGCCAGCATGCGCTGACCATGCGCGTGGCGCCGCAGGCGTTGCCGGCAGTGGGCGAGGACATCCGCGTAGCGATCCACCCCCAGGGCCTGCACTTCTTCAACGCAGAAACCGGCGAGCGCCTCTGACCCTGTAGAGCCGAGCCCACGCTCGGCTGCAGTTCAGGAGATGCCGAGCATGGGCTCGGCTTTGCAGAAGGCGGGTTCAGCAGGTCCACGCCATGCGTGGATGAACACCTCTGGATTCAGCGCGCCAACCCGTCCAGCAGCGGCACACGCTGCGCCACGGCGCCAGCCACCTGCAGCTCGGCGTCGCCAGCCTCCAGCGGCAACACCGCCAACGCCAGCTCACCGGCCACGCTGGCAATCGTGCCCAGCACTGCGCCGTCCTGCTGCACGCCATCACCGGCCTGTGCCGGCGCTGCGGTCTGCAGCAGCTGCACCGCGCGCTTGGCTTTGCCGAGGAAGTGGGTGCGGGCGACGATCTCCTGGCCCGGATAGCAGCCCTTCTTCACGCTGTAGCCGTTCAGGCGATCCAGCCCCAGCTGCTGCGGGGTCCACACTTCGCGCTGGCTCTGCTCAAGCCGTGGCAGGCCGTAGCGCAGGTCGGCCTGGCGCCAGGCCAGGGCGAAAGCGGCCTCATCGGTTTCGCTGCCAGCGGCAAAGGCATCAGCGGCGCCAATGCGCAGGGTGCGCGGCAGGGCATCGCTGCCCAGGTCCAGTTCCCACCCATCACCTGCGGCCTGCGCGATCGCGGCGCCGCTGGCAGCCTCCGGCGCAGTGAACGCTCCGGCCACGGCCAGGTCGCTGCGAACCTGCACCTTCACCTTGCGGCGGAACACGAAGCGCTGCAGTTGCGACGCAATCGCATCGGCATCGCCGTCGGCCAGCACCAGCATCACATGGTCCTCGGCCAGCCGAAGCAGCTGGAACACTGCCAGTGTGCGGCCCTTGGCGCTCAACCAGGCGCTCCACTGCCAGTGCAGCAGGGGCAGTGCGGTGGCGTCGCTGCTGAACTGGGCATGGGCGAAAACGGCCGCATCCACGCCCTGCAGGCTCAGCAGCTGGTGGCCGGGCAGGCGCGGATATCCGACGAAAGCAGGGGGCAGGTTGTCAGGCACGTGAACGAGGTCTAAAATTTGTGCGTTGCGAGACCGAACATGATAGGCCAAACAACCCCCACTCCCGACGACGAATCTGAAGCCCCGCTGGTCCCCGCGGCACCCGTGCCCGTGGAGCAGGAAAAAGCAGAGGAATTCGGCGGCCGCGGCGGACTTGATCCGGTGCGGTATGGCGATTGGGAGAAAAACGGACGCTGCATCGATTTCTGATCAGCATTGAGCCAACGCGGCCGTGTGCCGCCCAGCCGAGACAACGAGCCCAGCGAATGGCGACCAGACAACGCCCACTTTCCCCGCACCTTCAGGTGTATCGCTGGCAGATTCAGATGGCCACCTCGATCCTGCATCGAGCCACTGGCGTCTTTCTGTCTGTTGGTGCCCTCATCATCGCTGCCGGCCTGCTGGCCCTGATGATGGGGCCCGAGTCCTGGAACTGCTTCACCGGCCATGCCGGGGCCTGGTATGGCCGCGTGTTCCTGTTCGCGTGGACATGGTCGTTCGCCTATCACCTGTGCAATGGCATCCGCCATGTGGTGCAGGACTTCGCCATCGGCTTCAGCATCCCCGCCTTCATCCGCAGCAGCTGGCTGTCGGTCACCGGCAGCCTGGTGATCACCCTGCTGGTGTGGGCCTATGTGATGTTCGGAGGTGCCGCGTGAGCAAGTTCCGTACCCCGCTGAAGAACGTGCGCGGCCTTGGCTCGGCCAAGACCGGCACCGAGCACTTCGTGCACCAGCGCCTGACCGCTGCCGCGCTGGTGGTGCTGGGCATCTGGTTCCTGGTCTTCGTGCTGAGCCTGCTGGGCTCGGACTACGCGACCGCCGCCGCCGCCGTGGCCAAGCCGTGGAATGCAGTGCCGCTGATCGGCCTGCTGATCGCAATGTTCTGGCACGCGCAGCTCGGCATGCAGGTTGTGCTGGAAGACTACATCCACGAATCGCTGCTGGCCCTGGTGCTGCAGACCGCGGTGAAGTTCGTCGCCGTGCTCGGCATGATCGTCAGTGTGTTTGCGGTGGGCCGCATCGCCCTCGGCGTTGCCTGAGCCCAGGCACCAACACAGGAATCCAGATTAGATGTCCGCTTACAAGATCACCGAACACAAGTACGACATGGTCGTGGTCGGCGCCGGCGGCGCCGGCCTGCGCGCCACGTTCGGCCTGGCCGCCAAGGGCCTGCAGACCGTGTGCCTGACCAAGGTCTTCCCGACCCGTTCGCACACCGTTGCCGCCCAGGGCGGTATCTCGGCCGCACTCGGCAACATGGGCGAGGACGACTGGCGTTACCACTTCTTCGACACCATCAAGGGGTCGGACTGGCTGGGCGACCAGGACGCCATCGAATACATGTGCCGTGAGGCCATCCCGGCCATCATCGAGCTCGAACACTACGGCGTGCCGTTCTCGCGCACCGCTGAAGGCAAGATCTACCAGCGCCCGTTCGGTGGCATGACCACCAAGTACGGCGAAGGCCCGGCGGCGCAGCGTACCTGCGCGGCGGCCGACCGTACCGGTCACGCGATGCTGCACACCCTGTACCAGCAGTCGCTGAAGCACGACGCGCGCTTCATGATCGAGTACTTCGCGCTCGACCTGATTTTCGACGATGAAGGCGCCTGCCGCGGTGTGCTGGCCCTGGACATGTCCGACGGCACCCTGCACCTGTTCCGCGCCCAGGGCGTGGTGCTGGCCACCGGCGGCTACGGCCGCGCCTACTTCAGCGCCACCTCGGCGCACACCTGCACCGGCGACGGTGGCGGCCTGGCCATGCGTGCCGGCATCGCCATGCAGGACATGGAGTTCGTGCAGTTCCACCCGACCGGCATCTACGGCGCCGGCTGCCTGATCACCGAGGGGGTCCGCGGTGAAGGTGGCATCCTGCGCAACAGCAGCGGCGAGCGCTTCATGGAGCGCTACGCGCCGCATTACAAGGACCTGGCCTCGCGCGACGTGGTCAGCCGTTCGATGACCATCGAGATCCGCGAAGGCCGCGGCGTCGGCGAGCACAAGGACCACATCCTGCTCGACCTGACCCACCTCGGCCCGGGCGTGATCGACGACAAGCTGCCGGGCATCGCTGAAAGCGCCCGCATCTTCGCCGGCGTCGACGTGCACAAGCAGCCGATTCCGGTCATCCCGACCGTGCACTACAACATGGGTGGCATCCCGACCAACTACCACGGCGAAGTGGTGCAGAAGGTCGGCGACAACGACAATGCCGTAGTGCCGGGCCTGTACGCCATCGGCGAAGCGGCCTGCGTGTCCGTGCACGGCGCCAATCGCCTGGGCTCGAACTCGCTGCTGGACCTGGTGGTGTTCGGTCGTGCGGTGGCCAACCGCTGCGCCGAGACCATCAAGCCGGGCGCGTCGCACAAGCCGCTGCCGGCCGATGCCTGCGACAAGGCGCTGGGCCTGCTGGACAAGCTGCGCCACGCCAACGGCGACACCCCGACCTCGGTCATCCGCGATCGCATGCAGCGCACCATGCAGGCCGACGCCGCCGTCTTCCGCACCAGCCAGACGCTGAAGGAAGGCTGCGAGAAGATGGACAAGATCTTCGACTCGTTCCAGGACGTGAAGGTCTCCGACCGTTCGCTGGTCTGGAACTCGGACCTGATCGAGACCTACGAGCTGAACAACCTGCTGCTCAACGCGGTGGCGACGATCAACTCGGCCGAACAGCGCAAGGAAAGCCGCGGCGCGCATGCGCACGAGGACTATCCGGACCGCGACGACGTCAACTGGCAGAAGCACACCCTGGTCAGCGTCGACGAGAAGGGCAAGTGCAGCTTCGACTACCGTCCGGTGCACATGTACACGTTGACCGACGACGTGTCCGTGGTGCCGCCGAAGCCGCGCGTGTACTGATCCGACCCCGCCTACCATGCAATCCGCGCCCGAGGGCGCGGGCCGCCTGAGCCAACGAGAGCAGCCATGGCCGAGTTTTCACTCCCCAAGAATTCCAAGATCACGAAGGGCAAGCACTTCCCCGTCAAGAGCGGCGGCAAGAACGTGCGCACCTTCAAGATCTACCGCTGGAGTCCGGACGACGACAGCAACCCGCGCACCGATACCTATGAAGTCGATCTGGACGCCTGCGGCCCGATGGTCCTGGACGCCCTGATCAAGATCAAGAACGAGATCGACCCGACCCTCACCTTCCGCCGCTCCTGCCGCGAAGGTATCTGTGGTTCGTGCGCGATGAACATCGACGGCACCAACACCCTGGCCTGCACCCGGGCCATCTCGGACTGCGGCAAGAAGGAAGTGCCGATCTATCCGCTGCCGCACATGAACGTGGTCAAGGATCTGGTTCCGGACCTGACCCACTTCTACGCGCAGTACGCGTCGATCAAGCCGTGGATCCGCACCCAGACCCCGGCACCGCCGGACCGCGAGCGCCTGCAGTCGCCGGAAGACCGCAAGAAGCTGGACGGCCTGTACGAGTGCATCCTGTGCGCCTGCTGCTCGACCTCGTGCCCCAGCTATTGGTGGAACAGCGACAAGTTCCTGGGCCCGGCGATCCTGCTCCAGGCCTATCGCTGGCTGGCCGACAGTCGCGACGAGATGACCGGCGAGCGTCTGGACGAGCTGGAGGATCCCTTCCGCCTGTATCGTTGCCACACGATCATGAACTGCGCCAACGTGTGCCCCAAGGGGCTGAACCCCGCCAAGGCGATCGCCGAGATCAAGAAGATGGAAGTCGAGCGGATCATCTGATCCGGTGTCACTACCGTTCGGTTCGAGCAGCTTCGAGCGAAGTCGAGAAGCGTCCGTCGAGAACTTCGTCGTTCGAG
>NZ_CAJYVQ010000003.1 GCF_913778665.1 uncultured Stenotrophomonas sp.
TCATCAGGATCACCATCAGCCAGCAGTTGCGGATCGTTGGATCCGACGAGAGCGTGATGACCCGGTCCAGTGGATCGTCGTAGCAGCCCTCCGGGCCGTCCTGCATGTAGCGGCAGATCAGCGCCCACGGTTCGCGGATGTCATCCTCATGTTCCCAGAAGTGGCCGATGGTGAAGGTCTGTTGTATCTGCTGATTGCGATCCAGCAGGTGGCATCGGAGGTCGAGCAGCTCAGGATTCTGCGCGCCACGGCCGATGTGGAAGAAGGCGTAGGGCGAACCCCAGGGAACGACGGTCACGCCGCCGGGACCGTTGTGCCTGAAGAAGTAGATCTTGCGCGTGATTCGGTTGAACCGGACTGGGTAATGGGTGTACTGGAAGAGGTCATGTCTCAGATAGATAAGCCACGCAGGAAGGATGATGCCAAGTGACATTACCGCCACGATGGCAAGATAACCGCCGCTGCCGATGACACCCTCTTCGGTCCCCGAAGCAGACTGTGCAAATGCAAAGAACATCCATATGCCAATAGTGCATCCAACGAGCGCAGCAATGCAGTGCGCCATACCCTTAACTTTAAAAGTTCTATCGACAAATTCGATGTACGTCGAACTGAAGCGAATCAGGCCGAAAGCGTCGTCAGGAACTGACTCTCCCAAATCATCATTCTTGAGCACAGCACGCCTCTCGACATGATCCGGCCCACGATTTTTCGGAAATTTCGCAACCCACCCAGTAAGCATCTGGTTACACCCTGATCTTTTTCAATTGATCCATCTGCTCATCCATCCCTTGGAACTCCCCAGCCGCATTCTTTCCGAAGTGAAGCGCGCGATCCATCCAGTGTTCAGTGTCGTCCGGCTTGAACCACGCGACAACCACAGTTATGGCAGCCGCGATGATCATCAGAATGATCGCCAACGGTATAGCCATGGCGAATAGGACTAGCAAGGAGGATACTACTGACAATGTACCGCTGAGACCGAGCGCAAAACCGTAGCCTTTATTGAGCTTGGAATCACGCGCCCCTTCGTAAATCGCCAGCCCACCCAGCACCATCCCAGCAATCCCACTCAACCAACGTCCTGCAGCGAAGACAACTGCCGCCCGGGTCTGAGCGCGAAATGCCCATCGCCCCATCGGCTCGGCAAGCTTCTGCGAGAACCAGGGCAACTTCGATCCGATCTCACCCAGCAGCATCGCCGAGTCGCCCACCAGTGCACCCACGCCGGCAGCAAAGTTGGCGCCCAGCAGTGAGCGTTCACGCGGCAGTGCCTTGCTGTACTGCCTGCTCAGTTCGGACAGGCTGGCGGAGGCAAATACCAGGCTGGCCGTGCCATAGGCGAAGGAGGTGTTGCCAAGCTTGGCGAAGCTGCCGCGCAGTGCGTCGTACATATCCACGGTTGTCAGCGTTCGCGCCAGTTCGGCATGTCGCGACGTTCCGGTGATCACCGCTTTCGCGTTCAGCGCCTTGAACAACCGCAACTGATCGCTGTCGACCAAGGCAACGAGTCCGATCCTGAAACGCTTCCCGTCCATATCCGCGTCGGCAGCGGCAACGGCGTGCGCGGCCACGGCGCGCGCCTGACTGGCCGCGTTCAACCCGGCACGCTCGCTGACCACCATCGCCAGGGCATTGCGGGCGCGCTTGGGCGTTGTGTGCCCGCTCAGATCCACCAGCTCGCTGCCGGGTGATGCCGCCTGTGCGAGTGCCGCCAGCATCCCCACCTGCATCCGGGTCGGCAACAGCATGGCGCCGCCCTCGAATACCCGCCACATTCCGCGGCCGATCATCTGTGTCAGGGGTGCGGAAAGCTGCTCCACCAGCTTGGCCGTACCCTGGAACATCGCGCCCAGCTTTCCGGCGGATTCTGCATCCAGCAGCGCCTTCAGCGCGTTTGACAGGCCGTTGGCTGCTGTCAGCCAGTCCCGCGTGCCCGGTGCGACACTGGCGTTCTCCATGGTGTCCTTCCATGTCTTGAGCAACGCATCCTGGTTCCACATCTGCGCTCGCAGAAGGATGGCTCCGGGGTCCTGCACGTCATCCTGCTGCAGCCGCTCGAGCAGATAGCCCATGATCAGGCCGCGCGAGCCTGAGTCGCGCAGCAGGTTGGTCACCACTTCCTGGTAGAGCAGCCCGCTGGTGCTGTCCCTGCTGTCATAGTTGCTCTGCATGTGCTGCAAGAAGGCCGGCGCCTGCCACCATGCAATGCATGCCCTGTCCAGGTCGGCCACAGTATCTTCATAGAACCGCGCCTGCGCAGGGGCGTACACCTGCTCCAGCCAGTGCGTGTGTGCATCACGCTGGCGCAGGTGGCGACTGTACCTGCGCCAGGACTTCTCGGCGTTGACCAGCACCTCCTCCTCATCCTCGACGGCAAATATGTCGTGATTCCATGCTTGCAGGGGCCTGGCCAGCTGTTCCGCGTTGGTTTTCCCGCCCAGGATGCTGACCACACCGCGACCGAACAGCGCGGCCTCTCTACGGCGGTACGCGACATCTTCGAATGCACCTTGGCGAACAGCGCCCTCGATCATCGAAATGGAGGAAGCCGACTGCAGCCTCTCCTGGCGCTCGGGCTCGGCCTCCCATTCAAGAATGCGTTCGGTGGCGAGATGGTTGAGATCGGAAATGATGCCGATCGGATCGTCCAGCGCCACCAGCGCAGGCGGCGATACCTGCGGATGACCGGCAGCGATGTTTGCCTGCGCGATCAACAGCTCGACTTGGGCAATGGAGTAGTTTGCCCATTGATCCACGCTGTACTCGAACGCATGCACGCCGGGGACCGCATTGATCGCTGGAATGCCCTGCACTCCCCTGTCATCGCGTGAGACTGTCAAGGTCGTGGATGGCTTGGCCAGGTGGAGCTCGGCCACTTGGCTCAGGGCATGCTGAAGCCCAGCCACGTGCGCTTGCGCGGAAGTACCTGTGCGCCACGCGGCAATATCGACGCACCGCATATGCTGCTGCCGATAGGCCTCATCCTTGTGCTTCTGCCACACCCTGCGCGTCCACGGTGCGCTGCTGTAGGCCAGCCACAACAGGGTTGCGTGGCCGGCGTCGGGCACGATGATGCACTTGGACAGCAACGTTTCGCCGTGCCGTGAGCACCTCGCGGGCTGCGTATCGTTCTGGGACGGCGGGGTCAGATCACGGATGTCGAACGCACTCAGGTCTCCGTATTCGTTCAACTGCCATGCTTTCCACTCGTCACGCGCCTGATGGTAGCTGTAGACATAGCCGCCCCGCAGCAGGCGAAGCGTGTAGTGCGCCGCATCCGCTGGCAGAGGCTGTGCGTTGCTGATGTCGTCGAACGGTACCTGCAGAACGGGCGCTGCTTCGCGCACCTCCTCGTCTGCCCGCGCCACCGCATAGCGCGCAAGCAGCAGCGGCAGCCCCGATGTGATGCAGTTCGGGCAATAATCGGGGTGGGTCTCGAGCCCGGTCATGCCGCCTCCGTCTGCAGACCCTGCTGTCGCTCCAGCTGGCAGGCCATGCGATAGGACATTCCCTGCTGCTGGACACGCTTGAGCCTCAGGTTCAGTGCCGCTTGCCGGGCCGCTCCCTCGCCATCGCGCAGACGCTGGCACGCGTACACCTGCAGATCGTCCAGATCCTTCAGCCCCACGCTCCTGGCTTCGCAGATCGCCTGCCGCAAGGCGGGCAGCAGCGAGCTGGCGTGGCCGGCACCCGCCTCGGCCAGGTCTCTCAGGCAGCCGTTGATGCAGGCGACCTGGGCCAGATCGTCCCATTGGTCAGGATGGATCAACGGACCGGGCGGACCCTCGGTGGCGGGACGCTGCTGGGTGCGCCATGTATTGCCCAGTGGCTCATGCCAGGTCCAGGCCGAAATCGGCCCCATCAACTGTGCCATCTGGGAAGGTTCGAGCATCCACCGGAGATGACGGAATACCCGTGCGTCGTGTACGCGGAACAGCACCCTGCCGGTACGCGGGCGCAAGGGCGCCATCCGGCTCATCAGGTGGTTTCGGACCCGTTCGGGTGCGTCGCTCGCAAGCAGGGTGCAGAACAGCGGCCGACCGCGATCGCGCAGGTGGGCATCGGCGCGCTCAAGCAGTTCAAGCCGCACTTGCCATGAAAGTGCGTGCAGTGGCACCAGAAGCGGCGGCAAGTGCAGGCACCTGCCCAGCAACGGTGGGTTCAGCGGTTCGACCGGAAGATCGGCGAACTGCGAGGCCGCGACCCACGCCTGATCGACGATGCCATGCGTCTGCGCGAGGAAGGTGCGGTGCCCCATCTCGACGGGGGCGGCGTGAGGTGAGTCCAGGTCCATTGGATCACGGTGAAGAAGTGTGATGCCACCGTACGGCCCCATGCCCACCGCATTAAGAGGCAGAAACGACAGCCTGCATCACCCCACTGCTTTTGCAATATTTCTTACTGATGCGCGGACCCGCATCGGTCGCCACAGATCCGTTGGCCACGGCTGGCGCCATGCCTGGCAACATCGTCCTGGCAACACCATGAACCGATCCGGAAACAACGAGGCCCGGAATGACCGGGCCTCGTTTCAGTTCCGCCGGGCACGGCACGGCGCTGCCATCCGCGCTCAGCCGGAAATCGCCAGGCGCTCGTTGTGGTACCGGCGTACGGCGGCAAACCACAACACGGCAGCCAGGCCCAGGCTGGCACCGAGGTAGATCGCCCATACCGAAGGGGTGATGGTCTCGTGGCGGATCACCTTCAGCAGCATCTGGTTCTGCGACAGGAACGGCACCGCGTACTGCCACGGCTGGCTCTTCACCGGGTAGGCGATCAGTGCATAGCCCGGCAGCATCGGCAGCAGCATCAGCCAGGTCATGTGGCTCTGTGCTTCCTTCATGCTCTTGGCGGCGGCGGCGAGGAAGGTCAGCAGCGAGGTGCCGATCAGCAGCATCGGCAGCATCACCAGCAGCATCTGCACCATCGCCATGATGTTCATGTTGAGCTGGCGGCCGATATTGCCCGGGGCGATCTGCGCACTCACCTTGAAGGCCAGCAGGGTCAGCAGCAGCGAGGCGAAGCCGACCATGCAGGCGGCGGCGATCTTGCCGCTGACGATCGCGCTGCGTGACCCCGGCGTGGCCAGCAGCGGCTCCAGCGATTGCCGCTCGCGCTCGCCGGCGGTGGTATCCATCACCAGATAGGCGCCGCCCAGGAACGAGGTCAGAGTCAGCAGGATCGGCAGCAACGCCGACAGCATCAGCCCGCGCTTGGCTTCGGCACTGGCCATGTCCTGGCTGGCCACGTCCAGCGGCCGTGCGACCTGGGCATCGATGCCACGCGCCATCAGGCGCAGCGCACCGACCTGGCCGTTGTAGGTGGCCAGTGCTGCCTGCAGGCGTGCACTGGGCACCTCGGCGGCACGCCGCGTGCTGTCACGGATCACCTCCACCCGTGCCGGCTTGCCATCGGCCCAGTCCTTGCCGAAATCCGGGCTGATGCGCAGTGCCACGTCGATCTCCTGCGAGCGGATGGCCTCGGCCAGGTCCTTCGGCGCCACGCTGGCATTCAGGCCCTGCGCGGCCAGGAAGCGGACCAGGTTCGGTGCGTGCTCGGCGCCGATGGTGGGAATCTGCAGCGGCTGCTCGATCTGGGTGCGAACGCGGCTTTCGGACAGCTTGCCCATGCCCAGGATCAGCAGCGGGTACAGCAACGGGCCGAACAGCAGGGTCAGCGCCAGCGTGCGGCGATCGCGCGACAGGTCACGCAGTTCCTTGCGCATCACCGTCATCAGGGTCGACATCATGCTCATGCGTGCAGGCCCTCTTCGCTGCCGATCAGTTTCACGAATGCATCTTCCAGATTGCGCTCGCCGGACTGCGCGCGCAGTTCATCGGCACTGCCGGCGGCCATCACCGTGCCCTTGGCGATGATCACGATGTGGTCACACAGCGCGCCCACCTCCTGCATGATGTGGCTGGACAGGATCACGCAGCGGCCCTCTTCGCGCAGGCCCAGCAGGAACCGGCGCAGAGCGCGGGTGGTCATCACGTCCAGGCCGTTGGTGGGTTCGTCGAGGATGACGTTGCGCGGTTCATGCACCAGCGCCCGGGCAATGGCGGTCTTGGTTCGCTGGCCCTGCGAGAAGCCATCGGTCTGGCGGTCGAGGATGTCACCCATGTCCAGTGCGTGCGACAGCACCTCGATGCGTTCGCGGATGCGCTGTGCGGACAGGCCATGCAGCTCGCCGAAGTAGGCGATGTTCTCGCGTGCGGTCAGGCGCTTGTAGACGCCACGCGCGTCGGGCAGCACGCCCAGGTGGCGGCGGACGTCCACCGGATTGCGCGCGGCATCGATGCCGTCGACGCTGATGCTGCCCTGGTCGGGCGTCATCAAGGTGTACAGCATGCGCATGGTGGTGGTCTTGCCGGCGCCGTTGGGGCCGAGCAGGCCGGTGATCTGGCCATCGGCGGCGCGGAAGCCGACGTTGGACACCGCCTGGATGCGACCGGTGCGGGTGTCGAAGGCCTTGTGCAGATTGTCAGCGACGATCATGGGGTCCATCCGTTGAACGAGGTGAACGCCGGCACGTAGCTCAGCGTATCCAGGCACTTGGCATCGAGCGCCTTGGCATCGGTGGTGTCGAGGAACTGGCCGAGCAGGCGCGGCATGCAGCCGGCGTTGAGCGTGCCGTGGCCCTGCGCGCGGGCGACCAGCGCGCGGCCGTTGGGCAGGCCCTTGAGCACCTGTTCGGCATAGCGCGGCGGGGTGACCGGGTCCAGTTCACCGGAGAGCAGCAGCACCGGCAGATCCGACTTCAACGGCGCGGTCAGCGTGGCGGCAGCCGGCTGGTGCGGCCACACCGGGCACGCCGCGAAGAAGGCGCGCGCGGCCTCGGCGCCGAACAGCGCGTCATCGCTCTCTGCCGGCGGCTGGTAGCGCGGCGCATCCTCGCTGCAGATCACCGACCACTGCATGCCGCGGTTGATCTGGAAATCCATGCTGCGGGTGGCGCCACGCACCAGCGAAGCCAGCGGCGCGTAGCGGCCCTGCGCGGCTTCATCCAGCACCAGCGGCAGCAGCGATGAATATTCGG
Source organism: uncultured Stenotrophomonas sp. (assembly GCF_913778665.1). Lineage (GTDB taxonomy): Bacteria > Pseudomonadota > Gammaproteobacteria > Xanthomonadales > Xanthomonadaceae > Stenotrophomonas. Next base: position 7,043 of record NZ_CAJYVQ010000003.1, read on the forward strand.
GCACGTAGGAGAAAGCGAACGCCAGACCGACCACGCTGTCCGGCGACAGCACGTCCTGGCGCGGCGCATTGGTGCCGGGGTCGCGATAATCCACGGTGACCGGCGCACGGCGCAGGGTGTCGGCCACGCTGCGCAGCTGTTCACGGGTATCGACCGGGAAGCGCTTGCTGCAGGCGGCATCCTTGCGGCACTGCGCAGACTGCAGGGTGATGGCATTGTCGAAGGTCTTGGCGAATTCGCCGCCGACCACCAGGTCGTTGGGGACCACGCCGTCGATGACGAGGCTGCGGGTGTGCTGCGGGTAGGCGATCGCATAGCGCTGGGCCACACGCGTACCGTAGGAGCCCCCCACGAGATTCAGTTTTTCCACGCCCAGCGCCTGGCGCACGGCATCGAGGTCGGCGATGGCTTCGGCGGTGGTGTAGAAGCGCGGGTCGGCACGGCCCTGCAGCGAGGCCGCGCAACGCTGCGCAAAGTCACGCATCACCGCCTCGGTCGGGGCCGCATCCTCGTCCAGCTGCATCGCCTTGCCATCCGCGCCGAGGCAGCTGAGCGGGTTGGAGCCGCCGGTCCCGCGCTGGTCGATCAGGAACACATCACGCTGCTTGCGCACCTGGCGCAGCGCGGTATCGACGACGACCGCCACTTCGCTGGCGGCCTGGCCCGGGCCGCCGGCCAGGAAGAACACCGGGTCCGGCTGGCCACTGCCGCCGTCGCCCGACTCCAGCCAGGCGATGCGCAGGCCGATCCTGCGGCCGTCGGGGTGGGCCCGGTCCTCGGGCACCTGCAGGCTGGCGCACTGCGCTTCCACGTTGGCGCTGGCGCCGACGGTGGACAAGCTGCAGGGCTGGAAATCGATCGTGCCGAAGCGGCGGCTGGGCGCGTCGCTGGCGCTCTGGCCGGCCGCCGACGGCGGCTGGCTGCAACCGGCAAGCATCAGGCTGGCCAGCATCCCGGCCAGCACAAGGTGGTGTCTTTGCATCGTGCGTGTTTCCCCTGGAGGACGTTCCTGCCGACCACGACGGGCTGTCGCGGAAGATGTGACTCAACTTACACGGGCAGCGCGTCGGCGGCGATGGGCAGAAGCGGATTCCCGGCCGCTACGGCGCAGGCCAGCCGATCCCGGCCCTCGGCCTTGGCCCGGTACAGCGCCGCATCGGCCGCCGCCAGCAGCGTGGACAGGTCGCCTTGGCCTTCGTCCATCGCCAGGCCGATGCTGGCGGTGACCGACACCGGTCCGAGGGCCAGGCGCGCCGGGCACTGCTGCAGAGCGGCACGGATCGCTGCGGCCCCTGCCATTGCGTCGTCCTGTCCGCTGCCGGCCAGCACCAGCACGAACTCCTCGCCGCCGTAGCGGCCCAGCAGTGCCGACGATCCCTGCGCACTGCGCCGCAGCACCGAGGCGAAGTGGCGCAGCACCTGGTCACCCGCCAGGTGACCCCAGCGGTCATTGATCTGCTTGAAGTGATCGACATCCACCAGCAGCAGCGCCAACGGCCGGCCCTGCCGCCGCGCCAGCTGCAGCTGCGCCTGGCCGTCGGCCAGTACCGCGCTGCGGTTGAGCAGGCCGGTCAGGCCATCGGTGCGTGCCGCATGCCGCAGATCGACCAGCATGCGCTCGACCAGCAGCAGCACCATCGCAAAGCAGCGCGCCAGTTCCAGCATCACCCCGGCGATGTAGGTGGCGAACATCGGTGAACCGGTACGCATGATGTCTTCGCCAGCATCGGGCGCCACCGGCAGGAACAGGCGCACGGCATACAGCGCTGCCTCGGCCAGGAACACGGCGGCCGCCAGCCGGCAGCTGGTGCGCTGCTGCCGCGGTGCATGGCGAAGCAGCAGCCAGGCGATCCAACCATCGACGATCATCGCGAAGACGCTGAACACCTGCAGGCGCAGGCCCAGGTTTGGCCAGAGCACGAGAAAGGCAAAGATGCAGGCCATGAAGGCCGCCGCGATCAGCAGCGGTCGCCACAACGGCAGCGGCTGCTCCAGGTGCAGGGCCACGCCGCGCAGCATCATCAGGCCACAGCCGGCCATCGCGGCGTTGCCGGCCAGTACCGCGGGAACCAGCGGCAGGTACGGCCGCAACGCCAACAGGGTCACCCCCAGGGTCAGCAACCACAGGCTGGCGGTCCACTGTCGCAGTACCGGTTGCCCGCGCAGCACCACCAGCAGCAACGAGAACCCCACCGCGATGCCGATGCAGAGCAGGAAGCCAAGCACGGCAATGGTGGGGAAATCCAGGGACATGCGGCGTGGGTCGGCGACGGCGGCGCGCGCATCTTAGCGCTTTGCCGCGATGCCGCCGATGTCCTCGCCACGCGCTGGCGGATGCGGGGTCGGGAAACGGCGAGCATGGCAGGGCCTGCCTGCGCAGAATCGGCGAAAACTCAGGAGACGCCGATGCACGCCTGGTACCTCAGTGGCCTCGACCACCGCCCGTTCCAGCACCTGTTCGAGAGAAGCGATGCCACACTCGCCGCGTTGGGCATCCAGCGCCGCTGGGCCGGCGCGAACGGTGGCCATCCCTGCCGGATCAGCCTGAGCGATCCGGCCAGCGGCAGCGAACTGCTCCTGCTGTCCCATGTGCATCTGCCACTGCACTCGCCCTATCACGCGTCCGGCCCGATCTTCGTGCAGCGCGGCGTCAGCCGTTGCGTGCTCCCCGCCGGCAAGGTGCCGCCCTATGTGCAGCGCCGCCTGATCTCGTTGCGTGCCTACGACGCGTCGGCACTGATGCGTAGTGCGCAGGTCTGCGCCGGCCCCGAAGTCGGCGCGCAGCTGGACAGCCTTTTTGCCGATCCCGCGGTGGCTTTCGTGCAGCTGCATAACGCAGCGCATGGTTGCTTCTCGTGCCAGGCGGATCGCATCGGCATCTCCGTGACGTGATCGATTCCACGCCGATCACGTGATCGCCAGCGCATCCGTTCAGCCACGCGTGAAGCCTGCGGGAAGGGCTTCACACGCACAGTCACGGATCGGCACTTCCAGGGTTCCGCCGTCCGCATCGCGACTCGATACTCGTCGCGGTGCCGCCGAAAGTCCGCCGCGCAGCGCAGCTCCTGCGGTCACCGTTCCCTTTCGACGACCACAAGGATGCGCCATGTCATTCCGAACCACACCGTTGCTGCTGGCCACCACGTTCGCCGCCACCGGCCTGTGCCTGGCCGGCACCGCGGTCGCCCACGGCACCATGACCACCCCGGTCAGCCGCGTCTATGCCTGCTTCCAGGGCAACCCGGAGAATCCGACCAACCCGGCCTGCGCGGCCGCCAAGGCGATCGGCGGCTCGCAGGCGTTCTACGACTGGAACGGCATCAACCAGGCCAACGCCAACGGCAACCATCAGGCGGTGGTACCCGATGGCAAGCTGTGCAGCGGCAACAACCCGACCTTCCGCGGCCTGGATGTGGACCGCAGCGACTGGCAGACCACGCCGATCCAGCCCGATGCGAATGGCAGGTTCACCTTCGTGTTCAAGGCCACCGCGCCGCACGCCACGCGTGACTGGCGCTTCTTCGTCACCCGCGAGGGCTGGCAGCCAGGCAGCCCGTTGCGCTGGGCCGACCTGCAGGAGTTCTGCACGCTGGGCAACACACCGCTGTCGGCCGATGGCACCTACAAGCTTCAGTGCACGCTGCCGCAGCGCAGCGGCCAGCACGTGATCTACAACACCTGGCAGCGCTCGGATTCGACCGAGGCGTTCTATACCTGCATGGACGTGCGCTTCCAGGGTGGCGGCACCACCCCGGCACCGCGATGGCAGGATGCCGGCCCGGTCACCGCGCGTGGTGAACTGCCGATCGGTACCACACTGGCGCTGCGCGTGTTCAATGCCAACGGCAACGATGTCGAGCGCGTGGACGCCACCCTGGCCAATGGCCAGACCGGTGCCGCACAGTGGCCGCTGGTGCTCGCGCGCAAGGTCAACGGCAGCGCCCAGCACGCGCGCGTGGGCGTGCTGGACAATGGCGTGATCACGCCGACCGCATCGGCCACCGCCAACCGTGTGTACCTGAAGGACGGCAACCGCTTCCAGCTCGACACCAAGGTGCCGGACCCGGGCACGCCGTCGCCGGGCGGTGATTTCGACCATGTGTACCCGGTCGGCCTCGGCAGCTACACGCCCGGCCAGACCGTGGTGAAGGGCACCGACGGCAAGCTGTACGCCTGCCGCCCGTTCCCGGAAGGCGCCTGGTGCAACGTCAATGCAGAGGCCTACCGGCCGGGCACCGGTTCTGCCTGGCGGGATGCCTGGATCGCGTACTGACGCAGGTTCCGGGGGCGGCATGAGGCCGCCTCCGGTTCATCGGGGTGCCGGCCGGCGGCCGGCACTACCCGGATCTATTTGCTGCTGACGTACTTCTCCCGGCGGATCTGCGGGTTGCCCAGGCCGGCGGCCTTCAGCAGCTCGGCGCAGGCGTCGACCATGTCCGGATTGCCGCACAGGTAGGCGATGTCGGTGGCCGGGTCCGGGGTGAAGCCGGCCAGCGCCTGCTGCACGTAGCCGTGCTGCACGTCCGGATGCGGATCGACCGGCAGTTCGCGCGACAGGCACGGAACATAGCGGAAGTTCGGGTGCTTTTCGGCGAAGCTGTAGAAATCTTCGCTGTACAGCAGCTCATCGGGGCTGCGCGCGCCCTGCAGCAGCACGATCTGCACGCCGCGCTCGGTCATCGCCGTTTCCAGCAGCGGCAACATCGAGCGGTAGGGGGTGACGCCGGTGCCGGTGGCGATCAGCAGGTAGCGGGCGTTGTGGTCGCCGGGGTTCAGGCAGAAGCGGCCATACGGGCCGGACGCGCTGACCTGGCCGCCATGCTCCAGCGCCTCGAACAGCGCCGTGGCGGCGCCGCCGGGCACGAAGCTGACGGCGATATCCACCGCCTCGCCCGGGCCCAGCGCGTGATCATGAATGGTCGCCAGCGAGTAGCTGCGCTTGGTTTCGGTGCCGTCGGCGTAGCTGAAATGGACCTGGATGAACTGGCCCGGCTGGAAATCCAGCGGCTGTCCGTCATCACGCACGAACTGGTAGTGGCCGACGGTCGGGGCCAGCATACGGCGGCCGACCAGCTTGAGGGGGAATTGAACAGGCACGACTTTTCGGGACAGTGTGTAGCCGGGGCAAGCCCTCGGGGTCTTCTATAATAGCCCCTCCCCGCCCCCTCTCCAGCGCCAGCCCATGGGCGCGAAGGCTTCGAGCTTGGCATCCCAGAACGATATGGCGCCCGCCCTGCGCGTGCGCGACCTGCGCAAGACCTACGACAACGGCACCCAGGCCCTGAAGGGCGTTTCCCTGGAAGTGGCCCCGGGCGACTTCTTCGCCCTGCTCGGCCCCAACGGCGCCGGCAAGTCCACCCTGATCGGCATCATCAGCTCCCTGGTCAACCTCAGCGAGGGACAGGTGGAGGTGTTCGGCAGCGACCTGGTGCGCAACCGCAGCGCCACCATGCGCCTGATCGGGCTGGTGCCGCAGGAAATCAACTTCAACCTGTTCGAGAAGCCCTTCGACATCCTGGTCAACTACGCCGGTTTCTACGGCGTGCCGCGCCAGGAAGCCGAGCAGCGCGCCGAAGAGGAACTCAAGCGCGCACACCTGTGGGAAAAGGCGCAGGTGATGAGCCGCACCCTGTCCGGCGGCATGAAGCGCCGGCTGATGATCGCCCGCGCGATGATGACCCGCCCGCGCCTGCTGATCCTCGACGAGCCGACCGCCGGCGTGGACATCGAGATCCGCCGCGACATGTGGCGCGTGCTTAAGGAGATCAACGCGGCCGGCACCACCATCATCCTCACCACGCACTACCTGGAAGAGGCCGAGTACCTGTGCCGGCACCTGGCGATCATCAACCATGGCCAGATCGTCGAACAGGGGCCGATGCGCGCCCTGCTGGCCAAGCTGGACGTGGAAGGTTTCCTCATGGATATCGACGGCGACCTGCCGGCGCAGCTGCCGGTGATCGAAGGCGCAACCCTGACCGCGCCCGACGCGCACACGCTGGACATCGACATGCCGCGCGCCATGGATCTCAACCGCGTGTTCGCCACGTTGAACGAGTCCGGCATCCGCGTACGTTCGATGCGCACCAAGAGCAACCGCCTGGAGGAGCTGTTCGTGCGCCTCACCGGCAACCTGGAGACGTCCGCATGAGCACCACCGAGCTGACCGACGGCCAGCGCAACCGCATCGCCCTGATGACCATCGTGCGCCGCGAAGTGGCGCGCATCCTGCGCATCTGGGGCCAGACCCTGGTGCCGCCGGCGATCACGATGACCCTGTACTTCCTCATCTTCGGCGGGCTGATCGGCTCGCGCGTGGGTGACATGGGCGGTTACAGCTATATGCAGTTCATCGTGCCGGGCCTGGTGATGATGAGCGTGATCCAGAACAGCTACGGCAACATCAGCTCCTCGTTCTTCGGCGCCAAGTTCGGCCGCCACGTGGAAGAACTGCTGGTCAGCCCGATGCCGAACTGGGTGATCCTGTGGGGCTATGTGGCCGGTGCGGTGCTGCGCGGCCTGATGGTCGGCGTGATCGTGCTGATCATCGCGATGTTCTTCACCCCGGTGCGCATCCCGCACCCGCTGGTGACGCTGACCACGGTGATTCTGGGCGCGACGATCTTCTCGCTGGCCGGCTTCATCAACGCGGTGTACGCCAAGAAGTTCGATGACGTGGCGATCGTGCCGACCTTCATCCTGACCCCGCTGACCTACCTGGGCGGCGTGTTCTATTCGGTGAAGCTGCTGCCGGGCTGGGCCGAGGCGGCAACGCACGCCAACCCGATCTTCTACATGGTCAATGCATTCCGCTACGGCCTGCTGGGCAGCAGCGATGTGCCGGTGTGGGTGGCCTATGCGCTGATGCTCGGCTTCGTGGTGGTGCTGACCGCACTGGCACTGTGGCTGCTGCGCCGTGGCGTGGGCATGCGTAGCTGAGGGTTGCCCGCAGGGCCTGCGGCCCTGCACCCGCTGCAAGCCAGGGCAATGTCAACGTCAAACGCTGGCATTTCGTGGGATGGCGGGGCGTAAACCTGTAGAGCCGGGCAAATGCCCGGCTCTTTTTTGCCTGCGATCTCCGGCACAATCGGGGGCGAACACTCCCCCAGAAAACGGCGAACGTGCAATGCGCATCCTGATTCTCGGCGCCGGTGGTACCGGCGGTTACTTCGGCGGCCGCCTGGCGCAGGCCGGTGTGGACGTGACCTTCCTGGTCCGCCCGACCCGCGCCAGCCAGCTGGACCGCGATGGCCTGGTCATCCGCAGCCCCGTAGGTGACGCCAGCTTCCCTGTGCAGCACGTCACTGCCGACGCCCTGCCCGCGCTTGCCGCGCAGCAGCCCTTCGACCTGGTCATCCTCAGCTGCAAGGCCTATGACCTGGACAGCTCGATCGATGCGATCGCCCCAGCCGTGGGTAAGAACACCACCGTGCTGCCGATCCTCAACGGCCTGCACCACTACGCCGCGCTGGATGCACGCTTCGGCCGCGAGGCGGTGCTCGGCGGCCTGTGCTTCATCAGCGCCACCAAGGCGCCCGATGGCGCGGTGCTGCACCTGGGCAAGCCGGCAAAGCTGACCTTCGGCGAGCGCGACGGTGGTGCGATCTCCGACCGCGTGCGTGCCTTCGCCCTTGCCTGTGCGCAGGCCAAGCTGGACCACCTGGCCAGCGAGCACATCGGCCAGGAACAGTGGATCAAGTACACCTTCCTGACCGCGCTTGCAGCGGCCACCTGCCTGCTGCGCGCGGACATCGGCACCATCGTCGCCACCGATGATGGCGAGGCCATCGTGCGCGGCCTCTACGACGAGTGCCTGGCCGTGGCCGAGGCGGCCGGTGAACCGGTGCCGCAGGCTGCGCAGGACGCCGCGCGCGGCACCCTGACCCAGGCCGGCTCTGCACTGAAGGCCTCGATGCTGCGCGACCTGGAAGCCGGCCAGCAGGTGGAAGCGGCGCACATCGTCGGTGACATGCTCGTGCGCGCACGCACCGCCGGGCAGGAAGCACTGCTGCTGCAGGTCGCCTACAGCAGCCTGCAGGCCTACCAGGCGCAGCGCAGCGCGTGATGGCATCGCCCGCGCCACTGCCGTCGCCGGTGCTGATCCTCGGCATGGGCTGGAGTGGACGCGCGCTCGCCGCGCAGCTGCAGGCACGTGGCGTGCAGGTGTCGGGCACGGTACGCGATCCGTCGTCGACAGCCGACGATGGACTGCGTCGGCACCGCCTGCATGCCGATGCCACGCCGTCAGCGGAGCTGCTGGAGGCTCTCGCGCAGGCACAGGCCGTGCTGTGCAGCGTGCCGCCGGATGCGCAGGGCGATCCTGCACTACGCCAGCTGCTGCCTGCGCTGCAGGCCAGCAAAGCGCTGCGCTGGGTGGGCTATCTGTCGTCGACTTCGGTCTACGCCGATCGTGGCGGTGGCTGGGTGGACGAGAACAGCGAGGCCGATGCCAGCGAAACCGCTGGCATGCAGCGTCGCCTGGCCGAAACGCAGTGGCAGGCCTTGGCCGACGCGCGTGGCATCGCCTCGGCGGTGTTCCGTCTACCGGGACTGTATGGTCCTGGCCGCAATGCGCTGCTGCAACTGGCCGAAGGGCGCGCGCGCCATGTGCTGCGGCCCGGACTGGTGTTCAACCGGCTGCATGTGGAGGATCTGGCGGCGGTGGTCATGGCGGCGATGCAGCGGCCCGCGCGGGATGGCCTGTACCTGCCTGCCGATGACGAACCGGCGCCACCGCAGGAGGTGCTGGCCTATGCCGCGCAGCTGGGTGGATTCACGCTGCCACCGGCGATGGCCTGGGATGACCCGGCCGTGAGTCCAACGCTGCGGCGCTTCTACGCCAGCAACAAGCGCATCGACAGCCGCGGTACGCGCGAGGCGCTGGGATGGACGCCGAAGTTCATGACGTATCGGGAAGGGCTGCAGGAACTGGCCGCTTCGCTCGCCGGGCATGGCCCGGCGCTACCGCGCGACGGCTGATCCGGTAGTGCCGGCCGCTGGCCGGCAATCAACCGTGCTGCCGGCCGCTGGCCGGCAGCACGGTTGATTGCCGG
>NZ_CAJYVQ010000004.1 GCF_913778665.1 uncultured Stenotrophomonas sp.
TTGCTTTAAAACAATTAATAGTTGCTTGATCAAACGTCTGCAAGATGGACAATCATCCTTCCTGCAGGCGCCTTCACAAGATACCTGCGCATACTTTCAAAGATCCGGGGAAGTGGCCTCAGCGCCGTTCCCGTGTGCTGCGAAGCTTCCTTCGTAGCGAGCCGCCCATTATGTCAGACTTTTTCAGCCTGTCAACACCTTCGTTCGATCATCTCGCTCGGCTGTGTTGGACGCCCTGTTGCCGCTGAAGCCCCTTGGTGGCGACCCCTGCGACGGGGGAGGAGAAGTATGTCCCCATCTGGATGATTTGTGAAGGGGGTGTGGCGATTTTTTTCAGAGAATGTTGCATCTGTTCATGCATCGCGCTGCGGGAGGCGCCCGTCAAGAGCAGCCGAGCGTGGGCCCGGCTCTACAAGAGCATAAGCAAGGGCCGGCTGGCGCCGGCCCTTGCTTTGTCTCAGGCAGCGATCAGGCGCACGCGGGCGAACGTACGCTTGCCAACCTGCAGCAGGCCCTCGAAGCCCGGCTGCAGCACCTGCTGGCCGTCCTCGACCACTTCACCATCGACCTTCACCGCACGCTCCTTGAGCTTGCGGTTGGCCTCGGAGTTGCTCGGGGTCAGGCCGGCAGCGGTCAACAGCGCGGCAATACGCAGGCCCTCGGCCGGGATCGCCACGTCCTGCAACGGCAGCTGGGTGATGTCGCCCTGCCCGGTCACTGCCGCTTCCCAACCGGCAATGGCCTGCTCGGCCGCAGCGGCATCGTGGAAGCGGGTCGCCAGTTCACGCGCCAGGCGCAGCTTGACCACGCGCGGGTTCAGGCCGCCAGTGGCCACCTGCTCGCGCAGCTGCACGGCTTCGGCCTGGCTGATGTCGAACGACAGCAGCTCGATCCAGCGCCACATCAAGGTGTCGTCCACCTTCATGGTCTTGGTGACGATGTCGATGGCCGGTTCGCTGATGCCAATGTAGTTGCCCAGCGACTTGGACATCTTGTTGACGCCGTCCAGGCCCTCCAGCAGCGGCATGGTCAGCACTACCTGCGGCTTCTGGCCGTGGTGTTCCTGCAGGCCACGACCCATCAGCAGGTTGAACTTCTGGTCGGTACCGCCGAGCTCAACGTCGGCTTCCAGGGCCACCGAGTCGTAGCCCTGCACCAGCGGGTACAGGAACTCGTGGATGGCGATGGACTGCTGGGCGGCGTAGCGCTTGGCGAAGTCATCGCGCTCGAGCATGCGTGCCACGGTGTGCTGGCCGGCCAGGCGGATCATGTCGGCCGCCCCCATCTTGCCGAACCACTCTGAATTGAAGCGGACTTCGGTACGGCTGCGGTCGAGCACCTTGAACACCTGCTCCTCGTAGGTACGTGCGTTGGCCAGCACGTCCTCGCGGCTGAGCGGCTTGCGGGTGAGGCTCTTGCCGGACGGGTCGCCGATCATGCCGGTGAAGTCGCCGATCAGGAAGATGACCTGGTGGCCGAGGTCCTGGAACTGGCGCATCTTGTTCAGCAGCACCGTATGGCCCAGGTGCAGGTCGGGTGCGGTGGGGTCGAAGCCGGCCTTGATCCGCAGCGGGCGCCCTTCCTGCAGGCGCGCACGCAGATCCTCAAGCTTGAGGATCTCGTCGGCACCACGGCCGATCAGGGCAAGGGCTTCTTCAATCGAGGACACGTGACTACTCCCGGCAACGCCGATTCTTGTGTGGGGTGTTAAAGCAAAGTTAACCCGATTGGCTTCACAAAAGCCAATGGGCACAAGGGTTTGACGCGGTTTTCCCAGGTGTCTATGGTAACCGGCGTTTAGGCCCGCGCTCCCGGGCCGTCAGGAAAAATCGCCGATGCACAATTCCGAACAAGGGCGCGCACGCAAGCAGCGCTTCCAGGAACGACTCCACGTCCTGCACGACAACGCCCTGCATCGGAAGCTCAGGCAACACCTTCCCGCCGCCTTCAACGAGCGCTGGACCCGGCGCCATTGGATGCATGCCAGCCTGTTCGCGACCATCGGTGCCCTGGTGGCGACGATCGTGCCGGGCTTCTCGCACACCATCGATGCGCCGTTCGCCGACAGCCACACCAGCCTGGCGCTGCCGTTGCCGCCGCTGACCATGGCCCGCCAGCAGCAGGTGCCCGGTGACAGCTGGCAGGTGCTGCGCGTGGAACGCGGCCAGACCCTGAGCGATCTGTTCGACAAGGCCGGCATCCCGGCCACCACTCTGCACCGGGTGCTGGACCATCCCGGTGCGCGCGAGGCGCTGACCAAACTGCGCCCGGGTGCCGAGATCGCCTTCGACATGCCGTTGTCCGGCGACCTGCGCAGCATCCGCTTCGACCGCGATGCCGACAACCGGGTGGAACTGAGCCTGGCCGGCGATGACATCAAGGAGAAGGTGACCAAGCGCGAGACCTCCACGCGCACGGTGGTGACCAGCGGCGAGATCACCAGTTCGCTGTACGCCGCCGCGCGCCGCGCCGGGCTGTCGCCGTCGGCGATCGCGACGATGACCGACGACATCTTCAAGTACGACATCGACTTCTCGAAGGACCTGCAGCCGGGCGACCGCTTCAGCGTGGTAATGGATGAAACCTGGCGCGAAGGCGAGAAGGTGGACACCAGCAAGATCCTGGCGGCGACCTTCACCACCGGCGGCAAGACCTATTCCGGCTTCCGCTTCGACCGCAACGGCAAGTCCGAGTACTACGACATCAACGGCCGTTCGCTGAAGAAAAGCTTCATCCGCATGCCGATCCCGTTCGCGCGGCTGAGCTCGACCTTCGGCGCGCGCAAGCACCCGGTGCTGGGCAAGATGCGCATGCACAAAGGCGTGGACTACGCCGCGCGCACCGGCACCCCGATCATGGCCGCCGGCGACGCCCGCGTGCAGTTCGCAGGCGTGCAGCGCGGCTACGGCAACGTGGTGATCCTCGACCACGGCCGTGGCCACACCACCCTGTACGGGCACATGTCGCGCTTTGCGAACATCAAGACCGGCCAGCGCGTGGCGCAGGGCACGGTGATCGGCTATGTCGGCTCGACCGGCCTGGCCACCGGCCCGCACCTGCACTACGAATTCCGCGTCAACGGCGAGCACCGCAACCCGCTGACTGTGACCATGCCGCCGCCGGAGCCGCTGAAGGGCGCCGAGCTGGTCGCCTTCCGCGCGCAGACCGCGCCTGCGATGGCCCGCATCCAGGGCATGGAGAAGCTGATCTACGCCGATGCCAGCCCGGCCCCGACCAGCCGTGACGAGGCCGCGCCCGAGGTGGCCAGCACCAAGGACAAGAGCAGCACCGGCCGCAAGCGCGGCTGAGCCCCTGCGTTGACGAAGAAGGACGCGGCAGCCCAAGCTTGCCGCGTCCTTTTTCTATGCCTGCCATGAACACCACTGCCGATGCTGACGCCCCCCTGTACCTTGGCCTGATGTCGGGCACCAGCGCCGATGGCATCGATGCTGCGCTGGTGCAGTTCCCCACTGGCGGCGGCTGCCGCTTCGTGCACGGACTGACCGCCCGCTGGGAGCCGGTGCTGCGTGCACGGCTGGTGGCGCTGGGCGAAGGCGGTCCGCTGGACTCGCTGGAGGAACTGGGCGAGCTGGACGCGCGCATTGCGATCAACTTCGCTGCAGCGGCCAACCAGCTGCTGGCCGAGGCCGGCGTGGACCCGGCACAGGTGCGGGCGATCGGTTCGCATGGGCAGACCGTGCGCCATCGCCCGTTGGCCGACCCCGCCTTTACCGTGCAGCTGGGCGACGGCAACCGCATCGCCGAGCTGACCGGGATCACCACGGTGTGCGACTTCCGTCGCCGCGACGTGGCGGCCGGTGGCCAGGGCGCGCCCCTGATGCCGGCCTTCCACCTGGGGATGCTGGGCGCGGCCGACGAGGATCGCGCAGTGCTCAACCTGGGCGGCATCGCCAACCTGACCCTGATTCCACGCGAGGGCGTGGTGCGCGGCTTCGATACCGGCCCGGCCAACGCACTGATGGATGCCTGGTGCCAGCGCCACACCGGCCGCACCTTCGATGCCGACGGTGCGTATGCCGCCAGTGGAGCGGTGGATGAGCGGCTGCTGGCCGGCTGGCGTTCGGAGCCGTGGTTCGACCTGCCGCCGCCGAAGAGCACCGGCCGCGAACAGTTCCACCTGGCCTGGGCCGAGGCGCACATGGGTGAAGGCGAGTACAGCGCCGCCGATGTGCAGGCGACCCTGCTGGAGTTGACTGCGGTGACGGTGGCCGATGCATTGCTGGCGCAGCAGCCGCAGACCCGGCGCCTGCTGGTATGTGGCGGCGGCGTGCGCAACCGGCAGCTGATGAAGCGGCTGAGCGCGCGGCTGCCGGGCGTACAGGTGGAATCCAGCGCGGTGCATGGGCTGGACCCTGAGTACGTGGAGGCGATGGGATTTGCGTGGCTGGCGCAGCGGACAATGGAGGGCCTGGCCGGCAACCTGCCGAGCGTGACAGGGGCCCAGGGGCCGCGGATCCTGGGTGCGATCCATCTGGCGTGAGGTGGCACCATCCACGCATGGCGTGGGGCTACGGGGCAGCCGAGCGTGGTCTCGGCTCTACAGCATTGCGGCGCGGCCGCTAATCGAAGCCCTGCCCTGCGGGCAGGGCCTGCAGGGCGGCGATGGCAGCGGAGAGGGCGTCGACTTCGGGATCGCCAAAGCCGGAGCGGACCTCCAGTTCACTGCTGAACAGGCCCTGCTCCAACAGCGCGGCGCAGGTCTGTTCGTGGGTCCAACCGCGGGCGACCGCGACCCTGCGGATGCGTTCCAGCAGCAGCGGGTCAAGGTCCCGCAGCACAACGTCGGCCATGCTCACTTCCCCGTTCGCAAGGCACCGCCCCCTCGGCGCGTCGGGGCGATGATCCCGCAGACCGGGCGGGCAGGCAATCAGTCGACCGGCGGCGGCCCGCGATCGACGATCCGCGGCCACAGCCAGGCCAGCAGCAGCAGGGTCGGCACCACGGTAATCGAGCTGAGGATGAAGAACGTGCTGTACGACGTGGCTTCGACGATATAGCCGGATACGCCACCGACGAACTTGCCGGGCAGGTTCGCCAGCGACACCAGCAGCGCGTACTGGGTGGCGGTGAAGTTGCGGTCGGTGAGCGAGGACATGAAGGCCACCAGCACGGTGCCGGCGAAGCCCTGGAACAGGTTGTCGGCGCTGAGCGCGGCATAGAACGCCCACAGCTTGCCGGGGTTGTGCGCCATCAGCAGGAACGCCAGGTTCGACAGCGCCACGCCCAGCGCGGCCACCAGCAGCATGCGACGGAAGCCGAACGCGGCCACCGCGATGCCGCCCAGGAAGGCGCCACCGATGCCCATCCATACTCCGAACAGCTTGGAGACGGTGGCGATGTCGGCCTTGTCGAAGCCCGAATCGAGATAGAACGGACCGGCCATCACGCCGATCACCTGGTCCGGGAACTTGAACAGGCCGACAAAGGCCAGCAGTACCAGCGCCAGCGCCACGCCATTGCGGGTGAAGAAGCTGGTGATCGGCTGCACGAACGCCTCGGCGACGTCGATGCGACGCTGCACGGCGTTGGCCGGACGCTCCGGTTCGGCGCACAGCAGGGTGGTGACAATCGGCAGCAGCATCAGGGCCGCCATCGCCAGATAGGCGACGATCCAGCCCTCGAACTGGGCCAGGTACAGCGCACCGGCACCGGCCAGGATCAGGCCGATGCGGTAGCCCAGCGTGTAGGTCGCCGCCAGCGCGGCCTGCGCGGTCTGCGGGGCGATCTCGATACGATAGGCGTCGACCGCCGAGTCCTGGGTGGCGCCGGCGAACGAGGCCACCAGCACCCAGGCCACCAGCGGCCAGACACCCTGCTCAGGCCGCACGAAGGCCAGCGCGACCAGGCCGACCAGCACCAGCGCCTGCGATACCAGCAGCCAGGAGCGGCGTCGGCCGAGCCGGCCGAGAAGCGGGAAGGCATAACGGTCCAGCAGGGGCGCCCACAGAAACTTGAGCAGGTAGAAGAAGCTGGCCAGGCTGATCAGGCCGATGCTGCCCAGGTCCAAGCCGACGTCGCGCAGGCGCGTGGACAGGGTCTGCGAGGCGATCAGCAGGAACGGCAGGCCGCTGCCGAAGCCGAGCATGGCCATGGTCAGCGCCGACGGGGTGCCGAAGGCGCGCTTGATGCCTGCCCATCCCTTGTAGCTGACCTGCGTGGCCGCCTCGGTCACAGGTCGTAGTCCACGGTGAACGGGGCGTGGTCGGAGAAGCGCTCGTCGCGGTAGATCGAGCAGCTGCGCAGGCGGTCACGCAGGCCTGGGGTGATGAACTGGTAGTCGATGCGCCAACCGACATTGTTGGCGCGGGCGGCACCGCGGTTGCTCCACCAGGTGTAGTCCTCGCCGGTGGGATGCAGCAGGCGGTAGGCGTCGGCCCAGCCGCGACCGGCGGCGGCATCGGTGGCCTGGCCGTGGTCGGCACACAGCGCGTTGAGCCAGTCGCGCTCTTCCGGCAGGCAGCCGGAGTTCTTCTGGTTGGACTTCCAGTTCTTGATGTCCAGCGCCGAACGCACGATGTTCCAGTCGCCACACAGCACGTAGTCGCGGCCGCTGCGCGCCCACTCTTCAAGGATCGGCCGCAGCCATTCCATCACTTCGAACTTGAACCCCTGGCGCAGGTCGCCCGAGCTGCCGGACGGGATATAGAAGGAGACTACGCTGAGGTTGCCGTAGCGCGCCTCGATATAGCGGCCTTCGTCGTCGAACGGGGCCCAGCCCAGCGAGGTGATGACCTGGTCCGGCTCGCGCTTGCTGTAGATCGCCACGCCGCTGTAGCCCTTCTTGGTGATGGCATCGCGGTAGAAGCAATGGTGGCCGTCCGGGCGGAACATCGGATCGGTCAGCTGGTCTTCCTGGGCCTTGGTCTCCTGGATGCACAGGATGTCGGCATCCTGGGCACGGAACCAGTCAAGGAAGCCCTTGGTCGCGGCGGAACGGATGCCATTGGCGTTGAAACTGATGATGCGCATGCGGAAGACCTACGGCGGGAAACCGGGCAAGCATACCGGTTGACCGCGGGGCTGCGCAGTCCGCCGGGAGGGGCCGCGAGCGCCTTCACAGGCCGTCGGACGAGCGCGAAACGCCCAGCTGGATTAGGATTTGTGCTCCAAATGAATATGAATCGAGTTTTGATGAGCGACCACCGCCACCGTTTCCTGCAGCTGGCCCTGACCGCCGATGCCCTGCGCTTTGGCCAGTTCACCCTCAAGTCCGGCCGGCTGAGCCCCTATTTCTTCAACGCCGGCCGCTTCGACTCCGGCTCGCTGCTGTCCCAGCTTGGCGCCTGCTACGCCGATGCCATCGATGCCAGCGGGATCAAGTACGACGTGGTGTTCGGCCCGGCCTACAAGGGCATTCCGCTGGCCACCGCGATGGCCTGCGAGCTGGCCCAGCGCGGCCGCGACCTGCCGCTCTCGTTCAACCGCAAGGAAGCCAAGGACCACGGCGAAGGCGGCCAGCTGATCGGCGCCGACATGCAGGGCAAGCGCGTGCTGATCGTCGACGACGTGATCACCGCCGGTACCGCGATCCGCGAAGCGATGGGCATCATCCGCGCCGCCGGTGGCACCCCTGCTGGCATCGTGGTGGCGCTGGACCGCCAGGAGATCGCCTCGGAATCCGACCGCCGCTCGGCCGCGCAGTCGGTGGCCGAGGAAGCCGGGATTCCGGTGATCGCCGTGGCATCGCTGGCCGACCTGCTTGATTTCGCCTCCGGCAACCCGGAACTTGTGGGTTACCGGCAGCCGCTGGAAGCCTACCGGGCCCAGTACGGCGTACGTTCGATCCGCTGACCGACCCAGGGGAAAGGTCATGTCCCGAGTTCCTGCTGTGCTCCTTGCCGGCCTGCTGCTGGCGGTACCGTTCACGCTGCCGGCGCAGTCGCGCGACAACGGCAAGGTGGAAAAGAAGCTGTATTGCTGGAACGAGGGCAAGGAGCGCATCTGCAGTGATGCGCTGCCGGCCGATGCGGTCAACCATGCCCGCGAGGAATTCAATGCGAAGAGCGGCCTGCGCAATGCGCAGGTGCAGCGCGCGTTGACCGACGAGGAGCGCGCCGCCGCCAGCACGGAGGCGGCGCAGCAGCAGCTGGACCTGATGGCGGTGCAGACCCGCCAGCGCACCGAGCAGGCGATGCTGTCCACCTACGGCAGCGAAGACGACCTGCGCCGGGTGTTCGCCGAACGCCAGGAAGTGCTGGACAACAACCTCAAGACCGCCGAGTACAACGTCACCAGCCTGCGCGAATCGCTGGTGGCGCTGCTGTCGGCTGCCGGCGACCGCGAGCTGGCCGGCGGCAAGGTGGCCGCCAAGCAGGCCGAGGCGATCCGCCAGCGGCATGTGCAGCTGCAGGTACAGCAGCGCCTGCAGGCCGGCTTCCTGCAGCAGCAGCAGGCATTGAAGGCCGAGATCGACAGTACGCTGCAGCGTTATCGCGAGCTGAAGGGACTGGTGCCGGCGAGCCAGGCCCCGTGATTCGCCTGTAGAGCCGAGCCCCTGCTCGGCTTTCCAGAAGCGGGTCGTCGCGCCGCCTCGGCCGATCGGTGCGCCTTCCACGCATGGCGTGGATCTAACGGGAAGCGCAGGCGCCGGGGCCGGTTACGGGTTGGCCCACCGAATTTATGCACTCTTTACGCGTCGGCCCGGTCCGGCGCGTAGTGCGTTTATGGGGAGCAGGACCACGATGGCGGCCTGAGGTGGAGGGGTTCCACCAGGACGCTATTGCAATGTCCCCCTGGCTGTCGTTGTTGTGTGGCGTGCTGGTGCTGGTTGCCGCCGCTTATCTTCTCTATGTCGTGCTGCGGCCCGAGTCGTTCTGAACGGAGCCTGCCATGACTGAGATGCTTGTCATTCTTGCCGCCAGCCTGCTGCTGGCGTGGCCGCTGGGCCTGTACCTGGCGCGGGTGATGCGCGGCACGCCGATGAAGGTCGACGTGCTGTTCAACTGGATCGAAAAACCGCTGTACAAGGTATTCGGCGTTGATCCATCGCGCGCCATGTCCTGGCGCGGCTACGTGCTGGCCTTCGTGCTCAGCAACCTGGTGGTGGCGGTGCTGACCCAGGCGGTGTTCATGACCCAGGCCTGGTTGCCGTTGAACCCGGATCAGATCCCGAACATGCGCTGGGACACCGCGCTGCACACGATGATCTCGTTCCTGACCAACACCAACCAGCAGCACTATTCGGGCCAGGCGCAGCTGTCCTACCTCTCGCAGATGACCGGCATTACCGGCCTGCAGGTGGTGACGCCGATGATGGGCCTGGCGCTGGCGGTGGCCACGCTGCGCGCGCTGTTCTCGCGTGCGCCACAGGCTGCGGCGGCCAACGGGACCGGCGACGACCGCCAGGTCGCGGTCGGCAACTACTACGTGGACGTGGTGCGGCTCTGCGTGCGCGTCCTGCTGCCGCTGTGCCTGGTGTGGACGCTGTTGCTGACCAGCCAAGGTGTGCCGTCGACCATGGAGGGTGGCCCGCAGGCCACGCCAATCGATGCCAGCGCCGGCATGGCCCAGCAGAAACTGCCGCTGGGACCGGTGGCGGCGATGGTTGCGGCCAAGCAGCTGGGCGCCAACGGCGGCGGCTGGTATGGGCCGAACAGCAGCTTCCCGCTCGAGAATCCGACCCCGCTGTCGAATGCGCTGGAGATCGTCGGCATCCTGCTGGTGCCGATGGCGGTGATCTTCATGATTGGCGCGTTCACCGGCCGCCGTCGCTTCGGCGCGCTGGTGTTCAGCTGCATGCTGGGCATGTCGCTGCTCTCCACCGGCGCGATGATGTGGAGCGAGGGCCATAGCGCCAGCGCCGCCACACCGCTGCTGATGGAAGGCAAGGAGGTCCGCTTCGGCGCCGACGGCACCGCGCTGTGGGCGGCGGTGACCACCCAGGTTTCCAACGGCTCGGTGAACGGCATGCACGATTCGCTGGCGCCGCTCAGTGGCGGCATCGCGATGGTCAACATGCTGGTCAGCGCGATCTGGGGCGGCATCGGCTGCGGCCTGCAGCAGTTCATCGTCTACCTGCTGCTGGGCGTGTTCCTGGCCGGGCTGATGACCGGGCGTACGCCGGAGCTGTTCGGCCGCAAGCTGGAAACCCCGCAGGTGCGCCTGCTGGCCCTGCTGGTGCTGCTGCAGCCGATCACCCTTCTGCTGTTCACCGCGATCACCCTGGCCGTACCAGGCCTGGCCGGCACCTCCAACCCGGGCTTCCATGGCATCAGCCAGGTGTTCTACGAGTACGTCTCAGCCTACGCCAACAACGGTTCGGGCTTCGAAGGGCTGGGCGACGCCACGCTGTGGTGGAACCTGAGCTGCTCGCTGGTGCTGCTGCTGGGCCGCTTCCCGCTGCTGATCATCCCGTTGGTGGTGGCTGCGCAGCTGGCCGCCAAGCGCCAGGCGCCGGAGTCGGCCGGCAGCCTGCAGATCGAAACCCCGACCTTCGCCCTGACCCTGGTCTCGGTGATCGTCATCCTGACCGTGCTGCAGTTCATGCCGGCGCTGGTACTCGGCCCGATCGCTGACCACCTGAGCCTGGGACTGCACTGAGGACACCGCAATGAGTACCCACGCAAGTTCAATCCGTAGTTCCCATGCAGCGCGCCCTGCCCTGCTCGATGGCGCTGGCCTGCGCCGTGCACTGATCGAGGCGGTTCTGAAGCTGTCGCCGATGCACCTGGTGCGCAGCCCGGTGATGGCGGTGGTGATGGCCGGCACGATCGTGGCGGCAATCGTTACCCTGACCGGCAATGCGCCACTGGGCTTCGGCCTGGCGGTGACCGCGATCCTGCTGGTGACCGTGCTGTTCGGCAACTTCGCAGAGGCCGTGGCCGAAGCACGCGGCCGGGGCCAGGCCGCGTCACTGCGCCGCGCCCGCCAGGACCTGGTGGCACGCCGGCTGGCCGCACCGCAGCCGGATGCTGCCGAAACCCAGGTGCCGGCCGCCGAACTGCGCCCAGGCGACCACGTGATCGTCAGTGCCGGTGAACTGGTGCCGGCCGATGGCGAGATCGTGCAGGGCCTGGCCACCATCAACGAAGCGGCGGTGACCGGCGAATCGGCACCGGTGCTGCGCGAGGCCGGCACCGATCGTTCCGGCGTGATCGGCGGCACCAAGGTGCTGTCCGACCAGATCATCGTGCGGGTGACCGCCGAGCCGGGCCACAGCTTCCTGGACCGGATGATCGCGCTGGTGGAAGGTGCCAACCGGCAGAAGACCCCGAACGAGATCGCGCTGACCCTGCTGCTGGCGGCGATGACGCTGACCTTCCTGGTGGTGGTGGCGACGCTGCCGGCGATCGGTGCCTCCGTGGGCGTCAAGGTCGACCCGCTGTTGCTGATCGCGCTGCTGGTGTGCCTGATCCCGACCACCATCGGTGGCCTGTTGCCGGCGATCGGGATTGCCGGCATGAACCGTGCGCTGGCCGCCAACGTGCTGGCCAAGTCGGGCAAGGCGGTGGAAGTGGCCGGCGACGTCGACGTACTGCTGCTGGACAAGACCGGCACCATCACCTACGGCGACCGCCAGGCCAGCCACTTCCATCCGTTGGCCGGCGTCGATGCCAGCCAGCTGCGTGAAGCGGCGCTGCTGTCTTCGCTGGCCGACCCGACTCCGGAAGGCAAATCGATCGTGCGCCTGGCGCGCGAGCAGGGTTGCGCTACCGCCGAACCGGACCATGCCGAGTACCTGGCGTTCAG
This sequence comes from uncultured Stenotrophomonas sp., assembly GCF_913778665.1. Taxonomy (GTDB): domain Bacteria; phylum Pseudomonadota; class Gammaproteobacteria; order Xanthomonadales; family Xanthomonadaceae; genus Stenotrophomonas. The sequence goes on from NZ_CAJYVQ010000004.1 coordinate 11,710, forward strand.
CGCGCAGACCCGGATGTCAGGCGTCGATCTGGAACACGGGCGGCAGATCCGCAAGGGTGCCGCCGATGCCATCCGCGCGCATGTGCAGTCGCTGGGCGGCAACGTGCCGGCCGAGCTGGCCGGTCGTGTCGAACAGGTTGCGCGCAACGGCGCCACCCCGCTGGTGGTGGCCGAGGGTCGCCACGTGCTGGGCGTGATCGAGTTGTCGGACGTGGTCAAGCACGGCATGCGCGAGAAGTTCGCGCAGCTGCGGGCGATGGGTATCCGCACGGTGATGATCACCGGTGACAACCCGCTGACCGCCGCCGCCATCGCCGCCGAGGCCGGCGTCGATGACTACATCGCCGAGGCCCGCCCCGAAGACAAGCTGGCGCGCATCCGCCAGGAACAGGCCGGTGGCCGCCTGGTGGCGATGGTCGGCGACGGTACCAACGACGCGCCGGCACTGGCGCAGGCCGACATCGGCCTGGCGATGAACTCCGGCACGCAGGCGGCGAAGGAAGCCGGCAACATGGTCGACTTGGATTCGGACCCGGCCAAGCTGCTGGCGGTGGTGGAAGTGGGCAAGCAGCAGCTGATCACCCGCGGCGCGCTGACCACGTTCTCGCTGGCCAACGATGTGTCCAAGTACTTCGCGATCCTGCCGGCGCTGTTTGCCGCTGCGGTTCCGACCATGGCCGCACTGAACGTGATGCAGCTGTCGAGCCCGCGCAACGCGGTGCTGGCGGCGCTGATCTTCAACGCCCTGGTAATTCCCGCCCTGATCCCGCTCGCCCTGCGTGGTGTGCGCTTCCGCCCGGCCACCGCCACCGCGCTGCTGCGCCGGAACATGCTGGTATACGGCCTCGGCGGCGTGCTGCTGCCGTTCGCGGCGATCAAGGCGATCGACCTCCTTCTTGTCCTGGTATTCGGCGCATGAACCGTTCTCTCTCCACTTCGACATCCCTCCCGCGCGAACCGAAGGCAGAGGCCCGCGTGGCCAACCTTCAGGATGGCGCCAGCTGGCGCCCGGCAATCGGCCTGGGCCTTGCCACGCTGCTGCTGGCCGGTGCGGTCTATGCTGGCATCGCCACCGGCTTTGCCGGCCTTGCCTTCCCGGGCCAGGCCGAAGGCAGCCTGTTGCGCGATGGCAACGGCCAGGTGCGCGGCTCGGTGTGGCTGTCGCAGCCGTTCAGCGGTGATGGCTACTTCCAGGCGCGGCCGTCGGCGGCCAGCTACGATCCGATGGCGGCGGCCGGTTCCAACCTGGCGCGCAGCAATCCGGCCCTGGCCGAGCGTGTTGCCGCCAGCACTGCTGCGGTGGCTGCACGCGAAGGCGTCGCGCCGGCGCAGGTGCCGGCGGATCTGGTCACCCAGTCCGGTGGCGGTCTCGACCCACAGTTGTCGCCGGCCGCAGCACAGCTGCAGATCGCACGCGTGGCCCGTGCCCGTGGCCTGCCGGTGGAACGCGTGCAGGCACTGGTGCAGGCGCATACCGAAGGCCGCCAGTGGGGCCTGTTCGGCCAGCCGCGGGTGAACGTGGTGACCTTGAACTTCGCCCTGGACCATGCGGCCAAGGCACCGTGATGCCGGCCTGCACCGGCTGCGCGCACAATGGCGGCCATGACAGCGGCTCCCATGACTGATGCACGTACCCGCCAGGCCGACGCTCTGGTCGAAGGCCTGCAACGCGAAGCGGGCGGCAAGCTGACCGTGTTTCTCGGCGCGGCACCGGGCGTGGGCAAGACCTACACCATGCTGACCCGCGCGCAGGAACAGCTGCGGCGCGGCGTCGACCTGGTGGTCGGGCTGGTGGAGACCCACGGCCGCGCCGATACCCAGGCGCTGCTGGAGGGCCTGCCGCAGCTGCCACTGAAAGACGTGGACTACCACGGCCGTGTGCTGCAGGAGATGGACCTGGATGCCGTGCTCGCACGGCAGCCGGCGCTGGTGCTGGTGGACGAACTGGCCCACCGCAATGTACCGGGCAGCCGCCACGAGCGGCGCTGGCAGGACGTGATGGAGCTGCTGGACGCCGGCATCGACGTCTGGACCACGGTCAACATCCAGCATCTGGAAAGCCTCAACGACGTGGTGATGCGCATCACCGGCGTGCGCGTCAGCGAGACCGTGCCGGACGGCGTGCTCGACCGCCTGCACGACATCGTGCTGGTCGACCTGCCACCGCGCGAACTGATCGCACGCCTGCAGCAAGGCAAGGTCTATGTGCCCGAACAAGCGGCGCAGGCACTGCAGGCGTTCTTCTCTCCCGCCAACCTGACCGCGCTGCGCGAACTGGCGATGCAGGAGGCCGCCGATCGCGTCGACAGCAGCCTGCGCGAGACCCGTGCCGCGCGCGGCGAGGCCAACCTGCCACTGCGCCGCGGCGTGCTGGTGGCGATCGACGGCGGCGGCCAGAGCGAATACCTGGTGCGCGTGGCACGTCGCATTGCCGAGCGCCGCGACGCACCGTGGACCGTGGTGACCGTGCAGGGGCGGCGCCAGGATGAAGCCACGCGGCGGGAGATCGATGCCGCCTTCGCGCTGGCACGGCGGCTGGGCGGCGACGCCGAACTGCTGCACGGCTCAAGCATCGCCGATGCTCTGCTCGACCATGCCGCGCACAACGGCGTATCGACCCTGGTGCTCGGCCGTACCCGCGAGCGGCCACTGGCACGGATGTTCAACCGCACCTTGACCCAGCAGCTGATCCAGCGCGGCGCGCATTACGAGATCACCATCATCAGCACCCCGCAGGCGCGTGCGCGTTCGCGCCGCGAAGGCCTGCTGCCGGCAGCGCGCGGCATCAGCTACGAGCCGGTGCAGGCACTGGTCGCCACCGCGCTGGCCTGTGCGGTGGCATGGCTGGCCGAACGCTGGGTGGGCATGGCCGATCTGTCGATGGTGTTCATCGTCGCGGTGGTACTGGTGGCTGCACGCACGCGCGCCAGCGTAGCGGTCATGGCGGCGATCCTATGCTTCCTGGCCTACAACTTCCTGTTCATCGCACCGCGCTTCACCTTCGCCATCGGGGCGCGCCAGGGCGTGATCACCGTATTTCTGTTCCTGGCCGCGGCGCTGGTAGCCGGACGCCTGGCCTCGCGGCTGCGCATGCAGGTGATCGCGTTGCGTGCGGCCAACCGCCACGCGCGTGCGCGCCAGCAGCTGGGACGGCAGCTGGCCAGCGCGGCGGGCAATGGCGAGGTGGCACAGGCCGGGCGATTGGCGCTGGAACAGGCGATGGACGTTCCGGCGTGGCTGCGGATCGGCGCCGACACTGCATCCGGTGGCCGTTCGCAGCCGGGCGATACCGATCTGGCCGCGGCCGACTGGGCCCTGCGCCACGGCCAGCCCAGCGGCCGCTTCACCGATACCCTGGCCGGTGCACAGTGGTGGTTCCTGCCGCTGCTGGATGGCGAGGACCGCGCGATCGGCGTGGCCGGCCTTTACCTGCCCGGCGCCCAGGCGCGCCTGCTGCCCGAGCAGCGCCAGCTGGCCGAAGCGATGGTGGATGACATCGCGCAGGCCGCGCTTCGCACGCGGCTGGTGGCCGAACTGGAGCAGGCGCACGTCAGCAACGAGACCGAGCGGCTGCGTTCGGCGCTGCTCTCGTCGGTATCGCATGACCTGCGCTCGCCGCTGGCCGCGATGATCGGCTCGGCCGACAGCCTGGCCAGCTACGGCGCGGCGATGGATACCACCGACCGCCGTGCCCTGCTGGACACCATCCTGGTCGAAGGCGAGCGGCTGGACCGCTACATCCAGAATCTGCTGGACATGACCCGGCTCGGCCATGAAGGGCTGAAGATCAACCGCGACTGGATCGGCGTGGACGAACTGATCGGTTCGGCGGCGCGGCGCCTGCAGCGCTACCAGCCGAAGGTGCGGCTGGAGCTGGACATCCCGGCCACGCTGGCGCCGATCTGGGTGCACCCGGCGCTGGTCGAGCAGGCGGTGTTCAACGTGATGGAGAACGCGGCCAAGTTTTCGCCACCCGAGGCTGCCGTGCAGGTGCACGCACGCGAGCTGGACGGCGAGCTGCGCATCGACGTGATCGATGCCGGCCCGGGTATTCCCGATGACGAACGTGCGCGCATCTTCGACATGTTCTACAGCGTCGAGCGCGGCGACCGCGGCCGCCACGGCACTGGCCTGGGCCTGACCATCTGCCAAGGCATGATCGGCGCGCATGGCGGCAGCGTGCAGGCGCTGCCCGGACGCGAAGGTCGCGGTACCCTGATCCGCATCACCCTGCCGCTGCTCAAGCCAGCCTCCCACGATGAGCCCGACTCCGATTGATGCCAGCGTGCCGGCCGCGCGCGTGCTGGTGATCGATGATGAAACCCAGATCCGCCGGTTCCTGGACATCAGCCTGCGCGCGCAGGGTTACCAGGTGCGGCAGGCGGCGACCGGCCAGGAAGGCCTGCAACTGGCCGCCAGCGAAGACATGGACCTGGTGATCCTGGATATCGGCCTGCCGGACATGGAAGGCCACGAGGTGCTGCAGCAGCTGCGGCAGTGGAGCCAGGTGCCGGTGATCATGCTGACCGTGCGGGCGGGCGAAGCCGAGAAGGTGCGCGCACTGGATACCGGCGCCAACGACTATGTGACCAAACCGTTCGGCACGCAGGAGCTGATGGCGCGTGTGCGGGCGCTGCTGCGCACGCGCAGCGTGCCGACCGATGGCACACCGCCGGTGTTCGACGACGGCCACCTGCACGTGGACCTGGTGCGCCGCGAAGTGGCGCTGGACGGCGAGCCGGTGGCGCTGACCCGCAAGGAATACGCGCTGCTGTCGCTGCTGCTGCGCAATGCCGGGCGGGTGGTCACCCAGCCGCAGATCCTGCAGGAAATCTGGGGCCCGACCCACCAGCACGACACCCATTACCTGCGCATCCTGGTCGGCAAGCTGCGGCACAAGCTGGGCGATTCGGCGCTGGATTCGCGTTATCTGTTCACCGAACCGGGCGTGGGGCTGCGGTTCAAGGGGTGAGAGTGTGCCGGCCAACGGTCGGCACCCATCAGACAAGCGAATTCGGAAGAGCGTCCACGCATGGCGTGGACCTACCGTGTCGACCAAGGTCGGCACCTACCAACAGCTCCAGGAAATTGTCAGAGGTGGGGCGGTGTCGGAATGCGGGGTGTCAGCCGCATGGGCCCGAGGCATGCCTCGGGCGGATTGGGCAGGACGCCCACCCCGGTCTTGCCGTGTGCGCAGGACAGCGCACACGAGCAAGCGGCTGCCAAGCCCCCCGGGACGGGTTGCTCAGAACCCCAGCGGGGTGTCGCCCAGCACCGGTTGCAGCTGGCTGCGGAACAGCGCCTGGATGCGTTCCAGTGCCGCCTCGTCGTTGCCCTCGAAGCGCAACACCAGCACCGGCGTGGTGTTGGACGCACGCACCAGCCCCCAGCCATCGGGGAAATCCACGCGCAGGCCATCGATGGTAGACAGGCGGCCGCCCACATACGGGTTGTCCGGCGACTGTGCCGCCGCCACCAGCATCGCCACCAGCGCATGCGGCGTGCCTTCGGCCACCGGCACCTTCAGTTCCGGCGTCGCCACCGTCTCGGGCAGCTCGGCCAGCACCTCGGCCGGGGGTTCCTCGCGCTGGGCCAGGATCTCCAGCAGGCGCGCAGCGGCGTACAGGCCGTCGTCGAAACCGAACCAGCGTTCCTTGAAGAAGAAGTGGCCGCTCATCTCGCCGGCCAGCTCGGCATCGGTCTCGCGCATCTTCGCCTTCATCAGCGAATGCCCGGTCTTCCACATCAACGGGCTGCCACCATTGCGCAGCACGTGGTCGGACAGCTTGCCGGTGCACTTCACGTCGTAGATCACCATCGCGCCCGGGTTGCGCATCAGCACATCGGCAGCGAACAGCATCAGCAGGCGGTCGGCATAGATGATCCTGCCTTCGCCGGTGACCACGCCCAGGCGGTCGCCGTCGCCATCGAAGGCCACGCCGAGGTCGGCACCGAAGCGCTTCACCGTCTGCACCAGGTCTTCCAGGTTGGCCGGTTCGCTGGGGTCGGGGTGATGATTGGGGAAGCTGCCGTCGACGTCGCAGTACAGCGGAATGACCTCGGCGCCGATCGCTTCCAGCAGCTGCGGTGCGAGCGCGCCGGCGACGCCGTTGCCGGCATCGGCCACCACCTTCAACGGGCGGTCCAGCTGCACGTCATCGGCGATACGCTGGATGTAGTCGGCACCGACGTCGCGCTGCTGGTAATCGCCCGGCTCGGCGGCCTGCACCAGGCAGCCCTCGACGATGCGCCGGTAGAGATCGGTGATGGCATCACCGGACAGCGTCTCGCCGCCGATGACCACCTTGAAGCCGTTGTACTCGGGCGGGTTGTGGCTGCCGGTCACCGCCACGCAGGTACCGGTGCGCAGGTGGAACGCGGCGTAGTACACCACCGGCGTCGGCGCCAGGCCGATATCGATCACCGAGCAGCCGGCGCGGCGCAGGCCCTCGGCCAGGCCAGCGGCCAGCTCCGGCCCGGACAGGCGGCCGTCGCGGCCGATCACCACTTCGCGCAGGCCCTGTTCCAGCGCCACGGTGCCGATCGCCTGGCCGATCAGCGCGGCGGTCTTCGGTGTCAGTTCGCTGCCGACTACGCCACGGACGTCGTAGGCGCGGAAGATGCCGGCGGCCAGTTCCTCGGCCGGCACCGGTGGCGGCGGCGGCGGCGCGCTTTCCTCACTGCTGACCGCTGCGGCCACCGGCGGCGGCGCCATCTGCAGGCTCTCGCTCAGGGTAGGGCCGTGGTCGGCATCGGTCACCGCGGCGCGTCGCGGCAGCGGCAGGTTCTTCGGCAGGCGGCCACGCCCGACCACCAGCAACACTGCAATGAAGGCCAACAGCAGCGCAACGATGGCGCTGGCCAGCGCGCCCAGGCCCAGCGGCCCGGCGTCGACGTTCGGCACGGCGGCGACCAGTCGCAGCGGCGTACCGGCAACCGGGCGCGCCAGTGTCTCGGCGCTTTGGGCCAAACCGGCGTCGCCCTGGGTCACCAGATCGTACGCGCCCTGGCGCAAGCCGAGGAACCCGGCCGACGGCGCGCTCACCTGGTCCAGCGGCGCGGTCAGCCGCAGCAACGGTTGGCGCACGTAGACCACCGCTGGCCCGAGGCTGCCCAGCTGCACCGGTGCCGCCAGGCCGAGGCGATTGCCGCCACCATCGCGGACCACGCGCAGGCCCGGCTTGGCACTGGCCAGCGCCGCCTCCAGTAGCGCCAGGCGGGCGTAACCGAAGCGGGCAGGTTCGGCATAGGCCGCGGCCAGATCGGCGGTCAGCACCTCGACCTGCTCGACCCCGGTCCAGCTCTCGCGCACGGCCAGCGCGGCCGCAGCGGCATCGCCGGCCTGCAGCGCCTGCTGCACCCGTTCGTTCTTCAACTGTTGCTGCAGCTGTTTCAGCTGGCCCCTGGCGGCCTCCTGCAGCCCCAGCACGGCCTGGTCACGCGCGGCTTCCAGCGCCTGGCCATTGGCCTCCTGCCGCCATTGCTGCACCGCGCTCCATCCGAACCAGCCGGCCAGCAGGACCAGCAGCACGCCCAGCAGTGGCGCACCACGACCCAAAGACCGTCCCCGCTGTCTTTCCCCGATGCCGCTCATCGCTGTCCCCCGTCAACGCACCCCGGTATGGCCGAATCCACCCGTTCCCCGCACGCTGTCGGTGAAAGTATCCACTACCTGCAGGCTGACACGGGCAATCGGCACGATCACCAGCTGTGCGATGCGATCGCCCGGCTCGATGGTGAACCCCTCACGGCCGCGGTTCCACACGCTGATCAGCAGCGGCCCCTGGTAATCGGCGTCGATCAGGCCAGTGCCGTTGCCGAGCACGATGCCGTGGCGGTGGCCCAGCCCCGAACGCGGCAGGATCACCGCGCACAGGTTCGGGTCGGCGATATGGATGGCCAGGCCGCTGGGCACCAGCGCTGTATCGCCCGGCTGCAGGGTCAGCGCGGTATCGAGCGCGGCGCGCAGGTCCATGCCGGCGCTGGCTTCGGTGGCGTACGCCGGTAGCGGCCAGCTGTCGCCGAAGCGCGGATCAAGCAGCTTGACCTGCAGCGGTTGGGAAGTGAAAGCCTGGGTCATGCCTGGAGTCTCCGCGCGATCAGCGCCAGCAGTTGTTCGGCCAGCACGCGCTTGGAGGTGGCCGGGAATACCTGTTCGCCGTCCTGCCAGTAGGCAGTGGCGGCATTGTTGTCGCTCTCGAAGCCGGCGCCGCTGATGCCGACCTGGTTGGCGATCACCAGGTCCAGGCGCTTGTCGACCAGCTTGCCACGCGCATATTTCTCCACGTCGTGGGTCTCGGCGGCGAAGCCGACCACCAGCTTCAGCGACTGCGTCTGCGCGGCCACCTCAGCGAGGATGTCCGGTGTGCGCACCAGTTCGATCACCAGCGACTGACTGCCGGCGGTCTTCTTCAGCTTCTGCGCGGCCACCTGGCGCGGCGTGTAGTCGGATACGGCAGCGGCGCCGATATAGATGTCGGCCGGCAGCGACTTCAGCACGGCATCGCGCATCTGCGCGGCCGAACGCACATCGACACGCTGCACGCCGGGCGGCGTCGGCAGCTGCACCGGGCCGCTCACCAGCACCACCTGCGCGCCCATCGACGCGGCCGCTGCGGCCAGCGCGAAGCCCATCTTGCCGCTGCTGCGATTGCCGACGTACCGCACCGGATCGATGTCTTCATAGGTCGGGCCGGCGCTGATCAGCAGGCGCAGGCCCTGCAGCGCGCGGGTCTCCGGCGCGGCAACCGGGGCGTTGGCGCCCACGTTGGCGGCCAGCGCGGCGACGATGTCAGCCGGTTCGGCCAGACGGCCAGGTCCGGATTCGCCCTCGGCCAGCGGGCCGTCGACCGGGCCGATCACCTGTGCGCCGCGCTGGCGCAGCAGGGCGATGTTGGCCTGCGTGGCCGGATGCAACCACATCCGGTGGTTCATTGCCGGGCAGATCGTCAGCGGTGCGGTACTGGCCAGGCACAGGGTGCTGACCAGGTCATCGGCATGGCCATGGGCCAGCCGCGCCAGCAGATCGGCGGTGCCGGGGGCGACTACGATGCGGTCGGCCCAACGAGCCAGCTCGATGTGGCCCATCGCCTGTTCGGCGGCGCTGTCCCACAGCGTGGTGCGGGTCGGCTGCCCGGACAGCGCCTGGAAGCTGAGCGGAGTGACGAACTGCTGGGCACCGGCGGTCATCGCCACCTGCACCTGGGCACCGGCATCGCGCAGGCGACGCACCAGCTCCAGAGCCTTGTAGGCCGCGATCCCACCTCCGACGCACAACAGCAGTTTCTGACCTTCCAGCGCGCGGGCCTGCGCGGGGGAAGCGTTGGGGGAGTCAGCCACCTGGAATTCCTGTGCAAACGAGGGCGTTAGCTTACCCGATGGCCGGTAATGTCCCGGTACAGGACGCACATAGCGGGCAGCTATCAGCAGATGGCCCCCCCCTTGAAGCGGAATTCCCCCAAACGCTGTTTCGGACCTTTCCTATACCTCAGCAGGGCGAGGGTTTTGCAGAATCAGGCGTGGGCCACTGTCTGCGGTGGCCGGTCAGAGTTCCAAGGAGCCGCGTGCACCCGCGCATCATCATCGCCGACGACCATCCCGTGGTCCTGCACGGCATCCGCATCGCGCTGCAGCCCCATCCAATGGACATCGTCGGCAGCGCGCACGACGGCGCCGGGTTGCTGCAGCTGGTGGACGGCCACGGCTGCGATGCCGTGCTGACCGACCTGTCGATGCCCGGCGACGGCCCGGACGGCCCGGAACTGATCGACATCCTGCGCAGCCGACATCCCGAGCTGCCGGTGGTGGTGCTGACCGGCGCGCGCCATCCCGGCCTGCTGGATGGCCTGCTGCGCGACGGCATCCGCGGCCTGGTCGACAAGTGCGCTGATTTCGCCCAGCTGCCACAGGCACTGAACGCGGCCCTGGCCGGGCAGGTATTCGTCTCCCCGCAGCTGCGCGACCGCCTGCTGGCCCGCGATCTGCTGTTCGCACGTTCGCCCGCCGCACTCTCGGCGCGCGAGCGTGAAGTGCTGGAACTGCTGGCCGCGGGACTGAACGTGAATGCCATCGCCGAGCACTGCGGACGCAGCCCGAAGACGATCAGCCGGCAGAAGGCCGAAGCCAAGCGCAAGCTGGGCCTGCAGACCAACCAGGAACTGTTCGACTACCTGCAGACCCAGCGCGACTGAGGCATCGGCCGACCCCAGGTTGCGCCAAGCCCCGATGGGAGGCGCCCCTCTCGCTGGCGATGATGCAGGCATGCCCATCCATGACTGGCCCGAACAGGAGCGCCCCCGCGAGAAGCTGATCGCGCGCGGGCCCAGCGCACTTTCCGATGCTGAACTGCTGGCGCTGTTTCTCGGCTCCGGGTTCGGCGGCCGCGATGCCGTGCAGACCGCGCGCGACCTGCTGCAGGCGCACGGCCCGTTGCGGGTGCTGCTCGACCGCCCCGCCGCGGAACTGGCCCGCCTGCCCGGGCTCGGCCCCGCACGCAGCTGCACGCTGGCCGCCGGGCTGGAGCTGTCCCACCGCTACCTGACGGCCGAGCTGGAACACGGCGAAGCGGTGGGCAACAATCCGGCGGCGGTCGGCCGCTACCTGCAGCACCGGCTGCGTGGCCAGGCCCGAGAGGTCTTCATGGCCCTGTTCCTGGACAACCGCCACCGCCTGATCGCCTGCGAGGAACTGTTCCACGGCACCATCAACGCCGCCCCGGTGTACCCGCGCGAAGTGGTGCGGCGGGCCCTGCTGCACAATGCGGCGGCGGTGATCCTCAGCCACAACCACCCCTCCGGCGACCCGGAGCCGTCCAGTGCCGATACCCGCATCACCGACGAGCTGCAGCAGGCCCTGGCGCTGGTCGATGTACGCCTGCTGGACCACTTCGTGGTGGGCGAAGGCCGGCCCGTTTCGTTTGCTGAACGAGGCCTGCTGGCTCCGCCCCAGCCCCGCCTGTTCGGCTGAGTGCGGCGATCCCGGCGCGATCGGGCTGCACCCCAGGCCGGCCCGGGTCAGCGTGGGCGCGGGTATCTGCGCTAAAATGGGCGATTCCGCCGCTCATTCTCACAGCAGGCCTCGTGAAAAATCTCCTCCGCGCCCTGATCAGCCAAGGCATCGAAGCCTTGCGTGCCAATGGCACCCTGCCCGCCGACTCCCTGCCGCCGGACTTCGTGGTCGAGCGCCCGAAGACCCGCGACCACGGCGACTTCGCCACCAATGCCGCGATGCTGCTGGCCAAGGCCGCGCGCAGCAACCCGCGCGCACTGGCGCAGGCGCTGGTCGACGCGCTGCCGCGTAGCGAGGACGTCAGCAAGGTCGAGATCGCCGGCCCCGGCTTCATCAACTTCCACCTGGCCCCGGCCGCCTACCAGCGCGAAGCCGCGTCGGTGATCAAGGAAGGCCATGACTACGGCCGCAACCTGTCCGGCAATGGCCGCACGGTGGGCGTGGAGTACGTGTCGGCCAACCCGACCGGTCCACTGCACGTCGGCCATGGCCGCGCCGCCGCGATCGGCGACTGCGTCGCGCGCGTGCTGGACGCCAACGGCTGGAACGCCAAGCGCGAGTTCTACTACAACGACGCCGGCGTGCAGATCGAGAACCTGGCGCTGTCGGTGCAGGCCCGCGTGAAGGGCATCGCTCCGGACCAGGACGGTTGGCCGGAAGGCGGCTACCGCGGTGAATACATCGCCGACGTCGCCCGCGCCTACATGGCCGGCGCCAGCGTCGACCTGGAAGGCACCCTGGTGGTCGGCGCCAAGGACCCGGACGACATGCAGGCGATCCGTCGCTTCGCGGTGGCCTACCTGCGCAACGAGCAGAACCTGGACCTGGCCGCGTTCGGCGTCGACTTCGACATCTATTTCCTGGAAAGCTCGCTGTACGCCGATGGCAAGGTCGCCGAAGCGGTGGCCAAGCTTCAGGCCTCCGGCCACACCTACGAGGAAGGCGGCGCGCTGTGGCTGCGCAGCACCGACTTCGGTGACGACAAGGACCGCGTGATGCGCAAGTCCGACGGCACCTTCACCTACTTCGTGCCGGACGTGGCCTACCACCTGTCCAAGTGGCAGCGCGGCTACGAGCGCGCGATCACCGAACTGGGCGCCGACCACCATGGTTCGCTGGCACGCGTGCGCGCCGGCCTGCAGGCCATGGAAGTGGGCATCCCGAAGGGCTGGCCGGAATACGTGCTGCACCAGATGGTCACCGTCATGCGTGGCGGCGAGGAAGTGAAACTGTCCAAGCGTGCCGGCAGCTACTTCACCCTGCGCGACCTGATTGATGAAGCCGGCCGCGATGCCACCCGCTGGTTCCTGATCGCGCGCAAGCCCGATTCGCAGCTGACCTTCGACATCGACCTGGCCCGCCAGCAGAGCAACGACAACCCGGTGTTCTACGTGCAGTACGCGCACGCACGCGTCTGCAGCCTGCTGCGCCAGGCACAGGAGAAGGGCCTGGTGTACGTGCAGGCCAATGGCGTGGCCAACCTCGGCCGCCTGGACGATGACGCCTCGCTGCTGCTGATGAACGAGATCTCACGCTATCCGGAAGTGGTGGAATCGGCCGGCACTCTGCTGGAACCGCACCTGGTGGCGCAGTACCTGCGCGAACTGGCACACGCCTTCCACACGTGGTATCAGAGCAAGAAGATTCTTGAACTGGATCAGTCCGAGCTTGATGCACGCCTGGCCCTGGCCAGTGCGGCACGGCAGGTGCTGGCCAATGGCCTCGACCTCCTGGGCGTCAGCGCCCCGGAAAAAATGTAACTCCCGGAGACGTAGTAGACATGGCAGCACGACGCGGCAAGACACAGGCCAGGCGCAACAGCAGCAGCCAGGGCACACCCGGATGGGTGTGGCTGGTGGCCGGTGTGGCGATTGCGGCCGTGGTGTTCCTGGCGGCGCCGAACCTGTTCAAGGGCGAAGGCGATGGCTTCCTGCGCGCCGGTCCGCAGCCGAACCCGAACGCGCAGCCGGCGCCGGTGGCCGATGCCGACGGCGATGTCGGCACCCAGCCGGCCGCGCAGCCGGCCACGCCGAAACCGGCCGAAGCAGAAAAGCCGGCCGCCACCCAGTACGACTTCTACACCCTGCTGCCCGGCAAGGAAGTGGAGATGTCCGACGCGGAACTGGCGGCCAGCGCGCGTGCCGAGGAGCAACGCCGGGCCAAGGCTGAAGCGTCGCGTGCGCAGGCCGCACTGGAAGGCAAGCCGGTACCGCCGCCAGCCGCCACTGCGACACCAACCGCCACCGCACCGGCGACGACCGCCAGCGTGGCCAGCACCGCACCGGTCACTGCCACCGGCCGTCCGCTGCCGGCACCGCTGAGCGAGCGCCCGGCGGCCGCGACACCGCCGGCGACTACCGCGCCTGCATCGACCGGCACCGGCACCGCCGCCGCGACCCCGGCAGCGCGACCGGAAACCGCAGCGCCCGCAACCAGTGCACCGGCTGCCGTCGACAACACCCGCTACATCCTGCAGGCCGGCGCATTCGGCGCCTCCGGCGATGCCGAAGCGACCAAGGCCAAGTTGGCGATGATGGGCCTGGCCGCACGCGTGGAGTCGGCGCAGATCAACGGCAAGACGGTGTACCGCGTGCGCATGGGGCCGTATGGCAGCGCCGGCGAACTGGCCGAAGCCAAGCAGAAGCTGGATGGCACTGGATTGCAGGCGATGGCGATCAAGGCGCAGTGATCTGCAGGAGTTGAACGGAAAAGCCGGGCATTGCCCGGCTTTTTTGTTTCTGTAGAGCTGAGCCATGCTCGGCTGAATTCCGGCGAAGCCCAGCATGGGCTCGGTTCTACAGGACACGCCCTACCCGCGCTGGCCCGAGACGTCGCACGGCGCAGGTCAGCCTTCGCGGGCCACCTGGAAACCGGCGAACGACTGGCTGACCGGCATCAGTTCCAGGCGATTGATGTTCAGGTGCGGTGGCAGCGTGGCCACCCAGAAGATCTGCTCGGCGATGTCTTCGGCGGTCATCGGGTTGGCGCCGCTGTACAGCTTGTCCGACGCGTTCTGGTCACCATGGGTGCGCACCACGGTGAACTCGGTCTCGGCCATGCCGGGCTCGATGGTGGTCACGCGCACGCCGGTGCCGTGCAGGTCCGAACGCAGGCCCAGCGAGAACTGGCTGACGAACGCCTTGGTGCCACCGTAGGCATTGCCACCCGGATACGGATAGACGCCGGCCACCGAGGAGATGTTGATGATCGCGCCCTTGCGCTCCACCAGCTGCGGCAGCAGACGATGGGTCAAGGTCACCAGCGCGGTGATGTTGGTGTCGATCATCGTGGTCCAGTCCGACAGCCTGGCGCCCTGCGCCGGCGCTGTGCCCTGCGCCAGGCCGGCATTGTTGACCAGCAGATCGATCTCGCCGAAAGCCGGCGGCAGCGCCAGCAGCGCGGCTTCCATGGCCACCGGATCTCGGATGTCGAAGGGCGCCGCATGCACCGCATCCTTGCCGTAGCGCTCGACCAGCGGCTGCAGGCGTTCGCTGCGACGGCCGGTGGCGATCACCTTCCAGCCCGCTTGGGCGAAGCGGTGGACGGCGGCGGCACCGAAGCCGGAAGTGGCGCCGGTAATCAGGACAGTGCGGGTCATCAGGCAACTCCAGGGCGAAAACCAGACCTCCATTCTGGCACCGTCGGCCGGCGCCTGTGTTGCTGGATCGGCCAGATCCGGAGTCGGATCCGTTGGCTGCGGCCAAGGGATCCGACCCCAGCGACAGGGCGACCGCTACAATGGGCCATGATCAACAACGATGTCCTGCGCAGCGTGCGCTACTCCCTGGACCTGGGCGACCACCATGTGGTGGCCCTGTGCCAGCTGGCCGACCCGGCCTTCGCGGTGGATACCGAACAGGTGAAGGCCTGGCTGCGCCGTGAGGACGAAGCCGGCTTCGAGGCGATGAACGACAGTGCGCTGGCGCACTTCCTCGATGGCCTGATCGTGCACCTGCGCGGTCGCGACGAAAGCCAGCCGCAGCGCGCAGTGGAAACCCGCATCGACAACAACCTGGTGCTGAAGAAGCTGCGCGTGGCGTTCCAGCTGCGCGACGTGGACCTGCTGGAGATCTTCGCCGGTGCCGGTTTCAATGTGTCCAAGTCGGAACTCGGCGCCCTGTTCCGCCAACCCGGCCACGGCAACTACCGGCGCTGCCTGGACCAGATGCTGCGCAACTTCCTCAAGGGCCTGAGCCTGCGCCTGCGCGGCTGAGCACGGCCTCCACGAACGCCCGTGCCGCCGGCGTCGGCACCCGTTGCCAGACCAGGTGCACGCGGCGGGTCGGGGTCGGTTGCAGCGGAATCTGCACCACCCCCTGGAACCCTTCAGCGATCAGCGCCGGCACGATACCCACCGCCAGCCCGTGGCGGACGAAGCGTTCGACCAGTTCCATCAGGTTGACCTCGAAACGCACCGTGTGTGGCAGGCCGGCGGCAGCGAACGCGTCATCGGTCTGGCGTCGCGCGCCGGTGCCGCGAGGGAAATCGACCAGCGCCTCGTCCTGCAACGCAGTCAGCGGCAAGCGTTTGCGCCGGGCCAGCCGGTGCGAGGGCGCCAGCACCGCCACCAGGTCTTCTTCCTGCAGCATCCGGTGGCAGACCCCATCCAGTGCCGCCGAAGGCGCCAGCCCGACCAGCGCCACGTCCAGCGCGCGCGACTGCACCTGCGTGATCAGGTCCTCGCTCTTGTCCACCCGCAACTGGAATTCCACCTGCGGGTGCACCTGCTGGAAGGCGGCCAGCATCGCCACCACGTCGATGTCGGTGAGTGAGGAAATCTGCCCGATCGCCAGCAGCCCACGCACCTCACCACTCACCGCCGCCACATCGGCGCGAAGGTGGCGCAGGCTGGCAAGCACCTGCCGAGCGTGCACCAGCAGAGCCTCGCCCGCGGCGGTAGCACGGACCTGGCGCGGCAGGCGCTCGAACAGCACGCTGCCCAGCTCCTGCTCCAACGCCGCGATCTGGTGGCTGAGCGCGGACTGCACCACGTGGCAGCGCTCGGCGGCGCGGGTGAAGTTGCCTTCCTCGGCCAGCGCAACCGCAAATTCGAGCTGCTTGAGGTTCACCCGACTATCTCGTTTTCAGATGGCAGGCATGATGATGATTCATTTCCATCATCACTGCAGCAGGCGGACACTGTGCGCCCCGCTTCCTGGACCACCGCGTGAGCCCCTCCCTCCCCCCTCTGCACCGCTGGCAGGTGCTGCTGATGTCGGTCGCCACCGGCGTGGCGGTCGCCAGCAACTACTACGCACAGCCGCTGCTGCACACCATCGCCGGGGCCTTCGGTGTGCCGTTCGGCCAGGTCGGCATGGTAGTCACCGCGGCCCAGCTGAGCTATGCCGCCGGGCTGATCCTGCTGGTGCCGCTGGGTGACCTGTTCGAGCGCCGCCGGCTGATCGTGGTGATGAGCCTGCTTTCGGCTGCCGGGCTGGTGATCAGCGCCTGCGCGCCATCGCTGGCCTGGTTGCTGGTGGGCACCGCGATCACCGGCCTGTTCTCGGTGGTAGCCCAGGTGCTGGTGCCATTCGCGGCTACCCTGGCCGCGCCCGAACACCGTGGCCGCGTGGTCGGCACGCTGATGAGCGGCCTGCTGCTGGGCATCCTGCTCGCACGCACCGTGGCCGGCCTGGTGTCGAGCCTGGGCGACTGGCGCCTGGTGTATGCAATCGCCGCCGGCACGCTGGTGTTGACTACGCTTGCGCTGCACCGTGGCCTGCCGCGCTTCCACCACAGCGCGGGACTGGGCTATTTCGCCCTGCTGCGCTCGATCGGCACCCTGTTCGTGCAGGAGCCGGTGCTGCGCCAGCGCACCCTGCTGGGCGCGTGCAGCTTCGCCATGTTCGCGATCTTCTGGACCCCGCTCGCCTTCCTGCTGGCACAGCCGCCGTACGAATACAGCGACGCCACCATCGGCCTGTTCGGCCTGGTCGGTGCGGCCGGCACCCTGGCCGCCGGCCTGGCCGGACGCATGTCCGACCGCGGCCAGAGCGGTCGTGCCACCGCCATCGCGCTGGCGCTGTTGCTGCTGTCATGGCTGCCGCTGGGCCTGTCGGCGCACTCGCTGCTGGCGCTGCTGGTAGGCGTGGTGGTGCTCGACCTGGCCGCGCAGCTGCTGCACGTCAGCAACCAGAACCTGATCTATGCGCTGCAGCCCGCCGCGCGCAACCGCCTCAATGCCGGCTACATGACCGGCTACTTCATCGGCGGTTCGCTGGGCTCGCTGCTGTCGGCCCAGGTCTACCAGCACTTCGGCTGGACCGGTGTCTGCATCGCCGGTGCCGCCGTGGCGGTGCTGGCGCTGCTGCTGTGGCTGCCTGGCGCGCTGCGCACGCGCCAGGCCCGCGCTGCCGACTAGAAACTGCCCTGCAGCGCCAGCTCCCAACGCCCGCCGGCGTTGCCGGGGAACAGCCGCTTGGCGGCGCTGTCGGTGTCGTGCACGGTGGCACGCAGTTCCCAGGCCGGCACCAGCGTGGCGATGGCGCTGAGCTGGCCATGCAGGTAGTCCGGCCCCTGCGCGCTGGCCAGCCAGTACTGGCCCACCGCCGCTTCCAGGCGGAAGCGCTCGCGCAGCGGCACACGCACGCCCAGCTGCGCATAGGTGCCGCGATGACCGCCGGCCAGCGCGTCGTTGGAATGCGCGACCTGCAGCCAGGCGCGCTGCTTCCACGACAGCGCGCTGTTGAGTTCGGTCCAGTCCAGCGCGCGGCCGGTACCCGGATACACATAGCGGGTCAGGTTCGCGTCCAGCGTCCAGTCCGGCGCCAGTGCACCGGACCAGCCCGCCACCAGGTCAAACTCGCTGCGCGCGCCGTTGTCCGGCTTGAACGAGACGTTCGAACCCCACACGCTGGCGTACCAGCCCGAGGTCACCGCCACCTTCGCGCCCGCCTGCACCGCAGGATCGCCATCGCTCTGTGAGCTGCCACGCCACACGTAATCGCTGGTCAGTGCCACGCTGCCGCTTGCCTGCACCTGTGCCTGCGCGCTGCCGCTGCCGAGCAGGCCCGCCAGCGCGGCCACCATCGCCGCCATCATCCCCTTGCTGTTCACTGCACTGTGTTCCTCGTCGAAGGCGGCCACGCCGCCGGGAGCGCAGTGTCGAAGGCCAGGCCGTAACGGATCGAGGGCATTGCCCGGCCCGCTGCGCAAATTCGGCGTAAATCCTGCGGGCCGGGGAGCACCGCCGCCGGCGCGGTATCATGGCCGCCTGTTTCCAGGAACCAATCGCGTGGACGCCATCCTGACCCCGGTATCGATCGGCGAGCTGATCGACAAGATCACCATTCTCGAGATCAAGGCCGAGCGCATCGACGATGCCGCCAAGCTGGCCAATGTACGCACCGAGCTGGACGGGCTGCTGCCGTTGCTGCAGCTGCAGCTGCAGGCACAGCCGGCGCTGGCCGCGCTGAAGCAACAGCTGAAGGCGATCAACGAGCGCATGTGGGACATCCAGGACCAGCTGCGCGACAAGGAAGCGGCACAGGTGTTCGATGATGCATTCATCCAGCTGGCACGCGGCGTGTACGGCACCAACGGCGAGCGCGTGCAGGTGAAGAACGAGATCAACCGGGTCGCCGGTTCGGCGCTGGTGGAAGAAAAGCAGTACCAGGGCGAGTAAGCCCCCTCACCCGCATTCGAGCAGATGCCGGATGCGGAACAGCTCGCCATCGCTGCGGATGCCCAGCTTGCGGTAGGCGGTGCGCTTCTGCGAACTGATCGTACTGGGGGTGCGCTCAAAGCGGCGTGCGACCTCGCCGGTGGTGCACCCCTGCAGCACCAGCCGTATCACTTCGCGTTCGCGTCGGCTCAACGTTGCCGGCGCTGGCGCGCGCCGGCTTCGCGGCCGGCTCAGCTGCATGTGCAGCTGGGGCGGTACGAAACGCCGCCCTCGGGCCAGCGCATCTACGGCGCGCAGCAGCGTGTCCGGTTCGGTCTGCTTGGACAGGAAGCCGCGTGCGCCGGCCTGCATCGCCATGCTCACCGTGCTGGCGTTGCAGTGGGCCGACAGCACCAGCACCGGCAGCAACGGCCAGCGGCGCGAAAGCAGGCGCAACAGCTGCAGGCCTTGCTCCGGCCCGCGCGGTGCGGTGAGGTCGACCAGCAGCAGGTCGATGCTGCCCGGCCGCCGGTGCAGCAGCTCCAGCAGTTCAGCCGCATCGGTGAAGCTGCCGCACACGCGCACGCCGCCGTGCTGGCCCAGCACCACTTCCAGGCCCAAGCGCAGCACCGGATGCGGCGCCAGCAGTGCCAGGCGGCGCGGCCGGTCGAGAGGCAGGGTGGAAACGGCAGGCGGCATTACGCAGGTCCGGCAGTACGAAGTGCCCACCGTAGGCCGCAGCCAGGGCCAGCGGAATCCAATTCATTGCAACGCAGCAATCGTAGGCGCGCGTGGTCAGCCGTCGTTTCGGTTCGTCATAACGCAACAGGCCCGGCATATGCCGGGCCTGTCGAGGCATCTTCAGCGCGCAGGCGCGCCGAGGAGGCAATTACCAGCTGAAGCGCGGGCCGACAGTGTATTCCTTGTCGCCGTCGCGGTTCATCTTCAGCTCGCCGTTCAGGCCCCAGTTCTGGTTCAGCTTGACCTGACCACCCAGGCGGCCGTACCACTGGCCATCCGGGTTGACGCCGTGCTTCTTGGAATAGTCTTCGTAGCCGACCATGCCGTAGACCTCGGCGTGGGCACCGAAGGCGGTGCGGATACCGGCTTCAGCGCTGTAGCCGTTGAAGTCCAGGCCGTGCTTCTGGTCGAACTTCTGGTAGGCAACGCGGGCAACGAAGTCGGTCGACGGTGCGATTTCAACGTTGTAGCCGGCACCGATCTTCCACTGGTCCAGCTTGATGTTGGTGTGGTCGATTTCCTGGCGGCTGTATTCACCGAAAGCGTGGAAGTTCGGCAGGAAGCCGTAGGAACCCTTCACGCCCCAACCGTCGGACTTGAACGCGTCGTTGTCGATCTTGGCGTAGTTGGCTTCGGCGTAGTTGTAGGACAGGTTCTCAGCAGCCGAGGCGGTGAACGGCAGGGCAGCAGCCAGGGCCAGAGCAATCAGCGAATTCTTCATGGGGGTACACCTTTACTTTCTTATGGTGTGCAGCAGCGCCAGGGCGCCATCGCATCGGGAATGTAAATTCTCCGTTATTCGCCACAACGCTCCCTGAAAACAGCGGTCTTCGCATTGCTGAATTTTTTGCCTTGATTCAGGCTGTCTCTGGCATACGCGCGCGGCGCGGGTGCATTCTCCTGTTCCAGCTTTCTTCCACCTTTCCAGTGCTGTCGATCCGCGACGCCCTGGTTCGTCGAGTACCTGAAGGCCGTGCATGCGGCACGGTCCAACCGGAGGCAGGCAATGAGCTACATCGATGGTTTCGTGCTGGCAGTACCCACCGCCAACAAGGAGAAGTTCCTCGCCCATGCACGCGAAGGTGATCCCGTTTTCATCGAGTTTGGCGCGCTGCGCGTAGTCGAGTGCTGGGGCGATGATGTGCCACACGGCAAGACCACCGACTTCTTTGGCGCGGTGAAGGCCACGCCGGACGAGACAGTGGTGTTTTCCTGGATCGAATGGCCGGACAAGCCGACCCGCGACGCGGGCATGGCAAAGATGATGGAAGACCCGCGGTTTGATCCGGCCAAGAACCCGATGCCGTTCGACGGTGCGCGGATGATCTACGGCGGCTTCGTGCCGATCTACGAACTGAAGCGCTGACGGCAGCGCAGACTACGGCGGACGCGCTCAGCGCGCGTCCGTTTCATCGCCGGTGGACGCATGGCCGGCGCCCAGTGCGGCGCCGGCACCGAAGCCCATGCCGCCCATGCCGGCTCCCATTCCGCCACCACCACCGCCCCCTCCTCCAGCACGACCCCCTTTGGCATCGCCGTCAGTGCGGCCCTTGCCGCCACCGCTGGCGGTGGGACGGGTCGGGCCCTGCGGTGGAATCTGCAGGTCCTGCGGAATCGGCGCCAGGTCCAGCGCTTCGCGCACGAAGTCGCGCAACGAGACCACCAGCTCGTAGGTATGCACCGGCCGTCCCTGCGCCAGCTCACTGGCCGCGCGCGCGGCCAGCCGCACCTGTTCGTCGGTGCCCAGCAGCAGGATGTCCGACAGCGCCGCTTCAACCGCATCACGGATGCGCCGCGTGCGATCCGAACGCGGCTCGGCGATGCCTTCCGCATCTTCGCGGTGGCGGAGGTCGCGGCGATGGGCTGGGTCCACCCCCAGTTCGCCGGTGAAGGAGCCGCCCAGGGTCTTGTAGGCCGCCATCAGGGTCCGCAGCCGTTCGTTGATCTGCCGGTTCTCGCGCTCACGGCGCTGCTGCAGGGTCTGCATCACCAGCATGCGGATACCCACGCCCAGCAGCGTGATCAGGACCAGGCCGGCCAGCGTGGACAGCACCCCCTGCCAGGAACTGAAGTCGATACCGCGCATGCCCGGACTCCGCCTGGAAGAACCTGCATCCTGCCCCAGGCCATGTCCCGAAAACGCGAAAGGCCCTCCCGCCCGTTGGACGGAAGGGCCTTCGGTCACCGCGCGATTACTTGCGCTTGGCGGCCTTGCGCACTGCCTTGGCCGGTGCCTTCTTGGCGGCAGCCTTCTTGGCCGGCGCCTTCTTGGCCGCGACCTTCTTCAGCGGAGCAGCCTTCTTGGCGGCGACCTTCTTGCCGACAACCTTCTTGGCAGCAGCGGTCTTCCTGGTGGCGACCTTCTTGGTGGCAGCAACCTTCTTGCCGACAACCTTCTTGGCAGCGGCAGTCTTCCTGGTAGCGACCTTCTTGGTGGCGGCAACCTTCTTGCCGACAACCTTCTTCGCAGCCACGGCCTTCTTGCCGGCGACCTTCTTGGCCGCGACGGTCTTCTTGGCCACAGCCTTCTTGGCGGTAGCGACCTTCTTGCCGACCACCTTCTTGGCGGCCGCCGTCTTCTTGGCAACGGTCTTCCTGGCGACGGCAGCCTTCTTGGTGGCGGCCTTCTTCGCGGTGGCGACCTTCTTGCCGGCAGTCTTGGTGGCAGCCTTGGTGGCCTTCTTCGCAGCCGCAGCCTTCTTGGTCACGGCCTTGCCTGCAGCCGCGTTCTTCTTGGCCACTTCCTTCTTCAGGGCAGCGGCTTCGGCCTTGGCGTTCTTCTTTGCGGTTTCCAGCTTCTGCTTGGCCTTGGCAACGGTCTTGCCGACCGACTTGGCAGCCTTCTCGGCCTTCTTGGCAACGGTCTTCTCGACATTGGCCACGGCCTTCTTGGCCTTGGCAACGCGGGTACCGGCAGCCTTGGTGGCGCGCTTGACGGTCTTCTTGACCGACTTCACTGCATCCTCGGCGGCGTGGGCGATGGTCTCGCCAACGTTGGTGGCGGCTTCTTTGACGTTCTCGACGGCATCGGTCACGACCGACACACCATTACCATTACCGTTGCTCATGTTGCCCTCCTGGGGGCCTTTAGTATCAAAACGGGGCGATGCTATACCGACATTGACGATCGTGGAACGGGGCACGCGCCGACAATCGCATCTGTTGCGACAGTAGTGGTGTAACCCGCCACCCTCGCCGACACCCCCGGTTTGCAGGAAACCCCTTTTTTTCAGTGCTGTGCTGCGCGCGATGCGCGGCGACAGCGCGCGGCTGCGTGCGCCTGCCCGACCACAGCGACCGGCATGCGTTGTGGCGCATTGCGGCACCCGGTTGCGCGGAACTGCGCAAGTATCGATGTATGTCGGCACGCCTTCCGATGCGCCGCCGAGCGCTGCACAGGCACGCAAGCGGTGTCGCGGATGCCGGCTCCGCTGCGACGTCGGGCGGGGTTCGCGGCCGCGGCTTTCATGGCGCATTTATCCAGATCGCGACACACTCATTCAGCTTGTTTTACCGTAGGGCCGAACCGCCCCCAATCTCCACCTGCGAACCGACTCCCATGCGACCGCTACCCACCCTGCTCACGCTCGCAATCGCCGCCGCCTTCGGTGGCTTCGTTGCCACCGGCATCAATGCCCACCTGGACAACCGTGCCGATGCCGCACCGCTGCCGACGGTGTTGCCGACCACCGCAGCGCTGCCGGCCTCGGTCGCGGGGCAGGCAGTACCGTCGCTTGCACCGATGCTGGAAAAGGCCATGCCGGCCGTGGTCAGCGTCAACACCAAGCAGGTGGTACGGGTACGCAATCCCTTCTTCAACGACCCGTTCTTCCGCCGCCTGTTCCCGGATATCCCGCAGGAGCGCATCAACGAATCGCTGGGTTCGGGCGTGATCATCGACGCCAAGGAAGGGCTGGTGCTGACCAATCACCATGTCATCGAGAACGCCGATGACGTGCAGGTGACACTGGCCGACGGGCGCACCGTGAAGGCCGAATTCCTCGGCTCGGACCGCGACACCGATATCGCGCTGATCCGTATTCCGGCGCAGAACCTGACCGACATCAAGCTCGGCAACAGCGACCAGCTGCGCGTGGGCGACTTCGTAGTGGCCATCGGCAACCCGTTCGGTTTCAGCCAGACGGTCACCTCCGGCATCGTCTCGGCGGTGGGCCGCAGCGGCATCCGCGGGCTGGGTTACCAGAACTTCATCCAGACCGATGCGTCGATCAACCCGGGCAATTCCGGTGGCGCGCTGGTCGACCTGCAGGGCCAGCTGGTCGGCATCAACACCGCCAGCTTCAACCCGCAGGGCAGCATGGCCGGCAACATCGGCCTGGGCCTGGCCATTCCCTCCAACCTGGCGCGCAACGTGGTCGACCAGCTGGTCAAGCATGGCGTGGTGGTGCGTGGCACGCTGGGCGTGGAAAGCCAGAACCTGACCGCGCAGATCGCGCAGGGCCTGGGCCTGGGCGAGACCCGTGGCGCGCTGATCACCCGCGTGCTGGCCGGTTCGGCCGCCGCCGCCGCGGGGTTGAAGCCGGGCGACGTGGTGGTGTCGGCCAATGGCCAGCGGGTGGACAGCGCCGAGGCCCTGCACAACGTGGAAGGCCTGGCCGCGGTCGGCAGCCCGCTGACGCTGGACGTACGCCGCGAAGGCAAGCCACTGCAGATCAAGGCAACGCTGAAGGAGCAGGCGCGTGCGGTCACCGGCGAAAGCCTCGACCCGCGCCTGGGCGGCGCCACCTTCGTCGACCTGCCCGAGTCGCTGCGCCAGTCCGGCGTCGGCGGAGTGCTGGTCAGCGAGGTCAAGCGCGGCAGCCGCGCGGCCAGCAATGGCCTGCAGCAGGGCGACATCATCACCAACGCCACGGTGGGTGAATTCGCCGACCTGGCCAGCTGGCGCGCGAACTTCCAACAGCGCCCGCCGACCCTGGTGCTGCGCGTGCTGCGCAACAATGGCCAGCAGCAGGGCCAACTCGTGATGCGCTGATCGCCCTGCCGTAACACCCCCTATACCCGGGCAATGTTATTGCTGTACGCCCCCGTCGGCCTGGCCGATCGTTCGTTACCCCCCCATCGCAACTGGAGTGATTCGATGAGCCCCACCAATACCGAGAACCTGAAGGACCACCTGGGTGAAGCCGGTTCCCACCTGAAGCAGGCCGCCAGCGCTGCCGGCGGTGCGATCAAGGGCGCGACTGGCGCGGCCACCGACGAACTGCGCATCGGCAAGGCCAACGTCAAGGCCGAGCTGTCCGACAGCGCGCTGTCCGGGCTGGCCGCCGCCGAATTCGGTGGTGCCGCAGCCAAGGAGCAGGTCGACGCGCTGATGGACAAGGGCAAGGACCTGATCGACAGCGCCGCTGAACTCATCCGCGAACGCCCGCTGGCTTCGTTCGGCGTCGCCTTCGCCGCCGGCTGGATCATCGCCAAGCTGGCCCGCGGCAGCAGCGACAAGTAAGCCACGGCGTGAGCGAAAACAACACGCAAGCGCCTGATCCGGCGGCGACCCCGCCGCTGGATGAGAGCATCCGCCAGGTCGGCGCGGCCGGTCGTGCCGCCGCCGATTCGGCCAAGCACACGGTGCGTTCGCTGCGCCGGCTGGCTTCGGCCGATTTCGCACTGGCCCGCAGTGCGTTCGGTCGTGCGCTGGCCTGGGCCGGCGTGGCGATCGTGTTCGGTGCCTCGGCCTGGCTGCTGATGGCTGCCACCCTCATCGCGCTGCTGCAGAGCTGGGGCCTGAGTTGGCTGCAGGCCCTGCTGATCACCTCGCTGCTGAGCCTGGCCGTTACCGGCTACGCGATTTGGCGGGTGTCCTACTTTTTCCACCACACCGGCATGCACGCCACCCGGCGCCAGCTGTCACGCCTGGGCCTGTTCGACGAGCCCAGCGAAGACGATCCCGATGCCGGCGTGCAGCTGCCAGAGGGCAAGCCATGAAGTTCGGCGCGCTGCAGCGGCGGGTAAAGCGCTGTGAACAGGTGGTGACCGTGCGTCTGGGCGAAACCCAGGACCACTGGTCCACGCTCAGCGAGGTCTGGCGCCAAGGCTGGTCGCCACTGCGCATCGTGGTGGTCGGCCTGGCTGGTGGCTTCATCGCCGGCAAGCTGGAAGTGCCGGGCAAGGTCAATGGTGCGCGCTGGCTGCAGATGGTCGGGTCGGTCTCGAACCTGTTCGCCAGCGCACAGGCCGCGTTCGGCGCGGCAATGGCGGCGCAGGCCGCAGCGTCGGCCGACGACGCGGCCGAAGACGCCGACGATGCCAGCGAGCAAGCGCAGGCTGCCGCGACCGCCGCCGGGGCACGGCCGGCACCAGCACCGGCACCACCGGCAGCCGAGCCGGACCCGCGTGGGCCGCGTCCGGCCGAAGCGGCCACCGAGCTGTCCGAACGGTGATCCACCGAATCCGCCGCGCCGATCGCGGCCGGCGGATAATGCGCTCCCCTTCCAGGTTGATGCGTCGATGAGCGAGTCCCTCCTGTCCCCGTCATCCGCCGGCGCCGAAGCCCCCGAGGCACCTCTGCCACCGCCGTCGCGCCCGCGCGGTCCGATGTCGCTGGTGGTGCTGGCCACGCTGGCGGTGGGCTTCACCCTGTGGGCCGCACAGGACATCATCCTGCCGGTGCTGCTGGCGATGTTCTTCGCGCTGGTCGGCAACCCCATCCTGCGCCTGCTGCAGAAGCTGTGGATTCCGCGCGCGCTGGGCGCGCTTCTGATCCTGGGCGCCGGGCTGGGCGTGACCGGGTCGCTGGCGGTGCAGCTGATCGGCCCGGCCATGGACTGGGCACAGGAAGCGCCGCAGCAGCTGCGCAAGGTGGCCCGCCAGGTGCAGGACCTGACCAAGCCGGTGCAGCGGGCCAACCAGGCGGCGGAGAACTTCGCCCGCGTGGCCGGGGGTGACAGCAACCACAAGGTGCAGGTGATCCGCACCCAGATGGACGACCCCTACCGCATGCTGACCCGCGCGCCACGGCTGGCCGCCTCAGTGCTGGCGGTGGTGCTGCTCACGCTGTTCTTCATGATCTACGGGCAGAGCCTGCAGCGCGCGGCGATCGCGCTGTTCCCGAGCCGCCAGCAGCAGCGCTTCACCAGTGACATCCTGCGTTCGATCGAACGCGAGGTGTCCCGCTATGTGCTGACCATCAGCGTGATCAACACGCTGGTCGGCTTCGTCTTCGCCGGCGTGCTGATGCTGCTCGGCATCGGCCTGCAGGAAGCACTGCTGTGGGGAACGGTGGCCGCGCTGCTGAACTTCGCCCCTTACGTCGGCCCGCTGATCGGCGTGGCGCTGATGCTGTTGATGGGCTTCGTCGAGTTCCGCGACCCGCTGCAGGCGCTGCTGCCGGCCGCCGCCTACCTGGCCCTGCATACCCTGGAGGGCCAGCTGGTGACCCCGATCGTGCTGGGCCGGCGCATGAAACTGTCACCGCTGGTGCTGATCCTGGCACTGATGGTGTTCGGCTGGGCCTGGGGCATGATCGGGCTGCTGCTGGCGGTGCCGCTGCTGGTCTGCATCAAGCTGGTGCTGGCGCGCCTGGACGGCATGCAGGGCTGGGCGCGGTTGCTGGAATAACGGCGCCAGGCAACGTGAGGCGCAGATCGCGGAACCAGAAGCGGGCGCAGCACTGGCAGACAATGCGCCCTTTTTTCGGATGGATCCGTTCGCATGATCTCCCTCGCCACCCGTTGCCTCGCCCTGGCCTGCCTTGCCGCTCGCGCATTCGCCGCCACACCCCCTGACGCCGAGTACCAAGAAGGTGAGCCGGCATAATCTGGATGTGCAGCCGTTCGACGGCCAGACCACGATTGCCTGTTCGTACACCCTGCGCTGACCGGCCCAGCCCGGACGCGCCCCGCCCGCCGCGTCGCATGAAAGCCCGGGCGGGCAGGGGTAGAATGGCGGGGTGAATTTCCCCGTCCAAGCCATCACTCTCGACCTTGACGACACGCTGTGGCCGTTCGCTCCGATCGGCGTCCGCATCGAACAGGTCCTGCACGCGTGGATGTGCGAGCACAGCCCGGCCACCGCCGCGATGTATCCGGTGGCGGCGATGCGCGAACTGCGCGAGCGCCTTTACCACGCCCATCCGCACCTCCACCACGACCTGAGCGCGCTGCGCCGGCTGACCCTGCACGAAGCCCTGCAGAAAAGTGGCGCCAGCCTCGATCTGCTGGAACCGGCGTATGAGGTGTTCTACGCCGCGCGCAACCAGGTCGAGTGCTACCCCGATGCGATCGACGCGCTGGCCCGGATCGCCGCGCGGGTACCGGTAGCCGCGCTCAGCAACGGCAATGCCGACCTGGAACGGATTGGCCTGGCCCATCATTTCGCCTTCCAGCTGGGCTCGCGCGAACATGGCGCCGCCAAGCCGGAAGCCAGCATCTTCCATGCCGCCTGCACCCGCCTGGGTGTGGCGCCGGCACAGGTCCTGCACGTCGGCGACCATGCCGAGATGGACGTGGCCGGGGCGATCGCCGCCGGCCTGCGCGGGTGCTGGATCAACCGCGAAGCAGCCACCTGGACCCATCCGCAGCTGCAGCCGGACCTGCAGTTCGACACCCTCACCGGCCTGGCCGACTGGTTGGACGCCAACCTCGACGCCGCCGCATCCCGGAGTATCTGACGCATGAGCGAGATCACTGGTTTCACCGCCGACAGCGCCGCGGCGCTGCCGCTGTACGTGCTGGACCGCGAGCAGTTCGCTGCCTGGAAGCAGGGCCAACCGGCCGCCACCCAGGCCTGGCTCGCCTCGCAGGGCTTCACCGCCGGCGCACACAGCGTGGCCCTGCTGCCGGGCACCGATGGCCTGGCCGGTGCGGTGATCGGCGTGGGTGATCGTGGTGATGCCTACAGCTATGCGCACGCGCCGCACGCGCTGCCGGAAGGCAGCGTCTGGCAGCTGGCCAATGAGCTGCCGGCGGCCGAACAGGCGCTGCTGCAGCTGGGCTGGGGTCTGGGCAGCTACCGCTTCGACCGCTACCGCAAGCGCAACCGCGCACCGGCACAGCTGGTGGCTGCACCGTCAGGCGAAGTGGCCGACCTGATCGCCGCCAGCCTGCGCGTGCGCGACTGGGTCAACACGCCGACCGAAGACATGGGCCCGCAGCAGCTGGAAGACGCCGCGCGCGCGCTGGCCGATGCACACGGTGCCCAGGTCGATGCGATCACCGGCGATGAACTGCTGGAGCAGAACTTCCCGGCCATCCACGCCGTGGGCCGCGCTTCGCACCGTGCGCCACGCCTGGTCGTGCTGCGCTGGGGCAAGGACACCGACCCGGCGCTGGTGCTGGTCGGCAAGGGCGTGTGCTTCGATACCGGCGGCCTGGACATCAAGCCCGCCGACGGCATGCGCAACATGAAGAAGGACATGGGGGGCGCCGCACACGCGCTGGCCCTGGCCGGCCTGGTAATGGCGCGCGGGTTGCCGGTGCGCCTGACCCTGCTGGTGCCTGCGGTGGAAAACGCGATCGGTCCGGATGCGTTCCGTCCGGGTGAAGTCATCGCTACCCGCAAGGGCCTGAGCGTGGAGATCGACAACACCGACGCCGAGGGCCGCGTGATCCTGTGCGACGCGCTCACCTTCGCCGGTGAGCAGAAGCCGGACCTGGTGCTGGACTTCGCCACCCTCACCGGTGCCGCACGCATCGCACTGGGCCCGGACCTGCCGGCGCTCTTCAGCAATGACGACGGCGTGGCCCAGCA
Organism: uncultured Stenotrophomonas sp.; assembly: GCF_913778665.1. Classification (GTDB taxonomy): domain Bacteria; phylum Pseudomonadota; class Gammaproteobacteria; order Xanthomonadales; family Xanthomonadaceae; genus Stenotrophomonas. The sequence goes on from NZ_CAJYVQ010000004.1 coordinate 40,766, forward strand.
GTGGCTGCAGGCCGGTGATGCCACCCGCGACCCGGTCTGGCGCATGCCGCTGTGGCGCCCCTATCTGCGCTACCTGAGCAGCGGCATCGCCGACCTGGCCAACGCCGGTTCGCGCATGGCCGGCTCGGTGACCGCCGCGCTGTACCTGGAGCGCTTCCTGGAAGACGGCCAGCGCTGGGCGCACCTGGACGTGTATGCCTGGAACGATGGCGAGCGCCCGGGCCGTCCGGCCGGTGGCGAAGCGCTGGCGCTGCGCTCGGCATGGGCGATGCTCAAGGCGCGTTACGCCTGATGGCGCCGCAGGGCATGGCCGGGCCCGGCAACACGAGCGCAGGTGCGGGTACAGGTGCTGACCCGCAATCCCGGTGGGTGCCGGCCTGGGTCGGCACTGGTTCCCCGGCAAATCTGACGAAAATTTGAATACCGGGCCTGGAAGGGTTCTGCGAGGATGTACGGGTCACCACCCACACGATCCGTGAAGGCAGGAACCCGACCATGTCGCTCTTCCGCTACACCCGCGCCGGCCAGACGCCCGGCGCACCGCGCATGCATTCGCCGTTGCTCTGGATCGCCCTGATCGCCCTGATCCTGGGCGCCGCCGCGCTGGCCTTCGCCTGGCTGGCCGGCTGGATCGGCAACCGCCTCACCGCGCAGCGCTTCACCGACACCATCGAAGCCACCGGCCCGGCCCATCCAGGCTTCCGCCGTGCGCACAGCAAGGGCATCTGCGTGAGCGGCTGGTTCGAACCCAGCGCGCAGGCGCCCACCCTGTCCAGTGCCCGGGTGTTCTCGCAGGCGCGCGTACCGGTGATGGGCCGCCTGTCGATCGGTGGCGGCGACCCGTACGGCGCCGACAACACCGCGCGCGTGCGCAGCATGGCCGTGCAGATGGTCAGCGACGACGGCCAGGAATGGCGCATGGCGATGAACAGCTTCCCGTTCTTCGCCGTGCCCGACGCCGAGGCCTTCTACGAGCAGACCCGCGCCTCCATTCCCGACCCGGCCACCGGCAAGCCCGACCCGCAGAAGATGGCCGCCGTGCTGGCGAAGTACCCCAGCGCGCAGGCGTTCCAGCAGTGGGCCAAGTCGGCGCCGTGGACCAGCAGCTGGGCCGATACCACCTACAACAGCGTCAACAGTTTCTGGTTCACCAACGCGCAGGGGCAGAAGCGCGCGGTGCGCTGGCGCTGGCAGCCGCTGGCGCCGGTGGTGGAGATGGATGCGGAGACGCGCAAGCAGGCCAGCGTCGATTTCCTCAGCCAGGAGCTGCAGCAGCGCCTGGCCAAGGGCCCGGTGCGCTGGAACCTGGTCGTTACCACCGCCGCGCCCGGCGATGCCATCGACGATCCGTCGACGCCGTGGCCGGACTCGCGCGAACAGGTGGTGGCCGGCGTGCTCAGCCTGGACCGCATGCAATCGCAGGAGGAAGGCGCCTGCGGCCAGATCAACTTCGACCCGTTGATCCTGCCCAGCGGCGTGCGCGGCAGTGACGACCCGATCCTGGCCGCGCGCTCTGCCGTGTACTCGCAGTCCTTCAACCGCCGTGAACGCGAACGCGCCGCCGGCAACGTCGAACAACCGAAGAAGGAGGCCGCACGATGAGTACCGGCAACGGCCACTTCAACCTGCTCGCGCGCATCCTGCACTGGGCCATGGCGGTGATGATCCTGGCCATGCTGTTCGTCGGCGTGACCATGGTTGCCTCGCTGCACCTGCGGCCGATGCTGATCGACCTGCACCGCCCGCTGGGCATCGCCATCCTCGTGCTGGTGCTGCTGCGGCTGTACAACCGCCTGCGCCACCGCCCGCCACCGCTGCCGGCCGACCTGCCCGCATGGCAGGTGCTGGCGGCGAAGGCATCGCACTGGATGCTGTACGGGCTGATGCTGGCGATGCCGCTGATCGGCTGGGCGATGCTGTCGGCCGGCGGCTACCCGATCAGCCTGTGGGGCGGCCTGCACCTGCCGCCGATCGTACCGCACACCCCGGCGCTGTATGCCGCGTTGCGCAATGCGCACAGCCTGCTGGCGTATGTGTTGTTCGCCACGGTGCTGATGCACCTAGGTGCAGCGCTGTTTCACCTGTGGGTGCGCCGCGACGGTGTATTCCAGGCGATGGCGCGCGGGAAGGATTGATCGGGTTCGCCGGGTGTTCCCGGCGGATCGTTTCCGGGACTGAGGCGGGGTGTCACTTTCTTTGCACGCAAAGAAAGTAACCAAAGAATCGTTCCGCCGGCCGCGAGCCGGCTCGCTTGAAGGCGGACTGGAAGGTCAAGATCAAGAGCCACAGCATCCACACGTGGCGTGGACCTACTGAGTGCAGCTGTGGCCTTTGACGTTGGGTCCGCCTTTTAGCGAGCCGGGCATCGCAGGGGAATCAAGGGCGTAGAGGCGCCGATGTCTGAGCGCAGCGAGTTCGGCGCCGTCCCCTGATTCACCGAGAAGCGCAGGGTACCTGCGCGCAGCGCCGGCTCGCGATCTGGCGGCGTGTTTCTTTGGTTACTTTCTTTGCACGAGCAAAGAAAGTGACACCCCGCCACGGTCGCGGAAACGACATCAGCAGGAAAGGCAGTACGCCCCTACAACCATCCCTTCTGCCGAGCCAGCCGGTACGCCTCGATCCGGTTGGCCACCCCCAGCTTGCCGATGCACTCGGACAGGTAGTTGCGCACCGTGCCGTGCGACAGCCCCAGTTGCTCGGCAATCTCGCTGGCGGTACGGCCCTCGCCTGCCAGCCGCAGCACGCGGCGCTCGCGGTCGGTCAGCGGATCGGCCTGCGACCAGGCATCGAGCGCCAGCTGCGGGTCGATCGCACGGATGCCCTGCTTCACCTTGCGCAGTGCGTCAGCCAGGTTCTCCGCCGGTGCGTCCTTCAACAGGTAGCCCAGCACGCCCGCTTCCAGTGCGCGGCGCAGGAAACCGGCACGGGCGAAGGTGGTCACGATCACCACCTTGATCGGCAGTTCATGACGCGCGATGCGCTGTGCGAGCTCCAGCCCCGACAGGCCTGGCATCTCGATGTCGGTGACCAGGATGTCCGGCTGCAGCTGCTGCAGCATGCGCCACGCGGCTTCACCGTCGGCGGCGCTGCCCAGCACGTCGATGTCCGGTTCCAGGCCCAGCAGCGCCGACAACGCGCCGCGCACCATCGCCTGGTCTTCGGCCAGCAGGATGCGGATCATGCGGCTCCCTCCTGGGTCAGCGATGGCGGTCTGCCGGGGGGCAGTGGCGTGGTCGCCGCAGACAGCGGCACGCGCACGCTCAGCAACGTGCCTTCGCCACGCGTCGACTGAACGGCCAACTGGCCGCCCAGTACCGCAACCCGCTCGCGCATGCCGCACAGGCCGTTGCCTTCGGACTGCACGCCGCCGCGTCCATCGTCGCGGATCTGCATCAACAGCATTCGCCCCTCCAGCGTGAACTCCACCCGTGCCTGCGTCGCCTGGGCATGGCGAGCGATATTGGTCGCCGCCTCGCGAAGTACCAATGCCAGGGCACGCTCGGTATCTACCGGCATGGCCGGTGGCGGTTCGTACTGCAGATGTACCTGCTGGCATTCCAGCAACAACCGCGCCGAGGCCAGCTCGCCGGCCAGATCGCTGGCACGGATGCCGGTGACTGCGCTGCGCACCTGGGCCAGCGCTTCGCGGGCGATGTCCTCGGCTTCGCCGATCTCCTGCCGTGCACGGGCATCGCCACGGTCGTGCAGCTTGCGCGCCAGTTCCAGCTTCAACGTGATCAGCGACAGCGTATGGCCCAGCAGATCGTGCAGATCGCGGCCGATGCGCTCGCGCTCGGCGGTGGTCGCCAGCCGCCGCACTTCCTCCTGCGACAGCTGCAGCGCGGCGTCCTTCTCCTTGTTTACCGTCTCCACGTTAACCACAAGGCCGATGATGAGCGTCACCGCTGGTACCCAGACCAGGCTTTGCCACGGGTAGTGCGCCATGTAGGCCACCAGGTAGAACATCGCATTGAGCACGGCCAGCAGCAACAGGTAGCGCCACCAGCCGCCGCGTCCACAGACCCGCAGCATCACGCAGCCGAAGATGAAGTAGCTGATGCCCGAGGGATACCAGGGCACCAGCGCGATCGCCAGCGCGGTCATCGCCAGCGCATAGCGCATTGCGTGGTGGCGCGGCGACAGCAGCAGGCGCGCATACAGCAGCAGGAACAGCGGGTAGCTGGCCAGGGTGAAGCCCAGCCAGCGCAGCGTGTAGCCGCCGGCAAACAGCGGCGTCATGAACACCCACACCGTCCACAGCAGGTGGATCGCATCGGCCCAGGCCGGTTTGCCGCGGCGCAGGTTGTCGGCCACTGCCGAGTCCGGTGCGGGGCGCAGCAGGGAAGCAAGCCAGCTCGACGACACGGGGTGATCCAGGCGGGGACGATCGCTGCCGATCATGCCAGTTCAGCCGACCCGGCGCAGGCGGTGACGCGCAAGCAGCAGTGCTACCCCCGTGACCGCCAGCAGTACCAGCAGGTGGCCCGCGACGCTGCCCGCCGACGGCAGGCCGACCACCGGCAGCGCCAGCTGGGCCAGGTGCCAGGTCGGCCACAGCGGGGCCATCGTCGAAAACACCTTCGGCAGCGCCGACAGCGGCAGCCACAGGCCGGACAGCAGCGCCAGCGGCAGGTACACCAGGTTGACCATCGCCGGCGCTGCACTGGCGCTGACATGGCTACCGATCAGCAGGCCGATCGCCCCCAGCGGCAGCGCGGCCAGCCCCGCCACCACCATCAGCTGCAGCATCTGCACCGCCGACAGACGCACGCCTCCCAGCAGGTGCGCGACCGCGATCAGCAGCATCGCTACCAGCAATGCGAACAGCACCGCCATGATCAGCCGCGCCAGCAGGGGGGCCGCCGCCGGCATCGGCAACGCGCGCTTCAGCGTCAGCAGGCCGCCTTCGCGGTCGAGCGCCAGCTGCACGCCGAAGCCGAACAGGGCCGGAGCCATTGCCCCGAACACGCAGTAGGTGGCCAACAGGTACAGCGGAGCGGGCCCCCGCCCCAGCAGTACGCCGAACAGCAGGTAGAACAGCACCGGGAACAACAGCGAGGGCACCGCGAAGGCCGGGGTGCGCCAGGCGCGGCGCAGTTCGGCCTGCAGTTCAGCACGGTAGGGGCGCACCGCACGGCGCCACGCAGGAAGCGGGCGCGCAGCGGTGGCGGTCGGGGTCAGGGTGTTCATGCGGCCTCCCGGGTCATGTCGAGGAAGGCGTCGGCCAGCGCCGCGCCCTGTACTTCCAGTTCGCGCAGCTGCGCATCGGCGGCCAGCAGGCGGGCTACCACTGGTTCGGCCGGGCTCGCCAGCAGCTGCAGGTGCTCGCCGTCGCGCTGCACCTGCTGCACCCCCGCCCATTGCTGCACGTCGTCGGCCAGCAGCGTGCTGCGGCAGCGGATGCGACGCGGCCGGTCGGCCAGGCGCAGTTCGGCCAGCGGCGCATCGGCCAGCACCCGGCCCTGTTCCAGCACCACCACCTGCTGCGCCAGCGCCTCGGCTTCCTCCAGGTAGTGGGTGGTCAGCAGCACACCGCAGCCTTCGGCAACCAGCTGCCGGATCGCCTGCCACATGGCCTGCCGCGCCTGGATGTCGAGGCCGGTAGTGGGCTCGTCAAGAAACAGCACGCGCGGGCGGCCACACAGCGCGACGGCGAACTGCACGGCACGCTGCTGGCCGCCGGACAGCTGGCCGTAGCGGCGGCGCGCCAGCGCCTGCAGGCCGGCACGCTGCAGCACCTCCGCAAGCGGCATCGGATCGGGGTAGCAGGCACTGGCCTGGGCCACCAGTTCGTCCACCTGCAGCATCGGCGGCAGGCTGGTGCTCTGCAGCATCACCCCCAGGCCGAGGCGGCTGGTGCGCTGCTGCGGGTCGCCGCCCAGCAGTTCGACCTGGCCGGCATCGGCGCGGCGCAGGCCCAACAGCACGCTGATCGCGGTACTCTTGCCGGCACCGTTGCGGCCCAGCAATGCCAGTACCTGGCCAGCACGTACCTGCAGGTCGATGCCATGCAGGGCGGTATGGTCGCGGTAACGCACCTGCACCTGCTGCAGGCGGGCCAGCGACGGGGAGATCGGATCCATTGCGCGGTACCGGTAGCGGGGACGTTGCCATCCTGTGCCGCCGTGGTCACATTTCGCAGTTGCTGCCGTCAGTGACATCGGATGACAGCTGTCACTGCCGTGATCGCTGTGCCTGCCCTCATGCTTTGCCGCACGCTCCACCGCCGGAACCGCCGCCGTCCGCCCTTCCGGTCACACCCGCCCGAACGCCTGTGATGGAACGAATGAACGCTTCTGCCGAACTGTTGAAGGAACTCCGTATCGACCGCAAGTCGCCGCCGCCTGCCTCCGGCGGCAATGGAGGCGGCCGCCGCTGGCTGTGGATCGCGATCATCGTGATTGCGCTGCTGCTGGCCGCCGGCGCCTTCGCGCTGTTTGGCCGCACCCCCGCCGTGGAGGTGGAAACCGCGCCGGCGGTAGCCATCCAGCAGGGCAGCGCCAGCAGTTCGGTGCTCGATGCCAGCGGCTACGTGGTCGCCCGGCGCATGGCCACGGTGTCGGCCAAGATCACCGGCAAGGTGCGCGAGGTGATGATCGAGGAAGGCATGCGGGTCGAGGCCGGTCAGGTCATGGCCACGCTGGACCCGATCGATGCCGATGCGCAGCGCAGCCTTTATGCCTCGCAGCTGCAGGCTGCACGCAGCCAGGTGGCCGGGCTTGAGGCCCAGCAGAAGCAGGCTGCCGCCGAAGCCAGCCGCCTGCAGGCGCTGGTCGGCCAGCAGCTGGTGTCGCGCTCGCAGTACGACCAGGCCGTCGCACAGCGCGACAGCCTGCGCGCGCAGCTCGATACCGCCCAGCGCAACGTCAAGGTGGCCAGCGACCAGCTGGCCATCGCGGACCTGGGCGTGGACAACAACGTGGTGCGCGCGCCGTTCTCCGGCGTGGTCACCGCCAAGGCGGCGCAGCCGGGCGAAATCGTCTCGCCGCTGTCGGCTGGCGGCGGCTTCACCCGAACCGGTATCGGCACCATCGTCGACATGGATTCGCTGGAAATCGAAGTCGAGGTCGGCGAGGCCTTCATCGGCCGCGTGCAGCCGAAGATGCCAGTGGAAGCCACGCTCAATGCCTACCCGGACTGGAAGATCCCGGGCGAGGTGATCGCCATCATTCCCACCGCCGACCGCGGCAAGGCCACGGTGAAGGTGCGCGTTGCGCTGAAGGTGAAGGACCCGCGCATCGTGCCGGAGATGGGCGTGCGGGTCAGCTTCCTCGAGCAGGCGCAGCCGCAGGCCGCCACCAAGCCGCAGGGCGTGCGCGTGCCTGGCGGGGCCGTGGTCCAGCGCGACGGCGCGTCGGTGGCCTTCGTGCTGGGCGATGAGAGCCGGGTGCAGCAGCGCCCGGTCGAGGCCGGCCAGGCGATGGGCAAGGACCGCCAGATCCTCAAGGGCGTGAGCGCAGGCGAGTCGGTGGTGGTCAACCCACCGGATACCCTGCGCGATGGCGCCAAGGTGCAGCAGAAACAAGCGCAGTAGCGGTCTGGCGCCCTCGTGCGCCGCCGGCAGCACCGTTCGACGCACGCCCGAGGTCATCGCCGGCGCGCTTTCCCGTTTCCCGCCCTCCGTGGAGAACCACCCATGTCGACCCTGGTTTCACTGCGCAACATCACCAAGACCTACCAGCGTGGCCCCGAGAAAGTGCAGGTGCTGCACGGTATCGACCTGGACATCGCGCGCGGCGACTTCGTCGCGCTGATGGGCCCGTCCGGTTCCGGCAAGACCACCCTGCTCAACCTGATCGGCGGCCTCGACAACCCCAGCAGCGGTGAGATCAGCATCGAAGGCGAGCGCATCGACCAGATGAGCGGAGGCCAGCTGTCGACCTGGCGCAGCCACCATGTCGGCTTCGTGTTCCAGTTCTACAACCTGATGCCGATGCTGACCGCGCAGAAGAACGTGGAGCTGCCGCTGCTGCTGACCCATCTCAGTGCCTCGCAGCGCAAGCGCAATGCCGAGATCGCGCTGACCCTGGTCGGCCTGGCCGACCGCCGCAGCCATCGCCCGAATGAACTGTCCGGCGGCCAGCAGCAGCGCGTGGCGATCGCCCGCGCGATCGTCTCCGACCCGACCTTCCTGATCTGCGACGAACCGACCGGCGACCTCGACCGCCAGTCCGCCGAAGAGATCCTGGGCCTGCTGCAGCAGCTCAACCGCGAGCATGGCAAGACCATCATCATGGTCACCCACGATCCCAAGGCCGCCGAGTACGCCACGCACACCGTGCATCTGGACAAGGGCGAGCTGGCCGACGCGCCGCTGGCCCACTGACGGAGGCCACGACGATGAAATACTTCTCGCTGGTGTGGGCGCAGCTGTTCCGCAGCCGCACCCGTACCCTGCTGACCCTGCTGTCGGTGGTGGCCGCGTTCCTGCTGTTCGGCATGCTCGACTCGGTGCGCGTGGCGTTTTCGTCCGGCGGCAGCGTGGAAGGTGCCAACCGGCTGGTGGTGGCCTCGCGGCTGTCGATCACCCAGTCGCTGCCGATCCGCCTGGAAACCCAGATCCGCCAGGTGGCCGGCGTGCGCGACGTGGCCTACGGCATGTGGTTCGGCGGCATCTACCAGGACCCGAAGAACTTCTTCCCGAACTTCTCGGTGTCGCCCAACTACTTCGATGTCTACCGCGAGCTGCAGATCGAACCGGCACAGCTGGAAGACTGGAAGCAGACCCGTACTGGCGCCATCGTCGGCGAAACCCTGGCCAAGCAGTTCGGCTGGAAGATCGGCGACACCATCCCGCTGCAGGCCACGATCTTCCCGCGCGGCGGCAGCAACGACTGGCCGCTGGAACTGAAGGGCATCTACCGTTCCAAGGATCGTGCGCTGGCCGCCAATGAAGAACGCCAGTTGATGATGAACTGGAAGTACTTCGACGAATCCAACGACTACATCAAGAACCAGGTGAGCTGGTACACGGTGACGCTGGATAACCCCGACCATTCCTCGCGGGTGGCGCAGGCCATTGATGCAATCTCGGCCAACTCCGACCACGAGACCAAGACCCAGACCGAGTCGGCGTTCCAGCAGGCCTTCGTCAAGCAGTTCGCGGACATCGGCATGATTGTCACCTCGATCATGGGTGCGGTGTTCTTCACCCTGTTGCTGCTGACCGGCAACACCATGGCGCAGGCGGTGCGCGAACGCGTGCCGGAGCTGGCCACGCTGAAGACACTGGGCTTCAAGGACAGCACTGTGCTGACCCTGGTGATGGTGGAGTCGGTGCTGCTGATCGGCCTGGGCGGCCTGATCGGCATGGGCCTGGCCGCGTTGATCCTGCCGGCGATCGGCCCGAAGAGCATGGGCATGCTGCCACCGCACGTACCGACGCCCACCTGGCTGATGGGGCTGGGACTGATCGTGGTGATCGGCATCATCGTCGGCCTGTTGCCGGCGCTGCGTGCCAAGCGCCTGAAGATCGTCGACGCACTGGCTGGCCGCTGAGGAAGACACCGACATGTTCAAGAGCAAACTCAAGAAGTGGCTGGGCAACGGCGCGACGGTGCTGCTGCTGGCGATCGGCCTGGTGCTGTGGATCAGCCTGCCGTGGATCGGTGTGCTGGCCATGGCCGTGCTGGTGGCCCTGTGGCTGCTGCTGACCCGTGGCGGACGGCTGGCACTGGCGGCCACCCGCATCGGCGTGGCCAGCCTGCCGCAGCGCTGGGGGGCGTCCTCGGTGATCGTGGTCGGCATCGCTGGCGTGGTCGGCGTGCTGGTGGCGATGCTGGCGATGGGCGAAGGCTTCCAGGCCACGCTCAATAACACCGGCGATGACACCACCGCCATCGTGCTGCGCGGTGGCTCGCAGGCCGAGACCAACTCAGTGATCACCCGCGAGCAGGTACCGACGCTGTCCACCCTGCCCGGCATCAGCCGCGACGGTGAAGGCCGGCCGCTGCTGTCGCCGGAGCTGTCGCAGGTGGTCAACCTGGTGTCGAAATCCGACGGCACCGACGTCAACGCGCAGTTCCGTGGCGTCGGCCCGCAGGCATGGGCCGTGCATGACAAGGTCAAGATCGTCGAAGGCCGCAGGTTCGCTACCGGGCTGCGCGAGATCGTCGTCGGCCAGGGCGCCAAGGGCCAGTTCCGCGACATGGAGGTCGGCAAGACACTGACGCTGGGCAACCAGACCTGGACCGTGGTCGGCGTGTTCGCCACCGGCGATGCGCATGATTCAGAGCTGTGGACCGACGCCGATACGCTGGCCACCACCTACCAGCGCAGTGCATGGCAGTCGATCAGCGTCCGTACCGATGGCAAGGCCGGCTTCGAGCAGTTCAAGGCCGCCGTCGCCGCCGATCCGCGCTTGAAGCTGGACGTGGAAACCACGCGCGTCTACTACAGCAAGCAGGGGGGCGGGCTGACCAAGCTGATCGACATCCTCGGCAAGGTGATCGGCACGATCATGGCGGTGGGCGCGGTGTTCGGTGCGCTCAACACCATGTATGCGGCAGTGGCCACGCGTGCGCGCGAGATCGCCACCATGCGCGCGATCGGCTTCCGCGGCCTGCCGGTGGTGACCGCGGTGATGCTGGAGACGATGCTGCTGGCGCTGCTCGGCGGGCTGCTCGGCTGTGCGGTGGCGTGGCTGCTGTTCAATGGCTACAGCGTGTCCACCATCGGCAGCAACTTCAGCGCGGTGGTGTTCAAGTTCCATGTGTCGCCGGAACTGCTGTGGACAGGCCTGAAATGGGCACTGGGCATCGGCCTGGTCGGCGGCCTGTTCCCGGCGCTGCGCGCGGCACGTTTGCCGATCACCACGGCGTTGCGCGAAACCTGAGCATCACGCAGCGGTGGGCTGGGCATAACGCAGGGGGACGGAGCGGAAGCTCCGTCCCTTTCCCGTTGGCGAACTCAGAAATCCGCCGCCGCGGCATCAGACGGCGGGCTGCGCGAAGCCAGATGCCGGCGAAGGACCTCCTCCGGCGGATACGCCGTGCCCAACGCGTGCTGCTCGCCTGTATGCCGGTCGACGAAGATCGGCCCATTGCCTGCCAATGCATCCGAGATTTCACCGGAGTGCAGGTAGCGCCGCGACTGGAAGCAGAACAGCCAGCCTTCGACCACTTCGTGCTCATGCGTGATGGCAACCGGCTCATCGTCGCTGGCAAGTGCAGCCTCCACGCGACGGCGTGCTTCTTCAAGTTGGATCATTCCTTCATCGCCCACTATCGATGACAACGCGAAGAGCATTTCATGCGGGCAGATGCATCACAACGGATGCGCGCCTGCCCACACGCGCGCACTGCGACGCGTTGTCGCAACCCCTCAAGCTTGCCAGGTTCGTGCCGCTATCGATGCCTCTGCCCATCGCGCACGCAACGTGCGTGACGCTGCGCACATCGCATCTGTGGATTGTTGGTTGCGATTCATTTTCGCGCGCATCCTGCAGCGAAGAGACAAACAGTTACGAATGGAAACACTTTAGAATCGCGCCCCCCACGTTGGTTTGCAGCACCCCACGCGCCCACAGAACGGGCGCTTGTTTTTCTTGAAACACGAGATGTCACGGATGTCCCTGAAAACCACTCCGCTGCGCAACGCGATCGTCATCGCGCTGGCCGCCAGCTGCACCACCCCCGCCTTCGCACAGAGCGCAGGCGATACCCCGACCAACCTCGACCGCATCGAGATCACCGGCTCGCGCATCCGCCAGGCCAGTGTCGAAACCGCACAGCCGGTGGTCGCGCTCAGCCGCGCCGAGATCGAGAAGAAGGGCTACGTCAACGTCGCCGACATCCTGCAGGACGTCACCGCCGCCGGCGCACCGAGCCTGAGCCGCTCGTCGTCGCTGAGTTCTTCGCGCGACTTCGGCGGCACGTACGTCAGCCTGCGCAACCTGGGCCCGGAACGCAGCCTGGTGCTGATCGACGGCCGCCGCATGGGCGTCAGCGCCGGCGGTTACTCCGACCTGGCCTCGATCCCGTCGGCCATCGTCGAGCGCGTGGAAGTACTGACTGACGGTGCTTCGGCCCTGTACGGCTCGGACGCCATCGCCGGTGTGGTCAACATCATCACCCGCAAGAACTTCGATGGTGGCGAAGCCAGCGTCTACGTCGGCCAGTACGGCGAAGGCGACGGCCAGAAGCGCTCCTACAGTGCCACCTTCGGCAAGACCTTCGACCGCGGCTGGTTCAGCGTCGGTGCCGAGCGCACCAAGGAAGACGAAGTGATGGGCGGCGCGCGCGAATTCAGCCGCTACGTCAACGGTCCGCGCCACCCGAACGATGGTCTGAACGGCAACACGCCGTGGGGCAGCGTCACCGTCGGCGGCAAGCCGCTGACCGTCGGCCCGGGCGGCGACCCGACCAGCGCCAGCAATTTCCACGCGCCGAACCCGGCCGATGGTGCCAACACCAAAACCAACATGAGCCTGCTGACCGGCCTGGAGCGCACCTCGGTGTTCGCCAACGGCGGCTTCTCGATCACCGATGACCTGCGCATCGTTGCCGATGCCATGTACAGCAAGCGCGAATCGACCAAGCACCTGGCCGGCTACCCGTACTCGGTCACCGCCACACAGGCGCGCAACGGCAGCCGCGCCGCCCTGTCCAAGGACAGCGCGTTCAACCTGTGGCAGCAGGACGTGCTGTTCTCGCACCGCACCGAAGAAATGCTGCGTGGCACCGAGAACACCCTGGAAACCAAGCGCGGCAGCCTGGGCCTGGAAGGCAGCTTCGAAACCGGCTCGCGCTACTGGGACTGGAACGTCAGCTACACCTACAACCGCAATGAAGGCGAGCGCGTTGGTACCGGCAGCATGTACCAGCCGAACGTCAACCTGGCCGTCGGCCCGTCCTTCATCGAGAACGGCGTGGCCTACTGCGGTACCCGCGATGCGGTGATCGCCGGCTGCGTGCCGTGGAACCCGGCCGCGCCGATGGGCTACACCGGCCCGGGCTCGCTGAGCAACCAGGACGTGCAGGACTACCTGTTCGCCCGCTACGTGGACAAGAGCCAGACCACCACCAAGGTGGCCAGCGCCAACATCTCCGGTTCGCTGTTCACGCTGCCGGCCGGCGACATCATGGCTGCGATGGGCTTCGAGCACCGCACCGAAGAAGCGCGCTACACCCCGGACCTGATGGTGCAGAACGGCCAGATCGCCGGCACCACCGGCAAGCCGACCCAGGGCGACTACTCGCTCAACGAGGTCTACCTGGAAATGCAGGTGCCGCTGCTGGCCGACATGGCGTTCGCCCGCGAACTGTCGCTGGATGTTGCAGTTCGCTATTCGGACTACAACAACTTCGGTTCGACCACCAACAGCAAGTTCGGCGTGAAGTGGAAGCCGATCGACAGCCTGCTGGTGCGCGCCACCTATGGCACCGGCTTCCGTGCACCGACCGTGGACGACCTGTACGGCGGCACTGTCAGCACCCGTGATTCGTTCACCGATCCGTGCGACACCTCGTTCGGCACCGCTGCCAGCAGCGCCACGGTGGCTGCCCGCTGCAAGGCCCTGAACGTGCCGGCCAACTTCCGCCAGCTCAACAGCGACGGCACCGTGGCCAGCAAGCCGGGCCAGCAGGCCACCACCGATTTCAACTCCGGTTCCAACCCGAACCTGAAGCCGGAAACCGCCAAGACCTGGACCGTGGGCCTGGTGTACAGCCCCGACTTCGTGCAGGGCCTGGACGTCAGCCTGGACTGGTGGAAGATCCGCATCGACAACGCCATCGTTGGTGAGTCGGCCACCAACATCCTGGAACAGTGCTACGTGCAGGGCTCGGACGCCGCCTGCGGCCGCTTCACCCGTGGCAGCAACGGTCAGGTCAACGCGCTGGACCGTTCGCTGGTCAACGCGGGCTACCGCGAAACCGCCGGCTATGACATCAGCGCGCGCTACCGCCTGCCGGAAACCGCGTTCGGCAAGTTCGCCGTTACCTGGAACACCACCTACACCGACTACCTGGAGCAGCGCAACGACAACGCCGCCACCACGCCGGTGGAGCAGCTGACCAGCTGGGGCGGCAACTTCCGCGTGCGTTCGACCTTCAACCTGGACTGGCAGTACGGCAACCTGGGCATCGGCTGGACCGCGCGCTACTACTCCAGCATGAAGGAGAAGTGCTCCTACATGGACGAGTGCAACATGCCGGGCTTCAGCTCGGCCTACACCGATGCCTCGCCGACCAACAAGGTGGGTTCGAACACCTTCCATGACCTGCAGGTGCGTTACAGCCTGCCGTGGGACGGCACCGTTTCGCTGGGCATGAACAACGTGTTCGACCACCAGGGTCCGATCATGTACAGCCAGCCGAACAGCAGCTTCACCTACTACGGTGGCTTCGACATCGGTCGTTTCATGTACATGAAGTACCAGCAGCGCTTCTAAGCCTGCAACCAAGTTCCCGCCACCGCCATCTCTCTCTCCTGGCGGTGGATGGAAGCAGAACGGCGCCCCTCGGGGCGCCGTTCTTTTCTGTGCAAAGCGGGGATTGCTACCGCTTCGCGCGCATGGTGCGCACATTGTCGCCGACAAACAGGATCAGGCCGGCCCAGATCGCCGCGAACCCGATCGCCTTGGCGGTGTCGAACGCCTCATGGAAGAAAAACACGCCCAGCAGCAGCTGCAGGCTCGGCGCGATGTACTGCAGGATGCCGACCAGCGACAGCGGAATGCGCTTCACGCCGTAGGCGAAGCCGATCAGCGGCACCGCCGTGACCACGCCACCAAAGATCAGCAGCAGGTCATTGCGCCAGCCCCAGCCATGCAGGAACGCGCCGCCGTGACCATTCTCGGCCCAGATCGCAAACGCCAGCGCCGGCAGGAACAGGTACATGCCTTCCACGCCCAAGCCGGCCACCGGATCGACCGAGACCAGCTTGCGCAGCAGGCCATACAGCCCGAACGAACAGGCCAGGCCCAACGCGATCCACGGCGGTGTGCCGGCATCGATGGTCAGCCAGGCCACGCCCACCGCCGCCATCGCCACCGCCACCCACTGCAGGCGGCGCAGGCGCTCCTTCAGCACCAGCACGCCCAGCAGCACGTTCACCAGCGGGTTGATGAAGTAGCCCAGGCTGGTCTCGATGACGTGGCCGGCGTTGACCGCCCAGATGTACAGGCCCCAGTTGAAGGCGATGGTCAGGCTCGACACCAGCAGGATCGGCAGCGCGCGCGGCTGCGCGGCGATCTTTTTCCACCAGCCCAGGCGCGCACTGAGCACCAGCCAGCCCAGCACCAGCACGGTGCTCCAGATGATGCGGTGGGCGATGATCTGGAACGAGGGCACCTCGTTGAGCAGGTGCCAGTACACCGGCACCAGGCCCCAGATCACGAAGGTGGAGGCGGTGACCAGCAGGCCCCGGCGTTGTTCCTTCTCGTCCATGCTCATTTCCTTCGTGTCCTTGCCATCGTCAACACCACCACGCCCAGAAGAATCACCACCATCGCCAGCAGGTCGCGCCAGCCGAAACGTTCACCGTTCAACAGCGCGCCCAGCAGCACGGCGATGACCGGATTCACGTAGGCATAGCTGCCGGCCAGTGCCGGGCGCACGTTCTGCAGCAGCCACACGTACGCGGTGAAGGCGACGATGGAACCGAACACGCACAGATAGGCCATCGCCAGCAGGCCGCCGGCATCAGGCAGCGTGGTCGGGCGCTCGCCGACCGCCAGGCCGATCAGCACCAGCAGCACGCCACCGCAGATCATCTGCCCGGCCGCGGTCATGAATGGGCCCGGCAGGTCCAGGCCGCGTGCCCACACCGAACCGAAGGCCCAGCCGACCGGCGCGATCAGCAGCAGCACCAGCCCGGTCGGCGACGCGGTCAGGCTGCTGCCGGCGTTGAGCCAGACCACGCCGAGGAAGCCGATGGCGATACCCAGCCATTCGCCGCGGCTGGCGTGCTGACCGCGCAGCGCCGAGAACAGCGCCATCCACAGCGGTACCGAGGCGACCGCGGTGGCGGCCAGGCCGGAGGACACCTCGCGCTCGGCCAGCACCACCATGCCGTTGCCCAGCACCAGCATGGTCACGCCCATGATCAACAGGTTGCGCCACTGCCGCAGCGTTGGTTTCGGAATTTTCCAGAACAGCCGCAGCGCGGCGTACATCACCCCGCCAGCAATGATGAACCGGCTGCCGGAGACCATCGTCAGCGGCAGTGCGCCGCCGTGCAGGGCCTTGGCGATGCCCAGGTAGGTCGAGCCCCAGACCACATAGACCAGCAGTAATGCCAGCGCAACAAGGCCACCCCGGGGGGCAGCCGCAGACGAAGAAAGAGGAGCCGACATGACGCACCAGCAGGCGGGGGAACGCCGATTCTAGAGCGTTCGCCTGCGGGAAATCACTCCGGTTTGCAACAGGCCGCGAACCGGCATACGACGATTTAGTTATGGTCCGCCGCCGCGGCTTGCTGTCACCCTGTGCGGTTCCCATGCCCTGCCCGCCTCCCGGCACCTGGCGTTGACGTGGGATGCAGTACCTAGGAGGCTGGCCGCGGCGCCCTTCGCGCGCCGGGTACCCGATATTTCCCGCACGGAAGCGCCGCATCGAGGATCCACACCCAGATGAGCACCACGTCCCAACCTGCCGTACCCGCGAACGAGGGCGCCGCGCTGCGCCGCTCGATCTCCAATACCCTCAAAGGCTCCGCCGGCAACCTGGTGGAGTGGTACGACGTCTACGTGTACTCGGTGTTCGCCGTGTACTTCGAATCGCAGTTCTTCTCGCCTGAAGACAAGAACTCCACGATGTACGTCTGGGCGATCTTCGCCGCCACGTTCCTGATGCGCCCGATCGGCGCCTGGTTCTTCGGCCGCTTCGCCGACCGCCACGGCCGCCGCCTGGCCCTGACCGTCTCGGTCACGGTGATGGCGCTGTGCTCGTTCCTGATCGCCGTCACCCCCACAGCGGCCAGCATTGGTATCTGGGCAGCGGTCATCCTGCTGTTCGCGCGCCTGCTGCAGGGCTTCGCGACTGGTGGTGAATACGGCGCCAGCGCCACGTACATGTCCGAGGCCGCCATTCCCGGCCGCCGCGGCTTCCTGTCCTCGTTCCACTACGTCACCCTGGTCGGCGGCCACGTGCTGGCCCAACTTACCCTGCTGCTGATGCTGACCTTCTGGGGCAAGCCGGAAATCTCCGAATGGGGCTGGCGCATCGCCTTCGGCATCGGTGGCATCGCCGCAGTGGTGGTGTTCTGGCTGCGCCGGGGCATGGACGAGTCGCTGTCGGAGTCGTCGATCGAAGCCGCGCGCGAGGGCAAGGCACAGAAGTCCGGCTCGATGTACGAACTGTTCGTGCACCAGTGGCGGCCGCTGCTGCTGTGCTTCCTGATCACCGCCGGTGGCACCATCGCCTTCTACACCTATTCGGTGAACGGCCCGAAGATGATCCAGAGCGCCTTCGCGGGTGACGACCCGATGACCGGCACCCTGATCAACCTGGGCGTGCTGGCGTTCCTGATGGTGCTGCAGCCGGTCGGTGGCTGGCTGTCGGACATCATCGGCCGCAAGAGCCTGCTGGTGTTCTTCGGTGTCGGCGGCGTGCTGTACAGCTGGTACCTGATCACCCAGCTGCCGCACCAGCACGATGCCACCCTCGCCTTCCTCACCCTGGCGCTGGGCTTTGTCATCCTCACCGGCTACACGTCCATCAACGCGGTGGTGAAGGCCGAACTGTTCCCCACCCACATCCGTGCACTGGGCGTGGGCCTGGGCTACGCGCTGGCCAATTCGCTGTTCGGTGGCACCGCCCCGCTGCTGTACCAGGGCGCGCTGAAAACCGGCCACGTCGACTGGTTCGCCATCTACGTCACCGCCACGATCGCGGTATCGTTGGTGGTCTATGTCTTCTTCCTCACCAACAAGGGCCCGAACTGGCTCGACGGCACCCGCAAGTAAGGGCGTCGTACTGATCGCAGCCACCGGTGCAATGCCGGTGGCTGCTGCATCTCCGGCGTCGCCGCTGATGTGGATCGCGGCGGCGCTTGCCGCAGCCACGGCGCTGGCTTGGCTGCTGCGCCGCCCCAGCGCGCAGGCCTCGTGGCCGCGCATCGGCTTCGGGGTGGCGCTGCTGGTGTTCTCTGCCGCACTGGTGCTGCAGCTGGCAATCGATCTGGGCAGTGGCCACAGTTCCCTTGCGATGAGCAGCCACCCGCGCGGCGGGGTGCTGCACCCGGTGGGCCTGCGCGCGACGGTGGCGTGCTATCTGGCCGTGCTCGCCGCCAGTGGCTGGGGCGCGTGGGCGCTGTTGCGGCGGCGCAGGTAGTGCCGGCCGCTGGCCGGCAATCGGTAGAGTCGACTGTTAGTCGGCTGCTCTCTCTGTCGGCACCGAAAAACCCGCGCTGGGCGCGATAGTCGACTCTACTCCCGGCGGAATGACATGACACCCCGCCGGTTCCGATCCTCAGCGGCGGGCCGCTTCGCTCTTGTCGCGCGCGCCGCGGAACTCCGATTCCCTTTCCCACGTCGGCCAACGGCGGCTGTTGGCCAGCTCGGCCCCCAGGTCGTAGACCAGCAGGGTGTCGGCGGCGTGGCCGCTCGGGTCCCAGCCCGGGGTCCAGGCATCGCAGGCCTGGTGGTAGCAATCGGCGAAGTACTTCTCGCGCAGCGCGCGGCCGGCTTCTACGCCGCCGTCCAGCTTGTCCAGGCCGGGGCCGATGGTGATCGCCGGCACGCCCAGGCGCGCGAAGGCAAAGTGGTCGGCGCGGTAGAAGAAGCCAGCCTCCAGGTTCGGGTCCGGGCTGTAGCTGCGGCCACGGGCCTTGGCCACGCGCTCCAGGTCCCTTTCCAGCGAGACACGGCCCTTGCCCCACGAGGCGATATCGCGGGTCGGGCCATCCGGGCTGAACATCTCGATGTTGAGCACCGCGGCGGTCTTGTCCAGCGGCGCCAGCGGGTGCGCGGCGTAGTAGCTTGCGCCCAGCAGACCCTTCTCTTCAGCGGTCAGTGCCACGAAGTACAGGGTGCGCTGCGGCTGCGGGCCGGCAGCGAACACGCGGCCCAATTCCAGCACCGTGGCCACGCCCGTGGCGTTGTCGATCGCTCCACGGCGGATGCGGTCCCCCTTGGCGTCCGGCTGACCGATGCCGAACGCATCCCAGTGCGCGGAGAAGATCACCGCCTCGTCGCCATGCGCACCGCCGGGCAGCTTGGCCACCACGTTGCGGGTCACCACCTGTTCGCGCTTCAGCGCGAAATCCACGCTCAGCCTGGCATTGTCCAGCGCCACCGGCCGGAAGTCGGCGCGCATCGCCTTGCGCTTCTCGGCGTCGAAATCGAGGCCGGCGTCGGCGAAGATCGCCTCGGCCAGTTCGCGCTGCATCCAGCCGCGCAGCGGCGTGTGCTGGGCCATGGCTTCGGCCTGGCCGCGCTCGATGTCGAACAGCGGCGAAGTGCCTGAGCTCTTCACTGTCGCCCAACCGTAAGCGGCCGGCGCGGTCTCGTGCACGATCAGCACGCCTTCGGCGCCGCGGCGTGCGGCTTCCTCGAACTTGTAGGTCCAGCGGCCGTAATAGGTCACGGCCTTGCCATCGAACGCCCCCGGCGCATCGGCCTCGAAATCGGCGTCGTTGATCAGCACCACGGCGATCTTGCCGTGCAGGTCCACGTCCTTGTAGTCATTCCAGTGGCGTTCCGGCGCGTCGATGCCGTAGCCGACGAACACCAGCGGTGCATCCTTGATCTGCACGCGCTTGCGCGGCTGCAGGCTCTGCAGGGTCACGTCCACGCCGTTGGCCAGCGCGCGCTTGCCCTGCTTCAGCGACAGGCTGGCCTTGGCCGGGCCATCCAGCTGCGCGCGCACCAGCGGCACCGGCTGCACCCAGCTGCCGTCCACACCGCCCGGCTGCAGGCCATAGCTGCGGAACTGCTCGATCAGGTACTGCACGGTGCGCTCTTCGCCTTCGGTGGCCGGCGCGCGGCCCTCGAACTCGTCCGACGCCAGCACACGCACGTGACGCGACAGCGCCTGCGGATCGATGCCGCCACCCGGCAGATCGTTGGCCGCATGAGCCAGGCCACCGACGAACAGGCAGGACGACAGCAGCAACACGCGCATCGGATTCACGGCAATACCACGGCAGGCTTGGAAGTCACCAGAGTGTAACGTGGTCGTGACATCGCGGCCCAGCGTGGGCGCCCCTCATCCCTGCATGGCATGGAGCCAGTCATCCACGCGTGGCGTGGACCTACTTGCTGATGCGCTCCAGCCAGCAGGCCAGGCCCTGTGCGTTCAACTCGATGTCCATCGCCAGTACGGCGGTCACCGCCGCCTCGTCCAGCGTGCAGCCATGCTGCTGCGCGCGCTCCAGGTACAGCGCCAGCAAGGCGGCCAGCAGGCAGCGGTGACGGTCCGGGCGACCATCGCACTGGCGGCCGATGGTGGCCATCGCATCGATCTGCTCGAACAGGTCCTCGGCCAGCTTCTGCACCTGCTCAACGCGGCCGTAGTGGGTCAGGTACATCGCCTGTGGCGCATAATCGAGCAGGCGCCGGATCGACGCCTTCATCGCCTCCGGGTCGAACTGCACCGGCGACGAGGTCGGGAAGATGAAGGCGCCCTGCGGGCTGTCCAGCTCGCGGTAGGAGATGCCGAAGGTATCGCCGGTGAACCAGCTGCGGCTGCGCGCATCCCACACGCAGTAGTGGTGCAGCGCGTGGCCCGGTGTGTGCAGCAGCACCAGTTCGCGACCGGCGAGGTCGATGCGGTGCCCGTCTTCGGCCACCACCACGCACTGTTCCGGTATCGGCTCGATGCGGCCGTAGCTGCGCGCGATCTCCTCGGCGCCGTACACCGCCGTCGCACCCGCAATGAGCCGGGTCGGGTCGATCATGTGCGGGGCGCCGCGCGGATGCAGCACGGCCTTCGCGTTCGGCAGCTGCTGCATCAGCAGGCCGGCGCCCCCGGCGTGGTCCAGGTGCACATGGGTCAGCAGCAGCCAGTCCACCGCATCCACGCCCAGCCCCACGCCCGCCAGCGCCTGCAGCATCGCCGGCACGGAAAGGCCGGTACCGCAGTCGACGAAGGCCGCGCGGCCGCGTTCAACGATCAGGTAGGCCGCATCGAAGCCGGGGCGTTGGAAGCCGGTGTCGATGGTATGGATGCTGGGGTCGGCGGGCATCGGCACGCACCTGGCAGGATCGGGAACAGACACCCATGGTAGGCGTGCAGGCGGCCCGGATTCGATGCGGCTTTGGTCGGAGGGCGCTTCGGTAGAGTCGAGCCATGCTCGACTGGGCGGAAAAGCGGTCGAGCAGGGCTCGACTCTACAAAGGCGGGGCTACCGGTCCAGCCAGCGCGGCCGCAGCAACAGGGCCAGCACCAGCACCGCCAGGAATGCGCCGTAGGCGTAAAGCACCGCCAGCACCTGTGGCCAGATCGGGCCGGCGCCGGGCTGTGCCATGCCGAGGCGATACCCCCACAGCATCGAGACGATGCTCAGCGCGAAGGCCAGCAGCAGGGTGGTGCCATCGAACAGGCGCCGGCGCGCAGTACGCGGCTGGCGCGGGAACAGCCAGTACAGGCTGCCCAGCAACAGGAACCAGGGCAGGAACAGCAGCAGCGACAACCAGGCCATTGCAGACTCCATGTCATCGCGCCGGAGGCGCGCGGACATCATGCCATGGGTGGTGGGCTGCCCTGTAGAGCCGAGCCCATGCTCGGCTCGACTCTACAAAAGCAAAGCCGAAAGCCGAGCGTGGGCTCGGCTCTACATCCATCACTCCTCGCGCAGCACGGCCAGCGCAGCCAGCACCGCATCCACCTCGGCCTCCAGCTTGAACAGTTCGCTCTGCAGCTGGTCGCCCTGCTCGGCCTGCTTGATCACCGCGATCAGCTGGCCGGCATCGCGCGGCGAATCGAAGCCTTCGCTCTGGATCAGCAGCGTGCCGTCACCGGCGGTCAGCTTGAAGTAGAAACGGCCGTCCTTCTCGCGGTACTGCTTGAACAACGGCGGTGCCACGCGGGCCACGCCGGCGTCCTCGCTGGCGATGTCGCCCGCAGTGGACAGGTCGCGCAGGCCCACGGCGTGGCGAAGCTCTTCCAGCAGCGGTGCCGCCAGCTGCTCGCGCAGCTGCTGGCCACGGCGCTTGAGCAGAGCTTCGATCTTCTCCGGCTCGGCCATCAGCGCGTTGTAGCGCTCGCGCAGCGGCGACAGCTCGCTGTCGATACGCTCGAACAGCTGCTGCTTGGCATCGCCCCAGCTGATGCCGGCGGCGAACGCCTTGGCGAATTCGGCGGTCTGTTCCGGGGTAGCGAACGCCTGGTACATCTGGAACAGCGCCGAGCCCTCGGTGTCCTTCGGCTCGCCCGGTGCGCGCGAGTCGGTCAGGATCGAGAACACCAGCTTCTTCAGCTCCTCGCGCGGCACGAACAGCGGAATGGTGTTGTGGTAGCTCTTGCTCATCTTGCGGCCATCCAGGCCGGCCAGCGTCGCCACCTGCTCGTCGATCACCACGTCCGGCAGCGGGAAATACTCCTTGCCGTACACGTGGTTGAAGCGCTGGGCGAAATCGCGCGCCATCTCGATGTGCTGGATCTGGTCGCGGCCCACCGGCACCTGGTTGGCCTTGAAGATCAGGATGTCGGCGGCCATCAGCACCGGGTACATGAACAGGCCGGCGCTGACGCCCGCGTCTTCATCCGCGCCTTCCTCGCGGTTCTTGTCCACCGCCGCCTTGTAGGCGTGCGCGCGGTTGAGGATGCCCTTGCTGGCAATGGCCGTCAGGAACCACATCAGCTCGGTCGTCTCGCGGATATCGCTCTGGCGGTAGAACCACACGTGTTCCGGGTCCAGGCCGCAGGCCAGCCAGCTGGCGGCGATCTCCAGGGTCGCGCGCTGGGTGCGCTGCGGGTCCTGCGACTTGATCAGGCTGTGCAGGTCGGCCAGGAAGAAGAAGCTCTCGATCCCCGGGGCGCGGCTGGCCGCGATCGCCGGACGGATCGCGCCGACGTAGTTGCCCAGGTGGGGCGTGCCGGAGGGGGTGATGCCGGTAAGGACTCGGGTCGTCATGACTGCGTGGGGAAACCTTCGATGAACGGGGCCAGTTTACCGTGCCCAAGGCCAACCCCGTCAGGGCCAGCGGCGCGTTCATTCACTCAACCCCGCTGGAGACACCCGATGAAACGCCTGCTGCCCCTGCTGTTGATCCTGCCCCTGGCCGGCTTCCGCCCGGCCCCGCCCCCGCCGCCGGTGTACGAGGGTGGCCCGGTGCGCATGGCCCTGGTCGACCGCGACCGTGGCACTGAACTGCGCAGCTACCCCGCTGAAGGCCAGCGTTGGGTGGCCGGCGAGCGTGGCCATCGCTACGCCGTGCGGCTGTACAACGACAGCCCGCGCCGGGTGCTGGTGGTGCTGTCGGTGGACGGCATCAACGCCATTTCCGGCGAGAACGCTGATCCCTCGCAGACCGGCTACGTGCTCAACCCCGGCCAGCGCGCCGATATCACCGGCTGGCGCAAGAGCCAGGACGAGGTGGCGCAGTTCGTGTTCAGCAGTCCCAGCGGCAGCTACGCCAGCCGCACCGGTCGCCCGGACAACATCGGTGTGGTCGGCGTCGCCGTGTTCGAAGAAGCGCGGCGCTGGCGCCCGGCGCCGATCCTGCGCCGTGGCTTGCCGCTGCCGGCACCGGCCGCGCAGGCCGAAGCTGCCGCCGATGCCCGTGCCAGCCGCATCGAGGGCAACGCGAGCAAGTCGCAGGCACCGGCGCTGGGCACGGGCCACGGTGCGCGTGAACAATCTTCGGTGCGCGACACCGACTTCGAGCGCGCCAGCCGCAGCCCGGCCCAGGTGCTGCAGCTGCGGTACGACAGCGCCCGCCACCTGCGCGCGCGCGGCATCCTTGTCGATCCGCCTTCGCGCCTGCCGCGCGAACCGCAGGCCTTCCCCAACCGCTACGTTCCGGACCCGCCGGCGCGCTGAGCGCAGACAACACGACGCCCGCAACCTGACGGTGCGGGCGTTGTGCTGTGGGGAAAACGGTCGGCGCTTACTTGTAGTCCGGATAGTCCTTGCTCACCGCATCCTGGAACTCACGGACTTCCTTCTCGGCGCGGTCCTTGGCCCAGCCATAACGTTCCTGCAGGCGACCGGCCAGGTACTCAGCATTGCCCTCGGCCACGTCGAAATCGTCGTTGGTCAGATCGCCCCACTTGGCCTGGGCCTTGCCCTTCAGCTGCGACCACTTGCCGGAAATGATGTCTTTGTTCATTGCTGGGAGTCCTTGGTTGCAACGGCGTTCTTACCGTGGCTCCAGCTTCGCGCAGTGGCTGTTGAATACCAGTCAACCGCCAATGAAATGCACGCTCACCTGCTTGAATGGTTCACTCCGCTTGCACAGCCGCCGGGGGCATCGCGCATGAAAAAGGCCGGGGAAGTCCCCGGCCTTTTTCTTTCCGTTCCGCGCCGGG
This sequence comes from uncultured Stenotrophomonas sp., assembly GCF_913778665.1. GTDB lineage: Bacteria > Pseudomonadota > Gammaproteobacteria > Xanthomonadales > Xanthomonadaceae > Stenotrophomonas. The sequence continues at coordinate 65,182 of NZ_CAJYVQ010000004.1, forward strand.
CTTAGTTGCCCTTGGCGGCATCCTCAACCTTCTCACCGGCCTTCTGCACGTCCTTGCCGGCACCGGCCACGGTGTTGCAACCGGCCAGCAGGGCCACCGAGAACATCGACAACAGCATCAGGGCAACTACGCGCTTCATGGGCTTCTCCTTGGGTTTGCCGCTACACCGCTTCATTCGCGGATGGGATTCTTTCGCTCAGCGGGAGAGGCCATCGCCACTGCCGCCGCGTGAAGTGCAATCTGGCGGCAGGGGCGTGGAGCGGGTGTGAACGGATCGGGATCCCGTTCAGGGGAAGCCCTCAATCGCGCATCAGGGTGGACTTGCCGAACAGGCTTTCGACCAGATCCACGGCCAGTTCGGCGGTGGCATTCTGCTTGTCCAACAAGGGGTTGAGCTCGACGATATCCAGCGAACCCATGCGCCCGGTGTCGGCGATCATCTCCATCACCAGCTGCGCCTCGCGGTAGTTCACCCCGCCCGGTACGGTGGTGCCCACGCCCGGGGCGATGCTCGGGTCGAGGAAATCCACATCGAAGCTGACATGCAGGTGAGTGTTCTCGTCGATGCCGGCCAGCGCCGCTTCGACCGCGCGCTTCATGCCGTTCTCGTCGATGTAGCGCATGTCATAGACATCCACCTTGTGGGTCTTGATCAGGCGCTTCTCTTCCGGGTCCACCGAACGGATGCCGATCTGGTGCATCTGCGACGGGGTGATCGCCGGGGCGCTGCCGCCGAGCTGGGTCAGCGCATCCGGGCCGAGGCCGCACAGGCAGGCCACCGGCATGCCGTGGATGTTGCCCGATGGAGTGACATCGCTGGTGTTGAAATCCGAATGCGCGTCCAGCCACAGCACGCGCAGGGTCTTGCCCTGCTCGCGGCACCAGCGCGCCACGGCGGTGATCGAACCGATGCCCAGGCAGTGGTCGCCGCCCAGCATGATCGGCATGCGCCCGGCCTGCAGTTCAGCGTAGCTGGCGTCCATCAGCGCGCGGTTCCACGCCACCACCTCGTCCAGGTGGCGATAGCCTTCCACCGGCGCGGTCCACGGGTTGCGCGGGCCATCCAGGTTGCCCAGGTCGCGCACATCCACGCCGCGCGCTTCCAGCGCCTCCGGCAGGCCCGCCACGCGCAGCGCTTCCGGCCCCAGCCGTGCACCGCGATGGCCCGCACCGACATCGGTGGGAACGCCAATCAGGGATACGGAAATGGGATCGGCCATGGGTGCCTCCTGCGGGAAAAAAGAAGCACAGTCTAGCCAGAGCTGTGTGACACCACTCGCGGCGGTGCAGCAGGCCATGAGCATGGCATGATGCCGCGCGGACCCGACCGCCCTTCATGGAAGATTGCGATGTCGCCCTTCATCAATACCGCTTGGCCACGCTTTTTCATGGGCGCGCTGCCCATCGCCGCGTTTGCGGTTCTGTTGAGCGGCTTGATTGAGGCGTCGCCGAACCGCTGGCTGATGCAGGCGGTGCTTTTGCTGACGCCCTTCTCGCTGCTGGTGTTCTTCGGGTTCGGTTGGCACCGCCTGCGCAAGGCGCACGCTGAATATCCGATCCTGAAGAGCGAACTGGACCGGATGCTGGCAGCCTTGATCGGCAACGTGAAGGTGGCCGTGCTGTGGTTCGGCCTGACGTCGTTCGGAACGTTCGCCCTGATCCTGGCATGGGTGCTGCTGTACAGGTCCGGCTGCTGACGCCGGATCTACACCCCCGCGCTCAGCGCCCGCGGCGGCGAACCGGCGTCACGCTCTGCACCTGGCCGTTATTGCGCATCATGCACAGGAAGCGGCCGTCGGGATAATCGATGATCAGCTCCTGGTAATCGTTGCCCACCGGCATCTGGGTGACCAGTGCGCCCTGCGCGCCCTTGCGCATGTTGCAGGCGCCCAGTGCGGTATCGCCTGCGGGCGCCGGGTTGGTCACTGAAGACACATTGCGGAACACCGCGCGGCAACCGCCATTGACCCACACCGAGTGCCGCGCCAAGCCCCAGTTCTTGCCTTGCTCGCAGCGGGTGCGGCTGAGTTGGCGCACGATCTCCACGTTGCCGCGGGTGTTCAGATCACACGACACCTGCTGCTGGCCGGTGGATTCACAGGTGACCTCGCGCGGTAGTGCGGCATCTCCGGCGGCAGCGTCGCGAGGGCGTGTGCTGTTTGCGGAGGGCGCTGACGTGTCGCTGGCGCTGACCTGGCAGATGCCATTGGCGCCGCCACGGCCGGTGTAGCTGACCTGCGGCGCGCCGTCATCGTTGCGGCTGATCGACAGGGTGATGCCGCTGTTGGCATCGCGTGCTTCGAAATAGCGGTCGTTGAAACGTTTCAGCGTGGCCTCGCGGCCCTGCACGTAGACCGGTCCACCTTCGTCGGCGTGCACATCGAGGCCGCCCGGGCAGCTGGCGTTGAAGAAGGGCACGGCGGCCATGGCCGGGGCTGCGAACGCGGTGGAAAGCAGGGCGACGGTGAGCGGCAGGGCGTGGCGACGCATGTGCGGATCCCGAAGGGGCCCAAGGTGGGCGTGTAGCGGCAGTATGGGGTGGGGCGTTGTCCGCTGTCCGCTGTCCGTGAGGAATAGCATGATCCAGACGGTGCGTTGTGGCTTTCAGGTCTGAGATCGTGGCCTAGGCGCCTTGCCGGGCCTGTCAAGCCAGCTTTACTTCGCACGCCGAAGCAAGCCGCGTCACCACGAAGGCGCGGCTCTGATTGCCGATGACGGCGGCACTGCGGGAGGGCACGTGCGACCTTGCTCATCCCTTGGGCACGGGCGATATCGCCCAGCGCCTAAGCGATGAATGCCGAATCGCCGTCGCTTTCTTCGATGCATGCGTCGAGATAGGCCGCAATTCCCATCGGGGCATTAAGGTGTTCGGCCACATAGAATGCTTGGAGTTCAACTTTCTTCTTGATGGCCATGATGGGACAGCTCCAGTACTTTGGTATTGAGTCGTTTCCCCTACAACCAGTTCGATGCTCACAGGGCACGCGCAATCTCCTTGGCCTTCTCTATATCGCGCTGTTGCGAACCCTTGTCGCCTCCGACCAGAAGAATCATCAACTGCCTGCCCCGCTGCGTGTAGTACACGCGGTAACCCGGCCCTGCATCGATGCATAGTTCAGAAACGCCACCGGCCTGATAGCGGTGATCATCGGGATGGCCTTCTGCGAGCCGACCGATGCGGGCACGCACGGTTACGTCCTTGAGCGCGTCAATCCATGCCGCGAACTGTCGGGTACGCTGGATCTTCATGGAGAAAGGAGCCTACCGGCGACATGCTTTCAACAATCAGGATCGCGCGCAGGGAAGTGAACAGCGACACATCACACGTCGCGAGGGAGAACAGCGAAGAAGGAAGGAGGGGGGCCGGAATCGGCGCCCGACTGGCCAACGCGCTGCCGCTGCAAAGAGGGATTAGCAGATGCCCAATGGTGCCGCTTATCCGAATCGAACGGATGACCTACTGTTTACAAGACAGTTGCTCTACCAACTGAGCTAAAGCGGCATGGGTGGATCACCGGCGGCGGCGCCGCGGTCCGGGGATTCTAGCGCAACCTTGCGCATTCCAGCGACCGGCTCTGTGCCGCGCCACTGCGCTGCTGGGCCTGGGCCGGCTGCGTGCCCGCCGCCAGCTGCCCTTCCAGCCACCACTGGCCGGCGTCGCCGCTGGCCACCAGGCGCGGCAGGAAGCCGGCGGCCTGCACTGCGGCCATGCGCCGCTCGGCGCCTTCGCGGTTGCGGTACTGGCCGAGCGCCACGGCGTTGGTCTCCTCGCCCTGGCTGATGATGTAGTAGTCGCTCAGGCCGGCGGCGACGATGCGCTTGACCGTGGCCTGGGCCTCTTCGCGGTTGGCGGCGGCCGGCAGCATCACCCGGTAACGGGCACTGCCGCTGGAAGCGGGCTGTTCGCGCAGGCGCACCTGGCTCAACGCCGTGCCGGTCTTGCCTTGCGCGGCGGTCGCGGCGGCGCGGTCGGCGAACGGACCCAGCGCGACGCAGCGCGGCGGCTCCGGGGCGGCTGGCGGCGTCGCAGGCTTCTCCGCAACCGGTGAAGGGGCGGGTTTGGCCGCTGCGGCAACCGCCACTGGTGCCGGTCCCGGTGCAGCTTCGGTCACCTGCGGCTTGGCCGGCACCGCAGGGGCAGGCGTCGCAGCCACCGCCGTCTTCTCAGCCGGTTCGCGCTCCACCAGCGGCGCAGTCGGGGCGGCGGCCGTGGCTTCGGCGGCCGCAGCGGCATCCACACCACCGGGCACCCAGCGCAGCTCGGCCACGCCGGCCGGTTGCGGCGGCGGCGCAGGCTTCTGCGGTGCATCGCGCAGCAGCCACCAGCAGGCGACGCCAAGATTGAGGATGGCCAGCACGACGATCAGGGCACGGGTCAGCATGCGCGGATACTAGCCTGCGGGCTGGTGCACCGCCCAGCGGGCAAGGCCATCCAGCACCAGCGACGGGTGGTAATCAGCGCCGGGCAGCAACGGCATCAGCGCTGGTGCGCCACCACCGTGCACCAGCAGCGACGGTGCCACGCCCAGCAGCGCGTTCGCCTGCTGGGCGCTGCGTTCGATCAGCGCCACGGCCGCACCATCGCAGCCGGAGGCCAGCGCGTCGGCGGTGTCGTTGGCGAATTCGCTGTAATCACCGCCCGTGGCCGGCAGCTGCACCGCGCGCGCGTGCAGTGCTTCGCGCATGGTGGTGGGCGATGCGGAAATGCGGCCACCGTGGTGTTGGCCGTCGGCGTCGAGCAGGTCAATCGTCAGTGCGGTGCCCACGCCCACCACCATCACCGGGCGCTGCGCCTTTGCGGCAGCCAGCAGGGCCAGGAAGCGGTCGACGCCGAACTTTTCCGGCTTGGCATAGGCAATGCGCACACCGGCGCATTCGGCGCTGGTGCGCACCACGTGCACGTTTTCGAAGCGGCGCTGCAGCTGGTCCAGCATGGCGCTGGTCAGCGACGGTGCGGCCACGCTGGCCACGAACGCGGTGCGGCCGCTGGGCAGGCTGTGCGGCGGCTGCCCGGCCATGCCTTCGGCGCCATGCGCCCAGGCCTGCACGTCACCGGCGCGGTCACCCTGCAACGGCGCGAACTTGAAGCGCGAGTTGCCGAGGTCGAACAACCAATCGCTCATGCCGCCCTCACGCTGACTTCGCCGGCGTGCAGCAGGCGTTCCTGGCCATCGATGCGCACGCGCAGTGCGCCGTCATCGGCCAGGCCGAGCGCGGTACCGTGCTGCCACTGTCCTTCCAGTTCCACGCGTACTTCGCGGCCGGCCAGCATGTCGAAGGCGGCGTAGCGCGGCAGGAACGGAGCGAGGCCTTCGCGATCGAATTCTTCCAGCGCCGGCAGCAGGCGCGCCAGCACGGCAGCAACGACCACGTTGCGGTCCACCGGCTTGCCGGCCAGGGTGTCCAGATCCACCCACGGCTGGGTGATCTGCTCGGCGAACGCGGGCGGCATGTGCGTGTTGATGCCGATGCCGATCACTGCGCGCGCCGGGCCGGCGTATTCGCCACCGCCCTCGGCCAGCAGGCCGACCAGCTTGCGTTTGCCATCAACGATCAAGTCGTTTGGCCACTTCAGCTGGGCCTGGGTGAAACCCAGGTCATGCAGCGCCTCGGCCACGGCGATGCCGCCGACCAGGCTCAGTCCGGCCAGGCGGCCGAGGCCACCGGAGAACAAGCGCAGCACCGACAGGTATACATGGGCGGCCAGCGGTGAGGCCCAGCTGCGGCCGCGACGGCCGCGGCCGCCGGTCTGGCGTTCGGCGAGCAGGACGCTCACCCCGCGCTGGGGCGCGCTGCACCGCAGCAATTCGGCGTTGGTGGAGTCCACCGACCAGGCCACCTGCAGGTCGTGCAGCAGGACCTGGGCGTCGGCAGGCAGGCCGGCGCGGATCGCGTCCGGGTCCAGCAGGTCCACCGGACGGGTCAGGCCGTAGCCTTCGCCGGCACGGCCCTCGATGTCCACACCGGCAGCCCTAAGTCCTTGAATACGCTTCCAAATGGCCGCCCGGGTCTGGCCCAGCTCACGGGCCAGGGCGTCGCCGGACAGGCGACCGGCAGCGAGTTTGGCCAGCAATTGGCGATCGTCCACGGCAGCTTCCACGAAGTCAGGGAGGAATTATGCGGGAAAGCCGTCAGCGACGCCTGCCACGCTGGGTTCCGCAGGGGCTTCCAACGGGGCCTCGGGTTCGGGCTAGAATCGGGAACTCACCTTCCCTTAACGTGGATGTCGTCAATGCGCCGTTATGCCCATTGCCTGATCCTGCTGACGATGCCCTTCGCGGCGTCTGCTACAGCAGCGCTGGACGACAGCCGCGGCGCCTGCGTGACTTCCAACGGTGATGCCGCTTCGCAGCGTGCACCGACCGCGACCGCCTCGGCAGCAACCAGCAAGCCGGCCCCGGTTCGCCCGGCGGCCAACAGCAGCACCGGCGGCGGTGGCAGCGACGACGACGTGCTGCAACGCATCCGCGCGCCGAAGTGGCACAGCTACCTGCCGGGAATGTTCCGCTGATCAAGTCGTTGCTGGGGTGGCTGCGGCCTGCGCCGCGGCCGATTGACGATGCGCTTTGGGAGGACGCCTGCCGCCGCGTGGCCTGGCTGCACGGCCTGGACGCCCCCCGTCGCGCACGGCTGCGGGCGCTGGCCACGCGCTTCCTGCACGAGAAGACCCTTACCCCGATCGGTGAACTGCAGTTGCAGCCCGGCGATGGCGTGCTGCTGGCCGCGCTGTGCTGCCTGCCGCTGCTGGAGTTCGGCGAAGTGGGGCTGCAGGGCTGGTCGCAGCTGATCATCTATCCCGATGCGTTCCGCGTGCACCGCAGCCACATGGATGCGGCCGGAGTGCTGCACGAATGGGATGACGAGCTGATTGGCGAGTCGTGGGACAGCGGCCCGTTGATCCTGTCCTGGGCCGATGTGCAGGCCGACCTGGCCGCGCCACACGAGGGTTACTGCGTGGCGGTGCACGAGATGGTGCACAAGCTGGATGCGCTGGATGGCGCGATGGACGGCACGCCGCCGCTGCCGCGCGAATGGCAGCGGGAGTGGGCGGCCATCTTCCAGCGCGCCTACGACGGGTTCTGTGCGCAGGTGGATGCCGGTGAAGAGGTGCTGATCGATCCGTATGCGGCGGAAGCGCCGGAAGAATTCTTCGCGGTCGCCAGCGAGTATCACTTCTCCGCACCGGACCTGCTGCAGCAGGCGTTGCCGGAGGTGGCCGCGCAGCTGCGGCGGTTCTACGGCGAGCCGCCAGCCTTCGACGCGCGGTAGTGCCGGAACACCCTCGGGACCGCGCGGTTTACGGCCCCGGCGGCAGGCGCACTTCGAAGCGGGCGCCGCCCAGTTCGCTGGAGCGGCCCACGATCAGTTCGCCGCGGTAATCCTTGATCAGGTCCTGCACGATCGACAGGCCGATGCCGTGGCCCTGCACGCGCTCGTCGCCACGCACGCCACGCTGCAGCACCTTGCCGATGTCGTCCGGGGCAATGCCCGGGCCATCGTCATCCACCGCCAGCAGCAGGCCGGCGCGACGCGCGTTCGGGGCCGGCAGCGGCTGCGCGGTCAGCAGCACGCGGCGGTTGGCCCACTTGAAGGCATTTTCCAGCAGGTTGCCCAGCAGTTCCTGCAGGTCACCCGGTTCGCCGTGGAAGCGCGCGGCCGGTTCGATGTCGAATTCGCACAGCACGCCTTTGGAGGCGTAGACCTTTTCCAGGCCGCGCACGATCTCTTCGGCGTTGGATTCGATCGGCAACGGTGCGGAGAACAGCTTGTGGCCCGACGACGCCGCGCGCGCCAGCTGGTACGAGACCAGGTTGTTCATGCGCTGCAGCTGCACGTCCAGTTCTTCGCGCAGCGCACTGTCGCCGGCACCGCTGTCCATCTGCGTGCGCAGCACCGCGATCGGCGTCTTCAGGCTGTGTGCCAGATCGGCCAGGGTATTGCGCTGGCGCTCGAGGTTCTCGCGCTCGCTCTCGATGAAGGCGTTGATGCTGTCAGTCAGCGGCTCCAGCTCGCGCGGGTGGCGCTCGCTCATGCGCGCGGTCTCGCCCCGCTGCACCTTGGTCAGCTCGGTGATCACGCGGCGCAGCGGGCGCAGGCTCCACTGCAGGATGACGGTCTGCAGCAGCAGCAGGATCAGGCCGATGCCACCCAGGTAGAACCAGACGCGGCCACGGAACACACGCAGCTGCGCACCCAGCGCGCGCGAGTCTTCCATCACGTAGATGGTGTAAGGGAATTCGGTGGCGGGGTCGGCGTCGGCATCCCATACCAGGCCCAGGCCATAGCGGTACACCGAGCCCTGGCTGCCATCGATCTGGATCATCGGCAGCGGGCCTTCGAATACTTCCTGGCGCGGAGCCAGCAGGCCCCCGCCCACGGTGGGCAGCATCGGGCCTTCGGCGGACATCGAATTGCCCTTGCCGTCCGGCATCACCACCTGCAGGTACAGGCCGCTGCCGGGCACATCAAAGCGCGGATCCGGCGGCTGCTCGCGGATGTACAGCGAGCGGTCGCGGGTGAAGTCGATGCCGGCCGCGTAGGCGGTGGCGTAGTTCTTCAGGCGCTCACGCAGGTTCGCCTTCGCCGTATCGGCGAAGGCAGCGTCCAGCGCGTAACCGGCCAGGGCCAGGAACGCGACCAGGCCCACGGAGGCGGCCAGCATCTGGCGCGCCTGCAGAGAGCGCGGCCGCCAGCGTCGGAAGAACCACAGACGGCCGGACATCATGGTATCGCCAGGCTGAGCCGGCTCAGCCCTCGTTGCGCGGAATCGCGAAACGGTAGCCGCGACCGCGCACGGTCTCGATCGGCTTCAGTTCGCCATCCGGGTCCAGCTTCTTGCGCAGGCGGCCGATGAAGACCTCCAGCACGTTCGAGTCGCGGTCGAAGTCCTGCTGGTAGATGTGCTCGGTGAGATCGGCCTTGGAGACCAGTTCACCAGCGTGCATCATCAAGTACTCCAGCACCTTGTACTCGTAGCTGGTGAGGTCGACATTGCTGCCGGCCACGCTGACGGTCTGCGCGGCGAGATCCAGGGCGACCGGGCCGCATTCCAGGGTCGGCTTGCTCCAGCCAGCGGCGCGGCGCAGCAGCGCGTTGACGCGGGCCAGCAGCTCTTCGACGTGGAACGGCTTGACCAGGTAATCGTCGGCGCCCTGCTTCAGGCCCTCGACCTTGTCCTGCCAGCTCGAACGCGCGGTCAGGATCAGCACCGGGAACTTCTTGCCTTCGTCGCGCAGGGCCTTGATCAGCTCCATGCCCGACATCTTGGGCAGGCCGAGGTCGATGATGCCGACATCGAACGGCACTTCGCGGCCCATGTAGAGGCCTTCCTCGCCGTCCTGCGCAGCATCGACGGCAAAGCCTTCGCGCTTGAGCCGGGCTGCCAGGGTCTCACGCAGCGGGGCTTCGTCTTCGACCAGAAGGATACGCATGAACTCTCCCTAGTGTCCTGGGTGTGGCCCGGAGGCCTGTGGGTACGGGTTGATGGCGACAACTATCCCTGTTCAGGGGTTATCGCCGCGTAGTGATGACATATCCGACCGCGGCGTGCGCGGCTGTGAACGCGACGGGGCGGGGTCGTCCATGTAGCGGACCCGGCCCCGGTCGTCCATGTATTTCACCCGGTTGATGTCACGACCATCGAACGGCACGCGCTCGGCGCCCAGGATGTGGCCGCCGGTGCTGCGCTGCACGCGGCGCACGGCATCGGACAGCGAACGCTCGTCGCCACGGCCACCGCGCTCGCCCCGCTCCATCATCTCCGCGCGTCCCTGCTCGCCACGCGGCGGCTGCTGCGCCAGCGCCGACGACAGCGGCGCAGCCGCCAGCACCACGCAGGTGGCCAGGGCAATGCGGCAATGGAAGGGAGCGGAAGACATCAATGCGATCCTAGCCGAGCACGGCGATTCGTTCAAAAGTCGTAAATCCGGGGACCGGGTTCGGGACCCGGCGCTTTACAAATCTTTTGCAAATTCTTGGTTTTGGGCAGTGAATCCGGTCTGAACTTTTCCGGCCCAGGCCCCGCTCCGTTCAGCTAAATGAACATTCGGGACGAATCACCGTCCCTTGTCAAGTCAGGAAAGTGACTTCGGTCACGCTGCAGCGCGATCGGCTTGGCGTTCGGTGACGGCCAGCGCCTGCTCGACGAGGGCCCAATCGGCGCCCGGGCGGTGTGCGCCCTCGCTCAGCACTTGGCGGAACGCGCGGCCACCCGGCTGGCCGTGGAACAGGCCCAGCAGGTGACGGGTGATGTGCTTCAGCGCCAAGCCTTCGCCCAGGCGCGCTTCCACGTAGGGGCGCAGCGCGCGCAGCAGGTCGCCGCGGGACCGCAGCGGGGCGCCGGTGTGCAGCGCCTCCAGCTGATGCAGCAGGTAGGGGTCGTGGTAGGCCGCACGGCCCAGCATCACGCCATCGACGTGCGCCGCCTGTGCCTGCACCGCCTCGACGCTGGCCAGGCCACCGTTGAGCACCACGGGCAGCGCCGGTCGCTCCTGCTTCAGGCGATACGCCCAATCGTACTTCAGCGGCGGAACCTCGCGGTTCTCCTTAGGTGACAAGCCCTTCAGCCAGGCATTGCGCGCATGCACCACCACCATTGCCGCACCGGCGGCGACCTGGTGGTCGACGAAGGCGGCGAATACGTCGTAATCGTTGTCCTCGTCCACGCCCAGGCGGCACTTCACCGTCACCGGGATGTCGACCGCATCGACCATGGCCGCCACGCACTCGGCCACCAGCACCGGCTCGCGCATCAGGCAGGCGCCGAAGCGCCCGGCCTGCACGCGGTCGGACGGGCAGCCGCAGTTGAGGTTGACCTCGTCGTAGCCCCACTCGGCGGCGATGCGCGCGGCCTGTGCCAGCAGGGCCGGATCGCTGCCACCCAGCTGCAGCGCCAGCGGCTGTTCGCTGGCATCGAAGCCGAGCAGGCGCTCACGGTCGCCGTGGATGACCGCGTTGGCGTGCACCATCTCCGTGTACAGGCGCGCGCCCGGCGCCAGCACGCGGTGGAACACGCGGCAGTGGCGATCGGTCCAGTCCATCATCGGGGCAACGGACAGGCGCAGGGAGTCGGCGTAACGGGCGGTGGCGGACGTCATCGGAGCGTTGATCGAGGAGACTGGCATTGCCAGTGAGATCAATAGTTTACACCGGGTGTCTGAATGGCGCCGGGTCGTCAGGCAGCGTTCGAAGCGCCGGTGCCCCATTGCCGCTGTGGCACACGCCTGTCACGCCATCAAATACGAATGAGAAGTGATATCATTTGAGTGCCGTACAACGATGTGCGGCATGGATGTCCCAAGCAAACGGAACATGTAATGCAGCAACGCACCTATATCGAACTGGTCCTGGAACTGTTCGCCTTCATCAGCCTGTGCATGGCGATGGCGACTTCCGGCACCCCGGTGCTGGTCTTTGGCCTCACGACCATCCTGCTCACGGTATGGATACCCTTCCAACGGCGCGAGATTCATCGCTTCACCCGCGCCGTGTCGATTGCGCTGGTCATTGCGGCAGTAGCCAGGATCGTCATTCATTTCCTACCCAATCCATCCATCTAGGAATCGAATTCGATGAGGCTGTTCCGATACGCCACTGCGGTGGCGTTGTTGCTCTGTGCGCAGGGAGCGCACGCGCAGTTGAAGCAGATACAAGATATCCCGTGCGAAGGGTGTTCATACGCTCAGATGCAGGCGGCCGCGCTGTCGGACGTCGACGTCGGCGGTGCGCTGGTGACCAGTATTTCCACGGGAGAAATACGGAAGTTCGTCATCCTGTGGGATCGCAGGATCCAGGAGCTGCCGATCGAACAGGACCTGGAAGACTACTTCGTAGCCCTGGTCCGCTTCTGGCACGCGAATGGGCGCAGCCTTGAAATGAACTACGACGTTGCATCGAACACGTGGAGACTCCCCCAGCAAGCGATGGCGACTGCACGCGTGCGACGGGCACTGGCGGCTCCCGCCGCAGACAGGCCGGTTCCGGCAACCGTATACGATGCATTGCAGAGCCCGGCCAGGATGAACAACGCGATCGAGCAGTTGAATGCCTCCTGGCGCGCCCGCGGGTATGCGGCGCACATGACGTTCGTCAATTCGGTCAGGGGAAAGAACATCTCGCTGACTGCGGGCCGCCCGGTGACCACGCTGAACTTCGCCGATGGCTCCACGGTCAAGGCCTCCTACGACAGCGAGATGAAAAGCTGGGCGCCTATTCCCGGCACCGGCCGCGACGTTCACGGCAACCCGGTTCCAGAGACCAAAGCAGACGTTGCCAAGGACGGCAAGCCCGTGGTGTACGAGTTCCCCGGTGGCATCACCAGTGACGCCTACATGGACTTCAGTCGCTACCTCTTCGATCTGGGCGTGCGCCCCAACATCGGGCCGGGCGACAACCAGATGATCTGCACCAGCGAAGTGATGGACGCCGACATGCGGGTGGAAGTCAGGTGCATGGGCCGCCGGCACTGATGCAACAACGCGGGCGACCGCCGCTGCGGTCACCCGGGTGCCCCCTGCAGAAGCGCTTATGGACCCATGTCCCAGCACAGGTGGCGGCGATTGATGAGTGCGACCTCAGTGCCCGCCGCCGCGCCTACCCACCTGCTCGATCAGCGTCCGGCTGGCGGCATTGAGCCCCACCACCGTTACATCGGCGCCATGCGCGGCCAGTTTTTCCTGCGCGCTCTCCAGCGCGGCCACGGCGGTCAGATCCCACAGATGGGCATCGCGCAGGTCAATCTGCACCTTCGGTGCCACCTGCCGGTAATCAAACGCCACGCCAAGCTGGCCAGCGGAAGCGAAGAACACCTGGCCGCGCACGCGGTAGACCTGGGTATCACCCACCTCCTCGCGTTGCACCTCCAGCAAGCGGCCCACCTTGCGCGCGAAGAACAGCGCCGACAGCAGCACGCCGCTGAGCACGCCCTTGGCCAGGTCGTGGGTGGCCACGGTGACCACCACGGTCAGCAGCATCACCGCCGACGAACTGCGTGGATGGGTGCGCAGGTCGCGCAGCGAGCGCCAGCTGAAGGTGCCGATGCTGACCATGATCATCACCGCCACCAGCGCCGCCATCGGGATCTGCTGCACCAGCTCGCTGCCGTACACCACCATTGCCAGCAGCACGACACCGGCCACCAGGCATGACAGACGGCCACGGCCACCGGAGGTTACGTTGATGATCGACTGGCCGATCATCGCGCAGCCGGCCATGCCGCCGAGGAAGCCGGTGACCGTGTTGGCCACGCCCTGGCCGACGCATTCGCGGTTGCGCTCGCTGGGCGTCTCGGTGATGTCCTCGACGATCTGCAGCGTCATCATCGATTCGAGCAGGCCGACCACCGCCAGCGTGGCCGACACCGGCAGCAGGATGCGCAGGGTTTCCCAGGTAAACGGCACATCGGGAATGAGGAAGTGCGGCAGGCTGTCGGGCAGCTGGCCCATGTCGCCGACGCTGCGCACGTCGATGCCGAAGCCGATCACCACGGCGGTGAGCAGCACGATCGCCACCAGCGGCGACGGCACTGCGCGGGTGATGCGCGGCAGCAGGTAGATGATCGCCAGCGCGGCGGCACAGAGCACGTACACGGCCGGGCCACGGCCGATCAGCTCGGGCATCTGGGCCAGGAAGATCAGGATCGCCAGTGCATTGACGAAGCCGGTGATGACCGAGCGCGAGACGAAGCGCATCAGCGAGCCCAGTTTGAACACGCCGGCCAGCACCTGCAGCAGGCCGGCCAGGATGCTGGCGGCGAACAGGTACTGCAGGCCGTGGTCCTTGACCAGGTCGACCATCACCAGCGCCATCGCACCGGTGGCGGCGGAGATCATTCCGGGGCGGCCGCCGGCGATGGCGGTGATCACGGCAATCGAGAACGCGGCGTACAGGCCGACCTTGGGGTCGACGCCGGCAATGAGCGAGAAGGCAATGGCCTCGGGAATCAGGGCCAGGGCGACGATGATGCCGGACAGCAGGTCGCCACGGAGGTTGCCGAGCCATTGCTGGCGCAGTGGATAGGACGTTTGCATGGGAAAACTCCGCGCACACGCGGCCTGGCCGCGAGGCGCTGCAGTGGATGGACACGGGTTCCTGAGCCGGGCGGGCCGGCTGCCGAGGTGCGGCAAGGGTCAGGGTGGCGTGATCACTGCAGGGCGGGGTCGGTGCGTGGGAGGGGCGTAGTCTACGGGAAGTGGCTGCATGAGGGGAGCGCGGTCAGCCGCAAAAGGCAGCTGAGCGTGGCTCCGCTCTACAATCAGGTCATGGCTACCGATCGCCCGCATTTCTTCGACCCGACCACCGAACAGGGCGTGCTTCGCCTGTCGATCGCCGGTGCGCTGCTGCTGGCGGTGGCCGCGGTGGTGTTCGGCCTGCTGGCCAATTCCTCGCTGATCATCTTCGATGGCATCTACGGGCTGATCGACGTGGTGATGACCTGGCTGTCGCTGCTGGTGGCGCGGCTGATCGCGCTGTCCACCAACACCGATGCCCTGCAGTCGCGGCTCAACCAGCGCTTCACCATGGGCTTCTGGCATCTGGAGCCGATCGTGCTGGGGGTCAGCGGCACGCTGATGATCGGTGCGGCGCTGTATGCGCTGGTCAATGCGGTAGATGCGCTGATGTCCGGTGGCCGCCACATCGCACTGGGCCCGGCGATCATCTTCGCCGGCCTGTCACTGGGGGCCGAAAGCGCGCTGGCCTGGTTCGTGCTGCGCGCCAACCGCCGCATCGGTTCGGAGTTCATCGCGCTGGATGCGAAGAACTGGGTGATCGCCGCAAGCATGTCGGCCTGCTATCTGCTCGCCTTCCTCGGCGGCGCGCTGGTGCAGGGCACGTCGTGGGCGTGGGTGGGGCCGTACATCGACCCGGCCATCCTCGCCTTCGTCTGCGTGCTGGTGATGATCGCCCCGCTCGGCACCGTGCGCCGGGCGCTGGCCGGCATCCTGCTGGTGACTCCGCCGGAGCTGCAGGCGCACGTAGATGCAGTGGCGCGCGACATCGTCGCCAAGCATGGCTTCGTCGAGCACCGCAGCTACGTGGCGCAGGTCGGGCGTGGCGAGCAGATCGAGCTGTTCTTCGTGGTGCGCGAGGACGATCCGCCACGGCCGCTGCTGGAATGGGACCAGCTGCGCGACGAGATCGGCGATGCACTGGGTGAAGCCTCGCCGGACCGCTGGCTGACCATCATGTTCACCACCGACCGCGAGTGGACGATCTAGGACAGTAGGACGATCGATCAAGTTTTTCGTACGCATTGCAACCCAACGTACGCGGAAACCGGGCACAGTAGGCTCCAACGCAACACCCACCCACCGACCAGGAGCATCCCGATGTCCATCGAAAAGGTTCTGTACACCGCCCAGGCCACCTCCACCGGCGGCCGTGAAGGCCGTTCCGTCTCCTCCGACAACGTGCTGGACATCCAGCTGTCGACCCCGCGTGAGCTGGGCGGCGCGGGTGGCCCGGGCACCAACCCGGAGCAGCTGTTCGCCGCGGGCTACTCGGCCTGCTTCCTGGGCGCGCTGAAGTTCGTGGCCGGCCAGGCCAAGGTCGCGCTGCCGGCCGACACCACCGTCACCGGCAAGGTTGGCATCGGCCAGATCCCGACCGGTTTCGGCATTGAAGCCGAGCTGACCATCAACGTGCCGGGCGTGCCGCGCGAGCAGGTGGAAGAACTGGTGCAGAAGGCTCACATCGTCTGCCCGTACTCCAACGCCACCCGCGGCAACATCGACGTGACGCTGATCGTCGCCTGATGCGTTGATGCCGGCCAGCGGCCGGCACTACCCGCGTGCAGGGCAAAAAAATGGGCGGATGCCGATCGAAACCGGGCATCCGCCCATCCCACCTTCGTTGTCCCGCATGGGGGCATGAGGTTGCCGGCCAGCAGCCGGCACTACCAGGTCACTTCTCGCTCGTAATGAGCTGCACGACGCTGGAGAAATCCAGCTTGCCGCGGCCGGCCTGGTGGTTCATCGAGTACAGGTTGCGGGCCACTTCGCCCAGCGGAATCGAGGCGCCGACACTCATCGCCGCTTCCACCGCCAGGCCCATGTCCTTCAGCATCAGGTCGCTGCCGAAACCGCCGCTGTAGCCGCGCGACGCAGGCGCGTTCTCCAGCACGCCCGGCCACGGGTTGCACACTTCAGTGGCCCAGCTGCGGCCGGTGCTGACCGCCATCATCTGCGACAGCACCTTCGGGTCCAGCCCGTGCGCCACGCCCAGGGCAATGGCTTCGCCGGTCACCGCCATGATCACGCCCAGCGCCATGTTGTTGCACAGCTTGGCAACCTGGCCGGCACCACTGGCGCCCACGTGGAAGATGTTCTTGCCCATCGCCTGCAGCACCGGGCGCGCGCGTTCCAGCGCGTCCTCTTCGCCACCGACGATGAAGGTCAGGGTGCCGGCCTGGGCACCGGCGGTACCGCCGGACACCGGCGCGTCGATCATCTGCAGGCCACGCGCGGCCGCGGCTTCGGAAACCTTGCGTGCGCTGGCCGGGGCAATGGTACTGCAGTCGATGACCAGTGCACCGGCCGGAATCGCGGCGAGGATGCCGTCATCGCCCAGGTACACGCCTTCGACATGGCGGCTGGCCGGCAGCATCGAGATCACCACTTCGGCATCGGCCAGGGTTTCGCGTGCCGATGCGGCGGCGCTGGCGCCGGCGTCGACGGCCGCCTGCACCGCGGCCGGGACCAGATCGAACACGCGCACGGTGTGGCCGTTCTTGACCAGATTGGCGGCCATCGGGCCACCCATGTTGCCCAACCCAATGAATGCAATGCGGCTCATGCCAGGCTCCTTTCAGCGACGGGGGTGCCCAGGTCGGCCAGCGGATGCGCGGCATCGGCCCAGGGCGAAGCGAAGAACGTATCGGCCCACGCGGCGGTGGCCTCGGCCAGCGTGGCCGGGTTCCACTGCGGGTTGCGGTCCTTGTCGATCAGCAGCGCGCGGATGCCTTCGGCGAAATCGCCGTGGGCGGCGCAGTGCAGCGCGGTGATGTACTCCAGCCGATAGACGCTGGCCAGGTCGTGGCCGGCGCTGCGGCGCTGCAGCTCGAACGCCAGACGTGCCGAGCCGGGCGCACCGGCGGCGAGGGTCTTCTGTGCCGCCTGCAGCCAGGCATCTCCGGTCTGCAGGCCGCTGATGCGATCGATGATGGCGGCAAGGTCATCGCCCTCGCACAGCGCGTCGACCTGCGCGGCATTGGCCAGCAGCGGGCCGGTGGCTGCATCGCTGGCGTGTGACTGCAGCAGATGGCTGAGGCGTTCGTGGTTGTGCGCGGCATCGCCCGACCAGGCCACCTGCAGCAGCGCATCGAACACTGCACTGCGGCGCTCTTCGGCCACGTGCACGTCGGCCAGGCCGGCGTAGATGGCATCGCCGGGGTTGAGCAGTGCGCCGGTCAGGGCCAGGAACAGACCGCCCTTGCCCGGTACGCGCGGCAGCAGCCAGCTGCCACCGACATCTGGGAACAGACCGACGGTGATTTCCGGGAAGGCCAGCTTGGAACGTTCGCTCACGACACGGTGGCTGGCACCGGACATCAGGCCGATGCCGCCACCCATCACGATGCCGTGGCCCCAGCACAGGATCGGCTTGGTGTAGGTGTGGATCAGGTAATCGACGCGGTATTCGACGTCGAAGAATTCGGCGGCGTAGTCGTTTTCGCGGATGTCGCTGTGGCCTTCTTCGCGGAAGGCGACCATGGCCTTGTACAGGCTGTGCAGGTCGCCACCGGCGCAGAACGCCTTTTCGCCGGCACCCTGCAACACCACCATCGCGATGCCGTCATCGTCGGCCCAGGCGTTCAACTGCTTCAGCAGCAGATGCGCCATCGGCAGCGAGAAGCCATTGAGCGTGCGCGGTGCGTTGAGCGTGGCGAAGCCGATGCGCGTGCCGTTGCTGGCCACGCGCTCTTCGAACAGCACCGGTGCGCCGTCGGCAACGGTGTCGGTGCTCATGCGTTCTTCCACTGCGCGGCGCGCTTTTCCAGGAAGGCCGTCACCCCCTCGACCTGGTCAGCGGTGTCGAACAGGTCGACGAAGGCCTCGCGCTCGGCCACCAGCGCCGAGGCGTGGGTGCCGGTGCGGGTGGACTGCACCAGGGCCTTGCAGGCGGCGATGCTGGTCGGGCTCTGCTTGCCGGCCTTCTTCGCCCATTCCAAGGCCAGTGCCTTGGCTTCGCCCTTGCCGACCTTTTCTTCGGCCAGGCCAATGCGCAGCGCGGTCTCGGCGTTGATGCGCTCGCCCAGCAGGATCATGCGCTTGGCCCAGCCCTCGCCGACCAGGCGCGGCAGGTTCTGGGTGCCACCGGCGCACGGCAGCAGCCCGACGGTGGCCTCCGGCAGTGCGACCTGGGCGTGGTCTTCGATGATGCGCAGGTCGCAGGCCAACGCACACTCCAGGCCACCGCCCATGGCGTAGCCGTTGATCGCGGCGATCGATACGCCACGGAACCCGGACAGCGCTTCGAAGGCTTCGCCGAAGCGGCGCGCCGCTTCACGTGCAGCGGCCTTGTCACCGCAGGCGAACTGGTTGAGGTCGGCACCGGCGGAGAAGAACTTCTCGCCGTCACCGGTGATCACCAGCACGTAGACGTCGCGGTCTGCGTTGAGCGCGCCCACCAGGTCGCGCAGCGCGGACAGGCTGTGCACGGTCCAGGTGTGCGCCGGCGGGTTGTGCAGGGTGACCACGGCGGTGTGGCCATCGGCCTCGACCTTCAGGCCCACATGCGCCTGGGTACGCCAATCCTTCATCGCAGTTCCTCTTCGGTGTTGAGCAGGTGACGGGCAACGATCACCCGCATGATCTCGTTGGTGCCTTCCAGGATCTGGTGCACACGGCTGTCGCGCAGCAGGCGCTCGATCGGGTATTCGCGGATGTAGCCGTAGCCCCCGTGGATCTGCAGTGCTTCGTTGCAGATCTTGAAGCCGGCATCGGTGGCGAAGCGCTTGGCCATCGCGCACCACACGTTGGCATCGCTGGCACCGGCATCGAGCTTGCGCGCAGCCGAATGCACCATCTGCCGCGCGGCGACCAGTTCGATGGCCATGTCGGCCAGCTTGAACTGCAGCGCCTGGAACTCGGCCAGCGCCTTGCCGAACTGGCGGCGCTCGCCCATGTAGCGACGCGCGGCATCCAGTGCGCCCTGCGCGGCACCCAACGAGCAGGCGGCGATGTTGATGCGGCCGCCATCGAGCCCCTTCATCGCCAGCTTGAAGCCGCCGCCTTCCTCTCCCAGAAGGTGGCTGACCGGCACGCGGACGTTCTCGAAGGTGATGCCACGGGTGGGCTGGCTGTTCCAGCCCATCTTCTCTTCCTTGCGGCCGAAACTGATGCCCGGCAGGTCGGCCGGCACTGCGATGGCGCTGACCCCACCCGCACCGGCACCGCCGGTACGCGCCATCACCACCAGCAGCTCGGTGGCACCGGCGCCGGAGATGAAGGCCTTGGAGCCGTTCAGCACGTAGTGGTCACCGTCGCGCACGGCGGTGGTCTTCAGCGAGGCCGCATCGGAACCGGCGCCCGGCTCGGTCAGGCAGTACGAGGCCAGCTTGCTGCCCGAGGACAGATCGGTGCCCCACGCATCACGCAGCGTCGGCTGGCCCCACTTGGACACCATCCACGAGGCCATGTTGTGGATGCTGATGTAGGCCGCAGTCGACGGATCGACGTTGGCGAGCTCCTCGATGACGACGGCGGCGTCCAGTCGGCTCAGGCCGCTGCCGCCCACTTCCGGGTCCATGTACAGACCGCAGAAGCCCAGTTCACCGGCCTTGGCGATCGCCTCGCGCGGAAAGATGCCCTCCGCATCCCATCGCGCGGCGTGCGGCGCCAGTTCGGCCTGTGCGAAGTCGCGCGCAGCCTCGCGGTACGCCTGCTGTGCTTCTTCCAGTTCCGTCGTCATCGAGTGGCTCATGGCTGCTCCTGCCGTTACTTCAGGCTGATCGTGGTGTTGACGCCGTGGCTCAGCGTCTCGTCATCGAACCAGCGCGCGGTGACCGTCTTGGTCTGGGTGTAGAACAGCACCACCTGCTTGCCGTAAGGGCCCAGGTCGCCCAGCTTGGAGGCGCGCGAACCGGTGAACGAGAACAGCGGTACCGGCACCGGGATCGGCACGTTGATGCCGACCTGGCCGACATCGATGTCTTCCTGGAACTTGCGTGCGGCCGCGCCGGACTGGGTGAACAGTGCGGTGCCGTTGCCGTTGGGGTTGCTGTTGACCATCGTGATGGCGTCTTCCAGCGTTTCCGCTTCGAGGATGACCAGCACCGGCCCGAAGATTTCTTCCTGGTAGATGCGCATGTCGGTGGTGACACCGGCGAAGATGGTCGGGCCGACGAAGTTGCCCTTCTCGAAGCCATCGACCTGCGGGTTGCGGCCATCGAGCACCAGCTTGGCGCCCTGCTCCACGCCCGAAGCGATCAGGCCTTCCACGCGCTCGCGGGCGCTGCAGGAAATGACCGGGCCGACATCGGTGCCGGCCACGGTGCCGCCACTGACCTTGAGGGTCTTGGCCTTGGTCACCAGGTCCTGCACCCAGTTGCGTGCTTCACCGACCAGCACCAGGGTCGAGGCGGCCATGCAGCGCTGGCCGGCCGCACCGAAGGCGGCGCCGACCATCGCGTTGAGGGTCTGCTCCTTGTTGGCGTCCGGCAGCACCACGGCGTGGTTCTTGGCGCCCATCATGCACTGCACGCGCTTGCCGGCCAGCGAGGCGCGGTTGTAGACGTGGGTGCCGACGCGGGTGGAACCGACGAACGACACGGCCTTGATGTCCGGGTGGTCGCAGATCGCGTTGACCACTTCTTCGCCGCCATGCACCACGTTCAGCACGCCCTTCGGAATGCCGGCTTCCAGCGCCAGCTCGACCAGGCGCATGGTGACCATCGGGTCCTGCTCGGACGGCTTGAGGATGAAGGTATTACCGGTGGCAATGGCCATCGGGAACATCCACAGCGGGATCATCGCCGGGAAGTTGAACGGGGTGATGCCGGCGCACACGCCCAGCGGCTGCATGATCGTGTAGGTGTCCACGCCATTGGCCACGTTGTTGGCCAGCTCGCCCAGCTGCAGATTGCCGATGGCAGCCGCGTGCTCGACCACTTCCAGCCCACGGAACACATCACCTTCCGCATCCGGCAGGGTCTTGCCCTGTTCAGCGGTGAGGATGTGGGCCAGCTCGCTCATGTTCTCGCGGATCAGCTGCTGGTACTTCAGGAAGATGCGTGCGCGGGTGCCAATCGGGGTCTTGCGCCAGGTCTTGAACGCTTCCTTGGCAGCAGCAACGGCGGCGTCCACTTCACCGGCGGTGGCGAACGGCACCTGGGCCAGGACGTCCTGGGTGGCGGGATTGACCACGTCCTGCCAGTGGGAGGTGGCCGATTCGATGAACTGGCCATCGATCAGCATGCGGATACGGGGCGCTGCAACAGTCATGACGACAATCCCACGGGCTCGAAAGATGCTTGGCATTATTCACAGCACTCACCTCGATTTCCGGCCTGAATCCGCTTAATCTGGCCAACGCACCCCACGATTCCTGTTAATTCTGTGAATTATTCAACCCCCCAGCGACAACTTGGCCTGCGCCTGCTGCGGCTGCGCGAGCAGCGCGGTTACAGCCAGGCCGACCTGGCGCGGGCGCTGGGGCTGTCGGCCAGCTACCTGAACCAGATCGAGCGCAACAAGCGCCCGCTGACCCCGGCCGTGCAGAAGAAGTTGGGCCAGGTACTCGGCGATGTTTCGGCGCTGTTCGACGAGGATGAGCCCGCCGCACTGCAGGAAGCCTTGGGCGAAACCCTGCGCGACTTGGGTCTGGCCGAGGTCAGCGCCACCGAACTGCGCGCATTGGCCGGCAACCTGCCGCAGGTCAGCCGCGCCCTGCTCGATCTGCATCGCCGCCACCTGGCCCTGCGCGAGCATGCCGCTGCCCTGGAGTTCCAATTGGGCGAGCCCGGTGCCGGCAGCACCCTGCCCGCCGGTGACCAGGTGCGAGAGTTCTTCAACCGCATGCACAACCACATCCCCGAGCTGGATGAGCTGGCCGAACGCCTGTTCGCCGAGTGGGGGCTGTCGCCCGGCCACGTGGCGCCGCGGCTGCGCCAGCTGCTGGCCGACCGCCACGGCGTGCTGGTGGAAGTGGCCGCGCTGCAGGCCGGGCGCGAGAAACGCCAGTACGATGCCGCTGCACGGCGGCTGTGGCTGCCGGACTACCTGGAGCCGGGCCAGCAGGCATTCCAGATGGCCGCCGAACTGGCCCTGCACGGCTACCTGCCGCAGATCGATGCGGTGGTGGCACGTGCCGGCTTCAGCGATGACGCGCGCATCGCGCAGGCACGTATCGGTCTTTCAAACTACTTCGCCGGCGCGCTGGTGATGCCGTACATGCGCTTCCTGCGCGCCGCCGAGGCCTGCAACTACGACATCGAACTGCTGGCCCACCAGTTCGGCGTCGGCTTCGAGGCGGTCTGCCATCGGCTGAGCACGCTGGCGCGGCGCAGCGCACCCGGGCTGCCGTTCTTCTTCATCCGTGTGGACCGCGCCGGCAATGTGTCCAAGCGCCATTCGGCCACCGACTTCCACTTCTCGCAGGTGGGCGGCTCGTGCCCACTGTGGATCGTCTACGAGGCATTCAACCAGCCCGGGCGTATCCTCACCCAGACTGCGCGCATGCCCGATGGCCGCCGCCATTTCTGGCTGGCACGGCAGGTCAGCAGCGGCCCGGTTGGGCATGGCCAGCCGCGCAAGACGTTTGCGGTAGCACTGGGCTGCGACCTGCAGCATGCCGAGCGGCTGGTGTATTCGCTGGGGTTGGACGTGCAGAGCCCGGGCAATTCGGTGTCGATCGGGCCGGGCTGCCGGGTGTGCCCGCGCGAGGACTGCATGCAGCGCGCGTTCGCGCAGTTGCCGGGGAGGTAGGGGGTTTTGCAGGGCTGCGCCCTGCACCTGCAGAGGCCGAAGCAACGGCAAAAGCTGGCATTTCGTGGGATGGCGGGATGGGTCCGGTGGCGGGGGACGCCGTAGACCCGTCCTTGGGGGCTCGGCCGCGGCATCCATGCCGCGGACACCCCCGCCACCGGACCCACCCCGCCTTCGACAGATCTCCGCGAGCTGTCGAAACGGCATCCTTTGCTGCTGTGGGTAGGTGTCGACCTTGGTCGACACGCTTGATCCACGCCACGCGTGGATCTGCTACCCGGTCAGTAGATCGGCGTGACCTTCATCTGCGGCAGCGGGCGCGGTGCGCCGTCGGTGAGGTCAGGGCCGAGGTCCTCCCAGCTGCGACCCTGCTCGACCATCAAGCCCCATAGCTGCTGCGAGGCCAGTCGCTTGTCTTCCGAGCTCAGCTTGTACGAGGGCGGAGACGGTTCACCGCGCGCAACCATCGCGTACGCCGAGCGATAGGCCAGCACCTGCTGCGCCGGGTCGTCCGTTCGTGCCACTTCCAGCGTGTAACGCTGATAGGCCGACGCCAGGTTGCGCCAGCGGATCCAGTAGTGGTTCTCGAACGAGAACGAACAGAAGCGCGCACCAGCCAGGCTGCCCTTGTCAGCGATGCGGGTGAGCACCTCCTGTGGCATGTCCAGATTCATGCCACCTTCGTCGCCCTGCAGGCTGACGTGCACGATGCGGTCGCGATAGCCCGGCGCGCGTGCCTGCAGCAGATCGCGCCAGTTCTGCATGGTCGCCACCACCGCGAACAGGAAGCGCCCCAGCTCGGCGGCTGCCAGCGGTGTGGTGATCGACTGGTAGGTGCGCTGCCAGCCGTGGCGGTTCTCCGTGGGCAGGAACACCGCGTGTTCCAGCGACTGGCGGCCACCGCTGCCCTGGTTCACCGCTTCGGCGTGCTGCGGGTAGACCAGGTTGATGGCGAAGGTCGGCCAGCGCGGCAGGGCGGCATCGAACAGATGGATCGGGAAGTTGCTGCTGATGCCTCCATCGGAGAACCAGCAGATGCGGAACGCGGTGATTACCGGGCCGCAGGTCTGCCCGGCGCTGGTCAGCCCTTCCATGCTGTCGGCTACGTTGTGCTCGGGGTCGGCTGCAGGTGCGGTGGGTTCGCAGCGGCGCTCGCGGCGCGAGGGCTCGTGCAGTGGCACCGCGCTGATCAGCAGCGGGAAGCTCAGGCTCATGCGCGTGGCCACCAGCACCGGCAGCTGCGGGCCCGGCGGCAGGTGGTAGTACTGCCGCCCTTCCACCTCCAGCGGCGGCCCGGCCTGTGTCACCAGCCACTGCACCACGCTGGCCGGGAACAGCTGCTCGAATTCCTCGCGCAGGAACCAGAACTGCGCGCCGCCCAGCGGCAGCGTACGCGGCTCGTTGTGCGACACGCAGGTGGTGATCATCTGCAGGCTGATCGCATGCGGGCTGTCCGGCTCGCCGGCATAGCGCGGCGCGTCGTGCAGGTCGGCGAAGGTCAGCGGTGCATCCAGCGGCTTGCCAGACAACTGCTGCAGGCATTCGTGCAGCCACTCGGTCAGTGCCGGCGTACGTGCATCGCGGCCAAGTCCACTGCACAGGCCCAGCAGGTTACGTCGCGCCACCCGCGCCACACGCAGCGCGGCACCGGCCACACCCGCACCATACGCACACAGCAGCGACGGCAGCAGCGTGGCCGCCACGCCGCTCCAACCACCGCCCCACCAGCCCAGGCCGAGCAGCAGCGCCAGCGACACCAGCACTTCCAGCGGCGCGATCTCGAACACGGCAACGGCCAGGCACAGCAATTTGTGCGGCAGGCTGGCATTGCCGGTCAGCACCACCAGCAGCCGATAGGCCGCGCGTGCGCCGCGTGCGGGCTGGAACAGGCTGTAGATGAAGCCGCGCCGCGACAGCTGCGCCGATACCGCCGACAACCCACCATAGCCGGCATCGCCAGGCAGATGTTCGCCGGCCTGCTGGCGGCGATCACCACACGCTGCCGCAGCCGCCACCGCCGCAGCGATGGCGCCGGCCGAAGTGCCGCCGATGCTCTTGAACCGATACTCGCGCGCCAGCGCCAGTACCGCATTGGGGTACACGATGCCGCTGGTGATGCCGCCTTTCATGACCAGATCGCAGTACTTCGCCGCCACGAGCCACCTCCCGTCTGTCGATGCACAGTATGGCAAGAGGGGCTCTCACAGCCTGAGAAACGAGCCACAGCTCGGCATGGCAATTGACCCTTGACCATGGCCGCCAACAGGTCCACTTTGCACACGCCGAAGGTATCCCTCCCGTCGCTCCGGCGCGGGGAGGGATTTAAACGGGAATCCGGTGAAGGCGCCTCGCGCGCCCATTCCGGAGCTGCCCCGCAGCGGTGAATGGAAACGAATCCTGCCAACAGCACTGGGCTCGCGCCTGGGAAGCGGCAGGGAGTAGGTGGGCTTCGGCCCGTGTCCATCAGCCCGAATACCGGCCCCGGCCGGGGGACACGACCGTCCCCTGATTCGACCTGGACTCTCCGCGGGGAGGGTGCCGGGGCCGCCGTTGTCCTGCGCGTGCAGGCGGCGCGGCCGCGCGCGTCCTTTTCACGGTATCCGGCCAGACCCGTTTTCCCGCCCGATGCATGGGTCGCCGCCGTTGCCGGCGGTCCATGCGGTACCTGACGATGACCGAGCTCCAACGCCCTACCCTGACCCTGCCCGCCGACGGCAAGCGCCTGCTGCTGCATTCGTGCTGTGCGCCTTGCTCCGGCGAGGTGATGGAGGCGATCACCGCCTCCGGGATCGACTACGCGATCTTCTTCTACAACCCCAACATCCACCCGGTGAAGGAATACGAGCTGCGCAAGCAGGAGAACATCCGCTTCGCCGAACAGCACGGCATCCCGTTCATCGACTGCGACTACGACACCGACAACTGGTTCAGCCGTGCGCGCGGCATGGAAAACGAGCCCGAGCGCGGCATCCGCTGCACGATGTGCTTCGACATGCGTTTCGAGCGCACCGCACTGTATGCGCACGAACATGGCTACGACACCATCAGTTCGTCGCTGGGCATCTCGCGCTGGAAGAACATGGCGCAGATCAACGACTGCGGCATCCGTGCTGCCTCGCGCTACGACGGCCTGCAGTACTGGGACTACAACTGGCGCAAGGGCGGCGGTGCCAGCCGCATGATCGAGATCAGCAAGCGCGAGCAGTTCTACCAGCAGGAATACTGCGGCTGCGTGTACTCGCTGCGCGATGCCAACCGCCATCGCCGCGAGAACGGCCGGGAGCGGATCAAGATCGGCCTGCTGTACTACGGGCAGGACGCTGGGACGCCGCAGGGCGATTGACCTGTGCCGCCGGGGCGGCCACGCTGGTCGCCCCTTTGCGTTGTAGTGGACCTGCCATGACCGCCCTGCCCGCCGATGTCGCCCTGCTGGTGATCGACCTGCAGCCGGACTTCATGCCCGGTGGCGCGCTGGCCTGCGACCAGGGCGATGCGCTGGTGGCGCCGATTGCCGAACTGTTAGCGCAGCGCCGCTACCGTACGGTGGTGGCCACCCAAGACTGGCACCCCGCCGACCACGCCTCGTTCGCCAGCCAGCACCCCGGCAAGCGCGCGTTCGAGACCCTCCTGCTGCACGCGCAGCCACAGACCCTGTGGCCCGACCATTGCGTGCAGGGCAGCGATGGCGCCGCGCTGCACCCGGGCGTGGACTGGACCGTGGCCGATCTGATCCTGCGCAAGGGCACGCGCCAACAGGTGGATTCGTACAGCGCTTTCCGCGAGAACCACGGCCCCGACGGCGAGCGTCCGGCCACCGGCCTGGCCGGCTGGCTGCACGAACGCCGCATCCGCGAAGTGCACCTATGCGGGCTGGCCCGCGACTACTGCGTGCTGTGGAGCGCGCAGGACGCGGTGAAGTCGGGCTTCCGGGTGAAGTTCCTGTGGGAGCTGACCCGGCCGGTGACCGAGGCCAACGACGCGATGGTGCGTGAGGCGCTGGGCAAGGCGGGGATTGCGATCCTTTGATCCATTGACGGCTTCACAGCTGCGCGGACGGCAGGTCCCTCAGCCATGCCGGCCCCCGCGCGACGATGCCGGACGGGTTCAACTGGCGATGGCTCTGGTAATAGTGGTGGGTGATGTGGTGGGCATCCACCGTGCGGGCGACCGCAGGCATCGCCAGCATCCGCTGCAGCAGCCCGTTCAGACCGGGGTAACTGGCGATCTGCCGCACATTGCATTTGAAATGGCCGTGGTACACCGCATCGAACCTCAGCAATGTGGTGAACAGGCGGATATCGGCTTCGGTCATTCGACCACCCACCAGCCACGGCGACTGCTGAAGCCGCGCATCAAGCATATCCAACGTTTCGAACAGCGGCTCCACGGCCTCGTCGTAGGCCTGCTGGGTGCTGGCGAAGCCTGCCTTGTAGACGCCATTGTTGACCGCTTCGTAGACGCGCGCGTTGATCGCATCGATGTCCGCACGCAGGGCCGCAGGGTAGTAATCACCGGGCAAAGCGCCACACCCGTCAAAGGCCTCATTGAACATGCGCAGGATATCGGCCGATTCATTGCTGACGATGCTCCGCTGCTCGCGGTCCCACAGCACCGGCACGGTCACCTTGCCGGTCATGCCCGGCTTCGCGGCGGTGTACAGGTGATGCAGGTATTCCGCCTGCAGTTCCGGGTCGGGTATCACGCCGCGCCCTGGCCGGAACGTCCAGCCCTGGTCACCCATGTGCCAGTGCACCACCGACACGGGCAGCAATGATTCCAGGCCCTTGAGCGCGCGCATGATCAGGGCACGGTGGGCCCAGGGGCAGGCCAGGCTGACGTACAGGCGGTAGCGCCCGGATGCGGCCGCATGCCCTGGCTGGCCCTGCGGACCGGGCCCACCATCGGCTGTGAGCCAGTGGCGGAACGTGGATTCCTCGCGGTGGAACTGTCCATCCTCGCCGGCGGCACCTGCGGTGCCGACCTGCCAGACGCCATCAACGAGCTGGCCCATGCGGGTGCTCCCTCTGCTGCAGGACAGATACCGTAGCGCGCGGAGCCGCAAAGCCCGGTGAGAACTGCGTGGAGGCGAGGCCCCTCAGCGGAACACCACCGTGCGATGCCCGTTGAGCAGGATGCGGTGCTCTACATGGCGGCGCACCGCACGCGCCAGCACCTGCGACTCGGTATCGCTGCCCAGCCGCACCAGCTCGCGCGGTGCCATCGCGTGGTCCACGCGGGCCACGTCCTGTTCGATGATCGGGCCCTCGTCCAGATCTTCGGTGACGTAGTGCGCGGTGGCGCCGATGATCTTGACCCCGCGCGCGTGCGCCTGGTGGTACGGCTGCGCGCCCTTGAAGCTGGGCAGGAAGCTGTGATGGATGTTGATCGCGCGGCCGGCCAGGGCGCGGCACAGCGTGGGCGACAGAATCTGCATGTAACGCGCCAGCACCACCAGGTCGATGCGCTCGCGCTCGACCAGGTCGATGATCTGCTGTTCCTGCACCGCGCGCGTTTCCGCGTTCACCGGCAGGTGGTGGAATGGCACCTGGTAGGACGCGGCCAGCGGCGCGAAATCGACGTGGTTGGAGGCCACCGCGGCGATATCCACCTTCAGCTGGCCGCTGTGGGCGCGGAACAGCAGATCGTTGAGGCAGTGCCCCTGCTTGCTGACCAGCACCAGCAGGCGTGCGCGGCGGCGGCCGTCGTGCAGCTGCCAGTCCATGCCGAAGCCGGCCGCCAAGCCAGCCATCGCCGCGTGAACGGTGTCCAGTGGCAGCCCGGCGTCGCGGTCGAAATGCACGCGCAGGAAGAAGCGGCCGCTTTCCTCGTCACCGAACTGCTGGGCGTCGAGGATGTTGCAGCCGTGGTCGAACAGCAGGCCGGACACGCGGTAGACGATGCCGGTACGGTCGGGGCAGGACAGGGTGAGGATGGAGTCGGGGCGCATCCCCCGAGTGTAGGGCAGCGCCGCGCCCGCCGGATCGATAATCACCGATGCAACCGAACAGCTTGGTTCAGTCCCAAGCGATACTTGGGTGCACCCGTGGCAAGCTGGTTGGTCATGAACCTGTTGCAACTGATCCGCAGCTTCACCCGCACCGCAGAGACCGGCAGCATTGCCGCCGCGGCCCGCACGCTTGGCATCAGCGCCACCGCCGTCGGCCAGAACATCAGCCGGCTGGAGGCGCATCTGGGCGTACGGCTGCTGAACCGGAGCACGCGCCACCTGGCCCTCAGCGAGGCCGGCGCGCTTTACCTGGCGCAGGTGCGCCACATAGAAGCCGACCTGGCGCGTGCGCAGGCGATGGTCACCGCCGGCGACGTCGAACCGGCCGGGCCGCTGCGCATCGCCAGCAGCAGCGCATTCGGTCGCCACGTGCTGGCGCCGTTGCTGCCCTCGCTGCAGCAACGCTATCCGCAGCTTCAGCTGGAGCTGCGCCTGAGCGACCGCGCCGTGCAACATGGGCCGGAAGCGGTGGATGCCAGCATCCGCATCGGGGCGCAGCTGGAAGATGGCGTGGTCGCACGGCAGCTGGCGCGGGTGCCGTTCGTGTTCTGCGCCTCACCCGCGTACCTGCAGGCCCACGGTACGCCGCAGCAACCCTCTGAGCTTGGCAGCCATCGCGGGTTGCTGCATCGCTTCCCCACCGACGGCCGGCCACTGCGCTGGGGCCTGCTGAAGGACGGCCAGCGCCTGGATGCAGCGCTGCCGCCGAGCATGGTCTGCGATGACATCGATGCGCTGGCGACGCTGGCGGCGGCCGGTGCCGGCATCACTCGATTGGCTGCGTTCGTGGCCGAGCCCTACCTGCGCGACGGCCGCCTGCAGACGGTGTTTGGCGCGGACAGTGCATGGCGCCCGGAACCGATGGAGGTCTATTTCTGCGTCAGCGACCGCCGCGACTTCACCGCCAAGATCCGCGCGCTGTTCGAACACCTGCAGGCCGGCATGGCGCCGGCCTGGCGGGTGTGAGCGTCAGCGCGCGTTGAACACGCCACGCGCGTCGCGCGGCTCGCAGCGCAGGTACTGCGGCGCCGGTACCACGCTCTCGCGCAGTGCAGCTGCGGCGTGCCATGGCCAACGCGGGTCATAGAGGATGCCGCGCGCCAGGGCCACCGCATCGGCGTGGCGATGACGCAGGATCGATTCGGCCTGCTCCGGTTCGGTGATCATGCCCACGGCGATGACCGGCATGCGCACCTTGGCTTTGATCGCTGCCGCGAACGGCACCTGGTAACCCGGGCCCACCGTGATCTTCTGGCGCTCGTCCAGGCCGCCGCTGGAAACGTGCAGGAAGTTGCAGCCACGCGCTTCCATCACCTGCGCCAGCGCCTCGCTCTGCACCAGGTCCCAGCCGCCATCGACCCAGTCGCTGGCGGAAATGCGCACGCCCACCGCGACCTTGTCGGACACCGCCGCACGCACTGCATCGAACACTTCCACCAGCAGGCGCAGGCGGTTCGGCAGCGAGCCGCCGTAGCCATCGGTGCGGCGGTTGCTCAGCGGCGACAGGAACTGGTGCAGCAGGTAGCCGTGCGCGGCGTGCAGTTCGATCAGCTCGAAACCCAGGCGCTCGGCGCGCACCGCGCTGGCGGCGAAGGCGGCGACGACCTCGGCGATGCCGGCTTCGTCCAGTTCCTGCGGCGCCGGATCGGCGGCATGGAACGGCAGCGGCGACGGCGCCACGGTGGGCCAGCCACGGGCATCGTCGGCTGGCAGCTGGCCGCCGCCGTCCCACGGACGGTTCACCGAGGCCTTACGGCCGGCGTGGCCGAGCTGGATGCCCAGCGGCATCGGCGACCAGCGGCGGACGCTGGCCAGCACCTGTGCCAGTGCGGCTTCGGTGCCGTCGTCCCACAGGCCCAGGTCGGCCCAGCTGATGCGGCCGCGCGGTTCGACCGCGGTGGCTTCCAGGATCAGCAGGCCGGCGCCGGACTGCGCCAGGTTGCCCAAGTGCATGGCGTGCCAGTCGCTGGCGCGGCCGTCTTCGGCGGAGTACTGGCACATCGGCGCGATCACGATGCGGTTGGACAGGGTCAGGGGGCCGAACGAAATCGGCGAAAACAGCTGGGTCACGGCGATGCGGGGGACAGGCGGATGGAGGGGGCGTATTGCACCGCCGCACGGCCTGCGAATCAACCGTGTGGATGGATCGCTGTTTCGCGGGGGCGCGTCATCGGTAGAGTCGACTGTCAGTCGACTGCTTTCTGCCATGCGGCTGAACATCCCGCGCTGCGCGCGGGAGTCGACTGACAGTCGACTCTAACGGATCGCGAAACCTGCCAACGCTTCGGCGCAGTCCCGTTCATCCTTGAACTGCAGCAGGTCGTCGGCGCGGGTGCGGCCTCGGTTCAGTGCCGCTACCGGCAACCCTGCCCTGGCCGCGGCCTGCACGAAGCGGAAGCCGGAATACACCATCAGCGAGGAGCCCACCACCAGCACGGCATCGGCCTGCTGCAGGTGGTCATGCACCGCCGCCACCCGCTCGCGCGGCACGTTTTCGCCGAAGAACACCACATCCGGCTTCAGCAGGCCGCCGCAGTCTGGGCAATCGGGCACCACGAACGCGGAGAAGTCGGTCTCCAGGTCGGCGTCGCCATCGGGTGCGATGCCGGCCTCCAGCGCGTCCCAGCCCGGATTGGCATCCAGCAGGCGCTGCTGGAAATCCTCGCGGCCGCTTCGGCGCTCGCAGCCCATGCAGCGCACCAGGTCCAGGCGGCCATGCAGGTCGATCACGTTGTGGCTGCCGGCGCGCTGGTGCAGGCCGTCCACGTTCTGGGTCAGCAGCACCTGCAGCTTGCCGCGCGCTTCCAGTGCCGCCAGCGCCTGGTGGGTGCCGTTGGGACGGGCCAGGCCGAAGCGCGGCCAGCCCAGCAGGCTGCGCGCCCAGTAGCGCTGGCGGGTGGCGGCCTCACCCATGAAGGCCTGGTAGGTCACCGGCGGCGTGCGCTTCCACTGGCCGTCGGCATCGCGGTAATCGGGGATGCCCGAGGCGGTGCTGCAGCCGGCGCCGGTCAGCACGAACAGGCGCTGGGCGCGGTCGATGAAGTCGGTCAGCGGCGGGGTCATGGGTGCCAGATGGGGGCGCATGGGTGCCCTCGCAAGCGCTGGTCAGTTGGCCGGGTCAGGCCGCTGGCAGGGGCGGCACCGCGATCGGGTGGCCTTCCTCGTCCAGCGCGATCATCACGAAGTGGCCGCGGGTACACAGCTTGCGCTCGCCGCTGTGCAGGTCCTCGGCGACCAGCTCCACCTCGACCTTCATCGAGCTGCGGCCGACTTCGACGATGCGGCCGATGGTCTCGACCATCTGGCCGATGCGGATCGGCAGCTTGAAGTCGACCTGGTCGCTGCGCGCGGTCACCACGGTGCGGCGTGAGTAGCGGGCGGCGGCCAGGAAGGCGGCCTTGTCCATCCACGCCAGCGCCTGGCCACCGAACAGGGTGCCAAGGTGGTTGGTGTGATTGGGGAAGACGATTTCGGCCATGCGCACTTCGATGGGCGGCACGGTCTCGGGGATCGGGGTCATGGGAGTGCTTCGGTGTGGGGTCCGGCAATTTTAAGCCAGGCCCCGTGCAGGGGGCGCTACACTGCGCCACGCCCCCTGCCAGGACCGCCCATGCCCGCGACCTCCGATCTGCTGGCCTTCGCCCTCATATCGCTGGGCATGGTGCTCACGCCCGAGCCAAACATGATCTACCTGGTGTCGCGCTCGATCTGCCAGGGCCGCCGCGCCGGCCTGATCTCACTGGGCGGGGTGGCGCTGGGCTTCGTGTTCTACATGCTGTGCGCGGCACTGGGCATCACCGCCCTGCTGATGACCGTGCCGTTCGCCTACGACACGCTACGCATCGGCGGTGCGTTGTACCTGCTGTACCTGGCCTGGCAGGCGCTCAAGCCCGGCGGCCGCTCCCCCTTCGCGGTACGCGACCTGCCGCCGGACGGCCCGCGTCGGCTGTTCGCGATGGGTTTCCTGACCAATCTGCTGAACCCGAAAATTGCGGTGATGTACCTGTCGCTGCTGCCGCAGTTCCTGCACCCGGAGGGGCATGGCAGCGTGCTGATGCAATCGCTGGTGCTGGGCTTCACCCAGATTGCGGTCAGTGTGAGCGTCAACGCGGTGATCGCGGTGATGGCAGGCAGCATCGCCGGTTTCCTGGCCGCGCGCCCGACCTGGCATGCGGTGCAGCGCTGGCTGATGGGCACGGTGCTGGCCGGGCTGGCGGTGCGCATGGCGGTGGAAGGGCGGCGGTAATTGTAGAGTCGACAGAAACAAGAAACCCCGGCGCCGGCCGGGGTTTCTCGTTTCGACAGGCCTGACCGCTTCGATCAGAAGTTCATGTCGAAGGCGACTTCGCCCTGCACGCCGACCTGGTAGGCCGAGACGCGGCGTTCGAAGAAGTTGGTCAGTTCCTGCACGTCCTGCAGTTCCATGAACGGCAGCGGGTTGCGCACGTTGTACTTCTTTTCCATGCCCAGCTTGGCGAAGTGCTGGTCGGCACAGTGCTGCAGGTACTGGCGCATGTCGCGGGTCGAGATGCCGGCCACGCCACCGGACAGCACGTCCTCGGCGAACTGCACTTCGCATTCGATGGCTTCGGCCAGCATGTCGTAGACCTGCTGCTTCATTTCGTCGTCGAACAGGTCCGGCTCTTCCTCGCGAACAACACGCACCGACTCGAACGCGAACTCCATGTGCGCGCTCTCGTCGCGGAACACCCAGTTGGTGCCCGAGGCCAGGCCCGGCAGCAGGCCGCGCGAACGGAAGTAGTACACGTAGGCGAACGCAGCGAAGAAGAACAGGCCTTCGATGCAGGCAGCGAAGCAGATCTGGTTGAGCAGGAACTGGCGGCGCTGTTCGCGGGTCTCGATGCGGGTCAGGCTCTGGATCGAGTCGATCCACTTGAAGCAGAAATCGGCCTTCTTCTTGATCGAGTCGATGTTCTCCACCGCCGAGAACGCCTTGGCGCGCTCTTCCGGATCCGGCAGGTAGTTGTCGAGCAGGGTCAGGTAGAACTGCACGTGCAGCGCTTCTTCATACAGCTGGCGCGACAGGTACATGCGCGCTTCGGGCGCATTCAAGTGCTGGTACAGGTTCAGCACCAGGTTGTTGGACACGATCGAGTCGCCGGTGGCGAAGAACGCGACCAGGCGGTGGATCAGATGACGCTCGCCCGGCGACATTTTGCTGTGCAGGTCGGTGATGTCGATCTGGAAGTTGATCTCTTCCACCGTCCAGGTGTTCTTGATCGCGTTCCGGTACATGTCATAGAACTGCGGGTAGCGCATCGGGCGCAGCGTCAGTTCAAAACCGGGATCGAGCAGCATCTGCTTGGGCTTGTCGGCCATGGGTGTTTCCTTGTCTTCTCGGGTCAAAACGCCGGGCATGGCCCGGCGCTACCTTGGTGTTTCCGTGCGGCAGCCGAGCATGGCTCGGCTCTACAGGTGCGAGGTGCCGGCAAGGCCGGCACGGCGCGTCTTACTGGCAGGCCTCGCAGGCTTCCGGGTTTTCCAGCGAGCAGGCGATGGCTTCGTCCGGGCTGAACACCTTGGCCGGGGCCGCGCTGCTCACCGTGGTCTTGGCGATCTTGGTAGCCGGGCGCGAGCGCAGGTAGTAGGTGGTCTTGATGCCCTGCTTCCAGGCGTACATGTACATGGAGGACATCGCGCCGATGTTCGGGCTTTCCATGAACAGGTTGAGCGAGGCCGACTGGTCGATGAAGGCGCCACGCTCGGCGGCCATGTCGATCAGCGAACGCATCGGCAGTTCCCACGCGGTGCGGTAGACCTCGCGCAGCGTTTCCGGAATCTGCGCCACGCCGGCGATGGAACCTTCGGCCAGCTTGATGGCGTCGCGCATGTCGGCGGTCCACAGGCCCAGCTTCTTCAGCTCGTTCACCAGGTAGCGGTTGACCTGCAGGAAGTCACCGGACAGGGTCTCGCGCTTGAACAGGTTGGACACCTGCGGCTCGACGCACTCGTAGCAGCCGGCGATCGAGGCGATGGTCGCGGTCGGGGCGATCGCGATCATCAGCGAATTGCGCAGGCCGTGTTCCTTGATGCGCTCACGCAGGGCATCCCAGCGCGCGGTGTCTTCCGGCACCACGTTCCAGGCGTCGAACTGCAGTTCGCCGCTGGCGGCACGGGTGTCGTTGAACGACGGGTGCTTGCCGCGTTCCTGGGCCAGCTCGCAGGAGGTTTCCAGCGCGTGGAAGTAGATCGCTTCGGCGATCTTCTTCGACAGCGCGCGGGCTTCGGCGCTGTCGAACGGCAGGCGCTTGCGGAAGAACACGTCCTGCAGGCCCATGCAGCCCAGGCCGACCGGACGCCAGCGCAGGTTGGCACGGCGCGCGGTTTCGATCGGGTAGAAGTTCAGGTCGATGACGCGGTCGAGCTGGCGCACGGCCAGGCGCACGGTCTCGGCCAGCTTCTCGAAGTCGAACTCGTTGTGCTCGTCGAAGTGGTTGCCCAGGTTGATCGAACCCAGGTTGCACACCGCGGTTTCATCGTTGGAGGTGACTTCCAGGATTTCCGTGCACAGGTTGGACAGGTGGATCACGTTACCCGGACGCAGGGTCTGGTTGCTGGCGCGGTTGCACTTGTCCTTGAACGTCATCCAGCCGTTGCCGGTCTCGGCCAGCGTACGCATCATGCGGGCGTACAGCTTGCGGGCAGAGATGGTGCGGTTGGCCTTGCCCTGCGCTTCGGCCTGCAGGTAGGCGGCTTCGAAGGCTTCGCCGAACAGGTCGGTGAACTCCGGCACCACGCGCGGATCGAACAGCGACCATTCCTGGTCGGCTTCGACGCGCTTCATGAACAGGTCCGGCACCCAGTTGGCCAGGTTCAGGTTGTGCGCACGGCGGGCTTCGTCACCGGTGTTGTCACGCAGTTCGAGGAAGTCCTCGATATCGGCGTGCCAGGTTTCCAGGTAGACGCAGGCCGCGCCCTTGCGCTTGCCGCCCTGGTTCACCGCGGCCACGGACGAATCCATGGTCTTCAGCCACGGCACGATGCCGTTGGAATGGCCGTTGGTCGACTTGATGAGGGAACCACGCGAGCGCACGCGGGTGTAGCTGACGCCGATGCCGCCGGAGAACTTCGACAGCTGGGCGATGTCGCCGTACTTGGAATAGATCGACTCCAGCGAGTCCTGCGGCGAATCCAGCAGGAAGCACGAGGACAGCTGTTCGTGGGTGGTGCCGGAGTTGAACAGGGTCGGGCTGGACGGCAGGTAGTCCAGGTTGCCCATGCGCTTGTACAGCGCCAGGGTCTCGGACACGTCCTCGCTCAGCGCGCTGGCGATGCGCAGGAAGAACTGCTGCGGGGTCTCGATCACCTTGCGGGTGTGCGGGTGGCGCAGCAGGTAGCGGTCGTACAGCGTGCGCAGGCCGAAGTAATCGAAGTTCAGGTCCAGCGAGATGTCGATGGCATCGTTGAGCTTGCGTGCATTGGTCTGCACGAAGTTCAGCAGGCGATCGTTGATCAGGCCCACTTCGTGGCCACGGCTGACCGACTGCGAGAAGGCGTAGATTTCCTGGCCCGACACCTCCTTGGCGATGTAGTTGGCCAGCAGGCGCGCCGCGAGGCGGCCGTACTCCGGCTCTTCACCGATCAGCAGGGCGGCGGTGCGGATGGACAGTTCGTCCAGCTCGCGGGTGGTGGCGCCGTTGTACAGGCCGGAAATGGTGCGGGTAGCCACGCGCATCGGATCGACGGCGTGCAGGCCTTCAGAGGAACGCTGCACCGCGCGCACGATCTTGTTCAGGTCCACCAGCTCGGTGGTCCCGTTGCGCTTGGTCACACTCATCGCGTTGGCCGTCGGCGGCGACGTCAACAGGAACTCGCTTTCCTTCTCGATGGTGGCGCTGGATTCGGTGCTCACGGCGTATGTCCTCTTGGCGTGATTGGGGGTGCTCGATGCATCGGGGTAACGCAGCCCGGGACATGACGGCCCAGGATGGCAGGACGGCGTCGCAGGGAATGAGACCCTGCGCCTGCCACTGCCGTCGACGATCGCGGAAGGGTGCTGCTGCGCCCCTGGAATTGGGGTTGCTGCGACCGACGGCCACAAGATAGTGGGGGTAATGGGGGCCGTCAACGCCAAATGTAGTGAAATTCGGCAATCCCTTGCGCCGCAAGGATCGTGCCATCGGCGGCCTGATCAGACGCTCCAGACCCGCCGGAACGGGCTGCGCAGTCAAGCCCGAAACGCATCATCGTGGTGGTACAACGCACCGCGGAAACGGAACAATGACAGCTTCACATGACAGTGATGAAGCTGGCTAGGGACAACCCTGTGGATAGAGGGTGGGCAGCCGGTGGGAATCCGGTGGACGGGTGACTTCCGGCCGGTGACGCCCGCGCGTGGGCAGCGGATGCTGGCCTCTCGCTTGCGGAGACGGATTGTCCGATGCACCTGCGATTGCCCCTGCTGGCCCTGCTGCCTGCCCTGTTCGCCGCTCCCGCGCTGGCCGCTGAGGGGCTGGACCTGCGTTCGGACCAGTGCGGTATCCATACCGACTACGACGTGCTGGTGGACAGCGGTGGCATCTGGCTGCGGCATGGCCCGCAGGCGCCGCATGAAGTGGTGTTCCACGACGGCGAGCTGAGCCTGGACGGCACGATGGTGCCGGTCAGCGCCGCCGACGCCGCCCGCCTGCGGCAGATGGAGGCCGGTGCCCGCCAGTTGATGCCGGCGGCCACCGCGCTGGCCCACGAAGTCTCCGGGGTCACCTTCGATGCGCTGGACGCGGCCTTCGAGGCCATCACCGGCAAGTCCCGCAACCGCCAGATGCGGGCGATGCGCGGCGAGATGCAGGACTGGATCGACGCCAGCCTGGGCCGCGGCTACTGGGAACAGGCGACCTTCGGCGACGGCTTCGACGCGCACATCGAGCAGATGGCCGAGACGATGGCCACGTCGATGACCCGCAGCGTGCTGTGGCAGGTGTTCACCGGCCGTGCCGGCGCCATGGAGCGCCGCACCGATCGCCTTGATGCCGAGGTCGACCGCCGCATGGAAGCGCGCAGCCAGCAGCTGGAAGCCAAGGCCATGGCGCTGTGCCCGCTGGTGCAGTCGCTGGCGGATGCCCACGACGCGCTGGAGCTACGCTACCAGGGTCAGCCGCTGCGGCTGCTGGAGCGCGGCGACAGCGTGCGGGTAAAGCACGGTGATGGCGCGGGCCTGCATGTGTCGGCCGGGCCGGATGAGCGGCCACGTGACAATACCGTGGCCCCCTCCCGATAGCTGCGCCGTGCTGTTGTAGAGCCGAGCCCACGCTCGGCTGCTTTTGCGAGGGCTGCAGGGAGAGCAGCCGAGCATGGGCTCGGCTCTACAGCAAATCACCCTCACGCCCGGTGCGGGGTGCCCAGGTATTCGGCGCTCTGCATTTCGATCAGGCGCGAGGCGGTGCGCTCGAACGCGCCCTGCAGGCGCTGGCCGGTGTACAGCTCGATCGGCGAGGTGCTGGCGGTGCACACCAGGTTGACGTGGCGGTCGTACAGCTCGTCGATCAGGTTGACGAAGCGGCGCGCGGCATCTTCGTTCAGGCGATCGAAGGCGGGAATGCCGCCCAGCAACACCGTGTTGAACTCATGCGCGATCTCGATGTAGTCCGAGGGCCCGCGCGGGCCCTCGCACAGCGCGGCGAAATCGAACCAGGCAATGCTCTTGCCGCGGCCGCGTACCGGAATCTTTCGCCCTTCGATCTCGATGTTGCCGGCCTTGGCCGGTTGGCCGCCGCTCAGCTCATTCCAGCGCGTGGCCAGCCAGTCATCGCTGTCGGCCGCCAATGGCGCGCGATACACCGGCGAGCGCGTCAGCGCGCGCATGCGGTAGTCCTCGGTGCCTTCGGCGTACAGCTCGACGCAGAAGCGCTGCAGCAGGCCGATGGCCGGCAGGAAACTCTCGCGCTGCAGGCCGTTGAGGTACAGGTTCTCCACCGCCGTGTTGGAGGTTGTGACCAGGGTCACGCCCTCGGCGAACAGCCGTTCCAGCAACCGCGCCAGCAGCATGGCATCGCCGATGTCGGTGACGAAGAACTCGTCCAGTACCAGCACGCGCAGGTTGCTGCGCCATTCCTGGGCGATCTTCGCCAGCGGGTCGCTCTGTCCCTGGTGCTCGCGCAGGCGCTCGTGGACGCTGCGCATGAAGCGATGGAAGTGGGTGCGGTACTTCTGCCTGATCGGCAGCCCGTCGTAGAACAGGTCGACCAGGAAGGTCTTGCCGCGGCCGACGCCGCCCCAGAAATACAGGCCCTTGACCGGCTCAGGCTTCTTCCAGAACGAAGACAGGCGATCCAGCCAACCGTCCTCGGCGCTGTCCAGCAGGCCCAGGTGGATGCGGTCCAGTTCGGCCAGCGCCGCGTGCTGGGCCGGGTCGTTCTGCCAATCACCACGGGCAACCCCTTCCGCGTACCGCTGCGAGGGGGTCAACTCGGTTGCGCTCATGCCGCCGCGCCCAGCCAGTGCTTGACGCCGTGGGTCAGCGCACCGCGCAGGTCGATCAGCTTGCGGTGGAAGAAATGACTGGTCTCGGGCATGCGCACCAGCTCATGCGGCAGCGCCAGCGTATCCAGCCACTGGTAGACCGCCTGCGGATCGACGATCTCGTCCTGCTCGCCCTGGATCACCAGCCAGCGCGCCGGCGGTGCAACGCCCTCGAAGTCCCAGCGACCGGCCGGCGGCGCGATCGAGATCAGCGCTTCCGGCTGCAGTTCAGCGGCGGCCTTCAGCGAAACGAAGGCACCGAAGCTGAAACCGGCCAGCCACAGGCGGTCGTCGGGGCGCTGCGCCTGCACCCAGGCGGCCACGGCCTTCAGGTCGTCCTGCTCGCCCACGCCGTGGTCGAATTCACCAGCCGAACCGCCAACGCTGCGGAAGTTGAAGCGCACTGTGGCGATGCCCAGCTCTCGCAGGGTGGTGGCGGTCATGGTGACCACCTTGTTGTGCAGGGTGCCGCCTTCGGTGGACAGCGGATGGCAGACGATGGCCACGATCGGCTGCACCGGTATATCGGCCTTGGGCAGGTCGACGACCACTTCCAGCGGGCCGGCCGGGCCATCCAGTTCGAGGCAGGCGGTTTCGCCGGGGGCGACGGGGAACGAGGGCTTGTGCATGGCACCATGATACCGTCCCCCGCCCCTGCCCTGTGCCCGTCCCATGCTCTACCTGTCCCTGGCCGTGATCTGCAGTGTGCTGGTTTCGGTATTGTTGAAGGTGGCCGGACGCCGCCAGCTCGATGTCGCGCAGATGGTCACCTGGAACTATCTGGTGGCGGCGACGCTCACGGCGGTGGTGCTGCAGCCGCCGCTGGATGCACTGCGCGCGCCGCGCGCGCCGTGGCTGTCATTGCTGGCACTGGCAGTGGTGCTGCCTTCGATCTTCCTGGTGCTGGGCCGCGCGGTGGCAGTGGCCGGCATCGTCCGCAGTGACGTGGCGCAGCGCCTGTCGCTGCTGCTGTCGCTGGCGGCGGCGTTCCTGTTCTTCGGCCAGACTGCCAGCACGTGGAAACTGGTAGGACTCGGCCTGGGCCTGCTGGCGATGGTGGCGATCACCCTGCGCCCGCGTGGCCCGGCGGTGGCCGCCTCGCCCGCCGGATGGGGCTGGCTGCTGGGCGTGTGGGGCGGGTTCGCAGTGGTGGACGTGCTGCTCAAGCAGGTGGCGCTGTCCGGCACGCCGTCGATGGCGGCGCTGCTGGCCAGCTTCAGCGTGGCGTTCGTGCTGATGCTGGCGCTGCAGCTGTGGCGGCACGCCAGCGGCCGCACCCGGCTGGCCTGGCGCAATCTCGGCGCCGGTGCGCTGCTGGGCCTGCTCAACGGCGGCAACATTCTCTTCTACGTGCATGCGCACCAGTCGATGCCGGACAGCCCAGCGACCGTGTTTGCCGGCATGAACATCGGCGTGGTGGTGCTGGGTGCGCTGGTGGGCGTGTTCGCCTTCGGCGAGGCGACCACGAAGTGGAACCGCGCCGGCCTGGCGCTGGCGGTGCTGGCGATCGGGTTGATCGCCTGGGGGTGAGGTATCGGTGGTGCCGGGCCATCCCTGGCAAATTGTTTCCGCAACTCCGGAGAGGTGTCACTTTCTTTGCGCGCAAAGAAAGTAACCAAAGAAACGCTCCGCCAATCGCGAGCCGGTGCTGTGCACCGGTACCCTGCGCTTCTCGGTGAATCAGGGGGCGGCGCCGAACTCGCTACGCTCAGACATCGGCGCCTCTTCGCCCCTGATTCACCTGCGATGCTCGGCTCGCTTGAAGGCGGACTGGAAGATCAAAAGCAACAGCAGGATCAGTGGCGCCCCATGTGTGCGCCACACCCAAGCGGATGCCCAGCCGGTGGGTTATTTGTCGAAGCCCAGCAGCAGCGGGTCGTGGTCGGAACTGCGCCACGGGCCCTGCACGTTGCGGCCCTGGTAGCCGCTGGCATCCTGCTCGTCGGCGTTGCTGTGCCACTCGGCGGCACCGCGCAGGCGCTTGGCCATGCCCGGGCTCAGCAGCGCGTGGTCAAGACGGCCGGTGTAGCCGTTGTAGACATAGCTGTAGGGATGCTCGACCCTGGCGACCTTGAACGCGTCCTGCCAGCCCAGGCAATGCAGAGCGCGGATCGGGTCTTCCATCGCGTAGGCGTTGAAATCACCCAGCAGCACCGCATCCTTGGCGCCGGTCCCGGTCGGATCGGTCTGCAGCCAGGCATGCAGCTGCTGCGCCGAGGTCACGCGGGTGGCATTCCAGCAGCCCTGGTTGTCGTTGTGGTCGGCGTCGGCACCGGCCGCGTCGCGGCAGCCCTTCGACTTGAAGTGGTTGGCCACCACCACGAACGGCGCGCCCTGCTTGCCCTGGAAGGCCTGCGCCAGCGGCACGCGGCTGTGCTCGACGAACGGGCCGCCGGTCAGCGTTGCTGGCGTGCCCAGCGGCTGCAGGCGGCTGCTGCGGTAGATGATGCCGACCCGGATCGGATTCTCGCCGGGGCCGTTGCCGGCATCGACGAAGCGCCAGTCGCCCTGCGCACCACGGTCGCGATTGAGCGCATCGACCAGCTCGGCGATGGCCGACTGCGGGCCGTAGCCATCGTTTTCCAGCTCCATCAGCGCGGCGACGTCGGCGCCCAGCGCGTTGATCGTGGTGACCAGCTTGGCCACCTGGGCCTTGTGCTCGTCCAGGGTGCGCGCACCACGCAGGGTCGGGAAGCCACCGCCCTGGCCGTCGCCGTTGAAGAAGTTCTCCAGGTTGAAGGCGGCCACGTGCAGGCTGCCCGGCACCGTCGGCACCGCCGGGCGCTTCAGCTCCGGCAGCTTCAGCACACCTTCGACCTGCAGGCGCGGGCGCCCCTGCGCGTCCACGTGCACCACACCCTCCACGTTGCGCAGCTGCATGCCGGTGCGCAGCACCGGGGTGCCCGGCAGGTACGGCACGCTGGCCGGGTCACGGGCATCGCTGCCGTCGTCCAGCACCAGGCGGCGACGCTGGTTGTCGGCCATCACCTGCTCGTAGCCGGCAGTGCCCGGCGCGGCCACTTCGGTGGGCTGCCAGAGGCGGCCATCGAAGGCCACGGTGAGCTGGCCGAAACGCTCCAGGCCATCGGTACCGGCGAGGGTAAGCGGTGCGGCGATACGCACGCGCTGGCCGTCCAATGCGCGCCAGTCGGCCGGTGCGGCGGTCAGCACCACGGTGGCGCCGGTGCGCGCGGCAGGCGTTGCCGGGGCCGGTGCGGCCTGCGGCTGGGCCTGGGCGAAGGCGCTGGC
The DNA here is from genome assembly GCF_913778665.1 of uncultured Stenotrophomonas sp. GTDB lineage: Bacteria > Pseudomonadota > Gammaproteobacteria > Xanthomonadales > Xanthomonadaceae > Stenotrophomonas. The sequence continues at coordinate 107,839 of NZ_CAJYVQ010000004.1, forward strand.
CGGCAGCAGCAGGGACAAGGCAAGGGCAAGGGAACGGCGGCGCATCGACAGGCAATTCCAGGGAAGAGGCCGCACAGACTAACCCTGAAATGCGAAATCCCGCTTGCTGGCGGGGGCATATGAGCGATCAGGCCTTGGTGGGCAAAGCCGGGTAGTGCCGGCCGCTGGCCAGCACTACTTCTACTTCAGGTTGCCCAGCATCCAGTCCACGGTGGCGTGGATCTGCTCTTCGGTCAGCGCCGGGTTGCCGCCCTTGGGCGGCATGATGCCGCCGTCAGGGCCGGTATAGCCCTCGATGGCGTGCTTGTAGAGGGTGTCCTTGCCCTGCGCGATGCGCTTGTCCCAGTGCGCGTGGTCCAGCGTTGGTGCCATGCCCACACCCGTGGTGTGGCAGGCAGTACACAGGTTGTCGAAGATGACCTTGCCGTCCTTGGTGCCGCCGTAGGCGACCTGGGAAGCGGCCTTGGCCAGTGCGGCGGCCTTGGCCGCAGCCTGCGCGGCGGCGCCCGTGCTGCCGGCGTACACCGCGCCGGTGGGCGAAATGCGCTGTTCGGTGCGTTTGACCGCGGTCGGCGATACCTCGGGCGGAATCCGGGTGTGGATGTAGGCGGCAAGGAGGATCAGGCCGAGGGTGATGGTCGCCAGCAGCGCGATCACCATGGAGAAGCGTTTCAGGAACTCCAGATCGTAATTCCGCACTCTTCGTTACCCCTGGCTGATAGTCGTTGGACCACGGCTGAGCGACTGCGTGATGGGCCGAGTATAGAACGCGCTTCGCGTGCGACAACAGGCGTCGATGCTGATGCGGCGCAGCATGCCGGGGCTGGGGGTCAGATTCCTTTTGCCGTGCAAAAGGGATCCGACCCCGGCAACAGTAGCCGGCCAGCGGCCGGCTCGACCGGATTACCGGGCGCCGATCGCGCGCAGGCAGAAGCTGCAGATCGCGTCGACCAGCGCGTCCTCGTCGCGGTGCGCTTCACGGCTGGGTGCGGTGGGGCCGACCATCGCCTCGGTAAAGGCACCGACCAGGCAGGCGGCGGCGACGTGCGCGTCCTGCGCCGGCAGCTCACCAGCCGCCACGCCCTCTTCCACCAGGCGCAGGAACACATCGCCGAACGCGCGACGACCGCGCATGCGCTCGGCCTCCACGTCCGGGTCGACCGGTTCAACGATGAAGGCATGGGCCAGCCCCGGCCCGGCCAGCGCGCGGCGGACGAAGGCGGTGATCGCCAGCCGCAACCGCTCGCTGGCGACCTCCGGGCCGCTGGCGATGCGCTCCATGATCGCCACTTCGTGGGCCACGGCGGCGTTGAGCACTTCCACGAACAGCTCGGCCTTGGACGGGAAGTGGCGGTAGATCAGGCCGGTGGACACCCCCGCCTGGGTCGCCACCGCGGTCACCGGGGCGTTGCGCCAGCCGCCGGCGGCGACCAGCTCACGGGTGGCCAGCAGAATCCGTTCCCGGGCCCCGGCCAGTCGTTCTTCCATCAGTGCAGAGCGTTTGTAGGCCATGTTTTGATTCTATTTTCAATTTTTGAATTTGTATTCACTTCTTTCCCGAACCCCGCTACGCTGGGGCCATCGCCCGTGTGGGTGGCGGTCCTGGAAACCGTCGCCCACTCCCCCGCCGGGTGCGTCCATTCCCTGCAGTCCCGCCGTGGAGCCACCGCAATGCACGTGCCATCCCTGAACTTCGATCTCGGTGAGGAGATCGACCTGCTGCGCCAGAGCGTGGCCCATTTTGCCGCCGCCGAGGTCGCACCGCTGGCCGCCGAGGCCGATGCCACCAACCAGTTCCCGCTGACCCTGTGGCCCAAGCTGGGCGAACAGGGCCTGCTCGGCCTCACCGTGGAGGAAGCATACGGCGGTACCGGCATGGGCTACCTGGCCCACGTGGTGGCGATGGAAGAAATCTCGCGCGCCTCCGGTGGCATCGGCCTGTCCTATGGCGCGCATTCCAACCTGTGCGTGAACCAGCTGCGCAAGAACGGCAACGAGGAACAGAAGCAGCGCTTCCTGCCCGACCTGTGCAGCGGCGCCAAGGTCGGTGCGCTGGCGATGAGCGAACCGGGCGCCGGTTCGGACGTGGTGTCGATGAAGCTGCGCGCGGACAAGCGCGGCGACCGCTATGTGCTCAATGGCAACAAGATGTGGATCACCAACGGCCCGGATGCTGACGTACTGGTGGTCTATGCAAAGACCGACGTGGACGCCGGCGCCAAGGGCATCACCGCCTTCCTGGTCGAGAAGGGCATGAAGGGCTTCTCCACCGCGCAGAAGCTGGACAAGCTGGGCATGCGTTCCTCGCCCACCTGCGAGCTGGTGTTCCAGGATTGCGAAGTGCCGGAAGAAAACGTGCTGGGCCAGGTCGGCGGTGGCGTGCGGGTGCTGATGTCCGGCCTGGACTATGAGCGCGTGGTGCTGTCCGGCGGCCCGCTGGGCCTGATGGCGGCGGCGATGGATGTGGTGATGCCTTACGTGCACGAGCGCCACCAGTTCGGCGAGGCGATCGGCAGCTTCCAGCTGATCCAGGCCAAGATCGCCGACATGTACGTCGGCCTGGGCGCCTGCCGCGCCTATGTCTATGCCGTGGCGCGCGCCTGCGACCAGGGCCGCACCACCCGCCAGGACGCCGCCGGTGCCATCCTGTACGCCGCCGAGAAGGCCACCTGGCTGACCGGCCAGGCGATCCAGATCCTGGGCGGCAACGGCTACATCAACGAATACCCGACCGGCCGCTTGTGGCGCGATGCCAAGCTGTATGAAATCGGCGCCGGCACCTCGGAGATCCGCCGCATGCTGATCGGCCGCGAACTGTTCCAGCGCACCCTGTAAGGCCACCGCGATGACCGTCCTGAACAGCCAGCTGCAACCGGGCAGCGAAACCTTTGAAGCCAACCACGCGGCGATGCAGGCCGTGGTCGACGACCTGCACGCCACCCTTGCCCACACCGCGCTGGGCGGCAACGAGGCGGCACGCGCCAAGCACACCGCGCGCGGCAAGCTGCTGGTGCGCGACCGCATCGACGCCCTGCTCGACCCCGGCAGCGCCTTCCTGGAAATCGCGCCGCTGGCCGCGCATGGCATGTACGACGACGCCGTGCCTGCCGCCGGCGTGGTGGCCGGCATCGGCCGGGTCAGTGGCGTGGAATGCGTGATCGTGGCCAACGACGCCACGGTCAAGGGCGGCACCTACTACCCGATGACGGTGAAGAAGCACCTGCGCGCGCAGGAGATCGCCGAGCAGAACCACCTGCCGTGCATCTACCTGGTCGATTCCGGTGGCGCCTTCCTGCCACTGCAGGATGAAGTCTTCCCCGACCGCGACCATTTCGGCCGCATTTTCTACAACCAGGCCAACCTCTCCGCGCAGGGCATTCCGCAGATCGCCTGCGTGATGGGCAGCTGCACCGCCGGCGGCGCCTATGTGCCGGCGATGAGCGACGAGACGGTAATCGTGCGCGAACAGGGCACGATCTTCCTCGGCGGGCCGCCGCTGGTGAAGGCGGCGACCGGTGAAGTGGTGACCGCCGAGGAACTGGGCGGCGCCGACGTGCACACGCGCATTTCCGGCGTGGCCGACCACATGGCCGACAATGACCTGCAGGCACTGGCACGGGTCCGCGCGATCATCGCGCAACTCAACTGGCGCAAGCCGGAGCCAGCGATGGCGGTGCAGGTGCCCGAAGAACCGCTGCTGCCGGCGCATGAACTGTACGGCGTGATCCCGGCCGATACGCGCAAGCCCTACGACGTGCGCGAAGTGATCGCGCGCCTGGTCGATGGCTCGCGCTTCGATGAGTTCAAGCCGCGCTATGGCGCGACGCTGGTTACCGGCTTCGCCCATCTGAACGGCTACCCGATCGGCATCATCGCCAACAACGGCATCCTGTTCTCCGAGTCGGCACTGAAGGGCGCGCACTTCATCGAGCTGTGCACCCAGCGCAACATCCCGCTGGTGTTCCTGCAGAACATCACCGGCTTCATGGTCGGCCGCAAGTACGAACAGGGCGGCATCGCCAAGGACGGTGCCAAGCTGGTGATGGCGGTGGCCTGCGCCAAGGTGCCCAAGTTCACCGTGGTCATCGGCGGTTCGTTCGGTGCCGGCAACTACGGCATGTGCGGCCGCGCGTACTCGCCGAACTTCCTGTGGATGTGGCCGAACGCGCGCATCGGCGTGATGGGCGGCGAGCAGGCCGCCAGCGTGCTGGCCACGGTCAAGCGCGATGGCATCGAAGCCAAGGGCGGGCAGTGGCCGGCGGCAGAGGAAGATGCGTTCAAGGCGCCGATCCGCGAGCAGTTCGAACAACAGGGCCATCCCTACTACGCCAGCGCGCGCCTGTGGGACGACGGCGTGATCGACCCGGCCGACACCCGCCGGGTGCTGGCGCTCGCGCTGTCGGCCAGCCTCAACGCCGCCCCGCAGCAGACGCGCTTCGGCGTGTTCCGCATGTAACCCGTGCCATGACCGAGCACGCTCCCATGAAGCCCGTTGCCATGTTCACCAAAGTCCTGATCGCCAACCGCGGCGAGATCGCCTGCCGCGTCATCGCCACCTGCCGCCGCCTGGGCATCGCCACTGTGGCGGTGTATTCCGATGCCGACCGCAACGCGCGCCACGTGCGCCTGGCCGATGAAGCCATCCACATCGGCCCGGCCGCCGCGCGTGACAGCTACCTGCGCGGCGATGCGCTGCTCGACGCCGCACGCGCGACCGGCGCGCAGGCGATCCACCCCGGCTACGGCTTCCTGTCCGAGAACGCCGGCTTCGCCGACGTCTGCACCGCGGCGGGCATCACCTTCATCGGCCCACCGGCCAGCGCGATCCGCGCGATGGGCGACAAGAGCGCGGCCAAGGCATTGATGGCCAAGGCCGGCGTGCCACTCACCCCCGGCTACCACGGCGAACAGCAGGCACCCGACTTCCTGCGCGCGCAGGCCGACGCTATCGGTTACCCGGTGCTGATCAAGGCCAGCGCCGGTGGCGGTGGCAAGGGCATGCGCAAGGTCGAGCGCAGCGAGGACTTCGTCGATGCACTGGCCAGCTGCCAGCGTGAGGCGGCCTCGGCGTTCGGCAACGACCACGTGCTGGTCGAGAAATACGTCGAGCGGCCGCGCCACATCGAGATCCAGGTGTTCGGCGACAGCCACGGTGAGGCGGTGTACCTGTTCGAGCGCGACTGCTCGGTGCAGCGTCGCCATCAGAAGGTACTGGAAGAAGCCCCGGCGCCGGGCATGAGTGCCGAGCGCCGCGCGGCGATGGGCCAGGCGGCGGTCGATGCCGCGCGCGCGGTGGGCTATGTGGGCGCGGGCACGGTGGAGTTCATTGCCGGCCCGGACGGCGATTTCTACTTCATGGAAATGAACACCCGCCTGCAGGTCGAGCACCCGGTGACCGAGTACATCACCGGCACCGACCTGGTGGAGTGGCAGCTGCGCGTGGCCTCGGGCCAGCCGCTGCCGCTGCGCCAGGAGCAGCTGGCCATCCACGGCCACGCGATCGAAGCGCGCCTGTACGCCGAGGATGCCGACCGTGGCTTCCTGCCGTCCACCGGCACCCTGCGCCGCCTGCGCCTGCCGACGCCGTCGGCCAACGTCCGCGTGGATACCGGTGTGGAGGAAGGCGACAGCATCACTCCGTACTACGACCCGATGATCGCCAAGCTGATCGTCTGGGACGTGGACCGCGACGCTGCACTGCGCCGCATGAGCCAGGCCCTGGCCGACTGCCAGGTGGTGGGCGTGACCACCAATGCCGGCTTCCTGCGCCGGCTGGTGAACACCGATTCGTTCGCCCACGCCAGGCTGGATACTGCGCTGATCGAACGCGAGCAGGACGCGTTGAGCCGCATCGGCGATACCGACGATGCGCTGTGGATGCTGGCCGCAGTGGCCGCCGTCGCCAGCACCTCCGGTGCCAGCATTGATGCGCGCGACCCGCATTCGCCGTGGCAGGTACAGGATGGCTGGCGCCTGGGCGCGGCCGCACCCCGCGTGCTGCCGCTGCAGCAGGGCGAGCGCCGGCATGCCCTGAAGGTATGGGCACAGGCCGACGGCTGGCGCGTGCAGCGCGATGACGCCGCGCCGGTGCGGGCGATCGGCAACGCCGATGCGCACGGGCTGAACGTGCAGCTGGACGGACGCCGCTGGACACTGCAGCTCCTGCGCGACGGTGATCAGCTGTACCTGTTCGGCGCCGATGGCCAGCACCGCTTCACCCTGCACGACCCGGTGGGTGAATCGGATCACGCCGCGGCCGACGCCGGCAGCCTGCTGGCACCGATGCCGGGAAAGATCGTGGCCACGCTGGTCGCGGCCGGCACCGAGGTCAAGCGCGGCACGCCGCTGGTGGTGCTGGAAGCGATGAAGATGGAGCACACCCTGCAGGCGCCCGCCGACGGCACGGTGAAGGGCTACCGCGCCAAGGCTGGCGACCAGGTCGGTGACGGTGCGGTGCTGGTGGACTTCGAAGCGGCGTGATGTGGCACGGGCCGCGCGGTTCAGACCGCGCGGTCTTCGAGCTTCAGATCCCTCAGCCGGGCCCGATGGCGTTGCGACTCTCCGCGCCTGCCGCCGGTGTTGCCTGACGCTGCGCTGCCGCGCGCTCGCGCCCGTCACCCGTGCTTTAATCGGCGGACATTGAACGACAAGGAATGTTTCCGATGTCCACAACGTCCCCGATGAGTGCCGTCAATGCCGGTCGACTGCTCGACCTGCTTTCTTGTGACGACGCCCTCCGCGCGGAGTTCACGGCCGATGCCGGCGCTGCGATGGCACGGCAAACGCCCCTCGATCCACTCCAGAGGTAAATCCGATGTTGCCGTCCACTCGTGCCCCGTTCTCCAGCCAACACACCACCACCGAGTCACCCCGCTTTGAGCCGCAAACCGCCATTGCCCTGCTCGACCGCCTGTGCAGCGATGACGTGTTCCGTGCACAGTTCAGCAGGAATCCGATGCAGGCCTGCCGGCAGATCGGCCTGGCATTCGACTCGATGGCGCAGGTGCCGCCCTGCCTGAGCACCGGCAAGCTGGCCAGCAAGGAAGAGCTGAGCCAGGCCCGCGATGCCCTGGCGAACTACCTCTCCAGTCACCGCGCATCGATGACCGTGGTCTTCACCTTCGAAGCCGGTCACGTCCACCGCATCATCCAGTAACACACCCGACAGGGGGCGCTGGATGCTCCAGCGCCCTGCCGGGCCCGTTCAATCGCTGGCCTCGCGCTTCCAGACATGCCCCGCCGGATCCAGTTCTGCGGTCGTCATGTTCTGCGAACGCCAGCCGAATCCGCACACCGCCATCGCGCCATCGACCATCGGGTCGAACCCCAGCAGCGACTCGATCTCCGTCTCATTGATCGCCGCAGTGACGAAGCCACCCAGGCCATTGGCCGTGGCCGCTGTATAAAGTGCCTGCGACACATGGCCGACATCCAGGCTCACGGCACGATAGGCCTTGGCGTGGTTGCGGTACTTCCAGAAGTTGCGACCGAAACGGCAGACCAGCACCACCATGGCATGGGCCGAAGCGAACCAGTGCTGGCCCGACAACAGGCGCAGGCAAAAATCGTCCAGCCGGGCAGGCTGTGCCTGCTGCCACGCCAGCTCGTGAGCCACCGCGTGGTAGTGGTACACCCCCGGCTGCAGGCCATCGACATTGCGTGCAATCACGTAGGCTTCCAGCGGATGCAGACTCCCCGCGGACGGCACGTTCTTCTTCAGGAAGCGCACGCCGGGTTCGGTTTCCACCTGTGCCTGCGCCATCAGTACGTGCTGCATCATGCCGGCCAGCATCTCCAGCGGAAGCGGCTTGTCCTCGGCGTAGTTGCGACAGGTGGTACGTGCAGCCAGCAGCTGCGCCACGGCATCGGGTGCCGCGACCGGCAATGCGATCGCGCCGGGCTGTCGCTCCGGCGCTTCGGCGGGTGGCTTGCCGAGCTGCTGCACCAGGTCCTGCGCGGTCACCATCCGGTGCTTCTCCATGTCACCAGCACTGTCTACGCCCGCCCAGCGGGAGTGTCGATGATGGATGGCTGACAACGCCCACCAGTGGCCGTCTCGAACACGCTGGTCGGCCTGCCGCGCTGCCTCGGGCGCGCCCTCCTCCGCGATCAGCAGCCCCGCCTCCAGCAGCGATGCCACCCGGGCGCGGTGCTGCAGGTCATCCGGGAAGACCTGCCAGCGCTCGGCACTGGTCTGCAGCAACAACGCGCAAGCGTCCACATCGAGCGTCACAGGCTGATCGAGATGGGCAGCACGCACCTGCAACTGCTGCACGAACTCCACACCGGTTCCACCCGTCAGCAGGCTGTCCAGGGAGAACGAGGGTTGTTCATCGGGAACAACAGCCAGCGCGTGGCATCGGCGGTACCGCGAAAAGGTCATCGGAGTTCCTGTGGCGAATGGGGATCAGGCCGTGTGCAGCCGGTGGAGCTGGGGAAGTATGACCCGGTACTGTGTTCAAGACCCATCGATCCGCGCCGCTATGAGTACGGCCACAGGCACGCGCCACTCGTTCGACCCTCCCTGTCTCCTTGGATCCCACGCTCATGACGAACCAGAAGTCTCCGTTGTCCCTTGCCGATGCCACCACGCTGTTGGACCGTTTGACCTCGGACGAGGCTTTCCGCGCGACGTTCAAGCAGCATCCGGCCACCGCCCTTCGGCAGATCAGTGCCGAGGCCGCTGCAGCCGCAGAAGGATGCATGCTGTCGGCCGACCTGGCCTCCAGCGAAGATCTGGCCGCGGCACGCGACAATCTGGTGCAGCAGCTGACCGAGCGCTCGGTGTTCAGCCATCCGCATTGCTTCATCGACGGTTCGCAGGCTCCCTGACCTTGGTTGATCGCTCAGGATGCGTCCGGTGAGGCGGCGCATCCCGGGCGTGATGGCCCACGCTGGCTGTCACCCACATTCAGTGCCTGCAACGCGGACGATCCTGCAAACTCGGTATAAGCGCGCCCGCGGTGCCGATGCATCCAGTCCAACTGCGACTGATGCTCCTGTGTCGCGCCCTGTGCAGCATAGGCTGCTGCCAGCACGCTGTGGACCTGGAACAGCTCACTACCGTCAACCATTGCCTGCAGCATCGTGATTGCCTGCGCGCTGTCGCCGGACAGGTGCAACGCATTGGCCTTGACCACCGCCGCCAGTTGGCGCGCACGTGGATCGACCGTATCGTCCGCCAATGCATCAAGCTCGGCCAGCTGCCGGGTGATCGAGGACTGCAGGCCCAATCGCTGTGCCGCATACAGGTTGGCCGCAGCAAAATACAGGTACTGTCCACGCTCACCGTTGTCGGGTTGCGCCGCATTCCGCAGCATCGCGCTGGCCTGCGTTGCGATGTCACGTGGCGCTACGCAGCGGGCCGACGCGGCGTGAACAGCCAAATTGACCGTGCCCAGCAGATCACAGACGAAGGGACCGTCATTGCACCGGCCTGCGGCCCCGATCGAGGCTGCCAACGCCCGCTCGAACCGCCCCTCATCGATGGCCAGTGAAGTCCCTTCCAGCCATCGTCCCGGCCCGTTCTCCGGCAACCGCGCCAGCACTGCATTGGCTTCTGCATTTCGCCCGGACACGGCCAGCGCCGCAACCAGCTGCCGGTTCGGGCGACCTTCGGCGAGCTGCATGGCACGGCGCAGCGTTGCCACCGCCTCATCAACCTTTCCCCGTGCCAGCTGGATGCGCCCGAGCAGCTCCAGCGTCACGCTGCGCAGCGGGTTCTGCTCGACATTTGCATGGGCAACGGCCTGCTCCGCCTTTTCATAGTGGCCCAGCACGAACTCGGCCAGGCCGTAGTTGACGCTGGCCCCGTGATGATCTGGATACAGATCGGCCAATACCTTCCAGGCCTCGCCAGCGGCGGATTCTGAACCGGACTCCAGCTCCACCTGCCATGCATCCAGATACAGGCCCTCACGCGTGCTCAGCCGGTGGCGCAGCGTCCTGACCTTGGTCAGCAAGCCGCGCGCGTCCTCCAGCCGGCCCTGGCTGAACATCGAGCGCATCTGCCCGATATAGGCCATGGCGAAGTCGGGATCGATGCGCGTTGCGATCTGGAAAAATTTCAACGATGACTCGGTCTGTCCACGGCCGTAGGCAAGCTGTCCGCGCGCATAGGCATGCAGCGCATCGAGGTTGGCGGTTGCCACCTGTGGCAACGGTGCCGATGTTTTGCCGATCTGCGCCATCGCTTCGCCCAGCCGCGCTCGCAACTGCACCACGACCTGGTCACTGGAGGTCAGCGCGGAAGGCAGGCCCTTGCCATCGGAATAGACCGAGTAGACGGTCTCGCCCGTGGCAGGATTGACAACATCGACGGCAATCCGCAACTGGCCGTGCACCTCACGGATCGAGGGATCGAGTACTGCGCGGGCGCCATCGCGCATCGCGATCTGGACAGCGGCCCCACGATCGATCTCGGTGTTGGGTGGCATCAACATGCGCGCCATGGTGTCGCGCGCCTTCATGTCGCTGATCACATTTACGTAGCGCGACTGCTCAAGCCCGATGCGCAACGCCTGGTTCAAGGCGTCGTCCAGGACCGGGTTGTCGGTCAGGTTGCGCGCATCGGCCATCACCACCCAGTCGCGTTCGGCGAAGGCAATCGCCGGCTGCGGCCGCGCCAGCAGCCAAAGACCCAGCCCGACAGAGACAATCAGGGCCGCCTGCGCGGCCATCGCCAGCGGGCGCCGCCAGACCGGGACGTCGGGGCGCGCCTTGTCGCTGGCACGCGGCCGCGAAAGCATGCCCGTGCCTGCCACCGCCACGCCCAGCACTTCCATCGATTGCGCCACACCGCGAAAGCGCCAGCGACCGAATGACCTCCACTGCAGGCGACCGCCCAGTTCCCCCAGCTCCGTTGCTGCGCGGCGTACCACCGATTCGGCAGCCGCCGACATCAGCAGTTGTCCAGGGGGTGCCAACTGCATCAGGCGCGCGGCCATCGGCTTGGCCAGGCCCTCCACCTCCACTGCCTTGGCTCCAAGCGCGATCGATTCGGTGCTGTTGTTCCACAGGATGACTTCGCCCACATGCAGCCCTGCCCGCGCCTGCAGGCGGATGTCGCGGTCCTGCCCCAGCGGTTGCAGGCCACGCTGGTAATCCAGCGCGAAGCCGAGCGCATCGATCGGGCGCTCGAACAGCATGAACAAGCCATCGGAGCGGTCGATCAGCTGGCCGTGCCAGCGCTGCTGCAGCGCCAGCACCAGGCGGTCGTGCTCCTGGAACAGTTCGGCGGCGGCGACATCGCCGATGCGTTCGACCAGCAGCAACGAGTCACACAGATCGGTGAACAGCAGGGCGCGCAGTTGCTGGTTGTGCGGCGTCGACGTTCCGTTGTCGCCATTCATCGCCTCTGTCCTCCCGATCAAGGTGATTGCGCTGCGTCCACCCAACGCAGGCAGTTGCCGCCGTCGTGCTTGGCCTGGTAGAGCGCGCGGTCGGCGCTGGCGTACCACTCGGTCCAGCCCGATTCCGGCGCCAGCAGGCTGGCACCGATGCTGACCAGGCTCACGTGCGGCGTACCGTGGCTGCGTTCCAGCAGACCGTGCACCGCGCTGAGAATGAACTCGGCCGCGTGCTGCACGATCTCATGATTTCCACGGCGAAGGATCAGGCAGAACTCGTCGCCACCGAGCCGGCAGGCCAGATCGTGCTCGCCAGCCATCGAACGCAGGATGTTGCCCATGCTCTGCAGGACGCGATCACCGGCCTGGTGGCCGTGGCGGTCATTGATCTGCTTGAAGCGGTCGCAGTCGATCAGCAGCAGCGCCTGCGGCGGGCCATTGCCGTCGATGCGGCACTCCTGCAGGTACAGGGTGAGGCCACGGCGGTTGTGCAGGCCGGTCAGTTCATCGGTGCGCACCAGCTCACGGGTGTGGGTCAGCTGGTGGGTGGTGATGTACAGATTGTCCAGCGCGGTTTCCAGATCGTGGTTGCGCCGTCGCAGCTGGCTGATCAGGGCCTGCTCGTTGGTCAGCACGCGCATGATCGTGCGGCGCAGGAAGTAGGCGACCAGCCCCGGGTCGGATTCGACCAGGCGGTGGAAGTCGGAGGGGCCCAGTTCCAGCACTTCACAGTCGACCAGGGCGCGGGCACTGGCGCTGCGCGGGTGGTCGCCGACCAGCAGCCCCAGCTCACCGAAGAACTCGTGTTGACCGAGGGTCTTGATCACCAGGTCCTCGCCGAAGTCCAGTTCGATCTGGCCCTCGAGGATCACATACATGCGCTCGCCACGGCGTCCACGCTGGAACAGCCACTGTCCGGCATGAAGCTTGCACGCACGAGCAAATCTGGCGAACAATGCGACCTCGGCATCGGACAGCAGCGCATGCACGATCTCGGCCATCGCCACCCGGGCGATACCTGACGTCACATCACTGTTCTCGGCCGCACCCCTGCCGGTCATTCCCTGCACCCGCCGCCAGCGTCCCCTGGTGAGCCGCGGAGCATAGCACCGCTTTAAAATGTGCGCCCTATCTCATTTTGAGCTTTCCGGCCCGCGTTCCCGCCGTGAAGCAGTGCAGTGGCCGTTCTGCTCGCCAAGGGCGTGCAAAAAGTCGTTCCGGATCAATTCGATGGCCGCCTTCACAGGATTTCGGCCAAAGTGCCCGGCGATCGGGTGCGCCTGATTGACGCGGCCCGCATTCACACCACTTCCATCGATATAACAACGCCGGCAGGTCCCCCGACCTGCCGGCGTTGCCTGGCCCTTCCGTGGCCACCCTGATTGCTCGCAGACCCGGTTGAGCCGGCCTGCGGCCGGCACTACCCGCTCAGGCGGCGCGTTCGCTGCGCCCGCCGTGGAACTGCTCTTCTTCGGTCGAGCCGGTCAATGCGGTGGTCGACGACTGACCCTGCTGGATCGCCTGGGTGACCGCATCGAAGTAGCCGGTGCCGACTTCGCGCTGGTGCTTGACCGCAGTGAAGCCGCGCTCGGCCGCTTCGAATTCAGCTTCCTGCAGTTCCACGAACGCACTCATCTGGCGGCGCGCATAACCGTGGGCCAGGTTGAACATGCCGTAGTTCAGCGCGTGGAAACCGGCCAGGGTGATGAACTGGAACTTGTAGCCATAGCGGCCCAGTTCGCGCTGGAACTTGGCGATGGTGGCGTCGTCCAGGTTCTTCTTCCAGTTGAAGCTGGGCGAGCAGTTGTAGGCCAGCAGCTTGCCGGGGAACTTCGCATGGATCGCTTCGGCGAACCTGCGGGCGAATTCCAGGTCCGGCTTGCCGGTCTCGCACCACACCAGGTCGGCGTAGGGCGCGTAGGCCAGGCCGCGGCTGATCGCCTGTTCCAGGCCGTTGCGGGTCTTGTAGAAGCCTTCAACGGTGCGCTCGCCGGTGGCGAACGGCTTGTCGTTGCCGTCGATGTCGCTGGTCAGCAGGTCGGCCGCCTCGGCATCGGTACGCGCCACCAGCAGGGTCGGCACGCCCAGCACGTCGGCGGCCAGGCGCGCGGCGTTGAGCTTCTCGATCGCCTCGCGGGTCGGCACCAGTACCTTGCCGCCCATGTGGCCGCACTTCTTCACCGAGGCCAGCTGGTCCTCGAAGTGCACGCCGGCGGCACCGGCCTCGATCATTGCCTTCATCAGCTCGAAGGCGTTGAGCACGCCGCCGAAACCGGCTTCGGCGTCGGCCACGATCGGCTGCAGGAAGTCGATGTCATCCTTGCCTTCGGCGTGGTGCAGCTGGTCGGCGCGCAGCAGGGTGTTGTTGATGCGCTTGACCACCGCCGGCACCGAATCGGCCGGGTACAGCGACTGGTCCGGGTACATCTGCCCAGCCAGGTTGGCATCGGCGGCCACCTGCCAGCCGGACAGGTAGATCGCCTTCAACCCGGCCTTGACCTGCTGCATGGCCTGGTTGCCGGTCAGCGCACCCAGCGCATTGACGAACTCGCGCTCGTGCAGCGACGCCCAGAGCTTCTCCGCACCCAGGCGGGCCAGCGAATGCTCGATGTGGACGGTGCCGCGCAGGCGCACCACGTCGGCGGCGCTGTAGTTGCGCTGGATGCCTTCCCAACGCGGGTTGGTATCCCAGTCGTGCTGGATCTGTTCGGCAGTGGGCAGCTTGCTCATGTCTTTCTCCAGTTCGGTTCGTGCGTGCAGCGGGGAAGGAAGCGACGGCGTAACGCGAGCGCGCGGTCAGTCGATGCGTGCGTAGGCCGGCAGGGTCAGGAAGTCGGTCAGTTCGTTGCTGCGGCTCAGTTCGGCCAGCAGGGCGACCGCCTCGCCGATGCGGGCGCCACCGGGCAACGCGGCGGTATCGCCCAGTCGTGCAGGCAGCTGCGCCAGCGTGGCGTCGAGCAGGGCCAGGTCGATCGCGGTGCCATCGTCCAGCTGCTGGCCCTGCGTGTGCAGCCACTGCCACAGCTGGCTGCGGCTGATCTCGGCGGTGGCCGCGTCCTCCATCAGGTGATGGATCGGCACGCAGCCGTTGCCATCCAGCCACGCGGCCAGATAGCGCACGCAGACTTCCACGTTACTGTCGAAGCCGGCGCGGGTGATGGTGCCCGGCGGCCGTGCGATGAGTTCATCGCGGCCGACGCGCACGTCCTGGCGCAGCACGTTGTGCTGGTTCGCGGTGGGCATGTGCTCGTCGAAGATCGCCATCGCCACCGGAATCAGCGCCGGGTGCGCGACCCAGGTGCCGTCATGGCCCGCGGTCACTTCGCGCAGCTTGTCGGCGCGCACGCGGGCCATCGCCTGCTCGTTGGCGGCCGCATCGTTGTTGATCGGGATCTGCGCAGCCATGCCGCCCATCGCATGCGCACCGCGGCGATGGCAGGTCTGGATCAGCAGCTCCGAATAGGCCTTCAGGAACGGCTGGGTCATGGTCACCTGGCCACGCTCGGGCAGCACGCGGTCGGCATGGCGGCGGAAGGTCTTCAGGTACGAGAAGATGTAATCCCAGCGCCCGCAGTTCAGGCCGACGATGCGGTCACGCAGCGCGTGCAGGATCTCGTCCATCTCGAACACCGCCGGCAGCGTTTCGATCAGCACGGTCACCTTGATCTGGCCGTGCGGCAGGCCGAGCATGCCTTCGATGTGCGACAGCGCGGTTTCCCACAGCGCAGCCTCTTCCATGCTCTGCAGCTTGGGCAGGTAGAAGTACGGGCCACGGTCCCTGGCCTGCAGCGTGCGCGCGTTGTGGAAGGCGAAAACGGCCGCGTCGAACAGGCCGCCGGCGATGAACTGGCCATCGATGCGCACGTGCTTCTCGTCCAGATGCCAGCCGCGCGGGCGCACGATCAGCACGGCCTGTTCGTCGTACGGGCGCAGCGTGTAGTGCTTGCCATTGGCGGCGGTGAATTCCAGATCACCACGCACCGCCGCCGCCAGCGACTGCTGCCCGGCCAGCAGGTTGCGCCAGGTCGGCGAGGTCGAATCCTCGAAGTCGGCCATGAACACCTTGGCGCCGGAGTTCAGCGCGTTGATGACCATCTTCGGGTCTGTCGGGCCGGTGATCTCGACGCGGCGGTCCTGCAGCGCGGCCGGCAGCGGCGCAACGCGCCAGTCGCCGCTACGGATCGCGGTGGTGTCTTCACGGAAGTCCGGCAGGCCGCCCTGGTCGAAGAACGCCTGGCGTTCACAGCGGGCCTGCAGCCGTGCCTGCCGGCCCGGTTCCACCGCACGGTGCAGCGACACCAGCAGGGCCAGCAGCGGCGCCGGCAGCACGGCGTCCTGGCCGGCCACGCGGGTCGCCAGGGCGATTCCGGGGGTAGCCTTGCTGGCAGGGGCGGGAACAGCGGAAGCGACGGCGGACATGGGGCGACTCCAGCGGTGGGGGAACGCCTCCACGGTGCCGCCCGGGCCGAGTATTTGGCAAAACAGTTTTTGCAATGCTTTACATAAATTGTGCTAATACTTGTGACGCCATGACCACGCGCCCCTCGCCAAGTCCTCGTTTTTCCTACAAATCCGACCGGTTGAAACCACTGCGCGCGTTCTGCCAAACCGTGCGCCTGGGCTCGGTCTCACGGGCTGCTGAGGCACTGTTCGTCAGCCAGCCGGCCATCAGCCTGCAGCTGCAGGCGCTGGAACGTGAGCTGGGGGTACCCTTGTTCGAGCGCAGCGGGCGGCGCCTGGTGCCCAGCCGCGAGGGCCAGCTGCTGTATGAAATGGCGCAGCCACTGGTGGAGAACCTTGACGGGCTGGAGGCGCGCTTCCGCGACAAGGTGCGCGGCCTGGACGCGGGCGAACTGAACATCGCCGCCAACAGTTCCACCATCCTGTACCTGCTGCCGAAGATCGTCGAACGCTTCCGGATGCATCACCCGGACGTGCGCCTGACCCTGCACAACGCAATCAGTGCCGACGGCACCGATCTGCTGCGCGAGGATGCCGCCGACCTGGCGATCGGGTCGATGACCGACGTGCCGGCCGACCTGACCTATGCGCCGGCCTACCGCTTCGAGCAGGTGCTGATCGCGCCACACGATCATCCGCTGGCCAGTGGTGGCGAGCTGGAGCTCGCCGACATCGCCCGCTACCCGCTGGTGCTGCCGCCGAAGCGGCAGATCACTTACCGGCTGGTTGACCAGGTATTCCAGCGCCACCGCATCGCCTACACCGTGGCACTGGAAGTGGGCGGCTGGGAGGTGATCAAGCAGTACGTGGCGATGGGCATGGGCATTTCCATCGTGCCGGCGCTGTGCCTGAACGAGGCCGACCGCGAGCGGTTGGCGGCGCGGTCGATGAGGCGCTGGTTCCCCGAGCGCAGTTACGGGGTGATCGTGCGCCGGGGCAAGGCGCTGTCGGCGCAGGCGCGCGCGTTCATCGAGCTGATCCAGCCGGAGTTGTTCAGTCCGCGCGATTACGACCAGAGCGGGCATTCCGAGCGGTGAGGGGTGTTCGGCAGGGCTGCGCCCTGCACCTCCAGGGGCCAGAGCAACAGCCGAAGCAACAGCAACAGCGAGCTATCCGTGTGATGGCGGGATGGGTCCGGTGGCGGGGGACGCCGTAAACCCCTCCTTGGGGGCTTGGCCGCGGCATCCATGCCGCGGACACCCCCGCCACCGGACCCACCCCGCCTTCGACAGATCTCCGTGGTCTGTCGGAACGCCATGGACTGCTGTTGGTGGGTGTCGACCTTGGCCGACACGGTAGATCCATGCCATGCGTGGATGACGTACGAATGATCTGGCTCCATTTGTGGCTGGCGATGCATAGACTGGGCGCATGTCCATCGAACTGCGCCACCTGCGTTACTTCCTTGCCGTTGCCGATACGCTGCACTTCGGCCAGGCGGCCGAGCGGTTGGGCATGTCGCAGCCGCCGCTCAGCCAGCAGATCCGCCAGCTGGAAGAACTGATCGGCGCGCGCCTGTTCGTGCGCAGCCATCGCCGCGTGCAGCTGACGCCTGCGGGGGAGCTGCTGCAGGAACGGGCACGCGCCATCGTGCAGCAGGTGGAAGCGGCGGTGGACGAGGTGCAGCGCGCGCAGCGCGGTGAGCAGGGTGAGCTGCACATTGGCCTCACCCGCGCCACGCCGCTGTCGCCGCAGATTCCGCGGTCTATCCTGCAGTACCGGCAGCAGTACCCGCAGGTGCGCCTGCAGCTGAGCGAGATGAACACCCTGCAGCAGATCGATGCGCTGCTCGACGGTTCACTGGACGTCGGCATCATCCGCAAGCGCGCATTGCCGCAGGAACTGGTGGCACACAGCCTGTTCGTCGATCCGCTGGCGTTGATCGTGCATGCCGGCCACCCTGCCCTTCGCCGGCTGACGAAGCAGGGCACGCTGGCGCTGCGTGATTTCGCCCAGGAGCCGTTCGTGGCATTTCGTCGCAGTGCCGGTGCCGGCATCCACGACCACATGATCGCCCTGTGCGCCGCAGCCGGCTTCACCCCGCGCATCGTGCAGGAGGCGGGCGAAGCCTCGACGCTGATCAGCCTGGCCGCCGCCGGCCTGGGCGCGGCGATCCTGCCATCGTCGTGCGATCACATCCGCGTGGAAGGCGCGCGCTTTGTGGCACTGGCCGATGCTGGCGCGCATTCGGAGGTGCAGCTGGCGTGGCATCGCGAACGGCTAACGCCGTTGATCCGCAACTTCGCCGCGCTGCTGCGCGGGGCTTTTGCGGTCTGATCGAAGAACAGTCGACTGACAGTCGACTCTACCAAGGCAAGCGCAACTCCACAGGATCACGCCGTAACCGGCTGCGGCGCACGCTGCTGCAGCGCCCAAACGATGCCACCACCGATCAGGGTCAGCACGGCGGCGAACGCACAGACGCCAAGCCAGTCCCAGGCGGCATAGGCGAGGCCACCCACGCCGCCCAGCACGCTGGAGCCGAGGTAGTAGGCAAACAGATACAGCGCCGAGGCTTCCGCGCGCATCGCGCCGGCGCGGCTTCCGACCCAGCTGCTGGCGACCGAGTGGCCACCGAAGAAGCCAAACGTCACCAGCGCGATACCCAGCGCCATCGTGCTCAGCCACGGCATCGCCAGCAGCGCGATGCCGGCGCCGATCAGCGCGAACGAGATCGACAGAATGCGGCCACGTCCGTAGCGCGTGGCCTGCTGGCCCATCCACGCCGAACTGAAGGTACCGACCAGATAGACGCTGAAGATCAGGCCGACCACGGTCTGGCTGAGGTGGTACGGCGGCGCCAGCAGGTGGTAGCCCAGGTAGTTGTAGAGGGTGACGAACACGCCCATCAGTACGAACGAGGTGGCGAACAGCCACGGCAGGCCGGGGTCGGCGAACAGCGCGCGCCAGCGCGACGGCAACTGGCGCAGGCCATCGCGGCGCGCCTGGAAATGCCGCGACGGCGGCAGCTGCAACCATAGCAGCACGGTACTGGCGATGGCGATGATCGAGACCACGCCGATGCCCCAGCGCCAGCCCCAGTGGTCAGCGATGATGCCGGCCAGCAGGCGTCCGCTCATGCCACCGATGGCATTGCCGCCGATGTACAGGCCCATCGCCAGGCCCAGCGCGCGGCTGTCCATTTCTTCGACCAGGTAAGTCATCGCCACCGCCGGTACGCCGCTCAGGGCCAGGCCGAGCAGGGTGCGCAGCACCAGCAGCGTGGTCCAGTCATCCACCAGCGCGGTGCACAGCGACAGGGTGGCCGAGGCCAGCAGCGCGGCGATCATCAGCGGGCGGCGGCCGAGCGCATCGGACACCAGGCCGGCCAACAGCATCGCCACGGCCAGGGTGCCGGTGGTCAGCGACAGCGACATCGCACTGCCGGCGGCGGACACGCCGAAGTGGCGGCTGAACTCGGGCAGCAGCGGCTGCACCGTGTACAACAGGCCGAAGGTGGAGAAGCCGGCCAGGAACAGCGCGAGCGCGGTACGACGGAACGCCGGCGTGCCCTGCTGGATACGGGTCTCTGCGGCGGGGTCAACAGTGCGGGGGCGGCGTTCGACGGCCGCCGCGGTTTCGCCAGTCATGGGATCGGTGGGCCGGTGGGGCGGCCGGGCGTGGGAGGGAACGGGGGCCCAGACTAGGCCCGTTCATCCAGTCGATCCATAACCGGATAAGTCAGGATTGATATGCCTGACATATCGATTCAGCTTACAGGCGCTGCCACTCGAAGCCGTCGCCCCGGCGGTAATACACCGCCACCGCGCGGCCGTAGACCTTGTCGGCATCGACGAAGCCAAAGAAGCGGCCGTCGAAGCTGTTGCCACGGTGGTCGCCCAGCACCAGCAGCTTGCCGGCCGGCACCACCAGATCGGCGATGTCCGGGCCGCCGCCCATGTCCAGGTCGAGGTGGGCACGGCGCGTGCCGAAGGCTTCCACATCCTGCAGGTCGGCGCTCTGCAGTGGCTGGCCATTGATGCTCAGGTGGCCCTCGCGCATCTGCACATGGTCGCCGGCCACCGCCGCCACGCGCTTGATCAGGCGGGTGCCATCGGCCGGCGAATCGAACACCGCCACCTCGCCGCGCTGCGGGGTGCCGGTGGCCATCAGTTCCTTGGCGGTGAACGGCAGGCGCAGGCCGTAGGCGCGCATGTCCACCACCACGCGGTCGCCGGGCTGCAGGGTCGGCTGCATCGAGCCGCTGGGCACCACGTAGTGGTTGGCCAGGGTGTCGCGGGCGGCGGCGAGCAGGCCGAGCATGACCAGCAGCGGCAGCGCTTCCTTCTTCAGCCAGGTGAGCGCGCGTTCGGAAAAGGGAGGGCGGGAGACGGCGTCCATGACGGGTTCTGGTGGGTGGTCGCTGCATCAGACCACACATGGAGGGAGAGGTTCCCGATGGCGCCGCGCCATGCCCAGTAACCGATGGAAACGGGGGCGCAGCGCGTTCGCCGGGCGTGGCCCGGCGCTACCGATGCAGGGTTACGCAGGTTTTACGCGCGGGGCCGGATCCGGGCATCGCACCTTTACGGGGGCCGCGCGCATCGTGTGCCCACCGCGCCGCAGGGCGCATTCCGCAAGGTGTTGTATGACCCTCCTGGTGATCCGCCACGCGCCCTCATCGGCGCCGCGCCCGCAGCTGCCGGCGCAGCTGGCCGGCCATCGCGTGCTGTGCAGCGACTGCGCCAGCCTGTCCGAAGTGCGCCAGTGCCTGTGCCAGCCGCAGGCACGTTCGGCCGACTGGGTGCTGCTGGATGTCGGCGTGGCCGACGAGGCGCAATGGCAGGCCGAGAGGGGTGCGCTGCAGGCGGCGCTGGAACGGCTGCCGGCGCAGTACATCGAGCTGCAGGCGCCCAGCGAGCCCGGCCTGGATGCACGCCTGCGGCTGCAGCATGGACCCGCCGCGGTGATCATCGACCAGCGCAGCCAGCAGGCCGGCTATCCGTTGTCGCTGGCCATCGTCGGCCGCCGCCTGGCACAGGAGGGCTGAGCCATGTCGATCTTCATCATCCGTGGCCCGGAAGCCGCCGGCGCGTTGATCCGTACCGCCATGCCACTGCCGGCGCCGGTGCTGAAGTCGCTGGTGCATCGTGCGATCGATGCCGGCACCAGCGTGGCGATCCGTGCCTGTGGGTCGGAGCAGGAGCTGCTGGACGCACTGCGCGTGGCCGACCACAGCCGCGGCGAGGTGACGTTGCTTGATCCAGGTGCGTGCGCCAACAGCCTTCGCCTGCAGCGGCTGCTGCCCTATCTGCACAACGCCTACGTGGAAGTGCATGACGACGGCGCCGTGGCCGAGCCGTGCCTGCCAGCCGGTGTCGGCCAGCGCCTGGGCATTGCGGCCGGGTATGGTGCGCAGAGCTACGTGCTGGCGCTGGATATCGCGCTGGATCACCTCGGGTTGGCCGAGCAGGCGAACCGGGTGCACGTGGGCACGTAGCGCTGTTCGCAGAGTCGAGCCATGCTCGACTGGCTCTTCGTGGAAAGGCTGCCGAGCACGGCTCGACGCTACATAACGAAAAACGGCGGGGTTGCCCCCGCCGTTCTGCTCTTCTTATTTCAGCCCGCGGAACTTCAGCAGCGGTTCCACCGACGGGTCCTTGCCGCGGAAATCGCGGTACAGGGTCGACAGCTCCACGCTGTTGCCGCGCGAAAGGATCTTGTCGCGGAATTCCTGGCCGTTGGCGGCGGTCAGGCCGCCGTGTTCGGTGAACCACTGGTAGGCGTCATGATCCAGCACTTCGGCCCAGAAGTAGGCGTAGTAACCGGCCGAGTAACCGCCACCCCAGATGTGGTCGAAGTAAGTGGTGCGGTAACGCGGCGGCACCTGCGGCAGATCGACCTTGAACTTCTTCAGCGCGCTGGCTTCAAAGGCGCCGACATCCTGCAGCGGCGCGTCGGCCTTCTGCGTGTGCCAGGCCAGGTCCAGCAGTGCGGCCGACAGATACTCGGTGGTCGCATAGCCCTGGTTGAAGCTGCGTGCCTTGAGGATCTTGTCGACCAGTTCCTGCGGCATCGCTTCGCCGGTCTTGTAGTGCTTGGCGTAGTTGGCGAACACCTTCGGGTCCAGCGCCCAGTGCTCGTTGAACTGCGACGGGAATTCGACGAAATCGCGCGAGGTGGCGGTGCCGGCGATCGACGGGTACTTCACGTTCGAGAACATGCCGTGCAGTGCATGGCCGAACTCATGGAACATGGTGGTGACGTCGTCGAAGCTGATCAGCGCAGGCTGGCCGGCGGCCGGCTTGGTGAAGTTGCAGACGTTGTAGACCACCGGCTTGGCACCGGTCAGGCCGTCCTGCTCCACGAACACGTCCATCCAGGCGCCGCCGGACTTGCTGTCACGCTTGAAGTAGTCGGTGTAGAACAGCGCCAGCGAGGTGCCGTCCTTGTCGAACACTTCGTACACCTTCATGTCCGGATTGTAGGTCGGAATGTCGGTGCGCGGCTTGAAGGTGATGCCGTACAGCTGGGTAGCGGCGTAGAAGACGCCGTTCTGCAGCACGTTGTCCAGCTCGAAGTACGGCTTGACCTGCGATTCGTCCAGATCGTACTTGGCCTTGCGCACCTGTTCGGCGTAGAAGTCCCAGTCCGAGGCGGCAACCTGGAAGCCACCCTTCTGCGCGTCGATCACCTTCTGGATCTCGCCGGCTTCGGCGCGAGCCTTGGCGGTGGCCGCCGGCACGGTATCAGTCAGCAGCTTCAACGCGGCAGCCGGGGTCTTGGCCATCTGGTCGCCCAGCTGGTAGTCGGCGAAAGTGTCGAAACCCAGCAGCTTGGCCTTCTGCGCACGCAGCTGGGCCAGGCGCTGCACGGTCTGCCGGGTGTCGTTGGCATCGCCGCGCTCGGCGCGGGTTTCCGAAGCCTTCAGCACGGCAGCGCGCTGGTCGCGGTCGCTCAGCGAACCCAGCACCGGCTGCTGGGTGGTGTTCTGCAGCGGCAGCAGGAACTTGCCATCCAGCTTGCGGTCCTTCGCGGCGGCCGCAGCGTTGTTGATCGCATCCTCGTCCAGGCCGGCCAGCTTGGCCTTGTCGTCGACGACCACGGCGGCCGCGGCGGTGGCTGCCACCAGGCGGGTGTGGAACTGGGTGGAGAGGGTGGTCTCTTCCACGTTGAGCTTGCGCAGCGAGGCCTTGTCGGCGTCGGACAGCTGCGCGCCAGCGCGCACCAGGCCGTCGTAGTAATGCTCGACCAGGCGCTTCTGCACCGGATCCAGTTCCAGCGTGTCGCGCTGGTCATAGATCGACTTCACGCGCGCGAACAGCTTCGGATCGAGATTGATCTCGTCCTGGTGCGCAGCCAGCTTCGGCGCCACTTCCTCCTGGATCTTCTGGCGCGCGTCGTTGGTATCGGCCTGGACCAGGCCGAAGAAGATGCGCGACACGCGGTTCAGGGTCTCGCCGCTGCGCTCCATCGCCACGATGGTGTTGTCGAAGGTGGCCGGCTCGCTGCTGTCGGCGATCTTGCGCACGTCGGCCAGGTGCTGGCGCATGCCTTCTTCGAACGCCGGCAGGTAGTCGCTGTCCTTGATCTTGTCGAACTGCGGCGCCTGGAACGGCAGCGTGCTGGCGCTCAGCAGCGGATTGGTGGAGGCTTCGGCTGGCTGCTGGGCCGGGGCTTTCTGGGCATCGGACACGGGGGTGGACTCCTTGCCGGAACAGGCCGCCAGCGCCAGGCTGATGGCGGCGGCCAGGACTACGGTACGCGACATGTAAAACGCTCCTTGGGCAGACGGTACGGAATACCAGCCCTCCACCCTACTCCTGTCGCGCACGCCCGGCATGTGCCGGACGTGGCGTCTATGCGGCGGCCTGTGGCCGGCTCAGACCGTACCGCGGGTCTTGCCGATCCAGGGCCGGTAGAACTCACGGATGGCCGCCATGTCGGCGGCATCATCGCCGCTGGGCGTGAACAGCGGACCGATGCCGATGGTCTTTTCCGGGTAGTGGAAATACGCGGTCAGGATCGGCACGTCGGCCATCCGCGCGATCTTCAGGAAGCCGGCCTTCCACTCCTTCACCGCCTTGCGGGTGCCCTCGGGGGTGATGGCGAACCACATTTTCTCGTTGTTGCGCAGCAGGTCCACGGCCTGGCCCACCGTGCCCTGCGGCGAGCTGCGGTCCAGTGGGATCACGCCCAGCTTGTGCAGCAGCGGGCCCAGCGGCCACCAGAACAGTGAGGCCTTGCCCAGTACCTTCACCTTCATGCCCAGCGCGATCTTGGCCGCCATGCCCCACAGGCCGTCCCAGTTGGACGAGTGCGGCGCGATGATGAACACCAGGCGGGGAATGTCAGGCAGGGTGCCGGTCACCTTCCAGCCGCCCATGCGCAGGGTGCAGCGCGCCAGCCAGCGCAGGAAGGCGTTGGGTTTGACCTGCGGCATCTGCGGCGGCACGGCCGGCAGCAACGAAATCGGCTTGTTCAAGCAATCACTCCCAGTCACGTGATGAGCGCCCGCGCTTGATCTGCGCGCGCCCGCGTTTGGCGTCCAGACGACGCAGTTTCGACCCGAGGCTCGGCTTGGTCGCCTTGCGTGGTTTGGGCACGCTCAGCCCGGCCTGGATGAAGGCCGCCAGCCGCTCGCGCGCATCCTCGCGATTGCGATCCTGGGTCCGGAAACGTTGCGCGTCGATGACCAGCACGCCTTCGCTGGTCATGCGCCGGTCACGCCGCGCCAGCAGGCGCTCGCGCAACGGGTCGGGCAACGAGGGCGAGTTGGCCACGTCGAACCGCAGTTCCACCGCGGTGGAGACCTTGTTGACGTTCTGGCCACCGGCGCCACTGGCACGCACGAACCGCTCGACGATCTCGCCGTCGGGGATCTCAAGCTGCGCGCTGATGATGACCGGTCCACTGCCCATCCGCGCATTGTAGCGGCAGCCACGCGGCGGAGTGGGCATCGCGCACCGTATGCCGCCGATCAGGTGCCGAACACGCCGCCTTCGCCTCGGCTGCGGGTATGCTGGCCGTCCCATGTACCGCAGGAAGCTTCGCATGACCCGCTTCGCACCCGCCCTGCCGTCCCTGCTGCGCCGCGCTGCCCTGCTGCTGGCGCTGGCCGTGGCCAGTGTCCCCGCCCTGGCCGCGCCGCCGACCGACGGCGACATCAACCGCCTGCTCTCGGCCTCGCGCGCGCAGAGCATGATCGACACCATGCTGCCGCAGATCGAGGCGATGCAGCAGCAGCAGTTCCAGCAGGTGGCCGCCCAGCGCCAGCTCAACGCCCAGCAGCAGGAACAGCTGAAGCGGATCCAGGCACGGACCAGCCAGACCCTGCGCCAGGCCCTGTCGTGGCAGCAGCTGAGGCCGATGTACGTGGACCTGTACAAGAAGACGTTCAGCAAGGAAGACGTGCTGGCGATGGCCGAGTTCTACGAGAGCTCGGCCGGCCAGAGCCTGCTGGACAAGACCCCGGCGCTGATGCAGAACGTAATGGTGGCGATCCAGGCGCGCATGCAGCCGCTGTTTGCCGATCTGCAGAAGGACCTGGAAGCGATCGTCAACGAGCCGGAAAAGAAGTGAGGTAGCGCCGGCCGCTGGCCGGCAATCCTGGAACAACCGGAATCGGGCGGATGCCGGCCCGCGGCCGGCACCACCGTCTACAGGCCCTGGTTCCAGCCAAACAGGTCCAGCGCCTTCTGGAACTCGCGGTCCAGCGGCGCACTTACATCCACCATGCCGCCATCGGGATGCGGGAAACGCAGGCGCTCGGCGTGCAGCAGCATGCGGTGCACGCCCTGCATGCGGAAGATGCGGTTGTGGCGGCCATCGCCGTGGCTGGTATCGCCGATCATGTGGTGCGACAGGTGCTTGAGGTGGCGCCGGATCTGACGGAAGCGTCCGGTCTGCGGCTGGCAGCGCAGCAGCGCATAACGCGAACTGCTGAATTCGCCGATCGGCACCGACAGTTCGCCGGTGGCCAGGCGCTGGAAGTCGGTGATCGCCGGCTTCTTCACCGGCTTGCCGGGGCCGCCATCCAGGTCATGGTCGACCCGCCAGGAACATTCAGCCGGCCAGCCGCGGCACACCGTCAGGTAGTCCTTCAGCACTTCGCCGCCCATCAGCGCCTTGCCCAGCGTGCTGGCGGAGTCACGGTCGAAGGCCAGCAGCAGGCAGCCGCTGGTCGCGCGGTCCAGGCGATGCACGAGGAAGACAGGTCGGCCCAGCTGCTCGCGCAGGCGGTCGGCCAGGAAATCGTCTTCGCCACGGGCCAGCTTGCTGTCGTGGACCATCAGCCCGGCCGGCTTGTTGACCACCGCGAGGCGTTCGTCCAGGTACAGCAGCTGCAGGGGCGCGGTGTCGGTCTCGACCGCGGCGAGGGGGGTATCGGGTTCGGTGCTCACCACGGGATTATAAAGGCCTGCCTTCTGTAGAGCCGAGCCCACGCTCGGCTGCTCCGCGCGACCGGCAACAGCGTGCCAACCAAGGGTGGCACCTGCCTGCAAAGCCGTCAGGCGTTGCGCACGGCCAGCAGTTCGCCGTTGCCCACCGGCACCAGGCTGGTGCTGAAGCTCTCGTCGGCGGCCAGCAGCGCACGCAGCGGTTCCATCTGCGCGGCATGCGAAGTGGCGTTGTCCACCACCAGCAGGCCACCCGGGCGCAGCACGCGGCGCAGCTGCGGCCACCAACCGGCGTACTGTTCACGGTCCGAATCGAGGAACAGCAGGTCGACGCTGGCATCGACGGCCCGCGCCAGCCACGACCCTGCATCGCCGTGGACCAGGGTGATGCACTGCTCCAGGCCGCTGCGTGCGAAGGTGGCACGCGCCATCGCCGCCTTGTCCTCGGCGAACTCCAGCGTGGTCACATGGCCATCGATGGCAGCGGCGGCCTCGGCCAGCCACAGCGTTGAATAGCCGTTGGAGGTGCCGATTTCCAGCACCTGGCGCGCCTGCCCGAAACGCACCAGTACCGACAGGAACGCACCGGTGTCCGGCGTGATGTTGAGCATGCGCCGGCCGCGCTCGGTCTCGCGCGCGTCGTTGTCGGCGCCGAAGCGAGCCAGCTCGTCCTTGAGTGCCTGCAGCACGGCGGCTACTTCCACCACGCGCGCGCCAGCGCCACCGCGCCGATCGCACCGGACAACCAGCTCCACATCGGCAGGTCGCCCCAGTACCAGCCCGGCGGCTGCAGCACGTACATCGACGCCGCAATGGCCAGCAGGCCGACCCCGGTGATCGCGCCGACCGCGCGCTTCTGCAGCCGCTGCACACTGGCATCGAGCGCGACCAGATCGCGCGAACGCATTGCCAGTTCATGGCGACCTTCCACCTGCTGGGTCAGCCAGGCGTGTACCAGGCGCGGCATGTCCGGCGCGTGGGTCATGATTTCCGGCAGCCGCTTGCCGATCTCGCGCACCACGCGGCGCGGGCTGTAGCGCTCGCGCAGGATCCTGGCCAGCACCGGCTTGGCCACTGCCCAGATGTCGATCTGCGGGTCCAGCTGGCGGCCGACGCCTTCGATGTTCAGCAGGGTCTTCTGCAGCAGGATCAGCTGTGGCTGCAACGTCAGCTGGTAGCGCTGCGCCACGCGGAACAGCTTCATCAGCACTTCCGCCAGCGAGATCTGCGACAGCGGCCGGGTGAAGTACGGCTCGCACACCGAGCGCACCGCCGCTTCCAGATCATCGATGCGCACGTGGTCGGGCATCCAGCGCGCCTGCACGTGCAGTTCGGCGATGCGGCGATAGTCGCGGTTGAAGATGGCCATGAAGTTCTCGGCCAGGTAGTACTGATCTTCCTGCGAGAGCTGGCCCATGATGCCGAAGTCCAGCGCGATGAAGCGCGGGTTGGCGCGGCGTGCCGGATCGGTATCGACCCAGATGTTGCCGGCGTGCGCATCGGCATGGAAGAAGTTGTCGCGGAACACCTGGGTGTAGAACACCCGCACGCCCTTGGCGGCCAGCGCCTTGCGGTCGATGCCGGCCTTGTCCAGCGCGGCGATGTCATCGGACGGAATGCCCCACACGCGCTCCAGGGTCAGCGCGCGCTCGGCGGTATGGCTCCAGATCACTTCCGGCACGTACAGGTCGTCGGAGTTCTCCCAGAAGCGGCGCAGCACGCTGGCATTGGCGCCTTCGCGCTGCAGGTCCAGCTCGGCGGCCAGGGTGTTCTCCACTTCTGCCACCACTTCGCGCGGGCGGATCTTGTCGGCGCGCGGGTGGGTGCGCTCGACCAGGGCGGCCAGCGAATTGAGCAGGGCGATGTCGGCGCCGATCTGCTTCTCGATGCCCGGGCGCAGCACCTTGACCACCACCTGGCGGCCATCGGCCAGCGTGGCCGCGTGGACCTGCGCGATCGAGGCCGAGGCCAACGGTTCGGTGTCGAAGCTGGCAAACGCTTCGCTGACCGGCAGGCCGAGCGCTTCCTCGACGATGGCACGCGCGGTCTCGCCATCGAACGGCTTGACCCGGTCCTGCAGCAGGGTCAGTTCGTTCGCTACATCCGTCGGCACCAGGTCGCGGCGGGTGGACAGGATCTGGCCGAACTTGACGAAGATCGGGCCCAGGTCCTGCAACGCCAGGCGCAGGCGTGCGCCACGCGATTGCACGGCGATGTCGGCCGAGGCGCGCGGCACGAACGGCTTGGCCAGGCGCAGCCAGCGTTCGGCGGGCGTGCCCTGCAGCAGGTCATCGAGGCGATAACGCAGGATCACCCGGCCGATGCGGCTGGCCCGCAGCACGGCCTTCATGCGGCACCCCGCAGGCGCTGCACGCGCGCATCGAGGCGTTCGACGTCATCGCGCAGCACATCCACGTCATCGTGGAAGGCATCCAGCTCAGCGCGCGGCACGACGTCGCGCGACTCTTCGGTGATGAACTCGGCGG
Source organism: uncultured Stenotrophomonas sp. (assembly GCF_913778665.1). Classification (GTDB taxonomy): domain Bacteria; phylum Pseudomonadota; class Gammaproteobacteria; order Xanthomonadales; family Xanthomonadaceae; genus Stenotrophomonas. The sequence continues at coordinate 136,474 of NZ_CAJYVQ010000004.1, forward strand.
CACTGTGGGCAAGATCGATTGCGCCCTGGCGTGCATGCTGCAGCGCGCTGCGCAGGGTATTGGCGACCTGCACGCCCAGCACTTCGCCAAACACGCTGACGAACGGCTGCTGCCAGTCGGGATCGAAGCCCTTGGCCAGCTGCTGCAGGCGGCGCGCCAGTTCGGCATCGCCCGCCACGCGCACGCGGCCCTTGTCGTTGCTGTCGGCGCGGCGGGCGTTGGCCAGCAGCGGCAACTGCGCCAGCACACCGGCCAGGCTGCTGCGCACGGCCAGGTCGGCTTCCTGCGCGTCCACCGGGCCGACCCGCAGCTGATCGCCGTCCACGCTGATGCGCATCGCCAGCGGCGGCGCTTCCAGGGTCAGGTCGATATGCCGACCGTCGAGCCCGGCCAGTGCATGGCGGGTATCCGGATCCAGCGCCAGTGCGCGGTTCAGGGCGATCTGCAGGGCGCGGCCGGCGACCGGCTTGAGGGACTTGAGCAGGGAAAGAGCCATGTGCGCATTCTACCTGCGTGGGTGGGGGGCTTGGGCCGGGCTGCCGCCCGGCACCCGCAGAGGCAACGGCAGAGGCAACGGCAACAGCAATAGCCGAAGCAACTGCAACAACCGGCATTCCGTGGGTTGGCGGGATGGGTCCGGTTGCGGGGGACGCCGTAAACCCGTCCGTGGGGGCTTGGCCGCGGCATCCATGCCGCGGACACCCCCGCAACCGGACCCACCCCGCCTTCGACAGGTTCCCGCGATCTGTGGGGCGACAGGGGTCGGATCCCGTTGCTGCGCAACGGGCTCTGACCCCTGTTGATGGGCCATGAGGACGATAGATCCACGCCATGCGTGGATGGATGGTTGGTTCATCCGCGCCTCACCTGAGCCGCAATGGAAGGTTCATGCTGTACGGCCACGCAACGCACAGGACACCGCAACTCCATGGCGCGGACCCGGGTCGGCATCATCTTCGGGGGCACCTCCTCCGAGCACGAAGTTTCGCTGCAGTCGGCGAAGAACATCCTCGACGCCCTCGACCGCGACCGCTTCGAGCCGGTGCTGATCGGCATCGACAAGCAGGGCCAGTGGCACCTGAGCCAGCCCGGCACTTTCCTGCTCAACGCCGATGACCCGGCGCGCATCGCCCTGCACCGCTCCGGCACCTCGCTGTCGGTGTATCCCGGTGCCGAGCAGGCGCCCCTGCGCCCTTCCGACGCGAGCGCCGCGCTTGGCCAGATCGATGTGGTGCTGCCGATCGTGCACGGGCCACTGGGCGAGGACGGTACGCTGCAGGGCTTGCTGCGGATGGCGAACCTGCCGTTCGTCGGTTCCTCGGTGCTGGGTTCGGCGATGGCGATGGACAAGGATGTAGCCAAGCGCCTGCTGCGCGACGCCGGCCTGCAGGTCGCGCCGTGGCTGTGCCTGCGTCGCCACCAGGCGGCCACGGTCGATGTCGAGGCGATCATCGCCCAGCTCGGCCTGCCACTGTTCGTGAAGCCGGCCAACCAGGGGTCGTCGGTGGGCGTCAGCAAGGTCAAGGATGCGGACGGCTTTGCGGCCGCGCTGGAACTGGCGCTGCGCTACGACCACAAGGTACTGGTCGAATCAGCCGTTGTGGGGCGCGAGATCGAGTGTGCGGTGCTGGGCAACGCGCAGCCACAGGCCAGCGTGTGTGGCGAAGTGGTGCTGCACGACGAGTTCTATGCCTACGACACCAAGTACATCAACGCCGATGGCGCCGACGTGGTGGTGCCGGCCGACATCGATGGCGACACCCAGGCGAGCATCCAGCAGGTGGCGCTGCAGGCCTACCAAGTGCTGGAATGCGCCGGCATGGCGCGGGTGGATGTGTTCCTCACCGGCAGCGGCGGGATCGTCATCAACGAGATAAACACGCTGCCCGGTTTCACCCGCATCAGCATGTACCCGAAACTGTGGGGTGCCAGTGGCGTGGACTACGCCACGCTGATCATGAGGCTGATTGAACTGGCGCTGGAGCGCCATGCGGCGGATCGGGCGCTTCTGTAGAGTCGAGCCATGCTCGACTCTACAGAAGGTGTGCCTACCAGGCACCTGCCCAGCGAGGGCCTGCCGGTCGGTGACCGGCACGCCCTGCGGTTTCTATCCGCGCTTGCGGAACATCGAGATCACCGCCAGCACCAGGAAGATCACGAACAGGATCCAGGCGATGTTGCTGGCAGCACCGGCGATGCCGGAGAAGCCGAGCACGGCGGCGATGATGGCGATGACAAAGAAAATGACGGCGTAATGCAGCATGGCGCTCCTCGCAGATGTCCGGGCCGTTGGATGGCGTGGGTCCATCCTCCCGATCTGGCGGTGTGCAACCGGTGATGGCGATCTATGCGGCAGATGAAGCCTTCAGCCTGCGCAGCCCTTCTTCGATGCTGACCTGGGGCACATAGCCGAAGTCGCGGCGCGCCGGTTCCATGCTGTACCAGTGCGGCGTGCACAGCTGCTCGGCCAGGAAACGGGTCAGCGGTGGCTCGCCACGCAGGCGCAGCAGCGGCCACAGGCGCTCGCAGATCGCGCCGATGCGGTAGGCGGTCCTGAAGCTGATCGCCTTGTCCACGGCCGGCGCACCGACGGCGGCCAGCAGCTTGTTGACCAGTTCGCGCATCGGCAGCGGTTCGCCGTTGGAAATGAAGTAGGCCTTGCCCGCACACGCGGCCCCCGGCGCCAATGCCTCGAAAGCGAGAAAGTGTGCGAGCGCGGCGTTGTCGATGTAGGTGGTATCCACCTTGTTGTTGCCATCGCCCACCAGGCGCAGGCGGCCCTGCCGTGCACGTTCGGCCAGGCGCGGCACCAGCTGCTGGTCGCCCGGGCCCCAGATCAGGCGCGGGCGCAGCGCCACCGTCGCCAGCGAGGCGTCGTTGGCGGCCAGCACACGCTGTTCGGCAATCGCCTTGGTCGCCGCATACGGTGCCTGGAAGTCCTCGCCGTACGGCACCTGGTCGGCGCCGAGACCTTCCACCGGATGAGTGGCACGGTGGGTCACGCTGGGCGTGGAGGTATAGACCAGCCGGTTGATGCCGTGCGCGCGGCAGGCGGCAATGACGTTGTCGGTGCCGACCACGTTGGCCTGGTGGTAGCTGTCATAGCTGCCCCAGGCACCGGCCTTGGCGCCGTTGTGGAACACCGCATCGACGCCGGCCACCGCATGCAGCACCGCCTGCGGATCGGCCAGGTCGCCACGGATCTGCCCCACGCCCATCGCCTGCAGTTCCGGGTAATGGCTGCGGTTGAACGCCAGCACCTGGTGACCACGCTCGACCAGCCCGCGGCACAGCGCTTGGCCAAGGAACCCCCCACCACCGGTAACCAGGATTTTCATGCGCGCTTCTCCAGTTCGGCGCTGGCCCAGACGGCGAGCTTCTCGCGGCCGATCTTGGCGTTGTGACGGATATCGACGGGGAAGGCCGGGTGAACCAGGAAGTGCTGCAGGCCGGCTTCGGGCATGCGCGCTGCGGCATGCGCACGCAGCGCTTCCTGCAGTGCCGGGCTGCCGGACTGGCCACGCTGCAGTTCCACACACAGCACCGGCACCTGCGCACCCGCCACACCGACGCCGACCAGCGCGGTGCGCGCCACGCCTGCAACGGTGTTGAACACCGGCTCGACCTGTTCGGTGTACAGCGGCCCGCGCGCAGTCTCCACGCGCTGCGTCTTGCGCCCGCAGAACCACAGGCGGCCCTGCGCATCGAAGTAGCCCACATCGCCCATGCGATGCACCACGCGGGTGCTGCCATCGGCCAGGGTCTCGCTGATCTTCGCTGCGGCCGTGGCCTGCGGGCGATTGAAGTAACTGTCGGTGGCCGTCGGTCCGGCCACGGTGATCTCGCCGACCTCGCCGGTGGGCAGGACGCGCGCCTGCGACCAGTCGGCCAGCGGCGCGTCATCGATGGCGATGATGCGGACCTCGTTCGGTGCCACCACGCTGCCCACGCAGGTACCGGCACCGGCCTCGGTGGCGGCGCGCGTGCGCTCCAGTTCGCGCCCCTCGACCACCGCCACCGGCAGGCACTCGGTGGCGCCATAGGGCGTCCAGAACTGCGCGTCGGCGGGTAGCAGGCTGCGGATGGTGGCGACCACGTCAGGCGGCACCGGTGCCCCGGCCGAGGTCACCCGGGTCACCGTCGGCAGCGGCTGGCCATGCTTCGCCAGCACCCGCATCAGCGCCGGCGAGCCGAACAGCTGGGTCACGCCGAAACGGCGGATGGCATCATGCAGGCGCGCCGGATCGGCCTGTGCCGGCCGCGTCGGATCCATGTCCGGAATGACCGAGGTCAGCCCCAGCGCGGGATCGAACAGCGCGAATGGCGGGAAGGTCGGCAGGTCCACCCCACCCGCTTCCATGCCGAACGCGCTGCCCAGCAACTGGATTTGGCCGACGAAATGGCGATGGCGGTACACCACGCCCTTGGGTACGCCGGTGGAGCCGCTGGTAAACAGGATCGCGGCCATGTCCTCGCCGTCGGTGTCGGCCAGCATCGCACCGCGGTTGGCGCCGGCACGCTCCAGCGCGGCGAGGGTGGTACCGCCCCAGCCGAGGCGGCGACCGACGGTGACCAGGCGCGCCGCCGACGGCGCCCAGCGCAGCACCAGCCGCGCCACATGCGCCAGCGGGATGCCGATGAAGGCCTCCGGCTGCGCCTCGTCCAGGCACTGTTTCAGCGCGCGCTTGTCGATGCCTGGATCAACCAGCACCGGTACCGCGCCCAGCTTGAACAGCGCGAACATCAGCAGGAAGAACTCCGGCGACGGCCGCACCATCACCACCGTGCGCACCCCACGACCGATCCCGTAGCCGGCAAGGCCGGCGGCCATGGCGTCGCTGCGGGCATCCAGCTGGCGGTAATCCAGGGTCACATCATAGGCTGCCATGCTGTTGCCGGCGCCCCGGCGGCCGGGACAGCGGATGGCGATCTGGTGGGGGCGTTCACGCGCCAGTTCAGGCAGGCGCGCGGCAATGTTGCAGGGTCGGTTCATCCGTTCATTGTCGCCGCTTACGGAATTTCTTGCGCGGCGGTCCACTTCGTGGAAAATCCGCTGCCTCGTCCCCGATTCCAACTGCCGCCCGAGGCGGCTTGCCCATGCAACATCCCTGCATGACCTGCGGCGCCTGCTGCACCCAATACCGCGTGGCCTTCCACTGGATGGAATCAGACGAGGTCACCCCTGGCGGCGTGCCGCACCAGCTGACCGAGGTGCTCGACCCGCACCGCCTGTGCATGCGCGGCACCCACGCCAAGCCGGTGCGCTGCGTGGCGCTGGATGCGCAGATCGGGGTGTATTCACGCTGCACCATCCATCCCAACCGGCCCAGCGTGTGCCGCGAGGTGGACGCGTCGTGGGAGTACGGCAAGGCCAGCCCGCAGTGCGACAAGGCGCGCATCGCCTATGGCCTGGACCCGCTGACCTTGGCCGACTGGCGCTGGCGCGATGAAGCCGGCAACGACGATGGCCACCCGGACGACAACGGCAACAGCCCCTCATCGCCACCACAGGCACCGATCGCGGCGTAGCGGTAGTGCCGGCCGCCGGCCGGCAACCTCATGAATCCGGCCGGTGTGCCGACCGTTGGCCGGCACGCCCCTCAGATCGGGTTGGCGTCCAGGAAGGCGCGGATCTGCGGCACCAGCACTTCGTGCTTGTCTTCCAGCACATAGTGGCCGGCATCCTCGAAGGCATGCACCTGGGCCCGCGGCAGCGCGGCCTGGAAGCCCTTCAGGAAATGATGGTCGAACACGAAGTCGCGCAGGCCCCAGCCGAGAAAGGCCGGGCGGTCGGCGAACGACGGCAGTGCCTTGCCGGCACGCTCCAGCAACGACCACGCCTTGTCGGCCGGCGACAGCGGGATGTCCTGCATGAAGCGGATGGTACTGATGCGGTTGGCGTAGCTGTTGTACGGCGACACGTAGGCGCGGCGAACGTCGGCCGGCATCCTCCGCTCCACGCCCAGCCACGAGGCGCCGGACGAGAACGCGTTGAAGGTGCGGATGATCCACTCACCGATCTTCCAGTGGCGGCCCAGCGCAATCTGCCACGGCATCTTCTTCGCGGCCGGCATCGGGAAGGCGGCGGTATTGAGCACCACCAGGCGCTTGACCTGCGCGTGGTGCGACAGCGCCCAGCCGAAGCCGATCATGCCGCCCCAGTCGTGCACGGCCAGGGTCACCGGGCCGGTGATGCCCAGGTGCTTCAGCAGCGCATCCAGATCGTCCACGCGCGACTGCAGCGTGTACTCGTAGCGGCTGTCATCGGGCTTGTCCGACAGGCCCATGCCGATGTGGTCCGGCACGATGCAGCGGTACGTGTCCGACAGGCCGGCCACCAGCGTGCGCCAGTAATAGCTCCACGACGGATTGCCGTGCACCATCACCACCACCTCGCCATCGCGCGGGCCCTCGTCGAGATAACTCATCGACAGGCCGGGACGGACCTCGAAGCGCTGCGGGTGGGCGGGGTAACCGGGAAGATCGCGCATGCGGAGCACCTAGTGAGAATCGCGGCGCGGCGTAGCGCCGAGCCATGCTCGGCGGCTCTCCGGTCAGGCCGCGGAAAAACCGCGCAGTGCGCGTGAGCCGAGCATGGCTCGGCTCTACAGGAGATCGGGCAGCGGGCTGCTTACCAGACCACTTCAGCCATCGAGCAGTTCAGGCCCGAGCCAATACCGAGCAGCGCGATGCGATCGCCCTTTTTCAGCTTGCCCAGCTGCTTGAGCTTGCTCAGCACGATCGGCACCGAGGCCGGACCGATGTTGCCGTGCTCACCGAAGATGGTCATGACCTTCTTCGGGTCGATGCCGAAGTTCTTGATGAACGCGGCGGTGTGCGGCTGGCTGACCTGGTGGATCACGAACTGGTCCAGCTCTTCCACCGCCCAGCCCAAGGCGATCTTGGCAGCGGTGAAGGTCTTCTGCGCCAGCTTGATGCCTTCGATCAGCAGCAGGCGTGTGTCGGTGACCATGCGGTCCAGGTTGCCCAGGCACAGCTGGTTCCACTCGGTGGCCGAGCGGGTCACGCCGCCCTTGTACCGCGGGGCGTCCGGCACCAGTTCCGAGCGCGCCATCACCATCGCGGCAGCACCCGAACCGGTGGTCAGCGCGGCCAGCTCGTTGCGGAAATCGTCGGCGGTGACGTCCGGGGCGGTCATGCGCTCCAGGGTCTTCTCGTACACCAGGTTGGCGGTCTCGCCATCGACCACCAGCGCGTAGTCGATGTCACCGCGCTCGATCATGCGCGCGGCGATATCCATGCCGTTGATGAAGGCCAGGCAGGCATTGGCAACGTCGAAGGTCATGCACTCGTCGCTGACGCCGAGGTTGCCCGAGACGATCGATGCCGTGGACGGCTCCAGATAGTCGCGGCTGACCGAGGTGTTGACCAGCAGGCCGACCTGCGTCGCTTCGATGCCTGCGTCTTCCAGCGCCTTGCGGCCGGCCATGGTGGCGGCATCGGAGGCGAGCACGCCGTTATCCCACAGGCGGCGGGCGTGGATGCCGGCGATATCGCCGAGCACATCGGTGCGGATACCCAGGCGGTCCAACGTCGGCTGCAGCCGCTCGTTGATTTCCTTGGTCGTCAGCGTATGCGGCGCGTCGACGTGTGCCAGGCCGGCGATCGAGACATTCTTGAAGAGCATCGAGGTTAGCGCCAAGGCTCAGGCAAAAGGGGGCGCTATTCTATAACCCCCGGGGCCTTCACCGCATCTTTACGAATTCAGCCTTGGCCGTATGGTGAAGCGTTCAGCGCGGCGGGCACTGGAACGCGGCAAAGCGCTGGCTGCCATCGGCGGGGGCCGCAGCGGCCTGCACGGCGTTGGCGCCGGCGCTGGGGGCCTCGTTGCGGGCCAGGGTTTCCAGCTCTTCCTGCACACGCAGCGGGTTGCGGTTGTAGAAGCCGACCTTGCTCTTCACGGTGACCACCACTTCGCCCTTGGCGATGCAGCCGGCCGGAACCGGGCCTGCCGGCAGCACGCGGGTCGCCTTGCCGGCCGGTTCGATCGGCACCCAGGTGCAGGCGGTGACGGTGAGCAGCAGGGAGGAAAGCAGCAGAACGCGCATGGGCAGATCCTGGAAGGGTATGGGGGGATTCTGCCTGAACAGCCTGAATCGGGGGTAGCCGGAGCGGGGTCGGATCCCCCGGTAGGGCCGGGCCATGACCGGCCAGCGCGCAGCGCGGCGTCGCTGGCCGCCGGGAAACCGCCGGGCATGGCCCGGCGCCACCACAGCAGGCCTGCCCGCCTTGGCGGGCAGGCACATCCCTTATTTCTTGACCGGGTTGCCTTCGGCATCGATCACGGTCACCTCGCCCAGGTTCAGCGCGCGCACGGCCGCTTCGGTCTGCTTGAGATCACCCACCACCACCCAGGTCAGGGCCTGCGGCTTGATTTCGGCGGCAGCCTGCTGCACCTGCGCCGGGGTCATCGCCTCGATCTCGGCCTTGCGACGCAGCACGTAATCGTCCGGTCGCTTGAACTGGACGATCGAGCCGATGGTCGAGGCCACCGCACTGGCGGTCTCGTAGGCACCGGGCAGGCTCAAGGTCTGGATGTTGCGGATGCGGTTGACCTCGGCGGCGGTAGCCGGCTTGCTGCCATCGGCGAACGCGGCGATCTCTTTGCGCATTTCCGTAATCGCCGGGCCGGTCTTGTCGATCTGCACCGGCGCACTGGCCATCCATGGACGCTGGCCCACCGAACTGGTCGCGCTGCTGCGCGCGCCATACGACCAGTGCTTGTCCTCGCGCAGGTTCATGTTCAGGCGCGAAGTGAAGTCACCACCGATCACGCCGTTGGCGATGTCGAAGCGGGTCGAGCTGGCGGCGCTGGATGGCGGCACCACCTGGCCGGCGAACAGGTTGGCCTGCACCGCGCCCGGTTGGTCGATCAGGAACACGCGCGGGCCCTTGGGCAGCGCGACATCGGTGGCCGCCTTCACCTGCGGCGCATCGCCGCTGGCCTTCCAGTCGCCCAGCTGCTTGTCCAGCAGCGGCACGATCTCGGCCAGGGTGGTGTCACCGACCACGATCAGGGTGCCGTTCTGCGGGCGCAGCCAGTCGTGGTGGAAGTCGACCAGGTCCTCGCGGGTCAGGCCGTTGATCGCCGCTTCGTCACCGCTGCCGGTGAACGGAATGGCGTACGGGTGACCCTTGCCGTACAGCAGCGGCGGCAGCACGCGCATCGCCACCGCACCCGGGTTGACCTTCTCCTGCTGGATCCCGGCGATCCAGGTGGCACGCACCCGGTCGATCTCGCCCTGTTCGAAGCGCGGCTCGCGCAGCAGGTCGCGGTACAGCGCCAGCGACGGCGCCAGGTTCTCCTTCAGGGCCGACAGGTCCACGCTCATCGAGTCCAGCCCGGCCGAGGCGTCCAGGCTGGCGCCCAGCGCATCGGCTGCATCGGCAAAGGCCAGCGAGCCCAGCTTGCCGGCACCTTCGGTCATCAGGCTCATGGTGAAGTTGGCGGTACCGGGCTTGCGGCCCTGGTCGGCGCTGAAGCCACCCGGGAACTGGTAGCTGAACTGCACCACCGGAATCTCATGGCGCTCGGCCAGGATCACCTGCGTGCCGTTCTTCAGCGTGGCGCGCTGCAGCGCCGGGAACTTCAGCGGCGGGAACTCGCGCGTCTGCGGCACGCCGGCCTTGCGGTCGACCTGGTCGGGCAGCGTGCTGTACTTGGGATCCGCCGCCGGCACGTTGAACGGCTTCGGCGCCTGGCTCGGTTCCTCCTTCAGCGCCACGCGCTCACCCGGTGTGATCACCAGGGTGTGGCTGCCCTTGTCCAGCCACTGCGCGCCGAGGCGGCTGAGATCGGCGGCGGTGGTCTTCTCGATGTTGGCCAGCGAGGTACGGAAGCAGCCCGGATCGCCGGTGAACACCGCGCACTCGGCCAGCGCGTCGGCCTTGCCGCCGAAGCCACCGATGCGTTCGATGCCGCGGATGAAGCCGGCGCGGGCGCCGGTCTTGGCACGCTCAAGTTCGGCGGCGGTCGGGCCCTGCTTGATCAGCCGGTCCAGTTCCTCATCGATGATCCTTTCGACCTTGGCCGGGTCCTGGCCCTGCTTGACCGTGGCCACGATCAGGAAGTTGGAGCCCAGCTGCGACGACGACAGGCCCGAACCGATGCTGTCCACCAGCTTGTCCTGGTGCTGCAGGCGCTGGCTCAGGCGCGAGGATTTGGCACCGCCCAGTACCTGCGCGAACAGCTGCAGCTGGTCGATGTCGGTGGTACCGACCTGCGGCACGTTCCAGGCGCGGTAGATGCGCGCCTGCGGCACCTTGTCGGTCATCGTTTCGCGGGTGTCAGCGCTGCGCTTGGCGACGTTCACCGCCGGCTGCGCCATGGTCGGGCCGGCCGGGATGCTGCCGAAATAGCGGGCAACCTTTTCCTTGGCGGTGGCGACGTCGATGTCGCCGGCCAGCACCAGCACCGCGTTGTTCGGGCCGTACCAGGTGCGGAACCAGGTCTTCACGTCGTCCAGCGACGCGGCGTTGAGATCGTTCATCGAGCCGATCACGCCGTGGTGGTACGGATGGCCGACCGGGTACAGCGCCTTGTTGAGCTGGTCCCAGGCCTGTCCATACGGCTGGTTCTCGCCCTGGCGCTTCTCGTTCTGCACCACGCCACGCTGCTCGTCCAGCGCGGCCTGGTCGATCGCACCGACCAGATGGCCCATGCGGTCCGATTCCATCCACAGCGCCATGTCCAGCGCGGTGGTCGGCACGTTCTCAAAGTAGTTGGTGCGGTCGGTATTGGTGGTGCCGTTCTGGTTGGTGGCACCGACCTGCTTGAACGGTTCGAAGAATTCGCCGCTGTGGTTCTCGCTGCCCTGGAACATCAGGTGTTCAAACAGGTGCGCAAAGCCGGTGCGGCCGGCCGGTTCGTCCTTGCTGCCGACGTGGTACCAGACATTGACCGCCACGATCGGCGCCTTGCGATCGGTATGCACGATCACGCGCAGGCCATTGGGCAGGGTGAACTGCTCGTACGGAATATCGACCTTGGCCGGTGCCGCCGGCTTGGCGGCCAGCGCATGGGTGGGCGCAAGCGTGCCCAAGGCGGTACTGAGGGCAACGGCCAGCAGTGCAGCGCGCGGGCGAAGGGCGAGAGACATATCCGGATCCTTGGTCACATAGGTGAACCGCGATCCTAGCCTGCGCGCGCTGCGGCAGGAATCGGTCGGGAGTCACTGGGGGTGTTTGCCCCGGTCCGCCATCCGGGCGCTCCTTCGCCCGTTCTGATACGTCACATGCATCGGCAGGTCCCGTCCGGACAGTGTCCGCGGCCCATCGAATGGACAGGTGTCCGCCCACCGGACACTTTCTCTGAGTTAAAAAACCTTTGCAAATCAATGGCTAAAAGTTGGCACGGGGATTGCTTCGTAGTTCCTGCGCCAAGAAGGGCTTCAGACAAAAGCTGACTGAAGACTGAACAAATGCAGGAAATCGAAAATTTTCCTTGCAAGCCCAGAACTGGTGTACTACCTTACTACCACACCACTGATCACCAACACCAAACAGGCCCCGTCATGAACGCCAAGACCATTGCCATCGCCATCGCCCTGATCGCCGGCACCGCGGTTGTTTCGTCGGTGCAGGCCTCCGAATCCATCAAGACCCTGCACACCGTGCAGGTCCGTCCGGCCGCCGACCAGCTGGCCCAGCAGGCCTGGGAACAGGCCAGCGGCATCCCGACCCTGGCCACCGTGGAAGTGCGCCCGAGCGCCGACCAGCTGGCCGAGCGCAACGGCTACGCCGCCGCCCCGGTCGCCGCCGCGATGCCGATCACCACGCTGGCCTCGGTGGAAGTCCGTCCGAGCCTGGAACAGCGCGTCGCCCTGGCCGCCGAACTGGAAGCCCAGCGCTACGCCGCCACCCTGGCCGCCGCCGCCACCAGCGTCGCCAACCAGGTGATCGTCAACCTGCCGGCCCTGCAGGTGCGTCCGAGCGCTGCCGATCTGCAGGCCCTGGCCACCGAAACCGCCCAGGTCCTGCTGCGCCCGTGACCGGTGCCGCCCTGCCCTGCGCAGGGCGTGCGCCGTAAAGGCGGCGGCCGTGGCAGGTACACTGCGCCGATGAATGCCGCGCCCCAGTTCCACGTGATCCTGTTCCAACCGGAAATCCCGCCCAACACGGGCAATGTGATCCGGCTCTGCGCCAACACCGGCGCGCAGCTGCACCTGGTCGAGCCCCTCGGCTTCGCACTGGAAGACAAGCAGCTCAAGCGCGCCGGGCTGGACTACCACGAGTACTCGCGCCTGCAGGTGCACACCGACCTGGACACCGCGCTGGCGCGGATCGCGCCCAAGCGGGTATTTGCCCTGAGCACGCGGGCCAGCGTCCGCTACGACAGCGTGGCGTTCGAAGACGGCGACGCGTTCCTGTTCGGCCCGGAAAGCCGTGGCCTGCCGCAGGACGTACTCGATGCCCTGCCCGATGGCCGCCGCCTGCGCCTGCCGATGCGGCCGGACAACCGCAGCCTCAATCTGTCCAACACCGTGGCCGTGGTGATGTACGAAGCGTGGCGGCAGCATGGGTTTGCCGGCGGGGCGTAGCTCACGTGTGTCACTTTCTTTGCGCTCGCAAAGAAAGTAACCAAAGAAACGCGCCGCCATCCGCGAGCCGGTGCTGCGCACCGGTACCCTGCGCTCCTCGGCCCGCCCGGGGACGGCGCGGAACTCGCTACGCTCAGGCATCTGCGCCTCTTCGCCCCGCCTGACCTGCGGTGCTCGGCTCGCTTCAAGGCGGACCCAACCGCCGCTCGCGCGCTGAAGGAATACGCCAACCAAGGTTGGCACCCACCGGAAGCAGGGTTCAGAACGCGTTGATGCCGGTCAGTTCGCGGCCGATCACCAGCTGGTGCACGGTCTCGGTGCCTTCATAGGTGATCACCGATTCCAGGTTCAGCGCGTGCCGGATCGCCACATGCTCGGTGGTGATGCCGGCACCGCCCAGCAGGTCGCGACACTCCCGGGCGATGTCGATGGCCATGCGGCAGTTGTTCCACTTGGCCAAGCTCACCTGCTGCGGCTGCAGCTGGCCGGCTTCCTTCAGTCGGCCCAGCTGCAGTGCCAGCAGCTGCGCGGTGGTGATGCGGCGCGCCATCTCGGCCAGCTTGATCTGCGCGCTCTGCGTGGCCGCCAGCGGACGGCCGAACAGCACGCGTTCCATGGCATAGCCCAGCGCTTCATCGAGGCAGGCAATGGCCGAACCGATCGGGCCCCAGCTGATGCCGTAACGGGCCTGGGTCAAGCAGCCCAGCGGTCCCTTCAGTCCCTTCACATTCGGCAGGCGGTGGCTGTCGGGCACGCGCACGTCGTCGAAGAACAGCGCACCGGTCAGCGACGCGCGCAGGCTCATCTTGTGCTTGATTTCCTGCGTGGTGAAGCCAGCCATGCCCTTTTCCAGCACGAAGCCCTGGATGCCGTCCTCGGTCTGCGCCCAGACGATGGCCAGATCGGCCACCGGGCCACTGGTGATCCACATCTTGCTGCCACTGATGCGCCAGTCACTGCCATCGCGCACCGCGCGGGTCTTCATGCTGGCCGGGTCGGAACCGCCGTGCGCCTCGGTCAGGCCGAAGCAGCCGATCAGTTCACCGCGCGCCATCGCCGGCAGCCACTGCTGGCGCTGCTCCTCGCTGCCATAGGCGTAGATCGGGTACATGCACAGCGAGCTCTGCACCGACACGAAGCTGCGCAGGCCGGAATCGCCGCGCTCCAGCTCCTGGCAGATCAGGCCGTAGCTGACCGCGCCGAGGCCACCGCCGCCGTACTCGGTCGGCAGGGTCGCACCGAGCAGGCCCAGCGAAGCGATCTCCGGCACCAGTTCGTCGGGGAAACGGGCCTGGTCAAAGGCATCGCCGATGATCGGCAGCACGCGTTCGTTGGTGAAGCGGGCCACGCTCTCCTGCACCGCGCGCTCTTCCTCGTTGAGCAGGGAACGGACATCGAACAGATCGTACGGATGCAAAGCCATGGCACTCACACGCAGTCAGGACCCGGCCATTGTCGGTCATCCGGGCAGAGCGTGCCGAGCAACGTCGGCACCTGCCAGAGCTGCGGCACTACGCTGCAATGCAGCAATCTTGGCGTGAACGGTGCCGATCTAGCTCGATCACGCGCGGCCCGGTACCCTGACACATTCAAACAACCGTTTCGCCCGTGGCCGCACGCGCGATTCCCAGGCACCGCCGGTGGCCCCGATGCCGGCCCTACCCACGAGTCATGCAATCGATGAGCGCTGAAGCCAACGCCCTGCCCCCGCGTGAAGTAATGGAATTCGACGTGGTGATCGTCGGTGCCGGCCCCGCCGGCCTGGCCACCGCGATCCGCCTGCGCCAGCGCGCGATCGAAGCCGGCCGCGAATTGTCGGTGTGCGTGCTGGAGAAGGGGTCCGAGCCGGGCGCGCACGTGCTGTCCGGTGCGGTGATGGACCCGCGCGCGCTGACCGAACTGTTCCCGGACTGGGCCGAGCGCGGCGCACCGCTGAAGCAGAAGGTTACCCGCGACGAGTTCCTGTTCCTCAGCGAGACCGGTTCGCGCAGCACCCCCAACGCGCTGCTGCCGGAGTGCTTCCACAACGAAGGCAACTACATCATCAGCCTGGGTGAAGTGACCCGCTGGCTGGCGCAGCAGGCCGAGGCGCTGGAGGTTGCGATCTTCCCGGGTTTCGCCGCCGCCGAAGTGCTGTATGGCGACAACGGTGAAGTGATCGGCGTGGCCACCGGCGACATGGGCATCGAGAAGGACGGCAGCATCGGCCCGGCGTTCGAGCGCGGCATGGCCCTGCAGGCGAAGTACACGATCTTCGCCGAAGGTGCGCGCGGCCACCTGGGCCGCCAGCTGATCGCCCGCTACACGCTGGACGAAGGCAAGGACCCCCAGGCCTACGGCATCGGCATCAAGGAACTGTGGCAGATCGACCCGGCCAAGCATGAGCCTGGCCTGGTGGTGCATGCCGCCGGCTGGCCGCTGGACAGCGATACCTACGGCGGTGCGTTCCTGTACCACGCCGACGGCGGCAAGGTCGCCATCGGCTACGTGGTCGGCCTGGACTACAAGAATCCGTGGCTGAGCCCGTTCGAGGAATTCCAGCGCTTCAAGACCCACCCGGACATCCGCAAGCACCTGGAGGGTGGCACCCGCATCGGTTACGGCGCGCGCGCGATCACCGCCGGTGGCCTGCTGTCGCTGCCGAAGACGGTGTTCCCGGGTGGCGCATTGGTCGGCTGCGAGGCCGGCTACCTCAACGCCAGCCGAATCAAGGGCAGCCACGCGGCGATCAAGACCGGCATGCTGTGCGCCGACGCCGCGTTCGATGCGCTGGCTGCTGACCGCCAGCACGATGAACTGAGCGCGTATCCGAAGGCGTTCGAAGCCAGCTGGCTGTTCACCGAACTGCAGCAGGCCAAGAACTTCAAGCAGTGGTTCAAGAAGGGCCAGACCGTGGCCACGCTGATGACCGGCGTGGAGCAGTGGCTGCTGCCCAAGCTGGGCGTGCGCAACCCTCCGTGGACCCTGCACCGCACCCAGCCGGATCACGCCTGCCTGGAACCGGCGGCCAAGCACACTCGCATCGCCTACCCGAAGCCGGATGGTGTACTGAGCTTCGATCGTCTCAGCTCGGTGTTCCTGAGCAGCACCAACCACGACGAAAACCAGCCCAGCCACCTGACGCTGAAGGACCCGAGCATTCCGGTGAAGGTCAACCTGGCCGAGTACGCCGGCCCGGAAGCGCGCTACTGCCCGGCCGGCGTGTACGAGTTCGTTGGCGAAGCCGACAACGCACGGCTGCAGATCAACGCGCAGAACTGCGTGCACTGCAAGACCTGCGACATCAAGGACCCGACCCAGAACATCGTCTGGGTGACCCCGCAGGGCGGCGGCGGCCCGAACTACTCGGGCATGTGATCGCCACGGGCTGCGACCGCGCGTCGCAGCCCGTCGGTTGCCGCGCAGCGCTATCCTGCCCGCCCATGCGTGCTTCCCACCTGCTCATCGCCGTTGCCGTGGCGCTGGTCGCCACAGCCTGCCAGCGCCCGCCTGCAGCACCCGCTACGCCGGAACAGGCGCGCCAGCAGGCCATGCAGCGCGCGTTCGAACTGTGTGCCGGCTGCCACACTGTGCAGCCCGGTGGCATCCATCGCTTCGGGCCCAACCTGCACGGCGTGATCGGCCGCCGCGCCGGCAGCCTGCCCGATTACGGCTATTCCGACGGCATGCGCCGCGCCAACCTCACCTGGACCGCGCAGACGCTGGATACCTTCCTGCAGTCACCCACGCACCTGGTGCCGGGCACGCGCATGTACAACGCCTTTCCCAGCGCCGAACGCCGCGCCCTGGTGATCGCCTACCTGCAGCAGCAGTCCGCTCAGTGAGCCA
The DNA here is from genome assembly GCF_913778665.1 of uncultured Stenotrophomonas sp. Classification (GTDB taxonomy): domain Bacteria; phylum Pseudomonadota; class Gammaproteobacteria; order Xanthomonadales; family Xanthomonadaceae; genus Stenotrophomonas. Next base: position 152,862 of record NZ_CAJYVQ010000004.1, read on the forward strand.
GGCGCTGCAGCTGCCGCTGCAGCCGCGCCACGAAGTCGGCCACCTCGGCAAACAGCGGTGCCGGATCGGAGGGATCCACCTCCTGCAGGCGTTCGACCAGTGCATTGGCCTGCGCGGCCAGCGCCGTCGCCCCCACCGCGCCAAGGCCACCAGCCTGGCGATGCAGGTGCAGTGCGGCGGTCACGCCATCACCCGCCTGCAGCGCACGCTGCACAGCGGCCAGATCGCTCTCACTGGCCTGCAGCAGGCTGTCGCGCAGCTGCTCGGCGACCGCGCGCGAACCGTAGCGCTGCTGCAACGCCGCCATGTCGGGCACCGCATCCCCATCAGCAGCAGACTGCTGTGCTGCCGGCGCATCGAACACCTGGCCCTGTGCCTGCGGCAGCCAGCGCAGCAGCGCCGCGCGCAATGTTGCCAGCGACAACGGCTTGGCCAGCACTTCATCCATGCCCGCCTCGCGGCAACGGCGCGCGTCGTCGTCCAGCACGCTGGCGGTCAACGCCAGAACGGTCAGCCGGGGTTGCCCGGTGCGGCCCTCGCGCTCGCGCAGCAGGCGGGTGAACGCAAAACCGTCCAGCACCGGCATCCGGCAATCGGTGATGACCAGATCGAACGACTCCGTTGACAGCCGGTCCAGCCCCTGCTGGCCGTCGCCGACCAGCACATGCGGCACGCCCAGCTGCTGCAGCCGCCAGGCCATCATCGCCTGGTTGGTCGGATGGTCCTCGATCACCAGCACCCGCGCCTGGCGCAGCGCCGGCGGCAGCAGAGCCGCCTGTTCCTGCTCGGCATCCAGCGCTTCAACGTCCCCGCTGCCGGCTTCGACCAGCGAGAAGCGCACTTCGGCACGCGTGCCTTCGCCCAGCACGCTGTGCAGCGTGAGTTCGCCGTCCATCATCTTCACCAGGCGCTGGCAGATGCTCAGGCCCAGGCCGGTGCCACCGTGGTCGCGCTGGATGTAGGCGCCAGCCTGGGTGAAGGGCGCGAACAGGTGCTGCAGCTGTTCCGGCGCGATGCCCATGCCGGTGTCGGTCACGCTCAGGCACAGTGGCTGGCCACCATTGGCGGCGGTCGGCCCCGTCACTTCCAGCTGCAGGCGCACTTCACCCTGCGACGTGAACTTGATGGCGTTGCTGAGCAGGTTGAACACGATCTGGCGCAGGCGCACGCCATCCACCTCGTGGGCCGCCGCCAGCTGCGGGTCGATCTGCACATGCAGCGCCAGCCCGCGTGCGCTGGCCTGCGCCGACAGCAGCCGGCACACGCTTTCCAGCAACGGGCGCAGCCGTTGCGGCACCGGCTCCAGGCGCAGTGCGTCCGCCTCCAGCCGCGAGTAGTCGAGGATGTCATCGAGGATCTGCCGCAGCATCTGCGCCGAGTCCTCGATTGCGCCGAGGATGCGCTTCTGTTCGGCGTCCAACGGCGAGTGCGCCAGCACTTCCAGCATGCCCAGCACGCCGCTCATCGGCGTGCGGATCTCATGGCTCATCGTGGCCAGGAAGCGCGACTTCGCGTCGGCGGCCTGCTCGGCCTCGGCCTTGGCAGCGGTCAGCGCCTCGGCTTGCGCGCGCGCTTCGCTCACATCCACCCAGTATCCACTCCAGGTCACCGCACCGGCCTCGGCCGCATATGGATGGGCCTGGCTGCGCACCCAGCGCACGCCGGCACCGTCGGTACGCAGGCGGAATTCGAGGATCAGCGGTGCGAACTGCCGGGCCGCCTGTTCCACCGCCTGCAGGATGCGCGCGCGATCGTCCTCTTCGACGCGCGCCAGCAGGGTACTGGCATCCTGCTCGGCCTGCTGCCGGGTGATGCCGAACAATGCCTGCAGATCGCCGGCAATGAACGGGAAACTGAGCGCACCGTCGGCCTCGCGGCGGGCCTGGTAGACCACCGCCGGCAGGTTGTCGGTGACCTCTGCCAAGCGCTGTTCCAGGTGACGGCGCCCAGCCACTTCGCGGCGCAGGCGCCAGTAGCCGATGCCATGCACCAGCAACGCGGTCAGCAATACCAGCAGCAGCGGCAGGGCCCAACGCAGCGCGGTCGTCCAGTCGACACCGTTGCGGTACTCCACCGCCAGCCAGTCGCCGCGCAGCGCCTCGCGCGTGCGCGGCGGCATCTGCAGCAGCATGCGGTCGAAGGTGGTGGCCAGGGCGGCATGGCGGCGCTCCACCGCCAGCACCAGCTGGTCGTTGAAGCCGGCCGGGGCAGCCACCTGCAGCTGCCCCGGGAAGCGGTTGCGCAGGAGGTGGTCGACCAGCGCGAGGTTGCCCACGTAGACATCGGCTTCGCCATCGCTCACCCGCTGCAGGGCCTGTTCGGCGCTGCGCGCGGCGATGATCCTGGCCTGTGGCGCCTGCTGCAGCACGTAACCACGCACCCGTTCGGGGTCGGACAGCAGCACGCGCTTGCCCTGCAGGTCCGACAGCCCCAGCAGCGCTGGACTGTCCTTGCGGCTGACAATCACGTTCGGCACGCTGATGAAGGGCTGGCTGAACACCCAGTCCGGGCCCAGGTAGCGCGAGTCGGCGGGAATGCCGATCACCGCCTGCAGTTCGCCACGGCGTGCCTTCTCGCGCACGTCGAACCAGTCGTGGCTGTTCTCCGGCTGCAGGTTGGCGCCGGCCGCGATCAACCGCTGCAGGTACTCGCTGGCCAGGCCACTTGGCTTGCCGTCCGTGTCGGCAAACGAGAGCGGCGCGGCGTTGGGGGCAAAGCCGATCTTCAGCGGCTGCTCCAGCACCCGCTTTTCGGCCTGGCTCAGCGCCAGCTGTGCTGGCACCGACCACTTCGGCGGGGTCAGCCAGCGCTGGGCGAGAGCGTCGATCTGGGCCTGGCTGGTCGCCGCCAGGGCCAGATCCAGCGCCTCGGCCAGCGGTTGCTTGCTGTTGGAAATGCCGAAGTGCAGCCGTTCGGGGAGCAGATCGCTGGGACGCAACAGCACCACGCCTTCCAGCCGCTGGCGCGCAATCAGTTCGGTGGCGACATAGGCATTGCCGATGTAGACATCAGCTTTGTCGTCTCTGACCATCTGCAATGCCGTCAGAGTGTTGTTTACGACAAGTTGGCGCGCACGCGGGAAACGCGCACGCACCTGGCCGGCGGTCAGGAAATCCTGTTCGATCACCACCCGCAGACCCTCCAGGTCCGGCATTTCAGAGGCGCGCAGATCCCCCGGCCGGCCGACGATGGCGAGCGCGGCCTCAGCGTAGGCGGCGGTATAGACCATGCAACGGGTGCGGTCGGCACTCAGGCCGATGTTCATCACCACGTCGATCTCGCCACGACATGCCGCATCCAGCACGGATGTCCAATCGGGATAGCGACGGGCCTCCACCTTCACGCCCAATTGACGGGCAAGAAGCGACAGATAATCCGGCCCCAAGCCAACCTGTTGCCCATCACGGAGGGACTCGAACGGCGGCCAGCCGCTGTCATACTGCCCCACCACGATGGTGGGATGGGCGGCGAGGTACTCGCGCTGCAACGGACTGAGCGGAAGCGGCCCCGGCACCGCCTGTGCCAGGGCTACCGGCAGCAGCATCACGGCCAGCAGCAGGACCAGCCCGCGAACAGCCCAGCTACGCATCGGCGTCGATCTCCTAGAATGCTGGCAGGGACCGCGATGGTCGCGGCCCAGCCTACCGGTGGTCATACTAGAGCATGAGCTTGCGCATCATCATCGCAGACGACCACCCCGTGGTCCGCATCGGTACCCGCGCCGTCATCGAGTCCAGCGGGGTGGGCCGGGTGGTCGGTGAAGCCGACAGCGCGCAGGCGCTGATGACCCTGCTCGGCAGCCAGCCCTGCGACCTGCTGGTGACCGATTACTCCATGCCCGGCAGCCCGCAGGCCGACGGCTTCACCATGATCGGCATGATCCGCCGCCGCTATCCCGACCTGCCGGTGCTGATGCTCAGCGTCTCCAACAACCTGGCGATCCTGCGCATGGTGCTCGACAGTGGCGTGCTGGGCCTGGTCGACAAGAGCTCGTCGATGGACGAGCTGCCGCAGGCCATCCAGTCGGTCTATCGCGGCCAGCCCTACATCAGCCGCAGCCTGCGCGAGCGGGTGGAGACCGCCGGCAGCTGGCGCATGCGCGAGGGCGACGGCAAGCCGCTGTCACCGCGCGAAGTGGAGGTGCTGCGGCTGCTCGGCACCGGCATGACGGTGAAGGAGATTTCGCTGCAGCTGCACAAGAGCGTCAGCACCATCAGCCGGCAGAAGGGTGACGCCATGCTCAAGCTGGGACTGAAGGGCGACGCTGAACTGTTCGACTACCTGCGCGATGGCAACATCTGACCGGCCGCGCGCATGATCCGCGCGCCGATCCTGCTGCGCCAGCGGCAGCAACCCCAGCTGAAAAGGGCTCGCCAGGCGCAGCGGATGATGCTGGCCTGAGCCCCCGAACGCCTTGCTGGACAAGGGCGTGGTCTGGCATGCGCCGCTGTTTTCCCCACTGCCAGCTGAGCGGCCGCGGTCACTTTCAGCCTTGCTTCATGCCGCCTGCCGCTAGATGAATGCGCAAGCCGCCCGGTGGACCCGGCAATGTTCCGACAACGTTGGAACGCCAGCGTGGTCTCCACGGCAGCCAGGGCGCCCGCGCCCTCCCTGCCCACGTGGCATGCACCTCACAGGAGAATCGAACATGCTCAGTACTTCCACACTCAGCTTCCGTGGTCTGGCGATGGCCCTTGCACTGGTTGCCGGTGTCGCCGTGGTCAGCGATGCCAGCGCGATGTCGAGGAAGGACAAGCGCACCCTGGTCGGCGCCGTGGTGGGTGGCGTGGCCGGCAACCTGCTCTCCAACGGCGACCCGGCGGCCACCGTCGGCGGTGCCGTGGCCGGCGGTGCGATCGGCAATCTGACCACCTCCGACCGCCGCGACCGTCGCTATTACGACAACCGCTACGACCGCCGTTACGACCGTGGCTACTACCGCAGCGGCTACTACGACCGCGGGGATCACCGCCGCTGGCAGCGCGAGCGTTACTACGACAACCGCTACTACAACGATCGCGGCCGCCATCGCGGCTGGTAAGCGGCAGCACGGCACACTGCATGCCGACGCTGGGGCGGGCGGGTCGATGACCCGCCCGTTTGCGTTGGCCGTGGTCATGGCGTTGAATGCGCAGCCTTGGACGTGACTTTCCCCTCTCGGGCTGCGGCATGACTTCTTCTTCCCACCGCGTGCAGGGCCTCAACAACGATGAGGTCGCCGCCGACTGGCCGCCGATCAGCACCGCAGACATCGGGTGGCTGAGCGCGCGCTACCCACAGCTGGGCGAGCACAGCGCACCACGCTGGCACAGCCCGCGGCCGTTGTCGGCCGCGGCCATCGTCGACGGCACGCACGGCGCGGTGTTCATCAAGCGCCATCACCACAGCGTGCGCAGCGCGGCCTGCCTGCAGGAAGAGCACCGCTTCATCGCCCATCTCGCCCACGCCGGCGTGCCGGTCGTGCAGGTGCTGGCCTCGGCCGATGGCCAGACGGCCGTCGAGCACGATCAGTGGACCTTTGAACTGCACGCCGTCGGTGCGGGTGACGACCTGTACCGCGATGCGGTGTCGTGGTCGCTGCTGACCGACGTCGGGCAGGCCCGCCAAGCGGGCCGCGCGCTCGCGCAGCTGCACCGCGCTTCGGCCAGCTTCCACGCGCCCCAGCGCAGCACGCACCTGCTGGTAGCACGCGACGAACTGATCCGCGCCGACGATCCGATTGCAGCGATCAAGGCCGACCTGCCCGCGCGCCCAGGCCTGGCCCGCTATCTCGCACGTATCCCCTGGGAAGCACAGCTGCGCCGCCACGTCCTGACCTGGCACGCCGGCCTGGCCAAGCGCCTGCGCGACGAACCCGCGCTGTGGGCGCACAACGACTGGCACGTCTCCAACCTGCTGTGGCGCGACGGCCAGGTCAGCACCGTGCTGGATTTCGGGCTGGCCTCGCCCACCAGCGCACTGTTCGACCTCGCCACCGCGATCGAGCGCAACGCGGTGGCGTGGCTGGAACTGGAACGCGGCAGCGACGCGGTGCGCATCGACATCGCGCTGGCATTGCTCGATGGCTACCGGCAGGTACTGCCGCTGTCGTCAACGCGCGTGCACCTGCTGGCCGACCTGCTGCCGATGGTCCATTTCGACTTCGCACTGTCCGAAGTGGAGTATTTCGAAGGTGTCACCGGCTCCACCGCGAACGCCGACGTGGCCTGGCAGCCCTTCATGCTGGGGCATCCAGCCTGGTTCCACAGTGCGCCCGGGCAGGCACTGCTGCAGGCGCTGCACGCCGCCGCGTGACCCGGTTGGCGCACCGTTGGGGACGCATCATCAGGGTCAGCTTTCCTGTGAAAAGGGCTGCGCTCGCAAATCCGTACCATTTGTAGTGAAATGGCCACCTGAAGCGGGGGTGCCTGGATCTGCCAGGCTGAGAGAGTCCCTTGGAACCTGATCCGGTTTGCACCGGCGTAGGGAGCTTTGAGCCGCAGCCACACCCCCGTCATGGGCCGGTGCGCCTGCGCGCCGTCGCTTCGTCTCCCTTGTTGTCCGAAGACGAATCGAATGAACCGCTGCCTGCGCCCCACCCTGCTCTTCCTCGCCCTCTGCGCTTCGCTGCCGCTGCATGCCAGCGAGGCCGAGGCGTCCCCAGACGCGGCTGCCACCGGCGCCCAACGCTCACCCACCGAACTGGCGGCGGTGCGCGTGGAGGCCGGCAAACCGAAGGCCGACACCTCGCGCGTGAACGCCTTCGGTGGCGGCAGCTGGAAGGACACCCCGGCTTCGGTCAACGTGCTCGAGCGCGACTACCTCGACCGCCGCCAGGTGCGTTCGCTGTCCGAGCTGGCCAGCAACGATGCCTCGCTGGGCGATGCCTATGCGCCGGTGGGCTACTACCAGAACATCGCCATCCGCGGCTTCGCGCTGGACGCGGCGACCGGCTACCGCTTCAACGGCCTGTCCATCGCCGGCGAACAGCGCCTGGCGCTGGAGAACGTGCAGTCGGTGGAGATCCTCAAGGGCGAGGCTGGCCTCGCCGCCGGGGTGATGGCGCCGGGCGGCATCATCAACTACATCGGCAAGCGCCCGGCCGAAGTGCGCAACGCTACGCTTGGCACCGATTCGGAAGGCTCACGCTACGTCGCCGTTGATGTCGGCCACTGGATCACCCCGCGCTTCGGCCTGCGGCTGAATGCCGCATGGGACTCCAGCAATTCCTATGTCGAGCACGCCGATGGCCGCCGCAACTTCTACTCGCTGGCGGCCGACTGGCTGATCGGCGAACGCGGCAAGCTGGAGGTGGACGCCAACTACCAGACCAGCTCGCAGCGCTCGGTGTCGGGCTACCAGCTGCTGGGCGCACGCGACCTGCCACGCGGCGTCGACCGCGAGCACCTGCTCGGCTACCAGCCGTGGCAGCGCCCGGTGGATATCGCCAGTACCAACATCACCGCGCTGCACACCTACGACTTCAACGACGCCTGGCAGTCGCGCGTCTCGGTCGGCCACAGCCGTTCGGTGATCGACGACAACGTCGCCTTCGCCTACGGCTGCTACTACGCCGCGCAATGCGCCGATGGCAGCGTGCCGGGCAACTACTTTGCGCCCAACGGCGATTACGATGTCTACGACTACCGCAGCCCGGACGACAGCCGCCGCAACCAGCAGGCACGTGCCGAACTGCGCGGCCGCTTCGCGACCGGCAGCGTCGGCCACCAGCTGACCGTCGGTGCCGATTATTTCCGCCGCACCGTGGACAGGCGCCCCAGCGTCAACGAGTACGTCGGCACCAGCAACATCCACGACGCGCAGGTGCCGGTGTTCGAGCCGTCGCCGAAAATGCCCGGCCCATCCGCACGACGCCTGGACAGCCGCCAGACCGCGTTCTTCGCGCTGGACCGGATGAGCTTCGGAGACGACTGGCAGTGGCTGGCCGGTGGCCGCTTCGTGCGCCTGGACGAGCGTGCGTATGACAAGCGCGGCATCCCGCAGCGCCACAGCCGCCTGTCGCGCTTCCTGCCGCAGACCGCACTGGTGTGGAAGGCCACCGGCCAGCTCAACGCCTACGCCAGCTACGTGCGCGGCATTTCGCTGGGCCAGGAAGCGCCGTTCTGGACCTCCAACGCCGATGCGTTCCTGCCGTCGGTGCAGTCGCGGCAGCTGGAAGTGGGCGTGAAGTACGTGCCGGTCGAGGCACTGACGCTGGGCGCTGCGCTGTTCCGCATTTCGCAGCCGTACCAGTACGCCCAGCCCGACAACAGCGACGTCGGCTACACCTTCGTCGAGCAGGGCACGCAGGCCCACACCGGCCTGGAGCTGACCGCCAATGGCCAGCTGACCAATGCGCTGCAGATCGTGGCCAGCGCCAGCGTGCTGCAGGCGCGCGCGCGCGATACCGGTACGCCGGCCTATGAAGGCCATCAGCTGGTGAACGTGCCGAAGGTGCGCGCCAGCGTGCACCTGGCCTACGCGCTGCCATTCGTGCAGGGCCTGGATGTCACTGGCGGCTGGCGCTACGCCGGTGCCAACGTCGCGCGTGCCGATGGCGGCGTGCGTGCACCGGACTACTCGGTGTTCGACGCAGGCCTGCGCTTCCAGCATCGCCTGCACGAACGTGCGGTGACCTGGAACCTGTCGGTGGACAACGTGTTCAATCGCTTCTACTGGCGCGATACCGGCAGCAGCGGCGGTGACTATTACCTGTTCCCCGGCGCACCGCGACAGGCGCGCCTGTCGGTGACGTTCGCGCTGTGAGCGGCGTGATGCTGGAGTGGACCGCCGCGCTGTGCAGCATCCTCGGCGTCTGGCTGATGGCCCGGCGCCGGCTGTCGGCGTGGCCGGTCGGCCTGCTGTCGGTGACCCTGTATGGTCTGGTGTTCGCCGAGGCCAAGCTGTACTCGGACACGCTGTTGCAGATGATCTTCGGCGGTTTCCTGGTCTATGGCTGGATCAACTGGCGCCAGCATGCCGCCGATGAGGGCAACATCCGCATCGTGCCGCTGGCGCGCGACAAGCTGCTGCGCGACCTGGCCATCGGCGTGTGCGGTGGCGTGGCGCTGGGCGCGGCCATGCACAGCTTCACCGACGCCGCCCTGCCGTGGCTGGATGCCTTGCTGACCGGCCTGAGCCTGGTTGGGCAGTGGTGGCAGGCGCGTCGCCACGTTGCCTGCTGGTGGGTGTGGATCGGGGTGGACGTGGTCTATGTCGGCGCGTACCTGTTCAAGTCGCTGCACGTGACTGCGGCGCTGTACGTGTTCTTCCTCGGGTTGGCCGTGTTCGGCCTGCGCGCGTGGAGTTCGGCCGCGCGCGAACCGCAGGTGGCAACCCGGTAGACCCACGCCCTGCGTGGATGGGTCGGGTAGATGCCGGCCGCCATCCAGGCGTGCGTACATCTACCGGGTCAGGGCCAAGCCCAGGCGCAGCGGCTGGCGCATGTCTGCCGGCGGCGGCGCCTGCAGTGGCGCGGCCTGGAGTGTCGCGCGCAGGTCCGCATCCACCTGGCGGTCGCCGAGGCTCTCGAATTCCAGCGTCGAGATGCGGCCATCTGCGGCGATCCACAGGCTCACCGGCAGCGGCGTGGGGGTGTCCGGATGCGCTTGCAGCCATTCCACAACGCGCTGCGCCTGCGGGTCCTGTTCCTGCTGCAGGCGCTGCTGCAGCTGACCGCCCACCGCGGCGGCATAGGCCATCCAGTGCGCAGGGGCCTCCTGCGCGGAAACGCTGGCGCCCCCCAGTGCCAGCGCGCTGACCAAGGCGGCGATTGGCCGCCAGCCGCGGCGTGCGCCGCTCCTGTTCCCTGTCGTGGCCATCGCCCGCCTCCTGCACTCCCATCCAGCGCGACATGGTCGGCGCGGTAGATGACAGGCAGATGGCGGCGCGTACCCGGCAATCAGTCGCCCAGGTCGGCCAGCACCTTGCGCGCCGGCGCGAAGAAGGTTCCGCCGGTCACGGCGGTGGAGAAGTCGAGGATGCGGTCATGCAGCGGTGCGGGATTGCCGATGAACATCCGCTCCAGCATCGTCTCGATCACCCACAGGCGGCGGGTGTAGCCGATGAAGTAGGTACCGTACTCGCCACGGCCTGGGTTGGCGAACGGCATGTTGTCACGCAGGATCTCGTGCTCGCCGTCGGCGTCCTCGATCGTGCACAGCGTCTTGTGCGATTTCTGCGCGTCGGCCGGCGCATCATCCAGCTCGATGTTGTCATGCTTGGTGCGGCCGATGATCGCTTCCTGTGCTTCGGTCTTCTGCGCGCGCCAGCTGTCGAGGTTGTGCAGGTACTTCTGCACCACCACGTAGCTGCCGCCCGCATGGTCAGGGTCCTCGCTACCCACGATCGTGGCTTCCGGCAGCGACAGCCCTTCGGGATTGGCGGTGCCGTCAACGAAGTCGAGCAGGTCGCGGCCATCGAAGTAGCGGAAACCGGCCACGTCATCCACCGCCTCCACCGCATCACCGAAGGCCATCAGCAGGTTGCGCTCGAACGCCACGATCAGGTCCATCGTGCGGGCGCGGATGTGGTACAGCAGGTCACCTGGCGTGGACACGGCGGTGTGGGTCGCGCCCTTGATCTCGCGGAACGGCTTCAGCTCGCGCGGCGGCGTGCTGCCCACCACCGCTTCCCACACGCGGTGGCCGATGGCCACATTGCAGGTGAAGGTGCGCTCGATATCGCGGATGGCAGTGTTCTTGATCAGGTCGTCGGTGCTGGCCAGCACCTCGCGTGCCTTCGCGATCGAAGCCTCGTCATCCTTCACCTTCAGCACCAGGAACGCGGCCGAGTGGGTCAACGGCGCGGTGATCTGCTGCGGCTCGTTGTCGAGCGTGTGGTTGAGGGCGGTGATCGGTGCGGGCTGGGAGTTCACGTCGGTTCCTGCGGGCTTGAGGCGGGCGCATCGCGGGTGGCGATGTGCGGGCGATCATAGCGGAACACCCCTGGTGGCGACGGAGCGGTTCTCAGTTCGCAGCGGATGCCGCATGCGTTTGAGACGGCGCCATGACACTGCTAGCCTGCGCCATGAGGCCGGCAGCACGTGGCCATCCCCGCACTTCACGGAGGAAGACGCTGATGTCCCCTACATCGATGCAGTGGCTGCGCGCATCGGCCGCAACCGTGGCCTTCGCCCTGGCGTTGGGCACACCGCTTCGCACGCAAGCCGCAGCCGAGGATCCCTTCTTCACCGCCCTCGACCGCTACGGCGCCGATGACTTCAGAGGATGCGCGCGACTGCTTGGTGACCTGTTGCAGCGTGGCGGCCACTTCCCGGACGGCGGCGAACTGCTGCTGATTGAATGCACCGCCGCCGCCGGCGACCGCAGCCAGGCAATGGACTACGTGAACCAGCTGCTGCCCAGCGGGCGCCTGTCATTCGATGATCTGCTGCACAAGGATCGCCCGGGCTTGAACGCGCTGCGTGCCGATCCGGCGTGGCCGGACATGCAGCGGCGCGTGGAAGCGGCCGAGCAGCAACGCCGCGCGCAGCTGGACGCGCCACTGCGCAGGGAGCTGCTGGAACGCGCCGAGCGTGACCAGGCCGCACAGCATGTGGCCATCGACGCGGGGGGTGGCGATGCGTTCAAGGGCGTCGCGCCGGTGGCCCAGGCCAATGCCGCTTGGCTGAAGACCGTGATTGCCGACAAGGGCTGGCCGACCTACTCGCGGGTCGGCCATGACGGGGCCAAGGCGGCCTGGCTGATCGTCCAGCACGCCGATCACGATCCCGCGTTCCAGGCGCAGGTACTGCCGCTGATCGAACATGCGGCGAAGGCCGGCGAGGCCGATCTTCCCGATCTGGCCCTGCTGACTGATCGCGTACTGCTCGCGCAGGGCAAGCCGCAGCGTTACGGCAGCCAGTTCACCACTGCCGGCGACGGCACGATGGAGCTGCGCCCCACCGAGGACATGGACGGACTGGACGCACGTCGCCAGGCCATGGGCCTGCAACCGCTGGCGCAGTACAAGGCCACGCTGTCGGAGGCCTATCGCCAGCCGGTGCGCTAGGGCCGCATCCGCCAAGGCGCATCACGACTCGCTGCAGACAACGTACTGCTGTGGGCCGGTCCAGGCGATGCGCAGATACGGACCGTCCAGCAGGCCACCGTCGCGAAGCCAGGCAAACACCTCGGCCGGGCTCCATTCGCGACCGGCCGAGAAGGCTACGCCACGATCACGCAGGGCAGCGAACAAGCGGGCTTTGCCGATGTCGTCGCCCACTTCGGTGCACAGGGTCGTCGCCTGCCCCTCGAAGCCGAGTGCCTGCAACGCCGCGCGCGCGTCTGCGTCCAGCAGCACCACCTGTACGGTATTGCCGTCTGCCTGCTGCACATACGCGGAAATAGGGGTCAGCATGCCCTGGACTCTGCCTGGCTCGGACCCAGTATGCCCGCTCCACGGCGCGCAATGATTCCGCTGCAGTCCACAAAAAAGTGAAGCCCGGCGCGAGGCCGGGCTTCGGTTGGCGTGTGGGAGAGAGAGAGAGAGAGTCACACGCCAGCACAACACGCACTGACGACAGGCGTTTGTTACCAGGTGAAGCGCGGGCCCACGAACCACTCGCGGTCGCCGGCCTTGGCCAGCTTCACTTCGCCACTCAGGCCCCAGTTCTGGTTGAACTTGGCGGTGGCGCCGACGCGGCCGTAGAACTCGCCATCCGGGTTGATGCCGTGCTTCTTGCTGAAGTCTTCATAGCCGGCCATCACGTAGCCTTCCACGTACGGGTTGAACGCAGTGCGCACGCCCACTTCCGTGGAGTAGCCGTTGAAGTCCAGGCCATGCTTCATGTCGTACTTCTGGTACGCAACGCGGGCCACCAGGTCAGTGTTCGGTGCGATGCCGTAGTTGTAGCCGGCGCCGATGCGCCACTGGTCGACGTCATTCTTGAACTTGTCGGTCTCCTGCGCGCTGTAGTCGCCGAAGATGTGGAAGTTCGGGTGCACCGCCACCGAACCCTTTACTTTCCAGCCATCGGCGTCGCCGCCCTTGGCATCGGTGTTCACGTAGCCGCCTTCAACGTAGTTGTACGACAGGCCGTCGGTCGCCGATGCAGCGAACGGCAGAGCAGCCAGTAGACCCAGGGCAAGCAGCGAATTCTTGTTCATCGGGACACACCTTTAATTATTTTGGTTTCGTCGACCGCCTCCCGGGAGGGGAGGGAGAGGAGGCGGACGACAGGTGTGAATTATCCGTTAGGGGGTCTAATCGACCCTGAATATTGAACTGACTGGTATATAAATAAGGCTGGCGTTCAGGGAACTCTGCTCGGGTAGCTGCACGAAGCTTCGAATCTGCAACTTCTCGCATGGCCGGCCACACGCGCCCTCCCTGCCGTGCGCGGCCACTCCCCCATCCGAGGATTGCCCGTGAATCCTGTGCTGCTCCGAAGCCCCCTCTGTGCCGCTTGTGTTGCCCCGGTCGCAGCCGTTGCGCAGAACCTCGTCGTCGAGCAGGCTGCGACGCTCTCGGAGTGGGCGTCTGCCACGTATGCGTTGCAGCCGGACGTGGCGCTGTTCGGGGCTGGTCCCGCTATGCCTGCACCACGGCCGCGCTATCGTAGTTGCCTCTGCATGGGTTTGGGGAACCTGATGAAGCCGTCATCCGTTGCATCGCACGGTGTGCCGCGCTGCCTCTTCGGATTGCTGCAGGTATTGCTGCCCTGGGTCCTGCTTGCTTCTGTGCTGCCCGCGCAGGCCGCCGCTCGCGCGCCTGCCGCTGAACACGTGGTCATCCAGACCGAGGATGTCGCGCGCTTCTTCCAGGTGCTTGATGCCAACCAGGGACGGCCGAGCGCGCAGGATCTGCAGCGCCACTACCTGGATCCGGGCAGCAAGGCATTGCACGGTTTCACCGCAAGCCGCATCGGTTCGATGGAACGGCTGGCGCGCGCGATCCAGGACAAGCCGGCGCTGTTCGAGAAGGCACGCCGCTGCGCGACCGCCCTGCCCGCCATCCGCACCCGCGTCGCCGCCGCGCTCGGCCGGCTGGGCACGCTGCTGCCGGAGGCACGCTTCCCCTTGGTGACGGTGCTGGTGGGCCGGGGCAACAGCGGCGGTGTCACCACGCCCGAGGGTGTAGTCATTGGGCTGGAAGCGCTGTGCAACGCCGACTGGATGCAGGCCGATGTGAGCGATCGCTTCGTGCACCTGATCGCCCATGAGTACGTGCACATCCAGCAGCCCGGCGCGGGCGCGGAGGTTGCGCAACCGACCCTGCTCTACCAGACGCTGCTGGAAGGAGGCGCCGAGTACGTGGCCGAACTGATCTCCGGGCAACCAGCCAACGCGCATCTGCGCCGCTGGACCCAGGGCCGCGAGTGCGCGCTGGAACGCCAGTTCGCCCAGGACAGCGCTGGCACCGACCTGTCGCAATGGCTTTACAACGGACCCGGCGATGAAACGCGTCGCGGCGATCTTGGCTACTGGATCGGTTACCGCATTGCCGCTGACTACGTTGCACGCGCGCCCGACCAACACAGCGCGATTGCCACGCTGCTGAACGTGCGTCCGGACAGTGCACCGGCGCTGCTGGCTGCAAGTGAATGGCGCCCGGCCTGTGGGCCTGTGGGAAACAGGTAGGAATGACGCCGACTTCAGGCTGATGAATTGGACGATTCGAGCAACCGCAAGGCCATCGCCTGTGTGCGCATCAGCTTGCCTGATCTCACTCGTTAAGCTTTGCTGACGAACATATTTCACAACCCTTCCACGTCTTCCAATTTCAGCTGAAAGCGCTTGTCAGCGTGGGGAACAAACGCCGCTATATTCCAGCTTCCCCAGACGAAGGAGGGAGTGCAATGAACCTGAACCCGCAACACATGAAGACGGCCCGCGCACTTGCTGTAGCGCTCATCGCAACCGTCAGCCTTGGCGCTTGTGCGTCCTACAAGAACGAGTTTGCCACCATCAACTCGCGCCTCGACCAGCTCGATGTAAAGGTGCAGGGCGCCGCACAGAGCGCTGAATCGGCCAACCAGTCCGCACAGCAGGCCAACCAGCGTCTGGACCAGATCGAAGGTCGCGTGCAGCAGCTTGAAAGGGCACCGGCCGGCCGCAAGCCGCGCGGGTAACCGCTCCCTCACCGTTTGAATTGATCCATTTCTGTACCGGGAACCAGTGGCCTTCGCCGGCCACTGGCCTCCTTCCACCGATGATTGCATTGCAAGGAGCCCTCCCATTCGTACTTCTTCCTCCCCTGCACGCCGCGCCCTGCACGCCGCACTGGCCTTGGCGCTGGCCGTCGCGTGCAGTGGCGTAGCCAACGCAAAGGACGCGAAGGACGACGCACCCGCGCAAACGGTATCGGCTGCCGATGAACTGCCGCCGGATCAGCACGTTTCCGAGACGGTGATTGAACTGGCCGGCTGGGTCGTTGCCAGCAAGGACAACCAGGGGTATCCGTTCGCCGTGATGGACAAGGCGGCAGCACAGGTACTGGTGTTCGGCGGTGACGGCAAACTGCGCGGTGCCGCCCCGGCATTGTTCGGTTCGGCCATCGGCGATCATTCCGCACCGGGCGTGGCCAAGCTCGCACTGAGCGCGATTCCCGGCCGCGACCGCACCACACCTGCCGGCCGCTTCATTGGCGGCTACGGCCCCTCCGATGACGCCGGGCGCGTGCTGTGGGTGGACTACGACTCGGCCGTCTCGCTGCATCCGCTGCCGCCGGGCGCACCGAAAGAGAAGCGCGCCGAACGACTGGCCTCGCCCTCGCCCGATGACAATCGCGTCACCCACGGCTGCATCAATGTTTCCGCCGCGTTCTACGAGCAGATCGTGGCGTCCACGTTCCAGAAGGGCGGCGTGTTCTACATCCTGCCTGACAAGGATTCGATCGCGAAGACCTTCCCGGAGTTTGCACAGAGCCGTGGACAGGGACAGGGACAGGGTGAAGATGGCAAGGACGAGCGCAGCGCAGGCAAGTAGCGTGACGCAGGATGCACGCGTAGAACTTGAGCTCACCTTCTTCACACCGGAACAGGGCGGGCGCTCTCAACCGGCCTCCGCCAATGGCTATCGGCCGCATCTGCGCGTGCCACCCGATGACACGCTGCTCGGCGTTGCGTTCGTGGGCACCGACACTGTTTTCCCGGTTGGGCGTCCGCTGACTGCCGTGGCCACGCTGGTCTACGCGCCTGCCGTTTCATATGCGGCGCTGAAGCCGGGAGCCCCTGTTGAGATATGCGAGGGTGCACGCGTGGTCGGTCATGGACGCGTCGTTCGGCTTCTGACCTGACCCGTTGAGCGTGTGAGGTCATGTCGCCATTGGCCTCTGGGCGCGGTGGCGGCCCCGCGTCAATCACGAACCCCGTCGCATATTCCCCGAACGGCGGAGACTATTACGTCGCCTCGCTCTGCGGCAACTTAACAGCATGCAAGAATGCCGGAAGCGTCTTCGATCGAATGCTGTTTGCAACTCTTCTCATTGGCGTTGCGCGGCGACGGCGATACAGATGGCGTGCCACCGGAAAAGGTGGCCGGGCCTCGAAAACCCGTCAGATCACGAATGTTGTTTTGCGCTTGCCGGCCGGCGTCACCTTGTGTGGCGCCGGTCGGTTCGCCTGCCGGCTACGGCGGGCAGAGCGTGGAGGCCTTGTGCCTGCCGGTCTTGTTCGTGATCTCCCGGTTTTCGAGCCACGTCTCCGCCCGCCACCTTTGCGTGGCGGCTAGCGTCTGTCCTGCACGGAGCCCTGCGATGAGCACACCGGAATACCCCCGTACGCACGCGCAGCACGCGCCCGCCAACGCAGACGCGCCATCGGAACCCCCACACAAACGCGACCCGCTCGGCTTTCTCGCCACCCTCGACCGCATCGGCAAGGATGCCGCGGCCGATGGCCAGCCCGGGCCCGAGCGCCACCAGACGTCCGCGCGCCGCATGGCCCTGGGCGATGCAGACTGTGCCGTGGCAGGCCAGCGCGTGACGCTGGAACTGCCGCTGGCCGCCGAACGCGTCCGTCAGAACGGCGAAGAGACCGCGTACGTGGGCGACCGCGTGCTGGAAGGCCTGGCCATGGCCTCGCTGGCATTGAACGTACAGATCGGCACGCGGATGCGCCCGGACGAGTGATACGGGCACGATTGCCTGCAGTTCCGCCGGGCATGGCCCGGCGTTACCGTGGGGCCCGCATTACTCGCATGCATCGCCTTCGTTCTTCAGCAGCGCTTCGTCCAGCGGGCGCTCGCGTTCAATCAGCGCGCGTTGTTCGGCATCCGGCTCACCCAGCCACCACACCTTGCAGCGCGCGGTGAGGCGGCCGACCATCTTCGCCTGCGTTGGCGAGTACAGCATCGCCAGCGCGGTGCCGGGGCAGTCGTGCGCCTGGCAGGCGGTGTAGAACCACCAGGGTTCACCCTGCAGTACCTTCAGTGCGCCCGGCCCACTGGGCCCGCTCAACAGGCGCTCGCGCAGCGACGGGATGTCCTTTTCTGTGGATTCGGCATCCTGCGTGCTGTTCATCAACGCATCGAACGCGGCCAGCACCTTCGGGTCCTTGCGGCCGCAGTCGTCCACCGTGTTGCCGCCGACCAGGGTGAAGAAATGGGTCGCCAGCGGGTTGTCCTTGCAGGTGAGTTCGCCGCCGGCGCCGGGCTCTTCCGTCTCGCCTTCGTTGTCCCACACCGACGGGTCCACGCCCGCTTCGACGGACGCTTCGTTGTCGACCACGGTGGCCGTGGCAGCCGGTGTTTCCGCGGGTGCCGCGGCGGCAGCCGCAGCCGTCGTTTCGACGGCGTTGTCGGGTGCCTGCCCGCAGGCTGCCAGCAGCGCGACCATCACCGCCATCCCTGTCATTCGAATCTTCATTCCCTGTCCTGTTCCTTCCATTCGATATCCGGCGCGGATGCAGGTTGCGCACCTGCCGGAGGCACGATTGTACGGATAGGGGCCACGTGCGGCGGCGACCACCCGGCCGCCGCCGCTGCATCGGTCACGGCGGCAGGGTCTTCTGCACGCTGATCTGGATGCCCTGGTTGTCGCGGCTGCTGCTGTCGAGCTGGCTCTGGTACTCGGCACGCAGCGTCCAGCCCTTCAGCGTCTGCAGGCCGATGCCGGCGCCCAGCAGCGTGTGGTTGCGTGACTGGCGGTCGAGCGTGGCGCGATAGACCGGCCCGGACATCAGATCCACATAGCGCATGAAGGCCTGGCTGGAACCCTGCATGTCGTGGCCGAACTCGGCGCGCAGCTGCGGCATCCACATGCCGTAGTCGCGCTTCACCAGCCACTGCGCCAGCACACCTGCGGTAGCGGTGCTGGTGTTTACCGTCTGCTTCTCGTAGTCGAGCGCGTACATCACATCGCCATGCTCGCGATAGCCATCCAGCGTGGCCCGTGCCAGGTCCAGGCGGCCGTACGGGGTCAGCAGCAGGGCATCACTGCGATGCTGGTAGCCGGTGGAGAACGAGGCGAACCACTGCGTGCCGTCGCGGCTGCCGTAGGCGGTATTGCCGTTGTCGGTGATGAAGCGGCGCGCATCAAACGTCAGCCACTGGTAGCCCAGCAGGCCGTCCACGTAGAACCCGCCTTCGGGATGGAAGCTGCCGTAGGTGGCCACGCTGTAGCCATCCACCTTGCTCCGGCTGCCGTTGCGGCCGATGTCCGAAGCATCGTGGCCGTAGCCCAGGCCGACACCCAGGGACAGCGAGGGGCCGAGCTGGCGGTCGGCGCCCACGCTGACACCGGAGGTGGTGAAGTCGATGCCATTGCTGCCGGCACCCGGCTTGAGCGTGCCGAAGTTCACTGCACCACCGGTCCAGAAGGCGAAGCCATCGGACGATGCCGCCGCAGGCACCACGCTCGACTGCAGGGTGGACTCGTCGATCATCGACAACGCTTCACCGCTGGCACCGATGCCCTTGCGCAGCGGATCCTCCGGCTGCCCACGGCGCTGGCTGCTGGCCGAACTGAAGGTGATGCCGTTGCTGAAGCCGGCACCGCCGCCGCCGGCGCGCAGGCTTTCGAGGCGGCGCTGGAAGTTGGTGATCTGGCCTACGGCCATGCGCCGTGCACCTTCCGCCTGCGCTTCGAGCACACCCAGCACTTCGGCATCGCGCGAAGGATCGCTGCGGGGCTTGACCATCACATCCACCGTGCCCGGCGCCGAGGTCGCATACGCGTTGCTCAACGTGTAGGTGATGCGCACCGCGCCACCGAAGGTCGCTGCCGAAGTGAAGGCCAGCGCGTAGCCGGCGCCGCTGGCGGTGATCGTTGCGGTACCGGCATCGGCCGGCGACACCGACACCAGGGTGGCAGCGGTGAACGGGCCACCGCGCGCGGTCGAGGTGAGATCGACCGTGACCACGCGCCCGGCAATCGCGGTGGCGGTCAGCGCCGGCGCCACCGGCCTTGGATTGACGGTCACGCTGATCCGCGCCGGTGCCGAGGCGCCGAACGGGTTGCTGAGCGTGTAGTCGAAGTCCACGGCGCCGGAGGCGTCCGCCGCGGCGGTGTAGACGATGCTGGCGCCCTGTACCACCGCGGTGCCCGACGATGGGGCACGGCTGATCGCAATCGCAGTGAACGGGCCATTGATCGCCCCGGCCTCGGCCTGCACGGTCACCGACTGGCCGGCCAGCACGGTGGCACTCTGCGCGGCCGCCACCGGCACCGCCAGCGGGGTGACGGTGATGCTGACCGTCGCCGCCGTGGAGGTCCCCCCCGGACCTGTGGCCGTGTAGGTGAAGCTGTCATTGCCGAAGAAGTTGCTGGCCGGCGTGTACGCCACATCGAGCCCGGTGATCGTGGCGGTGCCATGCGCCGGTGCCTGCGCGATGGCGATGCTGGTGATCGGGCCAGTGTCGTTGGCGGTGACGTTGACCGTGACTGGCGCATTGGCCGGCGTGCTCGCCGCGTCGTTCACCACTACCGGTGCCGGCTGGTTGATGCCGAGGGTGAACGGCTGGCTGCCGCTGAATCCGAACGTGTCGGTCGCGGTTACGGTAAAGCTGAAGCTGCCCGCAGCGATGGGCGTGCCGCTGAGCGCGCCGGCACTGCTGAGCGCGATGCCCGGCGGCATCGCACCTGACGTCACGCTGTAGGTGAAGCTGCCGCTGCCACCGCCAGCACTGAGCGTCTGGCTGTAGGGGGCAGCCACCTGCCCGCCCGGCAGCGTGGTCTGCACGAAGACGATCGCTGGCGCGTTCACCACCACGGTGTAGGCCTGACTGCCACTGAAGCCGAAGCCATCGGTGGCGGTGACGGTAAAGCTATAACTGCCGGTCGCGGTCGGCGTACCACTGATCACGCCGGCACTGCTCAGCGTGACGCCCGCTGGCAGCGCACCCGTGCTCAGGCTGAAGGTATAGCCGCCATTGCCGCCGCTGGCGGTCAGTGCCTGGTTGTAGGCGATGCTGCCGGTTGCGGCGGGCAAGGTGGCCGGCGTGATCACGATCGTCGGCACGTTGACGGTGAAGCTGTAGGCCTGGCTGCCGGTGAAGCCGAGGCTGTCGGTGGCTGTGATCGTGAAGGCGTAGCTGCCCGAGCTGGTCGGTATGCCCGACAGGATGCCCGCACTGCTCAGGGCGACACCGGGCGGCAGCGCGCCCGCAGACACGCTGAAGGTGTGACTGCCAGTGCCACCGCTGGCACTGACTGTCTGCGAGTACGCCACGCCACCGGTCGCCGCCGGCAGCGTCGACGGCGCCAGCGAGATGGTCGGCGCGTCGACGGTCAACGAATACGACTGGCTTGCGCTGAAGGGTGCGCCGGTACCGGTGCTGCTGTCGGTCGCCCGGACGGTGAAGTTGAAGCTGCCGGCCTGGGTCGGCGTGCCGGACAGCACGCCGGTAGTGGACAGCGCCAGGCCTGCTGGCAGTGCACCACTCTGCATCGCGTAGGTGTAGCCGGGTGTACCGCCGCTGGCGATAAACGTGTGGCTGTAGGCGGTGCCGGCACTGGCATTGGCCAGGCTCGCCGCCGGCAGTAGCACGACACCTGCACCGACGGCGCCCGTGTAGGCCTGGCTGCCGGTGAAACCACCATTGTCGGTCGCCGTGACGGTGAAGTTGTAGGCACCGGCGTGGGTGGGTGTACCGCTGAGCACCCCGCTCACCGTATTCAACGACAGCCCTGCCGGCAATGCGCCTGCGACGATGGCATAGCTGTAGGTCGGCTGGCCGCCGCTGGCAACGAAGGTCTGGCTGAAGGCAGCACCCACTGACAGCGTGGGCAGGCTCGCAGGTGCCAGCGTGATGGTCGGGGCCGTCACCGCCAGTGTGTAGCTGCCAGTGACGGAGAACGGGGCACCGTTACCGGTGGAACCATCGGTGGCGGTGACGCTGAAGTTGAACGAACCGGCTGCCGTCGGCGTACCCGACAGGCCACCGCTTGGCGCCAGGCTGACGCCCGGCGGCAATGCGCCTGCGGTGATCGCGTAGCTGTAGGGCGCGGTGCCATTGGCGGCGGTGAAGCCCATGCTGCCCAGCGCGGTGCCGGCTGTTGCAGTGAGCGTGGCACCCGATGCCGGTGACAGCGTCAACGTTGGCGCATTCACGGTGAGCGCATAGGCGCGGCTCCCGGTATACGGGCCGGCACCCGTGCTGCTGTCGGTGGCCGTAAGCGTGAAGTTGTAGGTGCCGGCCGCGGTGGACGTACCGCTGAGCACGCCACTGCCCGACAAGCTCAGCCCAGGTGGCAGTGAGCCGGCGGTAACCGCGTAGCTGTAGGTACTGATGCCACCGGATGCGGTCACGGTCTGCGAGTAAGCTGCAGCGACGGTCGCGTTGGGCAGGCTGACCGGCGCGATCGAGATCGTCGGCGCGACCACGGTCAGCGTCAGTGGCGCACTGGTGGCACTGAACGGACCCGTGCCGCCACTGTTGTCGGTTGCGGTCACGCTGAACGTAAAGCTGCCGCCGGCCGTCGGTGTGCCGGACAGCGTGCCGTTACTGGCCAGGGTGATGCCGGCCGGCAGGCTGCCGCTGGCAAGCACATAGGTATAGGGCGCAGTACCGCCACCGGCGCTGGCCAACGACTGACTGTAGGCCGCCGCGACCGTAGCGTTGGCCGGGTTCGCAGGTGTGTAGACCAACGTCGGTACGGCGATGGTCAGCGTCATCGTGCCACTGGTGGCACTGAATGGGCCGGTGCCGGTACTGCCGTCGGTGGCACGCACAGTGAAGGTGAACGTGCCGTTGGCGGTGGGCGTGCCGGACAACACGCCATTGCTGGCCAGGGTGATGCCGGGCGGCAGGCTGCCACTGGCGATCGTGTAGGCGTACGGCGCGGTGCCGCCGCTGGCACCAGCGAGCGACTGGCTGTAGGCCACCCCGACCGTGCCGGCTGCCGGGCTGGACGGCGCGTAGTTGATGGTCGGCGGCGATACGGTGATCGTGACGGTGGCCGGTGCCGAGACACCCCCGGCATTGGTGGCGGTGTAGGTAAAGCTGTCCGGGCCGGCATAGCTGGCCGCCGGGGTGTAGGTGATGCTGGTGCCGCTGGCGGTGGCAGTGCCGTGCGTGGCCTGCGTACCGACCGCGACCGAGGTGGGCGCACCGCCGGTGATGTTCAGCGTGATGGGGTTGCTGCTGCTGCCATGCGCGACCGTGGCGCTCACGGCGTTGGCCACCGGCGGCGCCACGTTCTGCACGTTGATCGACAGGTTGGCGGCCGAGAAGAATGGTGTGGGCGTGCTGCTGTCGGTAATGCGCACGGTGAAGTTCTTCACCCCCAGCACCGTCGGTGTCCCGCTGATGGTGCCGTTGCTGGCCAATGTCAGGCCGGTTGGCAGGGTGGTTCCGCCATCCAGGGCATAGGTGTAGGGCGCGGTGCCGCCGGCGCCGGTCAAGGCGAAGGAATACGGCGTGTTGATGGCCGCAGCGCTGGGCGTGTTGGTCACGCTGATCGTGGGCGCTGCGATGGTGATCGAGTAACTGGCGACGCCGGTGAGCGGCGTACCGGCACTGTCGGTGGCGGTGATCGAGAACGGGAAGGTGCCCTGCGTGGTCGGCGTGCCGGACAGGACGCCACCGGTACTCAACGCGATGCCGGCCGGCAGTGCGCCGGATGTGACAGCGTAGCTGTAGGGCGCGGTGCCCCCGCTGGCACTGAGCGTGGCACCTGCATACGCTGCACCCACCGTTCCGCCGGGCACCGTGGACGGCGAAATCGTGATCGGTGAGGCGGCCGCCTGGATGTGCACGGTGACCAGTACGTTGTTCGCACCGGTGCCGTCGTCGAAGGCGAAAGTGTCTGTGGTCGTTCCGTTGCCGCTGTGGACGTAGGAGATCCTCGACGCAGCGTGGCTGGTGATGGTGGCCGTGCCATTGCTGGCGGGCGTGGTCACGTTGCCGATGCCGAAGCCCGCCACACCCTGGCAACTGGACGCGTCGATGGTGATGGTGCCGCCGGCGGCCATCGGTGAACCCGCGCTGGCATTGACCGGCGTGAAGGTTGTACAGGCGGCGCGTGCGATGTCAGGCAGAGCGAGGCTGACGCCCAGCAGCAGGATTGCTCCCAGATGGCCCCAGAAACGGCGAACAAGCCCAAGGCGCATCGCGCCGCGATGCATCGACTCTGCGTGCCACATGTTGTGCCCCCTGCAACCCGGCATCATGCCGGGCAATACGACGGTGATAGCCGCCGTGGCCCATGAACGAGCAGCCCCGGTACCGGACTTTCCCACCGGCAATTACCTGCCCTGCCTGGCGGTCCTGCCACCCTGAATCCTTCAGCCCCTTGGGGGCAGCAAGCGGCATATTCTGAAACAAATGCAGCGCCTCTTGTCAAGGCACCAGTTAATGCGCGAGAGTTAACCGGCCGGCCAGGGGCTGAGTGCCGGCGCCAAAAACCAAGGGGATCCGCATGTCGCAGGCTTTTCTCGGGCAGATAATGCCCGTGGCATTCAGTTTTGCGCCCAAATACTTCGCCCTGTGCAATGGGCAGACACTCCCCATTGCACAGAACCAAGCGCTTTTCTCGCTGCTCTACACGATTTACGGCGGTAACGGCACGACCACGTTCCAGTTGCCCGACCTGCGCAGCCGGACCCCGATCGGCTCCAACAACGGCGCCGACATGGGCCAGACGGGAGGGGCGGAAACGGTGACCCTGCAGGTCAACCAGATTCCGCCGCATACGCATTCCTTCGCTGGCACGACCGCCAACGCAACCTCGCGCATTCCCAGCGGCAACGTGCTGCTCGGCGCAACCGGTGCGCAGAATGTCTACGGCGCTTCCGGAGGCAAGCAGGTAGCGCTCAGCGTGCTGGACAACGCCGGCCAGTCACAGCCGCATCCGAACATGCAGCCCTACCTGGCGCTGAATTTCTGCATCGCGCTCAGCGGCATCTTCCCTTCGCGCAACTGACCGGAGCTCCTGCCATGTCGCAACCCTATGTTGGCGAAGTCCGCATGTTTCCCTACAACTTCGCCCCGGTGGGCTGGCTGGACTGCGATGGCAGCCTGCAGTCCATCGACGATTACGACGTGTTGTACAACCTGATCGGCACCACCTACGGCGGCGATGGCGTCAACACGTTCGCACTGCCTGACTTGAGCGGCCGCCTCCCCGTGCAGCAGGGCACCGGCTCCGGACTGAGCACTTACGTGCTTGGACAGAAGGCTGGTACCGAGACCGTCACCCTGGCCGCTGGACAGCTGCCCGCGCACAGCCATGCGTTCAATGCGGTGGACTCGGCGGCCAGCGCCGCAACGCCCGGCAACACCCTGCAGCTGGCTTCGGTCAGTGGTGACACGATCTACACCACCAGCACCACAGGTATCGCAAGCGGCACGTTGGCGCCCGCTGCAGTGGGTTCTGCAGGTGGCAACCAGCCGCATGACAACACGATGCCGACCCTGACCGTGCGCTACTGCATCTCCGTCTTCGGCATCTATCCCTCGCAGGGCTGACGATCATCGATCGTCCACAAGGAACCCATCATGAGCGATCCCTTTATTGGCGAGATCCAGATGTTCGGCTTCAACTTCGCGCCGGCGGGCTGGGCAATGTGCCAGGGACAGTTGGTGCCGATCCAACAGAACACCGCGCTGTTCTCGCTGCTCGGCACCACCTTTGGTGGAAACGGCGTGGCGAACTTCCAGCTGCCCAACTTCATCGGCAACGCGCCCGGCGGCCAAGGCAACGGGCCGGGACTGTCACAGCGCGCGATGGGCCAGACCTACGGAAGCCCGAGCGTCACGCTGCTGCCGAACCAGATTCCGGCTCACGTCCACAGCGCACGCATCTACAACCAGCCGGAGCCGACCCTGCGCACTGGCATCCCTGCCCAGGGAGATGCGCTGATCACACCCGAGTCGGCAACCCTCCTGGCTGTCAATGCCACGGCCAACAGTCCCTATCCGCCGATCACCGTCGGCACGGCAGGCAACGGAGAAGCGCATGAAAACCGGCAGCCGTACCTCACGCTGAACTTCTGCATCTCCCTGCAAGGCATTTATCCATCGCGGCCGTAGACGTGCTGGCGGCGTTGGATTTTCCGCCTGCTCACGCGGCATGGTCGGCGGCGGCCGAAGCGTTGCTGCCGCCAGGCGTGCACTGGCGCGAAGCCCGGCAGGATGACCTGCCGTTCTTCCGCCAGCTGTTTGCCGAAACACGTGCCGCGGACTTCGCGGCACTGCCGTGGCCGGATGCGCAGCTCCAGGCGTTCATGGACAGCCAGTTCGCGCTGCAGCACATGCACTACACCACGCAGTATGCGCCCGCGCATTTCCTGCTGATCGAACAGGCCGGGCTGCCCGCAGGGCGCCTTTACCTGCACGACGACGGGCACGAGATGACGATCATCGATATCGTCCTGGCAAGCGCAGTACGCGGCATGGGAATCGGTTCAGGCCTGTTGCGGGTGCTCCAGGCAACCGCGCGGCGCGATGGTCGGTCCGGCATCGTGCTGCACGTTGAAAAACGCAATGCAGCCGCACAGCGGCTTTATCAACGCCTGCATTTCACTGTTGAAGGTGACACGGGCAGCCACCTGCGGATGCGCTGGGTGGCGGCGGTCAGTTGAACAGCGCCTGGTAGATGAAACCAGTCCGATCACGCGCGATCGGCACCAGGAAAATGCCGAACTCGCCGAGCCCGTGGTGGCGCATGGTGTAGGTGCGCTGCGGGAACAGCACGGCCGATTCATTGCGGAACAACAACGAGAACGGCGCGCGCATCTGGCCCGCAACCGGACGATCGGGCATCGGTGCCGCTTCCACCAGCACAAACGGCACGCCGGTGTCTTCGATCTCGGCGTTGAAGGTTTCGTTGAGATGCGCTGCAAACTGGTCCAGCTGGAAAAAGTGCATGTGTCCCTCCCCCGGTTGCTGTCGAGCATGCCGAAGCGGACATGCGCTTTCAACGGGTTCGGCGCCGATGCCTGCCGCGTGCGGATGGTGGATACTCGCCCTTCCGCTCACCAGCGCGCCCAAGGACCGAGTCCATGCGTATCTGCCTGCTGCTTTTCGCACTGTCCGGCCCGCTGCTGGCAACCGCAAGCCCACCCTCGGTACCTGCCGCCACCCGGTTGCCCGATATCGCCCTGCCCGCGCCACTGGATCGCGTGCTACGCGATTACGAGCAGGCGTGGCGCACGGGTGATGCCAAGGCACTGGCCGCGCTCTTCGCCGAGGATGGCTTCGTCCTGCAGAGCAACCAGCCGCCGGCGCGCAGCCGCAGCGCGATCGAGGCCGCATATGCCGGCCAGGGCAGCAGCCCACTGCGGTTGCGTGCGCTGGCCTACGCCGAGGAAGAAAGCACGGGCTACATCATCGGTGCCTACAGCTACGGCAACTCCGTGCGGGATATCGGCAAGTTCACACTCACTTTGAAACGCGTGGGCGATGGGCCGTGGATGATTTTCTCGGACATGGACAACGGCAACGCCCCACCGCGCGCGCGATGATGGTTTCCTCCGGCCATGGCCCGGCGCTGCCGGAAAAAAAACCCCGGCACGTGGCCGGGGTTTTTCGATTCACTTGAACAGCGTATCCGGGTATTCCGGTTTCTGTTCGCGTGCCAGCAGCGCACGCAATCCTTCTTCCGGCGTCTGCTCGCCATGCAGCACGGCACGCACGCGGTCGGAGATCGGCAGGTCGATGCCATGCCGGCGCGCCTGTCGCATCACTTCATCGGCGGTCTGCACTGACTCGACCACCTGGCCGATTTCGCGCACGGCATCCTGCAGCGTCTGGCCACGGCCCAGGGCCAGGCCCAGGCGGCGGTTGCGCGACAGGTCGCCGGTGCAGGTCAGCACAAGATCGCCGAGGCCGGCCAGGCCCATCAGCGTTTCCGGCTTGGCACCGATCGCAGCGGCCAGGCGCAGCATCTCGTTGAGGCCACGGGTGATCAGGCCGGCACGGGCGTTGAGGCCCAGCTGCATGCCATCGGCCACGCCGGTGGCCACGGCCAGCACGTTCTTCATCGCACCGCCCAGCTCGGCACCGACCATGTCGTCGCCGGTATAGGCACGGAACGCCGGGCCGTGCATGGCCTCGGCCACCGTCTGCGCGAACTCGGGCACGTCGCCGTGCACGGTGATCGCGGTCGGCAGGCCCTGGGTCACTTCCTTGGCGAACGACGGGCCGGTGACCACGGCCAGCGGCACGTCCTCACCCAGCACTTGGCGGGCCACTTCATGCAGGAAGCGGCCCGAACCGGGTTCGAAGCCCTTGGTCGCCCAGGCCACGCCGGCACCGGCCGGACGCAGCGGCGCCAGCGCACGCACGGTCTCACCGAACGCGTGCGACGGCGTCACCACCAGGATCCAGGCCGCGCCCTCCACCGCCGACGCCAGGTCGGTGGTGGCACGCAGGCTGTCCGGCAGCGGGATGCCCGGCAGGTAACGCGGGTTCTCGTGGCCCTGGTCGATGGCCTCGACCACGGCGGCATCGCGCCCCCACAGCACGGTCGGGTGACCGTGCCGTGCGAGCAGGCTGGCCAGCGCGGTTCCCCAGGAACCGGCGCCGAGCACGGCGATCTTGTCAGCGGTAGTGCTCATCCGTGACGTCGCGGCAGGGATCAGGCGTTGCCGGCCGGCTCGGAGTCAGCCAGCGACGGTGCGTCGCCCTGCTCCTGGCGCTGGCGCAGGGTTTCTGCGTACAGGCCTTCAAAGTTGATCGGCTGCAGGAAGAACGGCGGGAAGCCGCCGGCCTGGATCAGGTCGCTGACCAGCTGGCGCACGTACGGGAACAGGATGTTCGGGCACTGAGTGCCGAGCAGCACGTCGATCGACTGCGGGTCCAGGCCCACCAGGCCGAACACGCCGGCCTGCTTCACTTCGGCCACGTAGGCGGTGCGCTCGCCGGCCTGGCAGGTCAGGGTCACGGCCAGCACGACTTCGAAGGCGTTCTCACCCAGGCGCTGCACCTGCTGGTTCAGGTTCAGCTGCAGCTCCGGCTGCACCTGGTCATTGAAGATGGTCGGTGCGTTCGGCGACTCGAAGGAGACGTCCTTGACGTAGATCTTCTCGACGGTGAAAGCGGGGCCGGTGGCGGCATCGACCGGCGCAGCGGCGCCGTTGGTGATCTCTTCGGACATTTCCAGTAACTCCAATGAATGCAATGAAAACGAGGGTCGAACTACTGCGATGGGGGCGGTATCAAGGCCATACAAGGCCAGATCCGCCACCTGCGACGATCAGTTGCGGCCCTTGACCAGCGGCAGCTCGGCCTGCTGCCAGGCGGGAATGCCGCCGTCGAGCACATAGACCTTCTCGAAGCCGGCCTTCTTCAGCGCCTTGGCGGCGGTTTCCGAGGCGTTGCCGCTGCGGCATACCAGCACCACCGGCGACTGCCTGGCGTTGGCCACCAGCTTGTTGTCCGGGCCAAACGCGCTGGCCTGGGCATTGCGGCTGCCGGCAATGTGGCCCTTCTCGAAGTCACCGCTGGCCGACAGGTCGACCACGACCGTGCCGCCCGCGTTCATCAGCTGGGTCAGCTCGGCGGGCTTGATGCCCTTGAAGCCGCGGAACAGGCGGCGGATTTCGGTGACGATGATGGCCACGGTCAGGCCGACCAGGGCCGCGGACAGCATCGGGTTTCGGCCTGCAAAGGCCAGCAACTCTTCGTAATTCACTCAGGTCACGGGTCGATTAAGCGGGCGCCGATTGTCGCACAAGCCGGACGCGGCCCGTCACTGCCCCTTCCACAGGTCCGGCAGGCCGGCGGTCTGCCACCAGCGCTTGGCCTCCGGGTCCCAGCGCCAGCGCTCGACCACCACCACAGTGCGTTCGGCCTGGGTGTTCTGGTTGATCACTCCGATTTCGACCCGGCGTTCGACCTGGCCGCCGTCCAGCGAAGCGCTGCTGCGCTCGCGGTAGGACGACACGCGCAGCTGCGCGTAACGGTTGAGCTCGAACTCGGTGGGCGGCTTTTCCTTACGCTGCTTCGGGTCGAGATAACCGATGGCGTCGTCCATGCTGCCCCAGCGGATGGTGGCGCCGTAGGCGATCTGGGTCTCTTCCAGCAGCTTGCGCTGCTTGCGGCTGAGGTCGTCGGCCGAGGCCACGGCGCTGGCCAGCAGCAGGAGAGAGCAGATCAGGAACTGGATCAGGCGGCGCATCGGTGGTTTCCCCAGAACGTCAGCGTGCCATCCTACCCTTTGGCGAAGGCAACGAAGCGACCGCTGAATTCGGCAGCCGGCCTGCCATCGGCACCGGGCTGGGTGGCGATGATGCTGATGCGGGCCTTGCGGCGCTGGCGGAACGTATTCAGGAAGGCATCCCAGCCGCTGGCTTCGGCCGCTTCGGCGTGGGCGTGCAGGTCTTCGTACACCGGGGCCAGGTAGCGCAGGTTGCTGTCGGCCACGTAGACCTCGGCATCGTGCCCGGCCAAGCGCAGGCGCAGGCTGACCAGCGCCCAGCCGGACAGGGTCAGCACCGAGGCCAGGCTGCCGCCGAAGGCGTTTCCCTTGTCGTTGACGTTGGCCGCCAGCGGCGCGGTGATGCGCAGCACGCCGTCGGCATAGCCATCGAGGCGGATCTGCATGGCGCGCACCGCGGGCATGCAGTCCAGCACGTCCTGCAGGGCGGCCAGCGAGGAAGTCAGGGCATCAACGGACATCGGAGCAGCGACCACGACAACGAAGGGCCCGCATAATGCAGGCAATGGCCGACCATACGATACCCACTGGCGCCGCCGGTTCCGAAGCGGCCTGGACCTTCATTTCGCTGCGCCCGCAGGGCCAGCATGCGGCGTTGCGCCGCGCCGTTGCTGGGCTGGGCGGGCATCTGCTGGCGCTGTCGCCCTGGCGCCTGCAGCGCCTGCACGGCACGCCGGTGATGCGCCAGCTGCAACGCGCGCTGAACTGCGATCGGGTGGTGTTCACCAGCCCGGCGGCGGTGGCGGCGGCGGCTTCCCTGCTGCCGCTGGCCGACGCCCAGCGCAGCCCGTGGCTGACGGTGGGCGAAGGCACCGCGCGTGCGCTGCAAGCACAGGGTGTGGTCGAGGTGCATGCGCCGCAGCGGATGGACAGCGAAGGCCTGCTGGCGCTGCGGGTAATGGCCGGGGTGCAGGGCCTGCGCATCGGCCTGGTCACCGCGCCCGGCGGACGTGGCCTGATTGCCACGCAACTGCAGGCCGCCGGTGCCACGATTGAACGCGCCGACGTCTACCGGCGCCGCCTGCTGCGCCTGCCGCCACGCACGCTGGCACGTCTGCCGCATTCAGCGCATCCGTGGCTGCTGGCGGTAAGCAGCGGCGAAGCCCTGCAGCATTTCTGGCAGCAGCTGCCGGCATCGCTGCAGCAGCGCCTGCAGGCGCAGGCGATCGCGGTGGTGGCCAGCGATCGGCTCGGCGAACAGGCGCGCAGCCTTGGCCTGCAGCGCGTGGTGCGTGCCGCCGGACCGACCAGCGCACAGTTGGTAGCCGCTGCACACGCCACGCTCACCGTCCCGGCAGCGACCTGAACAGGGACGGGCATCACGCTTGCCGCTGTGGTCGGCAACAGTAATGCTGTGTACAACGCGGCCTGCCGGTACCAACCGGTGACACGGCCGACAAGGAAGCCTGATGAACGAGACCCCGCCCGTTTCCCTCCCCCGTCGACCTGCGCGTTGGCTGCTGCCGCTGGCCGGCGTGGTGGTGCTTGGCGCGGGCGGCTATGCCGGCTGGTACCTCTGGCAACAGCAACAGGACGAGCAACACGCGCAGGCGCAGACCACGGCCGTGCAGCTGCAAGGGCTGCAGGCCACGCTGGACGCACTGCGCCGCGACCAGCGCGCGACCAGCCAGCGCCTGCAGGATGCGGCCACCACCAACCGCGTGCTGCGTGACGAGATGCTGGGCCTTTCGCAGCGCAGTGCGCTGCTGGAAGAGAACCTGGCCAAGCTGGCCGACAGTGCCAACCAGGGCCGCCAGGCGGTGCAGCGCGATGAGGCCGAGCTGCTGCTGACCCAGGCCGCACAGCGCCTGAACTACGCCGACGATGTGGACGGCGCGCGCCGCCTGTATGCGCAGGCCGCCACCGCGCTGGCCGACCTGCCCGACAGCGAAGGCCTGAACCTGCGCCAGGCGCTGGTGCAGGAACGCGATGCACTGGATGCGCTCGGCGCGGGCCCGCGCGTGCAGTCGCTGCAGCGCCTGGATGCCTTGGCCAAGGCATTGCAGGGCTTGCCCTCGCAGGTGACCGGCAGCGCCTCGACCCAGACCGCCAGACCGTGGTGGCAGGCAACGCTGGCACCGTTCGTGGACATCACCCCGAGCCGCCAGAACGGCCCGCTCACCGCCGCCGAGCGCCGCAATGCCGACGATGCACTGCAGCTGGAACTGACCCTGGCGCGGGCCGCAATCGAACGCGGCGACCGCGCTGGCCGCGATACTGCATTGGCACGCGTGGATCACTGGGCACAGCGGCGATGGCCGGATTCACCAGCCCTGCGCGTGCAACGTGCTGAACTGAAGGCCTTGCGCGAGCTTCCACTGCAGGCCAGCAATACCGTTCTTGGCAGCACCCTGCAGCAACTGCGCACCCAGACTGACCGGAGGTAATCCCGCATGAAACCCCTGCAATCCCTGGTCGTGCTGTTGCTGGCCGTGGCCATCGGCGTGGTCGCCGCGCAATGGCTCGGCGCCGATGACCTCAACCGCTTCGGCGAAGTAACCCTGCGCTACGGCGGCTACGACTACCACAGCAACCTGCCGAAGGTGGCCCTGCTGACGGTGATTGCGGTGCTGGTGCTGTGGTTGCTGTGGAGCCTGATTGCCGCACCGTTCCGTGCCTGGGGTCGCTACCGCCGCAAGCAGGGCCGCGTGCGACTGATCGACGGCCTGCAGGCTTATGAGCACGGCCAGTGGCAGCGTGCCGAGAAGCTGCTGGACGGTGCCGCCAAGGACCCGGAAGTGAGTGGCGTGGCGCTGGCCAACGCCGTGCGTAGTGCGCAGGCGCGTGCCGATGGCCCCGCCGGTGAAGCGTTGCTGCAGCGTCTGGGCGAAAGCGATGCCACGCTGCAGGCGCTGCTGCGCGCCGAACAACTGATCGCCCGCGATCTGCCGGTGGATGCGATCAACGTGCTGGACGCGGCGGCGATCCAGCCGCTGCCGCCGCGTGGCCTGTGGCTGCGCACCGAAGCGCTGGCACAGGCCGGCCGCGCCCACGAGGCCTACGGCCAGCTGGGCGCACTGCGCCAGAGCAAGGTGCTGCCGGCCGACGCCAACAGCGAACTGGAAGCACGCCTGGCCGCACAGGCGCTGCTGGAAGCGGCCGACGTCAATGCGCTGGCCGCGCAGTGGGAAGCTACGTCGAAGGCACTGCGGCCGACCCCGGATGTGGTCGGTGCGTATGCCAGCCGTGCGGTGGCACTGAACTGGGACGAGCCCGCGCTGCTGGCGCTGGAACAGGCCCTGGACCATCGCTGGGACGACGAACTGGTGGCGCTGTATGGCCGCCTGCCGGCCGAACGCCTGGCCACCCGTCAGAGCAACCTGGCGCGCTGGCGCAACGTTCACGACAGCTCGGCTGCGCTGCGCCTGGCGCAGGGCCGCGTAGCGCTGGCCCAGCAGCAGTGGGATGTGGCCGATGCCTTCCTGCACGAGGCCATTGCCGCCGGTGCCGGTGCGCCGGCATGGGAAGCCCTGGGTGAACTGTTCGCGCAGCGCGGCGAACACGCGCTGGCTGCGCAATGCCTGGCCAATGCGCTGCGCCTGCAGCGCGGCGAAGACAGCGTGGAGCTGGTGCGCAACATTGAAGAACCTGCACGTGCCACGGTGGAGGAGCAGCCGACCGTGGCACAGCCACCGGTGTATGACGCCAACGAAGAACGCGACGAGTTCGGCAACCCGCGCTTGCCCTGATGGGCAATGCCGGCCGCTGGCCGGCATCCGCCGATGGATTTGGCACCGTGCCAGGCAAGCTGGCACCCACCAGAGCAACAATCCGAACACCAACGAAAACGCCGCCCATCGGGCGGCGTTTTCATTGCTGGATCCACGCCGTGCGTGGATGCGATCAGCGTTCGACGATCGCCACTACACCCATGCCGCCGGCGGTGCAGATCGACACCAGCGCGCGGCCACCGCCGCGCTCGGCCAGCTGCTTGGCCGCGGTGGCAATCACGCGGGCGCCGGTGGCAGCGAACGGGTGACCGGTGGCCAGCGACGAACCCAGCAGGTTGATCTTGTCCGGATCGATGCGCCCCAGCGGTGCATCCAGGCCCAGGCGGTTGCGGCAGTAATCCTCGCTCTCCCACGCACGCAGCGTGCACAGCACCTGCGCGGCGAAGGCTTCGTGGATCTCGTAGATGTCGAAGTCCTGCAGCGTCAGGCCATTGCGCTTGAGCATCTCCGGCACGGCCACGGTCGGCGCCATCAGCAGGCCTTCGCCATGCACGAAATCGACCGCCGACACATGCGCGTCACGCAGGTAGGCCTGCGGTTCGTGCCCGTGCGCGCGCGCCCATTCCTCGCTGGCCAGCAGCACCGCAGCGGCACCGTCGGTCAGCGGCGTGGAGTTGGCGGCGGTCAGGGTGCCGCGGCCGGAGACCTTGTCGAACGCCGGCTTCAGCGTGGCCAGCTTTTCCAGCGTGGTATCCGGGCGCAGGATGTTGTCGCGCTCGACGCCGCGGAACGGAGCGATCAGGTCGTTGAAGAAACCGCGCTCATAGGCGGCGGCCAGCTTCTTGTGCGAGGACACCGCCCACTCGTCCTGCGAGTCGCGCGAGATGTTCCATTCCTTGGCCATGTCCTCGCAGTGGTCGCCCATGCTCTTGCCGGTACGCGGCTCGGCCACGCCGGGGAACTCGGGCTTGAGTTCGGAGAACTTGAAGCCGGAAGTCAGCGCGCGGATCTTGTCGCCGGTGCTCTTGGCGCGGTTGGCCGCGAGCAGGCGTGCGCGCAGCTTCTTGCCGTACACGATCGGCACGTCGGAGGTGGTGTCCGAACCGCCACCGATGCCCGATTCGATCTGGCCCAGCGCGATCTTGTTGGCGACGGTGATGATGCTGTCCAGCGAGGTGCCGCAGGCGCGCTGCAGGGTGATGCCCGGGGTCAGCGGCGACAGGCCGGACGACAGCGTTGCTTCGCGGCCCAGGTTCCAGTCGCTGGAGTGCTTGATCACCGCACCCATCGCCACTTCACCCAGTTGCTGGCCGTGCAGGCCGAAACGTTCGACCAGCGCGCCCAGCGTACGGACCGACATGCCAAGGTTGCCAACATCCGAGTACGCGGTGTTCTGGCGGCAGAACGGAATGCGGACGCCACCGAGGATGGCGACGGGACGAGCGTTGGGCATGGAGATACCTGGCATGGATGAGGGTGTCTGCAACATGGCCTGCACGGCGGAGCAGGCATAATGGGGCCAAGTGTAGCTGCCGCCCCGTGATGGGCCAACCGTGGAACCATGAGCAAACCCGACCCCGC
The DNA here is from genome assembly GCF_913778665.1 of uncultured Stenotrophomonas sp. Lineage (GTDB taxonomy): Bacteria > Pseudomonadota > Gammaproteobacteria > Xanthomonadales > Xanthomonadaceae > Stenotrophomonas. The sequence continues at coordinate 187,637 of NZ_CAJYVQ010000004.1, forward strand.
GATGAATGCCCTTGGCGTGCTGGCCCTGGAACTGGCCGGCGGTGAAATCCCCCGCCAGGCGGTACTCAGCGCCGAGCAGGCCGGTGAATTGGCCGAACGCGTCGGCCGCGACCTGGCCAAGCTCGTGCCGCAGGCCGCCGAGCTGGACCTGGTGTTCGCCGCCGCCCATTTCGACCCGGCCGAAGTGCTGCGCCCGGGCTGGCCGATCCACCGCCGCCTGGAAGAACTGCAGATGCGTGCCCCGGGCCGCAACCAGGGCCCGCGCATGCTGGCCTTCGGTACCGATGCCAACGGTGATGTGCCGCTGCCGTTCCAGGCCGATGCCAGCCTGGTGGGGGGGGGCCTGCGCGTGGTGCCATTCCTGCTGACCGGCAGCGACGTGGCCACCACCCATGCCGTTTCCGAAGCCCTGGAAGAAACGCTGCTGGCCAACGGCATGGCGCACGCCGATACCGCACTGATGGCACAGAACACCTTCGGTGCCCGCATCGAGCACGCGCGCTATTTCACCGTGAACGATCTGGCTGCGATGATGTCGATGCAGTACGACAACCAGGGCCTGGCCGCGCTGTGGCCGCTGATCGAGACGGCGATCATGGCGCCGGGCGAGGACGAATGGCTCAGCGCCGCGCCCGAGCCGTTGCTGCGCTACACCCATGGCGAAGCACGCATGGCGCTGTTCGACCCGGCCGGCTGGTGCGCGCACTACCACCACGGCAAGGACGACTGCGACCGCCTGAAGGGCATCTACGAGCAGTTCCTGATGCGCCAGCGGCAGATGGCGGCGGTGCTGGAAGCGCACGGCGTGCCGGTGCTGTTCGTTCACTGCGAAGCCGGGCAGGACGCGCGCGCGCTGCTGACGCGCTGATCCACATCGCCGGCATGGGCGATTGCCGGCCAGCGGCCGGCACCACCGCTGAAGAAGGACGCCGGCTTGCGCCGGCGTCTTTCGTTCTGCCTTACGGGGCCTTCTGGATCACCGCGCAGGCCAGGCGCGCGCCGGCGTTGCCGGTCGGCTGGGTCTTGTAGTCGTCTGCGTCGGCGTGGACGATCAGGCCGCGGCCGATGATGTCGAAGTCATCGCCCTTGCCGATGTTGACGTTGCTCGACACCGGTCCGTCGATGGTGGCCACGCCCTTGTCGTCGGCCTTGATGTTGGGCATGTCGCCGCCGTGATGCGGATCGGTGGCCACGTTGCCGTGATCCTGGTGGCCCGGGTTGAAGTGGCCACCGGCGCTCATGCCGTCCGGCGCGCTGCAGTCGCCCTTCTCGTGGATGTGGAAGCCGTGCTCGCTGCCCGGCTTCAGGCCGGTGATCTGGCCGGTCACATGCACCTTGCCGTCGACGACCCTGAAGGTGACGCTACCCTTGGTCTCGTTGCCCTGGGTCGGTGCCAGTTCAGCGCTGGCCGTGGCATCGGTAGCCGGAGCGGCGCCGGTGGCCGGTACCGTGGCCGGGTCAGCCGGTGCGGCCGAACCATCGGCCGGGGTGGTGGCCGGGGCTTCGGCTTCCGGAGCTGCGGGCTGCGGGTTGCAGGCCGCCAGGCCCAGCGCGGTGATGGCGGCGAACAGCGTAGTGTGGATCAGACGCATGCAATCTCTCCCTGGATGAAGCCTGCAGTGATCAGCGGACAACCCGGATCACGCCACAGGCAATGCGGACGCCGGCATTGCCGGCGGGTTGGCTGCGATAGTCGTCGGCGTTGGCATGCACGACCAGTGCACGTCCGGCGATATCGGTGGCGGCGCCTCCGCCAAGGGTTACGCCCTTGAGGTGGATATCGACGTTGGCGCGGCCCTGGGCATCGGCACGCAGGTTGTCGATGTCGCCCAGGTGGTGCTGGCCCGTGCCGGCGCGGCCATGCGCGGCGCCGCCAGGGTTGAAATGGTTGCCGGCGCTGCTGGCATCCACCGCGCTGCAGTCACCGCGTTCGTGGATATGGAAACCCGCCTGCTGCATCGGCTGCAGGCCACCGACCAGGCCAGTCAGGTGCACGCCACCGCTTTCGGTCTTCAGTACCAGGCGACCACTGACGATACTGGCCGAGGCCGGCGCCAGATTGGCTTCGGCCAGCTGGGCCACCGGTGTGGTGACGACCGGCGGCGGCGTGGGGGCGGTCTTCTTCGGTGCGCTGCCACAGGCAGACAGCAGCACCGCGGCGGACAACGGCAGGATGGCAAAGGACAGACGCATCGAAGACTCCTTGCAGGTGACACTAGGGGTTGCATCGTCCATGAACGATCAACGGTTCGGCAAGCGCGCGCGAGGACCGCGTGCAGGGGGTGTTCAATGCCCCCCGCGGCGGCGGCCGGCACCGAGCTTGCGGGTGAGAGTATTGCGGCCAAGACCCAGGCGCGCGGCGGCCTCGGCGCGGCGGCCATGGGTAATCTGCAGCGCGGCCTCCAGCAGGGCATGGTCGACCCGCTCGCGCACCTGCGCGTGCAGCCCTTCGGCGCCTTCGGCCAGCTGTCGGCGTGCCCATTCGGCCAGCAGCGTTTCCCACTGCCCCGGGTCGGCCCCGGCCGCATGAGTGCGACGGCCACGCTTGCGGTTGAGCGCGGTATCGACATCAGCCACGCCGATGGTCTCGGCCGCCGCCAGCGCGGACATCCGCCAGCACACGTTTTCCAGCTCGCGCACGTTGCCCGGCCAGTCATGCTCGCGCAGGGCCTGCAGGGCGGCGGCGGTGAGCCGTTTCGGCGGCGTGTCCAGCTTGTGCGCGGCCGCCGCCAGGAAGGTGCTGGCCAGCTGCGCGATGTCTTCGCGGCGTTCGCGCAATGGCGGCAACTGCAGGCGCACCACGTCCAGGCGATGCAGCAGGTCGGCGCGGAATCTTCCCTGCGCCACCAGCCCTTCCAGGTCCTGGTGGGTCGCCGCGACCACGCGCACATCCACGCGGATCAGCTCGCGGCCACCGACGCGGAAGAACTCGCCCTGCGCCAGCACGCGCAGCAGGCGGGTCTGCAGCGGCAACGGCATGTCGCCGATCTCATCGAGGAACAGCGTGCCGCCGTCGGCCTGCTCGAAACGGCCGGTATGGCGACGCTGTGCGCCGGTGAAGGCACCGGCCTCGTGGCCGAACAGCTCGCTTTCCAGCAGCTCGGACGGGATTGCGGCGGTATTGAGTGCGACGAACGGCCCATGCGCTCGCGGTGATTCGCGATGCAGTGCATTGGCCACCAGCTCCTTGCCGGTGCCGGTCTCGCCGGTGATCAGCACCGCCAGCGGCGCCTGTGCCAGGCGACCGATGGCGCGGAACAGCGCGCGCATCGGCGGCGTATCGCCAACCAGCTGCGGCGGCTCGTCGCTGCGCGTTTCCGCGGCGGGCGTGGGCGCGGCCAGTGCCGGTGCTACCGCCGGCAGCACACGCTGCGCCAGCGCCACCGCATCGTCCAGGTCGAACGGTTTGGACAGGAATTCATGCGCGCCGCCACGGAACGCACCGGCGGTGCTGGCCACATCGGTGTAGGCCGACATCACCACCACCGGCAGCTGCGGCAGCGCGGCTTTCAGCTTGTCCAGCAGCACCAGGCCATCGTCGCCGGGCATGCGCACATCGGTGAACAGCAGCGCCGGCGGGGGGCCCTCGTGCAATGCCTGCAATGCGGGCGCGGCGCTGTCGAAGTCAACAACCTGGTAGCCCGCCTCGCGCAGCGCGGTGCACAGTACGAAGCGCACGGCACGGTCGTCGTCGACCACCCAGATGCGCTGCGCGGCAATGGAAGATTCAGACATCGCGCGGGGCCTCCTCGGCCGGGGCGGCGCCGTTGCCGATCGGCAGCAGCAGAGTGAACACGGTGTGGCCCGGGCGCGAGCGGTAGGTCAGCGTGCCGCGATGCTCCCGCGCCACCTGCTGCGCCAGCGCCAGGCCCAACCCGGTGCCCTCGGCGCGGCCACTGACCAGCGGCAGGAACAGGTGCTCGGCCAGTTCTTCGGGCACGCCACGGCCGTCATCGGCGATCTCCAGGCGCAGCGCCAGGGTATGCAGCTGTTCGGCCACGCGCACGCCATGCTCCACGCGGGTGCGCAGGGTGATGTTGCCAGCGCCGGCCTGGATCGCATTGCGCACCAGGTTCCACACCGCCTGGGTGAGGCGGTCGGCATCACCGTGGAATTCGGGAATGCTCGGGTCGTAGTCGCGCTGCAGGCGGACCGCCCAGCCGGCCTCGTTCTCGGCCAGGCGCAGAACGCGTTCCAGCGCGGCATGGATGTTCAGTTCGGCATGCGGCGCGGCCGGGGCCGGCGACAGCAGCTGGTCGAGCAGACCGTTGAGGCGCTCGATCTCCGACCCGATCAGTTCGATCAGTTCGCGTTCGCTGGCATCGCGCTGGGCCGCGCGGCGGGCCAGAAGCTGGGCCGCGCCCTTCAACCCGGCCAGCGGATTACGCAGCTCATGGGCCAGCCCCTTCAGCGCCGCGCTGAGCGCGCTGGGCAGGGCCTGGGTCGGGTCGAGCCCGGGGAATTCATCGACCGGATGCGCCTCCAGCAGCCAGCCACCGTCATCGCGACGGCTCATCCAGCCCTCGGCGAAGCGCGGGGCCTCGCCGGGCACCGCCAGCGCCAGCCGGTTCAGGCGCAGGCTGTCGCGCTCATCGCGGGCCAGGAAATGGGCCAGTGCCTCGCCCTGCACTTCCAGCGCGGCCAATGGGCGACCCAGCAGCCGCCGGGCGCTGACGCCCAGCCAGCGGGCGAACGCCGGATTGCAGCCGGCGATGCAGCCATCGGCCCCGGCCCAGGCCAGCGGCGTGCCCAGGGCATCGAGGGACGGCGGGGGAGAGGGGTCGGACATTGCACCAATGTAGTGCAAAACGCGGGGTTCGGGGTCAGAGCCCTTTCCTCGCGGAAAGGGATCTGACCGCGTGCGCTGCGGGGTCCGGGGTCGGATCCCTTTCCGCCTGGAAAGGGCTCTGACCCCCTGCCGCAGGTCGAGCAAGCTCGACCACGACCACATGCGTGGCCGGTTACAGCTTCATGTTGAGGCCGACGAACACGCTGCGGCCCGGCGCCGGCGAGAACATCGGGCGGGCGCTGTCCCAGAAGAAGCTGTCGTACCAGGCGTAGGCGTACTCGCGGCCGGTCACGTTCTTCAGCTGCAGGTCCACGCTGAAACGCGGGGTGAGCTGATAGGCAGCACTGAGGTCGAGCACGGCGAAACCACCGAACTTGCCGGCCACGTTGCGCTCTTCCAGGTAGTAATCGCCCTGTGCACGTGCCTGCAGGCCCAACCGCAGCGCATCACAGGCGCGGTAATCCACACCCAGGTTGCTGATATGGCGCGGGGTGGCGGCTACTTCGCGGCCCTGCAGTGAAATGCTGGCATCGCGGTCGTCGCGGGTGATCTTCGCTTCCTGGTAGGCGTGCGACGCCCACACCGTCCAGTCTTCGCCCAGCTGCAGGCTCAGCTGCGCATCCACGCCGCGCCGGCGGGTCTTGCCCAGGGTGACCGTGGTGCCGGTGGCTGGCATGTTGGACACCTCGTTTTCCGCATCCTGCTGCCACACCGCCAGGCGTGCCTGGCTTCCCGCGAACGGCTGGAACTTCAGGCCCAGCTCCATGCCGGTGTTGGTGGACGGCTGCAAGGGCGCCTGCCCCGGGGTGAGGTAGGCCGGTGCGGTGGAGCCGGTCAGCACCTGGAAGGTGCGGCCCCAGTTCGCGTAGACGTGGGTGGTCTGGCCCAGGGTGTGGATGATGCTCAGCTTGGGCTGGCCGATGCTGCCGTAATCCTGCAGGCGGCCGCTGAGGCCGTTCATCAGGTGGGTGCGGCCACTGAAACGGTCGACGCGGTAGGCCGGCACGATCTTCCAGGCCTCGACGGGCTGGTAGACGGCCTGCACGTAGGCGCCCCAGTTGTCGAAGCTGTGGCGATCATTGTTCTGCACCCGCGCGGGGGGCTGGCTGAAATCGGTGGGTTCAGCGTAGGCGTAGCGCTCGCGGAGGTAGCCGTTGTCCTGCTGCTCGTAGTTCAGGCCACCCTCGACGGTGAGCGTGGGGCTGGCCTGCCAAGTGAGCGTGCTGAGCAGGCCATGCTGCCGCTCGTCCCATACGCGGCGCTGGCGCGGCAGGTTGCCGGTGGGGAGGTCGCTGAAGGTCACGCGACGGTCGTCTTCGTAGCGGTTGTAGTACAGGCGGGTGCCGAAGGTGATTGTGTCGGACAGTTTCATGTCCAGGTGCACGGCAAGCTGGCGCATGTCGCGGTCATCGCCATCGTTGCCGTTGCGCAGGTCGCTGCCACGGCGGTGCGTGCGCAGCTCGTCGGCGGTCATGAAGCCGGGTTCGTCGGCTTCGTGGTGGTACGCACGGGCGGTCAGGCCCACGCGCAGGCCGTCGTCCAGCGAGCCGTAGAACCACTTGCCGCCCAGCGAATATTTCTTCGAGGTGTCGTGGTCGCGGTAGCCGTCGCTGGCCTGGGTGCCGACGAAATAGTTCTGCGCGAAGCCATTGGCTTCACGGCCGACTGCCAGCTGCGCATCGCGGGTGTTATAGCTGCCGTAGGCCAGGCGCGCATCGGTGTAGCTGCCCCCCTGGCGCGTACCGAAGTTCACGTTGCCGCCGATGTTGTGCAGGCCATAGCGCGGATCGTTGGTACCGCGCACTACTTCGATGTAGCTGATGTCCAACGGGAACAGCATGTCGATGAAGCGCTGGTTGCCGCTGTTGACGTTGCTGGGGATGCCGTCGATCAGCGTCTTGATGGCGTTGAGGTAGCCCTCGCCGTTGAAGGCGCGGAAGCTGACCTTGCCCGATTCGGCGCCCTGCCGGGTTTCGGTGAGCTGGATGCCGGGCATCTGCCCGAGCAATTCCCAGCTGTGCGAGACGTTGCGGTTTTCGATCTGGTCTGCACCCAGCACGTCCACCGAGGTCAGCACCTGGTGCGCACTGAGCTGGCCTTCGCCGTGCTGGTGTACCTGCACCTTGCCGAGGGTGAGCGCGGCGTCGGCAGACTGTGCGAGTGCTTCAGGGGCGAACGGTGCGGCCGCGAGGGCGGCCACCAGGGTGGGAGTCTTCATGGGAAGGGGCGTATACGGTGAAATGTAATCATATAACATTTCACGCGCCCGATTTTTGCGGCGTCGAGCAAGGCTCGGCGTTACAAGGGCGGGTGCCGGGGGGATTACACCGGGTAGCCGGTGGCTTCCCGTGCCTTCTTCCAGGCGGCTTCGAATTCACGCGCGGAAATTTCGTCGTCCTCGTCGAAATCCAGGAACGACACTGGCTGGTCGGCCAGCAGGAAGCGGTCGTCGCTGTGGGCATGCTCGTCGGCCCAGACCATCTTGGTGCCGTAGATTTCCACCTGCCGCACGATCTTCTCGCCACGGGCTTCCATCAGCACGTTGCCCTTGCCCAGGCCCGATTCGGCCCAGTGCTTGTAGTACTTCTTTGCGGCGGATTTCGCGCCGGATTTTGCGTTGTGCTTTGCGTAGGTCATTGCAGGAGCCCTGGCCGCAGGCGCGGCCGGAAAGTACGGAATGGCGCCATTATCAGGCATCCGGGGTCAGAGCCCTTTCCTTTGGAAGGGATCCGACCCCTGCTGGTTCAGTTCGGCAGGGGCACGCCCTTTGGCCACAGCATCCAGATGTTGCCCTTCTGCTTCATGTCGCCAGCCAGCTTGCCGGCGGCATCGCCGCTGCCCCAGTACAGGTCGGCGCGCACTTCGCCGGCGATGGCGCCGCCGGTGTCCTGCGCAGCCACCGGGCGCACCACCGGGGTGCCGTCCGGGCGCGTGGTGGACAGCCACAGCAGGCTGCCCAGCGGCACCACGGTGCGATCCACCGCCACGCTGTAGCCCGGGGTGAGCGGCACGTTCAGTGAACCGCGCGGGCCTTCCGGGCTGTCCGGGTTGCGCACGAAGAACACGTAGCTGGGGTTACTGCGCAGCAGTTCCGGTACGCGCGCGGGGTTGGCCCGTGCCCAGGCGCGGATCGCGTCCATGGTGACGTCTTCCTTCTTCAGCTGGCCCTGCTCCACCAGCCAGCGACCGATCGCGCGGTACGGGTGGCCGTTCTGTTCCGCATACGCCAGCCGCACCTGCGTGCCATCGGCCAGGCGCACGCGGCCAGACCCCTGGATCTGCAGCAGCTGCAGGTCCATCGGGTCGGTCAGCCAGGCCAGCACCGGCGCCTTGGCGCCCTTGGCCGCGATGGTGCCGGCGTCGTCATAGGGCTTGAGTAGTTTGCCTTCGACGCGCCCGCGCAGGCGCTTGCCCTTCAGTTCCGGGTAGAGGCTCTCCAGCTGCACCACCACCAGATCATCCGGCGTGCCGTACACCGGCACCGTGGCCTTATCGGTACGGGTAAGACTGCCGGGGTAGATCGGCTCGTAGTAGCCGGTAATCAGCCCGTCGGCCTGATGGCCACCGGCACGTAGCGCGTAGGCATCGAGATCGCGCTGCAGGAACTGGCGGATCGCCGCCGGGTCATCGTCGGACACCATTGCCGCGGTCGCGCAGGGCTGGGCCCAGACCGCATCGTTCTTCAGGCGGGTGCAGCTGCTGCGCCACGCCACGAAGCCGGCCTGCAGATCGCTGTCGGAGACCGGTGGCAGTGCACTCCATGGGGCCTTGGCGTAGGTGGCCGCAGGCTTGGCAGCAGACGGTACGCCGGGACTGGAGCCGGTGGTGGAACACGCAGAGAGCAGCGCGGCCACCAGCAATAACAGCCCAACCCTAGGTAAGAATGGAACCATAGACATTTTCACTATGTTGAGCTGACGCAGCCACCTGATTCAAGCGGAAGCAGGCAGAAACCAAAATTCTTCATTCAGGTCAATGCTCTACGCGACGTTGCAGATTCAATCGGGATGCCGCCCTAAATTTGCTCAATTAGGGCGGCAGCCTCAACTTCAGACGTCGGTCACGTCTTCAGCAGCACGTCGCTTAGCCTTCGGCTTCTCTTGAACCTCAGGAAGCACGAGCACGTTGACGTTCACCGACTGCTGAGGTGCGAGAAGAAGCAAACCGGCGCCATGTCCGGTCTTCGCATTCTTAACATGAGCCGTTCCGGCCCAACCAGCCTGCTGGGATCGATGATCCATGTGGTCTTTCACCTTGGCGGTGATTCGCTGAGCAGGCTTTTCAGGATGATCTTGGTTATAGATAACCAAGACTTCCTCGGCATCAATCATTACTACCGGATCACCACGCTTACAGTTCGCAGGACTTGGAAATTTACGCTTTGGCAAAGCACACCCCTGATAATTGAGCTAGTTCTACTCGTGAGGAACGCGAGACGAACCTCACTAACCGTTGCGCCAGAAAGCTGAGCGCAGCTCAAAAGCTATCACATCCTGGATCCCACTCTTATGTATTCTAGGAGGGAAGCATCTGGTCAACATATGCGGAGTGTGCGGAGCGAATTCGCGCCAGAATTTTGACTGGACAGTGGCTCCGCTAGTGAGAGTTTTTATCTGCAAATTTTCTGGTGCGTATCTATGCGCAGAATCCTACGGAGATTAGCGCATCTGCAGCAGCAGCGAATGCAGGATGCGGGCGTCCTCGGCATCCAGCGTCTTCGGCAGGTCGTCGCGGCCCCGGAAACGGCGGTGGAAGGCGGCGACGGTGGCATCACGGTTGTCGAGCGGATAACCGAAGCGCGCCAGCGCATTCCACGCATCGAAGCCTTCCGGTGCCGCGCCATCGGCCGCGCGCGGCCACACGCCGAAGCCGGCCTCGGCCAGCTGTTGCCACGGGAAGAAGCGGCTCGGATCCTGCTTGCGCGTCGGCGCCAGGTCGGCATGGCCGATCACCTGGCGCGGCGGGATGTTCAGGCGGGTGGTGAGATCACGCAGCAGCAGGATCAGCGATTCGATCTGTGCCGCACTGAACGGACTGCGGCCATCGTTGTCGAGCTCGATGCCGATCGAGGCCGAGTTGAGATCGGTGATGGTGCCCCAGCGTCCGGCGCCGGCATGCCAGGCACGGCGCTCATCGGCGACCAGCTGGTAACGATGGCCATCGGCACCGATCAGGTAGTGCGCACTGACCGGCCCGCCACTGTTGGCGGTACGCAGCGTATGCAGACTCTGCTGCACCGACTTCTGCTCGGTGTGGTGGATGACGATGATGAGCGGCGTGCGCGCGTTCTGGTTGGGTGATGGCACCCAGGTGGCGAGAGGGTTGTGGCTCTCCCGCGGCGTGGAAGCGCAGGCGGCCAGCAGCAGGCTGGCCGAGAGCATCAGGACAGTGCGGATCGGGTGCATGGCCTGATTGTGCGCGATCGCGCTTGATGATGCATGCCAGGGTGCCGACCAACGGTCGGCACCCACCACGTCAGTGCGCCGCTGCCTCAGGCCTCGTAGGCCGATTCACCGTGCGAGGTCACATCCAGGCCGGTGCGCTCTGCTTCCTCGGTCACGCGCAGGCCGACCACGCTGCGCACCACCAGCAGGATCAGCGTGGTCACCACCGCCGACCACAGCACGGTGAGGCCAACGCTGACCACCTGCACCCACACCTGGTGCGCGATATCCAGGTCGGCCTTGGTGCCGCCCAGCGACTGCGCACTGAACACGCCGGTGAGGATCGCGCCGACGATGCCGCCGACACCGTGCACACCGAACACGTCAGCGGTGTCATCCACCTTCAGCAGGCGCTTGAGACCGGTGACGCCCCACACGCAGACCACGCCCGCCACGAAACCGATCACGATCGCGCCGAGCGGGCCGACCGTGCCACATGCCGGAGTGATGCCGACCAGGCCTGCCACCGCGCCCGAGGCCGCGCCCAGTGCCGACGGCTTGCCCTTGGTGATCGCTTCCACCAGCGTCCAGCCGAGCACCGCTGCGGCAGTGGCCAGCACGGTGTTGAGGAAGGCCAGCGAGGCCACGGTATCGGCGGCGGCGGCAGAACCAGCATTGAAGCCGAACCAGCCGACCCACAGCAGCATCGCGCCGATGTAGGTGAACGGCAGGTTGTGCGGCTTCAACGCGGTCTGGCCGTAGCCCAGGCGCTTGCCGACAAACCATGCGGCGACCAGGCCGGCGACGCCCGCGTTGATGTGCACCACGGTGCCGCCGGCGAAGTCGATCGCGCCCAGTTCGCCCAGGTAGCCGCCACCCCACACGATGTGCGCCATCGGGATATAGCTGAGGGTGAACCACAGCGCCGAGAACAGCAGCACGGCGCGGAACTTGATGCGCTCGGCGAAGGCACCGACGATCAGCGCGGTGGTGATGCCGGCGAAGGTCGACTGGAAGGCGACGAACAGGTAGTCCGGCAGGCCCTTGATAGGCGTATTGCCCACCGACTCGGGGGTGAAACCCCTGAGGAAGGCGAACTCGGTGAACGAGCCGAAGAACGGATTGCCCGTGCTGAACACCGCGCTGTAGCCATAGGCTACCCACAGCAGCAGCACCAGCGAGAACACCACCAGGATCTGGCTGAGGATCGACAGCACATTCTTTGAACGCACCAGGCCGCCATAGAACAGGGCCAGGCCCGGTACCACCATCAGCAGCACCAGCAAGGTGGAGGTGAGCATCCAGGCCACGTCGCCGTGGTCGAACGCGGGGGCCGCAGCCTCGGCGCTGGCCGGTGCAGCTGCCACCGGTGCCTGCAGCGGTTCGACCGCAACGGTTTCGCTGGGCAGCGGCGAGACCTGGGCCTGGGCGTGGGCGTTGCCCGGCCAGGCACCGGCGGCCAGCGCGCTGAGCAGCATCAGCAGGCACACGATATGGAACCGGGCTTGCCACCCGGTGAGAAGGCGCATCTTCATGGGGGGAATCTCCGGAAGGGGGTTACAGCGCGTCGGCACCGATTTCGCCAGTGCGGATGCGGATGACCTGTTCGACGGCGGTGACGAAGATCTTGCCGTCACCGATCTTGCCGGTGCCTGCCGACGACTGGATCGCTTCGATCACCGCGTCGGCACGCTCGTCGGTGACCACGGTTTCGATCTTGATCTTGGGCAGGAAGTCGACGACGTACTCGGCGCCGCGATACAGCTCGGTGTGGCCCTTCTGGCGGCCGAAGCCTTTCACTTCGGTCACGGTGATGCCCGACACGCCTGCGTCGGACAGGGCCTCGCGGACCTCGTCGAGCTTGAACGGTCGGATGATGGCGGAGATCAGTTTCATGCGCATGTCCCGATGGTGGATGGGGCCAGCGCGCAGACGCGCGTTGGCATCAGGCAACCACGGGCCATCAGTGTGATGGCCGTGGCTGTTGCACCGGACACGTACAGGGCCGGGACGGCCGTGCCTCTCTCCTTGCACGACCGACGCGGGAGGGAGGGCGGCCCTGGTCGCGTATCCGGTCTCTCTCTTGCCCCTGGATAAGCGGATTGAAGTTCAGCGGACTAACAGTCCGCTCTACCACCGTCCGCTCTACAACGGCGGGCCTGCGCCCGCCTTGCGGCTCCCCAGCCGCGAAAACGGAAGCGATGGCGGCGGGTGGGAGGGGGAAGCCCACCGCCATCGCATCCGGTCAGCTGGCGTAGTACAGCTGGTATTCCAGCGGGTGGGTCGCCGCGCGGAACTTGGTCACTTCCTGCATCTTCAGCGCGATGTAGCCGTCGATGAAGTCATCGCTCATCACGCCACCGGCCTTCAGGAACTCGCGGTCCTTGTCCAGCGCTTCCAGTGCCTGATCCAGCGAGGAGCAGACCTGCGGGATCAGCTTCTCTTCTTCCGGCGGCAGGTCGTACAGGTCCTTGTCGCTCGGTGCGCCCGGGTCGATCTGGTTCTTGATGCCGTCCAGGCCGGCCATCATCAGCGCGGTGAAGGTCAGGTAGCCCGACTGGATCGGATCGGGGAAGCGCATTTCGATGCGGCGTGCCTTCGGGTTGGACACCCACGGAATGCGGCACGAGGCCGAGCGGTTGCGCGCCGAGTAGGCCAGCATCACCGGCGCTTCGAAGCCCGGCACCAGGCGCTTGTAGCTGTTGGTGCCCGAGTTGGCGAAGGCGTTGATCGCCTTGGCGTGCTTGAAGATGCCACCGATGTACCACAGCGCCAGCTGGCTCAGGCCGCCGTAGCCGTCACCAGAGAACAGGTTGGTGCCGCCCTTGGACAGCGACTGGTGCACGTGCATGCCGCTGCCGTTGTCGCCGACGATCGGCTTGGGCATGAAGGTGACGGTCTTGCCGTTGCGGTGAGCGACGTTCTTGATGACGTACTTCATGCGCAGCAGTTCGTCGGCCTTCTGCACCAGGGTGCTGAACTTGGTGCCGATCTCGCACTGGCCGGCGGTGGCCACTTCGTGGTGCTGCACTTCCACTTCGATGCCGACCTGTTCCAGGGTCTTGCACATTTCAGCGCGCAGGTCGTGCAGGGTGTCGGTCGGCGGCACCGGGAAGTACCCGCCCTTGACGCCCGGACGGTAGCCGCTGTTGGCGCCGTCGTACTTGGCGCCGCTGTTCCAGGCGGCTTCCTCGGAGTCGACCTTGAAGAAGGTGTTGCCCATTTCATTGGCGAAACGGACCGAATCGAAGATGAAGAATTCCGGCTCCGGGCCGAAGAACGCGGTTTCGGCGATGCCGGAGGACTTCAGGTAGGCCTCGGCGCGCTTGGCGATGCCGCGCGGGCAGCGACCGTACGACTGCATGGTGGCCGGATCGAGGATGTCGCAGCTGATCACGATGGTCGGATCGGCGTAGAACGGATCGACGTACGCGCTGGCCGGGTCCGGCAGCAGCACCATGTCCGACTCGTTGATGCCTTTCCAGCCGGCGATCGAGCTGCCATCGAACATCTTGCCTTCTTCGAACAGCGACGGCTCGATGATGCTGACCGGGAAGGTCACGTGCTGCTCGACACCACGCATGTCGACAAAGCGCAGATCGACGAATTCGATCTGGTTGTCCTTGATCAGCTTCTCAACGTTTTCCACGGACATCGGTACGACCTCGGATGGGGATGAATGCCTGCTGAGGTAGAGCAACGACCGTGCCAACTTTTCGTGGGCTGCAAGTCATTGATTTCAAAAAGACCGCCCCGTGAGGGTGCAGAGCAGCGCGCACCAAACGGGTGCACCCGTTACCAGACGCACCCGTTTGGTGCAGCGGGGATCGTCTATCCTCTCGACCTTCTTCCTTCAGCCGCCCGTGCACGCACCGTCCATGTCCGACCTGCTCTCCGCCCTGTTGCTGGGCATTCTCGAAGGCTTGACCGAATTCCTGCCGATCTCCAGCACCGGCCACCTGCTCATCGCCCAGCACTGGCTGGGTGCCCGTTCGGACTTCTTCAACATCGTCATCCAGGCCGGCGCGATCGTGGCCGTGGTGCTGGTGTTCCGCCAGCGCCTGCTGCAGCTGGCCACCGGCTTGGGTCAGCGCGAGAACCGCGACTACGTGTTCAAGCTCGGCGCAGCGTTCCTGGTCACCGCCGTGGTCGGCCTGGTGGTGCGCAAGGCCGGCTGGTCGCTGCCGGAAACGGTCAGTCCGGTGGCCTGGGCATTGATCATCGGTGGCGTCTGGATGCTGCTGGTGGAGGCCTATACCGCGCGCCTGCCCGACCGTGACCAGGTGACCTGGACGGTGGCGATCGGCGTGGGCTTGGCGCAGGTGGTGGCCGGTGTGTTCCCCGGCACCTCGCGCTCGGCCTCGGCGATCTTCCTGGCGATGCTGCTGGGCCTGAGCCGCCGCGCGGCCGCCGCCGAGTTCGTGTTCCTGGTCGGCATTCCCACCATGTTCGCCGCCAGTGCCTACACCTTCCTGGAAATGGCCAAGGCCGGCCAGCTGGGCAGCGAGAACTGGACCGACGTGGGCGTGGCCTTCCTTGCCGCAGCCGTCACCGGCTTCGTCGTAGTGAAGTGGTTGATGGGCTACATCAAGTCGCACAAGTTCACCGCCTTCGCCGTGTACCGGATTGCGCTGGGCGCGGCGCTGCTGCTGTGGTTGCCGTCCGGCAGCTGAACAGCGCCGGGGCACGGCAACCCCGTTGCCGGCCCCACCCCGTTTCCACCACGGTTCCCCAAGGAGAATCACCATGAACCGCAAGCTCACCCTGCTCCTCCCGCTGGCCCTGATGGCCGCCTGCAGCCAGACCCCGGCGCCGGCCGGCACCGGCGGCGACGACGTGGCCCCGGCCGCAGCCAAGGCGGCGGACCAGCAGACGCTGGCGCATCTGGACGCGCAGCGCCTGCAGAGCCAGCACTGGCTGCTGCAGCAGGCCACTGGCGCCGACGGCAAGCGCATCGACGCGCTGTTCGCCCGCGAAGACAAGCCGGTCACCCTGGACTTCGCCGATGGCCGCCTGTCGGTGAGCAACACCTGCAACCGCCTCGGCGGTGGCTACACCCTGGAGAACGGCACGCTGAAGGTGGGCGCGATGGCGTCGACCATGATGGCCTGCACCGACAAGGCGCTGATGGCGCTGGACGAGGCCGTGTCGAGCCGCCTGCAGGGCGAGCTGAAGGCCACCCAGGATGCCGGCGGCAAGCTGACCCTGACCACCGCCAAGGGCGACGTGCTGGTGTTCAACCCGGAACCCACCGCTGAAACCCGCTATGGCGGCGCCGGCGAAACCGTGTTCCTGGAAGTGGCCGCCAAGACCCAGAAGTGCTCGCACCCGCTGATCCCGGACTACCAGTGCCTGCAGGTGCGTGAAGTGAAGTTCGACGACAAGGGCCTGAAGCAGGGCGAGCCGGGCAAGTTCGAGAACTTCTACGGCAACATCGAGGGCTACACCCACGAAGACGGCGTGCGCAACGTGGTGCGCGTGAAGCGCTACGAAGTGAAGAATCCGCCGGCCGATGCGCCGTCGCAGGCGTACGTGCTGGACATGGTGGTCGAGTCGGCCATCGAGAAGTGATGTAGAGCCGACTGTTAGTCGGCTGCATCTTGAAGGGCGGCCGAAAGGCCGCCCTTCTTCGTGGTGGGTAGAGCCGGCCGCTGGCCGGCTGCCATGCGCGGATCCGGCAGCACACGGGCGTTGCCGGCCAGCGGCCGGCACGACCCGCCATGCCGCCTCAGCCCAGCGCCGGGTTCAACGTGTAGGTCCCGTGCAGGGCCGCTTCGGCCAGTACGTGGCCGTGCATGGCGCGGTAGGCGTCGGCGGCGGTGAAGCGTTCCGGCAGCTGCAGCGACGCCACGTCCAGCGCGAACACGCGGAAGAAGTAGCGGTGCACGCGTTCGTCGTTGAACGGCGGGTAGGGACCGTCGTAGCCCAGGTAGTCACCGGCCATGTCCGGGTTGCCCGCGAACCAGCCGGTGAAGTCGTTCAGGCCCTGGCGGCTGCCGGCCGGACCGGCCGGTGCGGCCTTGCCCTTCACCACGAAGCCATCGCTGCAGCTGCCGGCGGCAATTTCCTGCACCGAGGCCGGGATGTCGGCCATCACCCAGTGCACGAAGTCGCAACGCGGCTGGTCGCGCGGCACGCTCATGTCGCTGCGGCCGACCGTTTCCGGCACGGTTGGCACGTCCGGGTCGACGCACACCAGCAGGAACGAACGGGTGCCGGCCGGCGCCCCGCTCCAGGCCAGGTGCGGGTTGCGGTCGGGGGCAAAGCCGTTGGCATCGCCGGCGGCGAACTCGCGGTCGATCGGTGCGCCAAGGGTCAGGCTGTTGCTGCTCAGCTGCATGAGTCTCTCCTTACTCTTCCGGGTAACCCAGGCGCACCGCAACCGGGGTGAGCTGGGCGAAGGCGGCGCTCATCACGTCGCGGTAGTTGCGCCAGTGGCCCGGCGGCAGGCGCGGTGCGCCCAGCTGCGCGGCCGGCGGCATCGGCCGCTCGAACAGGCGGCCCAGCAGTTCAGCCATGGCGCGCGGGTCGTTGCCGATCTGGTCGATGCGCAGCAGCACGTGCGGGTACAGGTCGTCCTCGTGCAGCGTGGCGATCTGGGTCAGTGCGCGCGTCAGCCACTCGCTGGCTTCGGCCAGCGAGGTCATCGCCAGCGGTGCGGCGGCGCCGTAGGCGACCCAGTCCAGCAGCATGTCGCGCGGGTCACGCAGCACCAGCAGCAGGCGGCCCTGCGGCAGCTGCGGGCGCAGCGACCACAGCAGGGCGTTGTCCCACCACAGCAGCCAGTCGATCACGGTGTCGTTCTGCAGGCCCCGGGCCGGCAGCTGCTCGCGCCAGCGCTGCACCAGCCGCTCCGGGGTCAGTACGCCCGACGCCAGGTCCTGCAGCGTGTGGTAGTTCTGGAAGGCATCATCGGGCGGGGTGTCGGTGTAGCGGTCGCTGCGCAGCACCGGGCTGGCCGCGGCCAGGCCGGTCGCGACGCGCTCCACGCCCGAACCCGGCGGGCCCCACAGGAAGATCGGCGCGGAACTGGTATCGCCATCGAGGCTGCCCTTGTCCGGCCAGCTCGGCGGCGACTTGGCCTGCGGCGGCAGCGGCAGGCGCTGCGGGGCCTGGTCGGCCTGCAGCGACATCCAGGTGCGCAGGGCGTCCTGCGGCTGGCCGGCACGGTCCTGGATTTCACCCATCCAGGTGCGCAGGTCGGCGCGATGGCCTTCCGGTGCCAGCTCGATCAGCGCCTGCACGCGCGCCACGGCCGCGGCTGGATCGCGTTGCAGCAGGCCCTCGACCAGGCGCGTTTCGCCACTGACGCGGCCCGGTTCCAGGCTGACGATGCGCTCGGCGATCGCTTCAGCCTGTGCGTGCTCGCCCACCATGTCGTGCAGGCGCAGGCGCGCCTCCAGCGCGGGCAGGTGCGCCGGCATCGCGGCCATCCAGCGTTCGACCGTGGCCACCGCGCTTTCGCTGCCGACCTGCTCGATGGCCAGGCGCGCCAGCCATACGTCGTGCAGCTGGTCATTGTTTTCCAGCACGGCATCGAGGCGGGCGCGCGCTTCGTCTTCGCGGCCCAGGCGCTGCCATGACATCAGCAGCAGCTGCAGCAGCTGGCGGTCGTCCGGCTGCGTTTCCAGCAGCGGCAGCAGGTGGTCCAGCGCCTGCAGCGGTTGTCCATTGCGCAGCGACAGCTCGCCGGCCAGGCGGCGCATCGACGGCACGTCCATCTCCGGCTGCTGCAGGGCCACCTGCATCGCTTCGGCGGCGGCCGCCACGTTGTCCTGGCGCAGCGCCAGCTGCACCACCAGGCCGTGCAGCGAGGACAGCGAGGGGTTCAGTTCAAGCACGCGGCGGAACGACTGCTCGGCGAACGCCAGCATGTCCTTGCCCAGGTAGGCGAAGCCGAGTGCGTACAGCACGCGGGGATCGTCCGGCAGCGCCTTGCTGGCGGCCGACAGCAGCGCCAGCGCACGGTCGGCATCGCCGCGACGCAGGGCGACCATGCCGTCGATGGTCAGCAGTTCCGGATGGTCCGGCTCGACGCGCGCGGCCAGGGTGGACACGCGCTGCGCCTCGTCGAAGTCGTTGCGGCCAATCGCCAGGTGCGCCTGCATCAGGTAGGCGGAGAATGAGTTCGGATCGAGACCGGTGGTGCGCACCAGGGCGTCGTCGGCCCCTTCGAACTGGCGCAGTGCCAGCAACAGGCCCGCATGCTGCAGGTGCAGCTGGGCGTCGTCCGGGGCCAACCGCAGCGCCTGCTGCAGGGCGTCCATCGCGTCCTCGGCATTGCCCTGCTGCTGCAGCGCAAGCGCCAGCCAGCGGTGGGCATCGGCCAAGCCGGGTTCGTCATGGGTCCACGCCTGGGCCAGCTGCACGGCCTGGTCGGCCTGGTTCTGGCGCAACGCCTGGATGATCTGGTCTTGCATGGCAGTCCGGTTCAAGTGCAAACCCGCATTGTAGCGGGCTGCACGCCGGTGCCGGTTCAGCCCTGCAGAACCCGCCGCAGGCGCTGCGCCACCCAGCGCTCGGAGAAGCCGTCGCCACGCCAGTTCTCGATGAAGCCGCAGTGGCCGCCCCAGCAGGCGGTTTCCAGGTGCGCCTGGCGCGGCAGCTGCCAGTTGTTGAAGGTGGCATACGGAATCACCGGGTCATCCTGTGCCATCAGGATGTCGGCCGGCACCTGCAGGGTCGACAGGCGATCACCGGCAATCGAGTAGCCATCGAAATAGGCCTGCAGCGAGCCGAAGCTGGTGTGGCGCTCGACCAGCCAGGCGGTCAGCGCGCGGATGTCCAGCTTCAGCACGCGGTCGTCGCAGTCGCTCAGCTCGGGGAACAGATCGCGCTTCCGGCGCAGCGAGCCGGCCCACTTGCGGCGGAAGTACCAGTCGTACATCGCCGGGCCGTTCTCGATGCTCTCCATGGTCAGCGCCGGGTCCAGCACCGGGCACACCGAGGCCACCCGCTGCAGCGGCACCCCGGCGGCCGGCGCGCGCAGGGCCAGGCGCAGCACGAAGTTGCCACCCAGCGAGTAGCCGGCCGCCACCAGCGGCAGCTGCGGCCAGCGCTGGGCGATATCGCCCGCGGCATGCACCACTTCGTCAATCAGGTTGGAGTGGAAGATGCCGCGATTGAGATGATGGGTGTTGCCGTGGTCGCGGAAGTTCAGCCGCACTACGTCGAAGCCCTGCTCCAGCATGCGCGCGGCGGCCATGCGCATGTAGCTGGATTCGGCACTGCCTTCCCAGCCATGCAGCAGCAGCGCCATGCCCTGCGGTTCGCGGCCTTCGACGTGGCTGTGCCAGCCCTGCAGGCGCACGCCGTCGCCACCGTCGAGGATCAGTTCCTCGCTGACCGCACCGGTGGCCGCCAGCAGCAGCAGGCCGCGCTGCAGGCGCATGCGGCTGGAGCTGAGCATCGATTGCAGATGCGGGTTGCGCAGCCAGCGCGGCGGCTGATAGTCAGCCGCGTGCAGCGTCGGCGTGCCGGCGTCCAGGACAGGTGGCGGGATCAGGGCCACCGCGGCCTCAACCCGTGCTCATGGCCGCCACGATGCGCGCGCGCGAGGTTTCCGCGATGCGCCGACGGCCTTCCAGGTCCTGCGCACCGATGGGTGCCAGGAAGTGCACTTCCGCACGTCGCGCCGGCTCACCGAGCAGGCGCAGGAAATTGGCGAAGAAACTCTCGCCCGGGCCAAACGCGACAATGGTCTGCGCGTCGCCATTCACCCCGTACACCAGCGCCACCGGCTGCACCGGCACACCGGTCTCGACCGCCGCCTGGAAGATGCGCGCATGGAACGGGCCCACTTCGTGGCCGCCGCGCGTGCGTCCTTCCGGGAACACACCCACGGCCTTGCCGTCACGCAGGCGATCGGCCATCACCTGCATCACGCCACCGAGCGACTCGGTGTTGCCACGCTGGTGGAAGATGGTCTGGCCGCGCGCGGCGAGCCAACCGACCAGCGGCCAGCTGGCGATCTCGCGCTTGGCGACGAAGCCCATCATGCGCTGGCTGTGCAGGATGCAGATGTCGACCCAGCTGACGTGGTTGGCCACGAACAGCACCGCGCCGGGCAGCGGCCGGCCGATCTGCGCCAGGCGGAAGCCGAAGATCCACATCAGCCCGCCCTGCCACCAGTTGACCACCTTGGCGCCGAAGGTGGCCTCGCCCACGCGCAGTTCGCCCCACGGCGGAAGCATGCCGATCAGGATCAGCGGCAGGAACACGGTGATGTGGACCAACAGCAGCGGTACGCGGTACAGGTAACGGCACACACGCGCCACGCCGCCGCGGGGAGCCGGAGTGGGGGAAGTCATCCGCGCACGATACCGGAGGGCCGTCATCGCTGCCAGCCGATTTAGGCCATAACCGCCATCGACCGGGGCAATCGGCGGGGAACGCTGGGTTCCGCCGCCGTGGACGTGCCCGCGCGGGCTCAGCCGTGGCCTGCGGCCACCACCGCCAGGGTCAGCCGCGAGATGCACACCAGGCGGCCCTGCTCGTCCTCGATGCGGATCTCCCACAGCTGGGTGCTGCGGCCCACATGCAGCGCGCGGGCGGTGCCGGTGACCGTGCCCGAGCGCACCGCACGCACGTGGTTGGCGTTGATTTCAAGGCCCACGCAGATCTGCTTGGCGGTATCCACGCACAGGTTGCCGGCGCTGCTGCCCAGCGTCTCGGCCAGTACCACCGAGGCGCCGCCATGCAGGATGCCGTAGGGCTGGCGGGTGCGCTCGTCCACCGGCATGGTGGCCTGCAGCCAGTCCTCGCCGGCGGCGCTGAAGACGATGCCCAGGGAGTGGATCGCCGTGTTGCGGCTGAGCGCGTTGAGCTGCTCGATGGAAACGGCTTCGCGGAACACCTGGGTCATGCGGGCACCTTCAGAGGATGGGAACAAGGCCGGCGCCGAATGCGGTCAGCATGCGCACCAGCAACCACTTCGGGCCGACGTTGACTTCGGGGAAGTCGCCGACGGCGACGTAGCAGGTGTGGAACGCCGGGTCCTGCCGCAGCAGCGGCTGCGGGCAGTCCGGGCCAGGCTTGAACTCGTAGTCGGTGGCGTAGCGCCACGGCCAGAAATCGAGGATGGGCAGCGCTTCGGAGGCCTTGCCGACGCTGTAGTTCAGCCCCGACAGCACCGGCGGTTTGGCCCGCGGCGCCACCGTCCACGAGTTCTGCGGGTGGGTGTCGCGCAGGATGCTCTCGGCCAGCTGCTCGGCAAAGACCGGGTCGTCGATGATCACCGCGCCTTCGGTGTTGTAGTTCTCGCTGCGCGGATCGAAGTTGTGGGTTCCGACAACGCCAATGCGGCGGTCAACCACCAACGACTTGGCATGCAGGCCCATGCGCGCGCCCTTGCGGGTGACCGGCAGCGGCTTGTTGACCGCCTTGCTGCCGAGGAACGACGGCCGCGTCTCGGTACGCAACAGGCGCGTTTCCACTTCGCTGCCGGCGGCGCGGCGGCGCGCCCTCGCGTTGTCGTAGGCGCCGTCGCTGTGGCGATGGTTCAGCGGGACCTTCGCGCTGTCCGCACTGGAGCCGCTGCCCCTGCTGCCGCGTGCATTGCTGCCGGCAGCGCTGCCGCCGATCCACGAACGGCGCTCGCCTTCGTTGTTGCCCTCGCTGTCTTCGGCGGCGGCGGCGATCGGGTCGGGCAGCAGGTTGCGGTAATCGACCGGCGCATCCAGCGGGAACGGCTTGTATTCGAAGATGTTGAAGCCCAGTTCGCGCATGTTGCGTCGCTTGTACTTGTAGGACAGCGCATACACGATCGGGTTGTCGGTGGCTGCCAGGCTGTTGCTGGACACCACCACGCGCGGCGGCTGCGGCCGCTTGCGCAGGTCGCGGAACAGCGCCTGCGCCGGCTTGGACAGCACCAGGTACGGCGTCTGCAGGATCACTTCCTTCTGCGCGCTGGCGATCAGCGCATCCAGCTGCGGCTCGGTCACGTGCTGGCCGGCCAGCGGCGCATCGGCCTGCTCGCGCCGATGCTTGCGCGGCAGGTCGGCCACGTAGCGCACCGAGGCCACCGGCAATGCGGTATCGACAAAGGAACGGCTGACGAAGTCCATGTCGTTGGCTTCGGCGCTGACCCGCTGCACGCGTTCCGGCCGCCGGAAGCTGGCCGGCGGCAGGGTCGGCACGCCCTCGCGCAGCAACGTGCGGCCCACGTCGTTCAGGCGCTCGGCCGGCACGCTGCGGTGGGCGCGCCAGAACGCATCGAAGTTGGCCGCCATCGCGCGTGCTTCCGGGCCGGCGATCAGCACGTCACGGTCGCGGAAGTTGTACTCGCGGTCCCAGTCGTAATAGTCGTCCTGGTAGTTGCGGCCCCCCACCACGCCGATCGCATCGTCGATCACCAGCAGCTTGTTGTGCATGCGCTGGTTGAACCGGCGGAAGCAGCACAGCACGCTGCCGGCATAGTCGAAGTAGTTCAGCCGGGCCTTGCCGAAGGTCGGGTTGTAGACCCGCAGCTGGAAATTCTGGTGGGCGCCGGACAAGGCACCGAGGATCTGCAGGTCGGA
This sequence comes from uncultured Stenotrophomonas sp., assembly GCF_913778665.1. Taxonomy (GTDB): domain Bacteria; phylum Pseudomonadota; class Gammaproteobacteria; order Xanthomonadales; family Xanthomonadaceae; genus Stenotrophomonas. The sequence goes on from NZ_CAJYVQ010000004.1 coordinate 210,328, forward strand.
GATCGCCGAGAGCTGGTCGATCAGCAGCCGCACCTTCACCCCGCGCCGCGAGGCGGCCAGCAGCTCGTCGATGACCAGCCGTGCGCTGTCGTCCTTGTCGAAAATATAGGTCTGCAGGTCGATGCTGCGGGTGGCACTGCGCAGCAGGTTCAGGCGTGCAACCAGCGCACCCTCGCCCTCATCGAGCAGGGTGGCGTAATGGCGCGGCCGCTCCGGGGTGGATTCGCTGAATGCGCGGCCCGCCAGCGCCCGCAACGGCGAGTCCTGCGCGCAACGGTCGGCACGCTGGCAATCGACCTCGGTCGAACGCGCCTGCACGGCGATTGCTTCGGCACGGTCGCGCTCGGCATGCGAGAGCGATGCACAACCGCTGCCCAGCAACACGGTTGCCAGCGCCAGTACACGCAGCAGGAGGTTCACGGTTTCGGCGCCTCACTCAGGCGCGCACGCAGTACGAAGGTCACTCGATCACTCAGGGCAAGCTGCCAGCTGTCCATGCCATACCGGCCCCGCTGTACGGTGCCGCGGCTGACGACGTCGCAATCATAGCCGGGTCGGGCGCACTCCGCCTTCTCGACCCTGAGCAGCTCGGGGTGGCTGATACCGCGCAGGGTCAGCCGGCCGTTGATGTCGCCGCCGGTTTCCACGGTTTCCGGCCAGTACGGCAACGAGTCGAACTCGACCACCGGGTGGCGGCCCGCGTCGAAGAACTCCTCGCCGCGCATCCACCCGGTGTAGCGCGGCTTGCCAGGAATCTCGACCGAACGGCTGAACATCTTCAGATGCACCTGGTGGCGGCCATCGGAGAGGACTTCGATGCGGCCCTCGAAATGCGGGAACACACCCTCGATGCGCTGGCCGAAGCGGGTGCGCACCTCGAAACCGATCTGCGAACGCTGGGCGTCCAAGCGCAGCACCCGGTGCGCTTCGGCAACCACCGGCGGCAGGGTGCTCGGCGCGGGCACGGTGGCTCCGGCCGGGCCGAACGCCAGCAACGCGGGCAGCAGATAGCGGCCGCGCCGCGCCAGGTTCATTGGATCACGGCCACCAGAACGCGTTCAGGCTGGCCACGCCCGGTTCGATCGCGGCCTCGCGGGCGAAGCCGAGCACGGCGATGCCGGCCGGCGGCATGCCGCGGTAGTCGCTGCTGGTGCCTTCGGTCATCAGCGCCACCAGGCGCTCCAGGCCCGGGTTATGGCCGACGATCAGCACGCGGTCGAGGTCGCGGCGGTCATCCACCAGCGCCGCCAGGGTGCCGGGGGTGGCCTCGTAGATGCGGTCTTCCAGGCGCTTTTCCACGTAGCCGATGGTGGCCAGCACGGCCTCCAGGGTCTCGCGGGTGCGCCGCGCCGGCGAGCACAGCACGCAGTCCGGCAGCAGCTTGTTTTCCTTCAGCCACTTGCCGGCAGCTTCGGCTTCGGCCAGCCCCACCGGCGACAGCGGCCGATCAAGGTCGGCCTGGCCGGGGGTGGCCGGTTCGGCATGGGCATGGCGCAGCAGGATCAATTCACGCATCGCGGGTTTCCATGGATAGAGGGTGCAGCAGACAGAGTGATGCGGGCGTCACAGCTTCAGCCAGGACAACAGCGGTTCCCAGTCGGCCTGGTGCTCGCGCACCTGGGCCGAACGGTAGTCGAACAGGCTACGGCCCAGGCCGGTCATCACCACGTAGCTCTGGCTGTCACGCAGCTGCGCGACCACCGGGTAGGGCCACTCGGCCAGCATCTGCAGCGCCTGCTGCGAGGTCTGGGTCCAGGGCTTGGTGCGGTTCAGGACCAGCCCCACCGGCAGCTTGCGGCTGTGTACCCGCGGGTTCTGGGCCAGGCTGTTGAGGAAGCCGACGATGGCTTCGATGTCCAGCGCCGAAGGCAGCACCGGCACCACCACCGCGTCGGCGGCATCGAGGAAATGGGGGATATCGTCGGCCAACGCACCGGCCGGTGCGTCGATGATGACGGTCTGGGTGCCGTCAGGCAGCTTCTGCGCCCACTGCTTCTTCCGATACACATCGATGGGCAGCACCGCGCTTTCCAGCCCGGCACGGCGTTGTGCCCAGCGCGTACTGGAGCCCTGCGGGTCGGCATCGGCGATCACCGTGGCCTTGCCCTGCAATGCCGCGTACGCGGCCAGGTGGGTGGCGACGGTGGTCTTGCCCACCCCGCCCTTGGAACCGGCCACCAGGATCGTCTTCATGCCAGCCTCGCTTCCGGGTACGTGCCCCGAGCGTACACCGGCGGTGGTGACGGGAGGTAGCGCCGCGCTGAACCCGTCGCCATCGCCTTTGCTATCGTGGCGCCCCCGAAGGATCGAACCGGCATGAGCGAACTGCAGGACCTGAGCGCACTGATCCGCGCCAACACTCCCTTGATCGTGGTCGAGACCCAGGATGAGGGTCGCATCGTCGAGTTGTTCCGGCAGACGCTGATGCATGTCTGGCGGGCGCTGCACCGCTGGTCGATCACCGAAGGCCTGCGCCGCATCGACCTGGACAGCGAGGACCCGCCGGTCGGTCCCCCCGATGCCAGCGCGGCGCTGCAGATGATCCGCCAGGCCGAGCAGCGCGGGGTCTACCTGCTGCTCGATTTCCACCCCTACCTGGGCTACGCCAGCCACCAGCGTGCACTGCGCGACCTGATCCAGCGCCGCCACAGTGAACCGCACGTGCTGGTGCTGATCGGCGCCAAGGTCGAGCTGCCGGCCGAGCTGGAAGCGCTGGCGGTGCGCTTCAACCCGCGCCTGCCCGACGCCAACGCGCTGCTGAAGATGCTGCGCGAGGAGGCCGACGCCTACGCGCGCGAGCATGGCGGCCGCCGCGTGGAGGTCGACAGCGAGGCGGTGAAGAAGATCCTGAAGAACCTGCAGGGCCTGAGCCTGGTTGATGCCCGCCGCATCGCGCGCCAGCTGATCTATGCCGACGGCGCGTTGCGCGACGACGACCTGCCGCAGCTGGCACGGTTGAAGTTCGAGCTGCTCAACCGCAGCGGCCACCTGTTCTTCGAGCATGACAGCGCGCGCTTCGGCGATGTGGCCGGCGCCAACCGGCTCAAGCGCTGGATCAACCAGCGCCGGGTGGCCTTCATCGCCGGCCCGGCCCCGGCCGGGCTGGACCCGCCACGCGGCATGCTGCTGCTGGGCGTGCAGGGCTGCGGCAAGTCGATGCTGGCCAAGGCCACTGCCGCCGGCTTTGGCGTGCCGTTGCTGCGCCTGGACGTGGGCGCGTTGTACAACAAGTACCACGGCGAGACCGAGGCCAACCTGCGCCAGGCGCTGGCCTCGGCCGAACAGCTGGCGCCGTGCGTGCTGTGGATGGATGAGATCGAGAAGGGCCTGGCAACGGGCGGCGAGGACGGCGGCGTGTCGCGCCGCGTGCTGGGCTACCTGCTGACCTGGATGGCCGAGCGCAAGGCGCCGGTGTTCATCGTGGCCACTGCCAACCAGGTGCAGGAACTGCCGGCCGAGCTGCTGCGCAAGGGCCGCTTCGACGAGATCTTCTTCGTCGACCTGCCCACGCCGGAGGTGCGCGTGGAGCTGCTGCGGCTGCACCTGGGCCGGCGTCAGCTCAATGCCGACGACTTCGCATTGCCGGCGCTGGCCGCCGCTGCGAACGGTTTTTCCGGCGCCGAGATCGAGCAGGCGATCGTGGCCGGCCTTTACGCCGCGCACGCGGAAGGCCGGCCGCTGGATACCGAGCTGCTGATGAACGAGATACGCGCGACGCGGCCGCTGTCGGTGCTGATGGCCGAGCAGGTGGAGGCACTGCGGGCGTGGGCGGCGGGACGGACGGTTACGGCGGACGATTGAGTTTCCAGCGAACGGCGCAGCCCCTCGTGGTTGGTCGCTGAAGGCGAATGCCGGGTGGGCAGGCTGCGCAGGGGAGGCTGCAAGTACGTCCCTGTAAGCTCGGTCGCCGCATCCATGCGGCTCACGCCCCTGCGCAGCCTGCCCGCCCGGCCTCTGACAGTTTCCATTGGCGATCAGACACGTAGAAGAAAAAAGAAGAGCAAAAGCAAAAGCAGAACCGGTTGGCTGGCCGCTTTTTGTACAGCCGAGCCCACGCTCGGCTGCTCTCCGATCAGATTTCCAGTACTCGATTCCGATGCAGATTCATCCGCGCATGGCGTGGATCTACCGTGTCGACCAAGGTCGACACCTACCGACAGCTGCCGGAACCTGCCGAAGGCGGGGCACTGCGGGTTTGCGGGGTGCAGCCCGGCCGACCCCCTCCCTCAGGGCCAGGCCGGCGGTGCGGCCGCCCAGGCCTGCTGCACCTCGGCCAGCGATGCGCGTTCGTCCTCGCGCCACGCCGGCAGCAGCTGCCCATAGTTGGCACTGGTGCTCCACTGCGCTGGCTCGGTGCGCACTGCGGCGGCATACCACTGCACCGCCTCCTGCTTCTGCCCCGAGCGCCACAGCGCCAGCGCATAGGTGGGCGGCACCCAGCTGGGCTTGCTGCGGGCATTGCCGGCCGAGGCCACCCATTGTTCCAGCGCCGCTTCCGACTTGCCCTGACGCAGCAGATCCCAACCATAGTTCCAGCGCACGCTGCGCCCGGCGCTGCTCTGTGCCGGCGCCTCCTTCAATGCCTCGCCATACAACTGGTCGGCCAGCTCGGTGCGGCCCTGGCTGCTGGCCACCGACGCCAGCTGCACCGTGGCCTCCAGCGCACGCCGCCCGCGCTCGCGCAGCCTGACCAGCTGGTTCACCAGCTCATCGCCTTCGCCCTGCAGAGCCACCATCGGCACCGCCGCCAGGTCGCTGTCGAAGTAGAACTCCTGTGGTGCCGGCAGCGCCGGCGCAGCCCACGCGGTGAGCGCTCCCGAGGCCAGCAGCACGCTGACCAGGATCTTTCCTGCAACTGACATTCCTTCTCCCCAGGCTGCACAACCGCAGCCTCCCTCTCTCTCGCCCCGATCCTAACCCCAGCGGCGGCGCGGGCGCGAGTGCCGGGGCCGATACGGCCCCGCTGCTACAATTCGCGCCTTTCCCGCCGCGTGCCCGCACGCGGCCGGTGCCAGCCGATCCTGACCAGGCCAGCCATGACCAGTACCGCGCAACTCACTTCGCCGTCTTCCGCCGACCTGCTCGATCGTGATTACACGCTCGACCACAAGTACACCCGAAACGAGGGCCGGATCTACCTGAGTGGCGTGCAGGCGCTGGTACGGCTGCCGCTGATGCAGCGCCTGCGCGATGCCGCCGAAGGCATCGACAGCGCCGGGTTCGTCAGTGGCTACCGTGGCAGCCCGCTGGGCGGCTTCGACCTGGAGCTGTGGCGCGCGCGCAAGCACCTGGACGCGGCCAAGGTGAAATTCACCCCGGGCCTGAACGAGGACCTGGGCGCCACCATGGTGTGGGGCACGCAGCAGACCAACCTGTTCCCCGGCGCCAACGTGCAGGGCGTGTTCGGCATGTGGTACGGCAAGGGGCCGGGCGTGGATCGCTGCGGCGACGTGTTCAAGCACGCCAATGCCGCCGGCACCTCGCGCTACGGCGGCGTGCTGGCGCTGGCCGCCGATGACCATGCCTGCCGCAGCTCGACCCTGCCGCACGGCAGCGAGGACGAGTTCGTCAGCGCGATGATGCCGGTGCTGAACCCGGCCGGCGTGCAGGACATCCTCGACATGGGCCTGCTGGGCTGGGCGATGAGCCGCTACACCGGCCGCTGGGTCGGCTTCAAGACGATCGCCGAGACGGTGGAATCGTCGGCCTCGGTCGAGGTCGATCCGCTGGCGCGCCGCATCGTGCTGCCGGAAGACTTCGACATGCCCAGCGGCGGCCTCAACATCCGCTGGCCGGACCCGCCGCTGGATCAGGAAATGCGCCTGCACCGCTATGCGGTGAAGGCCGCGCAGGCGTTCGCCCGCGCCAACGGCATCGACAAGGTGGTAATGGATGCGCCGCGCGCGCGGCTGGGTATCGTCACCACCGGCAAGAGCTATCTGGACGTGCTGCAGGCGCTGGAATACCTGGGCCTGGACGAAGCGGCGTGCGCCGACATCGGCATCCGCGTGTACAAGGTCGGCATGACCTGGCCGCTGGAGCCAGAAGGTATCGCCCGCTTCGCGCAGGGCCTGGAAGACATCATCGTGGTGGAGGAGAAGCGCGCCTTCATCGAGCGCCAGATCAAGGAGCAGTTCTTCAACTGGCCGGCCAGCTGGGGCCAGCGTCCGTCCATCGTCGGCAAGTACGACGAGAGCGGCGAGTGGATCCTGCCGTCCACCGGCGAACTGACCCCGGCCACCATCGCCGGCGTGATCGGCCGCCGCATCCAGAAGTTCTTCAACAACGAATCGATCGAGCAGCGCCTGCAGTGGATGCAGGAGAAGGAAGCCGAGCTTGCGTTGCCGCGCGCCAGCTTCCCGCGCGTGCCGCACTACTGCTCGGGCTGCCCGCACAACACCTCCACCCAGGTCCCGGACGGTTCGCGTGCACTGGCCGGTATCGGTTGCCATTACATGGTGACCTGGATGGACCGAAGCACCGACACCTTCACCCACATGGGCGGCGAAGGCGTGACCTGGGCCGGGCAGGCGCCGTTCACCGATACCCCGCACGTGTTCCAGAACCTGGGCGACGGCACCTACTTCCACAGTGGTTCGCTGGCGATCCGGCAGGCGGTCGCGGCCGGCGTCAACATCACCTACAAGATCCTCTACAACGATGCGGTGGCGATGACCGGCGGCCAGCCGGTGGACGGCCCGCTGAGCGTGCCCGACATCGCACGGCAGATGCGCGCCGAAGGCATCCACACCATCGTGGTGTTGTCGGACAACATCGGCAAGTGGACCGGCCAGCGCGAGCACTTCCCCAGTGACGTGGAGTTCCACGACCGCAGCGAACTGGAAGACGTGCAGAAGCGCCTGCGCGAAGTGAAGGGTGTTTCGATCCTGATCTACGAGCAGACCTGTGCCACCGAGAAGCGCCGCCGCCGCAAGCGCGGCAAGCTGGAAGATCCGCAGAAGCGGGTGCTGATCAACTCGCTGGTCTGCGAAGGCTGCGGCGACTGCGGCAAGAAGAGCTTCTGCGTGTCGGTGCTACCGAAGGAAACCGAGTTCGGGCGCAAGCGCGAGATCGACCAGTCCAACTGCAACAAGGACTATTCCTGCGTGAACGGCTTCTGCCCGAGCTTCGTCACCGTGCACGGCGGCCAGCCGCGCAAGGGCAGCAAGCGTGATGCCTCCACACTGCTGGACAACCTGCCGGCGCCGACCATCCGCGGCACGCTGGAACAGCCCTGGAACATCCTGATCACCGGCGTCGGCGGCACCGGCGTGGTGACCATCGGCGCGCTGCTGGGCATGGCCGGTCACCTGGAAGGCAAGGGCGCGACCGTGCTTGACCAGACCGGCCTGGCGCAGAAGGGTGGCGCGGTGACCACGCACATCCGCATCGCGCGCCGACCGGACGACATCCACGCGGTGCGCATCGCCGCCGGCGAAGCCGACCTGGTACTGGGCTGCGACATGGTGGTGGTCAACGACTACTGGGCGCTGTCGAAGGTGCGCGCCGGCCGCTCGCAGGTGGTGTTGAACACCTACGAAGCGATGCCGGGCACCTTCACCACACGACCGGACATGCAGTTCCCCGCCGCCGACATCATCGCCGGCGTGCGCGTGGCGCTGGGCGGCCAGGAGCCGCTGCTGCTGGATGCCACCCAGCTGGCCACCGCGCTGCTGGGCGATGCCATCGCCGCCAACCTGTTCATCCTTGGCTACGCCTGGCAGCAGGGCCTGGTGCCGCTGTCGTTCGAATCGCTGATGCGCGCCATCGAACTCAATGGCGCCGCCGTGGCGATGAACCAGCAGGCGTTTGCGTGGGGTCGCCTGGCCGTGGTCGATCCGCAGGCCGTGCAGCAGGCCGCCGGCCTGGTACGCAACCGCCACACCGATACCGAATCCACCCCGGGCCCGCTGCATCCGCTGCCGCCGGGCGAGTGGGAAGGCAACGAGTGGGGCGCCACCGCGGCGCCGCGCAACACCGGCGACGAACGCGAGCTGCGCGGCCTGCCCTCGCATGGCGGCGACGTGGCCTTCCTGCCGCTGGACGACGCGCGCCTGTCGCGTTCGCTGGACGAAATGATCGAGCGTCGCGCCGCCTTCCTGGTCGAGTACCAGGATGCCGCCTATGCCAACCGCTACCGCGACCTGGTGGCGCGCGTGCGCGCCGCCGAAGCCGAGCGCATCGGCGGCTCCACCGCGCTGACCGAGACCGTGGCCCGCTACCTGTTCAAGCTGATGGCGTACAAGGATGAGTACGAAGTGGCCCGCCTGTACACCAGCGGCGATTTCCAGCGCCGCCTGCAGCAGCAGTTCGAGGGTGACTACCAAGTGCGCTTCCACCTGGCGCCGCCGCTGTTTGCGAAGAAGGACGAGCACGGCCGGCTGCTGAAGAAGGAATACGGCCCGTGGATGTTCAAGGCGTTCGGTCTGCTGGCGAAGTTGAAGTTCCTGCGTGGCGGGCGCCTTGATGTGTTCGGCCATACCGAGGAGCGCCGCATGGAGCGCCAGCTGATCGGTGACTACGAGGCGACCGTGCAAATGCTGCTGGATGGCCTGGACGACGACCGCCTGGCACTGGCGGTGGAGATCGCCAGCATTCCCGAGCACATCCGCGGCTTCGGCCACGTCAAGGAAGCTCACTTCGCGCAGGCCAAGGCACGCGAAGCCGCGCTGCTGGCGCAGTGGCGCAACCCGAAGGCGCTGCATATCGTGCAGGTGGCCTGAAGATAGTGCCGGCCGCTGGCCGGCACCTTCCTGGCAATCGAATGCCGGGGAGCGGCCGGGACTGCCGGCGGCTCAGCCCAACCGCCACAGCAGCAACCGGTTGTTGGCCGGCATCGCCACGTCGCCCAGGCGGGTGAACCCGTTGTCCGCCGCCAGCGCCTGCACCGCTTCGCTATCGCGGATACCGCTGCGGGGATCGCGCGCCTTCAGCCAGTCATCGAACTGCGCGTTGCTGTCGCTGGTGTAGCGGCCGCCGTAATTGAACGGCCCATACACCGCCAGCAGCGCGCCATGGCGCAGCTCCGACGGCAGTGCGGCGAACAGCGCCTGTACGTGGTCCCAGCTCATGATGTGCAGCGTGTTGGCGCTGAACGCGGCGTCGAACGTGCTGCCCTGGGGCAGCGACAGGCCGGGTGCCGGCGGCAGTTCCACCTGCAGCGCCAGCGGCGGCAGCAGATTCAGCAAGGCCGCTTCGGCACGCCATGCCTCGATGCCAGGGAGGTGGTCCGGGTGATCACTGGGCTGCCAGCGCAGCCACGGCCAGCGCTCGGCGAAGAAGGCGGCGTGCTGGCCGGTGCCGCTGCCGATTTCCAGCAGCCGATGACGGTCGCCCATCCACGGGTCGAGTGCGGCGGCAATCGGTTCTCGGTTGCGCTCGCAGGCTTCTGAATACGGCTTGCTCGACATCAGGACGGGGTCCAGGCGGGGTCGGCCCCATTGTGCACGAGGGGGATGTGCCTGCAGGGCTTGCAGCCCTGCACCCGCAGAAACCGGAGCCAGAGCAACGTCAAAAGCTGGCATTCCGTGGGTTGGCGGGGTGGGCCCGGTTGCGGGGGACGCCGTAAATACGTCCATGTAGGCTCGGTCGCGCCATCCATGGCGCTCACGCCCCCGCAACCGGACCCACCCCGCCTTCGACAGTTTTCTGCGATCTGTCGGGACGTCATGGGGTCAGATCCGCTTTCCGAAGGAAAACAGATCTGACCCCAAATGAATCTCGATATCTGACAGGTGTGCCGACCAAGGCCGACACCTACCAACAGCCACAGGGATCTGTCAGAGGCGGGGCAAAGCCCTGCCGAAACCCTCCCAACCATGACTGCAGTCACTTGTCCCCACGCCCCGCGCTGGCGAAAGTCGAGAGGTTGACGTGATCGGCTCGGCCCGTTGCCGGCCGCACGCAAGCGAGAGAGAGAAACGCTGTGCAACGACGTGAGTTCCTGGCTTTTTCCGGTCTGGGCCTGGCGGGACTGCTGCTGCCGCATTCCCGAGCCATCGCCGCCGAGCAGCTGCTGGTCCCGGTCGATACCGCCCAGCGCCGGCGCCTTGCCGAGGTCGCCCTCGCCTCCGCGCGCGGCGCCAAGGCCAGCTACTGCGATGTGCGCATCGGCCGCTACCTCAACCAGTCGGTCATCACCCGCGAGCACCAGGTCGGCAATGTGACCAACCGCGAGTCGTCCGGCGTGGGCGTGCGCGTGATCGTCAACGGTGCCTGGGGCTTCGCCGCCACCCATCAGCAGACCGAGGCCGCCGTGCGTGCTGCGGTCGAGCAGGCCGCCGCAATCGCGCGCGCCAACGCCACCCTCCAGACCCGGCCGGTGCAGCTGGCACCGACCCCGCCGGTCGGCGAGGTGCGCTGGCAGACGCCGGTGCGCCGCAATGCCATGGCCGTGCCGATCCAGGACAAGGTCGAGCTGCTGCTGGCGCTCAATGCCGCCGCGCTGAATGCGGGCGCCGACTTCATCAATTCCACCCTGTTCCTGGTCAACGAGCAGAAGTACTTCGCCTCCAGCGACGGCTCGTTCATCGACCAGGACATCCACCGCATCTGGCTGCCCTTCACCGCCACCGCCATCGACAAGGCCAGCGGCAGGTTCCGCACCCGCGCCGGCCTGTCCTCGCCGATGGGCATGGGCTACGAGTTCCTCGATGGCGATGCACGCGGCAAGGTGCAGCTGCCGGGCGGCATCACCGCCTACCGTGATTCCTACGACCCGGTCGAGGACGCCGTCGCCGCCGCCCGCCATGCGCGCGAGAAGCTGAAGGCGCCGTCGGTGAAGCCCGGCAAGTACGACCTGGTGCTGGACCCGTCCAACCTGTTCCTGACCATCCACGAGAACGTCGGCCACCCGCTGGAGCTGGACCGCGTGCTCGGCTACGAGGCCAACTACGCCGGCACCAGCTTCGCCACGCTGGACAAGCGCGATGCCGGCTTCCGCTGGGGCAGCGACATCGTCACCTTCTTCGCCGACAAGACCCAGCCGGGCAGCCTCGGTGCGGTCGGCTACGACGACGAAGGCGTGAAGACCCAGCGCTGGGATCTGGTGCGCGACGGCATCCTCGTCGACTACCAGGCCACCCGCGATGAAGCCCATATCCTCGGCCGCGACGCGTCGCATGGCTGCAGCTATGCCGATTCCTGGTCCAGCGTGCAGTTCCAGCGCATGGCCAATGTCTCGCTGGCGCCGGGCAGGCAGCCGCTCAGTGTCGAAGACATGATCAAGGACGTGGAGAACGGCATCTGGATCCACGGCCGCGGCTCTTACTCGATCGACCAGCAGCGCTACAACGCGCAGTTCGGTGGCCAGCTGTACTACCAGATCAAGGACGGAAAGATCGCGGGCATGGTCGAGGACGCGGCCTACCAGATCCGCACGCCGGAGTTCTGGAACGCCTGTAGCGCGATCTGCGATGAGCGCGACTTCCGCCTCGGCGGTTCGTTCTTCGATGGCAAGGGCCAGCCGGGCCAGGTCTCGGCGGTTTCGCACGGCTCGTCCACCACCCGCTTCAACGGCATCAACATCATCAACACCGCGCGCAGTCTCGGCGCTTGAGCCACCCCATCCTTCGACATGGAGAGCAGCCTTGCAAAGACGTGACTTCCTGGCCCTGACCGGGCTTACCGCGGGCGGACTGATCGTGCCCTCCTTCTTCGGCAAGGTGATCGCCGCCGAGCAGCTGCAGTCCAGCCTCGACCCGGCGCTGAAGAAGCGCCTGGCCGACGCTGCGCTGCAGGCGGCACGCAGCGCCGGTGCCACGTACTGCGATGTGCGCATCGGCCGCTACCTGCGCCAGTTCGTGATCACCCGCGAAGACAAGGTGCAGAACGTGGTGAACACCGAGTCCACCGGTGTGGGCATCCGCGTCATCGTCAACGGCGCCTGGGGCTTCGCCGCCACCAACGCGCTGGGCACCGCCGACGTGGCCCGGGCCGCGCAGCAGGCGGCCGCCATCGCCAAGGCCAATGCCGGCGTGCAGACCGCGCCGGTGCAGCTGGCCAAGGCGCCGGGCGTTGGCGAGGTGAGCTGGCGCACGCCGATCCGCAAGAACGCGATGGACGTGCCGATCAAGGACAAGGTCGGGCTGCTGCTGGACGTCAACGCCGCCGCGATGGGCGCTGGTGCCAGCTTCGTCAACTCGATGCTGTTCCTGGTCAACGAGCAGAAGTACTTCGCCTCCACCGACGGCTCCTACATCGACCAGGACGTGCACCGCATCTGGGCGCCGATGACGGTCACCGCGATCGACAAGTCCAGCGGCAAGTTCCGTACCCGCTCCGGGCTGTCTTCACCGATGGGCCTGGGCTACGAGTACCTGGACGGCGCGGCCGCCGGCAAGGTGGTCAGCCCGAACGGCGTGGTCAACTACAGCACCTCCTACGACATGAAGGAAGATGCCATCGCCGCCGCCAGGCAGGCGCAGGAGAAGCTGAAGGCACCATCGGTGAAGCCGGGCAAGTACGACCTGGTCCTCGACCCCTCGCACACCTGGCTGACCATCCACGAATCCATCGGCCACCCGCTGGAACTGGATCGCGTGCTTGGCTACGAAGCCAACTACGCCGGCACCAGCTTCGCCACGCTGGACAAGCGCGAGCAGCATTTCCAGTACGGCAGCGAGCTGGTCAACATCTTCGCCGACAAGACCCAGCCGGGCAGCCTCGGCGCCGTTGCGTACGACGACGAAGGCGTGAAGTGCAAGCGCTGGGACCTGATCAGCAGCGGCAAGCTGGTCGATTACCAGACCATCCGCGACCAGGCCCACATCCTCGGCAAGACCGAGTCCGATGGCTGCTGCTATGCCGATTCGTGGTCCAGCGTGCAGTTCCAGCGCATGGCCAACGTGTCGATGGCACCGGGAAAGAAGCCGTTGAGCGTGCCGGACCTGATCAAGGACGTGGAGAACGGCATCTACATCATCGGCGACGGCTCGTTCTCGATCGACCAGCAGCGCTACAACGCGCAGTTCGGCGGCCAGCTGTTCTACGAGATCAAGAACGGCCAGATCACCCGCATGCTGGAAGACGTGGCCTACCAGATCCGCACGCCCGAGTTCTGGAACGCCTGCACCGCGGTGGCCGACGAGCGCGATTACCGCCTGGGCGGTTCGTTCTTCGACGGCAAGGGCCAGCCGGGCCAGGTCTCGGCGGTCTCGCACGGTTCGTCGACCGCGCGCTTCAACGGCATCAACGTCATCAACACCGCACGCAGCCTCGGCTGACCGGTCAGGAGCCCTTACACCATGAGTATCTTCACCGAAGCCCAGGCCAAGGCCATCCTCGACAAGGTCATTGCCCTGTCCAAGGCCGACGAGTGCACCGCCGTGCTGGCCGGTTCCATCGACGGCAACATCCGTTTCGCACTGAACAACGTCTCCACCAGCGGCATCGTCGACAACACCGAACTGGCCGTCACCGTGGCCTTCGGCAAGCGCGTCGGCACCGCCTCGATCAACGAGTTCGATGATGCGGCGCTGGAACGCGTGGTACGCCGTGCCGAAGACCTTGCGCGCCTGGCCCCGGAGAACCCGGAGTTCATGCCGGCCATCGGCAAGCAGAGCTACCGCGCGAGCCCGACCTTCAGCGAGTCCACCGCCGCGATCGATCCGGCCTTCCGCGCCAAGGTCGCCGCCGATTCGATCGCGCCGTGCCGTGGCCACGGCCTGATCGCCGCCGGCTTCCTCGAGGATGGCCAGGGCTTCCAGGCCACCGCCAACAGCAACGGCAACTTCGCCTACCAGCGCACCACCAACTTCGATTACACCTGCACCGTGCGCACCGAAGATGGCCGCGGCTCGGGCTGGGTCGGCCGCAACCTGAAGGACGCGGCGGACTTCAAGGCCGACCAGGACATCCGAATCGCCATGCGCAAGGCCACCGAATCGGCCGAAGCCAAGGCGCTGGAGCCAGGCAAGTACACGGTGATCCTGGAGCCGGCCGCGGCCGCTGGCCTGATCAGCTTCATGATGAACTTCTTCAACGCGCGCTCGGCCGACGAGGGCCGCAGCTTCCTGTCGAAGAAGGGCGGCGGCAACAAGCTGGGCGAACAGGTCTACGACCCGCGCGTGACCATGATCGCCGACCCCTGGCACCCCGAGGCGCCGGTACTGCCGTGGGACGGCGAGGGGCTGCCGCGCGAGCGCATGGCCATCATCGAAAACGGCAGGATCGCCAACCTGAACTACTCGCGCTTCTGGGCGCAGAAGCAGGGCAAGACTGCCAAGGCATCGCCAGGCAACCTGCTGATGAGTGGTGGCGACAAGAGCACCGCCGAGCTGGTGCGCGGCACCCAGAAGGGCATCCTGGTCACCCGCACCTGGTACATCCGCATGGTCGATCCGCAGACCGTGCTGCTGACCGGCCTGACCCGCGACGGTACCTTCTACATCGAAAACGGCCAGATCAAGCACCCGGTGAAGAATTTCCGCTTCAACGAGTCGCCGGTGATCATGCTCAACAACATCGAAGAGCTGGGCAAGCCGGTGCGCGTGGCCGGTGATGAATCCAGCTACGTGATGATGATCCCGCCGATGAAGCTGCGCGATTTCACCTTCACCTCGCTGTCCGACGCGGTCTGATGGATCGCCGGGCCTGCCTGCGCTGGTTGGCCGCTGCCGCTTCGGCGGCGGCGCTTCCAGCCTGGGCGCAGGCGGGCCCGCGCAGTTCACGCTACGACTTCTGGTTCACCCGCCTGCAGTACGACTCCGGTGACTGGGACGTGGATGCGCGCATGCCATCCAACCTGATCACCTCGCTGATCGACTACACCTCGCTGCGGGTCGATCCGCAGGAGCATGTGGTGGCGCTGGCCGACCCGCGCATGCTGGAAGCGCCGTTCTGCTACCTGGCCGGGCACACGCTGGTCGAGTTCAACGCCGCCGAACGGCAGAACTTCGTGCGCTACGTGCGCAACGGTGGCTTTGTCTTCGTCGACGACTGCAACCATGACATCGACGGCCTGTTCGCCACCTCGTTCGAGGCGCAGATGGGCCGCCTGTTCGGGCCCAAGGCATTGCAGAAACTGCCCAACAGCCACGCGCTGTACCGAAGTTTCTTCCGTTTCCCCGACGGCCCGCCCGCCACCAGCTTCGAACTCAACGGCTGGGGTGACGACCTGGTGCACGACTACCTGAAGGGCATCGAGGTCGACGGCCGCCTGGGCCTGCTCTACAGCAACAAGGACTATGGCTGCGAGTGGGACTACGACTGGCGCAACAAGCGTTTCCTGGCCGAAGACAACACCCGCTTCGGCGTCAACATCGTGATGTACGCGTTGAACAATTGATAGGACCTGCCCCCCCCATGACCGCCCCCGACCTCGATTCCCTGCTGCCGCGCCTGCACGATCTGCGCGCTGCGCTCGCTCGCGCCGTGGTGGGCCAGAACACCGTGGTCGAACAGCTGCTGATCGGCCTGCTGGCCGGCGGCCACTGCCTGCTGGAAGGCGCGCCGGGCCTCGGCAAGACCCTGCTGGTGCGCTCGCTCGGGCAGGCGCTGGAACTGCAGTTCCGGCGCGTGCAGTTCACCCCCGACCTGATGCCCAGCGACATCCTCGGCACTGAGCTGCTGGAGGAGGACCACGGCACCGGCCATCGCCATTTCCGCTTCCAGCAGGGCCCGATCTTCACCAACCTGCTGCTCGCCGACGAGCTCAACCGCACCCCGCCCAAGACCCAGGCGGCGCTGCTGGAGGCCATGCAGGAGCGCACGGTCAGCTACGCGGGCACCACCTATGCGCTGCCCGCGCCGTTCTTCGTGCTGGCCACGCAGAACCCGATCGAGCAGGCCGGTACCTATCCGCTGCCGGAAGCGCAGCTGGACCGTTTCCTGCTGCACGTGCTGGTGGATTACCCAAGCGAGGACGAAGAACGGCAGATCCTGGAACAGACCACCGGCGGTGCCACCGACGCGGTGCCGAAGGTGATGGATGCCGAGGCGGTGATCGCCCTGCAGGCTGCGGTGCGCCAGGTGCACGTCAGCCCCGATGTGCTGGCCTGGATCACCCGCCTGGTGCGCGCCAGCCGGCCAGGTGAAGGCGCCCCGGCTGCGATCAACCAGTGGGTGAAATGGGGTGCTGGCCCGCGTGCCGGCCAGTCGCTGGTACTGGCGGCCAAGGCGCGTGCACTGCTGCAGGGCCGTTTCGCCGCCACCCGCGAGGATGTGCAGGCGCTGGCCGCGCCGGTGATGCGCCACCGCCTGTTGCTGTCGTTCGCCGCCGAGGCCGAGCAGAAGCGCGCCGACGATGCGGTCGCGGCGCTGCTGCAGGCCGTGCCGTTCCCGGGTTGATCCTCGCGTGGGCGCAGGCACCCCGCTGACCCTGCCACCGGAACTGCGTGCGCGCCTGCGCCTGCTGCGGTTGCGGCCGCGCCTGGCCAGCGGCAGCAGCGGCATCGGCCAGCACGCCAGCCGCAGCCGCGGTGCCGGCCTGGAATTCGCCCAGTACCGCGCCTACGAGCCCGGCGACGAACTGCGCCAGATCGACTGGAAGCTGTATGCGCGCTCGGACCGCTTCTTCGTCCGTGAATCGGAGCGCGAAAGCCCGATCACGGTCTGGCTGCTGCTCGATGCCACAGCCTCCGCCAGCCAGGCCGATCGCGCAGCGCCGCAGCGCACGCGCCTGGACCACATGCGCGGCGTGGCCGCATGCCTGGTCGAATTGGCCCTGCAACAGGGCGACCGGTTCGGCCTGATGGCCGTCAATGGCGATGGCCTGCAACTGATACCGGCCGCGAACGGCGCACGCCAGCGTGATCGCGTGCATCTGCACCTGCATGCGTTGCAGGCCCGCGGCAGTTGGCCCGCCGCCGAGCGCCTGCGCCCGTTATGGGAGCGCGTGCGCCCGGGCGATCTGCTGCTGGCGATGGGCGACGGGTTCGACGAGGCCGGCATCATGCTGCTGGAACACCTGGCCAGCGCGCGCCGCGAAGCAGCGCTACTGCAGATCCTGACCGCTGACGAGCGCGATTTCCCGTTCGATGCCGGCCATCGCTTCCGCGATCCCGAGACCAGTGAAGAACTGCTGGGTGACGGCGCAGCGATCCGGGCCGGCTACCTGCAGCGCTTTGCCGCTGCGCACCTCGCCTTGCGGTCGCGGCTGCAGGCCAGCGGCATCGCCCACGCCACCGGCTGGCTCGATCAGCCGCTGGATCAACCGCTGCAGGCATTGTTCGGCCGCGGGGGCGGCGCATGAACCTGCTGTTCCCGCTGGGCCTGGCCGCGCTGGCCGCGTGGCTGCTGCCGCTGCTGATCCACCTGGCCCGGCGCCATCCGTACACGCCGCTGGATTTCGCCGCACTGCGCTGGCTGCGCGCACAGATCCGCCCACGCCAGCGCATCCGCTTCGATGATTGGCCGCTGCTGCTGGTCCGCTTGCTGTTGCTGGCCGCGCTGGGACTGCTACTGGCGCGCCCGGCGCTGACCAGCAGCGCAGCACCGCCCAGCGCGTGGACCGTGGTCGCGCCCGGGCTCGATGCCCGCGCACTGCGCGGCACCAACGAAGAGGGCAACTGGCATTGGCTGGCACCCGGCTTCCCGTCCGTCGAGCGGCCGGCGCCCACGAGACCCGCACCGCTTGCGAGCCTGCTGCGCGAACTCGATGCGCAGCTGCCCGGCGGCACCGCGCTGACCGTGCATGTGCCCGATCCGCTGCCTGGCCTTGATGGCGCACGCCTGCAGCTGTCACGTCCCGTGCAGTGGCAGGCGCATGCCGTACCCGTTGCCAGCACACAAGCCGCACGTCCCCCGCCGCGCCTGCGCGTGCATGCCGAGGCACCGGCCAGCGCGCGGCATTGGATCAGCGCCCTGCAGCGTGCTTGGAGCACCCGGCCTGCCGATGCCGAGCTGCCTGCCGACACGCTCCCTGCACGCGGCGAGATCGCGGTGTGGGGGCGTTCCGACGCATTGCCGGCCGCATGGCAGGCCTGGCTGCGCGACGGCGGCAGCGTAGTGACCGCGGCCAGACCTGAGGCTGCCGCCAGCGTGGTGCTGCGCAGTGCAGAAGGCGCACCGCTGCTGTGGCAGCAGCGCATCGGCCAGGGCCGTCTGCTGTCGTTGCCCGGAGAATGGGACCCCGCCCACAACGGCGCGCTGCGTGATGCCCGCTTGCCGCGAGCCCTGCTGCTGGCCCTGCAACCGCCAGCACTGCCGCGCGCAGGCGATGCGCGGGATCAGGCACCGCAGCAGGCGGTGCTGCCCGTGACTGCCGCCGCACCCCGCGAGCTGACACGGTGGCTGCTGCTGGCCATCGTGCTGCTGTTCGCGCTGGAACGCGGGATGGCCAGTCGCGCAGCGCGGAGGCCGGCATGAACGCGTTGCAGCGCAGCTGGCAGCACGCACGTCGCCGCCGCGCCGGCATCTCTATGCTGCTTGGCCTGCCGTGGACGCTGGCTGCCACCGCGCTGACCCTGCGCCTGACCGGCTTCGATGCCGCCTGCGTGGTCGTCACGCTGGGCCTGCTTGCCTGCAGCGGCGTGGCCGTCGCGCGGGCAAGGCAGTTGGACCGGCGCTGGCTGCAGCGCCAGCTCGATGGCAGCGGCCGCAGCGAGGACAGCGCCGACCTGCTGTTTGCCGATGTCGCCCACCTCAACCCGTTGCAGCAGCGCCAGCGCGCGCATGTGCTGGCCACGCTGGAACACGCGATGCCGGAGCTGCGCCCTCGCTGGCCCCGCGCCGCACTGGCGCTGTGCTGGACTGGCGCCCTTGCCGTCGCCCTGCTCGCCTTGGGCTGGCCCCGCAGCGCAGGCGTCTCCGCAGGCAGCGGAGCCACGGCCACGGCCCCCGCAGTCACGGCCGCCCCGCTGCAGCTGCAGTCCACCCGCCTGCAGATCGATGCACCGGCCTACACCGGCCAGGCCACGCTCACCCAGAACGCACTGGACGCCAAGGTGGCCGCCGACAGCCGGCTGTCGTGGTCGCTGCGCTTCGACCGCACGCCCAGCAAGGCCTGGCTGCAGTTCCACGACGGGCGACGGCTGCCGCTGCGCGAACACGATGGCCAATGGCAGGCACAGGACGTGGCCCGCGCACCGGTGCTGTACCGCGTGATCAGTGAGCCCGCTCTGGCCAGCACCCGCCTTTACCGGCTGGAGGTGGTGGCCGACCGCGCGCCCAGCGTGCGCGTGCTGGAACCGGCTGCCAGCCTGGTCCTGGGCACGCCGGGACAGCGGCAGTGGGCGCTGCGCTTCGAAGCCAGCGATGATTACGGCGTGGCCGCGCAGGCAACGCTGTCGATCACCACCACCCAGGGCAGTGGCGAGAACATCACCTTCGTCCAGCGCAGCGTCACCCTCACCGGCAGCGGCGAACCCACCGCGCGGCGCTTCGCCCACACCCTCGATCTGGCAGCGCTGGGCGCGCAGCCCGGCAACGATGTGATCGCCCAGCTGGAAGTACGCGACAACCATGCCCCCAGCGCGCAGACCGGTCGCAGCAGCAGCGTGATCCTGCGCCTGCCCACCACCGAAGTCGCGCTCGGTGCCGAACTGGAAGGCCGCATCAAGAAGACCCTGCCGGCCTATTTCCGCAGCCAGCGGCAGATCATCATCGACGCCGAGGCGCTGATCCGCCAACGCCGCGGCCTGGCCGCCGATGAGTTCATCAAGCGCAGCGATGCCGTCGGCGTCGACCAGCGCATCCTGCGCCTGCGCTACGGCCAGTTCCTCGGCGAGGAAAGCGAGGGCGGAGCGAAGCCGCCGCCGACCAGCGACCTGCCCACCAGCGACGCACCCACGGCGGACGCGCAGGATCACGACGACGACCACGGACATGCCCAGGCCGGCGCGCGTGACGACCACGATCATGACCACGGCGGTACCGCCGGCAACACCGACACGCCGCCGGTGTTCGGCAGCGCCACCGACGTGCTGTCCGAGTACGGCCACACCCACGACCACGCCGAGGCCGCCACCCTGCTCGACCCGCAGACCCGCGCCACGCTGAAGGCCGCGCTGGACCAGATGTGGTCGTCCGAGGGTGAGTTGCGCCAGGGCCGCCCGGAGCAGGCGCTGCCGTTCGCCTACAAGGCGCTGGCCTTCATCAAGCAGGTGCAGCAGGCCGAGCGCATCTATCTGGCCCGTGTCGGCCCGGAACTGCCGCCGATCGACGAGAGCCGACGCCTCGGCGGCGACCGCACCGGGCTGGCCAGCCGCGAGCTGCCGCTGGCCGCGCGCACGCCGCCGGACCCAGCCATCGTCGAGGCCTGGCAGCGGCTGGGGGATGGCGATGGCACGCCTGACCTGGACGCGTTGGCGACGTGGCAGCAGCGCAACGCCGCCTTCCTGCCCGATGCCCTCGATCTGGCCGCCGCCATTGAACAGCTGCGCATCGAACCGGACTGCAGCGACTGCCGCCAACGCCTGCGCGCACAGCTGTGGCGCGCCTTGCAGCGTCCGCTGCCGCAGGTGATGCGGCGCACGGTCACCGATGCAATGGGCCAGCGTTATCTTGATGCGCTGGAGGCACAGCCATGAACGCCACTGCATTGAGCCTGTGGCTTGCCGTGGCCCTGGCAGTCATCGTCATCCTCGCCAGCGTCCTGCAGCTGCGCGCACCAACCGCCCATCGCGCTCGGCGCGCGGCACGCCTGGCGCTGCAGGCCATCGCCGCCGTGCTGCTGTACTTCTGCCTGCTGCCGCCCAGCCAGCAGCGGCCTGCGGGCGGCCTGGTCGTGCTCGCTGCGGACGCGGCCACGGCTGGCACGTTGCCGGCCAGCGATGGCCCGCTGCTGCTGTTGCCGGAGGCGGCGGATGTGCCGGGCGGCCAGCGTGTCCCTGATCTGGCCACGGCGCTGCGCCAGCGCCCAACCTCCGCGTTGACCCTGGTCGGCACCGGCCTGGCCGCGCGTGACCGCGGCGCCGCGCTGCCGGCGAACCTGCGCTGGCAGGCCTCGCCCGCACCGCGTGGCTGGATCGCGCTGCAGCCGCCGGCCGACGCCGCACCCGGTGCGCGCTTCGAGGTGCACGCCCAAGCACGCGGTGCAAGCGCTGGCCGCGCCGAACTGCTGGATCCGGCCGACACCGTGGTTGATCGCGTGGACGTGGCCGCCGATGGCCGCGTGCAGCTCAGCGGGATTGCCCGCGCGCCGGGTCGCAGCGTCTTCCATCTGCGCCTGCTGGATGCGAAGGCCCAGGTGCTGGACAGCGTGCCGGTGCCGCAGCAGACACTGTCGGCCGCACCGCTGCGCCTGTGGGTGCGTGCCAGCGCACCCGGCCCGGAACTGAAGTACTTGCGGCGCTGGGCCATCGATGCCGGCCTGCGCGTGCAGATGCAGGCCGACACCGGCGCCGGGCTGAGCGTGGGCGATGGCGCGGTGGCGCTGGATGCGGCCGCACTGGCGCGCAGCGACCTGCTGCTGCTCGACGAGCGCAGCCTGGCGGCACTGAGCGCGGGGCAACTGGCAGCGGTGCGCCAGGCCCTGCGCGATGGCCTCGGTGTGCTGGTCCGCAGCGCCGGCGCTCCATCGGCCAGCGCGCGGCAACGCCTGCGTGATCTCGGACTGCCGGTGCAGGGCGATGGCAGCAGCCATGCCGTCGAACTGCCTGGCGATGGCGAGAGCACGATGCTCGCCGCACGACGCGGCCCCCTGGATTCGGCCACCCTGCCCACCGCCGATGGCGAAGCGGCGGACCGCAGCTCGCACAGCGCCTCCCTGCCCTCGCTGGAGGCGCTGGCGCTGCAGGTGAACGACGGCAGCGCGCTGCTGCACGACACGGCCGGCCAGCCCCTCGGCGGCTGGCGCAGCGTCGGCAAGGGCCGCATCGGCCTGCTGCCGATCACCGACAGCTGGCGTTGGGTACTGTCCGGCCGCGATGATCGCCATGGCGAACTGTGGAGCGGCGTGATCGCGACGCTGGCGCGTGCACAGGGCGGCGGCGATCCGCTGTGGTCGCCACAGCCCCTTGCCTGGGCAGGCGAGCGGCAGGCGCTGTGTGGCGTGCAGTCGCCGCTGCAGGCGTTCGATGCGAAAGACGCGGGCGTTCCGCTCGTGGTCGATGCCAGTACCTCGTCGATGCGCTGCGCGGGCTGGTGGCCGCAGGTGGCAGGCTGGCAGCGGCTGCAGCATGGCAACACGACTGTCTGGCGCTATGTGTTCGACCCAAAGGCTGCGCCCGCCCTGCACCGGCAGTCGATCATCGACGCAACAACACAGGCACTGGCAACGGCCACGCCTGCCAGCAGCGCAGCGATGCAGCCGGTGCCCGGCTCACGCTGGCCATGGTGGCTGGCGTTCGTGCTGTGCGCATCGCTGCTGTGGTGGCTGGAACGGCGGCGCTGAGCCGGGGTCGGATCCCTTTCGCCCGCGAAAGGGCTCTGATCCCATCCCTCACCGCGCCCCGGTACGCCGGTACACGCCGTCGAAGCGCACGTTCATGCCGCCGCATTCGCTGTTGTCCGACACCACCAGCACGTTGCCCAGCAACTGTGCGTGCACCCTGCAGCTGTCCTCGACGAAATCCACCTGGCTGCCGCGTGGCGTGGCCTGCGCTTCCACCTGGCCCATGTTCGGCCCATACGGCCGCTGTTCCGGCGTGGGGTTGGCCGAGGGCCAGTAGGCATCACCTTCGACATGAAGCTGGCTGCCACGCACCGAGATGCGCAGCCCGTTGTCGCCATCCTTCCACTCACCGGCCCAGCGCTGCAGCGTCGGCGTCACCCGCGCCACCGGCTGCAGCTTGCTGCGGTCGACCCAACCGGCGCTGCCACCCACCTTGTTGGGGAAAAACGCGCAGCGGTAGGGGCCCAGGTCGCGGCCGGTCACCACCGTGTCACCGCTCACCACGTAGCTGCGCTGGCGGCAGGCGGGCTCGCCCTTGGCCGGGCAGCCGTCCATGTCACCCAGCAGATACAAGCGCTGCGTGTCCACTACCTTGGCCACGGCGAAATCCGATTGCGCGGAAGGGAACGCGCCGTTGCGGCACGAGCCGTCATCGGCCAGATCGCTGGCCAGCAGGGGCACGGGCAGGAGCAGGGCAAGCAGAAAGATTTTCGACACCGCAGCAGCAACCAGAAGGGAGGACGACAGGATCGTACGCTCCTGCCTGTCATTGGCACCACCTTCTGCAACAAATTGCATTTCCCGGGCTGTCGCTGCCGCGCAGACTACCCAGTCGCCTTCCAGCACCGCATCAACACCTGCGCACATGAAACTTGTTGGTGTACTTCTCGCCCTGCTTGCCGCACTTCCCATACTGCTTGATTACCTTGCCCGCTGGGAAGCGTTCCGCGCGTTGAAGTCACTCGCAGAACAAGCGCCGGTGCGTCTGCTCAGCGAGGACGAGGACGCCGCGCTGGAGCCGTTCCGCAGCGCGCTGGAGCTGGGCCGCGATTGCGGCGTTCGCATTCTTGAGGGGCCCTGCGTCGAGCACCGCCGATGGATGCGGGGCGGCGCCAGCTCAGCCTGGCGCAGCCTCGCCGGGGTCAAGGTGCTGCTGCCCTTCGACGCGCTGGGGCACGTCGGTACCCACAACCGTGCCGAAGTGGTACTCGGTCGCCGCTTTGTGATCATCGTCCGCATGGGGGGGTTCGATATCGCGACGGCCGGCACGCGTACGCTGCGCACGGCCGCGGCACAGATCAGCGAACGCCGCGAGACCGCAGATGAGCGGACACAGCGCCGACGGCCGGCCATTCCATGGTGGCCCACCGGGCTGGCGCTGGCGGCCGGCATCTGCGGAGCACTGCCACAGCTGGGCCTGGGCCAATGGAGCTGGATGGCCGTGGCAGTGGGGCTGGTACTGGCGTCTATTGCGTTCGTGCTGTACCTGCGCAGGCACGTGGGAACGAAGGTGCTGCAGCCCGTGGTGCGCGTGCGGGGTCGGCTCAGCGAGCTGCAGTTCGCCGATCCGCACGAGAGTACCTTCAGCCACAGGGTGATGCTGCTGGGCAATGACCAGCGGCTGGTCATCGACCCGGCCTGGATGGGGTCCGGGGCCATCACCCGGGGGCGCTGGCTGGAGGCCGAGGTCCGCCCGCACGACCGGCGCCTGTTGTCCCTGGGCCCGGACTGGTCACTGAGTGCCGACGAAAAGCGGTTTCCACCGGTGCCGGTCGCCCGTCACCTGCTGATGTTCCTGGTGGCGGTGCTGTCACTGCTGCTGGTGCTCTGGTCGGGTGACGGCCCGCGGATCGAGGCAGCGCGTGCGGCAGAGCTGCTCGGCCCTGCCAAGCTGCGGACGGACACGCAGCCCGGAACGCTGCTGGGGCATCCTCCCGCCCCCGGCGATGGGGTGCACGTCACGGTCGATGCCACCTGCGAGCTGGTCACCCGGCGGCATGCCGGGCATGTGCTGGCGGTGCCCGACTGCAGCCGCCTCCGCTGGGGAGGCTCCCCGCTGCAGGTGCCCCCTCTGGCGGTTGCCGACTCCATCCTGCGCCTGGGTGCCGGGAATACCCTGCGCGTGCATTGGAAACCGGTCGACGGCATATTCCCTGCTTACCAGCGGGTGTCGGGGCTGAATGCGCTGCGCCGCGAACTGGACGCTGCCTGCACCGATGGTCTACGCGGCTGCGACGATCTCCGCGCACAGCTTGCGGCGCTCTCCCCGGACGACAGCGCAATGCTTCCCCGTTGGACGATCATCAACCTCCAGGACGCTCTGGAAGAGGCCGCCCATGCACCTGTTCTTGCTGCGTGGGCTGCATCCACGCCCGCGCTTCTGGCCGCACAGAACGGTGGCGTCGTACTGGTGGATGCCGAGGCGAATCGGGAATCGGACACCGCCGCGTTCGCGTTTGGCGATGCCGGTGCAGCGTGGGAGAGCATGCGCGACGCCACCACGCGCGCGACGCGGATCGCCTGGTCCGGCACCGTGCAGTCCCGCAGCACGGATGGTCGGACGCTGTGGCTGGAGGTGAACCGCACACGCGCTGCCCATGGCGCCATCGCGGGGATGGCCTACTGCATCTGGCTGATCGGTGCGTCATTGCTGGCCCTGGTCCAGGGCATCCTGCTGGTCCGCGCCGTGCCCCAGGCACTCTCGCGGTCCGTCGCCTTCGCCGAGGAACTCAAGCGGCGCCCGGCACCGCGTGCCTCCTGGCCGGCATGATGCGCGGTGCCGCGCCTACTTCCCGGCCGAAGGATCACAGCCTTCCTGCTGCTCGCAGAACTGCAGCGCACGCCGCTGCTGCTCGGGGGTCAGCTCCGGCGGCGGCCGTGCGATCGCGGCTTGGATCTGGTCGGGGCCACCGGTGAGCTTGTTGATGCCTCTGGCAGCGGCCACCACGCCCTTCACCACGCCCATCATGATGTAGCCACCGCCCATGCTCACCTGTTCCGGCGATGGCGGCTCGCTCCAGTCGCGGCTGAAACGGTTGTCGCCGAACTTCACCGGGTTCTTGAAGCGGTACAGATCCAGCGCCTCATCCTCGGGCTTGATCGCGCGCACCTCACCCAGGGTCGTGACATCGCCCTGCGGTGGCGCGGGCAGGTCCGGTGGCGCGGCGGGATCGGCAGCCGGCACCTCGCTCGCCGTGGGCGGATCGATCACGGCGTCAACCTGCTGCGCGTGCGCAGTGGCGGCCAGCATCATGCCGGCCAGAAGTGCTCCCTGCAGTTCCCGTCGTGCCACAGCCATCGCCCTGTCTGGTGCGTCCAATCCCCGAGGATACGCATCACGGCTTCAGATTTCGTTGGGCGCAGCGTGAACGTTCAGGGTGCATCCGATCTTGCGTCGTGCGGCACGCAACCTGCGATTTGCAACAATCGTCATTCCCATCGGTGCACCAGGCCGCCACGCTGCCGGGTTTCCCACGCACGCGAGCACCATGGCCCACGTTCCGACACTCCTTCCGCTGCAGATGCGCTGCGGCTGATGCCGCGCGTGGCATTGCTGGTCGGGCTGGCCTTGCTGGTGGCGATGGTCACGGCGGCCCTGCTCGAGTGGGCGTCGCGCATCCGCTGCAGAATGACCGTGCTGCGGCGGAGCAGCGCGCTGCGCATGCTGGATGATCGGGAACGCGCGGCATTGGCGACACTGCGCGTGTTGACCGGCTGCATCCACGACCACCAGGTCCGCAGGCTCAGCGGCGCGTTCACCGCAGGCGCGCGCAGCGCCAACTATCCGGTCTGCGACGGCCAGCTGGCCGGCATTCCCGTGCTGATGCCCCGCCAGGCGTGGCCGCACCTCGCCGACCACAATGACGCCGAGGTGGTGATGGGCAGGCACTGGGCCGTCGTCGTGCGCCTCAATGGTTTCGAGGTGGCATCGCTCCGTCGTCCCGCCGCCGCGCGCATCCGCGGCGAGCGGCGGGAATCACCCGCCGAAGTCGCGATGCGTCGCGGCCCCGGGTTGCGGCCCGCCGCACTGCCGATCACCGCCTTGGCGCTGTGGGCAGCCGTGGACGTGTCCGGCATCCCGGCGCTGCTCATGCTGGTGATTGCCGCAGGTGCCGCGTGGCTGGCGTGGCCACGACACCGCGGTCCGGCAACCGCCCAGCGCGTGCTGCAGCTGCAGGGGCAGCTGCAGGCGTATCGGAAGCGTTCCGATGGCGGGCCGGTATGGCTGCTGGGCACCGACCGGCGCGTGCAGCTCCCCTGGGAATGGGCTGATGCCCGCGCGTTTGCCCAGCGGCGGTCGATGCGGCTGGAGGTCCGCGCCGATGATGGCGCGGTGCTGGGCGCAGGGCCGGGCTGGTGCCTGGCCCGCGATCGGCAGCGCTTTCCGTCCAGTGGCGGGTTCTGGCAGCTGGCTTGGCTGGGCCTGCTGCTGTTGCTGTTGCTTGCCGGCTGGCTGGGCGATCTGCGATGGCTGCCGGTTGTGGCGGTGCTGGCAGCGTGGCATGCGCTGCGATGCATCCTGGCCGTACGCCAGTCCCTCCGCCGCAATACAGCGCTCGCCGCCGACATCACGCAGCGCCCCGCCCCCGGGCACTGAATGGTTCACTGCATCCCGGCACGCGGTCTCACACCCTGAGACCCATCTGTGGTGCCATGTGACCCCTCGCAAACCGTCCCGGCTCCCTCTTCCATGGCCTACGAACTCGCCAAGCGCACGGCCGATGCCGAGCAGAAGCTCGCCACCCGCGACGGCCTGCCCGCGCGCGATGGCGCCCTGCTCAGCGCGCGCCTGCAGCGCCGCTACCACGACCGCATCACCGGCAGCTTCGCCATTCCCGGCCGCGAGGGCCTCTACGCGCCTCTCCCCGATTCGGTACCTCCCGCCCTGGCCGCCGCCCTGAAAGCACGCGGCATCGATCAGCTCTACAGCCACCAGGCCGAAGCGTGGGAGGCCAGCCAGCGCGGCGAACACGTGGCCATCGTCACCCCCACCGCCAGCGGCAAGTCGCTGTGCTACACCCTGCCGGTGGTCAGCGCGGCCATGCAGGACAAGGCCAAGGCGCTGTACCTGTTCCCCACCAAGGCGTTGGCCCAGGACCAGGTGGCCGAGTTGCTGGAACTCAACCGCGCCGGCGACCTCGGCGTGAAGGCCTTCACCTTCGATGGCGACACGCCCGGCGATGCGCGCCAGGCCATCCGCCTGCACGGCGACATCGTGGTATCCAACCCGGACATGCTGCACCAGGCCATCCTGCCCCACCACACCAAGTGGGCGCAGTTCTTCGAGAACCTGCGCTACATCGTCATCGACGAGGTGCACACCTACCGCGGCGTGTTCGGCAGCCACGTCACCAACGTACTGCGCCGGCTCAAGCGCGTCTGCGCGTTCTATGGCGTGCAACCGCAGTTCATCCTGTGCTCGGCCACCATCGGCAACCCGCAGGCGCATGCCGAAGCGCTGATCGAGGCACCGGTCACCGCCATCACCGAATCCGGCGCGCCCAGCGGGCCCAAGCAGGTGCTGCTGTGGAACCCGCCGGTGATCAACCCTGACCTGGGGCTGCGTGCCTCGGCGCGTTCGCAGAGCAACCGCATCGCCCGCATCGCGATCAAGTCCGGGCTGAAGACCCTGGTGTTCGCGCAGACACGGTTGATGGTGGAAGTGCTGACCAAGTACCTGAAGGACATCTTCGACCACGACCCGCGCAAGCCGCCCCGCATCCGCGCCTACCGCGGTGGCTACCTGCCCACCGAACGCCGCGAGACCGAGCGTGCGATGCGCGCGGGCAACATCGACGGCATCGTCAGCACCTCGGCGCTGGAGCTGGGCGTGGATATCGGCAGCCTCGACGTGGTCATCCTCAACGGCTACCCCGGCAGTGTGGCCGCGACCTGGCAGCGCTTCGGCCGCGCCGGTCGCCGCCAGCAGCCCGCGCTGGGCGTGATGGTGGCCAGCTCACAGCCGCTGGACCAGTACGTGGTGCGCCATCCGGATTTCTTTGCCGAGGCCTCGCCCGAACACGCGCGCATCGCGCCGGACCAGCCGCTGATCCTGTTCGACCACATCCGCTGCGCGGCCTTCGAGCTGCCGTTCCGGGTCGGCGATGGCTTCGGCCCGATCGATCCGGAAGTGTTCCTGGAAGCGCTGGCCGAAACTGAAGTCATCCACCGCGAAGGCGAGCGCTGGGAGTGGATCGCCGACAGCTACCCGGCCAATGCAGTCAGCCTGCGCGCAGTGGCCGATGGCAACTTCGTGGTGGTCGACCGCAGCGATGGTCGCCAGCAGATCATTGCCGAGGTCGACTATTCTGCGGCCGCGCTCACGTTGTATGAAGGCGCAATCCACATGGTGCAGTCGACGCCGTACCAGGTGGAGACGCTGGACTGGGAAGGCCGCAAGGCCTACGTCACGCGCACCCACGTGGACTACTACACCGACAGCATCGACTTCACCAAGCTCAAGGTGCTGGACCGCTTCGATGGCGGCGTGGCCGGCCGTGGCGATTCGCACCATGGCGAAGTGCACGTGGTACGCCGCGTGGCCGGCTACAAGAAGATCCGCTACTACACGCACGAGAACATCGGCTACGGCCCGGTGAACCTGCCCGACCAGGAACTGCATACCACAGCAGTGTGGTGGCAGCTGCCGCAGGCGCTGCTGCTGCGCGCGTTCGCCAGCAAGCAGGATGCGCTGGATGGCTTCCTCGGCGCCGCCTACGCACTGCACATCGTCGCCACTGTGGCGGTGATGGCCGATGCGCGCGATCTGCAGAAGTCGGTCGGCAATGGCGATGGTTCCTGGTTCGCGATTGCCGACCAGACCGGCCGTGGCCAGCTGCGCGGCGGCGAGGGTGATCCCGGCGTCGTCGAGCTGCTGCAGGAATTCGTGCCGACGGTGTACCTGTACGACAACTTCCCCGGCGGTGTCGGCCTCAGCGAGCCGCTGTGGCAGCGTCAGGCCGAACTGGTGCAGCGCGCGCGCGAACTGGTGCAGCGCTGCGACTGCAAGGCGGGCTGCCCGGCCTGCGTGGGCCCGGTGCTGGCGGCGCAGGAAGAGGATGACACCTCGCCACGTGCACTGGCGCTGCGCGTGCTCGACCTGTTCGATGCCGAGGCCTGCCAGCACGTGCGCGACGTGGTGGTGACCACGCGCGAGCCGATGGAGCTGCTGGCACCGTGAGCCTGAGCCTGGACAAGCTTCGCCTGCTGCGCAGGCAGGCCGGTGACCCGAAGGCGAGTACGCCGGCCGCGACCGAGCCGCCGCCGGCTGCACCGCCCCCTGTGGCCGCCAACGACGCTCGGCAGCCGGCAGCCGAGCGCTCGGTGTTTGCCTGGGTCGAGCAGGAGATCCGCCACAAACCGACTGGCACGGCAGCACCTTCCACGGCGCCGGCACCGCTGCGGCGGCCGGAAGTGGGCAGCCTGCATCGCTTGCTCGGCCTGCGCACGCGCGGCAATCCTGCGCCGGCACGCGCCAGCGCGCACGACCGGCAGTTGCCCGGCGAAGAGATCGCACCCGGCCTGTTCCTGATCGAATCACTGCAACCGCAGCCGATTCCGGCGCAGCCACTGTCACTGGATTTCGCCCGTCGCGAAGGCCAGCACGTGGCCGCGCGCGACCTGCTGTTCTTCGATACCGAAACCACCGGCCTGGCCGGTGGTACCGGTACCCGCGCCTTCATGATCGGCGCTGCGGACTGGCATGCCTGCCCGCGTCGCGGCGAAGGCCTGCGCATCCGCCAACTGCTGATGTCCACGATGGCCGCCGAGGACGCGATGCTGGCCACCTTCGCCAGCTGGCTGCAGCCGTCCACCGTGTTCTGCAGCTACAACGGCCGCAGCTACGACGCGCCGCTGCTGAAGGCGCGCTATCGGCTGGCCCGGCAACGCGACCCGATCACCGCGCTGGACCATGTGGACCTGCTCTATCCCACGCGCCGGCGCTATCGCGGCAGCTGGGAGAACTGCAAGCTGTCCACCGTCGAACGCCAGCTGCTGCGCGTGGTGCGCGAGGATGACCTGCCCGGTTCGGAAGCACCCGGTGCATGGCTGCGCTTCCTGCGCGGCGGTGACGCGGTGAACCTGCGCCGGGTGGCCGACCACAATCACCAGGACGTAGTGACCCTGGCCCTGCTGCTGCAGCGGCTGGTGCGCGAGGAGCAGCGCGAGCGCGAGACACTGGCGCTGGTCGGGCAGTAAGCGTTGACATGGCCTGACGGTGGCAGCGGTGACACTGCCATCACCATCCACGCTTGGAGCCCGACGATGCGCCTCAGCCCCCTGGCCCTGCTCGCCGTCCTGCCGCTGGCCGCCTGCAGCCATGCCGGCAGTGGTACCACACACGACAGCACGCCACCGCCCGTTGCCGAGGGCGCGCACGAGTGCAAACCGGATTCGCTGGATGCCTTCACCGGCAAGACCGCCGACGAGTCCACCGTGAAGCAGCTGGTGAGCGCCAGCGGCGCGCGCAATGCGCGGGTGGTCAAGCCGGGCATGGCGGTGACCATGGACTTCCGGCAGGACCGCGTGACCGTGCAGGTGGACGCGCAGAACAAGATCGAGCGCGCCAGCTGCGGTTGATGTCCCGCCGGGTAGCGCCGGGCATGGCCCGGCGCTACCGCCGTTTCAGAGCCGCTCGGCCTTGCCGCTGGCCAGTGCGCGGGCGATCACCAGTTGCGCCTGCTGTGCGGCCTGCGCGTGCACCTGCGCCTGGCGTTCGCCCAGTGCGGCCTGCTGGCTGCCCAGCGCCGCCTGGCGGCTGGCCAGTTCGGCCTGCTGGCTGGCCAAGCGGCTCATGTCGCGGGTGCGGCTGGACTGTGCGGCTTGGCTGCGGGCTTCCTGCATCGCGCGGCGTGCCTCGGCGGCAGCCTCACGTGCGGCGTTTTGCGCAATCGCGGCATCGCTGGTCGCCCCCCGCGCCGCCTTCGCGGCTTCGGCGGCGGCTTCGCGATTGATGTCATGCGCGCTCATCGCACTGCGCGCAGCCTCAGCCGCTGCCAACGCCATGCGCCGCGCCTCCTCACCCTGCAGCCGGCCCATCTCGCCCATCTGCTTGCCGAGTGCACTCTGCTGGCGACCAAGCGCGCTCTGCTGCCGGCCCAGTGCGCTCTGCTGCTGCCCCAGGTCGAACGCACCGGCGTAGGCACGCCGCAGCGACTGGATCAGCATCGGGTCACGCACGATGTAGCGCTTGTCACCCTGGCGGAACCACAACGCCGGGCCCTTGCCGAGCTGCTTGCGGGCCAGCGTCACGTCGTCGATGCCGCCGTTGGCGAAGGTGGAATCACCATCGACCAGCACGAACGCCTGCGGCGGCGACGTGCCCAGATCGAGCCGCCCGTAGGTGGTGATGGAGGAACTGTGGGAGGTGCTGTGGCGAACGTCGATGCCAGGGTCGACATCGACATCCACGTCGACCGCCACATCCGCATCGTCCGGGCCGGACAGCTCCTCGACGTCGGCCGGCTCGGCGGGCGGTGCAGGGGCCACCGGGGCCGCCGGCGCGCGTGCCGACATCGGCGGTGCAGGCGGCGCCTTCGGGGCCGGCGGCGCTGGCACCACGGCGGTCGGTGCCGCCGGAGGCGCGGGCGGTGCAGGCGGCACCGGCGCTGCGACCAGCCGCATCGGCGCCACGCCCACCGCAACCACCAGGGCAGTCAGGCCGAGAGCGAGGATGCGCGGGCAGGCACGACGCGGCTGCAGGCTCATCAGGCGGCGCTTCAGGCTGGTGGTGCTCGGCGCAGCGCTGGCCACACCCAGGTGCGGCTGCGGCGCCACGCCCAGCTGCAGCAGCAGGCGGCCATAGGCCTGGCGGCTGGCACCGTGCTGGCCCACCACCGCCGCATCCACCGCTTCCTCGCGGGCCTGAGCATATTCGCGCACCGACAGCCGCAGCAGGGGATGGAAGAAGAACAGGTGCTGCGCCAGCGCGGGCAGCAGGCCCCACTGCAGGTCACGGCGCTGCAGGTGCTGCAGTTCGTGGGTCAGCGCCAGGTCCAGCGCGTCGCCCTGCAGCGCGTTATCGCCGGCCGGCAGCAGCAGCACCGGACGGAACGGCCCGACCAGCTGCGGCGAGTCCACCTGCGTGCTCATCCACAGCCGCGGCGCCGGGCGCACCCCGTGCGCGTCGGAGGCCAGCTGCAGCGCCTGCACCAGCGCCTCGTCCTCGCAGGGATAGGCCGCAGCGAGCAACGCGCGGCAGCGGCGCCATTCGCCGAAGGTGCGCAGCGCCATCAGCAGCACGCCGGACAGCCACAGCGCGGCCAGTGCAACCGCCCACCACGCCACTGCCGGTACTTCCGCGGCAGGCATCGGCATCGCGGCCAGCAGCTGCGCCGACACCTCCGGCGCCAGCGGATGCAGCGTCTCGGTCATCACTTCGGTGGCGGTCATCGCCACGGCCTGCGGGGCCGGCAGCCAGGCCAGCTGCAGCGGCTGGCTCCAGAGCAGCCCGAGCACGGCCTGCAGCGACACCAGCCACCACAGGCGGCAACGGGTCGCCGCCGACAGCGACGGCAGCAAACGGCACAGGCCATACACCAGGGCCACCAGCAGCACGGTCTGCAGGCTGGTCCAGCCCAGCCGTTCCAGCATCGGGATCAGCATCGTGGTGTCCATGGCTCAGCCCTCGTGGCGACGCGATTGGAGTTGGGCGACCAGCGCTTCCAGCTCGGCCAGCTCGTTGTCGCTGACCTGCTGGCGCTGCGACAGGTAGGCCACGAACGGCGACACCGAGCCCTGCAGGGTGTTGTCGACGAACTGGGCCACGGCGCCCTGCAGCACGCTCTGCGGGCCGCGGGTGGCCTGGTAACGGTAGACGCCGTCCTGCTGCCTGCGCTGAAGATAGCCCTTCGCCCTCAGCCGCTCCATCATTGTCAGCACGGTGGAACGGGCCAGGCCACGGGCCTCGCCGTAGCCGCTGGCGACCTCGCCGACGCTGGCCGGCGCATGTTCATCGATGTACTGCAGCAGGGCCAGTTCCTGGTCCCCGATGGTCTTGCCACGCATGACAACACTCCCTTGACTACACGTGTCGTCACTGTCAGCTTGACGACAACTGTAGTCAACCCCCCGGAAGTCACGGTCCGACGAACGGTAGGGCGGCAGGCCAGCTAAACCTTTTCCGCCTTCAGCGCATCCGACCCTCAACCTCCCGCCGGGAATCCGCATGTTCCGCCCAACGCTTCGAGTCGCACTCATGCTCATCAGCGCCCTGCCCTTCGCCGCTGTGTCCGCCAGCCAGGACCAGGCCAACGACCAGACCCGCCGCCTGGTCCGCCGGATCATGCTGGACGAGCGCATTCCCGGACTGCAGCTGGCCGTGGTCAAGGACGGCCAGATAGTGCTCTCCGAAGCCTACGGCCTGGCCAACATGGAGAACGGCGTGCTCGCCTCGCGCGACACCCGCTTCCCGCTCAACTCGGCCACCAAGGCCTTCACCGGGGTCGCCATCGCACAGCTGGCAGAGCAGGGGAGAGTGGATCTGGATGCACCGGCCTCGCGCTACCTGCACGATCTGCCGGCGGCTTGGCGCGAGGTGCGCGTGCGCCAGCTGCTGGCCCACACCTCGGGCCTGCCGGACATCCTCGATGCCAACGGCCTGCTGGGTGGAGGGTCGGAAGCACAGGCATGGACGGCGGTCAGCGCGCGACCGCTCGAAGCGGCACCCGGGCAGCGCTTTGCCTACAACCAGACCAACTACCTGCTGCTGTCGCGGATCATCACGCGGCAATCGGGCATGCCCTACGAACGCTTCCTGGCCACCGCCCAGTTCAGTGGCGCACGCATGGCACGCACCACCTTCGGCGACAGCTATGACCTGATTCCGGATGTGGCGACGATGTACAGCCTGGCGCCGCGCGCTACCGATGCCGCCCACGCGCCGCCGCGCCTGTCGCACTGGTTCTACGACGTGCCGCCGAGCCTGTGGGCCGGCGGCGGCATCCTCACCACTGCCGATGACACCGCACGCTGGCTGGTCGCGTTGACCGAAGGCCGCCTGCTGCAGGACCCGGCGCGGCAGCGCATGTGGACTGCCGAGCGCCTGGCCGACGGTCGCGCCGGTGCATGGGCCGGCGGCTGGCCGGTACTGAACGCCTCGCCCGACCTGCAGGTGGCCGGCATCGGCGGGGCGCGCTCGGCCTTCGTGGTCTATCCCGAGCGCGGCGTGGCGGTGGTGATGCTGACCAACCTGGTCGGTGCCAATCCGCAGCGCTTCATTCCACGCATTGCCGATCTGTACGCGCCCGCCCCGACGGCTGCGGGAGCTACCCCCGCGGCCCGCCCATCACCGGCAGGATCGCTCCGCTGATGTAGCTGGCGCAGGCCGGTGAGGCCAGGAACACGTAAGCCGGAGACAGCTCCTCCGGCTGGGCGGGCCGCCCCATGTCACTGTCCTTGCCGAACTCCGCAACATCTTCGGCCTCCTTGTCGGCGGGGTTCAGCGGCGTCCATACCGGGCCCGGCGCGACGCAGTTGACCCGGATGCCACGCGGCAGCAACTGGCTGGCCAGCGCCTTGGTGAACGCATGGATCGCGCCCTTGGTGGCCGAGTAGTCGATCAGTGCCTTGCTGCCGAACAGGCCGGTCTCCGAGCCGGTGTTGATGATGCTGGCGCCCTCGCCCAGGTGCGGCAGCACCGCGCGTGCCATCTGGATGTAGCCACCGATGTTGGTCTGCAGGGTTTCCTGCAGGTGCGCGTCTTCCAGGTCTTCCAGGCGCTCGCAGTGCAACTGGAAGGCCGCGTTGTTGACCAGGATATCGATGCCGCCGAATTCCTTGGCCACCTGCTTCACCGCCTTGTTGCAGAAGCGCGGATCGCGCACGTCGCCGGCGATTACCACACAGCGTCCGCCTTCGCGTTCCACATGCTGGCGGGTGATGTCCGCGTCCTCGGCTTCATCCAGGTGCAGCACCGCCACATCCGCACCCTCGCGCGCGAACAACACGGCTACGGCACGGCCGATGCCTGAATCACCGCCAGTGATGATCGCGCGCAGGCCCTGCAGCTTGCCGCTGCCGGCGTAGTCGGGCGCCAGGAAACGCGGCGCCAGTTGCAGTTCATGCTCATGCCCTGGTTTGGCGAGCTGCTGCGCGGGCATGGCGTCAGGTTGCCTGCGCGCACCCGCCTGGGTGGCGGTCTTCTTAGTTGCCTTCTTCGCGGCGCGCGCGTCCTTGGCCTTTTCCTGGTCCTGCAGGCGTCGCTGCCGGGAAGCCACACGTGCCGCGCGCGGATCGCTGGCGGCGGCCTT
This sequence comes from uncultured Stenotrophomonas sp., assembly GCF_913778665.1. Lineage (GTDB taxonomy): Bacteria > Pseudomonadota > Gammaproteobacteria > Xanthomonadales > Xanthomonadaceae > Stenotrophomonas. Next base: position 245,851 of record NZ_CAJYVQ010000004.1, read on the forward strand.
GCGGGTGGCGGTCTTCACCACGCGTGGCCGAGCGGGGTCGGCCACGGCCTTCGTCGCGGTGCTGCCTTTGCGCACCTTGGGCGAAGCTTTGCGGCGGGCGGGGGTCTTTGTAGTGGTGGCCATGCAGGTCTCCTCGGGAGGGAAAGGGGCTGCCGGCCAGCGGCCGGCACTACCGGGGGCGGCATCCGCCGCAACTGCAGTGTCACTATCCGGGTTGTCGGCGGCAGTGAGCGCACCGTGTCCATGATGTGCACGGCATTCATTCCACGACCACGCCTGCCGTCGCACCCTGCACGCACCCACACGAGGACGTCTCCATGAAACATGCCATCGCCACTGCCACTCTTACCCTCGCCCTCGCCGCCTGCAGCAGCACGCCGATGGCCCAGGTGCAGCCGATCGACGGCGTGATTTCCGGCCAGTGCCACAGCGACATGGTGCGCGGCGCACTCGGCCTGGCCGCTTCGGACGCCACCGTTGAACGCGCACGCGTGGACAGCGACAGCCTGCACGTACAGGTGCTGCGTCATGACGGCCCGCGGGTGCCGCCGGCGCACGAAGGCGGTGATCGCCTGACCATCGAGAAGGGCCGTACCAACAACATCACCGCGATCTACTGCGGATAACCGCCGTCGAGCAAGCCCGGCGCTACGTCGCGCCGCCGCGCTTGGACAGCCGCCGCGCGCGGCGCAATAGCTTCAGCGTCGCCTGTTCCCACTGGCGCGGCCCACGCAGGCCCGCCAGTTTCGCCAGTTCGCCGCGCTCCCAGCCGGCGAACACGCAAGGGTCGATATAGGCCTTGCGGCACACCGCAGGCGTGTTGCCCAACTGGGCCGCCACCTTGCACACCACCTCACGCTGCACCTTGGCCAGCGCGCGCTGGCTGGCCGGTTCGGGCAGTTCGGTGGCGGCGAACGCCTGTACTGCAGCCAGGGTGCCGCCCCAGGTACGGAAATCCTTGGCGGTGAAATCCTCCCCCATCACCTCGCGCAGGTAATCGTTGACCGCACCGGAATCGACCGGCTGGATCACACCGTCGTCGTCGCGGTACTGGAACAGGGCCTGGCCCGGCAACTGCTGCACACCGCGCACCAGCGTGCCCAGCCGGCGGTCGCCGACCGTTACTTCATGCAGCTGCCCGGATTTGCCGCGGAAGCGCATCCGCACGCGCCCGCCCCGCAGCAGGTCCAGGTGCCGGTTGCGCAGCGTGGTCAGGCCAAAGGATTTGTTTTCCCGCGCGTAGGTTTCATTGCCGACCCGCACCAGGGTGTCGGCCAGCAGCGCGACCACCACCGCCAGCACCTTTTCGCGCGGGAAGCCGCTGCGCTTGAGATCGCGGCCGAGCCGGCGACGCAGCGCAGGCAGTGCTTCGCCAAAGGCGATCACCCGGTCGAACTTGCCGGCGTCGCGCACCGCGGCCCAGTCGGCATGGTAGCGGTACTGCTTGCGTCCCCGTGCATCGCGGCCGGTGGCCTGAAGGTGGCCATTGGCATGGGCGCAGATCCACACCGCGGTATAGGCCGGCGGAATTGCCAGGGCGCGGATGCGCTGCAGGGTGGCGGCCTCGCGCACGGCATGGCCGTCGGCATCGCGGTAGGCAAAGCCTTTGCCTGCGCGGCGGCGGCTGAAACCGGGCTGGGTGTCATCGACATAGCGCAGGCCGGCGGCGCGCGCGGCCTGTTGTTCCGGGGTGGGGGGCGTTGGCATGGCTGCGAGTGTCGCGGGTGCGGCGCGGTGATCCTGTCGATAACGCAAGACAAACACGTGAGGGTCGGTTCGCCGCTATGCTCAGGCTTTCACAGTCCCTTCCGGAGTCATGATGTCGTTTCCGATTCGCGCCCGTTCGCTCTCCGTCCTGTTGCTGCCGGCCGTGCTGGCCCTGACCGCCTGCCAGGCACCGGCGCTGGATGAACAGGATTCGGCCACGGCCCACGCCCAGCAGGCCGCCGAAGCCGCCAAGGCACCGGCCGACGACGCCGGCAAGGCCACCGAGGCACCGCCGGTTGGCACCTGCGACGCCAGCCAGGTACAGAGCCTGGTCGGCCAGGCCTACACCGATGCCCTCGGCAAGCAGGCGCAGGAAGATGCCGGCGCCAGCCAGGTGCGTGTGCTCAAGCCCAGTGACGTGGCCACGATGGAGTTCCTCGGCGACCGCCTGAACATTGAACTGGACGACAAGGGCGCGGTCAGCGGCGCGCGCTGCGGCTGAGTCCGGCCCCGCGCCGGCACGGGGGTGCCGGCGCGTTCTGTTGCACCTGCAACCGTGTATTGCGGCGTTGCAGCAACCTGTGATCTAGTCGAGGCATCCGGTGGCCTCACGATGCGCTCCAGGGAATGAGCGGGGACGAGTGTCGCCGCCAACCCTATACGCATCGAGGTAGAGATGGCCCCCCGCAACCGCCAAGGGCTTTACGACCCGCGCTCCGAGCGCGATGCCTGTGGATTCGGCATGGTCGCCCAGCTCGACGATCAACCTTCGCGCCTGTTGGTTGATACCGCCATCGCCGCGCTTTCGCGCATGACCCACCGTGGTGGCGTTGCCGCCGATGGCCTGACCGGCGATGGCTGCGGCCTGCTGCTGCGCCGCCCCGATGCGTTCCTGAAACTGCTGGCCAGCGAAGCCGGCATCACCATTGCCGCGCGCTTTGCCGCCGGCCTGGTGTTCCTGCCGCACGCTGCCGATGCGGCGCAGGCCTGCCGCACCCGATTGCAGGAAGAACTGGAAAAGGTCGGATGCCGGGTGGCGGGCTGGCGCGACGTGCCCACCGACGACAGCGTCTGCGGCCAGCTGGCGCGCGACACGCTGCCGCGAATCGAGCAGGTGTTCGTCGATGCCGGAGTCGGCCAGGATGACGCCGGCTTCGCGCTGGCGCTGTTCCTGGCCCGCCGCCGCAGCGAACAGCAGCTGCGCGAGTACGCCGACTTCTACGTCACCACGCTCACCCCGGATTCGATCAGCTACAAGGGTATGGTGCTGCCGGACAAGCTGAGCCGCTTCTACCCGGACCTGCAGCGCCGCGAACTGGCCTCCAGCGCGATCGTGTTCCACCAGCGCTTCTCAACCAACACGCTGCCGCGCTGGCCGCTGGCGCACCCGTTCCGCATGCTCGCCCACAACGGCGAGATCAACACCATTGAAGGCAACCGGCGCTGGGCGCAGGCGCGCAGCAAGGTGTGGAAAACCCCGCGGTTCGACATCGCCGAGTTCGATCCTGTCATCTCCATGCACGGTTCGGACTCGCAGAGCCTGGACAACATGCTGGAGCTGATGGTCGCCGGTGGCATGGAACTGATCCAGGCGCTGCGCATCCTCGTGCCGCCGGCCACGCAGTCGCTGGAGTTCAAGGACCCGGACCTGGCGGCGTTCTACGAGTTCCATGGCCTGAACAGCGAGCCGTGGGACGGCCCGGCCGGCATCGTCGCCTGCGACAGTCGCTACGCCGTGTGTACCCTCGACCGCAATGGCCTGCGCCCGGCGCGCTGGATGCTGACCGCCGACCGCCACTTCCTGGTCGCCTCCGAAGCCGGCGTGTGGGAAGTGCCGACCGAGCGCGTGGTGCGCAAGGGCAAGCTCGGCCCCGGCGAGATGGTGGCCATCGACCTCAAGCGCGGCGACCTGCTCGATTCGGACGCGGTGGATCGCATCAACCGTGGCCGCGCGCCGTACAAGCAGTGGCTGCAGCAGGGCGTGACCTACCTGCAGACCGAACTGATCGATCCGTCGCTGGTGGAAGAGCCGTTCGACGAAGGCACCCTGCGCAGCTACCACAAGCTGTACCAGCTCAGCAGCGAGGAAGTGGAGCAGGTGTTGCGGCCGCTGGCCGAGACCGAGCAGGAGGCCACCGGCTCGATGGGCGACGACACGCCGATGGCCGTGCTCAGCCAGCGCAGCCGCCCGCTCTACGACTATTTCCGCCAAGCCTTCGCGCAGGTCACCAACCCGCCGATCGATCCGCTGCGCGAAGACTGCGCGATGTCCCTGTCCACCCAGCTCGGCAAGGAGACCAACATCTTCCATGCCGGCCCGGAGACGGTGAACCACGTCATCCTCAACTCGCCGGTGCTGAGCCAGCGCAAGCTGCGCCAGCTGCTGAAGATGGACCAGTACGTGCAGGCCAACCGTCTGCTCGACCTGTCCTACAGCGAAGACGAAGGCCTGCGTGCCGGCATCGAGCGCATCTGCACCGAGGCCGAACAGGCTGCGCGCGACGGCATGGTGATGCTGCTGCTGTCCGACCGCTACCCGGTGGCCGGGCGGCCGATGGTGCATGCGCTGCTCGCCACCAGCGCCATCCATCACCACCTCTCGCGCCTGGGCCTGCGCTGCGATGTGAACCTGATCGTCGAGACCGGCACCGCGCGCGACCCGCACCACATGGCCTGCCTGCTCGGCTTCGGTGCCACTGCGGTGTATCCGTATCTGGCCTACCAGACCCTGTTCGATCTGGGCCGCCGCGGCATCCTCAAGCTCAGCAAGGGTGGCGAGCAGTCGCAGATCGGCCGCCGCTACCGCAAGGGCGTCTACAAGGGCCTGTCGAAGATCATCTCGAAGATGGGCATCTGTACCGTGGCCAGCTACCGCGGTGCGCAGCTGTTCGAGATCATCGGCCTGGAACCGGAGGTGGTGGACCTGTGCTTCCCGGATACCGCCTCGCGCATCGGCGGCGCCGGCTTTGCACGCCTGGATGCCGATGCGCGTGAGCTGTGTGCGCAGGCCTGGGACGCGCAGCAGGACGTGGATGTCGGCGGCCTGCTGAAGTACGTGCACGGCGGCGAGTACCACATGTACAACCCGGACGTGGTCACCACCCTGCAGCGCGCGGCGCGCAGCGGTGACCCGCGTGCGTGGCAGCAGTACTGCGATGCCGTGCATGCGCGCCCGCCGTCGGCGCTGCGCGACCTGCTGGAACTGGTGCCGGCGGCCACGCCCGTGCCGCTGGACGAAGTGGCGCCGGCCAGCGCGCTGTTCCCGCGCTTCGATACCGCCGCGATCAGCCTCGGCGCGCTGTCGCCGGAGGCGCATGAAGCCTTGGCGATCGCCATGAACCGCCTCGGCGGCCGCAGCAATTCCGGCGAAGGTGGCGAAGACCCCGCGCGCTACGGCACCGAACGCCGCAGCAAGATCAAGCAGGTGGCCTCCGGCCGCTTCGGCGTCACCGCTGAGTATCTGGTCAATGCCGAAGTGCTGCAGATCAAGGTCGCGCAGGGCGCCAAGCCCGGCGAGGGCGGCCAGCTGCCGGGGCACAAGGTCAACGAACTGATCGCACGCCTGCGCTACGCACGGCCGGGCATTGGCCTGATCTCGCCGCCGCCGCATCACGACATCTATTCGATCGAAGACCTGGCGCAGCTGATCTACGACCTCAAGCAGGTCAACCCGACCGCGCTGGTGTCGGTGAAGCTGGTCAGTCATGCCGGCGTCGGCACGATTGCCGCCGGCGTGGTCAAGGCCGGTGCGGACCTGATCACCATTTCCGGCCATGACGGCGGCACCGGTGCCTCGCCGGTCAGCTCGATCCGCTATGCCGGCGTGCCGTGGGAACTGGGCGTGGCCGAAGCGCACCAGGCGCTGCTGGCCAACGACCTGCGCGGGCGCACCCTGCTGCAGACCGACGGTGGCCTGAAGACCGGCCTGGACGTGGTCAAGGCCGCGCTGCTGGGCGCGGACAGCTTCGGCTTCGGTACCGCGCCGATGATCGTGCTGGGCTGCAAGTACCTGCGCATCTGCCATCTGAACAACTGCGCCACCGGCGTGGCCACCCAGGACGAGCGCCTGCGCGAGAACCACTTCACCGGCCAGCCCGAGCGCGTGGAGAACTTCTTCCGCCTTCTGGCCGAGGAAGTGCGTGGCTGGCTGTCGTACCTGGGCGTGCGTTCGCTGGACGAGATCGTTGGCCGCACCGACCTGCTTCGGCAGATCGAGGCGGCGCCGCGCGACGGCGTGCGCGTGGATCTGTCGCGCCTGCTGGCCGACAGCCGCTACGAGGGCAGCCACTGCGCCGCACAGCGCCTGTACGAATCGCCGGACAGCCTGGCCACGCAGATGGATGGCCTGCTGGCCTCGGCCATCGAGCACAAGCGCGGCGGCGAACACCGCTTCCTGATCCACAACACCGACCGCAGCATCGGCACCCGCCTGGCCGGTGCGGTGGCGCGCGCGCATGGCAACCAGGGCATGGCCGAGGCACCGCTGGAACTGCGCTTCCGCGGCAGTGCCGGGCAGAGCTTCGGCGCTTTCAACGTCGGTGGCCTGCACCTGGAAGTGGAAGGCGAAGCCAACGACTACGTCGGCAAGGGCATGGCCGGCGGCCGCCTAGTGGTACGCCCGCCGCGTGGCGCCCGCTTCGAGGCACGCAGCACCGCGATCATCGGCAACACCTGCCTGTATGGCGCCACCGGTGGCGAGCTGTTCGCCGCAGGTCGCGCGGGCGAGCGCTTCGCGGTGCGCAATTCCGGCGCGCTGGCCGTAGTCGAAGGCGCCGGTGATCACTGCTGCGAGTACATGACCGACGGCGTGGTGCTGGTACTGGGCAAGGTCGGCCTGAACTTCGGTGCCGGCTTCACCGGTGGCCTGGCGTACGTGCTGGACGTCGACCGCGATTTCGTCGACCGCTACAACCACGAGCTGATCGACATCCATCGCGTCTCCGCCGAGGGCTTCGAGAACTACCGCCAGCACCTGCATCGCTTGATCGGCCGCCACCGTGAGCTGACCGGCAGCATCTGGGCGCAGCAGATCCTGGACGAGTTCCGCGATTACATCGGCAAGTTCTGGCTGGTCAAACCCAAGGCTGCCAGCATCGAGTCGCTGACCGAAACCCTGCGCCGCGCCGCCTGAGCGCGCGCACTGCACTGCCGAGACGATCATGAGCCGCAAGCACGCTTTCCAGTTCCTCGACCTGCCCCGCACCATGCCGCAGCGCATTCCAGTGGAACTGCGCACGTCCGGCGACTGGGGCGAGCTGTACGGCAAGTTCGGCAAGGAAGACGCCCAGTACCAGGCCGGCCGCTGCCTGGACTGCGGCAACCCCTATTGCAGCTGGAAATGCCCGGTGCACAACGCCATTCCACAGTGGCTGCAGCTGGTGCAGGAAAACCGCATCCACGAGGCCGCCACCCTGTGCCACAGCACCAACCCGCTGCCGGAGGTGTGCGGCCGCGTGTGCCCGCAGGACCGGCTGTGCGAAGGCAGCTGCACACTGGAGGAATTCGGCGCGGTCACCATCGGTGCGGTCGAGAAGTACATCGTCGACACCGCGCTGGCCAGCGGCTGGCGCCCGGACCTGGGTGCCGTGCAGCCGAGCGGGCACAGCGTGGCGGTGATCGGTGCCGGCCCAGCCGGGCTGGCCTGTGCCGACCGCCTGGCGCGCGCCGGCATCACCGCCGTGGTCTACGACCGCTACGAACAGATCGGCGGGCTGCTGCAGTTCGGCATCCCCAGCTTCAAGCTGGACAAGGACGTGATCCACCGCCGCCGCGAGGTGCTGGAAGGCATGGGCGTGCAGTTCCGCCTGGGCGTGGAGATCGGCCGCGATGTCAGCATGCAGCAGCTGCTGGACAGCCACGATGCGGTGTTCGTCGGCACCGGCGCCTACCGCTACACCGATGGTGGCCTGGACGGCCAGGACCTGAAGGGCGTGCTGCCGGCGCTGCCGTTCCTGGTGCAGAACAGCCGCATCGTCAGCGGCGATGATCCGAAGGGCCGGCCGATTGCCGGCTGGGAAGACACCATCGCCCTGCCCGACCTCAACGGCAAGCGCGTTGTGGTGCTCGGCGGTGGCGATACCGGCATGGACTGCGTGCGCAGCGCGGTACGGCTGGGCGCAGCCAAGGTCACCTGTGCCTATCGCCGCGACGAGGCCAACATGCCCGGCAGCGCGCGCGAGGTGGCCAATGCGCGCGAGGAAGGCGTGCGCTTCCTGTTCAACCGCCAGCCGCTGTCGATTGAAGCCGGTGCCGATGACGAAGTGATCGGCGTGACGGTGGTCGAGACCCGCCTCGGCGAGCCTGATGCCAATGGCCGCCAGAACGCGGTGCCGATCGAGGGCAGCGAATCGCTGCTGGAAGCGGACGTGGTGATCATCGCCTTCGGCTTCTCGCCGACCGTGCCGGCGTGGCTGGCCGAACATGGCGTGGAAAGCCAGTCCAACGGCCGCATCGTGGCCGGTGGCAAGGACCGCCTGCCGTTCCAGACCGCGCATCCGCGCCTGTTTGCCGGTGGCGATGTGGTGCGCGGTGCCGACTTGGTGGTGACCGCCGTGGCCGAGGGCCGCGACGCCGCCGCCAGCATCGTGCGCCTACTGGCGCACTGACGCCGGCGCCAGGATCGCGGCCAGCAACGCGCGCAGCTCCCGCGCCTCGGTCGGCTTGGCAAGAAAGTGATCGATGCCGGCGTCGCGGCAGGCGTCGCGGGTGCGGTCCAGCACGCTGGCGGTGAGCGCGATGATCGGCACCCGCGCACGCTGGCCACAGGGGTCGGCACGAATCGCGCGGGCCAGCGCGAAGCCGTCCATCCCCGGCATGTGGCAATCGGTGATGACCAGCTGGAACGACTGCGCCTGCCATGCCTGCAGGGCCTGGCGCCCGTCGACGCAGGCGTGCACCTGCAGGCCCAGGTCGTGCAACCGCTGCTCAAGCAGCTGCCGGTTGGTGGGATGGTCCTCGGCCACCAGCACCCGTACCGGTGGCAGCGCCAGCGCATCGACAACCGGGGCCGGCGCATCCACGGGCAGCTCGCACGCGGTCAGGTCCAGCTCCAGCCAGGCTGTGGTGCCCTCGCCCGGCGTGCTGCGCAGGCGCAGTTCCGCGCCCATCGATGCGGCCAGCTCGCGGCAGATCGCCAAGCCCAGGCCGCTGCCGCCGAAGCGCCGCGACGTCGATGCCTCGGCCTGGGTGTAGGCGGCGAACACGGCCTGCTGCCGCTCCGGACTGATACCCACGCCGCTGTCGCTCACCTGCAGGCGCAGGCGCTGGCCGCCCGCATACTGCTGCCGTACCTGCACCTGCAGCCGCACGCCACCGTGCAGGGTGAACTTGAGCGCATTGCCGGTGAGGTTGAACAGGATCTGGCGCAGGCGCAGGCCATCCGCCAACGACCCGGCCTGCAGCGCCGGATCGAGTTCAACCTCCAGGTACAGGCCACGGCTGGCCGCCACCGGCATCAGCAGCTGCTGCACCGCCCGCACCAGCGTCGCCACGCCGGTGGGCTGCAGCTGAAGCGGCGCGGCGTGCAGGCGCTGGCTGTGCAGCACGTCGTCGAGGATCTGCCGCAGCATCTGCGCGGCATCGCCGATCGTCACCAGCACCTGCTGCTGGCGGCGATCCAGCCCGCTGCCCGCCAGCCGTTCAAGCATGCCCAGCAGGGTACTCATCGGCGTGCGGATCTCATGGCTCATCGTGGCCAGGAAATGGGTCTTGGCCAGTGCCGCCTGCTCGGCCTCGCGCTGCGCCTCGGCCAGCGCGCGGGTGCGTGATTGGGCCTCGCTGACATCGATCCAGTAGCCACTCCATTCGACGTTGCCGTCATCGCACGACAGCGGCCGACCGTGTGCATGCACCCAGCGCCATCCCTGTGGCGAATGCGTGCGGAAGGTGACATCAATCGGGCTTCGGGCCAGCGCCGCCGCATCGATATCGTCCAGCACACGACCGCGATCCTCGGGGTGGACTGCGGCCAGCAGCCGTCGATGATCGATCCGCGCGCTCTCCACGCTGACCCCGAACAGGGCCTGCACATCCCCGGCGATCTGCGGAAAGCTGCACAGGCCATTGCTGGCGCGGCGGGCCTGGTAGACCACCGCCGGCAGGTTCGCGGTCACTTCCTGCAGGCGCTGTCCGGCAACCCGGCGGCGCACGCTTTCGCGATGCACGCGCCAGTAGCCGAAGGCGTACACCAGCACCAGCGCCAGCAGGATCAGCGCGGTCGAGACCAGCCAGTGCAGGGGCGATGTTGCCTCCTGCCGTCGTGGCTGCTCCGGCAACCAGGCCGCGCGGATCGCGCCGCGCTCGTGGTCGGTCAGCTGCGACACGGCCTGCTCGAACGCGCTCACGACATGGGCACAGGCGGGCACCGTGGCCAGCACCAGCGCATCGTCGAACCCCGCCGGCGCGGCGATCACCAGCGGATCGCCCTGGTAGCGGCGCAGCGCCGATTCGACTTCACCGAGATTGGCGACCACGGCATCCACCAGGCCGGTGCCCAGCAGTGACAGCGCATCATCCAGCGGTGCCGGCGCCAGCAGCTGCGCGCCCGGCGCCTGCTCGGCCAGCAGTCCGGCCAACGGCAGCGTATCGGGGCTGGCCACGGTGCGCCCGCGCAGCGCGTCCAGGCCCAGCACCAGCGGCGCATCCCGGCGTCGCACGATGACCTGCGGCAGCTCCAGGTAGGGCGCGCTGGCCACCCAGCCCTCAGGCAGCTGCGAGCGCGGCCAGCCCAGCAGTGCCTGCAGGGTGTGGGGAAGCATGCCTTCGGCGATGGCGGCCGCCGGCAACGGCTGCTGCTGCAAGGGGTACTGCGCAGCCAGCAGTGCCAGGTGATCCGCGCTCAGTCCGCTCGCCCGGCCCTGTTCGTTGAAGGACAGCGGCGCGCGATCCGCCGGCCACGCAATCCGCAGCGGCGTCTCGCAGCCCGCCGCGGCGGCCGGCAACAGCAGCCAGGCTACAGCCACAGCAGCGGCACGCAGGCCAGCAACGTTCACGATGGGCATCCTTTTCTCGCCGTTGGAGATCAACGGCCGCGCAGCGGTACCGCTTGCCAACACGCTAGCGACGCACGAACGACCGGCAATGAAGAAAGTTGTAAAAGCGCTCAAAACGGCGAATGGCGACATACACTGCCGCCTTCACCCGTATCTACGGAGCATTCGATGCGCATCGGCCTGGCTGCCAACCGTCTCCACCACCACGATGCGCGCGCCGCCCTGTTCCGCTGGCTGCGCGTCAGCGAAGCGGGCCTGCGCGAACTGGACGTGTCGCTGCACGCTGTCGGCCGCACCCATGATGCGATCGAACGGCAGGGTTTCCTGGCCGGCTACGGCGGCCTGCACCGCTATCCCTACGGTCGCGAGGGTGGCCTGATGAAGCTGGTCGCCGAGGTGGTTGGCATGGGGCCGGAACGGACCTTGGATGGTGCGATCTACCTGATCGATCCGGTCGATCCGTCGTCGGTGTTCCCGGAAGCGACCGCCTTGAAGCGGCAGTGCGTGATCCATGGCAAGCCGTTCATCTCGACCGTGGCCACCGCGCGTGACTGGGTGGAGGTGGAACGCATCCATGCCGGGCTGCCGAACGATCCCGGTGCCGACGATCTGCATGCGTTCGAGGAGCAGACGCTGGCGCTGATCGCGCACGATGCGATGAAGCCGGCGATGCTGGCCTTCGCCGACGAACACTTCGATGTGCTGGCGCGGTTCGCCGAGCGCGTGGCCACCGGCACCACCGGCCAGCGCTTGAACGAGCTGGCCTGGAGCCGCGGCTGGCCCCGTGATACGCCGTGGGTGACGCGCTACCAGAGCGGCCCGATGGGCGGCGATGCGCAGATTGCCGACCGCGTGCTGGAAGGCCGCTGCCAGCGCGCGATCTTCTTCGAGGACCCGCACGTGGCGCGCCAGCACGAGGCCGACATCCAGCTGCTGGAGCGGGCGGTGACCACGGTGACCGACCAGGCGGTGTGCATTACGGCACCGCGGGTGGCCGCGCGGTGGGCAACGGCGGCGGCATTGCGGGCGGGGTGAGGGTTTCGGCCAACGGCTGAGCCCCTCGTGGTGGGTGGCATCCGACGGCAAAGCCGTGCTTGGCCGGGCGGGTGAGCCATGCAGGGGACGCTGCAAGTACGTCCCTGTAAGCTCGATGGCGCCATCCATGGCGCCAACGCCCCTGCATGGCCCACCGCCCGTCCTTCGACAGTTTCCGGTGTGCCCACCACGGAAGAAAGAAGGAAGAGCAAGAGCCGGTCGCGCGCTGTGCGCGCTCTTCTGTTGAGCCGAGCCATGCTCGGCTGCTCTTCAACGTGATGACTGGAACCCCGCGCTGCGCGCGTCAGCCGAGCGTGGGCTCGGCTCTACAGGGTGCGGGGCGCGGTCACAGCAGCTGGCGCAGCATCGCCTTGAGGCGCCGCCCTTCCCGCTGGAAGTAGTCGCGCTGTTCATGCCAGGCGGGGAAGCGCTGTTCCACTTCGTGCCAGAACGCCGGCGAGTGGTTGGCCTGGATCAGGTGGCAGAGTTCATGCACCAGCACGTACTCGAATGCCTCGGGGCGGCCCAGCACCAGGGCCAGGTCCAGCGCCATGCTGCCATCGGGCGCCAGCGAGCCCCATTGCGAGGACATCACCTTCAAGCGCAGGCGACTGGGCGCGCGCGGCAGGCCGGGCAGGTATTTCGGCAGCCAGCGACCGACATCGGCGCGGGTCTGGGCTTCGTAGAACTCGCGCAGCAGCCGGCGCAGGGTGGCATCGCCCCCACGCGTCGGCCATTGCACGCAGGCGCCGTGTTCGTCGATCTCCAGCCGCGCGTAGCGGCCTTCCTGCCAGCGCAATGGCAGCAGTTCGCCGCGCAGGGGCAGCACGCCGTCCACGCCCGGTTGCAGCGCTGCAGGCAGTCCGTGGCCCTGGTACTGGCGCAGCTGCACGGCCAGCCAGTCGCGATGCTGTTCCAGGAAGCGTTCGCCCATCACCAGGCTCGCGCGCGGCGGCAGGGTCAAGCGTGCGCCGCGCTCGTCCACGCTCAGCTTGATGCGGCGCGCACGCGGGTCACGCACGCGCAGCACCTCGATCTCGGCATCCTCCAGGCGCAGGCGAACGGTGTCGCGCTGTACGGTGGCGGGTGGGGTCGGGCTGATCAGGCGGCGCAGCAGACGGCTCATGGGCCCAGCATAGCGCCGCTTCGGGCCGCCGGATGACCGGCGGCCGTCGGGCTGCCTGTTCAGTCAGCCTTGCTGAGCTTGAAGGCTTCTTCCAGCAACAGGAACAGGCGGCGGATCTCGGCGCTCTGCAGGGCGAAGCGGGCGTCGAACTCGGCGCGGCGGCCGTCTTCGTCGGCATGTTCCAGCTGGTCCAGGGCACCGTCGAGGAACTTCAGCTTGCGCACGATCAGGTCGTCGCCGATCACGAACGACAGGTTGTCTTCGAAGATCAGCGCCAGCTTGGTTACCTGCTTGCCGGCGTCCAGGTGCTTGTCGATCTCGTCGCAGCGCAGTTCCTGGTGCTGGCACTTGACCACTGCGCCGCCTTCCACCGGGTCTTTCATCTCGCACTCTTCGCCCAGGCTCAGCCCGGTCGGCAGCGGCTCGCCGGCAATCCAGCCGGTCAGGATCGAGCGCGGCGCGACTTCGGCATTCAGCGGCATCGCCGGGAAGCTGCCGAGCAGGCCGCGGATGTCGGACATGAAGTACTCGCCGGTCTTGCGGCTGGAGGTATCCACCGCGACGTAGCCATGCTGCAGGTCGATGAAGGCGTCGTTGCGCGAGGACTTCACGAAGGCGCGCGGCAGCAGCTCATGCAGCAGGTCGTCCTTCATGCGCTTGCGCTCGCGGCCACCGGGGCGGCGGCCTTCCTTCTCCTCGATCTCCTCCAGCTTGCGCTCAAGCAGATCGTTGACCACGGCGGCCGGCAGGATCTTGTCCTCGCCACCCACGGTCAGCCACAGGTGCTCGGCGATGCGGTGGGAGAGCTGTTCCTTCTCCTCGCGGCCGAACGGCGAAATGAAGCCGCGCGAATTCATTTCCAGCGCACCGACCGGCTTGAGCAGGGCGTGCGGCAGCAGGGTGTCGACTTCGGAAAAATCAGTGGCGGTCGGGAAACGGAAGAACGTCAGGTTGCGAAAGAACATGGAATTCCGGATGGCAAAGAGGAAGGGCGGCCGACCTAAACGGTGGGCGTCTCGGGATCTGCATCGGCGTCGGCCGCGGGAACGGCCTGCCAGGCATGGGCGTCGGGCGGCGGCGCGTCATCGCGACGGCCCAGCGCCATGAAGTCGAACAGGGTGGTGTCGGCCAGCTGCGAGGGCCGCACTTCCCCCATGGCGCGCGCGATCTGCTCGACGCGGCCGGGGTGGTCCTGGTCCCACTGCTTGAGCATCAGGCCGACCTGGCGGCGCTGCAGGTTCTGCTGGCTGCCGCACAGGTTGCAGGGAATGATCGGGAAACCCCGGGCCAGCGCGTAGTCGGCAATGTCGCGCTCGCGCACGTAGGCCAACGGCCGGATCACCACGTGCTTGCCGTCATCGCTGCGCAGCTTCGGCGGCATGCCCGACAGCGTGGCGTGGTGGAACAGGTTCATGAAGAACGTGGCCACCATGTCGTCGCGGTGGTGGCCCAGGGCGATCTTGGTGAAACCATGTTTCGCGGCGTGGTTGTACAGGGCGCCGCGACGCAGCCGCGAGCACAGCGAACACATCGTCTTGCCTTCCGGGATGACCCGGCTGACCACCGAATAGGTGTCCTGCTCGATGATCTGGTACGGCACGCCCAGCCCGGCCAGGTACTCCGGCAGGATGTGTCCGGGGAAACCCGGCTGCTTCTGGTCCAGGTTCACCGCGACCAGCTCGAACGGCACCGGCGCTTTTTTCTGCAGCTGCAGCAGCAGGTCCAGCAGGGTGTAGCTGTCCTTGCCGCCGGACAGGCAGACCATCACCTTGTCGCCGGCCTCGATCATCCCGAAGTCGGCGATCGCCTCCCCCACCTGGCGGCGCAGGCGCTTGGCCAGCCCGTGCTGCCCGCGCCCGCTCTCGCCCGCGCGCAGGTCGCGGGGCACACGCAGCCGGGGGTCGGGCAGGGAGATCACGGCACTCATGGCTCCATTCTAACGGCTCGGAGCGGCCCCGGCCGGTGGTCGGGCTTCCCCTCTCCCAGCAGTCATCAACGCTGTGTATGCTCGGAGGCTGTGGACACCTACAGCCCCGCCGAGATCGTCGAACGCCTCGCTGCCCTGCGCACCGAGCATCGCCTGCTGGATGAACAGATCACCCGCATGGCTGCCAACGGCGAGGACGAGCTGGAGTCCAAGCGCCTGAAGCGGCGCAAGCTGCAGCTGAAGGACTGCATCGCCAAGCTGGAAAGCCTGCAGATTCCCGACGAACCGGCATAGCGCCGGTCCTGCTGGGTGCCAACCCTGGTTGGCCTCCTGTGCTGGTAGGTGCCAACCTTGGTTGGCACGCCTGGAAGGTGTGGCCCAAGGTCCACACCCACCGCATGGCCCGGCGCTACCTTCAATCCTGCGGCGCAGCCTCGTCCGGGCGCGCCGCTTCCGGGCTGACCCGCTCGATGGTGTGGCGCAGTTCGCGGCCGAGGATGAACTTGGCGTCCTTGGCCCACGCGTCCAGCCGCTCATCGAACAGCAGCTTGCTGTTCTCGTCCGGCCACACCAGGCGCAGTTCGCGCAGCTTCTGGATGAAGCCGCGGAACAGGGTGCGGTCGAAGAACTCCGGCGCGGCCGGGGCGTAGAGCAGGCTCAGGCGCTGCGCCGCCTGTTGGCACAGGCTTTCCAGCTCGGCCGCACCCAGCATGCCCGGGCCGTTCTTCACCAGCACCGAAATGGCGATGTAATAGCGCTCGAAGGCCTGCTGCAGCGAGTGGCCGATCGCGCGCAGGCGGAACACTTCGTCGGTCTGCCCGGTGTTGCGCGCCAGGATGCCGCCGTCGTCATCGTTGACGTTCTGCAGCAGGCCCTCGCGTACGAACACGTTGATGGTCTGGTCGATGCGCTGCGCGAACTCGTCCTCGCTCCACGGCAGGAAAAGCTCGGCCTGCAGGAACGGGTACACCGTGCGGCCCAGCTGGACCAGGCCGGTGCGGCTCATGCGGCGGTTGTTCTGGAAGCAGCAGGCCACCCACGACGAGGCGGTGAACAGGTGGATGACGTTGTTGCGGAAGTAGCTCAGCAGCACCGCGGTATCGCCGCTCACGCTGAGCACGTCGCCCAGCGGGTGCTTGACGCGGGTGAGGACGTTGATTTCCTCGGCGTGGGCGATGATCCGCTCCGGGGAGTGCGGGGTCACCGTCACCCGGTCCGAATACGGCATCTCGACCAGCAGCGTCTTGCACAGCTCGATCTGCGCGATCAGGTCGGCCTCGCCCATCGCGTGCTTCGGCGTCGACAGCAGCGCCAGCGCCAGCAGATTGATCGGATTGACGTCGGCGGCGCCGTTGATGCGCACCTGGATGCGCTCAGCCAGTGTATCCACCGTGGTCGACAGCCACGCCGGCTTCTCGTCCTCGGAGACCGCCTCGCCCTTCCACTCCGGCGCCTTCTCGGCCAGCACGTCGTTCAGCGCGATCGGCTCGCCGAAGTTCACCACCACCTGGCCGTAGTTCTGCTTGAGCACCTTGGGAATGCCCCACAGCAGCGACCAGATCGATTCCTTTTCCTTCGGCCGGCCGGACAGTTCGTCCAGGTAGCTGCCGCCCTCCATCAGCTTCTCGTAGCCGATGTAGATGGGCTGGAACAGTACCGGCTTGCGCGGCTGGCGCAGGAACGCGCGCAGCGTCATCGAGATCATGCCGCCCTTGGGCTGCAGCAGCCGCCCGGTGCGCGAGCGGCCACCTTCGACGAAGTACTCCAGCGAGTAGCCACCGGCCACCAACTGGGCGACGTATTCGCTGAGCACCGCCGAGTACAGCGCGTTGCCGCGGATCGAGCGGCGGATGAAGAACGCACCGCCCTTGCGCAGCAGGGTGCCAACCACCGGCAGGTTCAGGTTGATGCCGGCCACGATGTGCGGCGGTACGATGCCACGGTCGTACAGCAGGTAAGACAGCAGCAGGTAGTCCATGTGACTGCGGTGGCTGGGCACGTACACCACTTCATGGCCCGGCGCGGCGGCCTTGAACTTATCCAGGTGGTGCACCAGCACGCCGGCATAGATGCGGTTCCACACGTGGCTGAGCATGAAGCTGGCCGAACGCACCACCGGGCTGGAATAGTCTGCGGCGATTTCCCAGGCGTAGGCGTGCGCCTTCTTCCAGGCGTCGGCCGGCTTCGAGTTGTCGCGCTTGGCCTGGGCGGCGATCGCTTCGCGCACCGGTTCGGCCGCCAGCACCTGGTCTACCAGCAGGCGCCGGGTCGACAGGTCGGGGCCGATCACCGATTCACGGATGCGGCGGAAATGGGTACGCAGCACGCGCTGCAGCTTGCGCACCGTGCGCTCGGGCTCCAGGCCTTCGTCGACGGTGTTGCGCAGCGAGATCGGCGGTGCGAAGCGGACGATGGTGCTGCGGCCATTGAGCAGCACCGCCAGCAGGCGGCGGAAACGGCCGACCAGCGCCCAGTTTTCCGAGAACAGCACCGCGAACCAGCCGCTCTGCTTGTCCGGCGCGCGGCCGACGAAGATCGACACCGGCACCAGATGCACGTCCAGGTCGTCACGCACGCGGTGCGCCTGCAGGACCTTGGCCAGCGAATCGGAGTGGGTCTTGGCGCCGCGCTGTTCGGGAATCAGCGAGTTGCTGGAACTGCGGCGCGACAGCGCCAGGTAGGCGCGCTTGCGCCCGGTCGGGTCACCGGCCAGCGGCACCAGCGGCGACGGCAGCCCGGCCTGGCGGCAGGCCTTGTCCAGGATCAGCGCGTTGGACAGGCCGTAGTCTTCCAGCACGTACATGACCGGGCGGCCATCGTTGTACTGGCCCGGGTCTTCCGGCTCGATCTTCAGCGACAGCCACGGCTCGACCAAGCGGCCCAGCAGACGCGCCCACAACGGGCGGCGGCCGGCCGGACGCGCGTGCACGGGCGGCGGTACCGGATTCGGGCCGGTACCGGTCGAGGGGGACGCCGGCACCGTATCGGCGGGCGTCGACGGGGATTCTTCGCCGGGGAACGGCAGCGGGTTCTGTTTCGACATCGGCGCCATTATGGCTTAGGCGGCGGCGTTGCCGCTTCCCCACCCTCGGCGGGGGCTTCAGCCGGCGTCGGTGCGGCCGCGGCACGGGCCGCATCGGCCTTGCGCAGCAGGGCATCGGTGTCGGCCAGGGTGCGGGTGAGGTACCAGTGGCCCTCGCGCCGGCTCAGCGGCAACTGCAGGCTCATCTCACGGCCGGCCAGCTCGTAGTGCAGGCGTACCAGCGCGTTGTCGCCCTCCACTGACAGCAGTTCGCCGCGCACGCTGCGCAGCGCTTCGTCCACGCCCAGGCCGTAGCTGCCCAGCACCGCCTTCAGGGTGTGGATGAACGGCGCCAGCTGCTGCAGGCTGCCTTCCATGCCGGCGGCCTGCAGGCCAGCCTCGTCATCGAAACCGACCTTGTTGGCGGCGCCGACCAGCGCAGCGATGGTGCTGCGGGCACGGGCGCGGTCGCTGATCGGGGCGCCCTGCGCCCAGCCGGCCAAGGTCTCGACCAGGGCAATGTAATGCGCCTGCTGGCCGGGCGTGTAGCCCTTCTGGTGGCGCAGGTACTGCACGCCGAAGTTGCCCATCGACTGTGCGGCTTGGCGCACCGCGCTGGCCTGCCCGGCCAACTGGCGGTCGAAGCTTCGCTGCAGCTCGGCGCTGGCATTGGGCTTGCGCAGCGCGGCCAGCATCGGCAGCAGCTGGTCGCCCAGTGGCAGCTCGGTCAACGGCCACTGGCTGTGGCCCTCGGCCCAGGCCTGCTGCAGGCGCTGGTACTGGCCCGGCGGCACCGACAGTCTGGCGTAACCGACCAGATCGTCATCGGCCAAGCGCAGGACCATGGCCTGCACCGCCGCCACCGGCTCGGCAGGCGGCCTGTGCGGATCGTTGGCCGACTCGCGGCACGCCGCTACGGCCAGCAGCATCATGGCTGCCAGCCCCCATCCACGCGCAGACCTTCCTCGCACCGCCACGCTCATGCACTCGGACTCCCCGGACCGGTCCGCATCTTGCGGCCTGCGACGTGACAGCGGCAAGCCGGGCAGGCAACCCGGGGTCAGATCCGCGAAAAAAAAGAGCCCGGATCTCAGGGATCGCAGGCTCCTCAAACCGGCGCGAAGCCGGAGGACAGTGTTGTGGCGCATGTCCGGCACAAAGATCGGATGGCGGCGATCCTACGCTGCCCCTCAAGTTAAGGCAACACTTCACGTAACCGCATATATCTTATTGATTTTATTAGATCAATCCCGCTGCCAAACCGCCTCGATGAAATCCACGGCATGTTTTTCGGCGATTCGGGCATAAACGCCGGG
Source organism: uncultured Stenotrophomonas sp. (assembly GCF_913778665.1). Lineage (GTDB taxonomy): Bacteria > Pseudomonadota > Gammaproteobacteria > Xanthomonadales > Xanthomonadaceae > Stenotrophomonas. The sequence goes on from NZ_CAJYVQ010000004.1 coordinate 264,974, forward strand.
GTAGCCGGCCAGTGCGCAGCCCTCGCCCCAGCTGACAACGCCGAACTGGGTCCAGCCTTCGCGCAGCTTCAGCAGCAGTGGGCCGCCGGAATCCCCCTGGCAGCTGTCCATGCCTTCGCGGCCCGCACAGATGACCTTGCCTCGCGACAGTTCGCCGCCATAGGCCTGCTGGCATTCAGCAAACGGAACGAACGGCACCTGCACGGTCTGCAGATGGGTGGGGAAGGCGTCGGCGCCGCTTTCGGTGGTGCCCCACCCGATTACGGTGAAATCGCGGCCGGGTTTGAGGTAGCTGGCATCCGGGCGCAACCGCAACTGCACCGGCTGGGCATCTGCCAGCGGTGTGTCCAGCTGGATCAGTGCCACATCGTGTTCCAGCGAATTGCCGCTGTCGAAAGCGGGATGGACATGGATGGCACGGATGTTGGACACGCTTGGCGAGGGTTCCGCAGGCAGCGTGGTGGCCCCCGCGAGGACGGCCAGATCAGCAGGCCGATCGCCGCGGACGCAGTGCGCGGCGGTGAGCACCCAGGATGGTGAGATCAGTGTGCCGCCGCACCAATGGCGGTCATAGCCGCTGTCACCGCGTGACAGGCGTTGGATGCTAACCATGAACGGGTACTGCCCGGCATCGGCGGCTTCCCCACCGATGATGCGCGGGACGTCGCGGGACTCGGGTGCGGCGAAAGCGGGTGCCGCGAACGCCAGCAACAGGCCGGCAAGAAGTGCAGAGGTGCTGCGATACATATCCGTGTACTCCCTCTTGGATGATTGGAACCGGCGCGGCCGTGAGCGTCGCCGGTGCGTCGATTGGGAGGGAGGGGCATCCGGATCCAGTGCGAACGTGCGCACGATTCTTCGTTGCGGGGTCGACTGCGACAGCGCAGGAACCACAAATGCGAACGCCATCCCTCACAAGCCGGGATGGCGTTCGAAGTTGCGGCGTGACCGACCGCGCAGACAGGCTCAGCGGGCGGCCAGAGCCGCCACGATTTCCTGCTGGATGGCACGTGCGGCGGCCTGCGGGTCGGCCGCCAGGCGGATCGGGCGGCCGACCACGATGGCGTCGGCACCATCGGCGAAGGCCTGGGCCACGCCAACGGTGCGCTTCTGGTCATCACCGACCGGGCCGCCAGGGCGGATGCCCGGGCAGACGATCGAGAACCCGGCACCGGTGGCGGCACGGATCGGGCCGGCTTCCTGGCCCGAGGCGATCACGCCATCGATGCCGGCAGCCTGGGCGGCCAGCGCGCGCTCGACCACCACGTCCACCGGCTCGCGGTCGATGCCCATCTGCGCCAGGTCCGGGCGCCCCATCGAGGTCAGCACGGTCACCGCCAGCAGGCGCATGTCGCTGCTGTTGGCGGCCGCGCAGGCCTCCATCATCGCCGGGTGCCAGCCATGGATGGTGGCGTAGCTCACCGGCCACTGCGACAGGCGCTTGATCACCGCCGCGGCGGTGGCCGGGATGTCGAAGAACTTCAGGTCGACGAACACGCGCTTGTCGCGACGGGCCAGTTCGTCCAACACCTGGAAGTACTCGCCGGAGGCCAACAGCTCCATGCCGATCTTGTAGAACGCCACGCTGTCGCCGAGGCGGTCGACCCAGTCCAGCGCCTGCACGCGGTCGGGCACGTCCAGCGCGAAGATCAGGCGCTCGTCATCGCGCAGCGGCAGCGGTGCGCGGCTCACGGTGCGTAGTCCAGGGCAGCACGCTTGGCATCGTGGCGGGCTTGGCGCGACTGGCTGTAATCGTTGTTGAACTGGGCCGGCTCGAAACCGCCGTAGGTCGGGTTCGGCAGCATCCACCAACGTTCGCCGAACCAGTCGTGGTACTGCTGCAGCAGCGCGTCACGGCCCTCGTTGGTGTTGGCGGTCACTTCGACGAAGTCGCCCAGCTGGTCGCCGAACTGCATCAGCACGCGGTACTTCTGGCCGGCCAGGCGGCGGCGGCAGTTCTTCTCGCTGCCGGCCTGCTCGCAGCCTTCCACCACGGTGCCCAGGCCGAGGAACACGCTGTCATCGGCCACCGGCAGGCCCTGCTCGCGCAGGTTGGCCAGGGTCGCCTCCTTCAGGTGCACGGCGCGGTTGGAGATGTACAGCAGAGTCACGCCCTTGGCGTTGGCGGCCTTGGCGAAATCGACCACGCCCGGGATCGCCTTGGCCTTTTTCTCGGCCACCCACTGGTCCCAGCTCAGCTCGTCGTACTCCTTGCCATCGCGCACCAGGCGCGCCTGGTAGGGCGAGTTGTCCAGCACGGTCTCGTCCACGTCCAGCACCACGGCCGGCTTCAGGCCCTTGGCCTCGTTGCCGCGTTCTTCCGGCACCAGCGCGTCCCAATGGGCTTCCTTCAGCGCCGCGTCGAGGCGGTCGGCGGCAGCGCGGTAGGTCTGCTCGGTGATCGCCTTGTATTCCTGCGCGCGCTGCATCCACAGCACCGCGTTGAGGTTGTCGTTGGCGGTCGCATCGAGCGCGCCATCGGCCTTGGCAGCGGCGGCCGGGGCCTCCGGGGCAGCAGCTTCAGCGGCAGGCGCATCCACGCGCTTGCAGGCGGACAGGCCCAGCGCCGCGGTGGCGAGCAGGGTCAGGGACAGGGAAACAGGACGACGCATGGATTCACCGGCAATCAGATGTACCGGCGCATTTTACCGGCAAAGCCGGCGCCGGGACGGCTATCCTTGGCGGTTGACCCGTTGCCCTTCCGGAGGCCGCCATGACCGATTCCAGCCAGACCCCCGACGTCCCCCGTCTCGACGCCGTGCAGGCCCGCCTGCTGGGCTGCCTGGTGGAAAAGGAGGCGACCACCCCGGACACCTACCCGCTGACGGTCAATGCGGCGCAGTCGGCCGCCAACCAGAAGACCGCCCGCGAGCCGGTGATGAACGTTGATGCCGGCAGCGTGCAGCATGCGCTGCGTCAGCTGGAGACGCTGGGCCTGGCCCGCCAGCATTTCTCCTCGCGCGCCGACCGCTACGAGCACCGCCTGCAGGCTGCGCTGGACCTGACCCGGCAGCAGACCGTGCTGCTGGCGATGCTGCTGCTGCGTGGGCCGCAGACCCTGGGTGAGCTGGTCTCGCGCAGCGAGCGCCTGCACCGCTTCGCCGACACCGACGAAGCCCGCCACGCCATCGAGCGCCTGCAGCAGCGCGCGCTGCTGGTGGTGCTGCCGCGCGCCAGCGGACAGCGCGAAGACCGCTACATGCACCTGTTGTGTGGCGAAGTGGACGGCGCGGCGCTGGCAGCGAAGTACGCCAGCAGTGGCGGCGGTGCAGAGTCGGCCGATCCCGGCCTGGCCGAACGCGTGGCCCAGCTGGAAGCGGCCGTGGCCGAGCTGCAGGCACAACTGGCCGAGCTGCGCGGCGGCTGAGGCGTCGGGTGCCGACCGTTGGTCGGCACGGTGGCACTCTGTCGTGCCGACCAACGGTCGGCACCCACCACGATCAAACCTCGGCCGCGCCGAGCGTGGCGTATAGGCGGCTGGGGCTGTCGATGCCCGGCAGCTGGATGACCCCGCGCTCGTGCATGCCCAAGCCCCGCAGCACCTTCGCCGAGGCGACGTTGTCCAGATCGGTGATACCGTAGAGATCCTGCAGGCCCAGCGCCGTGCGTGCGTGATTGAACACCGCCCGCGCCGCCTCGCTGGCATAGCCCTGCCCCGCGAATTCCGACAGCACCGCGTAGCCGATGTCCGGCGCCGGCAACCCATCACGGCGCACCAGCCCAGCGTTGCCCAGCCACGCGCCATCGGACAGCCGCTCGATCGCATACATGCCGAAGCCATTCAGCGCATAACTCTGCAGCACACGCAGGGCGATGTATTCGCGCGCCTGTTCTTCGTCGCGCACGTTGCGATCACCGATGAAACGCACGAAGCCCGGATCGTTGAGCAGCGCCAGCATCGCAGCCGCATCGCGGTCCGGTTCAATGGCCCGCAGCCGCAGGCGTTCGCTTTCAATGGGATGCACGGACAAACCTCCAGCCAGAAGCCCCGATTGTGCCTCAGCCCCGGGCTGTTGCCGTGGCCCTTGATCTTCTTTTTCTTTTCCCGTGGCTGGCGCGCACGGAACCTGTCCAAGGCTGGGTAGATGGGTTGCGCAGGGGCGTGAGCCGCATGGATGCGGCGACCGAGCTTACAGGGACGTACTTGCAGCGTCCCCTGCGCAGCCCATCTGCCCGGCCAAGCACACATGCACTGCGAACGGCGCCAACCACGAGGGGCTACGCCGTTCGCCGGTCAATCAAACAACGCCTCGATCGCCGCCAACCCCGCCGTCGCCCGTTCCTTCTTGCGCGCTGCATCCGCCACCGGATCGGCGCCATCGCGCTGGATCTCCTCAGCCGGAATCTCTTCGAAGAACCGGCTGGGTTTCAGCCGCACGTGCTCGCCGAACTTGCGGGTCAGCTTGCTGTAGCTCATCCACAGCTGGATCTTGGCACGGGTGATGCCCACGTACAGCAGGCGCCGCTCTTCCTGCAGGTTGCCCTCGTCCAGGCTGACCTGGTGCGGCAGCACGCCGTCCTCGCAGCCGACGATGAACACATAAGGGAATTCCAGCCCCTTGGACGCATGCATCGTCATCATCCGCACCTGGTTGCCGCCCTCGTCCTTGTCACTGCGCGACAGCAGTGCCAGCTGGCCGGCCAGATCGGCCGCGGTGGCGCCGCGCGGGCCACCCTCGAACCACTGCGCCAGTTCCTCGATGTTGTTGGCACGGCGCTGGTAGCTGGCCTCTTCCTTGGCCTGCTGGCGCAGCTCACTCAACAGTCCCGACTCCTTGGCGACCTTGCGGATCATGTCGCCGGAACTGATCTGCCGCATCTGCGCGCGCAGGTCGCGCAGGATGTCGGTGAAGCGCGCCAGGCTGTTGGCCGCACGCGGGGGCAGCTGCTGCAGCGCGCCGATCGACTCGGCGGCATGCGCCATCGGGATGTCCTTTTCCTGCGCCAGCTCGGCCAGCCTGGCCAGCGTGCCGGCGCCCACATCGCGCTTGGGCGACTGCACCGCACGCATGAACGCGGTATCGTCGTCCGGGTTCACCAGCAGGCGCAGCCAGGCCAGCGTGTCCTTCACTTCCTGGCGTTCCAGGAACATGGTGCCGCCGGTCAGGTGGTAGGGAATGCGCAGCAGCTGCATCGCCTTTTCCAGCGGGCGCGACTGGAAGTTGCCACGGAACAGGATGCAGAAATCACTCCATGGCACGTTGCGCGACTGCGCCACGAAGGCGATCTCGGCGGCGACCTTTTCTGCTTCGTGTTCGCTGTTGCGGCACTCCCACACGCGGATGCGCTCACCGTCGGCCTGGTCGCTCCACAACTTCTTCAGGTGCTCGTGCGGATTGTTGGCGATCAGCGCGTTGGCGGCGCGCAGCACGCGGTTCGAACAGCGGTAGTTCTGCTCCAGTTTGATGATTTCCAGCGCAGGGTAGTCACGCCCCATCTGCTGCAGGTTTTCCGGGTTGGCACCGCGCCAGGCGTAGATCGACTGGTCGTCGTCACCCACGCAGGTGAAGTTGCCCTTCTCGCCGGCCAGCTGCTTCAGCAACCGGTACTGCGCGTCATTGGTATCCTGGCATTCGTCCACCAGCAGGTAGCCGATGCGCTCGCGCCAGGCCACGGCGATATCCGGGTTCTCTTCCAGCACCTGCACCGGCAGGCGGATCAGGTCGTCGAAGTCCACCGCATTGAACGCGGTCAGGCGCAGCTGGTAGCGCTCGTAGATGCTGGCCGCTTCCTTCTCGCGGTTGCTGCGCGCGGCGGCCATCGCCTGTTCGGGCGACAGGCCGGCGTTCTTCGCGCGCGACACCAGGTTCTTCATGTCCTCGATGTCATCGGGTTTGGCGCCGGACATCAGATCCTTGATCTGCGCAGCGGCATCATCGGCATCGAAGATCGAGAAGCCGCGCTTGAGGCCCACGGCGGCGTGTTCGATCTGCAGGAACTTCAGGCCCAGGGCGTGGAAGGTGCAGATGGTCACCTCGTCGGCATCCTGCTCGCGCAGGCGCTTGGCCACGCGCTCGCGCATTTCCTTGGCCGACTTGTTGGTGAAGGTGATCGCCGCGATTCGGCGCGCGGGATAGCGCCCGCAGCTGATCAGGTGGGCGATCTTCTCGACGATCACGCGCGTCTTGCCGCTGCCCGCACCGGCGAGCACCAGCAACGGACCTTCGATGTGCAGGACGGCGGCGGCTTGGGGGGGATTGAGACCGTGCATTGGGGGAGGATTGTAGCGGGGCCGGGTGACGACCACAGCCGGCCGCCGGTGGGGTTGCTGAACGACTTCGGTGGAGCGGGGCTGCGGCGTACAATCCGTCGATGGCCAAGCTCTACTTCTACTATTCGGCGATGAACGCCGGCAAGACCACCACGCTGCTGCAGAGCGCGCACAACTACCGCGAGCGTGGCATGCGGGTGGCGATCCTGACCCCGCGCCTGGATGACCGCGTCGGCGCCGGCGTGGTGGCCTCGCGCATCGGCCTGCGCGCCGAGGGCATGGCCTTCGACCAGGACACCGATCTGCAGCACTGGGTCGAGCAGGACCTGGCCGCGAACGGTCCGATGGGCTGTGTATTGGTGGATGAAGCGCAGTTCCTGACCCGCGCCCAGGTCTGGCAGCTCAGCGAGGTGGTCGACCAGCTGCGCATTCCGGTGCTGTGCTACGGCCTGCGCACCGATTTCCGCGGCGAGCTGTTCGAAGGCAGCCAGTACCTGCTGGCCTGGGCCGACGAGATGCAGGAGATCAAGACCATCTGCCACAGCGGCAAGAAGGCAACGATGACGGTGCGCGTGGACGAGCACGGTCACGCGGTGCAGGACGGCCCGCAGGTGGAGATCGGCGGCAACGACCGCTATGTATCGGTCAGCCGCGCCGAGTTCAAGAAGATCACCCGCGGCGAAGGACGGATCGACCCGGCGCAGGCGCCCCTGCCTCTGTAGGTGGTGGTTCTTTGGCAGGGCTTGCAGCCCTGCACCTGCTGCAAGCCAGAGCCGAAGCAACAGCAACAGCGGGCATTCCGTGGGATGGCGGGGCGGTGTGGGTCCGGTGGCGGGAGTGTCCGCGGCATGGATGCCGCGGCCAAGCACCCATGGACGGGTTTACGGCGTCTCCCGCCACCGGACCCACCCCGCCATCCCACGCAATGCAGGACGTTGCTTCGGCAGGTGCAGGGCTGCAAGCCCTGCAAACCAGCCCTCCTCAGTACAGCGTGCGCTCGGGCGCACCCGCCGGCGGCGGGGTGTACTGGTACAGCCAGGTCTCGGTGAGGGTCTTGCCGCCACTGCGCAGGAACAGGCGGATATCGATCTGCTCGGTGCTGCCTTCCGGCGGCACCAGATCGAACATCGCGCGGTAGCCGTTGATCTCGCGCAGCGGTCGCGCCGACACGATCTCGACCCGGCCACGGCTGGTTTCCACCACCGCCTCGACCTCGGCCTTGTCGATCAGCCTGGCCAGCTCGCCGCCTTCGAAGTCCACTGCGAAACGCCAGCTGAAATACTCGCGCTTCTTGCCGACCACGCCGCCCAGGCCAGTGCGGCTGGCCACGCAGTGCGCCAGCGGCGGCCGTGCCGGCGGCTCGGCGCCCCAGTAAAGGCGGTAACCGACCAGCAGCTCCTGGCCAGGCTGCGGTTTGTCCCTCGGGTTCCAGAACGCCACGATGTTGTCGAAGGTCTCGTCCACGGTGGGAATCTCCACCAGCTGCACCGAGCCTTCGCCCCACTCACCCTTGGGCTCCACCCACAGGCACGGGCGCTTCTCGTAGAACACGCCGTCGTCCTGGTAGTGATCGAAGTTGCGGTCACGCTGCAGCAGGCCGAAGCCGCGCGGGTTGCGGTCCACGAACATGTTGAAGCGCAGGTTGCGCGGGTTCAGCAGCGGCCGCCAGATCCACTCGCCGGCGCCGGTCCACAGCGACAGGCCATCGGTATCGTGGATCTCCGGGCGCCAGTCCCAGCCCATGCGGCGGTCGTTCTCGCCCACCTGGTACATGCTGGTGCACGGTGCGATGCCCAGGCGCTCGATCGGCTTGCGCGGGTACAGCGCGCTGTCGATGTCCATCAGCAGCACGTCGCCGTTGGTGATCGCGAAGCGGTAGGCGCCGGCCACGCTGGGCGAATCCAGCAGGCCATAGACTACGATCGTTTCCGAATCGGCCGACGGCTGCTCCAGGTAATAGGCGATGAAATCGGGGAATTCCTCCGGCTTGCCCATGCCGGTATCGATCGCCAGGCCACGCGCGGACTGGCCGTACTGGCCTTCCTTGCCGACCGCACGGAAGTAGCTGGCGCCAAGGAACGCGGCGAAGTCGCGGTCAGTGTCCTTGCGGGTGTTCAGGCGGAACCCGGCGAAGCCCAGATCGGCCGGCAGCTCGCCGTCCTTGATGCCGCTCTTGCCGTAATTGAACGCGGCGCCATCGTAGGCCAGCTCCTGTGCCTTGCCGTCGACCACGTCGAACATGCGCACCGGCGAATGGAAGTACAGGCCCAGGTGGAAGAACTTGGCTTGGAACTTGCCCGGCTGGTCCGCCCACAGGGCGTGGTCCTGGCGGTAGCCGATCGACTGGTACTGGTCCCAGTCCAGTCCTTCCAGGCGGCCCGGCAACACGCGCTTGTGGCTCTTGTAGGGCGCCTGTGCCAGCGCGCGCGCCTGGCCCTTCAGGGTGGCGAAGTCGAACGGCTGCGGCTGGCCGAGGCGGCGCAGACCCAGCTGGCCGCTCTTGCTGGCCGCGCACGCGGGCAGGGACGGCAGGCCGAATGCAGCCAGGGCGAGGGAGGCATTGCGGATGAAGTCGCGTCGTTGCATGCAGGCGCGTCAGGCACGGAAGGAAGGTCGGCCATCATAGGCAGAGAAACGTTAACGGGCAGCGGAGACGCGCCCTGCCCGTTCAGCTGCCGCTGCCCGCCCGGCTCAGCGCTGGCAGTGGCTGCACCAGACGCTGGCGCGCTGGCCGATGGTGGCGTGCTTCAGCGCGCGGCCGCAGTTCGGGCACGGCAGGCCATCGCGGCCGTACACCAGCAGTTCCTGCTCAAAGTAGCCCGGCGCGCCGTCGGGACTGATGAAGTCGCGCAGGGTGGTACCGCCGCGGGTGATGGCGTAGCCGAGGATCTCCTTCACCGCGTCGGCCAGCCGCTGGTAGCGCTCGCGCGAGATCTTCCCGGCCTCGCGCAGTGGGCTGATGCCGGCCTTGAACAGGCTTTCGGCGGCATAGATGTTGCCCACGCCCACCACCACCGCCTGGTCCATCAGGAAGGTCTTCACCGGCGCACTACGGCCACGGCTGCGGGCGAACAGGTAGTCGCCGTCGAACGCGTCGTCCAACGGTTCCGGGCCCAGCCCCTGCAGCAGCGGGTGGACTTCGCCGGTCGGCTGCCAGAGCAGGCTGCCGAAGCGGCGCGGGTCGTTGAAGCGCAGCAGGCGGCCATTGTCCAGGCTGATGTCGACGTGGTCGTGCGCGCGCAGCGGTGTATCACCGGGCAGCACGCGCAGGCTGCCGGACATGCCCAAGTGCAGCACTGCGCTGCCAATGGCGGTGTCCAGCAACAAGTACTTGGCGCGACGACGGATGTCCTCGATGCGCTGCCCCGGCAGCAGCTCGGCCACTTCCGGCGGAATCGGCCAGCGCAGGTCGGCGCGGCGCAGGATCACGCCATGGATGCGGCGGCCTTCCAGATGCGGCGCCAGGCCGCGGCGGGTGGTTTCGACTTCGGGCAGTTCAGGCATGCGGTGATTCTACGCCGGGCCATGCGAAGCCGCCGGGCACGGCCCGGCGCTACCGGGACTGATGCACCTGGTAGCGCCGGGCCGTGCCCGGCGACGGTGCAGCGTCAGCGCGGCGGCGCGGCCAGCTCGCGCGCATCGAGGAAGCCATCGCCGTTGGCGTCCTGCCTGTGGAAGCGTTGCTTGATCACCTGGCGCTGCTGTTCACGGGTGATCGACCTGCCCTTGCCACCGGGCAGCTCCTCGGCGCTCAGCACGCCATCGCCGTTGCGGTCCATGCGGTCGAAGGCATACAGCATCCACTGCACGTACTCGGCCTCGCTGACCTTGCCGTCGCCATCGCTGTCCATCCGCTGCAGGTAGCTGGCGGTGTCGGTGACCTGGGCCGGCGCCACGCCCGGCAGCAGCGCCGCCAGCAGAACCCCGTACCCCGCCCTCACGCGCCCACCAGGCTGTAGCCCTTCAGCCGTGCGGCGTAGGCCTGCAACGCCGCGATACCGCTTTCCTCGGCCTCGCGGCACCAGGCCTGCAGCTGGTGCAGGCGCTCGGCGGCATCGTGACCCCGCGCTTCCAGCAACGCCGCCAGCCGCGCGCGGTACTCGACCAGGGTGCGGATGCGCGGGCGCTGTGCCACCCATGCGCTGAGCTGGGCACGGCTGTCCGGCTTCAGCCAGCGGCCATCGTTGACCAGGCCACGGCGCAGCCTGCGCGGCAGCAGGCGGCGCAACTTGGCGCCAGCCTGCGCGGCTTCCTCGCGCAGGGCCGGCATGAACACATTGCGCTGGTAGTCGGTCATCGCCTGGAAGCGGTGCGACAGCAGCGCCTTCAGGGTTTCAGCATCGGGCACGGCGATGTTCGGGCGTACGTCCATGGCCGGTGCGACGCGAAGCACCTTGGCCAGGCGCAGCGCCTGCAGCAGGCGGATCGCGCTCCAGCCGATATCGAACTCCCAGCGCCGCATCGCGAAGCGCGCTGAGCTCGGGAAGGCATGGTGGTTGTTGTGCAGTTCCTCGCCACCGATCCAGAAGCCCCACGGCGTCAGGTTGGTGGAGGTATCGGCCGATTCGTAGTTGCGGTAGCCCCACCAATGGCCGAGGCCGTTGACCACGCCGGCCGCCCAGAACGGAATCCACGCCATCTGGATCGCCCACAGGGCCACGCCGGGCAGGCCGAACAGCACGCTGTTGATTGCCAGCAGCAGCACCGGGCCCAGCGTGGCGTGCGGGGTGTACAGGTGGCGCTCGATCGCGTCGTCCGGCGTGCCGCGCCCGTACTGTTCGATGTCCGCGCGCATGCCACGCGCTTCCCGATACAGCTCCACGCCGTGCCAGAACACCGTGCCGATGCCGCGGGTGACCGGGCTGTGCGGGTCGTCCTCGGTCTCCACCTTGGCATGGTGCTTGCGATGGATGGCGACCCACTCGCGGGTGATCATCGAGGTGGTCAGCCACAGCCAGAAGCGGAACACATGGGCCACCACCGGGTGGAAATCGACGCCGCGATGGGCCTGGCTGCGGTGCAGGTACAGGGTCACCGAGAAGATGGTGATCTGGGTGAAGACCAGCAGCACGGCCAGCATGGCCCACCACCCCAGGCCGAGCACACCGCTGGTCAACAGGGACATCAGCGCATCAGGCATGTCGTCTCTCCGGATCGACGCGTGGATGGCAGACATGATGGGCGCTTGCGTTGCAAACTGCATCCCTGCGGCGGCGATTTTGTCCGCCTTCCGTGGCACCGTTCACAGTTGGGGACCTGAGTTGTCGAGCCTTGATCCACGCGCCAGCGCCGTCGCCGCCGCCCCGTCACCCGCGGAGCTGCCTCCCTTGATCGAACTGGACCGCGCCACCGTGGTGCGCGGCCAGGTGAAGGTGCTGCACGGGCTCAGCCTGCGCATTGCGCAGGGCCAGCACACTGCCTTGCTCGGCCCCAACGGCTGCGGCAAGTCGACCTTCATCAAGCTGATCACCCGCGAGCTGTACCCGCTGGCCCAGGGCGACGGCGCGGTGGCGGTGAAGGTGCTGGGCCAGAACCGCTGGCAGGTGGACCGGCTGCGCTCGCAGCTGGGCATCGTCACCGGTGACCTCAGCAGCAACCTGGCCGACATGCCCGGGCTGACCGTGGAGCAGGCGGTGCTGTCCGGCTTCTTCGCCAGCTACGTGGTGCCGGCCTTCCGCGAAGTGACCGCCGACATGCGCGCGCGCGTTGGCGAAACGCTGGCGATGACCGGCGCCGTGTCCCTGCGCGAACGCGCCTACGCCGAACTGTCGGCCGGCGAGACCCGCCGCGTGCTGATCGCCCGCGCGCTGGTCAACCGGCCACAGGCCCTGTTGCTGGACGAGCCCTCGACCGGGCTGGACCTGGTTGCCCGCGAGCAGCTGGTGGCAACCATGCGCGTGCTGGCCCAGCAGGGCATCACCCTGGTACTGGTGACCCACCACATCGAAGAGATCATTCCCGAGATCGAGCGGGTGGTGCTGCTGCGCGACGGTCGCGTACTGGCCGATGGTACCCGTGCCGAGCTGCTGCGCAGCGAACCGCTGTCGGCGGTGTTCGGCGGCGCCATCACCGTATGCGAGCAGGAAGGCCGGCTGACCGCCTACGCGGGGTAGACAGAAGCATCACCTTCGGTACCCGCCTGTAGCGTCGAGCCATGCTCGACTGCCGTTCGCCGCGAGCAGAAGCAGCCGAGCATGGCTCGGCTCTACAGGGAGCGTTACAGCGGGCCGGAACCCGGCCCGCTGCACGCAACCTCAGAACCGCAGTGCCAGCGCACGCGATTCAATCGGCGCCATCCGGCTCTGGTCCTGCAGCTGCAGGTCGCGCAGCTCATACGGTGCGCCGAAACCGGCCGGCAACGCGGCCTGGTCGAACGGCAGCACCAGCTGGCCCGCGCCCGGGCCATCGAACCAGGCCGCCGCATGTGCCTGCGCCACCGGCTTCAGCTGGCCATCGCGGCCCGTGGCATACAGCGTGCCGCGTGCCTCGTAACGGCCGGCCGCAGCCACCTGCAGCGGCAGTGCCACCTGGCGGCTGGCCGGGTCCGGCGCCGCCTGGCCGCTGAAGCGCGCGGTCGGCCGCGCCACCGCGAAGGCCACTTTGCCATCGCGCAGCACGCCGTCGGCCTGGGCGAACACCTGCAGTTCCCACAGGCCCTGCACGGTGCCGGCATCAGCCGGGATCCGTACCTGCGCACGCAGGGCGCCATCGGTGGTGCGCAGCAGGCGCTGCGGCCAGCTGCGGCCGTCCGGCGCAACCAGCAACGCTTCACCGCCCAGGCTGCTGCGGCGTGAGGCCAGCGTTGCGGGAGTAGCGCCGTCTTCCAGCAGGCGTGCCTGAAGCTGCACGTTGCCACCGGCCAGCACCTGCGCTTGGCTGGCCTGCACCTCCAGCCGCAGCGGGCTGTTCGGCTCCAGCACCTGCACCACGTAGCGGCCCTGCGCCTGCGCGCTCTGCAGCGTGTAGGCACCTGCCGCACTGGTCGCGCCGGTGCGCAGCATGCTGCTGCCATCGCTCACCGGCATGCCCGCCTGCTGCAGCGCACGTGCGTCTACACTGCGCGCCACGCTGCTGCGGCCAGCCGGATCGCGCACCTGCAACGTGTTGGCCGGCACTGCACGCGCGCCTTCGGCCGGGCTCAGCTGGATCACCGCATCGGCAGCGGTCAGTGGCAGGTCCACGCCGCGCTGCAGCTGCGTGCCATCGACCTGCTGCCAGTAGCTGCGGCTGACCGAGGCATACGGCGTGGCCGCCTGCAGCGGCTGTGCCGGGTCCAGGGCCCAGGCAAAGGACAGCGGCGCGTGTTCGCTTTCATCGGCCGGCAGCGGCGCGGCCACCAGCGCGGCCGGCACCTGATCGCCTGCGCGGGCGGCATTCAACGGCTGCGAGGCCTGCGCTGTGGAGAGGGACAGCACCGCCAGCACGGTGCTGGCCAGCAAGGTGGATTGGATCGTCATGGTCATCTCCCTCACTGGGTCAGGTCGTTGCGCAGGATCGTGCCGAGGCCGAAGCACTCGCGGCGACTCTGGTTGTGGCTGAGCGGCTCCGCACCCTGGGTACGCTGCGTGTCGGTGAACCAGGTGGTGCCGGCGGCCTTCTGGCTGCTGCACTCCAGGAAGCCGTCGGAGCAGGACGACAACCAGTTCTGCGTGAACTCCAGGCCGACATTGGCGGCATAGCCACCGCAGTAGCTGTTGCTGTCCCACACCGCCGATTCCACGTCACTGCCGACCACCGCGCGGAACGGTCTGGGCAGCGCCGGGCGGCCTGCGGTGCCATACAGGTTCTGCGCGTTGTAGGTGGCCATGCTCGCCACCTGCTGCTGGCGAACGGCGTCGTTCTTGTAGCCCAGCAGCCAGCCCAGCGAGGTTTCAAAGGTATTGCCGTTGAGCACCGCATCGGCCAGCGGCGTACCGGCCGAGGACGGTGCCAGCGCGGTCACCTTGCGCACGGTGCGGATGATCTTCGGGTAGCGGCTGTCGTAGGTCGGGTTGGACAGGATCCAGCGCACCACGTTGCCGCCGTTGGAATGGGTGATCACCACCAGCTGGGTGATGCCACGGCTGTCGATGAAGCGGGTCAGCTGGTTGGCCAGGCAGCCGGCAGCCTCCGGCTTCCACATGTACTGGGTGAAGTCGCAGTTGATGACCACGTAGTTGCTGCTGTTGGGCAGGCCCTGGCGCACGGTGTCGATGATGGCCGGCTGCCAGTAGTCCTGGGTGGCATTGGTCTGCGCGCCGGTGCCATGCACGAAGGCCACGCCGACCACGTCGGCGGCCTGCGCCGGTGCTGCGGCCAGCCCCAGGAGCAGGGCCAGGGCGGTACTTCCTGTTGCGGTGCTGCGCATCGCTTCTCTCCCTCTGTCAGCGGATCCCCCCGACCCGGCTGGAACTGGACGGCCCTGGCGCTTGCCGTTGTGCCGATGCTCGCGGCGCAGGCGCGTGAAAGTCCGTGCGCTGCGCCCGGATTCAGGAGACTGACGCCGCTCGATGACGTTTTTCATATCGCGCCAATGACCATGCCGGGTCTGGCCGTATGACCGATGGCCACTGCGGTGTCGTACACGGACTGCGATCATGGCGCGATGTTTTTTCTCCGGAGCCTGTCCATGTCGCTGATTTCCCACCCTGCCCGCCCGCTGCTCGGCCTTGCCGTCATCGCGGCGCTGGCCGGTTGTGCCGCCACCGCCGCCAAGCCGACCGCCGTCGAAGCCAACATCACCACCAAGGCGGTGGGCTATCTGGACAAGAGCGCGGTACCGGCCAGCCTCGACCTGGTGCCGGCGCCGCCAGTGGCCGGTTCGGCCGCGCTCGCGCTGGACGAACAGGTCAGCCGTGAAGCCCGCGCGCTGCGCGGCAGCCCGCGCTTCGCCCAGGCCGGCGTCGATGCCGAACTCGGCTTCCCGGAAGGCGCCAACCACTTCTCCTGCGCTGCCGACATCGACGTCGACGCGGTGAAGACCCCGGCGCTCTACCGCCTGCTGGAGCGCAGCCGGATCGACGCCAGCGCCGCCACCAAGGCCGCCAAGAACCACTACCAGCGCCCGCGCCCGTTCATGGTCAACGGTGAACCGACCTGTTCGCCCAAGGACGAGGACGGCCTGCGCAAGAACGGCTCCTACCCGTCCGGCCACACCTCGATCGGCTGGGCCTGGGCACTGATCCTGTCGGAGATCGCACCGGACCGCGCCGATGCGATCCAGGCCCGTGGCCGCAACTACGGCGAGAGCCGCCTGGTGTGCAACGTGCACTGGCAGAGCGACATCCTGGAAGGCCGCTTCATGGGCGCCGCCGCCGTGGCCCGCCTGCACGACAACCCGGCGTTCAACAAGGATCTGCTGGCCGCACGCAAGGAAATCGCCGCCGCGCGCAAGGCCGGCCTGCATTCCAGCCGCGACTGCGCCACTGAGAACGCGGTGCTGAAGGTGCGCCCGCAGAGCGCGCTGTAAGCGCTGGCCGGATCGAGTGCCGTCCAGCCGGCCGGCACTACCGGTGGATGTGAAACAGAAGGGCCGGCATTACGCCGGCCCTTCTTCATTGCATCAACGCAGCAACCGCATCAGAACTTCGCGGTGAACTCCACGCCCCAGGTACGCGGCTCGTTGAGGAAGCCGGTCAGGTTGTTGAAGTCGATCGCACCCACCACGCGGGTCTGGTTGGTCAGGTTGCGGCCGAACACGGCCACGTCGTACTGGCCGTAATCCCAGTTGTAGCCCAGGCGCAGGCCGCCTTCCAGCGAACTACGGCCGCGGAATTCCGGCGACTCGTAGATGAAGAAGTTCACCGCACTGCGGTAGGCCCAGTCGGTGTAGGCGTACAGCTCACTGCCGTCGCTGAGCGGGAAGCCCACGCGCAGGGTCGCGTTGTGGATCCACTTCGGTGCCTGCGGCAACGGGTTGCCGTTGACCAGTGCGTAGGTCTGGCCGTTGATCACCGTGGTCGGGTCGGTGATGGTGCAGCCGCCGCCACAGATCGCCACCGCCAGGTTCTTGTCCTTGATCTCGGTGTCGTTGTAGCTGCTGCCGAAGGTCAACAGCACGTTGTCGGCCAGGTAGGCCTCCAGGTCCAGCTCCACGCCCTGGCCGATGGTCTTGTCGGCGTTGAGCAGGGTGGCGGTGTTGTTGCTGCCGCCCACGGCGATCAGCTGCTGGCCATCGACGTTGTAGCGGAACACGCTCAGGCCCAGGCGTGCGCGACGTTCGAACAGGTCGGCCTTGATGCCGGCTTCATACGAGATGACCTTCTCCGAATCGGCCTGCGACAGGCCCGGCGCGAAGGCCAGGCGGCCCTGGATGGACGGCGCGCGGAAACCCTTGGCAACACGGGCGTAGGCGTTGATGTCGTCGCTCAGCTTGTACACGCCGCTGACATCCCAGCTGACGTCGTTGACATCGGTGTTGGCCAGGTACGGGCCGCTGACCGGGGTACCGAACGGAACGGCCTGCAGCACGCTGGCGCTGAAGTCCTTCTTGTCCTGGGTGTAGCGCACGCCGGCGCGCAGCTTGAAGCGGTCGGTGACATCGAAGTCGCCCGAGGCGAACACCGCCCACGCCTTGTTGCGCTGGTTCTGCACCACGTGGCCGGTCTGCGGGTTGCCCGGGGCCAGCGAGTCGTAGTTGAAGTTGTTGATGGTCACATCTTCATCGAAGTAGAAGACGCCGGCCTGCCAGTCGAAGCGGCCCCATTCGTTGGACTCGATGCGCACTTCCTGCGTCCACTGGCGGTGATGCGGCAGGCCATCGGCCGACTCCGACGAGAACGGAATCACGCCCGGGCCGTAGTTGCCGGCACCGAGGAAGGCCGCGCCGTAGCCACCGTCGATGTCACCACGATTGAGCGATTCGGCGGTCTCGTAGCCGGTGATCGAGTGCAACGTCACCGAGCCGAGGTTCCACTGCAGGCGCGCGCTGCCGCCCCAGGTGTCCAGGTCGGAGAAGTTGACGCCGTCGTTGGCCACCTTGTCGCGGTCGAAGTTCTCGACCAGCGAATTGCCACCCTTCTGGATGATGTTGGCTCGGAACAGGCGCGCGGTGCCGTTGAGCTTGCGCTTGTGCAGGTTGAACAGCGCTTCGAAGTCGTCGCCTTCGTACAGGAACTGCACGCGGCCTGCGGATTCGTCATAGCCTTCGAAGCCACTGTTGGGGGCACCGGCGCGGGTGTTGTCGACCCAGTCGTCGCGGCGCTGGTAGATGGCCGAGACACGTGCCGACCAGCGATCGGTCAGCGGGCCGCCGTAGGCACCCTGCACGTTCCAGCTGTTGTAGCTGCCGTAGCCCACGCGCACGTAGCCGTCGGCATCCTGCGACGGGCGCGCCGAATCGAACTTGACCACGCCGGCCGGGGTGTTGCGGCCGAACAGCGTACCCTGCGGGCCACGCAGCACTTCCACGTTGGCCAGGTCGAACAGCGGGAAGCCCTTCAGCAGCGGGCTTTCCTGCACCACGTCGTCATACACCAGCGACACCGGCTGCGAGGCATTGAGGTCGAAATCGGTGTTGCCCAGGCCACGGATGTAGAAGCGCGGGAAGGCACGGCCGTAGGACGACTCGATGTTGAGGCTCGGCACGCGCGCGGCCAGGAAGCGGATGTCATCGCCGGCCGAGCCGAGCACATCCAGCTTCTCGCCCTGGATCGCGCTCAGTGCGACCGGCACGTCCTTGGCGTTCTCGACGCGGCGCTGCGCGGTCACCTGCAGGGCATCGAGGGCAACCGGATCCTTGGCGGCGGGGGTGTCCTGGGCGGCTGCTACCAGCGGCAGCAGGGCGGAAAGAGCGGCAACGAGGGGGCGCGCGACCGGAAGGCGGCCACGGGAAGTGCGGGTCGGGGACATGGCGGTAGGCTGTGTTTGGAGGGGTGGTAAAACGGCGCTACCAGATAATTGTTGCAATACAGCACCTGCGCCGCAAACGCCCGCCGTTCATGGCCCCGTCGCCGACGCCCCCGGGCGCTCGCTAGACTCGAGGTTTCCACCGCGACGGACCCGCCGCCATGACCCAGTGGTACTTCCACGCCTCCGCCCAGGCCGAGCGCGTCGGCCCGCTTGATGACGAGGCCGCGCGCCGCTACGCGCAGGCCAATCCTCGCGCCCTGGCGTGGTGCCAGGGCATGAGCGGGTGGACGCCGATCGCCGAGGTGGCCGAGCTGCAGGCGCCGGCGCCGGGCATGCCCACTGCCCCGCCGCCGGTGCCGGCAGGCGCCAGCGGACGCGCCGACGACATCGAGTTCCGCATCGTCGGCCATGAAATGCAGTTCGTGGAGATCGAGCTCGACCCCGGCGAGAGCGCCATCGCCGAGGCCGGTGCGCTGATGTTCAAGGACGCCACGGTGCAGATGGACACCGTGTTCGGCGCCGCCAACGGCGACCAGGGCGGCTTCATGGGCAAGGTGATGGCCGCCGGCAAGCGCGTGCTGACCGGAGAGAGCCTGTTCGCCACCGTCTACACCCAGAGCGGGCACGGCAAGGGCAAGGTTGCCTTCGCCGCGCCCTACCCCGGCACCGTGCTGGCGATGAAGCTGGACCAGCATGGCGGCCGCCTGATCTGCCAGAAGGACAGCTTCCTGGCCGGTGCGCGCGGCGTGCAGATCGGCGTGCAGTTCCAGCGCAGGATCATGACCGGCCTGTTCGGCGGCGAGGGCTTCATCATGCAGAAACTGGAAGGCGACGGCTGGGTGTTCATCCACGCCGGTGGCTGCGTGGTCGAGCGCGAGCTGGCTGCGGGTGAGCGCTTGGACGTCGACACCGGCTGCGTGGTGGCCTATCACCCGACCGTGGACATGGATGTGCGCCGCGTGACCGGCGTCAAGAGCATGCTGTTCGGCGGCGAAGGCGTGTTCCTGGCCACGCTGACCGGACCCGGCAAGGTCTGGTTGCAGTCGCTGCCGTTCTCGCGCCTGGCCGGCCGCATGTGGATGGCGGCGCCGCAGGGCGGGGGCCAGAGCCGGGGCGAAGGCTCGGTGCTGGGCGGCCTGGGCCGGATACTGGACGGCGACAACCGGTTCTGACCGCAAGCCGGGAGTGCCGGCCAGCGGCCGGCACTGCTTTTATGAATAGGGAGCCAACCCCACCCTGCCCGGCCTGGCGTGGCTTCGGTATGCTGACGCCCTTTCCCGAGTCCGGCGCCGCGAGCGCACTGCCGATGAGCCTGTTCCGCCCCCGCACGCTGCTGTCCATCGCCCTGATCGGCCTGCTGGCCGGGTGCGGTGGCGACCCGGTCCGCCCCACGCCGCCGCCGGCACCGACCGTGGTGCCGCAGGCCAAGCCGGTGAAGATCGGTATCGCGCTCGGCGGTGGCGCGGCCAAGGGCTTTGCCCACATCGGCGTGATCAAGATGCTGGAGGCCAATGGCTTCGAGCCGGTGGTGGTGTCGGGCACCAGCGCCGGCAGCGTGGTCGGCGCGCTGTATGCCAGCGGCATGGATGCGTTCCAGATGCAGAGCAAGGCAGTGGCGCTGGATGAAGCCAGTATCCGCGATGTGCGCCTGTTCTCCGGTGGCCTGGTGCAGGGCCAGAAACTGCAGGACTACGTCAACGAGCAGGTCGCCAACCGCCCCGCCGAGCGCCTGAAGAAGCCGTTCGCCGCAGTCGCGACCCAGCTGGAAACCGGCGAGCGCGCGATCTTCGTGCGCGGCAACGTCGGCCAGGCCGTGCGCGCCTCCAGCAGCATTCCCGGCGTGTTCGAGCCGGTGAAGATCGGCGGCCGCAACTACATCGATGGTGGCGTGGTCAGCCCGGTGCCGGTGGATGCCGCGCGCCAGCTCGGCGCCGACTTCGTGATCGCCGTGGACATTTCCAGCAAGGCCAGCGGCAAGGCGCCGACCGGCATGCTCGGCATCGTCAACCAGTCGATCTCGATCATGGGACAGCGCTTGGGCGAACAGGAACTGGCGCGTGCCGACGTGGTGATCCGGCCGAAGGTGCTCGACATCGGTGCCGCCGATTTCAGCCAGCGTGGTACCGCGATCCTGGAAGGCGAGAAGGCCGCGATGGCAGCGATGCCGCAGATCCGCGCCAAGATCCAGCAGTTGCAGAAGGCGCGTGCTGCCGCAGCGGCGCCGGCACCGGTTGCTGTGCCGAAGTGCGAGGAAGCCTCGCGCCTGGGCAAGCTGATGGGCCGCAAGGACAAGTGCTGAGCATTTCACTGCGCCGCCGCTGAGCGCCCCACGGCTCAGCGCGCGGGGCGATGGCCGGCCGCGTGCTGGCGCTCCTGCCGCATCTGCTCCCTGGCCCGCTCGTGTTCGGCTGCGCTCTGTTGCAGCTGCGCCATCGCGTCGCCGGGCAGCCACAGCTGCCGGCTGGCACGGGTCATCGCCACATAGGCCGCGCGCACCGGGCTGTGCCGCGAACGCTTGCCGGCGACCGCCTTGAAGCAGCAGTCGGACATCGAGACGACGTCGAACTGCAGGTTCTTGGCATGTTCGGCCAGGCACAGCACGATCTGGCTGTCCTCAGCCGGCACCAGCGCCTGCAGCACCTGCATGATCCGCTGCCCGCCGTCGCTGCGGGTGAACAGGTCGGCCAGCCGCCCTTCGCCACGCGCCACGAACTGTTCGACCACCCGTTCCCAGGGCCGCAGGGAACCGCCTTGGCGCACCCGGTTCCAGGCCTCGATCGGCTCACGCAGTGCACTCTGCAGCGGCCGCAGCGTGGCCGGGTGGATATGCAGCCGTGCACCCCGTGCATGCAGGCGCACCGCATCGTCCATCAATCGTACGACGTCACCGTAGATGCGGATGCCGGCATCGGGCACCTGTGACCAGTCGGCGTACTGCAGCAGCCCGGTGGCGCGGTCGGTGGCGCCGGCGAAGGGTTCCGCATCGTGCCCCAGGTCATCCATCGCCAGTGTCTGGTTGACCAAGTCATCGACCTGCCGGCCCTGCCGCACCGACTGGTGCATCTCCACTCGCTTGGCCGCCTGCCAGCGATGCACGTTGCCGCTCAGGCGCTGGTGGGGATCGCCCAGGCTGACCACGCCCGGCGCATGCGCGGCCAGCAGCTGCCGCCAGGCGGGACTGAGATCATGTGCCTCGTCGATCAGCAACATGCCCAGTTCCAGCGGCGGCGCAACGCCCCGCAACCACAGCCACTTGCCGATATGCGCCGCGGTCAGGCTGAGGCAGCCTCCGCGCTGTACACCCGCATCGAACATGCAGCGCCACACATGTTCGGCCGCCGCGATGTAGGGCTCGGCGTTGATCATCGCCCAGTGCACCGTGCGCTTGAAGTGCCACGCTTGCAGAGTGGCCGCAGACGAGGCACACCACTGGGTGATCGCATCGAGCGCGGTGCGCAGCACCTGTTCCGGTGTTCTGCTGCCGATGGGCTGCAGGCCAATCCGGTCGGCGATGACGCGTGGCGGCAGCGTGCTGATCCGATAGGTGGCGACGAATCCCTGGGTCCTTCCAGTGCGCGCGGCATGCTGCGCGAGATGGTTGGCGAATTCGATCTGGGTCATCAGCCGCTGGGCGGTGCTGGCCGGCACGCGGGCACGGAACGCGTCCACCTGCCCTCGCGACGGCGCGATGTAGGTGTAACGGCCCGGCCGCGCGTCCATCAGCGCCAGCACCAGATGGCCCTTGCCGGTTCCAGCGTAGCCATCGAGGTCGATCAGTTCATCCGGATTGGCGGCGATGGCACGCAGCACACGCGCCTGTTCGGAGGTGTACAGGCCATGATGCTCAAGCGCACGCGCGTCGGTCGCCATCGCCTCGCCCGGATCCTGCGCGCCGTCTTCATCCTCGCTGCCGAAGGCGGGGGGAAAGCGGATCTCCTGTTCGACCAGGGTCTCCTGGCAGGCCAGCTGCAGTGCCAGCCCCGGGTAGGCCTGCGGCGAGTGCGTGATGAAGTCCTGCAGGATCTCCGCCGGTGCCAGCAGCACGCCGTGGGCGGCCAGCGCAGCCAGCCAGGCGTCCAGTTCCGGCTGTGCGCCACCGCCGGCACCCACCAGCTGCCTGCCGGCGTCCTCGCTGCTGGCAAACAGCACGCAGGCGTCATGCAGCAGGCGCTCGATCTCGGCCGGTGCATGCAGGCGCGTGCGGCACAGCTGCGCCGCCATCAACCCGGCCTGTTCCAGCGCGGTCTGCGGTGGGTTGCCATGGGCGATGTAGCGCGCCAGCGACTTGCGCTGCAGCGGCAGGAAGGTGGTGTTGAGCACCGGGTGCGGGAGTTGGGACATGCCTGGAGCCGGAAAGGAACGCTGCGGCGCGCGCAGGGCGGTGATGCTCGGCTACCCGCCCTGCCGCGTCAAATCGCGACGGCGCTCATTCCAGCTGCGACAGCGGCAACGCCTGGAAGCCCTTCACGGTGCGCAGCACGAAGCTGGAATTGGCGTCGGCCACGCCACCGGCGTTGAGCAGGCGGTCCAGCAGGAAGTGCGAGAAGTGCTCCAGGTCGCGCACGTAGACGTGCAGCAGGTAATCCATGTCGCCGGTCAGCGCATGGCAGGCCACCACCTCATCCCAGCCCTGCACGCTGTCCACGAAGTGGCCGATGGCGGCCTGGTCGTGCTTTTCCAGCTGCACCCGCACGAAGGCCTGCAGGCCCAGGCGCAGCTGGCGCGGCTCCAGCCGCGCGCCGTAGCCGATGATCACGCCTTCGCTTTCCAGCCGCTGCAGGCGGCGCAGGCAGGCCGAGGGCGACAGGTTTACCCGCGTCGCCAGCTCAGCGTTGGTGGCGCGTCCATCCCGCTGGATTTCGGCCAACAGACGTATATCCGTGCGATCGAACTGGACTTCTCCGGCCATTGTTGCCCCGCAACATGGTGAGTACGCAATGATATTGCGCCAACAGGCGCAATCGGCGCAACTTTTGCAACCCTGTTGCGCGCCGCCTGTCCTAGCATCGTGGGTAGGCCTATTACGGAGCTTCCCATGGATCTTGCCCAGCCCCGCCGCGTCGAACACCAGCAGACCGACAAGGGCTACGTGCCGGTGTACACCACCGCGCTCGTCGAGCAGCCGTGGGACACCTATAGCGCCGACGACCACGCCACCTGGAGCACGCTGTACCAGCGCCAGCGCGAGCTGCTGGTCGGGCGCGCCTGCCGGGAATTCCTGGATGCACAGGACGAGATGGGCATGAGCGCGCACATGATCCCGCGCTTCGACCAGCTCAACGAAGTGCTGGGTGCCGCCACCGGCTGGACCCTGGTGGGCGTGGAAGGCCTGCTGCCGGAACTGGATTTCTTCGACCACCTGGCCAACCGCCGCTTCCCGGTGACCTGGTGGATCCGCCGCCCGGACCAGATCGACTACATCGCCGAGCCGGACCTGTTCCACGATCTGTTCGGCCACGTGCCGCTGCTGATGAACCCGGTGTTCGCCGACTACATGGAGGCCTACGGCCGCGGCGGCGTCAAAGCCCACGCCATAGGCCCGGACGCGCTGCAGAACCTGACCCGCCTGTACTGGTACACCGTGGAGTTCGGCCTGATCAATACGCCCGATGGCCTGCGCATCTACGGTGCGGGCATCGTGTCGTCAAAGGGCGAATCGCTGTACTCGCTGGAGTCGGCCGCGCCGAACCGTATCGGCTTCGACCTGCAGCGGATCATGCGCACCCGGTACCGCATCGATACCTTCCAGAAGACCTACTTCGTCATCGACAGCTTCGAACAGCTGATGCAGGCGACCTCGCCGGACTTCACTCCGATCTATGCGGTGCTGGCCGACCAGGCGCACCTGCCGGCCGGCGATGTGCAGGCCGACGACCGCGTGTTCCAGGCGGGTACCGGCGAAGGCTGGGCCGACGGCGGCGACGTGTGATGCGCGCTGCCGCGTGGGTACCCTTCACGGCATGACCGATGTATTTGCCTCGCTGCGCGCTGCCGACGTCGCTTTCGACGACGACTTCATCCTGCTGACCCTGGCCGATGGCCGCCGCACCCGCCAGCCACTGCGCTGGACGCCGGCGCTGTTCGAAGCCGCGCCTGAGCAGCGCGCGCAATGGGTGGCCACCGCCAATGGCCTGGGCGTGAACTGGCCCGCCCTGCTGCCGCCGCGCGAGACAGGCGTGGTCGATATCCCCAACCAGGTGTGGGATGACCGCTACGAGGCCGCGCTGGCGCGTCTGAAGGCAGCCGCGTGGACGCTGGAGGCGCTGCCCGACGAAGACCAGCAGCTGGTGGCGCTGTGGCGCATGGAGGCCGACATCAACAACGGCGGCTTCATGCAGTTCCTGTGCAACTGGGGCGACCCGACCTGCCAGCTGGCGTTGCGCGCGCTGCAGGCGATGGGCGCGGTGCAGACCCACGCGATCCTGGCCGGCATGCGTGGTCTGCTGGACCGGCTGGAGGACGACCCGGCGGTCGAGCACCTGACCGACCTGTACGGCGCGATGAGCGAACAGGAGCAGGAGGCGCTGCACGCCTTCGACGAAGCCTATTTCGCGCGACCGGAAGACCTGGCCAGGTTGGGGCTGAAACACTTCGGCCCGGAGCCTGTCGAACAACGACCATGCACGTCGGTAGAGTCGAGCTTGCTCGACTGACGTAGAAAAGCAGTCGAGCAAGCTCGACTCTACGGTTCACCGCGGGTACACCAGCAGCACCACCAGATCCTCCTCACCCACCTGCTGCAGCGCATGCGTGCTGCCGGTGCGGGTCAGCAACGCGTGTCCGGCGCGCACGTCGTGCTGCTTGCCGTCCAGCACGTAACTGCCCTGCCCGCTCACGATGTAATAGATCTCGTCCTTGTGCTGCGGGTGCAGGCCGATGCCGGCGCCCTTGTGCAGCACGCGCTTGCGCAGCACAAACGGCAGGTCCGTCGCATCGGCGAAGAACGGATACGCGGTGGTCGGCCCGGCGCCGCCATGCGGGCCGGGCTGCATGCGGGCAACCGTGTCTTCATGCAGCACCTGCGAGGGCCGCTGCGCAATGGCACCCTGCCCTGCGCCCATCACATCGCAGTCGACGTCACGCACCAGCGCTGGTTTCAGCGCCGGCAGCAGCGGCACCGCTTCGCGCAGCACCAGGCAGGCCACCGCGTTGGCACCGGCCACACTGAAATGAGTACCGTCGACCTTGTTCTGCGCGGGCACGAACAGGAAGTACGGCCGCGCACCCTGCTCGCCCAGCGCACGTATCCAGCGCGTGCTGCGGTCGTTGAGCTCGATCAGCGCGACGTGTTCGCGCGCCGCCAGCTGCTGCATCGCCAGCGCGTAGCGCGCATGTGTATCCAGCAGTGAACCGAAGTCGTACAGCAGCCGCGCCACCGGCGTGACCAGCACCGGCGTGGCGCCCTTGTCACGCGCCACCTGCACATAGCGCAGCAGCAGGCGCGGATAGTCGGTGTCCGGATCGGTGTAGCGCGTGCGGTCTTCGAACTTCGCATCGTTGTGGCCGAACTGGATCAGCAGCACGTCGCCGCGGCGCAACTCGCTGGCGATCGCGTCAAGGCGCCCTTCGTCGATGAAGCTGCGCGTGCTGCGCCCACCCTTGGCGTGGTTGCGCACTTCGAAGCGTGCCGGGTCCAGGTAGCTCTGCAGCGCCTGGCCCCAGCCCGCCTGCGGCGCACGTGCGGGCCCGTACTCGGCGGCGGTGGAATCACCGGCGATGAATATGCGTACCGGGGCCGCCTGCACGGCGCTGCACATGAGCAGCAACAACAACAGCAACAGGGTGCGCATGGCTCGGCCCTTGTAGAGCCGAGCCATGCTCGGCTGCTTTGCGGAAGCGGTGCGGACCAGGGTCCGCACCCACCGTTCGTTGCCTCGCCGGGTTACCGCGCCAGCCAGCCGCCATCGACCGGCAGCACGGCGCCGTTCACGTAGTCCGACGCAGACGAGGCCAGGAACACCGCTGCGCCGGCCAGGTCGTCCGGCGTACCCCAGCGGCCCGCCGGGATGCGCTCGAGAATCGCCTTGTTGCGGTCCGCATCGGCACGCAGCTGGGCCGTGTTGTCGGTGGCCATGTAGCCCGGCGCGATGGCGTTGATGTTCACGCCCTTGCCTGCCCACTCGTTGGCCAGCAGGCGGGTGATGCCGGCGATGCCGCTCTTGCTGGCGGTGTAGGACGGCACGCGGATGCCGCCCTGGAAGGACAGCATCGAGGCGATGTTGATGATCTTGCCGCGGCCCTGTTCGATGAAGTGGCGGCCGGCTGCCTGCGAGATGAAGAACGCCGACTTGATGTTGACGTTCATCACGTCGTCCCAGTCCTGCTCGCTGAAATCCACGGCGTCGGCGCGGCGGATCAGGCCGGCATTGTTGACCAGGATGTCCAGCCCGCCCAGCCCGTCGATGGTTTCGCGGACGACCCGTGCCACCGGCTCGATGCTGATCAGGTTGGCTTCGATGGCCAGGCAACGGCGGCCCAGCGCGGTGATCTTTTCAATGGTGTCGGTAGGCGGCGCGATGCCAGCCACGGCGACATCGGCACCCGCGGCGGCCAGCGCCACGGCGATGCCCTGCCCCAGGCCGGTGTTGCCACCGGTGACCAGAGCGACCTTGCCTTCCAGGCTGAAGGGATTAGCCATTGCGTATGCGTTCCTTGATGGAGGTGAGCGGAGTCACGGCGACGGCCGCCGCCGCGCGATGTGCGGCAGCCGTGCAGGGCTTACTTCAGCTGGCAGATGTCCAGCACGTGCATGTCGGTGTAGTCCAGGTTCTCGCCGCCCATCGCCCAGATGAAGGCATAGTTGCTGGTACCGGCACCCATGTGGATCGACCACGGCGGCGACACCACGGCTTCGTTGTTCTGGATCACGATGTGGCGCTGCGCGGCCGGCTCGCCCATGAAGTGGTAGACGCGGTCGCTGTCGCCCAGGTCGAAGTAGAAATAGACCTCGCTGCGACGATCATGCAGGTGCGGCGGCATGGTGTTCCATACGCTGCCCGGCTTGAGCACGGTCAGGCCCAGCAGCAACTGCGAGGACTGGCAGGTCGCCGGCACGATGTACTGGTAGATGGTGCGCTCGTTGCTGGTTTCCAGCGCGCCGCGGTCCAGCGCCACTGCGTCCTTGATCGACAGCTGCTTGGTTTCGAAGCGGGCATGGGCCGGCGTGGACGCCAGGTAGAACTGGGCCGGGTTGGCCGCGTCACTGGAAGCGAATACAACCTCCTCACTGCCCATCGCCACATACAGACCGTCCTTCGGTCCCAGCGTGTAGGCGGTGCCGTCCACGGTGACCGTACCGGTGCCGCTACCGACGTTGATCACGCCCAGCTCGCGACGCTCAAGGAACGGATGGCCTGCGGCCGACGCAGGCTCGGTCTGCTTCGGCAGGGCCAGCGGAGCGTCGACAGGGGCGGCGCCGCCAATCACGAAGCGCTCGTAGTGGGTGTACTTGAGCGTCACCGCACCGGCGTTGAACAGTCCATCGAGCAGGTACAGGTCGCGCAGCTGGTCATTGCTGGCGCCGTTGATGGCATCGGGATGGGTGGCGTAGTGGGTCTTGCTGTACATGGTTTCTCCAGAGCGGGGGGCGGGCCGACGGGTCGGCCCCGGCGCGGTTTCCGGTCGATTCTAGCCAGACAGGAAACCGGTGTCATTTTGCGCCGCACGATGGCGGGAAGCGGAGCGAGCCTGATCGATGGGATGGGGCAGGTGGGAGGGTCACGACCCGCGGCCGTGACCTGCGGGATTGATCCCTGCGGGATCAATCCTCCGGCGGCTGGCAGGAATCGCGCACGATCAGGTGCGGCCGCACGCTGGCAATGGGCAGCGCAGTCTGGCCTTCCGGCTGGATCAGCATCGCTGCAGCGGTGCGACCGGTGTCGCGGGTGTGCCGCCGCACCGAAGTCAGCGAGGGCCACAGGCGGGAAGCCAGCGGGCTGTCGTCATAGCCGACGATGGACAGCTGCCGAGGAATGTTGATACCCGCGCGCAGCGCAACCTTGTAGATGCCCGCGGCCATTTCATCGTTGCCGGTGAAGATGGCGGTCGGCCGGCGCTTGCCCAGCAGCAGCTTCTCGGCCGCGGCCACACCGGATTCAAAGGTATAGCCGGCCTCGATGATGCGGTCCTTCGGCAGTTCGATGCCGCGCTGTGCCAGTGCTTCGATGAAGCCGGCGGTGCGTTCGTGGGCCGAACGGTAAGCACTCGGACCGGTCACCAGGGCAATGTCGCTGTGGCCCAGCGACAGCAGATAGTCCGCCGCTTCGGCAGCGCCGTCACGGTCGTGGGTAACCACCATCTGCGAGGTCTCGTCCAGCGGCAACGCAGCCACACGGGTGAAACGGCAGCCGATCTCGTCCAGCATGTCGGCCAGCGCCTGGTCCTCCGAGGCACGCGGTACCAGGATCACTCCGTGCAGCTTCTGCTGCTGTACGAAGCGACGCACGCCGTCGATGTAGCCCGGGCTGCGGCTGTCGCAGGGATGCACCACCAGCTCGAAGCTGGAGCCGCGCAGCGCGTCCAGCGCACCGTACTGCATATCCACGATGTACTGCGCGGTGGGGTTGTCGTAGACCATGCCGATCAGGAAAGAGCGGCGGAACGCAAGGCCGCGGGCCAGCGGATCGGGCGTGTAGCCGACCTCGCGCATCAGCGCTTCCACCTTGTCACGCGTGTCCCTGCGCACCAAAGGTGAATTGTTGATGATTCTTGAAACCGTTTTCTTGGATACACCCGACAGTCGCGCGATGTCGTTGATGGTGGCTGCCTTGCCCTTCGCCAATGCCGGCGTCGCGGCATCGTTCTTGTTGCGCACTGACATGTTTTGAACCCGATAAGTCTGGGAATTCCGGCGCCGCGCTCAGTCCAGCGCGCGGTAGCGGAAGCTGCGGAAGGTTACCGCACCATTGCCGGCCGCATACAACGCCGGCTTCAGCGCCAGGAACCTGCCCGCTACATTGTGATGGTAACCGGACACTTCCATCTGAACCGGGTACTTCTGCCAAGTGTGCCCGTCGGTACTGGAGTGGAAGGTGACGATGTGGCGATTGTTGGTCACCCGCAGCCACAGCCTGCCGCCCTTGCCACTGGCCGCCAGCCGGGAAGGACGCTCCTCACCGTAGCGGTGCATGATCAACGACTCGCCATTGCTGCCCACGCCCACGTACAGGCGATCGCTGTAGAACAACAGGGCACCGCCCACGGCGCCCGCGGCGATCTCCATCTCCACCTCGAACTGGTAGGCCGGGTCGCCGGCGATGACGGTCAACGGCGACGCATCACGCGGGGTGCTGCCCTTGCCCTGCAGGACCAGCCCGTCGCCGCTGAAGCCGAGCCGCCGGTACTCGTCCTGCGCCGGATTGAAGAACGCCCACTGGGGGCCCAGCGTGCGGCCACGGAAATCATCCGACAGCGCCATGCCATGCGGCGACAACGCCTGACCGGCCGGCTTGCGCAGCGGCTGTCCGAGGTCGCCACCGGTGGCCCGGAACCAGCCATCATCGGTCCATTCGATCGGTTCCAGCAGGGCCTGGCGACCCAGCGTCCAGAAGCCGTTCTCGTAACCGTGGTACATCATCCACCAGCGCCCATCGGTGCCTTCGATCACCGTTGCGTGGCCACGTGACCACCACGGCTCGGCCGCGGTCTGCGTGCGCGTGATCGGGTTGTTGGGCGCGTTCACCCACGGACCATGGATCGATCGCGAGCGGGCGGTGATCACCATGTGCCCGGTCGGCGGACCGGCCGTTCCACCCACGGCCGTGGTCATGTAATACCAGCCATCGCGCAGGTGGATCTTCGGGCCTTCCTGGGCATAGGCCTCCACGTCCCAGTTCTGCGGGTACGTCCAGCCGTCATAGACATGCTTCGGCGTGCCCGCCACGCTCAAGCCGTCGTCAGCCAGTTGCACGTAGTCGCCGCCACTGAGGAAAAGATAGCGCTTGCCATCCTCGCCCACGGCATGGCCGGGATCGATGTAGCTGCCCAGGCCGATATCGATCGGCTCGCTCCACGGCCCGGTGATGCGGTCAGCCCAGACCACGAAGTTGCTGCGGCGCTCGCCTGTACGCGCCGGAAAGTAGATGTAGTAGCGTCCCTCGTGCTTGACGATATCCGGCGCCCAGATCGCGCCCACGTTCCTCGTGATCGCATTACCCAGGGGCTGCCAGTTCACCAGGTCGCGCGAGTGCCAGATCGGCAGGCCGGGGTAGGCATCGAACGAAGACAAGGTGAGGTAATAGTCGTCGCCGTCCTTCAGCACGGACGGATCAGGATGGTCGCCCGCCAGCACCGGGTTGAGGAACGTGCCATCGCCAAGATCCGCTTGGCGCTGGTGCTCGATGCCACGCTTCCACGGCCCGGCCGCCCACGCCGGCACCACGGCCAGCAGCAACCCGAGCACCGCCGTGGCTGCGACGCCGTGGTAGCGCGTCGTGACCGTTTCCCCGCGGCGCATCATGCGCGCAGCGCCGCGGGCAGCCACAGCGACAGCTGCGGGAAGAAGGTGACGATCAGCAGCACCGCCAATGCAGCGAACCAGAACGGCCAGATGGTGCGCATGCTCTGGCCCACGCTGATCTTGCCGATCGACGTACCGATGAACAGCACCGAGCCCACCGGCGGCGTCACCAGGCCGAGACCGCCGGTCAGCACCAGCACCAGGCCGAAGTGGATCGGGTCGATGCCATAGGCCCTGGCCACCGGCAGGAAGATCGGCGTGCAGATCAGGATCATCGGCGCCAGGTCCATGAAGGTACCCAGCAGCAGCAGCATCACCACGATCATCAGCAGCACCATGAACTGGCTGTGCGCGAAGGACTGCAGGAAGTCCACCGCAGCGGTCGGCACCTGCAGGTAGGCCAGCAGCCAGCCGAACACCGCGGCGGTGGCGATGACGAACAGGATCACGCCGGTGCTGCGCGCGGCATGGATCACCGTGTCGAAGAATTCGCGCCAGCGCAGCTGCCGGTACAGCACGGTGGTCACCAGCAGGGCGTAGACCACGGCGATGGCGGCACTCTCGACTGCGGTGAAGATGCCGGCACGGATACCGACGAAGATCAGCGCTACCAGGCCCAGGCCGGGCAGGGCGGAGACCACGCGCAGCAGCACTGCGCGCCAACCGGGGAAAATTTCCACGCCATAGCCGCGGCGGCGTGCGACGGCGTAGCCGGTCAGCATCAGGGCGACGGTCATCAGCAGGGCCGGCACGATGCCTGCGGCGAACAGATCAGCGATGGACAGGCCCCCACCGGCGGCGGCGGAGAACAGGATCAGGTTGTGCGAAGGCGGCACCAGCAGCGCCACCAGCGCCGCAGTGATGCTGACATTGACGGCAAAATCGCGGTCGTAGCCGCGCTTGACCATCTGCGGGATCATCGTGCCACCGACCGCCGAGACGTCAGCGATTGCCGAGCCGGACACGCCGCCGAAGAACAGCGACGACAGGATCGAGACCTGGCCGAGTCCACCGCGCAGCCGGCCGACCAGCGACGAGGCCAGGGCGATCAGTCGTTCGGAGATTCCGCCACGCATCATGATCTCGCCGGCAAAGATGAACAGTGGGATGGCGATCAGCGAGGCAGAGCCGGTGCCGGCCGAGATCTGCTGCACCAGCACGATGCTGGGAATGTCCAGGTAGAGCAGGGTGGCCAGTGCGGCCGCGGCCAGTGCGTAGGCCACCGGCACGCCGAGCAGCAGCAGCACGGTGAACACGGCGAACAGGATGGTGATGCCCATGGGTCAACGATCTCCTTCAGCGTCATCGCTGCCGGCATCGCGGGCCTGCAGCGCTTTCCACGCGCGGTTCAATGCGAACAGCACCATCAGCCCGCCGCCTACCGCCAGCGGCAGATAGTTGATGCTCTGCGGCAGGTTGGCGCCGGCGGCCTTGATGTCCAGCCCGTCGAGCAGCAGGTCGGCCGACCAGAACGCGATGAATCCACCGAGCACGGCCACCACCAGCTGGATCAGCACATCCACCGCGCGACGCAGCGCCGGCCCCATGTAGGCGTGCAGCAGGAAGAAGCCGAAATGACGGTTGGTGTGCACGCCGCAGGCCGCGCCCAGGCTCATCGCCGTGGCCAGCAGCAGCAGCGTGACCGGCTCGGTCCAGCTGGGCGAATCGTTGATGACGTAGCGGGCGAACACCTGCCAGCCCTGCACCACCACCAGCCCGAGGAGGGCGGCGACGGCGCAGTAGATGGCGATGTCGGCGATGCGGTCCAGCAGGCGCTGTCCTGGCCCGGCGACGGGCGTCAAGGTCTCGGTCATGTTGGGTTCCTCAGGCAGCGCGGATGCGGTTTACCAGCGCGGCGATATCCGGCTGTTGCAGGTACTGCTTCAGCAGCGGCTGTGCCGCGGCGCGGAAGGCGGGCATGTCCACTGCGTTGGCTTTCACCCCGGAATCGAGCACGGCGCGGCGTGCGGCACTTTCCGACGCATCCCAGTGCTCGCGCATCACCTTCACCGAAGCACGGGCGGTGTGCAGCAGCAGCTGGCGATCATCGGCGCTGAGCCGTTCAAAGCTGGCGCGCGACATCAGCAGCACGTCCGGCGCGTAGGAGTGATCGCTCTGCGACCAGTAATGTGCCGCCTCGAAATGACGGCTGGAGTGGAAGCTGCGCATGTTGTTCTCGGCCCCGTCGATCATGTGCGTTTCCATGCCCGAGAACGTATCGCCCAGCGACATCGGCGTGGGGTTGGCGCCGAGCAGGCGCATCAGCTGGATGAAGATGTCCGAGGAGGCCACGCGAAGCTTCAGGCCGTGCAGGTCCTTCGGCGAAACGATCGGATGCCGGGTGTTGTAGAAGCACCGGGCGCCGGAATCGTAGATCGCCAGGCCAATCAGGTCGCGGCGTTCGAAGCCGCGCAACACCGCGTCGGCCAGGCCGTCGTCCAGTGCGGCGCGCTGGTGTGCCACCGACGTGAATACGTACGGCAGGCACAGCGCCTGGGTCAGCGGGAACGCATTGTTCAGTGCACCGGCGTAGACGCGGGTGATGTCGATGGCGCCGAAGCGGGCCATGTCGATGGCTTCCGATTCGCGGCCCAGCTGGCCCGAGTGGTACTGGCGCAGGCGCAGGCGGCCGTTGGTCTCGCGCTCCAGCGTTTCGCCGATCCACTTCACCGCAGTCACGGTGGGGTAGTCGGCCACGTGCACATCGGTGGCGGTCAGCGCCAGGCTGCCCTCCACACTGGTGGCCGGCCCGCGGCCGCAGGCCGCCAGCATCGGCGTGGCCAGGGCAGCAGCGCCGCCAGCCAGGAAGTTACGTCGTGTGATCATCTGCGCCCTCCCGCGCGTGTTCACCAAGGCAGGCCTGCGGTCATCCCGCCGGCACGGCCCGGCAGGCAATGTCGCCGAAGCCGGCGAAACGCACCAGCGCGGTCTGCCCCACGGTGATGTCATGGATGCCGGTGGCGTTGCCGGTGGCGATCAGGTCACCCTTGCGCAGCGGTCGGCCACGCAATGCCGAGCGGGACAGCGCGAACGCATAGGCAGCACGCAGGCCACCGGGCAGGCGTGTTGCTCCGCCAGTGCCGACGACGTGGCCTTCGATCAGTGTCTCGGCGCGCAGCGAAGTTTCATCACGTGCGGTCCAGTCAACGATCTCCGGCCCCAGCACCAGGCCATTGTTGTTGCCGAAATCGGACACCACCACGCGCGGGCCCAGCTCATTGATGGTGGCCAGCGGGCTGCTGGCTACCTCCACGCCGATATACAGGCGGGCGGGCAGGGCCTCGGCCTGTTCCGGCGACCAGTGCAGTTGTCCGGCAGGAGCGTCCTCCAACAGCTCCAGCACGTACTCCGCTTCGATTGCGCCGAAGCCACCGACGAACACCGGAATGTCGATTGTTCCACCGGTATCATTCCAAAGCTGACGTTTGAAGATCGGGCCCAGCAGGCGCTCATCGCCGGAGCCATCTCGACGCTCTGCAGCGATATAGCCCACTTTCCAACCGACGACCTGATCGTCCCACCGATCAATCGCCCGGTCCTGAATCTGGTAGGCGCCCACCAGATCGTTCGGGATCGCGCCGGGAAACGCGGGCAGGGCGCTACCTGCGCGACGTGCCTCGGTGAAGGCGCGGGCGATCGCGGCTGCATCGTCCGGCGCCGGTGTCTGCCCCTGTGTGCCCTGTTCGTTGCTCAAGAACGGTCTCCCTCTACGTTGTTGCACTGCCCATCGACAGCGTCTGCATGACGTGTATATGGTAAACCGGTGTCATCACGCAAGCGGCAGCGCATCACGCCTGGTTCCCGGGCGCGTGCGGCACGCTGCCCATTTCCGCTGGAGCCCGGCCTGTCATGCCTCTATTCCGTTCTGTGCTGTGCCTGTCCGTTCTGCTGTTGCCTGCCCCGGCGCATGCGGCCGATCTTCCGCTGCGCGATGGCCAGCGGCTTGCCGGGGAGGTGGCGGGCGAACGCCTGCCGCTATGGCCAGACGGTCAGGTGCCTGGTGAAAGCGGCCCGGCGCGGGCCGCACGCGTGGTTGAACGCAGCGCCGATCCTGCACGCCCAGACCGGTTCGTGGATGGCATCGATGCGCCGTACATGATCGTGCACGCCCCACCCCATCCGAACGGCCAGGCCGTGCTGGTCATTCCAGGCGGCGGCTACCAGCGGGTGGTGATCGACAAGGAGGACAGCGCGCTGGTGCCCGACTGGGTGCAACGTGCGGGCTTCACCCTGTTCGTGCTTCGCTACCGTCTACCGCAACCGGGCCGGGACCGCCAGGCGGCACTGGCCGACGCCCAGCGTGCGCTGCGGGTGGTACGCGAGCAGGCGGCGCGGCGCGGCCTGGACGGCGACGGGGTGGCGGTCATGGGCTTCTCCGCCGGTGGCCACGTGGCTGCGCGACTGGCCACCGCCTTCGATGCGCCGGTCTATCCCGCGCGGGATGCGATCGATCGTTTGAGCGCGCGGCCTGCGCGGGCGGTGCTGGTCTACCCGGTCATCGACATGGGCGCGCATGCACATAGCGGCTCGCGTGCACGACTTCTGGGCCAGCACCCTGACGCTGCGCTGGCTGGCGCGTACTCAGTGCAGCAGCACGTCCGTGCGGACATGCCTCCGACAATGCTGATACATGCCAACGACGACCGCGTGGTCAGCGTGCACAACAGCGAGGTGATGGCCAAGGCACTGGCTGCAGCGGGTGTAGAACACGAACTGCACCTTTTCGCCCACGGTGGCCACGGCTTCGGCATGCAGGTACCGGCGACCGCCACGCTCGCATCATGGCCCCTCCTGGCGCAGCGCTGGCTGACGCCCCGCACGGGCGGGCGCGAGTGATGCGCGGGGCACCGACCGATCTGCAGCGCCGCCGTTTCCTGCGCGACAGTGCGCAGTGGGCATTGGCCACGGCCACGCTGGCGGCGCTGCCAGCTGCTGCGGCACCCAACGCACGCGACGAGCACCCGCCCATCGTCCGCGTGCGCGGCGGACGCCTGCGCGGCCAGCAGCAGCAGGGCGTGCGGGTGTTCCGCGGGGTGCGCTACGGCGCCGATACGGGCACCCATCGCTTCCAACCGCCACGGCCGGAAGTGGCCTGGAACGGGATCGCCGATGCAGTGGGTTATGGTGCCTCGGCACCACAGCGCGGCGCAGAAGGCCCCGGCAGCGAAGACTGCCTGTTCCTCAACATATGGACCCCGGCGCTGGGCGACGGCGGCCGTCGTCCGGTGCTGGTCTATATCCACGGCGGGGGCTTCAACAACGGCTCCGGCAGCGACCCGCTGTACGACGGCAGCGCGCTCTGCCGTCGCGGCGATGTCGTGGTGGTCACCGTCAACCATCGCCTCAATACCTTCGGATACCTGTACCTGGGCGCGCTGGGCGATGCACGCTATGCGGCGTCGGGCAATGTCGGCCAGCTCGATCTGGTGCAGGCGCTGCAGTGGGTTCGGGAGCATGCCGCGATCTTCGGTGGTGATGCCGGCAACATCACGGTGTTTGGCCAATCCGGCGGGGGTGCCAAGATCGCTACGTTGATGGCGATGCCAGCCGCGCGCGGACTGTTCCAGCGCGCATGGACGATGAGCGGCCAGCAGGTCACAGCGGCAGGCCCGCGTGCAGCCGCGCAGCGCACGGCAATCGCGATGCAGGCGGTGGGCGCGAAGGACCTGGAGGCACTGCTGCGACTGCCTGCGGCCGACCTGCTGGCGGCAACCGCCGCACGCGATCCCTCCCGGGTGGAAAGCACATCGCTGTATTTCGGGCCTGTGTTGGACGAGGTCAGCCTGCCGGTCCATCCGTTCTGGCCGCAGGCACCGCTGCAGTCGGCCGGCATTCCAATGGTGATCGGCAATACCCGCGATGAGACCCGTGCCTTCTTGGGCAATGATCCGGCCCACTTCGCGCTGACCTGGGAGACGCTGCCGGCGGAGCTGGAAAAGCAGCAGTTCGTCGATCTGCTGCCGCAGGCGGTGATTGCCGAGTATCGCCGGCTGTATCCCCATTACACGCCGTCGGAGGTGTTCTTCGCCGCCACCACCGCCGGGCGTTCCTGGCGTGGTGCCGTGGAGGAACTGGAAGCGCGCGCGCGCCAGCCCAGTGGCGCTGCTCCCACCTGGGCCTACCAGCTGGACTGGCCCTCACCGGTGGAAGAAGGCCGGCTGCGCGCCTTCCATACCCTGGACATTCCGCTGGTATTCGACAATGCCGGCCTGCCCAGCGCACGCACCGGTGGCGGTGCGGACGCGCATACGCTGGCGGCGACGATGAGTGACGCGCTCATCGCCTTCGCCCGGACCGGCGATCCCAATCATCGCGGAATGCCGCACTGGCCCGCGTACGATCTGTCACGGCGGCAAACGATGCTGTTCGATCGCCAGAGCCGCGCGGTGGACGACCCACGCGCCGGCGAGCGCGCACTGTATGGGAAAGTGCCATTCCTGCAGCGCGGTACGCAGTGATGACACCGTTGTGCAAACATTCTGTTAACCGCTGTCGGCTAGAGTCGGGTCATGGAAGCAATGTCCACGCCACTGCCGTTCACCGGCCGGGAGCGCCTGGTTGCCGCGATCGATTCCGCGGTGATGCTGGGCAGGCCTGAGGCGATCACCGGCGCGCTGCAGCAGGTTCTGCGCGAGGCCATCGTCGATCCGTCCATCCAGCTGCCGCCCTGCGTGCGGCGCCCGGTTGAAGGGCATTACGCGCGTCGCGAACTGTACCGCAGCCCCACGCTGGGCTACAGCGTCATCGCCATGTGCTGGGGGCCGGGCCAAGGCACGCCACTGCACGACCATGATGCGATGTGGTGCGTGGAGGGGGTCTGGCAGGGCGAGCTGGTTGTGACCCCTTATGCGCTCCTGGAGCAGGAGGGCGAACGCCATCGCTTTGCCGCACAGCCGACGCTGTACGGCCATCGCGGCAGTGCCGGCAGCCTGATTCCGCCCTATGAGTACCACACGCTGTGCAACGCCAGCGATGAGGACGTGGCGGTATCGCTGCACGTCTACCAGGGCGTGATGGAACGCAGTGCGGTATTCGATCCGCTGGACAACGGCTGGTACCAGCGGCGGGTGAGAATGATGGAGACCGACGCGGCCTGATCGCGCCCCGCCAGGCATGGCCCGGCGGCGGCGCCTGCCATCAACGCGGTACGTCAACCACGTTGTTCAACCGGGTCACTTCCTCACCACCATCGGCCAGTGCCACGCGCACGCGCAGGCCGCTGCGGTCGCCCATCGGCAGGGGCAGCGATACCTGCACCGTCTTCGGTTGCAGATCGCTCGGCGCGGCCAGTGCCGGTACTTCGGTGCGAGCCATCTCACGACCGCGGGCATCTTCCAGCACCGCCACGCCCACGCCACTGCCGACATGGCCCAGGCTGTGCACGGTCACGTGCACGTGGCGGCCGTCCACGCGCACATCGCCGCGGCCGATGCCCAGGTCCGCGCGGGTTTCCACCGGTGTGCCGGCACTCACCCGCTCGAATTCAAAGATCTCGGTGCGCCCCGGGCGGAACTGCATCGGCACCGATACGCTGGTTTCCAGCGCTACGCTGCGCTCAGTCGGCGTGCCGTCGATGCGGCCATCGCCATCGCCATCGACGCCGCTGCGCACGCGCCAGGTGCCACTGGCCACGTTCCAGCCGGTCATGTCGGCACCGATGGTGCGCGTGCCCAGGTTATGGCTGGTCACAGTGAAGCGTTCGCGCGAGGGCGCATGTACCAGCAGGGCAACCTGCTCGGCGGCACCGTCGCGGTCGAAGCGCCAGCTGACGGTGTGGCCGGGCCAGCTCTGGTTGCGCTTCAGCGCGATGCCACCCAGGCGCGCGCGCTGCAGGAACTCGCTGGGCGCTTCCACGCGGTCGGACCACCAGTGGCCTTCGGTGTTCATGTAGGCCCTCTGCACCTTGGCCTGCAGGCCTTCGGCATGCAGCGCGTCGATGTACTTCGTATCGCCGCTGGCCTGCCACGCCATCAGGCTGGCAAAGCCGGTCTTGCCGGCATCGGCCTCGGCGGTCAGCAGCGGATACCAGTCCTGCTGCCGGCCCAGCGCTTCGACATAGTTCTCGCCAAGGTTGGCCAATGCGCTCGGGCCGCCGCGCGCCACCCGGTAGTCCAGCGCCTGCAGATACTTCGCATCGCCGGTCCAACGCCATGCCGCCCAGAACGTGTGCATGATGTCGCCGCTGCCGGAGCCGTTGTTCAACTCGCCGCCGCGGGTGGCACCGGTGGCCCAGTTGATCTCGTTGGGCAGCGTGAAGCGGCCCTTCCCGTCGGTGCCTCCGTGGGCCAGGTAGCCATCGGCCAGGCCGATCACCAGCTTGCGGCCGGTCGGATCGGCGTTGTACTGGCCGAGCAGGAACGCCGGGTGCAGCACCGGGAAGGAGTAAGGCTTCTGCCACTGCCAGTTCGGCTCACGGTAGACCTTGTTGCCACCGAACCAGTTGCTGGAGAACAGCAGGTGGCCCTGCGGATTGCGCAGGATGATGCGCTCATCGAACGCTTTCACCGTTTCCATCAGGCGCTCCAGCGTCAATGGATCGCCCCAGTTGAGGTACAGCATGGCGCTGTTGGTGTTGATGCCTTCCTCGTACGAATGCAGCTCGTCGGTTTCGATGGTGCTCAAGCCATTGCTGAACATGCCATTGCGGTAGACCGCATCGGACAATGCGGTCAGCGAGGCGTTCAATCGATCTGGTTGCACGCCCATCAGCGCCAGCCCCGGCCACTGCTGGGTCAGGTCGGAATCATCGGAGATGCCGCCGCCGAAGTCGCCGTAGGCCACCTGGCGCTGGTCGATCCACCAGTCGACGAACTGCCGCACCTGGGTCAGGTCCTGCACCTGGTGGAATGCCCATGCCGGCACGCCCTTGGGCACCGCCGGTGCGGTGTAGGGCGGGCGGCCCTGGCTGTTGTAGCTGATGTAGTTCCAGTACAGGCGGCCGAGTTCGTGGTCCGGGTCCACCCGCAGCAGATCGCTCAGGTCGGCGTACACGCGCGCGTACAGGCGCTGACGCTTGGAAGTGGTGTGTTCCTCCACCAGAAAGCCCCAGTTGTCGCGCACCTGGTTGAAGCGGTCGGCCAGGTGCTCCTTCAGGGCGTCGGTGCGCGACTTGAACACCAGGCGGATCTGCGCGCCATCCAACGCGCCGGCATCGAAGCCCGGCGCGGCCGAGGCGATGCTCAGCCACAGGCTGTCGGGTGTGAGGATGCGGTCACGCAGGTCCAGCCACAGCGTGCGTTTCTGCCCCGGCGGCACCGACACCGAGACATCGATCATGTCGCGCGCCGGCCAGATCGGGTCCTTGATGCGGATGTTCAGTGGAATCAGGCCATCGTGCGTGGCCGCCAGGTTTAGTGCGGGAAGGTCAATGGCTACGCCATCGAGGCCATCGTGCATGTTCTCCCAACTGTAGGCCCAGCTACGGATCAAAGGCTGGTTGGCGGGGGCATCGCCCACGCCTGATGGAATCAGCACGTGCACGATCGGCCGCGGCTGCGCCGGTAGGCTGTCGGTCCCGCGGCGGCGGGAACCGGCGCCCTTGGGCAGGGCCATCACCGTGCTGCGCTCGGCCACCGGGTAGCGGCCATCGATGTAGCGGCGCAGCGCGTCCAGGTTGGTGTAGTCGGGCAGCGCCTGGCTGTCAACGACGTAGGTCTGCTTCACCGTGCCTTCCGGTTCAGCACCCTCGCTCACGTTGTAGGCCCAGATCTCCTGGATCGGCGTTTCCTGCTCCACATTGCTGAAACGCAGCACGCCGCCCTGCTGCGCGGCAATGTCCTGCACGCTGCGCACCACGCCACGCGGCCGGGTGGCCAGCACCTCGGTGGCATGATCGGCATCGGGGCCGTGGGACAGGCTGCCGAACGCCGCGCCGCGGATCTCCACCCGGTTCACTGTTTCACCGGCAGGCAGGCGCAGATCCAGATGCTGGCCGCTTTCAACATACGTGTTCCAGTCAGGCAGCTGGAAGTAGTCGTTGCGACCGGGCAGGCGCGAGCGGTTGTAGACGCCTGGCCAGGTGGTTTCGGCGATGCCGTCGGTGGCCTTCCACATCCACGCCTTGAGGTCGCGGGTATCGGCGAACTCGATTTTACGGATGCGCGTTCCACCCGAGGACAGTGCAGGTGGCGCCGCAGCTTCCCAGCCGAAACGATGGCGCCAGGCGCGCTCGTCGGACGTCGGCGCCACCGCGCTGTCCGCGTTCTTGCCGGCTGCCACGGCCTGCACTGCGGTGGCATCCAGCATGCGGTCATACACGCGGATGTGCTGGAAATCGCTGCCGCGCAGGAAGTTGTAGCGGCTCTGCACCTGGTACGGTGCCATCACGCGGCCCGCCAGGCCCAGCTGGTCCAGCGCGGCGTCGTAGTCGCCAGTGGCCTGCGCACGCGCCACTTCACGGCCATCGACGAACAGGCGCACGCCCTGATCTTCGTCCCAGGCGAAAGCCAAGTGCAGCCACTGCTCAGGCCGCGGCAGTGTGTCCATCCGGAACGACACGCGGGTACGTGCCAGGTTGGCGTCGGTCACGAAGGCATCGAAGCCGTGGCCATTCCAGTCGATGCGCAACCAGGCCATGTCCCAGCTGCTGTGGTCGGCATAGCCGACGCGGAAGATGACAAACGGTGCTTCGCCCACCGCGTAGCGCGAACGCCAATCGAAGGCGAGCGTGCCGCGCTGGGCCAGGATGTTGCCCGGTGCATCCCAGGCCAGTACCCCATCGTCTTCCCACTGGATGGCCTTGCCCCCTGCGCCGTTATCGACGACCGCCACCTTGTCGCGGAAGTTCGGCGCGGTTTCGCCGTGTGCGGTCGCCGCATGCAGGCCATGGTTGGCATCGACGTGGAACAGCAGGGCAGGCGCAGGCGGGGGCGGGGCATCGGCGGCGGCCGAGGTGAAGCCAGTGGCCAACGTCACTGCCAGCAGCAGGCAGCGGCACAGGGTCGTACGGTGCGGCATGAACACGTTTCCTTTCAACGGACGACGGCCGGCGATGGGCCGCCGGACCGTAGCAAGGCCACGGCACGACGGCACCTTGCGGCGCAGCAGTGGTCACGGCGAACGGCGGCGCGCATCAGCGCGCGCCGCCGGCGTTGCTCAGAACTTGTAACGTACACCCAGCAGGAACTGGCGCCCGGTTTCGGTGTACTGCAGCGGCAGGCGGCCGGTGGCGGGTGAATACACCCACTCGTCGGATGCCTCGTTGGTCAGGTTGATGCCTTCCAGGCTCAGTTCCAGCTGGTCGCTGATCCTGTAGCGGATGGATGCATCAATCACCGTGGTACCGGTCATGCCGTGGTAGCCCTCCAGGTTGAAGCCGGTTTCCTGCCCCGGCACCTGGGTGAGGTAGTCATCGCGGTTGGTGGCGGACACGCGACCGGAGAAGGTTTCGCCTTCGTAGAACAGGGTCGCATTCCAGGACGTCTTGGACAGGCCCAGCAGATCGTTCTTCATCACCGGCTGGCCGGCGGAGTTGATGTACTGGATCTTCGATTCCACCCAGGTGTAGTTCAGCTGCACGCCCAGGTTCGACCACTTGCCGGGCAGGAAGCTGAAGGGCTGCGTGTAGTTTGCTTCCGCACCGTACAGCTCACCGCCGGGCGTGTTGACCGGCCGGGTGAAGGTGAAATCGTCGGTGGGCGAGGCGCCGGTGCCGATCAGCAGCTCGGCGGGCAGGCCACTGTCGGTGAACGGGCGGTTCTCGCGCAGGGTCTGCACCGAGGTCTCGATGTCCTTGTAGAACAAGCCCAGGCCGGCCATCGCACCTTCGGCGAAGTACCACTCAAAGCCCAGGTCGACATTGCTGGCGCGGGTCGGGTCCAGATTGGGATTGCCGCTGGAGATGGTGCGTGCACCGCCGGCCACCGCTACCGTGGCGCCGGGGGTCAGGCTGCCCAGTCCCGGGCGCGTCATCAC
The DNA here is from genome assembly GCF_913778665.1 of uncultured Stenotrophomonas sp. GTDB lineage: Bacteria > Pseudomonadota > Gammaproteobacteria > Xanthomonadales > Xanthomonadaceae > Stenotrophomonas. The sequence goes on from NZ_CAJYVQ010000004.1 coordinate 307,384, forward strand.
CTTGGCTGCGCCCAGGCGGATCAGGAAATCGGGCGTGACTTCGGCCACCAGGTTGAACGAGGGCAGCGTGTCGTCGTAGGTGCGGGTGGCGGTGGTTGAGGCAGTACCACTGGCGAGCGTCGACAGTCCGGTGGACGACTGCTTGGTACGCACGTAGCGAACGCCGAAGTTGCCCGACAGCGGCAGCGAGCCGATCTCGGTGCTGAACTCGCCCATCAGGTACGCGCCGCGATCCTTCTCTTCCACGCTGCGCACGTTGTTGGCTCGTGGTGCCACGGCGTAGATGCCACTGTTGCTGTAGATGTCGAACTGGTCGGCGATCGCATCCAGGTTGGGCACCACCCAGTTGGACGGGCTGCCGTTGATGCCGTTCAGGCCGGCTGGGCTGGTCATGTCCACCGGCACGATCCTGCTGCCGTTGGCGAAGGTGGGCACGGCCAGTTCGCTGGCACGGCGCAGCTCGGTGGTCTTGAACGTGTAGTCCTTGGCCAGCACTCCGCCCTTCAAGCGGAAGCCCGGGCTGATGTTCCAGTTGAAGTCGATCTGGCCAGTGTCGAAGTCGTTGTCCACGTACTGCGGACGCAGGCGGATTTCCGCCAGTTCCCAACCGTTGGGATCAGTCGGATCGATGCCATAGTTGAGGATCGGGAAGCGGCTGTTGCCCCGGTAATCGTAGCTGTAACCCTTGACGTCGTACTTGTCCATGATGACGGTGGTCTGCACCGGGTTCTCGTGCCTGGAGCGCGAGATGCCGAGCTTGCCGGACAGGGTGAAGTCATCGCCGAAACGGTGTTGGCCGTTCAGGCTGATCTGCTTGAACGCAGTACTCCACTCGTCGTGCCGGTTCTCTGTGCGGATGTCGACGTTGTCGAATTCGCCATAGACCAGCGCACCGTTGCGGATTTCACCGTTCCTGACAATGGTCGACGGCTTGCCATCGCGTTCGGGCCGGCGCGGAACGCTGGTGTCGCGGTTGCGGCTGAAGGAAATCGCTTCGATGTAGCGCTCGTCGCGGGTGGCATCGATCTTCGAATACAGCATATCCAGCGAGACCTCGGTGGCACTGCTGGGCTTCCACTGCAGCGAGCCGGTCACACCCAGGCGCTTCTGCTCGTGTTCCATCTGCACATAACGCGGGAAACGCGGGTGGTAGACATCAGCGCTGCGCGCGGCGGTGAAGGGCGATGCCGCGCTGAAGCCACCGTTGCTGGGGCCGTTGGCCCAGCGTCCGGTGTTGGAGCCTTCTTCAAGCACCTGGCGCTCGGAGTAGGCCACCGACAACAGGGCACCGAAGGTGCCATCAGCGAAGGTATTGGAGATCAACGCTGCCAGCCGCGGGTCGGCTTTCTCGGACATCTGGTTGTAGCCGGCCTGGCCGCTGGCGGCGAAGGTGAAGCCGTCATAGTCGAACGGACGCGCCGTGCGCAGGTCGACCGTGGCGCCCAGCGAGCCTTCTTCCACATCGGCCGAAGCGGTCTTGCGCACCAGCAGCTGCGAGAACAGGTCCGACGCGAACACGTTGAAGTCGAAGCCGCGGCCACGATTGGTGCCGCCGCTCTGGTCACCGGCACCGACGGTGGTCAGCGCCTCCATGCCGTTGATGCGAACACGCGTGAAGTCCGGGCCGAGGCCGCGTACCGAGATGTTGCGACCCTCACCGGCCTCGCGGGTGATCACCACGCCGGGGATGCGCTGCAGCGATTCGGCCAGGTTCAGGTCCGGGAACTTGCCGATGTCCTCGGCCACGATGGCGTCGACCACGCCGGCTTCGCCGCGCTTGATGTCCAACGCCTTCTCGACACTGGCGCGATAGCCAGTGACGTTGACCGTGTCCAGGTCGGTGGCGGTCTGTTGTTGCGCGGTCGCATTCGCCGACAGGGCCAGTGCTACGCCCATCGCCAGCAAGGTAACCGGTGTCTTTTTTCCATGGATCCGAGATTGCATGCCTTTCCCCTCTCCCAAAGGTCTGGTATCGCGCTGTGCAGCGGAATGACACCGCTAGTCAAATCCGACGTTAACAGCACCACGGGAATCGGGCATCTTGCAGCGCAACAGATCTGTAATGTCTCCAAGAGGCTTGCGGGACAATGCTTTCGACATGATGACCAAGCACGTGCAAGGCAAACTCGGTCTAGAATGACACCGATAGTCAATTGCCACGCCCCCCTCGCGTGGTCCACTTACATGCCATGCAGTGTCCCATGCTGGTGGCGCGCGTGAAGGAGCTGATATGGGTCGTATTGTCTGTTTCGGTGAGCTGTTGCTGCGCTTGGGCGCGCCCGGCCACGAGCTGCTGCTGCAATCGCCACAGCTGCAGGTCCACGTGGGTGGCGCCGAGGCGAACGTAGGTGTCTCGCTGTCCCGGCTGGGACATCACGTGGCGATGGTGGGCGCGGTGGCGGGCAATCCGTTGGGTGCCCATGCGCTGGGCGAACTGCGCCGGCACGGCGTGGATACCCGTCATGTGCGCGAGGTACCGGACGCACGCATGGGGCTGTACTTCCTCACCACCGGCGCGGTCCAGCGTCCCAGCGAAGTGGTCTATGACCGCGCCGATTCGGCGTTCGCGCGCAGCACCGCGGCTGACTATGACTGGCCCGCGCTGCTGCAGGGCGCACAGTGGCTGCACCTGTCCGGTGTCAGCCCGGCACTGGGACCGGAGGTGGCGGCCGCCACGCTGGCGGCGGCATGCGCGGCCCGCCAGGCCGGTGTCCGCGTCTCCTTCGATGGCAATTTCCGGCCCAGCCTCTGGCAGCGCTGGGGGGGAGATGCCCAGGCCGTGCTGTGCGAACTGTTCGCGCAGGCCGACATCGTGTTCGCCGACTACCGCGACATGGAAGTGGTGCTGGGCACGCGCTTCACGCAGCCGGAGGTCATGGCGCGGATCGACGCAGCTGCAGCAGCCGCGTTCAGCGCCTTTCCGCAGCTGCAGTGGATGGCATGCACGCAGCGGCAGGTGCTGAGCGTGGACCACCATGCGATCGGTGCGTTGTTGCTGGGCCGTGATGGCACCCGTGCGCAGGCCCCGCCGCGTCATCTGCAGGGCATCATCGATCGCATCGGCGGTGGTGACGCCTTCGCGGCCGGCATCCTGCATGGCATGCTGTCTGGCCTTGATGCCGACGCCAGCGTGCGTTTCGGCCTGGCCGCCGGGGCGTTGAAGCACTCCATTCCCGGCGATTTCAATCCTGTCAGCGAAGCTGGCGTGCTGGCCCTGATGGGCGAGGAGCGATTTGATGTCCGCCGCTGATCCGCGCCTGCGCGCGCTCTTGAAGCTGGCACCGGTGATCCCGGTGTACACCCCCGAAGATGTGGATGAAGCGGTCCACGTGGCCGAGGCGCTGTTCCGCGGCGGCCTGCCGGTGATCGAAGTGACCCTGCGCACGCCGCGGGCACTGGATGCGATCACGGCCATGGTTGAAGCGGTGCCCGACGCGGTGATCGGTGCCGGCACCGTGCTCACCCCAGCGCAGATGCAGGCGGCAAAGCTGGCAGGCGCGCGTTTCGCGGTGTCTCCCGGTGCAACGTCGACGCTGTATGCCGCCGCGCGCGATGCCGACCTGCCATACCTGCCCGGTGCCGCGACCGCCTCGGACCTGATCCTGGGCCTGGAACATGGCAAGGACACCTTCAAGTTCTTCCCGGCGGTGCAGGCCGGCGGTGCGGCGCTGCTGGCGGCCTGGCACGGCCCGTTCGCCGACGTGCGCTTCTGCCCGACCGGTGGCATCAGCGCACAGACCGCGCCGCAGTTCCTTCACCTTCCCAACGTGCTGTGCGTGGGCGGTTCGTGGCTGACCACGGCGCCGCTGCTGCAGACCCGCGACTGGGACGCCATCGAACGCCTGGCGCGAGAGGCTGCCGTACTGGCCAGCTGAACCGTAGCGTCGATCTTCCATAGTTTGATCGTGATCAAAGCGCCGGCCTCGAGCCGGCGTCATTCTGTGGGCAAGCGCACTACGGAGATCCGAGCATGCATTCCACCATGAAGGCCGCCGTCGTACGCGAGTTCGGCAAGCCACTGGTCATCGAGGAAGTCGCGGTACCGCGCCCGGGGGCGGGCGAGATACTGGTCAAGATCGAGGCCTGTGGTGTCTGCCACACCGACCTGCACGCCGCCGAGGGCGACTGGCCGGTGAAACCGAACCCGCCATTCATCCCCGGCCACGAGGGCGTGGGGCACGTCGTGGCCGTGGGAGGCGGGGTAGGGCACGTCAAGGAAGGCGACAGGGTCGGCATCCCCTGGTTGTACTCGGCGTGTGGCCATTGCGAACACTGCCTGGGCGGCTGGGAAACGCTGTGCGAAACGCAGCGCAACACCGGCTACTCGGTCAACGGCGGCTTCGCCGAGTACGCACTGGCCGATGCCAACTATGTCGGCCTGCTTCCGAAGGAAGTGGGCTTCATCGAGATCGCGCCAGTGCTGTGTGCCGGCGTGACTGTGTACAAGGGATTGAAGGTCACTGATACCAAGCCCGGTGACTGGGTGGCGATCTCCGGCATCGGCGGCCTGGGCCACATGGCGGTGCAGTACGCGCGCGCGATGGGCCTGAACGTGGCTGCCGTGGACGTGGACGACAGCAAGCTGGCGCTGGCGCGGCAGCTCGGTGCGCAGGTCACCGTCAACGCGCGCACCACCGATCCGGCCGCGTTCCTGAAGAAGGAAATCGGTGGCGCGCACGGCGCCCTGGTTACAGCGGTTTCGCCGAAGGCATTCGAGCAGGCGCTGGGCATGGTCCGGCGTGGCGGCACCGTGTCGCTCAACGGCCTGCCGCCGGGCAATTTCCCGTTGGACATCTTCGGCATGGTGCTCAATGGCATCACCGTGCGCGGCTCGATCGTCGGCACCCGGCTGGACCTGCAGGAGTCGTTGCAGTTCGCCGCCGAGGGCAAGGTCGCGGCCACGGTCAGCACCGACCGCCTGGAGAACATCAACGAGGTGTTCGCACGCATGCACGCGGGCACCATTGAAGGCCGCGTGGTGCTCGACTTCGCCGCCTGACCGCTTGTGCATGGCCGCCGTCGCTCCGTCCCCCTCTCCCACGGACGCGGCGGCCATGCCGATCCATCGGTAGTGCCGGCCGCAGGCCGGCAAACCCCAGGCACGTCGCGCAGCCGTACAATGCGCGCATGCCCGGCCTGCTCAAGACCCTGTTCCTGTCCATCGTCGCCCTGATCGGCGGCGTGCTGTCGCTTGCGCTGGTCAGCAGCGTCGCCAGCTGGCTGCCGCCGCTGGCGGGCCTGTCGCCGGACAACAACAGCGTGCAGCTGGGGTGGGACCTGGCCTTCAGCGTGCTCGGTGGCGTCGCCGGCATTTCCTTCGCCACCTACTACGCGCCCTGCTGGCCGCGCTCGCATGGTTTTTCGATCTGGTCGCTGATCGCGCTGGGCTGCGGTTATGCGGTGTGGACCACGGGCGCGGATTTCCCGCTCTGGTTCGTCATTTCGCTGCTGGCATCACTGCCGTTGCAGCTGCTGATCAGCTGGTGGTTCGGCCGCCGAGCCTCGCGCGACGCAAGGTAACGCCGCTCCTGTAGCGCCGAGCCCCTGCTCGGCTGCCTGTGTCGATGTGCATGCAAGCCGAGCATGGGCTCGGCGCTACAGGTCCATGCGCGGCAGCGTCTGCTTCAAGCGCTCGATGCCATGCCACGGGTTTCCCTTCAGCCGCTGCGCCCGCGCCAGTGCCTTGGCCATCGGAAACGCGTCAGCCGCGCTGACGCGTGCCAGTTCTTCCCAGCGCAGCGGCACTGCCACACCGGCCGAATCGCGCGCGCGTAGCGACCACGAGCACACGCTGGTGGCGCCGCGGGTGTTGCGCAGCCAGTCGATGAAGATCACGCCATCACGCTTGGCCTTGCTCATCGTCGCCACATAGCGGTCCGGTTGTTCCTGCGCCATTGCCTGGGCAAAGGCCTCGCAGAACGCCTTGGCCTGTTCCCAATCGGCCTTCGGCTGCAGCGGCACCACCACGTGCAGTCCCTTGCCACCGGACAACCGCACGAAGCTTTCCAGTCCCACCTGCTGCAGGCGATCACGCACATCGCGAGCGCCCTTTTTTACCTGTGCCCAGCTGACGCCTTCACCAGGATCGAGATCGAACACCAGGCGATCCGGATGCTCGGGGTCGGCCACGGTGGCTCCCCACGGATGCAGCTCCAGGGTGTTCATCTGTACCAGTTGCAGCAGGCCCTGCGCATCCTCGATGTAGACATAGTCCTCGCGGCCGCTCTTCTGCTGCAGGGGCACCGCATGTACCGCATGGCCCAGGCCAGGGCCATGGTGCTTCTGGAAGAAGCAGGCCTTGCCCACGCCGTCCGGGCAGCGCAGCAGTGAGAGCGGACGTCCGGCAATCTCGGGCAGGATCCAGCGTGCCATCTGCCGGTAGTAGTCCGCCACGTCTCCCTTGCTGAGCTTCTGCTTTGGAAACACCACCCGCTCCGGATGCGTGATCTGGACCTCGCTCGCGCTTTCTGGCTTCGATGCAACCACGTCCAGATCCTCCTTCTGCTTGTCGCTGCGCAGCCGCTTGAAGCTGGCCTGGCGCAGCAGGCCTTCCTTGCCCCAGCCACGGAAGGCAACTTCGGCCACCACCACCGGTTTGACCCAGCGAACGCTGGCGGCGCGGAACGGCACGTGGGCCGGCAGTTCCACTACCGGCGCCTTCACCGCCAATGACGCCAGCGCGGTGCTCAGTGCCTTCAAGCCTTCATCATCAAAGCCGGTGCCCACCCGGCCCACGTAGCGCAGGCCGCCGGGAACAGGCGTGGCCAGCAGCAACGAGCCGAAGCCGACCCGGCTGCCTTTGGGCGCGGTGTGGCCAACGATGACGAACTCGTCGCTGTCTTCGTGCTTCACCTTCACCCAACTGTGCGCGCGGGTGTTCACGTAGGGCGCATCGACCTGCTTGCTGACGATGCCTTCATAGCCGGCGTCGCCGCTGGCGGCAAACACCGCCGGCCCGTGGTCCAGCACGTGATCGCTGAAGGCCAGCGTACCCGGCGACGGACCGATCAGGTCCTTCAGCAGGGCTTTGCGCTGGACCAGCGGTGTGCGGCTGATGTCCACGCCGGCCACCCCGGGCAGGTCGAACACGATGTAGCGCAGCGGCTGTTTCGAGCTGCCATCAATGACCCGCTGTAGAGCGGTGAAGTCACTGCGCCCCTGTGCATCCAGCACCACCAGTTCGCCATCCAGTCGTGCGTCGCGCACTGGCAGCGCGCGCACGGCCTCGGCGACTTCAGGGAAGTCGCGGGTCCAGTCCAGGCCGTTGCGGGAGCGCAGCTTCACCTCGCCCTCGTGCAGGTCGGCCAGCAGCCGATAGCCATCCCACTTGATCTCATGCAGCCACCCGTCGCCGTCAGGTGCGGCGCCGCGATGATGGGTCAGTTGCGGCTTGAAGCCGCGAGGATAGGGATGGTCACGTGCACCCGCCAGTTTCAGCGCGCGCGCATGCCAGCGCGCATCCGCCTTGCGCGGGCCGGACCGTGCGGCCTTTTTCGCCGGCGTTCGCCCCGTGCTGCGTACCTGCATGGCTCCCTCCGCCAGATCGTCCGCTTCTGCGTCACGTGCCTCGGCGTCGTCGCGCTTGATCAGCAGCCATTGCACCTGCCGCCCCTTCATCGCCGTGCGCACCAGCTTCCAGCCCCCGCGGAGCCGCTGCCCGTGCAGGACGAAATCGATCTTGCCCTCGGCCAGCGCCTGCAGCGGGTCGCCCTCGCAGGCCCAGCTGCCATGGTCAAACACCTGCACGTGTCCGGCGCCGTAGTGGCCTTCAGGAATATCGCCTTCGAACGCGGCGTAGGACAGCGGATGGTCTTCCACTTCCACCGCCAGCCGCTTCTCACCCACGCGCAGCGAGGGGCCTTTGGGCACCGCCCAGCTCTTCAGCACACCGTCCATCTCGAGCCGGAAGTCGTAGTGGCGCGAGCTGGCATGGTGCAGCTGGATGACGAAGGTCGGCCGTCGCTTCGGGTCACCGGGGGCGGGAGTGTCGTCGGGCTCCGGCGTCTGCCCCGCGCCACCGCCGAGGCGGCGTTTGCGACGGTACTGGTGCAGCGACATGGTTCAACCTGCCTTGCGCCGGGTGGTTTTCTTCACGGCCTTTTTGGCGGTCTTCTTCCCAGCCTTCTTCGCCGGTGCCTTGCGCGCTGCCGCCTTCTTCGCCGGCGTGCGCTTGTTCGCATCCAGGCTCTTCTGCAGCAGCGCCATGAAATCGACCACATTGGTACTGGCGTCCTCGCGCGGTGCCGGCTCATCGTCCACCCGCGTGGTGCCGCCCTTGGACTTGATGCGCTTGTTCAACACCTGCTGCAGGCGCTCGCGGAACTCATCGTGGTAGTGCGACGGGTCCCACTCACCGGACATCGACTCGATCAACTGTTCGGCCATCGCCGTTTCCTTGCTGGTGATGCGGTAGTCGGACAGCTTGCCGGTGGGCAGCTTGTAGTCCTCGGGATCCACCAGTTCCTGCGGATAGCGCAGGATCATCAACACCAGCGCGTCCTCATGCGGCATCACCGCGCACAGGTATTCGCGCGTGCGCACCACCACCCGCGCGATGCCCACCTTGCCGGTGCTGCGCAGCGTCTCGCGCAGCAGCACGTAGCCCTTTTCGGCCTTCTTGCCAGGCACCAGCAGATACGGCTTCTCGTAATAGCGCGGGTCGATCTGCGCCGCGTCCACGAACGATTCCACTTCCACCGCCTCGTGGCTTTCCGGTGCCGCCGAACGAATGTCGCCTTCCTCCAGCACGACATAGCTGCCCTTGTCGTACTCGTAGGCCTTGACGATGTCCTTCCAGGGCACTTCCTCGCCGGTATCGGCGTTGACCCGTTCGAAGCGGATCGGTTTGCGATCGCGGGAGTCGAGCATGCGGAACTGCAGATCGACTTTGCGCTCACCGGACATCAGTGACACCGGCACATTGAGCAGTCCGAACGACAGCGTGCCGGTCCAGATCGGGCGGGCCATGGTCGCACCTTTGATGAGGCAGGGTGCCCAGCGTGGGCCGAAGCGCGTCAACCACCTGTGTCGATGCCGTGCAGGTCAGGTCGCGCCCGCCAGGCTGTAGCGCCGAGCCCACGCTCGGCTGCTCACCTGCACTTTGCTACTGCAGCAGCGGCCTCACCGCCGCCGCCGGGATGTGGTCCAGCGCGCGCCAGGCATCTTCCACTACCGGACGCGCCTGCGACCAGCCCAGCCTTGACTGTCCGCGCATCTGTTCCCAATGCTCGGCCAGTTCCTCGCAGGTATCGGCGGCATCGCCTCGCGGCCAGTCGGCGGCGTGGGTGGTCAGCGCAAAGGCATAGACCGGGCACAGATCACGCCAGTTGCGGTGGCCTGACCCTCGACGCTCCTCGTAATCGCTGAGCATGTACTGCAGGTAGTCCTGCGCCACCGCCTGCGGGTCCTCATGGCGACGCGTGCGGCGTTGCGCGGTGCGCTGGCCAAGCGGATCGAGCAGGGCGTTGAACACGGACGGTGCGGGTCGTTCAAGACGGGGCATGGCCGGCTCCTGCAGCGGGGGCGGGTGGGCAGGAATACGCGCGGTGCCGTTACCGGGGGGTGAGCGAGATGTTCATGACGCCAGGTTCGCGGCGGCTTTACCTTGCTGGCGGTGTAGTGGGGCCCCCCGAGCGCAGGTAGCCAGACCATGAGCCGAGACACCTCCCGAGACCCGCTGCGGGAAAACCACCCGCCCATTCCCGGCGAACAGCGCAGCAAGCGCGATGCCGACAACGCCGACTACCGCGGCACCGGTGCGCCGTTCTTCGATGCCGCGCAGGGCGACGAACACCTGCCGGTGAAGCACCAGGCTGAACAGGCGGCCCAGGACCGCAAGGACGGGGGCGATCGCCATCGCGGCGGCCAGGAAAGCCCGCTCAAGCGTCGCGAACGCAAGCAACGCGCCAGTGACAACCAGGACGAGGCGTTGGAGGAGACCTTCCCGGCCAGCGACCCGACCTCGCCGTTCGTGCCAGCCAAGGCCCCCGATTGACGGTGGCGGCGGACCATGCCCGGCGAGCGCGGCGGTCCCGCGCTAGCGCCACGACCACTGCACACCCACGCTGGCCCGTCGCCCCGGCCCGGGCTCGTAGTAGCGCCCATTGCCATCGTTGACGATCACCGAGCCGATATAAGCCTGGTCCAGCAGGTTCTCCAGCCGCGCGAAGGCACGCAGCTCTCCACCGGGCAGGGTCCAGCGGCGCCCAGCTTCCAGATGCAGCAGGGCGTAGCCCGGCGCGCGCTCGGTGGCCAGATCGTTGACCACGGTATCGCTGCTGGCCGTGGCCTCCAGCGCCCATTGCCAGTCGTCCGGGCTCCACTGCAGGCGTGCGAACGCCTGTTGGCGCGGCACGCCCGGCAGGCGGCTGCCTGCGGCGACCGTGTTGTTCGAGGTCAGGTAGGGCGAGCGCACCTGCGCCTGCAGCCAGGTCCAGGCCAGTTGCAGTTCCAGCTGCTCGGCCAGTGGCTGGCGATACTGCAGTTCCACGCCTTGGCGGCGGGTGCGGCCAATATTTCGGTAGGTGCTGCGTCCGCCGGTATTGCTGGCAACGGCCAGCTCATCGTCGGTATCTGCACGGAACAGGCTGATATCGAGCTGGGTTCCGTCCTGCGCATGCCATTTGCTGCCGACCTCCATGCTGCGGCTGCGGGCAGCGGCCAGATCCAGTGCCAGCCCGGCCTGGCCGTCGGCGCGATAGCCCAGCTCGTTGAAGGTGGGGGTCTCGAAACCACGTCCCACCGCAGCGTGCAGCCGCCACTGCGGGCTTGCCTCGAAGCTGATCCCGGCCACCGGCGTGGTGGCCTGGTAACGGCGGCGGCCGCTGTCGTCGGGGTTGCGACCGGTGATGTAGCGGTCGTCCGATTCGAAGCGCACGCTGCTGTGGCGCACGCCCGCCAGCAGTGACCAGCGCGGGCTCCACTGCCACCACGCCTGGGCGAACTGATCGACGTTCTGCACGGTGTCGATCTGGTCTCTGCGCAGGCGACCACGTACGCCCAGCGTGCTGCCGATGAAGTTCTCGTAGCCGGTCCGATGCTGGCGCTGGCGGTCGGCGCTGAGCCCGGCCACCACGTCCAGCGGACGCCCGGCCAGATCGCCGTGCCAGCCCCAGCGCGCGTCCAGGCCGCCGTAGCCGGCGTCCAGATCGATCACGCCGCCGGCATGCAGGGGGTTGGCCTGGGCAGTCGGTGGAATCGGCAGGTACTGGCTCACCGCGCGCTGGCCGGCGTAGCCCATCAGCTGCCAGCGCTGCGCCGCGTTCTCGCGGGTCCAGCGCAGGCCGGCCTGCTGCTGGCGCACCGATTTGCGTGTGTTGTACTGGTGCGCCACTGCCGTGGCCTGGCGTGGGTCGGCTGCCACCTGCGCACGGGTCAGGCCCAGCGGGTCCTGCGCATCCGGTGCATCAAGCGCATTGAGCAGCAGCTCCAGCCGACCACCGCCCAGCTCACCGCCGATGCGCGCGTTGAGCGATTCGCGGCGCGCACGGCTGTGGTCGCGCCAGCCATCGGTACGGAAGTGGTTGGCGGCGATGTTGTAGTCCAGCCCTTGGCCGGCACCCTTCAATTGCGCGCCGACACTGAGCGTGTTGTCGGCACCGGCATTCACGCGCAACCGCCAGGGGTCGCCGGCCTGGCCCTGCGCGCTCCATACCTGCAGCACGCCGCCGGAGGAGTTGCCATACAGCGCAGAGAACGGCCCGCGCAGTACCTCGATGCGCTCGGCACCCAGCAGGCTGGCGTGCGACAGCTGGCCCTGGCCGTCGGGCATGGTGGCCGGTACGCCGTCGATCAGCACCCGCACCCCGCGCACCCCGAAGGTCGAGCGCGCGCCGAAGCCGCGGATCGACAACTGGGTGTCCTGGGCGAAGTTCTGCCGGTCGCGCGCCAGCAGGCCCGGCACCCCGGCCAGCGCCTCGGACAGCTGCACCCCGGCCCCGGGCCGGCTGGCATCGATCCAGACCGTGTCCAGGCTGGCGGGCAAGGCGAACGGGTCGATGCCGGGCACGCGTGCGGCCTGCACCTGCACGGCGGGCAGGGCAGTCGGCGTGGGCTCGGCCAGCGCCGCCCAGGGCGACAACAGCAGGGCAACAAGCGGCAGGCGATGGCGTCGTGCAGCAGGATTCATGATTCAGGTTGATGGATCGGGCGGCAACGCACGCCATGGTACGGGGCCGCGGATGACGATGGCGGCGGCCAGCCCCGGCAGGCTTTGTTACGATGGGCTGTTTCCGGCCGAAAAGCCGCAAGCCGCGTGGCGCAATTCCTCCCCCTTTCCGTCTACCGAACGAGTACCGCCGTGTCCTTCTTTGCAAACGTGGAACTGGTCCCAGGCGACCCGATCCTGGGCCTGACCGAGGCGTACAACGCCGACAGCCGCCCGACCAAGGTCAACCTGGGTGTGGGCATCTACTACGACGAGAGCGGCCGCATTCCGCTGCTGCGCGCCGTCAAGCAGATCGAGCAGCAGCTCGCCGCTGAAGCCAAACCGCGCGGCTACCTGCCGATCGATGGCCTGCCGGCGTACACGCAGGCGACGCGTGAGCTGGTGTTCGGCAAGGACTCGCCGCTGCTGGCCGCCGGCCGCGTCACCACCGCACAGACCGTCGGTGGCAGCGGTGCGCTGCGCGTCGGCGCCGACGTGCTGAAGAAGCTGCTGCCGCACGCCACCGTCGCGCTGAGCAACCCGAGCTGGGAAAACCACCGCGCGGTGTTCAGCGCCGCCGGTTTCGACGTGGTGGAGTACACCTATTTCGACCCGACCACCCATGGCGTCAACTTCGACGCCCTGCTGGCCGACCTGGGCAAGCTGGAAGCCGGCACCGTGGTGCTGCTGCACGCCTGCTGCCACAACCCCACCGGTGCTGACCTCACGGTCACCCAGTGGAAGCAGGTCGCCCAGCTGCTGAAGGACCGCCAGCTGTTCCCCTTCATCGACATGGCCTATCAGGGCTTCGACAAGGGCATCGAGCAGGACGGCGCCGCGGTGCGCATCATCGCCGAAGCCGGCATCGACAGCTTCATCGTCGCCAACTCGTACTCCAAGTCGTTCTCGCTGTACGGCGAGCGCGTGGGTGCGCTGTCGATGGTGGCGCCGACCGCCGCTGACGCCAAGGCCGTGCAGTCGCAGGTCAAGCGCGTGATCCGCACCATCTACTCCAGTCCGTCCACCCACGGTGCTGCGCTGGTGGCCGGCGTGCTGACCAACCCGGAACTGCGCGCGATGTGGGAGCAGGAGCTGACCGGGATGCGCGAGCGCATCCACGCCCTGCGCCAGGGCCTGGTCGAGAAACTGGCCGCGGCCGGTGCGCCGCAGTTCGGTTTCATCAACGAACAGGCCGGCATGTTCTCCTACTCCGGCCTGAGCCGTGAGCAGGTCGAACGCCTGCGCGACGAGTTCGGCATCTACGCCGTCGGCACCGGCCGCATCTGCGTGGCCGCGCTGAACCAGAACAACCTGGAATACGTCGCCAAGGCCGTGGCCACCGTCGCCAAGGGCTGAAGCAAGGCTGCACGGGTTTGAGAGCAAAGGCGCCGGAAGGCGCCTTTGTTTTTTTGCTCCTGCTTTGCCTTTGCCACACCCTCCGCGCTCGCCGCGAACCCTGAAGCGCAGGGCGAGGTACACCGTGGCCAGGACCGTGAGGCGCATGGATGCGCCGACCGAGCCCCCATGGATGGGTTTACGGCGTGTCCTGGCCACGGTGTACCTCGCCCTGTGCCTCCATGAAGGAAGGCGCCACGAGCGCAACGCATCTGGAAACGATTACGCCTTCCCGCGCTCACGCACGGCCCCAGCATACGGGCGACAATAGGCGTTTTCCCGCTGCCGAGACCTGCCCGACCATGTCCCGTACTTCGTTGACCCGCTTCCTGATCCAGGAACAGCACGCCGGCCGCATCAATGCCGACCTGCGCCAGCTGATCGCGGTCGTCGCCCGCGCCTGCACCAGCATCTCCATCGCCGTCAGCAAGGGCGCCCTCGGTGGCGTGCTCGGCGACGCCGGTACCGGCAACGTGCAGGGCGAAGCGCAGAAGAAGCTGGATGTGATCAGCAACGAGATCCTGCTCGAAGCCAACGCCTGGGGTGGCCATCTCGCCGCCTGCGCCTCGGAGGAAATGGACCACAGCCAGCCGGTGCCGGACATCTACCCGCGCGGTGATTTCCTGCTGCTGTTCGATCCCCTCGATGGCAGCTCCAACATCGACGTCAACGTCTCCGTCGGCACCATCTTCTCGGTGCTGCGCTGCCCGACCAACGTCGAGCTGCCGGGCGATGACGCCTTCCTGCAGCCGGGCAGCAAGCAGATCGCCGCCGGCTACTGCATCTACGGGCCCAGCACCCAGCTGGTGCTGACCGTTGGCCATGGCACCCACGCCTTCACCCTGGACCGCGAGAAGGGTGAGTTCGTGCTGACCACCGAGAACATGCAGATCCCGGCGGCCACCCAGGAATTCGCCATCAACATGTCCAACCAGCGCCACTGGGAAGCCCCGATGCAGGCGTACGTCGGCGATCTGCTGGCCGGCAGGGAAGGCGCGCGCGGCAAGAACTTCAACATGCGCTGGATCGCCAGCATGGTCGCCGACGTGCATCGCATCCTGACCCGCGGCGGCATCTTCATCTACCCGTGGGACAAGAAGGATCCGTCCAAGGCCGGCAAGCTGCGCCTGATGTACGAAGCCAACCCGATGGGCCTGCTGGTCGAGCAGGCCGGCGGCGCCGCCTGGACCGGCCGCGAGCGCATCCTCGACATCCAGCCCGACCAGCTGCACCAGCGCGTGCCGGTGTTCCTCGGCTCGCGCGAGGAAGTGGCCGAAGCCGTGCGCTACCACCACGCGCACGACGAAACGCAGGGCTGATGGGCGGTTGCCTGACGGCGGTCATGGCAGATCGATGACATGACCGTGGGGTGACACCGAGGGCGGCAAACGGCACCATCAAACCGTTGCCGCCTAAGGAATGCACGCATGCACGAGCAGGGCCCGGTCGATTTCATCGAAGTCATCCACAACGCCGTCCCCAGCGAGGTCTGCGCGGCCATCGTTGAACGCCTGCGCGCCACGCGTGGCCTGCAGCCCGGTGCCGTGGGCAGTGGCGTGTTCCCGGAACTCAAGCACAGCAAGGATCTGCGCATCAGTGGCCTGGACGGCTGGCAGGATGTCGACCAGCAGCTGCAGATCGCGGTGTTCAACGGCCTGCTGACTTATCTACGCCGTTATCCACAGGCGTTGATTGCGCCGCTGATGTTGCAGATCCAGGACAGCAACGGCCAACCGCGACGCCTGTCTGCCGAGGACTTTCCCGACATGCCGCAGCAGCAGCTGGCCGACCTGGCCCGCACCTGCCTGCGCCCGGGCGCCATCAACCTGCAGTGGTATGCGGCGGGCGAGGGCGGTTACCCGTACTGGCACTGCGAGCTGTACCCGAAGGACGCACAGGCCGAGACCCTGCATCGGCACGTGCTGTGGACGCTGTACCTCAACGACGAGTTCGAAGAGGGGGAAACCGAGTTCCTGTTCCAGGAGCGGAAGATCGCACCACGCACCGGTAGCCTGCTGATCGCGCCGACCGCGTTCACCCACACTCATCGTGGCAACCGGCCACAGGGCGGCGACAAGTTCATCGCCACCAGCTGGATCCTGTTCCAGAGTGCGCAGAAGTTGTTTGGGGGGTAAAGGTCGAGCGTGCTCGACGCTATCGAGGGCGGCGGCGATAGAGAATCCCGCCCGCCACAGCGCCGAACACCGCCACACCGAAGCCAACGAGCTCTTCTTCTCCAAGCGCGTCGCCCGACATCAGCTTGCCGGCCGTCAGCAGCAGAACGTTCAATGGGAGCATCCACAAGAACGCGATGCCAAGCCAGTAGATGATCTTCATTTCATGCGCTCATTGATCCGGATACATCGACTTGAACCAGTAGGCGGATCTGTTCCTCATCCATGTGCTGAATTCTGTCGTCTCCAGTTCCCGCAGCTGGCGCATGTCTATTCCATAGCGTTGGAACAGCGCAATAAGCTCCCTCATACCGTCCTCATCCACAGCCGACGGATCAACAGAGACGTTGATCGTTCTGAGAAAGCCCTCAACAGACACCACGCCCGATGTATTACTCAACCTGGAGAAGAATGCATCCTCGTCCAGTCGTGAGTAGAACCTCAGGGAATCAATTTCTATTTTCAGCATAGCCAGTCGTTGCGGAAGTGGTTGCGTGCAGGCTGTTCCATTCGGCTCTCCGGCGGGTCCAAAGGATCGCCAGAGATTGCCGTCGCCGCCTTGCCAGGCACTGAGCTTCTCGACCGGGATTTCCTTGAGTTGACAGGTGAACTGGAGATGGAAAGAACGGGCTTCTTTCCGATAGCTGTTCCATCCAACGGCCGTCACTTTGACTTCGATCCGACTATCGCCCTTGTGCGGCTGGTGTAGTTCGACATCCGCCGAATCGGACAGCCAGTAGTCTCCCTTGTGCGCGAGGCCTGCGCCGCCACTGGTCAACCGCGCATCCACTACCTCCGGCATTCCTTCGGACGAAGGCGTGTATCCCTTCAGGCTGCCGGTGATCTTGGTGAACTGCTGGGAATCGATCACGCCCGGCGACTCCGAGAAGAGGCGCAGCAGAAGGAGCGTGTCAGTGCCCTTGCGCACTAACTGACCTGTGTTTGCCGTCCACAGATGTTGCTCGAACTCATCCAGGCCGGCAGGCATATCAGTGGCAGTCGATGCCTGCGGAACGGCGACGCATTCGTGAATGGCGCGGGCCTGTACCTGCAGGGTCACAAGGGTTAGAAGGAGAGCGCTGGCCGGAAGGCAACACAGGCGTTTCATCATGTGGACACCGCTGATTCGAATTCAGTCACGCGAGCGATTGGCAGGATGTGCCTGATCAAAAGGGGATGCGTCGGAGTCATGTGCTCCCGTCCATGCATCGAGGCCCTGCATCTGCAGGGGCGAGGCTTTCAGGCGCTCTGATAGCTGGATCGGTGCATCACATTGATCTCGCCATTGCAGTGGGCTTGCGGAGCGGAGCGTTGCATCGACCTGGAGCTCGATGCCGGAATCTCCGGCGGAAACAACGATAATCTGCCCTGCGATCGGCACTGCGTAGCAGCCCGTCTTTCCGGCAAATGCGCTGGATCCACTGCTATGAAACAGCCAAACGCGATCGTCGGAGACAGCGAACCGGTCACCTGCTTTCGCGTCAGCGGGGAGCTGGATCGTGAGCTTGCTGAAAGTGGAACGGTCGCGCCACCACGACGAACGGAATCGTCTCAGCCCGATCACACGGCTGTTGCCGGCAACGATCTGGTGACAGGCAAAGAGCCGCTGGCGCGGCTCGACCGTAAGGCAGCTGGGGTCGCGCATGGCAGCGTCTTCAACCACAAACGCACGGGCAGCCTCTGCATCGGCACCACAGACAAACAGAAACGCGCCACAGCTGAAAGCAGATAGCCACTTCATGGGCGAACTGATTCATCGTCAAGCGAACGGAATTGCACCGTCGCTGATCGTAGGTCATCCATCTGCATCCTTCCCTGGCTTGCAGGCCATCCGGCCAAGCGCAGATTGTTGCCGGTAAGTCAGGCAGCGGTCCAGCGTTCTAGAACAGACTTCCCTGCGGTGATTCGCTGCGCGGCGGCAACGGCTTCAGGAACCGGCTGCAATCCAGCTTCGGCCAATGGCTGTTCTGCGCATTGAAGCCGAGACGCTTTCGCGCCAGCTTGAAGCGGTTGTTCAACAGATCGGCATACACGCCCTGGCCACGCATGCGCGTGCCGAACTGGCTGTCGTAGTCCTTGCCGCCGCGCAACTGCTGGATGGTACTCATCACATGCGCGGCGCGATCGGGATGATGGGTGTCCAGCCAGTCGCGGAACAGCGGTGCTACTTCAAGCGGCAGGCGCAGCAGCACGTAGCCTGCTGTACTGGCGCCGGCGTCATGTGCGGCCTCCAGCACGGCCTCCAGTTCGCTGTCGTTGATCCAAGGAATCACCGGCGCCACCATCACGCCAACCGGAATGCCAGCCCCATGCAGGCGCTTCATCGCGCGCAGTCGTGCATGCGGCGCCGACGCGCGTGGTTCCAGCTTCGCGGAAAGATGCGGGTCCAGCGAGGTCACCGAGACGTGCACGCTGACCAGGTTCTCCGCCGCCAGCGGTGCGAGCAGATCGATATCGCGCTCGACCAGCGCATTCTTGGTGATCAACGAGAACGGATGCTTGGTCTCCAGCATCACTTCGATCAGCTGGCGGGTCAGCTTGAACTTACGTTCGATCGGCTGATACGCATCGGTGTTGATGCCCAGCGCGATCGGCTGCGGCACGTAGCCCGGCTTCGACAGCTCCTTGCGCAGCAGTTGCGGCGCATTGGTCTTGGCGAACAGCTTGGTTTCGAAATCCAGGCCCGGCGACAGATTCAGATAGGCGTGCGAGGGACGCGCGAAGCAGTAGGAGCAGCCGTGCTCGCAACCGCGGTAGGGATTCACCGATTGACTGAAGCCGACGTCGGGCGAGTTGTTGCGGGTGATGATGCTGCGTGCGGTCTCGGCGCGCACTTCGGTGCGCAGGCGTGGGGCG
Source organism: uncultured Stenotrophomonas sp. (assembly GCF_913778665.1). Lineage (GTDB taxonomy): Bacteria > Pseudomonadota > Gammaproteobacteria > Xanthomonadales > Xanthomonadaceae > Stenotrophomonas. The sequence continues at coordinate 325,954 of NZ_CAJYVQ010000004.1, forward strand.
AGAAACTCCTCGCTCTCGTCCATCGCCCAGCCGTCGTCCACCGCCTCGCTGACGGTGCTTTCAAAGCGCCCGGCAAGGTGGGACGTGGAACCTCGGCCCTTGATCGCGATACCCATGCCCGCAGGGTACGCCGCGCCTGTCTCAATGACTGCGACGGTCGCCTGAAGGATTCAGGGCGGTGCTGAGCCGAGCATGGGCTCGGCTCTACAGTTCATGCAGAGACCTTGTAGAGCCGAGCCTACGCTCGGCTGCATCCATCGGTCACAGCAGCGCCAGGTAGCCCCGCACCGTGGCATCCAGCCCGTCATACAGCGCCTCGCCGATCAGCGCGTGGCCGATCGACACTTCCAGCACGTCCGGCACGTTCGCCAGGAAGTCGCGCAGGTTGTCCTGCGACAGGTCGTGGCCGGCGTTGACGCCCAGCCCCACCGCCTGCGCGCGGCGTGCGGCGGTGGCGAACAGCGCCAGCATCGCCTCGGCATCACCGGCGGCGTGCGCTTCGGCATAGGGGCCGGTATACAGCTCGATGCGGTCGGCACCGACTTCAGCTGCCTGCTCCAGTAGCGGGTTGCCGGCGTCGACGAACAGGCTGACGCGGCAGCCCAACGCTTTCAGTTCGGCCACCAGCGGGCGCAGGCGCTCGCCGTCACGTTCGAAGTCGAAGCCATGGTCCGACGTGATCTGCCCATCGCCATCCGGCACCAGGGTGGCCTGCGCCGGGCGGGTCTGCGCGCATAGCGGCAGCAGCCCTGGGTAGCCCGCGCGCGGCGGCGCGAACGGGTTGCCTTCGATGTTGAACTCGACGCCGCGCGCGCCGGTCAGCGTGGACAGGGCCAGCACGTCCTCGGCGGTGATGTGGCGGCGGTCCGGCCGCGGGTGCACGGTGATGCCATGCGCGCCGGCGTCCAGGCAGGCCTGGGCGGCACGCAGCACGTCCGGTTCGGCACCGCCGCGCGAATTGCGCAGGACGGCGATCTTGTTGACGTTGACGCTGAGCTGGGTCATGGAACGGAACTACTGGGAAAGAGGGGACGGATCATGCTCGTCGGGGTCGGCGCTGCGACGTGCCTGGGCCTGCTCGCGCAGGCGGCGCAGTTCCTCGGCGTCCACCAGGGTGGCAGGATCGCGCTGAAGGTCGCCGAAGCGCGCGACGTAGCGGCCCCGCACCCAGGCCAGCAGCAGGGCCAGGGCGGCCAGCAGGCACAGGGTCATCAGCCCGGGGCTGGGCGTCTTCAGGGCGAAGGCAAAGCAGCCCAGCGCCAGCAGCAGGTACAACCAGTACATAGTCGGGCTCCCCGGGTAATCGCCGCAGTGTAGCGCTGCGTTACAGCAGCGGCGAGGCCAGCCGGGCAAAGGCCTCGGGCAGGCGGTGCAGCCACAGCGAACGGCCGGCCTGGTCGTGGACCCGGGTCGCCCGCTCGAACTCGCCCTGCAGCAGCTCGGCCAGCTCGGCAACGCGGTCACGGTCGCTGATCATCATCGACAGCTCGAAGTTCAGGCGGAAGCTGCGATGGTCGAAGTTGGCGCTGCCGACGATGCAGACCTCGTCATCGGCGATGAAGGCCTTGGTATGCAGCATGCGGGGGCCATACTCGTAGATCTTCACGCCGGCATGCAGCAGCTCGTCGAAGTAGGAGCGTGCGGCCTGGGTGACGAACCAGGAGTCGCTCATCTTCGGTACCAGCAGGCGGACGTCCAGTCCGCCCAGCGCGGCTGAGGTCAGTGCCATCCGCGCCGCTTCGCCGGGCACGAAGTAGGGCGTCACCAGCCAGACCCGTTCGTGGGCCTCCTGGATCGCCGCCACGTGCAGCCGATGGATGGTTTCCCAGCCGGAGTCTGGCCCGGAGACCAGCACCTGGGCGTTGATCGGGCCATGGGCGCGCAACGGCATCTCGGCGGGCCAGAGGCGGGCGATGTCCATCTGCGAAGGATCCTGGCCGCTGGCGTAGAGCCAGTCTTCGGCGAACACCAGCTGCAGGCTGCGCACCACGTGGCCGCGGATCCGCATGTGCAGGTCGCGGTAGGCGTCGGGCCGGCGGCTTTCGTCCTCCTCGTCGGTGATGTTGATACCACCGGTAAAGGCCAGGCGACCATCGATGATCACCAGCTTGCGGTGGGTACGCAGATTCAGCCACGGGCGCTTGAAGGGCTTCAGCAGTTGCCGCGGATGGAACCAGATGGCCTCGCCGCCGGCGTCCAGCAACGGTTGCAGGAAGCGGCGGGGCAGGGCGGAGGATCCCACGGCATCCAGCAGCAGGCGCACCTGCACGCCCGCACGGGCGCGTTCGACCAGGGCATCGCGCAGCGCGGTGCCGGCGTGGTCCGGATTGAAGATGTAGTACTCCAGGTGCACGTGATCACGTGCCTGCGCGATCGCGTCAAGCAGCGCCGCGTAGGTGGCGGCTCCATCCACCAGCCAGGTCACTTCGGTGGCGCTGCTCGGCGCCAGGCCGGTGGTGGCCTGGGCGATCTTGGCCAGTTCGGTGCAATCAGCATCGGGCGGGCAGACGTCGCTGTAGTGCTCCATGCCCGAACGCGCACGGCCACGGCGCAAGCGCTGCCGCTTCACCTTCTGCGGGCCAAGCAGGTAGTAGATGAACAAGCCGAGATAGGGCAGCAGCGCCAGCGACAGGATCCAGCTCAGCGTGGCCACCGGTTCGCGCTTCTGCAGCATGATCCAGCCTGCCAGCGCGAACAGATACAGCAGGTAGGCCGCCGCCAGGATCGTGCCGAGATGAGCGATGCCGTCGAGCCAGTGGCGCAGGGAGTCGAAGAGGGCGAGCATCCGCCGATCATAGCGGGCGCGTGCAGCCGGAGGGGGGACCGATCGCTTGTCGGCCGGAAAAGGAATCTGCCCAACATTAGCGGCGCGATGAGCGCACAAAAAAAGACGCCCCTGTTTCCAGGGGCGCCTGCAGTCGCGTCATGACTGTTGTGTTGCGGTGTAGCGATTACTGCTGCACAAAACCGATCTTCTTCATCTGAGCGTTCTTGGCGGCGGCCAGAACCTTGGCCATCACGTCGTACTCGGAATCCGGGCTGGCGTCGATGCGCAGTTCGGGCTGGTTGGTCGGGTCACGCTGGACCTCCTGCTCCATCCGCTGCTGCAGCTCGCTGGTATTGATCGGGCTGTTGTTCCACGAGACCTGGTTGCTGGCGTCGATCTTCAACTCGATCGGCGGCGGCGGTTCGACCAGCTGCGGCGGTGGGTTGAGCACACGCTGCGGCAGGTCCACGGCGATCGGGTACGTCATGATCGGCGCGGTCACGATGAAGATGATCAGCAGGACCAGCATCACGTCCACGAGGGGCGTGACGTTGATGTCTGCCATAGGGCCCTTGCCACCACCACTACTGAATGCCATGGCTTATTGCCCCTTTTCTTTGGTCGCGACGAAGCCGACGTCCAGCATGCCCTGCTCCTGCGCGACCTTGGTCAGGTCGTTGATGACGCGCATCTTGGTGGTGCGGTCACCACGCAGGTTCAGCGGCGGCTGCGGGGTCTGCTGGGCGGCGGTCGCCAAGCGCGACTCGAGAGTCTGCTTGTTGATTTCTTCGTCGTTCCAGTAGATCGAGCCGTCTTCCTTGACTGCCAGGGTGATCGGCCCGGAACGCTTTTCAGCGTCTTCCGGCTTCTGCACCAGATTGGCTTCCGGCAGATCCACCTTGACCTTGTGGGACATCAGGGGCGCCGTGATGATGAAGATGATCAGCAGCACCAGCATCACGTCCACGAGGGGCGTAACGTTGATGTCGGCCATGGGGCCGCCGCTGTTACCACTACTGAAAGCCATAACGGGCTCCGTCTAGATCGTGTTGACTACGTTCTCGCTGGGTACAGCGCGTCGCAATTAGCGGACGCGCGAACCGGTGGCGAAGAAGTCGTGCAGGTCGTGCGCGAAGGTATCGAACTTGCTGATGGTCGCGCTGTTGATCTTGCTGAAGAAGTTGAAGGCGAACACGGCCGGGATCGCGACGAACAGACCGATCGCGGTCATGATCAGCGCTTCACCCACCGGGCCGGCAACGGCGTCGATCGAAGCGGAGCCGGTGGCACCGATCTTGATCAGCGCGCCGTAGATGCCCCACACGGTACCCAGCAGACCGACGAACGGAGCGGTCGCACCGACGGTGGCCAGCAGGGTCATGCCCGACTGCAGCTTGTTGCTTTCGCGGGTCACGGCCTGACGCAGGGCACGGTCGACGAACTCCGAACGGCTCAGGTTCTCACCGACGCCGCCGGTAGCACCGCCTTCAGCGCGCTGGTGGTGGGCAGCTGCCTGGGCAGCGTCCAGGGCGATCTTCGAGAACGGCTCCGAAGCCGGCTGTTCTTCCATCGCACGGATGGCGTCCTGTGCGTTCGGGGTATCCCAGAACAGGCTGACGACGCGATCAGCGGCGCTCTTCAGGCGGGTAGCACGGAAGATGTTGATGACGGTCCAGTACCAGGACATGGCCGACATGACGACCAGGGTCAGCAGCACGACCCAGGAAACCGCGAAATCACCCGGCTTGGTGGTCATTTCGTGGATCAGGTGCTCGAAGCCCATCTGCGACAGGGCGTTGGACGGATTGCCCCCGGCAGCAGCGGCGATGAAAAGTTCCTGCAGCATGACGCTTACCTTTGTTGTGTGTGGTGATAAAGAGTGTAGCTAAGCTAAACAATCGAACCGGGAGCGGGGTGACCGTCGGCCACCCGACGCATCAGTTCAGCGCAAAGTTGACCGGGACGCGAACGCGACCTGCCGCCTTCTTACCGCCAGATTCAGCGGCGTTGAAGCGCCACTTGCGAGCCGCTTCCATCGCAGCACGGTCCAGGTCGCGGTTACGGCTGGACTTTTCCACCGTGACATTGGTGACGTTGCCGCTGGCATCGACATCAATGATCAGGATCACTTCACCCTGGATACCTGCGCGGAAGGCTGCCGGCGGGTAGCGCGGCGGATTCATGGCCTTCGACGAGATGTCCACGCTGGCCTCGATCGAGGTTGCCGGTGCCGGCGGTGCGGGCGGCGACGGCGGGGTGACGATGTCGTTCGGGCGCGGTTCCGGCACGTCCACGACCGGCGCCTGCGGCGGCGGCGGGACCGGCGACGGCTTCGGCGGCGACAGATTCTTCACCGGCGGCGGCGGAGTATCTGTCGGCGGCGGCGGCGGCGGCGGCGGGGGCGGCGGCGGCGGCGCATCGACGATGGTCACCATGACGTTGCGCTCCTTCTCCGCGACGGCCTTGGGAGCCACGGCGGGGATCAGGAGCATCATGAAGGCGGCCAGATGCAGGGCAATTACAAACGCGATGCCGACGATGCGAGGCCAGCTCAGCCCCTTGTCATCGGGTTGTTCGTACCGGTGAACGATTAGTTGTTCCGTCATGCGCCAAGAGCTCAATAGTGGGGCCGGGATGCCGGGGGCGGAATCCCTGATCAGCGGTGCATGACACCGCAGGAACCTCCAAGCTTATACCAATCCTGAGCGCCTGCGCATCAACTGAGCAGGCGTTCAGGCGTTATTCCTACTTACTTCAGGTTGATGATTTTCTTGGCATCAGCCTGGTTCTTCACACCCTTCGCCAGCGCCTGCTGGGCGGCCTGCTTGGCCTCCGGGATGCGACCTTCGGCATGCAGGACGCGTGCCAGGTTCAGGTAGGTCTCACCGTCCTTGGACAGCGGGGCGGCCTTTTGCCACGCGTCGATCGCCTGCGGCACCTGGTCGGAGTAGTAGTAGGACTGGGCCAGGGCCAGGTAAACCTGGTAGTCCGGCTTCAGGATGCCCTTCTGCAACCCTTCGTTGATGACCGCGATGACGTCCTTTTCCTTCTTGTCGGTGTTGGCATAGATCGAGTACAGCTGCTTGTACTCGCGCTCTTCGGTGAGCTGGCCGCTGCTACGCAGCTTGTCCATCACTGCGGCAGCCTTGTCCATCTGGTCGGCCTGCATGTACATGCTGGCCAGGTTCAGCTGGGCCTTCTTGTCGGCCGGGTTCTTGGCAGCCAGCGCCTCGGCTTCCTTGACCGCTTCACCGGACTGGCCGGCTTCGGACAGGGCCGCCATCAGCAGCTGGTTCCAGTTGTCCTTCGGCTCGGCGGCGCCGGCGATGGCCTGCTTCAGCACCGGGATCGCTTCCTGGTAGCGCTCGAGCTGGTAGAGCGCCTGGCCCTTGGCAATCAGTTCTTCCGGCTTGGTCGACTTGCTCTCGGCGAAATACTTGTCCAGCGTCGCCAGGCCTTCAGCGGTCTGGTCTTCCTGCAGCTGCAGCTGGCCCAGCATCAGCATCGACTGGAAGTGGCCGTTGTTGTCCAGGCCGTTGAACTGCAGGACCTGCTTCAGGTAGGCAATGGCGGCCTTGGCGTCGTCGGTCTGGTAGGCGGCCTGCGAGGCCAGCTGAGCGGCCAGCGACTTGTCGTAATCGTTCGCGGCGCTGTCGGCCAGGATCGCGTCAGCCTGCTCGCGGGTCTCCGGGAACTTTTCCTTGTTGTAGCTGTCGATCATTTTCTGCAGCTTGCTGCCCATCTTGGCAGAGGCCTTGACCGTCGGTTCCTGGCGGGTCGCGTTCGGGTACAGCACCTCGGCCTTGGCCTGCTTGCCGCCGCGGTTGCCACGGTCGGAGGAACGCGAGGACTGCGCGAAGGCATCGGTGACCACGGCGCCGGTCAGGGCGGTCGCGACGAGGACGGAAAGCACTGCTTTGTGGTTACGGAAAATCATCGTTCACCTCGATCGAACCGCCATTAGCGGCAAAGTCGGACTGTCAGAAAAATCTGAGCCGCCAAACGTATCAGAAACAGATGGCGTGAGAAATCGTTTTATGTGCTGCACTACAGCATAGAACTGCGCACTCATCCGCACTTTGGCCGCAGTCCAGCCGCCTGCGCCTGTTGATAAACCGGGGTCAGGCCCGGTGCATCGCGTCGCAGTTCCTGGATCCGGTTGGCCGGATCGGGGTGGGTGGACAGCCATTGTGGGCTGCGACCGCCACTGGCGGCCATCATGTTCTGCCACAGATCGACCGCCTGCGCCGGGTTGAAACCGGCCTGCGCCATCAGCCGCTGGCCGATCACGTCGGCCTCGCTCTCCTGGGTCCGCGAACCGGGCAGCAGGAAGGCGGTCTGCGCGCCCATGCCGCCGAGCTGGTTCACCGTGCTGGCGGCACCTTCGCCGTAAGCGGCACCGGCCAGCGCGCCGAGCACGGCCAGGCCGGTCTGTGCGCCCATCTGGCGTGTGATGCGTTCCTCGTGGTGGCGGGCGATGACATGGCCGATTTCATGGCCGATCACGGCAGCCAACTGGTCCTGGTTCTTCGCCACGGTGAAGATGCCGGTGTTCACACCGACCTTGCCGCCGGGCAGGGCGAACGCGTTGGGCTCCTTGTCGACGAATACCGCGGTTTCCCACCGTACGCCACGGTACTGAGGGGGCAACTGCGCCACCAGTGCATTGACCACGCATTGCACGTAGCCGTTCTGGCGGCCGTCGGTGCTGATCTTTTCCTTCTGCTTGGTTTCAGCAAAGGCCTGCGCGCCGAGCTGGTCCAGCTGCGCCTGCGACACGCCGCCAACCATTTGCCGGCGGCCGGTCGGTGAGGTGGTCGTGGCGCACGCACCGAGCAGGGTGGTGATGACAAGGGCCAGCAGCAGTTGTTTCATGGAAAGATCCCCCGTGTTCATGTGCGCAGTGTCCAATGTGACGGCTTAATCTTTCGTCAAGCGGACGCTGCGTTACGTTGACCCCAGGAACACCATCGCGGCAAGCGCAACCGCATTGTTCAGCGCATGCGCGGTGATCGCCGCCCACAGGGTACCAGTGCGCTGGTACAGCCAGCAGAAGGCGGCGCCCATGCCGCCATAGACCAGCCACAGCTGGGCCATGCCCAGCAGCGAATTCTTGCTCAGGCCGGGTACTTCATGGACCAGCGCGAAGGCCAGGCTGCTCAGCACGATGCCCAGCCACGGGCGGCCGGCTTTCCACAGGCGCCCGAACAGCACGCGGCGGAACAGCAGTTCTTCGTAGGCCGGTGCCAGCACCACCGCAAACAGCACCAGGAACAGCGGGAAACGTGCAATCGCGTTCTGCATCAGTTCGACGTTGGTGGGAACCGGTTCGATGCCGAACTGCTTGGCCAGGAACGCGATGCCATTGCTGCCGATCACGATCAGCGTGGCCACCAGCACGGTCCAGCCCCAGGTTGAAGGACGACGCAGCGCCTGCCGCGAGGCGCGACGCTCATCGGCACTGGCCGGGCGCCGCCAGAAGTAGAGCACCAGCGCCGCGCCGCCGGTCGCGATCAGCGCCATCAGGATCTGTGCGAGGGCGCCGGGCTGGCCGACCGCCGCGCCGACCGCGTCAGGTGTCAGTCCGCCGCTCTGGACATTGGCCTGGCTGACCACGATGGCGCGGTAGAAGCCCCAGAACAGCCCGGTGATCAGGCTGAGCCCGAACAGAGTGACGGCGGCGATGCCCAGGTCGATGAAGAAGCCCGCCAGCGCGGAGCCCGCGCGCGGCAAGGCCGAGGCCGGCGGAATCGGGGGCGGGGCGGAAACCGGGGCGGATGCGGACATCAGGTACCTGCGTTCAAGGATCGAAGGCCGGTGCACCTCCCCGCGCACCGGCCGTCGCTGATTGTGTCAGATATCCAGGTTGGCGACCTTCAGCGCGTTGTCCTCGATGAAATCGCGACGCGGCTCGACCACATCACCCATCAGGGTGCTGAAGATCTGGTCAGCGGCGACCGCATCTTCGATGCGCACCTGCAGCAGTCGGCGCGTTTCCGGGTTCACTGTGGTGTCCCACAACTGCTCCGGATTCATTTCACCCAGGCCCTTGAATCGCTGGATCTGACGGCCGCGCTTGGCCTCTTCGAGCAGCCAGTTCTGCGCCTTGGCAAAGCTGTCCACTTCGATCGACTTGGCGCCACGCGAGATGGTCGCGCCCTCGCGCACCAGGCCATGCAGCAGTTTGGAGGCCTGGTGGATCGCGCGCAGTTCGCCGCTTTCGAACGCCGACATCGGCAGCACCTGGATGTGCTGTTCGCCCATGTGACGACGGGTCACCAGCACGGCGGCCGGACGCTCATCGTTCGGTTCCTGCAGTTCCAGGCTGAAGCGCGGGCTGCCCAGGCTGCCCTGGTTGAGGCGCTTGGCCAGTGCATCCAGTCCTTCGCCTTCGCCCGCATTGCGCAGGCTGTCCAGGTCCATCGGCACGAAATCGACCAACGCTTCGAGCAGGTTGCGGTCGTAACGATGCGCGTTGCGTTCGATCGAATCCAGCGCGGCGGCGTAGGCCAGCAGCAGCTTTTCCAGGGCCAGGCCTTCGATGCCCGGCTCGCCGGTGGCCGGCACCAGCGCAGCGTTTTCCACCGCGCTGCTGGCCAGGTAGCTGTCCAGCGCCGGGTCGTCCTTCAGGTACAGCTCCTGCTTGCCCTGCTTGATCTTGTAAAGCGGCGGCAGGCCGATGTAGACATAACCGCGCTCGATCAGCTCCGGCATCTGACGGTAGAAGAACGTCAGCAGCAGGGTGCGGATGTGGGCGCCGTCGACGTCGGCGTCGGTCATGATGATGATCTTGTGGTAACGCAGCTTGTCCGGGTTGTACTCGTCACGGCCGATGCCGGTGCCCAGCGCGGTGATCAGCGTACCGACCTGATCGGAAGACAGCATGCGGTCGAAGCGTGCGCGTTCCACGTTGAGGATCTTGCCGCGCAACGGCAGCACCGCCTGGTTCTTGCGGTTGCGGCCCTGCTTGGCCGAACCACCTGCCGAGTCACCCTCGACGATGAACAGTTCGGACAGCGCCGGGTCTTTTTCCTGGCAGTCGGCCAGCTTGCCCGGCAGGCCCGCGATATCCAGCGCGCCCTTGCGGCGGGTCAGGTCGCGCGCCTTGCGCGCCGCTTCACGCGCACGCGCGGCATCGACGATCTTGCCGGCAATCGCCTTGGCTTCGTTCGGGTTCTCCTGCAGGAACTCTTCCAGGCGCGCACCGAAGGCATTTTCCACCGCCGGACGCACATCGGAGCTGACCAGCTTTTCCTTGGTCTGGCTGGAGAAGCTCGGGTCCGGCACCTTCACCGACAACACCGCGATCATGCCTTCGCGCATGTCATCGCCGGTCAGGTTGATCTTGGCCTGCTTGGCGATGCCGTTCTGCTCGATGTAGTTGTTGAGCACGCGGGTCAGCGCGCCGCGGAAACCAGCGAGATGGGTACCGCCGTCCTTCTGCGGAATGTTGTTGGTGAAGCAGTACATCGTCTCCTGGTAGGAGTCGGTCCACTGCAGTGCCACATCCACCACGATGCCGTTGTGCTCGCCGGTGACCGAGATCACGTTCGGGTGCAGCGGCGTCTTCAACTGCGCCAGATGCTCCACGAAGCTCCGGATGCCGCCTTCGTAGTGGAAATCATCGCGACGGCCATCGCCACGCTCGTCGGCGAGGACAATCTTGACGCCGGAGTTCAGGAACGACAGTTCGCGCAGGCGACGGGCCAGGATGTCGTAGTGGAACTCCACGTTGTCGTGGAAGGCGACGGTCGACGGCCAGAAGCGCACGGTGGTGCCGCGCTTGGTGGTGGTTTCCAGCTTGGCCAGCGCGGTCACCGCGGCGCCGTTGCTGAATTCCTGCTGGTAGTGGAAGCCGTTCTGGAACACGTCGACCAGCAGTTTCTGCGACAGCGCATTGACCACGCTGACGCCGACGCCGTGCAGGCCGCCCGAAACCTTGTAGCTGTTGTCGTCGAACTTGCCGCCGGCATGCAGGACGGTCATGACCACTTCGGCGGCCGATACTTCGCGGCCGAGCTTGGCGCTCATCTGCTCGTGCTTGCCGGTCGGGATGCCACGGCCGTTGTCGGACACCGAGACCGAGCCGTCGGCATGGATCGTCACCGCGACATGGTCGGCGTGACCAGCCAGCGCTTCGTCGATCGAGTTGTCGACGACCTCGAACACCATGTGGTGCAGACCGGTACCGTCATGGACGTCACCGATGTACATACCGGGACGCTTGCGGACAGCCTCCAGGCCTTCCAGGGCGGTAATGCTGTTGGCGTCGTAATTGCCGTTGTTTGCCGGGGTGTTCTGTTCGTCGCTCATTGCGCTTGCCGTAGGCTCCGCAGGTCGGCCACCGCGTAAAGCGATGCGCCGAGAATGAAAGGGTTCCAACCCGAATTATACCAGCCGGGGTCCAACGGCCCTGATGTGCCCACTATGGCACAGCCACGATCTGTGCATGTTCCACGTGGAACCGGGTGATGCGGGTCAGTTCCTGCAATGCGGCCGGGGTTTCGGTGGCAGTGATGAAGATCTGTGCCGGCCCGTTGAGCAGGCGCTCCAGTACCCGCGTTTGGTGGGTGCGATCCAGCTCTGAACCCAGATCATCCAATGCGATCACCGGCCATTCGCCGCGCTGCTGCGCATAGTCTTCCGCCTGCGCCAACAGGCAGGCCAATGCCGTCAGCTTGGCCTGTCCGCGTGACAAGGCGTCGCGGCCTGGAATGCTGTGGAATCCCACGCTCCAGTCAGCCCGGTGCGGACCCACCGAGGTGTAACCGGCTTGGCGGTCGCGGTCGCGGGCCAGCAGCAGGGCGTCGGCCAGGGAAAGCTCGTGCCTGCGCCAGCCCGGGCTCAGTTCGAGACCCTGGATGCCCAGCGAGGGAGACAGGCTGGCGGCCAAGGCGACGGTTCGCTGCTGCAGGCGCTCCAGATAGTGTTGGCGGCGGCTGGTCAGCGGTTCCCCGGCCTCGGCCAGCTCGTGATCCCAGGTATCGAGCATCCGCGATGGGCCGCCCTGTTTGAGCAGTGCGTTGCGCTGCTTCAAAGCGCGTGAGTAGCGGCGCCACAGGGACAGAAAATCCGGTTCCACGTGGAACAAGCCCCAATCGAGAAAGCGCCGACGGGGTTCGCCACCGCCACTGACCAGCGCGTGGCTGCCAGGCTCGAACGTCACCACTGCCAAGGCAGCGCAGAGATTGCCGAGCTGGGCCACGTCTTCGCCGTCCAATCGTCCCTTCCACTCCTGGCCGCTGTGGCGCAGGCCCGCCTTTCGGCGATGCGGTGAGTGATCAGTGCGCTGTTCGTCCCATTCCACGAAGATTTCCAGCGCCTCCTGGCCTTGACGGACCAGGCCGTCGCGGACACGTCCGCGGAAGCTGCGGCCGTACGCCATCACATGCAGGGCTTCGAGCACGCTGGTCTTGCCAGCACCATTGTCGCCGGTCAGCAGGTTCAAGCCTGGCTGGGGCGACAGGTCCACCGCACTGAAGCGACGCAGTTGATGCAAGGCGATGCGGCGGATCTGCATGGGGCGCGAAGGACCATCCGCTCAGGGCGGTAGAAGGGAGGGGAATCCATCAGCTTACTGCATCGGTCAAGTGGGGCGAGGCGTCAGGCCGGTCGCGCCGAAGGAGCAGATTCTGCGCGCACCGATGGACGCGTTCCACGTGGAATGCGCAGTGACGCGCCGGCACCTGCCCGGCTGGAACGGCCCGAGATTTCTTCAAATCTGCGCCGGGCTCCAGGGTCGAGACCCGCAGATTTCAACGATTTCCGGGGCGCCGCGGGCCAATCGCGGGGACGCCTTGAGTGTGGTTCCGACGGATGACGCCGCCAATTCCGTCAAATCTGCGAGCCAATATCCTGGAGGGTTCCACAGATTTCAAGTAATTCAGGGCATTCGTTCCACGATGTCCACAGTCGGCCTGTATGACTTATACACAAGGTATGGGCAATCTGTGGATAAAAAAGCCCTTTTGACCTGCGCTGAAAACTATCCACAGGTTCCCCCCCAGCCCGAAGGCCCTCTATACAGGGGGTTTCAGGCTCATAAATCTCTTCTAAAACAAAGAGATAATGCATTTCTCCACGAAATCTGGCTCTACCATCACCACCATGCTTTAGATTTATACCCAGATTTAGAAGCTAGGCACGCCCCTCATCTGCCTCCAGCGAGGGTGTGGACAGTCCCGTTTGCGGAAGCGCAGCATCACCTTCCACCGATGATGATCGGTTGTTCGCAATGTCGAACACCGGTACATGGAAGTGGCGGATGGAAGCGGTCGCTGTCCAATCTTCATCGCATCCGGCTCGATAGGCCGTACACGGACGAATCTCCACCGCTCTGAATCCCTAAGGCCGCTTCAGGCAAACGGGAGATCGAAGAGATCCGGGGGCAGGGAGGCCCAGCCAGACTTCCTCCGCTCTTTATCGGGGATGCTCCACGTGGAACAAAAAAACGCCCGGGAGGTCCCGGGCGTTTCTGCGTTCCACGTGAAACAGCGCTGCTGTCAGAGACGCAGCGGCATCACCACGTGACGCGACTTCTCGCTGCTGGACTCACGTACCAGCGCCGAGGAATTGGAATCGCGCAGTTGGATGATGACCTCCTCGTCGCGCAGCGCGGACAGGGCATCCAGCAGGTAGTTCACGTTGAAGCCGATGGCCAGATCGCTGACCGTGGTGTCGGCTTCGATCTCTTCCTGGGCTTCTTCCTGTTCCGGGTTGTGCGCGCTGATCTTCAGGTTGCCCGGGGAGACTTCCACGCGGATGCCGCGGTACTTCTCGTTGGACAGGATCGCAGCGCGCTGCAGCGAAGCGCGCAGCGCTTCGCGATCAACCTTCACTTCGCGGTCGGCACCGATCGGGATCACCGCTTCGTAATCCGGGAAGCGACCGTCGATCAGCTTCGAGGTGAAGGTGACATCGTCGCGCTTCACGCGGACATGGCTACGGCCGACTTCCAGCTCGATCTCGCGATCGCCACTTTCCAGCAGGCGCTGCAGTTCGGTCACGCCCTTGCGCGGCACGATGATCTGGCGCTTGGAACCACTGGGCTTGGCCAGGTCGGTTTCACACAGCGCCAGGCGATGGCCGTCGGTGGCGACGGTCCGCAGGGCATCGCCGCGCAGATCGAACAGCAGGCCGTTGAGGTAGTAGCGCACGTCCTGCTGGGCCATCGCGAACGCGGTGCGTTCGATCAGTTCCTTCAGGGTCGCTTCGCCAATAGCCACGCGCTCGGTGGCTTCCACTTCGTCCACCGACGGGAAGTCGTTGGAGGGCAGGGTTGCCAGCGTGAAGCGGCTGCGCCCGGCCTGCACGGTGATCTTGTCACCGGTCTGCGAGACGGTGATCCGGCTGCCATCAGGCAGGGCGCGGATGATCTCGAACAGCTTGCGGGCGGGAATGGTGGTTTCGCCGTCCTGGGCGTCTTCAACCGCGATCCGCGACACCATCTCCACTTCCAGGTCGGTACCGGTCAGCGACAGCTGGCCGTTCTGCACCTGGACCAGGAAATTGGCCAGAACCGGAAGGGTCTGGCGGCGTTCGACCACGTTGACGACCTGTGCCAACGGCTTGAGAAAGGCTTCGCGCTGCAGTGTGAAACGCATGTGGTTCCGTGCCCCTATGCTTTAAAAAATGTGGAATAAATCAAAAGCTTGGTGGTGCTGGTAGAGACAGAATCGCTGGAAAACAACGCTAAGTCTTTGTAAATAAAAGAATTTCAGACCTCGAAACCCTCTGTATTACCGACCCCCAGGGGGTGGGGAAAGCTGTGGATAAATTCGGCGCGATTTCAAACGCCATTTTTATCCACAACGTGTCCCGCGCTTGCTACCGGATTCTGCACCGTTTTGTGCGATGACGCCTCATCGGCATCCGTGCATCATTCGCTCAGCTTCCGGATCAGCTTGTCCCAGTCCTCGCGGAGCTTGCCGTCGGTTTCCATCAGGGTGCGGATCTGGCGGCAGGCGTGCAGCACCGTGGTGTGATCGCGGCCGGCAAAGGCATCGCCGATCTCGGGCAGGCTGTGCTCGGTCAGTTCCTTGGTGAGGGCCATGGCGACCTGGCGCGGGCGGGCCAGCGAGCGGGTCCGACGCTTCGACAGCAGATCCTTGATCTGCAGGCCGTAGTAGTCGGCAACGGTTTTCTGGATGTTGGGAATGCTGATCGCCTGCTGCTGGGCGCGCAGCAGGTCGCGCAGGGTTTCCTGGGCGAATTCGGTGGTGATCGCGCGGCCGGTGAAATTGGCGCGGGCGGTCAGGGTATTGAGCGCGCCCTCGAGGTCGCGCACGTTGGAGCGCATCTTCTTGGCGATCAGGAACGCAACATCATCGGGAATCTCGGCACCGCGTTCGCGTGCCTTGGCCAGCACGATCGCGGCGCGGGTCTCGAAGTCCGGCGGTTCGATCGCGACGGACAGGCCCCAGGCAAGCCGAGACTTCAGGCGCGCTTCCAAGCCTTCGACTTCGCGCGGATAGCGGTCGCAGGTCAGGATGATCTGCTGCTTGCCGTCGAACAACGCGTTGAAGGTGTGGAAGAACTCTTCCTGGGTGCGGTCCTTGCCGGCGAAGAACTGGATGTCATCGATCAGCAGCGCGTCCACCTGCTGGAACTGACGCTTGAACTGATCCATGGTCTTTTCCTGCAGGGCCCGGATCATCGCGCTGAAGAACTGTTCCGAGCGCAGGTACAGCACCTTCGCGCTTGGATTGGCCTGGCGCATGGCGTTGCCGGCGGCGAACATCAGGTGGGTCTTGCCCAGGCCGGTCCCGCCGTACAGCAGCAACGGGTTGTGCGCGCGGTCGCCCGGCTTCTGCGCCGCCTGGAACGCCGCGGCCAGGCCCAGCTGGTTGCTGCGGCCTTCAACGAAGTTGGCGAACGTGTAGTGGTTGTCCAGGTTGCCGGCGAACGGCACCTGCGGTTCGCTGGACACCTGCGCCGACGGCGTGGAACTCGGCACGTTCTGCGCCTCCACGGGCCGTGGGCGCGAGCCGATTTCAAGAAAAACGTCGCTGAAACCGGCGAAATGGGTGAGCAGCTCGCGGATCCGGGCCAGGTACAGCTCGCGGACCTGGTCGACGATGAAGGCATTCGGTGCATAAAGCACCAGGCTGTCCACGCGCAGATCGGCCTGCAGCGGCTTCAACCAGGTGTGAACGTCTTCCGGCGGGAACTCCGCTTCGAGGCGCTCGAGACTACGGGACCAAGCATCCATCAGCAATAATCGTCCGGTGGCCGGGGCATGGACGCGACAAGGCGCCCAAACACAGGCCTGAAAGGGGGGAAATGGATGGCTCAGACTACCACCGAGCGCCCGCCTTCGGAATGCTTGTCCCCTACTTATTCACAAAAACATCCACAGCTATTGCACAGGCCGGTGAATTGGCGTAGCTACAAGGGCTTGACTCGGGGCGGGGTACCTCTCTAGAATTTCCGGTTCTTTCCGTCCCATTCATACGAGAGGCCCCCAATGGCCACGAAGCGCACCTACCAGCCCAGCAACCTCAAGCGTAAGCGCGACCACGGCTTCCGTGCCCGTATGAAGACCGCTGACGGCCGCAAGATCCTGTCGCGTCGACGCGCCAAGGGCCGCAAAGTCCTGAGCGCCTGATTGCCATGCCGCACCTTGCGGCAGACGCAATCCCTTCGACAGTGAATACTGCAGACCCGCGCAAGCGATTCCCTCGCTCTGCGCGGGTTCGCACGCGTGCCGAATATTCAACGGTCTTCAACGGCGCCCGCCGTGTGTCCGATCCGCTGATGACCCTGCACTGGCTGCCGGCTGACCGGCCGGCCAGGCTGGGTCTGGCGGTTTCCCGCAAGGTTGATCCGAACGCCGTGGGGCGTAACCGGATCAAGCGCGTCCTGCGCGACATCCTGCGTCAGACACGTACCGAAATCCAGCCAGGCGACTTTGTCGTCGTGGCTCGAAGTGCTGCGCGTTCCGCCAGCAACGACGACATTCGCCAGGCCTTCCTGCGCCTGCTGCGTCGCCTGCGTGCATTGCCCACGCCGGGCGTGGACGGCACAATGCCGCCGCCTGATGGCATCGCCATTCCTTCTTTGACCGAGCCGGCATCGCGTCCCGGCCCCGCCGAGCCTGTCCGCTGATGAACCAGACCCGCGTATTCCTCATTTTTGCCTGGCTGATGGTGGCCGTGCTGCTGTGGATGGAGTGGAGCCGTGAAAAGGCTGCCCCGACCCCGGCACCGACGACCACGTCGGCCCCGGCCGCCGCACAGAGTGTTCCGGGCGCGACCTCGGGCGCCATCCCCAGCGCCCAGGTGCCGGGTGCACCGGGCCAGGCGGCCGTGCAGGCCCAGGCCAGCGCCACCCCGGCCAGCCAGCGCGTGACCGTCACTACCGACGTGCTGCGCCTGGTGCTCGACGGCGGCCGCGTGCTGGACGCCGAGCTGCTGCAGTTCCCGCAGACCAAGGACGAAGGCAGCCCGCCGGTCCGCCTGCTGACCGAAGACCCCGCGCATCCGTACAGCGCGATCAGTGGCTGGGCCAGCGAAGACAAGAACACCCCGGTGCCGGGCGCCGACGGCTTCAAGCTGGTCGGCGACACCCGGGACTTCGTGCTGGCCAAGGGCCAGAACGAGCTGCAGATCCCGTTCGTGTGGACCGCCGACAACGGCGTGACCATCAAGCGCACCCTGACCGTCTCGCGCAACGAGTACGCCGTGCGCTTCAAGGACGAAGTCAGCAATGCCGGCGCTGCGCCATGGAACGGCTACGTCTACCGCACCCTGGACCGCACCCCGACCATCCTGTCGCGGAGCATGACCAACCCGGATTCGTTCAGCTTCAACGGTGCCACCTGGTACGACAACGACAAGAAGTACCAGCGTCGTGCGTTCAAGGACTACCTGGAAGACGGCACGCTGAACCAGAACATCACCGGCGGCTGGCTGGCGATGCTGCAGCACCACTTCTTCACCGCCTGGATCCCGCAGAAGGACCAGACCGCGCACTACGTGCTGTCGCAGGTGGCCGGTCGTGACCTGATCGAGGCGCGTGGCCCGGCCTTCACCGTGGCCCCGGGCCAGTCGACCAGCACCGAAGCCCGCCTGTGGGTCGGCCCGAAGCTGGTCAACCTGATCGCCAAGGAAGACGTGCCGGGCCTGGACCGCGTGGTCGACTACAGCCGCTTCTCGATGATGGCGGTGATCGGCCAGGGCCTGTTCTGGGTGTTGAACCAGGTGCACAAGCTGGTCGGCAACTGGGGCTGGGCGATTGTCGGCCTGGTGGTGCTGCTGAAGCTGGTGCTGTATCCGCTGTCGGCCGTGCAGTACAAGAGCGGCGCCAAGATGCGTCGCTTCCAGCCGCGCATCGCGCAGCTGAAGGAGCGCTATGGCGATGACCGCCAGAAGTTCCAGACCGCGATGATGGAGCTGTACAAGAAGGAAAAGATCAATCCGATGGGCGGCTGCCTGCCGATCCTCATCCAGATGCCGATCTTCTTCGCGCTGTACTGGGTGCTGGTGGAGTCGGTCGAGCTGCGCCAGGCGCCGTGGCTGGGCTGGATCCAGGACCTGACCGCACGCGACCCGTACTTCATCCTGCCGGTGATCAACGTGGCGGTGATGTGGTTCACCCAGAAGCTGACCCCGGCACCGGGCATGGACCCGATGCAGCAGAAGATGATGCAGTTCATGCCGCTGGTGTTCGGCGTCATGATGGCCTTCATGCCGTCCGGCCTGGTCCTGTACTGGGTGGTCAACGGCGGCCTGGGCCTGCTGCAGCAGTGGTGGATGACCAAGCGCCATGGCGGCGACCCGGTCCCGGCCACCACCGCTCCGGCCCCGGTCAAGAAGAAGTAATCCCGATCGAACCGCAAAAGCCCGCCGCAAGGCGGGCTTTTCGCATGCGGCGTTAGAATTCCCCGCACACCGTTCCTCCCATTACCGAGTCCGCCATGCCGCGTGCGTCGTCGTTCCGCCTGTTCCTGCCTTCGCTGCTGCTCACCCTCGTCGTTGCCGGCTGTGGCGACAAGGACGCGAAGGCGCCGGCGAACGCGGTGACCCAGCCGAGCGCGCAGGCCGCTGCCGCTGCCGACCCGGCCGCCGCACCACTGCTGGGCGCGCTGCAGAAGCAACTCGATGGTTACCGCCGCATCATCGTGCTGCTGGCCGATGAAGACCGCCAGAGCACTGCCGACCGCGGCACGTCCACCCGCGTCGGCCAGCAGCTGTTCCACGAAGGCCTGGAACAGCGCACGGCGATCGCCACGCAGTTCGACACGCTGTTGCGCGACTCCAGTCCGCAGCGCTTCGCCACCCTCGGCACTGTGCTGGACTACATCGAATCGGCGCCGGAGCTGTTCGACGCCGACCGCCTGGCCTTCCGCGAAGTGCTGCGCGATCTGCACGAACGGGTCGGCAACGATTCGTCGCTGCCGGCGGTGAAGCTGCACCAGCGCATCGGCGAGGACCTGGAGGCGCTTGACGAGATCGAGCGCAACTACAACCAGGAACTCACCCGCATCTTCAGCCGCTTCGAGCGCACCCGTGCCATCGAGCTGAAGCGCGAGAAGTGGGACGACTACATCGCCCACCTGCACAAGGACTACAGCCGCGAAGCGATCCTGCGGGACTACGGCGTGATCGAGCCGTACCCGATGTCGATGAAGGACAGCGACCGCGAGATCTTCGGCCGTGACCTGCCGCCGAAGACCGTGGTGCTGACTTTCGACGACGGCCCGCACAAGGCCTACACCGATGAAGTGGTGGCCATCCTCAAGCGTTACGACGTGCCGGGTGTGTTCTTCGAAGTGGGCCGCAACCTGGGCAAGGTCGAGGCCGACGGCAAGGTCAGCCTCGGCCCGATGGCGAAGATCAGCCGCAACCTGATGGAAGAGGGTTATGCGGTCGGCAACCACAGCCTGACCCACGCCCAGCTCTCGCGCACCACCGGTGATGCGCTGCGCCAGCAGGTGCTGGACACCGACACGCTGCTGAAGGATGTCGACAGCAAGCGCGCGCCGCTGTTCCGCTTCCCCTATGGCGCGCGTAATGCCGAAGGCCTGCAGCTGCTCAACGAAGCCGGGTTGAAGTCGATCATGTGGAACATCGATTCGATGGACTGGGCCGACCCGGTTCCGGAATCGATCGTGCAGCGCGTGCTCGACCAGGTGAACAAGGAACAGCGCGGCATCATCCTGTTCCATGACATCCACGACCGTGCGGTGAAGGCGCTGCCGCAGATCCTGGACCGGCTGATCGCCGACGGCTACCAGTTCGCCGGCTGGAACGGCCGCGAGTTCACCGTCGCCCGCGCGCGCAAGGGCGCGGCCAGCGATGCCACCGTCACCACCGGCTATGAGAAGTCGTGGGCGATCGTGGTCGGCATCGACACCTACGCCAAGTGGCCGAAGCTGGAGTACGCCAGCCACGATGCGCAGGCGGTGGCCGACACCCTGACCGGGCAGTTCGGTTTCCCGTCCTCGCAGGTGATCGTGCTGAAGAACGAGCAGGCCACCCGCAACAATATCCTGGCTGCCTTCCACGACCGCCTGGCCGACGACCGCACCGGCAGGAATGATCGCGTGTTCGTATTCTTCGCCGGCCACGGCGCCACCCGCCAGCTCGCTTCCGGGCGCGACCTCGGCTACATCATCCCCGTGGATTCGGACCCGAAGGAATTCGCCACCGACGCCATCGCGATGACCGACATCCAGAACATCGCCGAGAGCATGCAGGCCAAGCACGTGATGTTCGTGATGGATGCCTGCTACAGCGGACTGGGCCTGACCCGTGGTGGGCCGTCGTCGTCGTCGTTCCTGCGCGAGAACGCACGCCGCAGCGCGCGGCAGATGCTGACTGCCGGCGGTGCCGACCAGCAAGTGGCCGATGCCGGCCCGAACGGCCACTCGGTGTTCACCTGGGTGCTGCTGCAGGCGCTGGCTGGCAAGGGCGATCTCAACGGCGACGGCCTGATCACCGGTACCGAACTGGCCGCCTACGTGGCGCCGGCCGTCTCAGCCGTTTCGCACCAGACCCCGGCCTTCGGCAGCCTGCCGGGTTCGCAGGGCGGCGAGTTCGTGTTCCAGGTGCCCGACAGCCAGGAATTCCTCAACGCCGATACGCGCCAGCTGACTGCCGATGCGATCGCGCTGAACAACAAGGTGGATGCCGCCAGCGAAGCCAAGGGTGCCCAGGCGCCGGTGACCGTGGCCGATCTGCAGGGCGGCAAGGCCAAGCTGGTGGTGCCCACTGCCGGTCCGGCCTCCGACCGCCAGCGCGCACAGCAGGCCAATGACCGCGGCCTGCAGTTGTACCGCGAGAAACAGTACGACGAGGCGGCTGCGCAGTTCACCGAGGCACTGAAGCTGCGCCCGGACTTCGCCCAGGCCGCCAACAACCTCGGCTTCGTCTATTACCGCCAACAGCGTTACGCCGAAGCCGCGCGCTGGCTGGAGAACACGCTGAAGATCGACCCCTCGCGGGCCGTGGCTTATCTCAACCTGGGCGATGCCTACTTCAACGCCGGCGACAAGGCCAAGGCGAAGCAGGCCTACACCACCTATCTGGCGCTGCAGCCGCAGGGCAGTGGTGCCGCGCAGGCACGGGCGCAGCTGGAGAAACTCTGAGCCATGAACGATGTGACCCGCACCGATACCATCGTGGCCATCGCCAGTGCCCCCGGCGCGGGCGGTGTCGGCCTGCTGCGCCTGTCCGGCCCGCGTGCGGCCGCCATCGCCAATGAATTGGGTGCGCCCACGCTGCGCCCGCGCCACGCCCACTACGCGCGCCTGCGTGATGCCGACGGCGAGGTGATCGACGATGGCATCGTGCTGTGGTTCCCGGCACCGAACAGCTTCACCGGCGAAGAGGTGGTGGAACTGCAGGGCCATGGCAGCCCGGTGCTGCTGCAGCAACTGGTCGCGCGCTGCATCGCGCTCGGTGCGCGCCAGGCGCGGCCGGGTGAGTTCAGTGAGCGCGCGTTCCTCAACGGCAAGCTCGACCTGGCCCAGGCCGAGGCCATCGCCGATCTGATCGCTGCGGGCGACAACCGCGCCGCGCGCGCGGCACGTCGCTCGCTTGATGGCGTGTTCTCGCGCCGCATCGACGCCGTGGTCGAGCAGCTGGTGCTGCTGCGCATCCATGTGGAAGCGGCCATCGACTTCGCCGACGAACCGCTGGATACCCTCGGCGGCGCGCAGGTGCGACGTGGCCTGGAACAGGCGCGCAGCGACCTGGCCCTGCTGCGCCGCGACGCCGAACGTGGCCGCCGCCTGCGCGATGGCCTGCACGCCGTGCTGATCGGTCCGCCGAATGCCGGCAAGAGCTCGCTGCTGAACGCACTGGCCGGCAGCGAACGCGCGATCGTTACCGACATCGCCGGCACCACCCGCGACACGTTGCGCGAGACCATCCGCCTGGACGGACTGGAGCTGACCCTGGTCGACACCGCCGGCCTGCGCGACGGCGGCGACGCCATCGAACGTGAAGGCATGCGCCGCGCCCACGTGGAAATCGAGCGCACCGACCTGGCGCTGATCGTGCTGGATGCGCGCGATCCTGCGGCCGGTGAAGCCGCGTTGGGTGATGCCGTGGCGGCGGTGCCGCACAAGGTCTACATCCACAACAAGTCGGATCTGCTCGATGTGCTGCCGACGATGGACGATCCGGACCGCGTGTTCGTCTCCGCTGCGACCGGTGCAGGACTGGAGGACCTGCATGCGAGGCTGCGCTCGATCGCTTCGGCCGGGGCAGGGGAGCAGATGGATGGTGAGTTCTCTGCGCGCACCCGCCATGTCGATGCGATCGAGCGCGCGCAGGAACACGCACAGCGCGCCGATGGCGAGCTGGCGCATGAGCATCTGGAACTGGCCGCCGAGGAACTGCGTCTGGCGCATGATGCGCTGGGCGAGATCACCGGGCAGATGAGTGCGGACGACCTGCTGGGCAGGATTTTTTCCAGCTTCTGCATCGGGAAGTAACTGTAGAGCCGAGCCCATGCTCGGCTGTTCTACCCGTCAGCCGAGCATGGGCTCGGCTCTACAGGTGCAGGCTTCCCCCACCTGTCACATTGCCGCCGCATACTGACGCCCATCACATACCGCTTGGGGAAGTCGCAGTGAAGTCGTGGGGTTGTGCGTTGCTGTTGTCGCTGGCCGTGGCACCATCGGTGGCCATGAGTGCTGAATCCTCCATCCCGGCCGCGCACAAGGTGTCGGTCTACGGCCACCGTGGCGCAAGCGCGCTGTTGCCGGAGCACACCCTGGCGGCCTACGCCCAGGCGATCGCCGATGGCGCCGACTACATCGAGCCGGACCTGGTGATGACCAGGGATGGGGTGATGGTGGCCCGCCACGAGAACGAGATCAGCGGCACCACCGACGTGGCCTCGCATCCCGAGTTCGCCAGCCGCCGCACCAGCAAGGTCATCGACGGGCAGAAGGTCGACGGCTGGTTCACCGAAGACTTCACCCTGGCCGAGCTGAAGACCCTGTACGCACGCGAGCGCCTGCCGGAGCTGCGCAGCACCGCCTACGACGGCCAGTTCCGGATCGCCAGCCTGGACGAGATCCTGGCCTTCCTGGTGCAGCAGGCCGGCCGCGCCAACCGTGGCATCGGCCTGGTACCGGAGATCAAGCACCCGACCTACTTCCAGTCGATTGGCCTGCCGATGGAAGACAAGCTGCTGGCCGCACTGCGCGGCAACGCGTATACCAACGTCGGTCCGGTCACCATCCAGTCGTTCGAGACCGCCAACCTGCGTTACCTGCGCGGCAAGATCCCGCGTGGCAGCAACATCCGCCTGCTGCAGCTGCTGTGGAAGGGCGATTCCCAGCCGGCCGACATCGCCAAGGCTGGTGGAAAGCTGACCTACGCGCAGATGATGACCCCGGCCGGGCTGAAGGACATCGCCACCTATGCCGACAGCATCGGCCCGGAGCTGCGCTCGATCATTCCGCTGGATGACAAGGGCGCACTGGGCACGCCAACCACGCTGGTGCGCGATGCGCACGCAGTGGGGCTGATGGTGATTCCGTACACCTTCCGACCGGAGAACCATTTCCAGGCCAGCAACCTGCGCAAGGGTGCCGACAACGCGCGCAACGCCGAAGGGTCGATCGCCGAAATGCGCGCCTACCTGGCGACCGGCATCGATGCGTTCTTCACCGATGATCCGGCGCTCGGTCGGCAGGCGGTGGATGGAATGGGCGCGGCGGGGAACTGATTCTCCCGGTGGCGCTGGCCGCTGGCCGGCAACCTCATGAACCTTCGGTGGCAATTCCCGGATTGCCGGCCAGCGGCCGGCACTACCCCACCTCAGCCGCGCGGGTCGTCCGGGCGGCGGAACGGGATCACCACGTAGTCCTGGCCCTCGCGCGGCTGCCACAACACCGGCACGCGCTGCGGTGACGGCGGCTCCAGCTCGTCGTCGGCAAGCGGCTCGGCGTCTTCTTCTTCGTCTTCCCAGCTGTAGCGCGGGCGCGGCGGCAGCGGATCGGCGTTGCGGAACAGCAGCGCGGCGATGATGCCGGCGAAGGCCCCGCCCATGTGCGACTGCCAGGACACGCCATCGGCGTGCGGCAGGATGGTCATCAGCATGCCGCCGTAGAACAGCATGCCGATCAGGCCGGTGGCGATCGCCGCGCGGTCGCGGCGCAGCAGGCCGAGGCTGGCCAGCAGGAACATCAGGCCGTGGGTCACGCCACTGGCACCCAAGTGCACGCTGCCGGGATTGCCGAGCATCCACGCGCCGAGACCCGAGCCCAGCCACAACAGGGGCAGCGCGCGCACCGTTGCTTTGGGGTAGACGCTGCCGGCCAGGGTACCGAGGATCAGGATCGCAATGCTGTTGGCGACGATGTGCTCCACCGAGGCATGCAGCAGCGGGCTGCCGACCAGGCCGAGCAGGCCCTTGGCTTCCAGTGGCGCCACCGCCCACGGCCGCCACTCGAAGCTGCCCTGCAGGGCGAACACGGCCACCAGCACCAGCACGGCGGCCAGGCTGACATTGAACGCCCGCAGGATGCGCGAGCGGTCATTGCGGGGGGCCGGCACGTCGCCGGCGGGCAGTGGCGTGTTGTTGTCCATACCTCAGCAATGGCGGTGGTCGCCGCGAAACCAAGGCTGCCGCGGCGGGAGAGTGGAGACGGCCGGCGGGACAATCCCACCGGCCGCATGTTCAGCAGGCCGGGCTCAGGCGTGGCCGGAGCCTTCCTTCGGTGGGTACTTCAGGCTCAGCACCACGGTGGCGGCGATGATCACCGCGACCACGCCCAGCGACACCGGGGTCGGGATCTTGAACAGGTCGATGATCATCATCTTGATGCCGATGAAGCCCAGCACCAGCGCCAGGCCATACGGCAGCAGGTGGAAGCGGTCGGCCATGCCGGCCAGCAGGAAGAACATCGCGCGCAGGCCCAGCACCGCGAACACGTTGGAGGTGAGCACGATGAACGGGTCGGTGGTGATCGCGAAGATCGCTGGGATGCTGTCCACGGCGAAGATCACGTCGGTGACCGCGATCAGGATCAGCACCGCGAACAGCGGGGTGAACCAGCGCACGCCATCACGCTTCACGCTCAGCGCGTCCCCGGCGTAGTCGGGCAGCAGGCGCAGGTGCTTGCGCATCCAGCGCAGCGCCGGGTTGGTCTCCAGATCGGGTTCCTGGCCGGCGGCGAACCACATCTTCCAGCCGGTGAAGAGCAGGAAGGCACCGAATACGTAGAGCAGCCAATGGAACTGGCTGATCAGTACGCTGCCGGCGAAGATCATGATCGTACGCAGCACGATCGCGCCCAGGATGCCGATGATCAACACCTTCTGGCGCTGCTGTTCGGGCACCGCGAAGTAGCTCATGATCATCAGGAAGACGAAGATGTTGTCGACCGCCAGCGCCTTCTCGACCAGGTAACCGGTCAGGAATTCGAGGCCGACCTTGTTGGCCATCACCTGGCCGGCGGTCTCATTCAGGTAGTACCAGAGGCCGGCATTGAACAGCAGGGCCAGCGCAACCCAGCCGATGGACCACCACAGGGCCTCCTTGAAGGTGACCTTGTGCGGTCCACCATGGCGCATCAACACGAGGTCGACCAGCAGGGCGATGACCACCACCGCTGCGAAGCCGCCCCACAACCACACGTTACCGATCGTCTGCATTGGGAATGTCCGTTGGAAAGATGGATGCCAGGCCGGACGGCGAGGATCTGCAACGGAGGATCGGGAGGGGGATCCAGGGACAGAGCTTCGCCAGTACGGCGAAGGTCTCGCTCGCAGTCCCAGTCGGCTGGAACTGCCGTTGCACCGGAGCCTGCGGGCTCGAAATGACGGCGACAACGTCTGGGAGCTACTCCCCTTCTGGCGCCGATTCTGCCGTCTGGCCGGGCCGCCGTCAAATGCCCTGGGGCCGGGGGCGGATGCCCAAAGGGGCTCCGACCCCCGTTCCCGCGCCCCCACCCTGGCAGACGCCAACCTTGGTTGGCATGCCGGCCGGGGTCAGAGCCACTGCGGGGATCTGAGCCCGATGCCCGGTTTACAATAGGTGGATGAATACCCCCCTTCCGATTGTCCGCCTCAAGAATGCGTGGCGTTCCAGCCACCCGTGGATCTTCCAGAAACTGGTCGAGAAGCCGACCGTCCGGCCCAAACCCGGTTCCATCGTCGACGTGGTCGGCATCGATGGCGAGTTCATTGGCCGCGGGTTCTACAACGGGCACTCGCGCATTGCCGTGCGCATCCTTGAAACCGACCAGAACGTGCCGGTCGATGCCGGCTGGTTCTCGCGCAAGATCGCCCAGGCGGTGTCGCTGCGCCGTGAGGTGCTGAAGCTGGACGCGGTGTCCGACGCCTGGCGCGTGGTGCACAGCGAAGGCGACGGCCTTTCCGGCCTGGTGGTCGACCGCTACGGCGACCTGGTGGTGGTCGAGTTCTTCGCCGCCGGCATGTTCCGCCACCGCGAGTGGATCTATGACGCGCTGCGCGAGCAGTTCCCGGGCTGCCGTTTCCACAGCTTCGCCGACGAGCACGTGCAGAAGCAGGAGAGCTTCGACTTCCACGGCAACACCACCACCGAAGCGTCGGTGATCACCGAGTACGGCATCAAGTTCCGCGCCGACCCGGCCGGCGCGCACAAGACAGGTTTCTTTGCCGACCAGCGCGAGAACCGCCAATGGCTGAGCCAGCAGGTGGAAGGCAAGAGCGTGCTGGACCTGTGCTGCAACACCGGCGGTTTTGCCGTGTACGCGGCCGCGCGCGGTGCTTCGGAAGTGGTCGGCATCGACATCGATGAAGACGTCATCCAGATCGCCAAGGGCAATTCGCGCCTGAACAACGTGCGCCCGAAGTTCGTCCAGTCCGACATCTTCCCGTGGCTGCGCGACGCCGCCAACCGCGGCGAGCAGTACGACGTGGTGATCCTGGACCCGGCGAAGATGACCCGCGACCGCGACCAGGTGATCACCGCGCTGAAGAAGTACCTGGACATGAACAAGCTGGCGCTGGGCGTGGTCAAGCCGGGTGGCCTGTTTGCAACGTTCTCATGCACCGGCCTGGTGGCCGAGGACCAGTTCCTCGACATGCTGCGCCGCGCGGCCTATTTCTCCGGCCGCACCATCCAGATCCTGAAGGTGGCCGGCGCCGGTCCGGACCATCCGTTCATGGCCCATGTGCAGGAATCGCGTTACCTGAAGGCCGTGTTCTGCCGCGTGGTGGATTGACCGCGTGACCGCCGATCTCTGTAGAGCCGAGCCCACGCTCGGCTGATCGGCCTGGCAGCCGAGCATGGGCTCGGCTCTACACAACCAAGACCGCCCATGCGCAAAGCCGACCGCCTGTTCCAGCTGGTCAACCTGATCCGCGTGCGCCAGCCGGTAACCGCCGCCGTGCTGGCGGCGGAACTGGACCTGTCGGTGCGCA
The DNA here is from genome assembly GCF_913778665.1 of uncultured Stenotrophomonas sp. Lineage (GTDB taxonomy): Bacteria > Pseudomonadota > Gammaproteobacteria > Xanthomonadales > Xanthomonadaceae > Stenotrophomonas. Next base: position 353,593 of record NZ_CAJYVQ010000004.1, read on the forward strand.
GCATCTACCGCTACGTCGATGATCTGTCCGTGGCCGGCATCCCGCTCTATGGCGAGGCCGGCATTGGCTATCGCCTTGATCCCGGTTTCGAACTGCCGCCCCTGAGCCTGGATGCGGCAGAAGCCGAGGCACTGCAGCTGGCCGTGGAGATGCTAGCCTGCAGTGGCGCGGGCCACCTGCAACCTGCGGCGCGTTCGCTGCTGCACAAACTGCAGGCGGCCATGCCCACGCGTGCGACCAGCCCACGCACTGCCCGCGCGCTGCGCGCCATACCCGTTTCGCTGCCGTGCTGGCAGCCGCTGCATACGGCCATCGCCGACGGCCGCAGTGTGCAGCTGCGATATCGCACGCTGCAGGGCGCATCGAGCGAGCGGACCGTGCACCCGCTTGGCCTGTTCCACTGGGGCCAGCACTGGACACTGGGCAGCTGGTGCGCGCTGCGCCAGGACTACCGCGATTTCCGCCTGGACCAGATCGAAGCCCTCGCCGAAGCAGAGGGGCTGGACCTGCCGGCGCAGGTCGGTCTGGAAGCCTATCTGCGCTACCAACAGCGGGCCTGGGCGCTGCGCGGCCACTGACACCCCGCTGGCAGCAGGGGCTGCGCAGACTGCGCGCTCCTCCCACAACGGGCATCACCATGCACCCTGCTTCTTCCGTCCTCGAACTGGCCGTGTTCACCGTCAAACCGCACGCCCGTGCCGACATGCCGATGCTGCGTGAGCGGCTGCGCGCGGCCATCGCGCAGTTTCCCGGTCTGATCGACTACCAGCCGTTCTCGCCGATGGACGGCGACGACCGCTTCGTCGACATCGCCCACTGGAAGGACCTGGCCAGCGCGCAGGCGGCGGCACAGGCGTTCGCCGGTGGTGATGCGCGCTTTGCACCGTACATGGCCGCCATTGATGAGCTGCAGCTGATGCAGCACTTCCTGCCGGGTTGATCGACGCCTGGCACCCGTCTGTCAGTGCCGGGCTCATGCCCGGCCCTACAAAAAGGCCGGGCGCAGCGCTATGGTCGGGCTCTTCCCAATGCCGGTGAAAGCCCCATGCCATCGTTGCGTCAGCTGTCCGTCGTGCTTGTCCTGGCGCTGAGTGCGCCGCTGTCCGCCCACGCCATCGATTTCAGCGCGCAGGAACTGGCGCGGGCCAAGGCCCTGCAGCAACGCCTGGTCACCCTCGACAGCCATCTGGATACGCCGGCCAATTTCGGCCGCAGCGGCTTCGACATCGAACAGCGCCACGACCGCAACGCGCTCTCGCAGGTGGACTACCCGCGCATGGTCGAAGGCGCGCTGGACGGTGGTTTCTGGGCGATCTACACCGACCAGGGCGACCGCAGCGCCGCTGCGCACATGGCCGAACGCGACCACGGCCTGCAGCGTTTGATGGAAATCCGCGAAATGCTGGCCGCCAATCCCGAGCGCTTCGCACTGGCGCTGACCGCCGACGATGCCGCGCGTATCAAGGCCGCCGGCAAGCGCGTGGTCTACATCAGCATGGAAAATGCCAGCCCGCTGGTGGCTGACCCGAGCCTGCTGTCGTTCTACCACCGCGCCGGCCTGCGCCTGCTCAGCACCGTGCATTTCGCCAACAACGAGTTCGCCGATTCGGCCACCGACCCCAAGGGCGCGGAATGGAAGGGCCTGAGCCCGGCCGGCAAGGAGCTGGTGCGGCAGGCGGTGAAGCTGGGCATCGTGATCGACCAGTCACATGCCTCGGACGCGGTGTTCGATGACCTGCTGGCGATGATGCCGGTGCCGTTCGTGCTCTCGCACAGCTCGGCCAAGGCGGTCTATGACCATCCGCGCAATCTCGACGATGCGCGCCTGCGCAAACTGGCCAAGGCCGGTGGCGTGATCCAGGTGAACGCCTATGGCGGCTACCTGATCGATACGGCGAAGACGCCCGAGCGCAAGCAGGCCGAAGAAGCGCTCAGCAAGCAGCTGGGCGGCTGGGAAGGCATGGGCATCGAGCAGGGTGTGGCTCTGCTGAAAGCCGAACAGGCGCTGGACCACGAGCATCCGGTGCGCCATGCCAGCCTGGACGACTTCTTCGCCCACTTCGAGCACATCCTCAAGGTGGTCGGCCCCGAGCACGTGGGCATCGGCCTGGACTGGGATGGCGGCGGTGGCCTGAGCGATCTGCCCGATGTCAGCCAGCTGCCGAAGATCACCGCGTGGCTGCTGCGCAAGGGCTATACCGAGCAGCAGATTGCCGGCATCTGGGGCGGCAATCTGCTGCGGGTGATGCGCCAGGCGCAGGAGTACGCGGCAAAGCAGGGCGGTTGACCACCCTGCGGTAGTGCCGGCCAGCGGCCGCCACTACGGGTGAACCGGTTATTTCGCGATCAATGCATTGCGGCGGCTGTACAGGAAGTACAGCACCAGGCCGACCATGTTCCACACCAGGAAGTACAGCTGGGTGCTGTGCGGCAGGCTGAGGAACAGGTAGATGCAGCCCAGCGCCGCCAGCGGGCCCACCACGAAGGCCAGCGGTGTGCGGAACGTGCGCTCGCGGTTCGGCTCGCGCAGGCGCAGTACCACCAGGCAGATACCCACCGCAGTGAACGCGGCCAGGGTACCGGCGTTGGCCAGCGCCGCGATCTCGTCCAGGCGTGCCACACCGGCCAGCGCCGATACCACCACCGCGGTGAACAGCGTGGTCGCCACCGGCGTGCCGGTGCGTGCATTGACCTTGGACAGGCCACGCGGCAACAGGCCATCGCGGCTCATCACGAAGAAGATGCGGCTCTGGCCGTACAGGAACGCCAGCAGCACGGTCGGCAGGGCGATGATGGCGATCACGCCGATCACCATCGCCGCGGTCGGATGGCCCAGCTGGCGCATGATCAGCGCCAGCGGCTCGGCGCTGTGGCCGAACACGGCGTAGCTCATCGCACCCACCGCCGCCAGCGCCACCAGCACGTAGACGATGGTGCAGCCGATCATCGAACCGATGATGCCGATCGAGAGGTCGCGGCCCGGGTTCTTGGTTTCCTCGGCGGCGGTGGAGATCGCATCGAAGCCGTAGAAGGCGAAGAAGATGATCGCGGCCGCCGCCATCACGCCATGCTCGACGCCATCAGGGCCCAGCGACTTGGCGAAACCATAGGGCATGAACGGCTGCAGGTTGGCGCTGTCGAAGGCGGGCAGGGCCACCGCCACGAAGATGGCCAGCGCGATCAGCTTGAACACCACCAGGATGGCGTTGAGCGTGGCGCTTTCCTTGGTGCCGGCCATCAGCATGCCGGCCACCAGCCAGGTGATGATGATCGCCGGCAGGTTGATCATGCCGCCTTCCACGTGCGGGCCGGCTGCCAGCCAGGCCGGCAGGTGCACGTTCCAGCCGAACTGGGTGTGCACCCATTCAAGGAAGCCGACGAAGTACCCGGACCAGCCCACCGCCACCGTACTCACCACCAGCGAGTACTCCAGGATCAGGCTCCAGCCCACCACCCAGGCGAACACTTCGCCCAGCGCGCTGTAGCTGTAGGTGTAGGCACTGCCGGCGGCCGGCATCATCGTCGACAGCTCGGCGTAGGACAGTGCCGCGCAGGCGCAGACCGCACCGGCGATGGCAAAGGAGATCAGCACCGCCGGGCCGGCCAGGTTGGCTCCGACGCCGATCAGCGTATAGATGCCGGTGCCGACGATGGCGCCGATGCCGAGCGCGATCAGGTGTGGCCAGCTGAGCGTTGGGATCAGGCGCCTGCCGGCTTCATGGACGGTGACGGAATCTAGGGACTTGCGCCGGAACAGGGACATGCAGGCCTCGGAAGGGGTGACTGAGAACGACAAGTTCCCGAGTGTGACCGAACGCAGCGCAGCATTACCACTGACGGGGGTCATGCATGGCGGGGCGCGCGCTGCACCCCGGCTACGCTGCCGGAATCGGCACAATCCGGCCACAGCCACCGGTGTGCGTTGGTCCCGGCCGCCGCTACGACTCGATGTTGGCCATGCCACTGGCCGAATAGCGTTCACCCGCAGCGGCATGCAGCGGGAAGGCGGCATCCAGTGCGTCCAGCGTGGCCACATCCAGTTCCACCTGCAGCGCACCGAGGTTCTCGTCCAGCCGTGCGCGCCGTGTCGTGCCCGGGATCGGTACGATGTGCTCGCCGCGCGACAGCACCCAGGCCAGCGCCAGCTGCGAGGCGACGATGCCGCGCTCAGCGGCCAGGGCCTGCACGGTGTCCACCAGCGCCAGGTTGCGCTGGAAGTTCTCGCCCTCGAAGCGGGGCGAGCTACGCCGGTAGTCGTCGGCCTCGAAGTCATCCGGGCTGCGGATGGCGCCGGTAAGGAAGCCACGGCCCAGCGGCGAATACGGCACGAAGCCGATGCCCAGTTCCGCCGTGGTGGCCAGCACCCCGTTCTGCTCAGGCTCGCGCGACCACAGCGAGTACTCGCTCTGCACCGCAGTGATCGGGTGAACCGCATGGGCGCGGCGGAGGGTGGCCGCCGAGGCCTCGGACAGGCCCAGCCAGCGCACCTTGCCTTGTTCCACCAGTCGTGCCATCGCGCCTACAGTGTCCTCGATCGGCACGGTCGGGTCGACGCGGTGCTGGTAGTACAGGTCGATATGGTCCACGCCCAGGCGGCGCAGGCTGGCCTCGCAGGCGGCCTGCACATAGTCCGGATGGCCGTTGACCTGCCGCGCCTTCGGGTCGGCCGCGTCCAGGCCGATACCGAACTTGCTGGCCAGGAACACCTGGTTGCGGCGGCCGGCAATCGCGCGGCCGACCAGCACCTCGTTGGTGTGCGGGCCATACACATCGGCGGTGTCGAGCAGGGTCACGCCACGCTCCAGCGCGTGCCGGATGAGGGCAATGCCATCATCGTCACTGCCGCGGCCGCCGTAGTAGGCGCTCATGCCCATGCAGCCGAGGCCGAGGGCGGACACGGCGGGACCGGCGGGGCCTAGGGTACGGGTCTTCATGCGGATCTCCTTGGGGAAGCGCCACGCCGGGATGGGCAGTGGCGAGGGGCACAGCATCCTCCACGCCATCATGTGGATAAACTGCGTTCCACCGGACTTACCTTGAAGGCAGGCTTCACAATGGATGCCTCCGTTCCCCTCACCGCTGTGGTCGCCTTTGTCCACGTGGCCGAGCACGCCAGCTTCACCCGCGCTGCCGATGCCCTGGGCGTGTCGACCTCGGCGTTGTCGCAGAGCGTGCGCGCGCTGGAAGCGCGGATGGGCGTGCGACTGCTGCAGCGGACCACGCGGCGGGTCAGCCTGACCGAACACGGCGCGCGTTTCCTGCAGCGCGTGCGCGGCGGCCTGGATCAGATCGACCAGGCGTTTGCCGAACTGGACAGCGCTCGCTCGGTGCCTGCCGGGCGGTTGCGTGTGACCCTGCCGCGCATCGTCGCCGATCGCATGGTGCTGCCGCGGCTGCCCGATTTCCTTGCGCGCTACCCGCAGGTGCAGGTGGAACTGTGCGTCGATCCGGCGCTGACCGATCTCGTTGCCGAGGGCTTCGACGCCGGCATCCGCTTGGGCGAATCACTCGCACAGGGCATGATCGCGGTGCCGATCGGGCCACCCGAGCGGCAGGTGGTGGTGGCCACGCCGGTCTATTTCGAACGCCATGGCGTGCCGCAGACCCCGCATGACCTGCAGGGCCACGCCTGCATCGTGCACCGCTTGGCCAATGGCCGGTTGATGCCGTGGGAGTTCAGCCGCGAAGGCCACGACCTGGAGGTGGAAGTGAGCGGGCGGCTGGCGTTCAACGATGCCGGCGTCGCCCATCACGCCGTGCTGGCGGGGCTGGGCATGGCCCAGGGGTTCGCCTCGCTGATGGCCGACGACATCGCCGCTGGTCGACTGCAGAGTGTGTTGCAGGACTGGCAGCCGCCGTTCCCAGGTTTCCACCTGTACTACCCCGCGCGCGAGCAGATGGCGCCCAAGCTGCGGGTATTCATCGACCACCTGCGGGCGGAGATGCACGACCGGTAGATGCCAACCTTGGCTGGCATGCTTCAATCGATCACGCGCGCCGCTACGCCTCCCGGCCAATGGCAGCCCTCTTCCTGCCAGGCCTTGGGGTCATCGTGGAAAGCGGTGGTGCGGCCGTCGCTGGCGCGTTCGTAGCTCAGGTCCAGCACCAGCGCGCCCTGGGTGCTCAGCCGGTAGCGGCCGTTGACCCGCCCGTCGATGCGCTCTTCCCAGACACTGTCGAACTGGTAGGGGCGATCTTCGGCCAGCACCGTGGTCTCCATCGACATCCGGCGCAGCGTCAGGCGCTCACGCTGGCCGGCGTAGCGCACGTCGGCGCCGCCACCCGCCAGCCAGCGCCATTCCAGATGGATGCGGTCATTGCGACCACCGCTCAGGCAGCGATGGTCCTGCACGGTGGCGGCCGGGGCGGCACCGGCCAGCAGCAGGGCCAGGCCAAGCAGTGGCAGCCGCGCGTTCATCCGTTCAACCCGAGCCGGATGCCGAACCCCACCAGGAACAGGCCGGCCACCCGGCGCAGTGCATCGCTGATCCGCGGATGCTGGATCAAGCGGCGGCGGGCAAGGTTGCCGACCCCGATCAGCATCGAGCAGTAGGCGATGCTGACCACCAGGATGATGCCGGCCAATGCCGCGAAGGTCGCGATGCCCTGGTGCGCCTTGGGATCGATGAACAACGGCAGGAATGCCATGTAGAACAGGATCGCCTTCGGGTTGAGCAGGCTGACCAGGATCGCCTGCTGGAAATAGCGGCCCGGCTGCATGCGGATCGGGCCGGCATCCGCACCGTCGTGCTTGGGCGTGCGCAGCAGACTGATGCCGACCCACACCAGGTAGGCCGCACCCAGGTACTGCACGGCATGGAACACCAGCGGGTTGGCTTTCAGCAGCGCAGCCACGCCAGCCAGCGCCAGCCACATCAGGATCTGGTCGCCGACCAGCAGGCCGGCCAGTGCGGTGTAGCCGCCGCGCACGCCGCCACGGCCGGTGGCGGTCAGCAGGGTGAAGGTGCCGGGGCCGGGCAGGGCGAGGAACACCAGCACGGCGACCAGAAACGTCCACAGGTCCTGGATGCCCATCCACGGCATGGCGGTGTTCTCTGTTACGGGGGGCCGCCATTGTCGGCCAGCGCCGGGGCGGGCGACAGGGGGCCGGCAAGTCCATCGGGCATGCCAGACAGCAGCGGTTGCAGGTGCTGCCGCAGCTGCGCGTGCAGTTGCCGCACCGCCGGCGAGAACTGCTTGCGATGCGGGCACACCAGCTGCAGCGGAATGTGGCTGCCAACGCCATCGAGCAGCAGCTGCAGGCGCCCGGCCAGCACGTCTTCGCGCAGGTCCAGCCAGGATTTGTAGGTGATGCCTTCGCCGGCCACCGCCCAGCGTCGCACCACATCGGCGTCGTCGCAGACCAGCGGGCCGCGCACCGGAATGACAGTGCGGCGCCCGTCGACCTCGAACGACCAGCGATCGTAGGCGCGGCCGCTGAGCTGGTAGACCAGGCAATCGTGCTCGCGCAGTTCGTCAAGGCGCACGGGCGTGCCTCGTCGCCGCAGGTAATCGGGCGAGGCTGCGAGTACACGGCGGTTGTCTTCGAGCAGGGGCAGGGCGACATAGCTGGCGTCATCGAAATGGCCGATGCGGATCGCAACGTCCACCGGGTCGCGGAACACGTCGGCCACTTCATCGGACAGGCGCAGGTGCAGGCGCAGCCGCGGGTGCGCGGCGCGGAACGCGGTCAGCCACGGCAGCAGCAGGTTGCGACCGAAGTCCGACGGCGCCGACAGCTGCAGCGTGCCGTGCAGCTCGGCGTCCTCGCCCTGCACGCGGGCCCGCCCTTCGCGCAGGGTGGCCAGTACCTCCTGCGCATAGGGCAGGTAGAGCGCGCCCTCGCCGGTCAGGCGCAGGCTGCGGGTGGTACGCACGAACAGGCGCAGGTCCAGCTCGCGCTCCAGCCGCGCCACCGCGGCCGCGACTTGCCCGGGCAGCAGATCGGCCTCGCGTGCGGCCTGCGAGAAGCTGCCAAGCGCAGCCGTGCGGACGAACAGGTGCAGGTCATCGAAGCGGATCATCTTCATTGCCGGAGTGAAAGTGCTGCCCGATTCTGCGCCTTTCTGAGCGGCCGTGCGCGGCGCACTCTGTCGGCTCCTTCCCCACTGGACCGCTGCCATGCGCGCCATTGCCTACACCCACGCCGGCCTGCCGATTGATGATGCGCAGGCCCTGATCGACATCGAACTGGACCTGCCGCAGCCCGGCCCGCGTGACCTGCGGGTGGCGGTGCGCGCGGTGGCGGTCAACCCGGTCGACACCAAGGTGCGGCGCGGCGTGGCCACCGACGGTCCGCGCGTGCTGGGCTGGGATGCAGTCGGCATCGTCGACGCGGTCGGCAGCGAGGTGACCCTGTTCCAGCCCGGCGATGCGGTCTACTACGCCGGTGTGATCGACCGCCCGGGCAGCAATGCCGAGTACCAGCTGGTGGACGAGCGCAGCGTTGGCCGCAAGCCGGCGAGCCTGGACGATGCCGCCGCTGCGGCGCTGCCGCTGACCGCGATCACTGCCTGGGAACTGCTGTTCGACCGCCTGCGCATTCCCGAGGGCGGTGGCGAGGGTCAGACCCTGCTGGTGATCGGTGCGGCCGGTGGTGTCGGCTCGATCCTGGTGCAGCTGGCACGGAAGCTGACGAAACTGACGGTGATCGGCACCGCCTCGCGACCGGATACCCAGGACTGGGTGTATGCGATGGGCGCGCACCACGTGATCGACCACAGCCAGCCATTGGCCGAAGGCCTGGCGCGGCTGGGCATCAGCGAGGTGCAGCACGTCGCCAGCCTGACCCACTCTGACCAGCACTACGCGCAGATCGTCGAGCTGCTGGCGCCGCAGGGCCAGTTCGGCCTGATCGACGATCCGGGACAGGTGGATGTCATGGCGCTCAAGCGCAAGGCGCTGTCGCTGCACTGGGAATCGATGTTCACCCGACCGCTGTACAAGACTGCGGACATGCAGCGCCAGCATGAGTTGTTGAACCGGGTGGCCGAGCTGATCGACGCCGGCGTGCTGCAGACCACGCTCGGTGAGAACTTCGGGCGCATCGACGCGGCCAACCTGCGGCGTGCCCATGCGCTGCTGGAAAGCCACCGCGCCAAGGGCAAGATCGTGCTGGAAGGCTGGTAACACGAAGCGCCTTCTGTAGAGCCGAGCCCGCGCTCGGCTGCCGTTTGCGCATGGGCATCAGCCGAACATGGGCTCGGCTCTGCAGCGCTTCACCCACGCATGGCGCGGATCTACCGTGCCGATCAAGCGCGACACCTCCCCACAGCGGGCGCGACCCACTCCTCAGGCCACGCCGTTGTCGACGTGTTCGGCAAACCCGGGCTGCTGGCGCAGGCGTTCGAACCAGGCCTTCACATTTGGCAGTGTGGGTTTTCCGCCGGGCGTGCTGCGCCAGCGCTGGGTCGACAGGCCCAGCACGATGTCGGCCAGGGTGAACGCACTGCCGGTGACATGGGCCCGGCCATCGGCCAACTGCGCGTCGAGCACGCCCATCAGCCGGTTCCACTGCGCCAGGCTGGCCTCGGCGCGTACGTCATCCAGGTAGTCCGGGTGTTGCCGTACCCGGGCCATGAACACGTGGCGCCAGGCACTGTTGAGGTCGCTGGCCTGCCAATCCATCCACTGCTCCACCCGCGCACGGGCCTGTGCCGCGGCGGGCAGCAGGTCGTCGCGGCCGGCGCGGGCAGCCAGGTAACGGCAGATGCTGTTGGATTCCCACAGGACGAAGTCGCCGTCGCGCAGCACCGGTACCTGCCGGTTCGGGTTGAGCGCGGCCAGCAGGTCTGGCGGCGGCATGGGATCGTGTTGCAGCGGCAGGTCGAGCCCCGCGCACAGCCACAGCACCTTGCGCACATTGATGGAGGTGGGCTTTCCGTACAGAGCGAGCATGGTTCCGGCGCAGCAGCTGAGACTCCGCCAGCCTACACTTGCCGCATGCAAACCGAATATCTGCTCATTGGCGGCCTTCTATTGGCCGTGCTCATCCTGCAGCTGGTCGCCCTGCTGCGGCGCCCGCCCCACGACCGCCTGGAACAGGCGGTGCGCGAGGAGGCGCGGGCCGGGCGCAGCGAACTGCGCGAACAGCTGGACACCTTCGCCCGCGCGCTGACCGATCTGTCCACGCGTACCGACCAGCGGCTGGACCTGCTGCGCGAGGCCCTGGGCGAGGACGCCCGCAAGGCGCGCGCCGAGTCCGCCGAAAGCCAGCAGCGCGGCGCTGCATTGATGGGCCAGCGCCTGCAGGAACTGCGTGGTCAGCTGGATACCTTTGGCCAGCAGCAGGAGGCGCGCATCCATGCCTTCGGCCAGCAGCTGCAGGAACTGACCACGCGCACCGACAGCCAGCTCGGTGCCCTGCGCCAGACCCAGGTGGACGATGCACGCAAGGGCCGCGAGGAGGGCGCGCAGTCGCAGCAGCGCCTGACCGAGAACCTGGGCCAGCGGCTGCAGGAGCTGACCCAGCGCAACGAGCAGCGTATCGCCGAGATGCGCACGACGCTGGAAGAACAGCTGCGTGCGCTGCAGAGCGACAACGCACAGAAGCTGGAACAGATGCGCGTGACCGTGGACGAGAAGCTGCAGTCCACGCTGGAAACCCGCCTGGGCCAGTCCTTCAAGCTGGTCTCCGAGCGCCTGGAGCAGGTGCAGCGCGGCCTCGGTGAGATGCAGCAGCTGGCCACCGGCGTGGGCGACCTCAAGCGCGTGCTGACCAACGTCAAGACGCGCGGCAGCTGGGGCGAAGTGCAGCTGGAGAACATCCTCGAGCAGACCCTGACCCAGGAGCAGTACGCACGTGCAGTGAAGGTGCGGCCGGACAGCGGCGAGATGGTCGACATCGCCGTGCGCCTGCCGGGCCGCAGCAGCGATGACACGCCGGTATGGCTGCCGATCGACTCCAAGTTCCCGCGCGAGGACTACGAGCGGCTGCTGGATGCGCAGGAACAGGGGGACGCCGAGGGCGTGCGCCTTCAGGGCATCCAGCTGGAGCGCGCGGTGCGCGTGCAGGCCAAGTCGATCTGCGACAAGTACATCGCACCGCCGCACACCACCGACTTCGCGGTGATGTTCCTGCCCACCGAAGGCCTGTACGCTGAGGTGATCCGGCGCCCGGGCCTGGTCGACCTGCTGCAGCGCGAGCATCGCGTGGTGGTGGCCGGGCCGACCACGGTCACCGCCCTGCTCAACAGCCTGCAGATGGGCTTCCGCACATTGGCCATCGAGCAGCGCTCCAGCGAAGTGTGGAGCCTGCTGGGTGCGGTGAAGAGCGAGTTCGGCAAGTTCGCCGGCATCCTGGAAAAGGCCGAGAAACAGATCACCACGGTCGGCCGCAGCATCGGCGAGGCCAGCCGCAAGACGCGCACCATCGAACGACGCCTGCGTGGCGTGGAATCGCTGGCGTCCGAACAGGCGCAGTCGCTGCTGGGTGATCTGGCCGAGGGCGATGGGGCCGGCGAGGAGGAAGGCAACGACGGCGACGAGGCCTGAGCCACGCTGACACGCCGCCTGCATCGCCGATGCGTATGCTGGCGGCCTGTCCGCTTCGATCAGGTACCGCCATGCGCCTGCGCCTCTGCACCCGCCTTGTCCTGACCGCATTGCTTGCCGCCTGCAGCAGTGCGCCACCGGTTGCGGACACGCCGGCGCCTGCCGGCGCGGCAACCACGCCTGAAGCGGCCGAGGCCTACCGTGAAGCGCGCGACGTCGACTGCCAGGCGGCCGGTGGCAGCCTGCAGCGGCTGGGCCGGTTGCAGCGCGAGCAGTGCGTGATTCCCAATGCCGATGCCCGCAAGACCTGCAGCGGCAAGAGCGACTGCACGGGCCAATGCCTGGCCAGTGGCGAAGTGGCCGCCGGCAGCGTCGCCACCGGTACCTGCCAGCGTGATGCCAGCCAGAACTTCGGATGCCGCCAGCGCATCGAGGACGGCAAGGCGCAGGGCACGATCTGCGTGGATTGAAGATGTCCTGTAGAGCCGAGCCCATGCTCGGCTGCCCTGCAATGAGCCGAGCGTAGACTCGGCTCTACAACAGTGCGCGCGGCGCTATGCTGGTGGGCCATTCCCCGCCGTAGCCGGAGCCCCCGCGTGAGCACCCCGATCCAGGATATTTCCCTCACCACCATCGACGGCCAGCCGTCCTCGCTTGCCGACTACCAGGGCAAGGTCCTGCTGCTGGTCAACGTCGCCTCCAAGTGCGGCCTGACCCCGCAGTACGAAGGCCTGCAGGCGCTGTACGCGGAAAAGCACGCTCAGGGCCTGGAAGTGCTGGGCTTCCCCGCCAACAACTTCCTCGGCCAGGAGCCGGGCAGCGAGGCGGAGATCCAGCAGTTCTGCCAGCTCACCTACGATGTCAGCTTCCCGATGTTCTCCAAGATCAGCGTGGCCGGGGATGACACCCACCCGCTGTACCAGCAGCTGACCGCCGCGCAGCCGCAGTCGATCGGCGAAGGCCCACTGCGCGAGCGCCTGGCCAGCAAGGAGATTCCGATCCACGCCGCGCCGGCGGTGCTGTGGAACTTCGAGAAGTTCCTGGTCGGGCGCGACGGCAAGGTCATCGCCCGCTTCGCTCCGGACGTGGCCGCCGACGATGCACGCCTGCGCGAAGCCATCGAGGCCGCGCTGGCGGCCTGAGCAAGGCATGCCAACCAAGGTTGGCACCTGCCGGGCCGGGGCCGGACTCCTTTTCAGGGGAAAGGGTTCCGACCCCACCGGCAACGCCAAAGAAAAAACCCCGCCGAGGCGGGGTTTTTCATGCATCGATCAGCGACCTCAGTGGGTCCACTGCGGCATCGGCATCGCATCGACCGGAATCGGCGAATTGGCATCGTCGTGGCCACGGTCGCGTTTGCTGCGCAGATCGTTCTCGATCTGGTAGTTGCGGCGCTGCATCCACGCATCGCGCACCAGCGAGTACTCGTCCACCGCAGTGTCGCGCAGGTCGTCGATCGCCAGCAGCTGCGCGCGGGTATCGACCAGCTGCAGGCCCTGCAGGCCGATGCGGACCTTGTCTTCCTCGATGCGGCGGATCGGCGACAGCGGGATGTCGCCGGCCAGGCCGAACACATCGCGCACGGTACGCGGGCCGAAGAACGGCAGTTCCACGTAGCGCGAACGACGCCAGCCCCACACACCCAGGGTCTGGCCGAAGTCTTCATTGCGACGCGGCACCATCGCCTTGCTGGCCGGATCGAACAGGCCGCCGATACCCAGCGTGCTGTTCATCAGGAAGCGACCCAGGCTGTCCCACGCATCGGCACCACGGCCCTGCAGCAGCTGGTTGGTGATGGTCACCGGCGCGCGCAGGTTGCTGAAGAAGTTGCTGACGCCAGTGCGGGCGAAGCGCGGCACCACGTGGGTATAGGCGGTAGCCAGCGGACGGGCGATGCCGCGGTCGACCGCGTTGTTGAACGTGTGCACCTTGCGGTTGAACGGTTCCCACGGGTCGTAGGCCGCCGCGCTGCCGGTGTTGCGGGCGCCGCCGTAAAGAGCATCGAAGTCATCATCCCCGCCCGGCGCGCTGGCCGCCGCGGTCTTCGCTGCATCGGCATCGGTACTGGCTGCGGGCGGTGTCGGCGCCGCAGCGGTGGCGGGCGGCGGAGTGTTCACCGCGGCCACCGGGACTACCGGCGCGACGTCGGCAACGCCGGTGTCGACGGGCGCCGCCTCGGCGGGAGCGTTGGCCGGGACCACGGTGCTGGCGGCCGGCGCGTCGCTGCGCGCGGGCTTGCCGGCACAGGCAGTCAGCGCGGTGGCCAGGACGATCAGGGGGAGAGCGCGTACGACGTTCATGTCAGCTCGCAGCAGAAGTAGCGTTGAAATCCAGGTCGGGCGACAGCCGGTAGGCCGCGCTCAGCTCGTTGAGTCCGGCGGGGGCGCCGGAGATCGCCAGCGGATGGCCGGCCGTGCGTGCACGTGCAGCCAGCTCGGCCAGCAGGGCCAGGCCGGCGCTGTCCACACGCTCCACTTCGCCCAGCTCCAGCCGCGCCAGCTGCGCCGGCAGGGCCTGCAGCTGCGGCCACAGCGCGATCACCGCGGCACGGTCGAGCACCCCGCGCAGGCGCAGGGTGTCGCCTTCCAGCAGGGCCAGTGCGTTACTTGCCATTGCCTGCGGGCCCAGCCTGCATGCTGCCGCTGTGCAGCTCGGTGGCCACCTGCTTGATGCCCTTCTGGCGCAGCGGGGTATCGAACTGGTTGCGGAAGGTCTGCACGTAGGAGATGCCTTCGATGTTGACGTCGAAGATCTTCCACTGGCCATTCACGTTGCGCATCCAGTACTCGACCGGGGTCGGCTCGTTGCCGGCACGCACCAGTTCGGTGCTCACGCGCACGCCGCGGTTGCCCGGCAGCGGGCTTTCACCCTTCAGGCGGAAGCTTGGCTTGCCCTGGATGTTGAGCAGGGTCGAGCCATAGCGCTGCATCAGGCTGTCGGCCATGGCATCGGCGAACAGCTTGATGTCGGCGTCCGACGCGCCGCGGGCGTGCGGGCCCAGCACCAGGCGCGCGGCATAGTCGCGGTCGAAGGTGCGGGTCAGTTCGCTGTCGATGTAGCTGCGCAGGCTGGCCGGGTTGCTGGTGAACTCGCTCTTGCGCTGCTGCAGGGTAGTCAGGATGCGGCTGCTGGCGTCGATCACCACCTTGCCGGCCTGGCCCTGGGTCGCGGCTGCGGCTGGGGCGGCGGCCTGGGCTTGGGCCAGGAACGGGGTGGTCGCCAGCAGCGCCGAGGCGAGCAGGGCCGGGATCAGTTTCATCTTCATGGTTGCGGTTCCGTTGCAGGCGCCTGGGCGCCATCGTTGGGCTTCTGAGCAGCGCCGCCACCGGCGCCGCCACTGAACATGTACTTGCCGACCAGCTGGATCAGGTCCACCGCCGGCTGGGTGAAGACAATCTCGTCGCCGGCCTTTAGCACGTCCGGATCACCACCCGGCTGCAGTCCGATATAGCTCTCGCCGAGCAAACCACTGGTGAAGATGCCGGCCGAGGTGTCTGCCGGCAGGTCCTTGACCTTGCTGTCCATGCGCAGGGTCACGATGGATTCGAACTTCACCGGATCCAGGTCGATCGAGGCGACCTGGCCGACGGTGACACCGCCGATCTTCACCGGGGCCTGCTTGCGCAGCTGGCCGACCTGGGAGAAGCGTGCTTTCAGCTCGTAGCCGTCGCTGCCCCAGCTCCAGCGCTGGTTGGTCGAGGCCACGGCCAGCACCATCAGCGAGGCCAGGGCCAGCAGCAGGAAAGCGCCGACGGAGAATTCGAGTCTGGGACCGCGGATGGCCATGTGGATTACCTGATCGAGTCGTGGTGGCCGCGCGCGCCTGCGCACCGCCGGTGGAGGGGTTAGGTGAACAACATTGCCGACAGCACGAAGTTGAACATCAGTACCAGCAGCGAGGCGTTGACCACCGCACGGGTGGTCGCCACCGAGGTGCCCTCGATGGTCGGCTCGGCGTGGAAACCAACGTAGGCGGCAACCAGCGCGGCGGTGCCGCCGAAGATCGCCGACTTCAGCATCGCCACGCCGAAGTCATCCCAGAAATCGACGCTGTTGCGCAGCGCCGACCAGAACACGCCATTGTCCAGGCCCAGCACGTGCACGGCCTCGAAGTAGCTGGCGCTGATCGCCAGCGAGCAGAAGATGCCGGTCAGCAGCGGCACGGTCAGCACCGCTGCCCAGAAGCGCGGCGCCACGGCCTTGGCCACCGGGTCGATCGCCATCAGCTCCAGCGCCTTGATCTGGTCGGTGGCGCGCATCAGGCCCAGCTCGGCGGCAATCGAACTGCCGGCGCGGCCGATGAACAGCAGCGCGGTTAGCACCGGCGCCAGCTCGCGGTACAGCGACAGACCGAGCAGCGTCGACAGCGCGTCGGCCGCGCCGAAGGTGGTCAACGTGCGGTAGCCCTGCAGGGTCAGCACCAGGCCGACGAAGGCGCCACCGACGGCGATGATCGGCAGTGAGCGCGCGCCGATCTTGTAGATCTCGCGGGTCAGTTCGGCCAGGAAATCACGGGTCGGCAGCGAACCGCGCAGCACGGTCAGCGAGAACAGGCCGGCGCGGCCCAGCGAACGGGTGGCTTGAACGAACGGCATCAGGCAACCCTCGCACGCGGCGCGGCATCGAACGGGATGGGGCCATCGGGCTGGCCATGCAGGAACTGCCGCAGCAGCGGATCCTGGCTGGACTGCAGCGCCTCGGGGGTGCCCTGGAACACGATGCCGCCATTGGCGATGGCGATCACCTGGTCGCAGATCGGCAGGGTCTCGTGCACGTGATGGCTGACGATGATGCTGGTCAGGCCCAGGCTGTGGTTGAGGCGCTGGATCAGGCTCATGATCACCCCCGAGGCGATCGGGTCCAGCCCGGTCAGCGGCTCGTCGTAGATCATCAGCGGCGGGTCCAGCGCCAGCGCACGGGCCAGCGCCACGCGGCGCGCCATGCCGCCGGACAGCTCACGCGGCCACGCATCGGCGGCGGCCAGCAGGCCCACCGCATGCAGCTTCATCTCCACCAGCCGGCGCAGCACGGCCCTCGGCAGGCGCGTATGCGTGCGCAGCGGCAGCGCGACGTTCTCGGCCACGGTGAGGTCGGTCAGCAGGCCATTGCCCTGCAGCAGCACGCCCACGCTCTTGCGCATTTCCAGCAGCGCGCTGCTGTCGTGCGGGATGGGCTTGCCGAACAGGGTGACGTCGCCGGCGACCGGGCGCAGTTCGCCGGTCAGCGCGGCCAGCAGGGTCGACTTGCCGCTGCCGGACGGGCCGAGCACAGCGGTGATGCTGCCCTGCGGGACCTGCAGCGACACATCGCGCAGGATCGTGCGCCCGCTCCGGTCGATGCGGACGTTGGACAACTGCACCAGACTGGAGGTGGAAGCCGACATGGGCACCATTAACGTTTTTTAGACATCGAAGGATCGGGCCAGCCGGCTGAACATAAGCAGACTGGACGGTCCAGTATTGTTGCACGACAAGGCTTGGCGCAGGCCGGGACAATCGATTAGGAGCCCGGAACAATCCGTACCGGTGGTGCGCGCACCATTGAATACTGCCTGTCGTCCTGCACACTGTGCATGATGAGTGACCCAGGCAGCGACTTCCGCCTCTACCATTCCAACTCCCTGGACGTGCTGGCCGCGCTGCTGGCGCGCAACGTGCGCGCCCCTGTAGCGGGCCAACCGTTGTTGGCGCCGGAGGTGGTGCTGATCCCGCAGGTAGCGATGCGCCGTTGGCTGCAAGCGACACTGGCGGCCGAATTCGGTGTCGCAGCCAACCTGGAATTCCTCACCCCCGGCGAGTTCGTGGCCCGCGCGCTGAAGGCCAATGTCAGCGGCGAGCAGGACGACCTGGATGCCGCCGGCCTGCACTGGAGGCTGTATCAGGCACTGCGCGACCCGGCATTGCTGGCGCAGCCGCCGATGCGTGCGCTGCAGTCCTACCTTGCCGGCGCCGATGCACTGAAGCCTTGGGCGCTGGCCGGTGAACTCGCTGCGGTGTTCGAGAAGTACCAGGCCTGGCGCCGCGACTGGCTGCTGCGCTGGGCGGCCGGTGCCGACCCGGCGGATCCGCAGGCGATCCTGTGGCGCACCATCACCCACGGCCACGACTACCGCGCCCGTCGCATCCAGGAATACCTTGACCGCTTCGAAGGCGCCGGCCAGCCGCTGCCGCAAGGCTTGCCGCTGCGAATGTCCGCGTTCGCCACGCTCAACATCTCGCCCGACGTGCTGCGGGTGATGGCGACCCAGGCGCGGGTCGGCGAACTGCATTTCTATATGCCCACGCCCGTGCAGTCGTACTGGGGCGACCTGCAGACCCTGGCCGAGCGGCTGCGCAGCGGCGCGCCGGACCCGTTCGGCGAGGCCGCCGGCGAGAACCGCCTGCTGGAGGCCTGGGGCGCGGCCGGGCGCGATTTCATGGCGGTGCTGGGCAGCTACGAGATAGTGCACCCGGCCGGCGAGATCGCCGCCTATTCCGATCCGGAAGAGGACACCCGGCCGAGCCTGGACCACGGTGGCCTGTCCGACAGCCTGCTGCATCGCCTGCAGCGCGACCTGTTCCACCGCCGCGCGCTGCCCTCGGGCGATCGCCGCGATGGGCTGCGCAGCGACGACCCAAGCCTGCAGGTGCACGCCTGCCACACCCGCCTGCGCGAGCTGCAGGTGCTGCACGACCAGCTGCGCAGCCTGCTGCAGGACCCACGTTTCGACCCGCCGTTGCAGGCACGCGAGATTGCGGTGCTGGCGCCGGACATCGACCCCTACGTGCCGTACCTGGAAGCGGTGTTCGGTGGCCGCGGCGGTGACGACGAACACATTCCCTACGCGCTGGCCGACAGCAGCCCACTGGCCGGCGAGCCGCTGGCCGACGTGTTCGTGCATCTGCTGGGCCTGCCGGTCTCACGCTTTGGCTTGAACGAAGTGCTGGATCTGCTGGCCAGCGCGCCGCTGGCCGAGGCGGCCGGGCTGGAAGCGGCGGACTTCGACCGCCTGCACGGCTGGCTGCAGCAGGCCGGTGCGCGCTGGGGACTGGATGCCAGGCATCGCGACCAGCATCAGGCGCCGGCCGACGAT
The DNA here is from genome assembly GCF_913778665.1 of uncultured Stenotrophomonas sp. Lineage (GTDB taxonomy): Bacteria > Pseudomonadota > Gammaproteobacteria > Xanthomonadales > Xanthomonadaceae > Stenotrophomonas. Next base: position 372,158 of record NZ_CAJYVQ010000004.1, read on the forward strand.
GCCTACACCTGGCAGTTCGCGCTGGACCGTCTGGTGCTCGGCCATGCCAGCGGCAGCGAGGCCGATCTGGCCGGCGTGGCGCCGTGGATCGAACTGGAAGGCGGCGCGCTGGACGCGCTGGACCGGCTGCTGCGCCTGCTGCGGGTGCTGGCCATCTACCAGCGCCGCCTGGGCGAACTGCTGACCCCGGCGCAGTGGCGACAGCGCCTGCTGTCGCTGCTGGATGCACTGCTGCCGACCGCGCCCAGCTCACCCAACAGCCAGCGCGCGCTGGAGCGGCTGCGCAAGCTGCTCAACCAGTTTGCCGACGATGCCGCCAAGGCCGGTTTCGAAGACGGCGTGCCGCCGGAGGTGGTGCGTTCGCACTTTGCCGGCGCGCTGGGCGAGGCCGATACGCGCGCACCGCTGCTGACCGGTGGCATCAGCTTCGGCCGCATGGTGCCGATGCGCCTGCTGCCGTTCCGGGTGATCTGCGTGCTGGGCCTGAATGATGGGGATTTCCCGCGCCGGGACCCGGCCGCCGGCCTCAACCAGCTCACTGCGGAACTGGATACGCCGCGTCGCCGCCCCGGTGACCGCTCCACCCGCGAAGACGACCGCTTCCTGTTCCTGCAGCTCTTCGCGGCGGCGCAGGAGGTGTTCTATCTCAGCTATCTCGGTGCCGATCCGCGCGACGGCAGCGTACGCGAGCCGTCGGTGCTGGTCAGCGAACTGATCGACGCCGCCGCCGCGTATCACGTCGATCCGGCTGCAGCCACCCGCGATTTCACCGTGCGTCATGCGTTGCAGCCGTTCTCGCCGGCCGCGTTCGGCGACGGCGACCCGCGCCGTTTCAGCTATCGCCACCAATGGCATCCGGCGGCGGGCCGCTTGACCGGCCAGCGTGGCGGCCTGCAGCCCTGGTTCGACGCCCCGTTGCCGCCACCGCGGGAAGACACGGTGGAAGACGAGGTCGCGCTCGATGCCCTGCGCCGTTTCCTGTGCGACCCGGCCGGGCAGTTCCTGGCGCAGTCGCTCGGACTGCGCCTGGCCGATGAGGTCGAAGAGGTGGATGACCTGGAGCCGCTGGTGCTGTCTTCGCGCGGTCCGGAAAAGCGCAGCGTGCAGGCCGCGGTGGTGCGGGCCACGCTCACTGGCGACACCGAGCCGCTGTATCCAAGGCTGCGCGCGCGCGGCCTGCTGCCCTCCGGTGCGTTGGGCGAGCGCCAGTTCGAGGTGGAGCAGCTGAAGACCCGACCGTATGCCAACGCCCTGTTGGGCTGGATGCAGGGCCAACCGCTGGAAAGCCGCCGCTATGAGGTGGACATCGATGGCGTGCGCCTGCACGGGCGGATCGCCGACCGCCATCCCGACGGCCTGGTGCGGCTGCGCGCCGGCACGCTCAACGGCAATGCGGTGATCCGCCAGGGCCTGGACTGGCTGTTGGCCAATGCCGCCGGTGATGCTTTGCCGCTGGTGCAGTTCCACGACGGTGGCGATGCCGGGCCGGGCCCCCATGTGCAGCCGGCATTGAGCGTGACGGCAGCACGCGCGGCGTTGCGTGCGTTGCTGCAGCTGCGCACGCGCGGCCTGCGCGAACCGCTGCGCTTTGCGCCGTATACCGGCTGGGTGCTGTACAGCACCGCGGGCGAGAAACAACGCAGCGAAGGCTGGAAGCAATGGCATGGCAGCGATCGCAGCTGGGGTGAATCCAGCAGCGATGCCTGGCAGCTGCTGCTGCGCGGTGCCGATCCGTTCGCCACCGATGCCAGCTATGCCGATCTGCTGCGCAACAGCCAAGTGGTCTTCAGTGCGGTACGCGAAGGCCGCACCCTTGGCACGGATGCACGCCAGGAGGGCAGCGAATGAACAACGTCATCGCGGACAACGACATCGGCCGCTCCGGTGGTGATCCTTACCTGGCGCTGCCGCTGGATGGCATCCGCCTGATCGAGGCCAGCGCCGGTACCGGCAAGACCTTCACCCTGGCCACGCTGTTCACCCGCCTGGTGGTGGAGCAGGGCCTGCGCATCGGCCAGATCCTGGCGGTGACCTTCACCGATGCCGCCACCCAGGAACTGCGCAAGCGCATCCGCGAGCGCTTGGCGCTGGCGGCGCGGCTGGTCGATCTGGAACCGGCCGAGGGCGAAGCGCCGGACGTGCGCCTCACCCGCGAGGTTCTGCAGCGTCATCTGCAGGGAGGCAGCGAAAGCGCGCCGGCACTGAAGCGTCGCCTGCAGGTTGCCGCCGATGAGATCGACCTCGCTTCGATCTTCACCATCCACGGTTTCTGCACCCGCGTGCTGCGCGAGCATGCGCTGGAGAGTGGCCATACCTTCGACCCGCCGGAACTGCTGGCCAGCGACCGCGAGCTGCTGGAGGAACTGGCGGCGGATCTGTGGCGCGTGCATGCCAATAACCCGGTCACGGTGGAGCCGCTGACCTGGCTGTGGTCCACCCCGGACGCACTGGCCGCCGATCTGCGCGTGCTGCTGGCTGCGCCGCCCTTGCACCCGTTGCCGCAGCCGGTGGCGCTGGCCGATCCGCATGTGGCCCTGCAGGACGCGGCGGAAGCGCTGTCGGCACGCGTGCGCGAACACGGCGAGCAGTTCTTCATCGACCTCTGCGATGCGGTCGACAACAAGTGGATCAACGGCGTGTCCTACAAGCTGGGCTGGTTGCATCCGCTGCGCCGGCAGCTGCTGGCCTGGGCCGAGCGCGCCGACCCGCGCGAACTGCTGATCAGCGAACGCCTGCCGGCGCTGTTGCCAGAGGCGCTGGCAGCCAAGACCAACAAGAAGTTCGCCGAGCGCACGCCGTCATCGCCGCTGCAGGCAGCGCTGGCCCGCTACGTCGCGCTGCTGGCCGAGCGTGAAACCTGGCTGCGCGCCACCGCGCTGAACTTCCTGCATACGCTGCGCGACGAAGCCACGCAGCGCCTGCAGGCACTGAAGCGCACGCGCCGGGTGCAGACCTACGATGACCTGATCGATGGCGTAGCCCAGGCCCTGGAAGGCCCGCAGCGGCTGGCGCTGGTCAGGCAGCTGCGCGCGCAGTACTGCATCGCGCTGGTCGATGAGTTCCAGGACACCGACGACCGCCAGTGGGGCATCTTCCACACCGTGTTCGGCGATTCGCCGGAGGTGCGCGAACTCGGGTTGGCGCCGGCGCTGTTCCTGATCGGTGACCCCAAGCAGGCGATCTACGGTTTCCGCGGTGGCGACGTCCACACCTACCTGAAGGCCAAGCAGGTGGCGCAGCAAGCGCCGGTGCTGGAGCAGAACTTCCGCTCGCGACCGGCTGTGCTGCGTGCGCTGCAGGCGCTGTACGACAACGGTGGCGAAGACGCCTTCCTCGAGCGCGACATCCAGTTCGAGCCGGTGCGTCCTGGTGGCGTGCGCAGCGATGCGGATTACCTGCGCGACGGCCATGCCGCCAAGGCACTCACCCTGCGCGTGCTGCGCAGTGGTGGTGACAAGGCGATGAGCGCCGATGCCTCGCGCGAGGCGGCGACCCAGGCCTGCGTGGCCGCGATTCACCAGATTCTGGTCGAGGCGCGTGCGGGCAATGCCGTATTGCGTGGGCGCCCGGTTCAACCCGGTGACATCGCGGTGCTGGTGCGCTCGCATCGTGAGGCCACGCTGGTGCAACGGGCGCTGGCCGCGGTCGGCATTCCCGCGGTGGCAGCGGGCAAGCAGAGCCTGTTCGCCACTGCTGAGGCGCGTGATCTGCGTGCGCTGCTGTTGGCCCTGCTGCAACCGGCCGACGAAGGTCGCCTGCGTGCAGTGCTGGCCACGGTACTGCTCGGCCAGCGGGCCAGTGCGATCGCCGCGATGGAGCGTGAGGGCGACCTGCAACGCGGTTTCCAGGCGCAGCTGCTGCACTGGCGCGAGCGCTGGCAGCGCGGTGGACCGTTCGCGGTGATCGCCGATGTCTGTGCCGCACAGGGCGAACGCCTGCTGGCGCTGATCGACGGCGAGCGCCGCCTCACCAATTACCTGCAGCTGGGTGAACTGCTGCAGGAAGCCTCCGCGCAGGCGCTGGGCATGCACGGGCTGCTGGACTGGTTGCAGGGGCAGATGGCCAGCGCCGACCAGGATGACGAGCAGCAGCTGCTGCGCCTGGAATCGGACGCGCGCCGTGTGCAGATCATCACCCTGCACAAGAGCAAGGGCCTGGAGTATCCGCTGGTGTTCCTGCCCTTCGTCGGCATCGACGGCGGCGCACCGAACACCGCCTCGCATTGCACCGTGCATTCTGGTGGCCAGCGCCAGCTGCACTGGAAGCTGGGCAAGGACGAGGCTTGGGAAGCGGCCAGCACGCAGCGTGAGCGCGAGCAGCGGGCCGAGGATGCGCGCCTGCTCTATGTGGGACTGACCCGTGCCGAGCATGCGCTGTGGATCGCCGTGGGTGATCTGGCCGGGCTCGGCAGGACGCGTCTGGCGCCGCTGCTGGACGACCTGCAGGCGCTGCGCGCGCACGCCGATGTGCACGTTGATGACAGTGAGACACCGGCCGCGCTGCCGCAGCTGGCCGCGGAAGTGGAAGGTGACCTACCGGCGGTGCGTGCACTGACCCGGCGCGTGCCGCACGACTGGTGGGTGTACAGCTTCACCCAGCTGGCCCACGCAGACGCCGGTGCCGGCAACGATATCGAAGCGGCCGCCACCGAGCTGCCGGCACCGGCCGCCGACGAACCGGCCGGCCCGGAGCTGCCACTGGAACCGGCGCTGCCCGAACCCGCCGCGATCGTGGAAGACAGCGCGCCGATCGACCCGCGTTTCATGGGTAGTCGCTTCGGCAACGTGCTGCATGAGGCGATGGAGAACGTCGACTTTGCTGCATGGGCTGACTGGCAGCCGGGTCTGGAAGCGCCCGAGGGACAGGGCGAGGTGCTGCGCAAGGCGCTGCACGACGAAGGCTATGCCGACGTCGATCTGGACGACGGCGTGGCCGTGCTGGTGCCGCTGGTTGGCCACACGCTGACCGTACCGCTGCCCGAAGGCGGCGCGCTGCACAGCCTGGGCGAAGGCGAGCGCCGCGCGGAAATCGACTTCCATTTCGCCATCGAACCAACCACGGTGCCGGCTCTGCTGCAGGTGCTGCATGCGCACGGCGTTTCCAGTGGTCGTCGAGGCTTCGGCCAGCGCCGCCGGCTGGAAGGGCTGATGACTGGCATGATCGACCTGACCTACGTGCGCGACGGGCGCTGGTACGTGCTCGACTACAAGTCCAACCGCTTGCCCGGCTACAGCCCGGAGCTGCTGGCCATCGCCATGCGGCACAGCGAATACGACCTGCAGGCGCTGATCTACACCGTGGCCCTGCACCGCTGGCTGCGCTTCCGCCTGGGCGCGGCCTACGATTATGAGCGCGACATGGGCGGCATCCGCTACCTGTTCTGCCGCGGACTGGATGGCGCTGGCAACGGTGTGCATGCGGATCGCTTCCCGCTGGCATTGGTGGACGCACTGGATGCACTGTTCGCCGGTGGCGAGCAGGCCCAGGTCGAACTCGCCGCGCGTGCGCGTGGAGCCAGCGCATGAACCTGCTGAAGGAACTGCACCAGAAGGGTCTGCTGCGTACCCTCGACCATGCACTGGCCACCAGCCTGCAGCGGCTACGCGACGACACGCCCGAGAGCGTGGCGCTGGCGGCGGCACTGGCCTCGCTGGCGGTGGCGCAAGGCCACGCCGGCTTTGATCCGGCACAGCCGCAGCGCCTGCTGGAGGGCGTGCCGGAATGGCCCGATGCACAGGCCTGGCTGGTACAGCTGCGCGCATCGCCATGGGTGGCCACGCCGGAGCAGGCCGAGATGATCGCCGAGGATGCGCCGCTGGTACTGGAAAACGGCCTGCTGTACCTGCGCCGCTATCGCGAGTACGAACGCCAGCTGGCGGCCGGGCTGCAGCGCATCGGCCGGCATCCGCTACCGGCGCCGGACATGGTCGCCCTGGCACCGCTGTTCGCGCGCCTGTTCCCGCAGGCGATCGACCACGAAGATCACCAGGCACGTGCCGCCGGCGTAACCCTGCGCCATCCGCTGGCGCTGGTCACCGGCGGTCCCGGTACCGGCAAGACCACCACCATCGCGCGCCTGCTGCTGTTGCTGGCGGCGCAGGCCCGGCAGGCCGGCCAACCGTTGCCCGAGGTGGCGCTGGCCGCGCCTACCGGGCGCGCCGCCGAACGCATGGCCGAGAGCCTGCGGCGGGCCGTGCAGCGCTTGCAGGAAGACGGTGTGGACCCGGCGCTGTGCGCGGCACTGCCCAGTACCGGCACCACCCTGCATCGCCTGCTCGGCGTGATCCCGGATTCACCGCGCTTCCGTCACCACGCCGACAATCCGCTGCCGGTGGATGTGGTGGTGGTCGACGAAGCCTCGATGATCGATCTGCCGATGATGGCCAAGCTGGTCGAGGCGATTGCCAGCGGCACCCGGTTGATCTTGCTCGGCGATCCCGATCAGTTGCCGTCGGTCGAAGCCGGTGACGTGCTCAGTGCGATCCTGCGCGCCAGCGGCGATGGGATCGGCACCCGCGCCGACGACGCGCAGGCACTGCATGGCCTGCTGGCGCCGGCCACGCTGCAACCCCAGGCCGCACCACGCGCCTTCGCCGGCCGCCGCGTGCAGCTGCAACGTGGTTACCGGCAAAGTGATGCGCTGGACCTGGCGCCACTGGCGCATGCCGTGCGCGAAGGCGACAGCAGCACCGCATTGCAGCTGCTGCGCGGTGGGTCGCTGGCGGGCGTGCACTTCCACGAAGGCGAGGCCGATCCATTGCGCGGCCAGCGTGAGCATCTGCTCGGCCATTGGCGCGCGCTGGCCGAGGCGGCTGATCCAGTGCTTGCCCTGCAGCAGGCCGGCCGCCTGCGCGTGCTGACCGCACTGCGCGAGGGCCCGCAGGGTGCACGCGGCCTCAACAGCCGTATTGAACAACTACTGGCCGGCAACACCCCGGGCTACTTCCAGGGCCGCCTGCTGCTGGTCACCGAGAACAGCTATCGGCACCGCCTGTTCAACGGCGATATCGGCATCTGCCTGCGTGACAGCAGCGGCGCGATGGTGGCCTGGTTCCCCGGCGATACCGTCGAGCAGCCGCGCGCCTTCCACCCGGCCGCGCTGCCCGCGCACGAAAGCGCGTTCGCGATGACCGTGCACAAGGCGCAGGGCTCGGAGTTCGATGAAGTATGGCTGCAGCTGCCACGCCAGGACAGCCGCGTGCTGTCACGCGAGCTGGTCTACACCGGCCTGACCCGCGCCCGCCAGGTGCTGCATGTGGCCGGCAGCGCCGACGTGCTGCAGGCCGCATTGAAGCGGCATGCCAGCCGCCTCGGTGGTCTGGCCTGGCGGCTGGGTGCAGAAGAGGTGGCCGAAGCACCGGCACCCATCGAGCAACCCACGGTGCAGGGCCAGTTGTTCTGAACCGGGATCGGATCCCCGTCGCCCGGATGTCGTATCTGCCCTTGCCACCCGGGGATGTCTATAGCGCCTCGTTTGCGGTTGTGCCGCATATGGTTGATGCGCTTGCGCAGCGGTCAGCGCTCCTGATGTTCGACTTCGCTGGGCTGCCGATCACAATCGAGGCCGAGCGAAGGGACGCTGACATCGAGCGCCCCCGAATTTCTGGAGCCGCACTACTCGGCGTCGCTTCAGCGCCTCGCGCGCTTTGCTGACAGCGCTTGCCCTGGCCCATGAGAACACCGGTGTCGCGCGGATGCTTGGGCAGATAACCGCTTGCGAGGCGGATGAAGTGATCGATCTACTCCTGAGTCGATAGCCAGAAGCAGTCGAGCATGGCGCGACTCTACAAAAGAGTACTTCGATCATTTCCACGCTCATCCGGCATGAGCGTGGATCTACTGCAGATCGCGGAACACTGTCGAAGGCGGGGGAGGCCGGTTGCGGGGGCGTGAGCGCCATGGATGGCGCGACCGAGCCTCCATGGACGGATTTACGGCGCCCCCCGCAACCGCACCCACCCTGCCATCCCATGGAAAGCCCGCTTTTGACGTTGACGCTGCCTCGGCGGGTGCAGGGCGCAGCCCTGCCGCCCCCCGTCATTCCGCGATCAGCACCAGCCCATCCGGGAACACGATCGCGGCTTCATCGGCACTCACATCGAAGAAGCCCACGCCGTGCTTCTCGGCCAGGTCCTGCACCCGCCCGTGCGCGCGCTCAGCCACCGAATATGCGAACGCACCGTAGATCACCTGCTGCCCGATGCTGTACTCGGTTACCTCGGCACGGTCGTCATCGTCGTTGCTCAACGGCCCGTTCAACGGCGGGAATTCCTGCGCCATCTCCGCGAACCACGCCTGCAGCGCCGGGCTGCTGACCGCCGGGTCGTCGTACTCGTGGCGCTCGTTCCACTGCGTCTGCTTCTCGAACCAGGCGATGAAGGCCGCCGCCTCGCGTGGGGCCGCGCTGGCCTCGAACACCATCATGTCGTAACTCATTGAACCGTCCTGTGGGGATCGCGAGTGGCCGCCGGGCATGGCACGGCGCTACCGAACCACGATGGTAGCGCCGGGCCGCGCCTGGCGGATCGCATTACACGGACGGCGGCTCGGCGCCTACCCATCCCGGCGCCAACGCCTTCGCCTCCGGGAACAGCGCGAAGCGCAGGCCGATCAGGCCCATCAGCGCCTCGTCGCGGGCCTTGCAGGCGCCCACGCTGCCGACCCGGCCCAGCGAGGTATCCAGCCGTTCGCGCAGCGCCTCGGCCGCCACCATCGGCTTGCGTGCGGCGATCTGCCGCCGGTAGTGCGCCGCGATTTCCTCCAGGATGTGCTCGACCGCCTCGCGGCTGCGCTCGGGCAGTTCCAGCCGGGCGCGGCGCAGCTGCAGGATGTTCAGGCCGATGCGTGCCTCGTTGAGCATGTCCACCGAGGCGATGTCGCTGCCTTCCGGCGTCGCCGCCAGGCGCGGTGCGAGCAGGCCCAGCAGGTCCAGCATGCGTGCGGCGAAGCGCTGGCGGTCCTGCTGGCCACGGCCTTCGGCCGCTTCGGCCAGCGTGGTCCAGCCCTGGCGTACCAATCGGCGCGCGGTCCACTCGGCACCCACCGAACGGAACAGGCGAGTCATCACCACCGCGAAACCAATGCCGATGAACATCGCGATCGACGAGTTGAGGAAGGTCTGGATGTTGGCGCTGTAGGTGTTCTGCAGGCTCAGCAGCGCAGCCAGGTTCACTGTCAGCGGCAGTGCGAACAGCGCGCTCTTGGGGTGGTGCAGCAGCAGCCCCAGCGGCAGGAACGCCACCGCCAGCACCAGTGCCAGCAGGCCGAAGTCATGCACGGCCGGGAACACACCGAACAGGTACACGCCGGCCACCAGCGAAGCGACGATGGCCCAGACCAGGAACGAGACCATGCTTGGTGCCGGATCGTCCTGCGCGGCGAAGAACGCGGCGGTCACCGCGGCCATCATCGCGCCGTTGCCGCCGCCTTCCCATCCCAACGCGATCCACAGCACGCAGTAGCTCATCAGCGCCACGCCGGCGCTGAGCGCGGAGAACAGCGCCATGCCGTAGTCGACGTGCTTGTCGGCGGTCACGCGTTCGGTACGGATGCGGTAGTGCGCGCGGTCCAGCGGCGCGGTGCCGTGGTCGATCGCGTGCTGCAGGGTGCGGCAGTCCTGCCACAGGTCCACCAGCTCCTCCAGGCGCAGCAGCAGGCTGGCCAGCTGCAGGTGCTGCAGGTCGCGGTCCACCTGCGGCTTCAGCGCGCTGATGCGCGCGCGCAGGCGGGCATACTCGCTGGCGTTGGTGGGCCCGTCCAGCCAGTCGTGGATGTCGTCGATCAGCTCCGGCAGGCCCTCCGGCAGGGGCTGGCCATCGCTGCGCAGCGCACTCAGGCGGTCGGCGATCGAGGACAGCACCGGCAACAGCAGCAGCATGCGCTCGCGCAGCCGCTCCATCGACACCGCGGACCCGGCGTGGCGTGGATCATCGCGGCGCAGGAACTCGATCAGCGCCTCGAACTGCACCAGGTCGGCGGCCAGCCGGTTGCGCGGCGCATGCGCACGGCCGCGTTCCAGAATCTGCCGGCACCACTGCGCGGCGTCTTCCATCCAGTTGCCGATGCGTGCGCGCAGCATCGGTCGCACCGAGGCCGGGAACAGCAGCGAGGCGAACAGCACCGCCACCACCGTGCCGAGGATGATCTCCTCGCTGCGCGCCACCACCGTGTCGAAGATGGTTTCCGGCGACGTCACCGCCGGGAAGCCGATGAAGGCGGTGGTGTAGCCGGCCAGCAGGAACGCGTAACCGCGCGGGCCGCGGTTGAGCAGCGCCATGAACAGGCAACCGGCCAGCCAGATCGACATTGCAGCGCTCAGCACCAGCGGCGTTTCCACCAGTGCCGGCAGCACCAGCAGGGTGGCCAGCCCGGCGACCAGCGTGCCGACGATGCGATAGACGCCCTTGGCACGGGTTGGGCCCAGCAGCGGCTGGCTGACGATGTACACCGTGCCCATCGCCCAGTACGGGCGCGACAGGTTGCCGGCCATGGCGATGTACAGGGCGGCCACCGCGGCCAGGTAGGTCTTGATCGAAAACAGCCAGGCCTGGCGGTCGGTCAGCGCGCTCATGGCTTACTTCGCGGCAGTGGTGACGTTGGTCGCGGCGGCACTGGCCTGCCAGCCGCCACCCAGCACCAGGAACAGATGGATCTGGTCGCGTGAGACCTGCGCTTCGGCGGCGGCCAGGGTAGCGTCGCTGGTAGCCAGGCTGCGGTCGGCATCCAGGCTGGACAGGTATGGCGTGCGGCCGCCCTGGTAGAGCCGGCGGTTCTGCTCGGCGGCCAGCGCGGCCTGCTCCTGTGCGGTGCGCAGCGACTGCAGGCGGCGCAGGTCCTGCGCATAGCGGTCCAGCGCGGTCTGGGTCTCGCGCAACGCCTGCAGCACGGTGTGGTCGAACTCGGCCAGCGCGGCATCGGCGCCGGCTTCTGCAGCGTGGATGCGCGCATGCGTTCCCGACGACGGCAGCGTCCACGAAATCAGCGGGCCGATCGACCACTGCTGGGTCATCGGCGTGCCGAAGTCTTCCAGCAGGCCGGCGGCACCTACCGAGGCACCGAGGCGGATGTCCGGATACAGCTCGGCGGTGGCCACGCCAATCCGCGCTGTCGCCGAGGCCAGCTTGCGTTCGGCCTGCCGCACATCTGGACGGCGCTGCAGCAGGGCACGGCCATCACCCACCGGCAGCGGCTGCGCGAGGCCGGGTGCGTGCGCGCAGTCGATCACGCCGGCCGGCAGCTGGCCCGGGGTCTGGCCCAGCAGCGCGGCCAGCGAATAGGCCGCGGCCGAACGCTGCGCGCGCAGCGGCGGCAATGCGGCTTCCAGCAGGGCCACCTGCGCGTTGGCGCGGGCCAGTTCCGGCGGCGTGCCGCGACCGGCTGCGATCAGGCGTTCGGTAACGGTGCGGCTGCGCTGCTGCAGCTGCAGCGAGTGCTCGGCCACGTGCAGTTCGTGGTTGGCGTGGCAGATCTCCAGGTAGCTGTCGGCCACCTGCGCGACCACGCTGACCTGGGCCAGATCGCGTGCCGCCGCCACCGACTGCTCGTCGGCACGCGCCGCTTCTGCACCGCGCTTGAGCTTGCCGAACAGGTCGAACTGATAGCTGACCGCGAACTTGCCGTCGGCCAGGTTGATCACCGGCAGCTCGTGCTCCTGCAGGAACGACTCGGCCGACAGCTGTGCGCGGCTGACACCGGCCTCGGCCTCGTACTCGAAGCCACCGGCGTCCAGCGCCTGCTCGTACACGGCGGCGGCGCGGCGCAGGTGCGCATCGGCGGCCTTCAGTTCCACGTTGTCACGCAGTGCCTGGGTGATCAGCCCGTCCAGCACCGGGTCGTTGTACAGCGACCACCAGCGGTCGGGCAGTGCCTGGTTGGCGGCGACCTGCGGGTTCTGCGTATCGATGAAGGCGGCATTGGCTTCGGGGCGCTTGAACGCCGAGCCTTCCGGCAAGGCATAGTCGGGGCCGACGGTTCTGCACGCGGCCAGGCTGGCCAGCGCGGCAATCAGGCCGAGACGGGGCAGGGCAGCGTTCACAGGCCCGCCTGTGTCGGCGTGGTGCCGGCCTTGTCTGCGCGCTTCGTGCTGCGGGTCTGCACGGTCACCGTGGCGGTACGGCCGGCGATCAGCTCCACACCCTTGGGAACTTCGTCGATGGCGATGCGCACCGGAATGCGCTGCGCCAGCCGCACCCAGTCGAAGGCCGGGGTCACGTTCGGCAGCAGGGTGCTGCCGTTGCTGCGGTAGCGGTCTTCGATGCCGGCGGCGATGCTTTCGACATGGCCACGCAGCGGGGCAGACTCGCCCATCAGGCGGATGTCCACGCGCTGCCCCGGGGCCACGCCGCGCAGGCGGGTCTCCTCGAAGTAGCCATCGATGCGGAACGAACCGGTATCCAGCAGCGCCAGCACCGGCTTGCCGGCCACCACGTAGTCGCCCACGCGCATCGTGCGGTCGTTGACCCGGCCGTCGACCGGCGCGCGCACCTCGGTGCGGCCCAGGTTGAGCTCGGCCAGGTCCACTGCGGCCTGTGCCGTGGCCAGCGCGGCCTGTGCGGCCTGCAGCTTGGCGCGGCGCACTTCGGCGTCCTCGGCGGCAACCAGGTCCTGCAGGCTGCGGTCGCGGCCGATCTCGCGGCGCAGCTGTGCCACCGAGGCCTGGCGCTCGGCCAGGCTGGCCTTGGCCTGCTCCAGCGCGATGCGGTAACGGGCGCGGTCGACCACGAACAGCAGGTCGCCCTTCTTCACCGCCTGGTTGTCGGCCACGTTCACCGTTTCCACCAGGCCCGAAACATCCGGCGCCACCTGCACTACGTCGGCGCCGACATGGGCGTCGCGGGTCCACGGCTCATCCATGTAATAGACCCACAGCTGGCGCAGCACCAGCAGGGCGATGATCACGGCTGCGCTGGTCAGCAGTATGGGAAGGGTCTTCTTCACGATCTTGTTCACGATTGCATCCAACGCAGGAGGTGGAACAGCAGGCCAAGCACGATCCCGTACAGCGCCAGGTTGAACAGTGGCGGGTGCCATATATGGCGATAGGCACCGGCACGCTGCAGCAGCGCGTGCAGGCCGCTGTTGACCAGGTAGGCCAGCAACATCAACCCGAGCAGGGTCGGGACGAACACTCCGTGGAGACTGAATTCACCGGGCATCGGAAGGGGCGGGGGCGAGGTGGGGAGGGGAGGGACAACGAAACAACGGCAACGGGCAAAAGCCGCTGGCGTGTGCACGGCAGCGGCGGTGTTCGGGGGCAACGCGCTTACGTGATGCGGTCGGCAGCCTCGGCCAGCAGGCGCCATGCTTTCAGCACGGCGTGCAGTTCATCCATGGAAAGCTCGCCGAACACGTCCTGGCGCAGGCCGATCAACTGGTCTTCCAGCTCGCTGACCAGCGCGTGTCCTGCGTCGGTCAGCCACAGCAGGTTGGCGCGGCGGTCGCTGGCGTCGCTCTCGCGGCGGACCAGTTCGCAGGCGCACAGCTTGTCCAGCAGGCGGACCAGGGACGGCCCCTCCATGCCCAGCTGCTGGGCCAGCGCCACCTGGCGGATGCCGCCGCCGGAGCGACCGATCATCAGCAGGGGCATGGTGCAGGCGGTGGAGATGCCGTAGCTGCCGAGCCGGCTGTCGGCAAGGCGCTGCCACTGCCGCCCTGCGTACAGCAGGCCGGAGCTGAGCTGCATCTGCAGCACGGTGCGCTCGTCGAGGGGTCGATCCATAAGAGATAGATAGGATACTACTAATTTCATTCCTATCAATAATTTTTGCTGAATGGGTGGGTGTGTTGAGGAAAGCGTTGCGCCTGCTGGCTATCGGTTGGGGCGGCGGAAGGCCGGACGGGGCAGGGCACGCCGCAAGTACGTCCATGTAAGCTCGATCGGCGCATCCATGCGCCGACCGAGCCCCTATGGATGGGTTTACGGCGTGTCCTGCCCTGCCGCCCTTCCCCATCCAAGCCGATATCAACCAAGGTGCCGCCAGACCCCCGATGAACCGTCCCAACAGGACGACCCACCCCCCGGTCGGGTACGATGCTCGCCCCCCGTTCGGGACGCTGTACGCAATGAGCAAGAACAACGATAAGGCCGCCCCGCAGGGCGACGTGACCCAGGACCAGGCCGAGGATGCGGTGCGCACCCTGCTGCGCTGGGCCGGTGAGGACCCGTCCCGTGAAGGCCTGCTGGATACCCCCCGCCGTGTCGCCGAAGCCTATGGCGACTGGTTCAGCGGTTACCGCGACGACCCGCGTGCCTACATGGAGCGCACCTTCGAGGAAGTGGCCGGCTACGACGAACTGATCGTCCTGCGCGACATCGAGTACGAAAGCCACTGCGAGCACCACATGGCGCCGATCATCGGCCGCGTGCACGTTGGCTACCTGCCGGCCGGCAAGGTGGTGGGCATCAGCAAGCTGGCCCGTGTCGTCGAAGCCTACGCCCGCCGTTTCCAGGTGCAGGAGAAGATGACCGCGCAGATCGCCCAGTGCATCCAGGACGTGCTGCAGCCGATCGGCGTCGGCGTGGTCGTCGAAGGCGCCCACGAGTGCATGACCACCCGCGGCATCCATAAGCGCGGCGTCAGCATGGTCACCTCCAAGATGCTGGGCAGCTTCCGCGACGATGCGCGCACCCGCGCGGAGTTCCTGCGCTTCATCGAAGTGGGCGGCAAGCGCTGAGCCGCTTGCCCGCATCGCGCCGGCCACTGCAGGCCGGCATGCCTACGGCTGCCCACGCGGCAGCCGTGCATGGCGGCTCGTCCCTGTCAGCCCTACAGACTTCTTTCGCTGCATGAAGCACCGCGAACGCATTGCCCGTTACCGCCACCTGCGCGAACAGCCCCAGTGGAAGCTGCTTGCCGCCGACCATGCCCCGGAAATCATTGGCCTGTTGCAGGGCCTGCTGATGGATGGCGAGCGCACGCTGCCGTCCTCGGTGCTGAACGAGCGACTGCAGCGCGCGCTGGACCAGCTGGCCGGCGATGAGCTCTCGCGCGAGCTGCCGCGTACCGCCCAGGCCTACATCGCCCACTGGCTGGCCCAGGGCTGGCTGGAACGCCGTTTGCCCGAAGGCGCCGACCAGGAGCAGTACGAGCTGTCCACCGCCGCACTGCAGGCGATCCGCTTCGCGGATGGCCTCGAGCAGGCCCGCGTGGCCGCCACCGAAAGCCGCCTGGCGCTGGTCATTGAGCAGCTCTCGGCGCTGGCTGCGCAGACCGAAGCCGATCCCGATGCGCGCCTGTCCGCGCTGCACGATGAGCGCGACCGCATCGATGCCGAAATCGCCCGGGTCGGCACTGGCCGCGTGGTTGCGCTGGACGGCAAGCGCGCGCTGGAACGCACCCGCCAGATCATCGGCCTGGCCGACGAGCTGACCGAGGACTTCCGCCGTGTTCGCGATGACTTCGAGCAGCTCAACCGCGAGTTCCGCGAACGCATCATCGACGACGAGGGCGAGCGCGGCGATGTGTTGTCGCAGCTGTTCGAAGGTGTGGATGTCATCGGTGAAAGTGACGCCGGCCGCAGTTTCCAGGCCTTCTGGCGCCTGCTCAACGACGCCGAACAGAGTGCCCAGCTCGATGCCGCGCTGGAAGCCGTGCTGGCGCGCGGCTTCGCGCGCCGCCTGGACCGCAATGAACGCAACTTCCTGCGCAGCTTCACCAGCACCATGCTCGAGCGCGGTGGCCAGGTGCACGATGTGCTGCAGAACTTCGCGCGCAGCCTGCGCGGCTTCGTGCAGAGCCGTGGCTACCTGGAACAGCGCCGCCTCAACCAGCTGCTGAAGCAGGCGCAGTCCGAAGCGCTGGCACTGCGTGACGAATTCCCCGCACAGCGCGGCATCGGCCGCGACCTGCAGCTGACCACCAGCCGCCTGCGCTCATGGTCGCAGTGGAAGCTGCATGATCCGCGCAGCGCCCAGGTCGACGGCAACGTCGAGTACAACGACGCTGCTGCGATCAGCCTGGAGAGCGTCGGCGACCTGGTCGCTTCGTCCGAAATCGACTTCCGTACGCTGCGCCAGGACCTGCACGACCTGCTCGACGCACAGCCGCGGCTCAGCATCGCCCAGGCCCTGTCGCAGCGCGAAGCGCCGCAGGGCCTGGGCAGCGTCATTGGCTACCTGTCGCTGGGCACGCGCTTCGGCAATGTGGTCGCCGGCGAGCAGGAGCTTGCGCAATGGCGTGGCGGCGACGGCCAGATCCGTCGCGCCCGCATCCCGCTGGTTTGGTTCACCCAGGAGAGACGCCATGAGCTGGCATGAAGATCCCATCGACGCATCGCAGGCCGACGTGGCGGAAGACGCCTACGAGGCCGAGCCGGTGGCGGCTGTGGCGCAGGCCCGCCGTGGCAACGACGTGTACTACCTCGGCGATACCGGGCGCCTGCCGCTGGATGCGCGCCGCGCGCTGTGCCAGCTGCTGATCGGCCCCAGCATCGACCAGCTGCGCCACGCCAGGCTGTGGCCGGCGCTGATCCGCAGCGAAGCGGCGATCCGCTCGGCGCTGGCAGACCTGTTCCTGGAACTGGTGCTCGATCGTGACAGTGGCGTGGCGTTCACCCGCCAGGCCGATACCGAAGACGTCGACGCGCCGGTGCTGCTGCGCACCTCGCCGCTCACCTTCATCGACTCGGTACTGCTGCTGTACCTGCGCCAGCAGCTGGCCGAAGCCGATGCACGCGGCAACCGCGCGGTGGTCGCCGATGCCGAGATGGCCGAAGCGCTGGCCATCTACGAAAAGAACCTGTCCACCGACCGCGCCGGTTTCAATCGCCGCGTCGCCTCGGCGGTGCAGAAGATGAAGGACAACCACATCCTGACCCGCCTCAGCGGCCAGGAAGACCGCCACGAAGTCTCGCCGGCGCTGAAGCTGCTGTTCTCCGCCGAAGACGTGTCCCAGCTCTCGGCGGTCTACCGCCAGCTGCGTGAAACCCCGGCCGCCGAGGCCTGAGAGACCCGACCATCGCATGGCTATCTCCAAGCACACTCCCGCCCTGTTCAACGAAGGCCTGCCGGACCCGCGTCTGCAGCAGTTCCGCATGCGTCGCCTGCAGGTGCACAACTGGGGCACCTTCAATGGCCTGACCGAAGTGCCGATCGCCGAGCGCGGCTTCCTGTTCGTCGGCCGTTCCGGCTCGGGCAAGTCGACCCTGCTCGATGCCATGTCCGCGCTGCTGACGCCGCCGGCCATCGTCGACTTCAACGCCGCCGCGCGCGAAGCCGAGCGCAGTGGCCGCGACCGCAACCTGGTGTCCTACGTGCGTGGCGCGTGGGCCGACCAGCAGGACAGTGGCACCGGTGAAATCGCCACCCAGTACCTGCGCAAGGGCGCGACCTGGACCGCACTGGTGCTGGAATACCGCGCCGGCGATGGCCGTGTGGTCAGCCTGGTGCGCCTGCTGTGGATCTCCGGCAATGGCACCTCCGCTGGCGATGTGCGCAAGCACTACATGATCGCCGAGCGTCCGTTCGACATCGCCAAGGACCTCGGCGGTTTCGACCTCGACCTGCGCAAGCTCAAGCAGAAGCTGTCCGACCTGCACCACTTCGACACCTTCTCCGGTTACGCCGAGCGTTTCCGCGATCTGCTCGGCATCGACAACGAGATGGCGCTGCGCCTGCTGCACAAGACGCAGTCGGCGAAAAACCTGGGCGACCTCAATGTCTTCCTGCGCGACTTCATGCTCGACACGCCGAAGACCTTCGATGCCGCCGAGCGACTGGTCAGCGACTTTGCCGAGCTCGATGGCGCGCACCAGGCGGTGGTCACCGCGCGCCGCCAGGTGGAGACCCTGCTGCCGGCACGCGCCTACTACAACGACCTGAAGGAAATGCATCGCCAGCGGGGCGACGACGAAGCGCTGAAGCTCGGCGTCGACAGCTTCCGCGAAAGCCGCCGGCAGGCGCTGATCGAAGCACGCCTGCGCGAGATGGATGTGCGTGACCGTGGCCTGCTGGGCGAGGAAGCCCAGCGCCGTGCTGCACTCGACAACCATACCGAGCGCCTGGCCGAGCTGGAACTGCAGCGCCGCCAGCAGGGCGGTGAGCGCATCGAGGAACTGGAACGCGAGCAGGGCCGTGCCGAAGCCGAGCGCGACCGCCGCCAGGCCAAGCGCGAGCAGGCACGCCAGGCCGCGCAGCAGCTGCAGGCGGAACTGCCGGACGACGCCCACGGCTTCGCCGAGCTGGTCGAGCGTGCGCAGAACGAGCTGCAGGACCGCCAGCGTGCCTCTTCGGCGCTGGACGACGCGATCAGCGATCGCCTGGGTGGCAAGCGCGATGACGAGCGCCGCTTCGGTGAAGTCCGTGCGGAACTTGAAGCGATGCAGCGCACGCCGTCCAACATCCCGGCGCCGATGCAGAAGCTGCGCGCGCGCTTGGCCGAGGAAACCGGTATCGCCGAGGCAGCGCTGCCGTTCGTCGGCGAGCTGATCCAGGTCCGCTCGGAAGAGCAGGGCTGGCAGGGTGCCATCGAGCGCGTGCTGGGTGGCTTCGCGCTGTCGCTGCTGGTCGATGACAAGCATTACAACGACGTGGCCGAGTGGGTGAACCGTACCCATCTGGGCATGCGCTTCACCTATTACCGTGTGCGCCGCAACGACGATGCGTTCGCCCGCGAGCCGTCGGCGAAGTCGCTGCTGCACAAGCTGGAACTGCGCGAGCATGTGTTCGAAAGCTGGCTGCGCCGCGAACTCGGCAAGCGCTTCGACTACGAATGCGTCGATGCCAAGCAGCTGCGCAACGTCGACCGCGGTATCACCCGCGAAGGCCAGGTCAAGCATCCGGGCGACCGTTTCGAGAAGGACGACCGCAGCGCTGTTGGCGACCGCCGTCGCTGGATCCTCGGCTTCAACAACCACGACAAGGTGGGCGCATTCGAGCGTGAAGCACAGGAACTGGCCAAGCGCATCGCCGGCTGCGAGACCGATATCGCGCGCCTGCGTGGCCAGCGCGACCGCGACAACGAACGCCGCTTGGCGTGCCACGAGCTGGTCAGCATCAGCTGGAACGAGATCGACATCGCCGCCCCGCAGCAGCGCCTGAGCGACATCGAGGCCACACTGCGCGACCTGCGCGAAGGCAACGCCGACCTGGCCAAGCTGGCCACGCAGATTGATGCCGTACGTGCTGACATCGAACAGTCGCGCCGCACCTATGAAGACGTCCGCGTCGAGCGTGGCCAGCTGGTCAAGGAACGTGATCGCCTCGACCGCGCACGCCAGCAGAGCCGTGCGCTGGTGCTGCCCAGCCTGGCCCAGGAGCAGGAAGCCGGCTTGGCCGAGCGCCTGCAGGAGCAGGGCCCGCTCAGCCTGGAAACGCTGGAAGCGCACATGCGCCAGGTCAGCAACGCGCTGAACGAGCAGCTGTCCTCCTCGCAGCAGGACCTCAACCGGATCGAGAACCAGTTGATCGGTTGCTTCCGCCGCTTCATCCAGCAGTGGCCGGAGGAATCGGGTGACTTCACCGTGTCTGTGGCGTCGGCCGAGGACTTCCTTGCCCGCCTCGAACGCCTGGAGCGCGATGGCCTGCCGCAGCACGAAGAGCGCTTCTTCGATCTTCTGCAGAACCAGAGCAAGAACAACCTGCTGGCCCTGCAGCGCCACAGCGCCGAGGCCCGCAAGTCGATCGGCCAGCGCCTGGACGAAGTGAACGCCAGCCTGGAACAGGTGCCTTTCAACCGTGGCACGTTGCTGACCATCGAACTGAGCGACCGCCGTCTGCCGGAGGTGGGCGAGTTCCACCTGCAGCTGCGCGAGGTGTTGTCGCAACAGCAGACCGAACAGCGCGAGCTGGCCGAGTCGCAGTTCACCGTGCTGCGCCAGCTGGTCAACCGCCTCGGCTCGCAGGAAGGCGAAGACAAGCGCTGGCGCGAGCTGGTGCTGGACGTGCGCATGCACGTGGAGTTCATCGGCGTCGAGCTGGATGCCGAAACACGCCAGCAGGTCGAGATCTACCGCAGCGGCGCCGGCAAGTCCGGTGGCCAGCGGCAGAAGCTGGCCACCACCTGCCTGGCCGCCGCGCTGCGCTACCAGTTGGGCGGTGCAGACAGCCAGCTGCCCAGCTATGCCGCGGTCGTGCTCGACGAAGCCTTCGACAAGGCCGACAACGAGTTCACCGCGCTGGCGATGAACATCTTCGACAACTTCGGCTTCCAGATGGTGGTCGCCACGCCGCTGAAGTCGGTGATGACGCTGGAACCGTTCATCGGCGGCGCCTGCTTCGTCGAGATCAGCGGCCGCCACGACTCCGGCGTGCTGCTGATCGAGTACGACGAAGAAGGCAAGCGTCTGAAGCTGCCGGAGCGCAGCCGCCAGCAGGCCAACGAACCGGAAGAAGCCGAGGCCTGAGCGCCTCGGTCTGTGATAGCGCCGGGCCATGCCCGGCGGAGTTCCCTGTAGAGCCGAGCCATGCTCGGCTGCTCTTGGCGACTGGAACCCACGTGCCAACCAAGGTTGGCACCTACCGCCTTATAGCGCGGCTCACGAACCGCGGAACGTATCCCACGCCATCCGCGCGATCAGCACCACGACCAGGCCCACGAACAGCTTGCGGATGAACGGCGTGCCACCCTTCAGCGCCAACCGCGTGCCCGCCACCGAGCCGATGATGTTGGCCGCTGCCATCGGCAGCGCGAACAGCCACAGGATGTTGCCTGTCGGCACGAAGAACGAGATCGCCGCCACGTTGGTGGCCAGGTTCACCACCTTCGATGCCGCCGACGCGCGCAGGAAATCCAGGCCGAAGAAGCGAACGAACAGGAAGATCAGGAAGCTGCCGGTGCCCGGCCCGAAGAAGCCATCGTAGAAGCCGATCGCCGCACCGATCGCCAGCGCAATCACCAGCTCGCGGCGGCCGATTTCCTGCGGCCGGTGCAGCGCGCCGAAATCCTTCTTCCACAACGTGTAGGCCAGCATCGCGATCAGCAGCACCAGCACCAGCGGACGCACCGCGTCCTTGGGCAGCAGGCTCACCGCTGTGGCACCGGCGAAAGAGAACACGAAGGCGGTGCCCGCAGCGAACAGCACCGGCTTCCACGGGAAGCGCACATTGCGCGCGTAACGCCAGGCGGCTGCGCCGGTGCCGAACATCGAACTGAACTTGTTGGTGCCAAACAGCATCGCCGGGGTGTGCTGCGGCAGCACCGTGAACAGGCCGGGCAGCTGCACCAGCCCACCGCCACCGACGGCGGCATCGACCAGGCCGGCGATGAACGCGATCACCACCAGCCACCACAACTCAGGGGGAACCAGTTCCAGCACGGCGATCAATCAAGGTGGGGGCGCGACAGCATACGCCTTCGCCGATGGATGCTGTCGGCGTCCCGCGCGACAATGGATGCATGAGCCGAAAACCCGCCGATCCCTGCCCCTGTGGACTGCCTGCCGACTACGCCGCCTGCTGTGGTCGCTTCCATGCCGGCCAGGCCGCGCCCGATGCCGAGCACCTGATGCGTTCGCGCTACAGTGCCTACGTACGGGGGCTGGCCGACTACCTGCGCCAGACCTGGCACCCGGACACGCGCCCGGCCGAACTGTCGCTCGACGATGCACCTGGCCAGCGCACGCAGTGGCTGGGCCTGACCGTGCACGAGCAGACGATCACCGGCACCGACAGTGCCGAGGTGCGTTTCACCGCTCGCTACCGGGTGGGCGGCGGCAGTGCGGTGAAGATGACCGAGCACAGCCGCTTCCTGCGCATCGACGGCCGTTGGTACTACCTCGACGCGGTCTGAGCCTCAACCGCCGCGCACCGCCAGCACGCGCTGGCCGCCGTGCGCGCGGACCTGGTTGCGGCCCTCGTCCTTGGCCACGTACAGCGCCTGGTCGGCGGCCTTGATCACCGCCACCGGGCGTGGGTCCACGCGGCTGTCGGCCAGCCCGATGCTGACCGTCACCTGCACTACCTGGCCGCTGCCGCCACGCCCGCGCTGCTGGCGGCCGGTCTCGTCGTCGCGGCTGCGCGTACCTCGGTCGCGCAACTGCATGCGGGTGTCCTCGATGCTCTGGCGCAGTGCTTCCACCGCGTCCACGCAGGCCGCCGCCGGCCGGTCGAGGAACACCACCGCGAACTCCTCGCCGCCGTAGCGGAACGCGCGGCCTCCGTCGCCAACCCGGGCGAGGCGCGAGGCCACCAGCCGCAGTACATCGTCGCCGGTATCGTGGCCGTGGGTGTCGTTGAAGGATTTGAAGTGGTCCACATCCACCATCGCGATGCTGTAGGTGCCCCGCGCCCGCTGCAGGGTCTCGTTGAACGCGCGCCGCCCCGGCAGGCCGGTCAGTTCATCGCGGAACGCCATGTGGAACGACTCCTGCAGCATCGCGCCCAGCATCAGCAGCAGCGCGGCACTGCTCAGCGCCGGCAGCAGCACCGGCTGCAGGAACACCCGCGGCAGCATCCACCACAGGCACAGCAGCGCCAACAGCATCGCCGTGTGCAGCGGGCGAGGGCGCCGCCAGGCCAGCCCGCCCAAGGCCGCGGTGGCGGCCAGGAACAGCAGGGCTGGCAGCTGTGCCAGCGCATTCCAGTCGCTCGGGATCCAGGCGAAGTGCCGGTTCGACAGCAGGTCATTCATGCCCTGCGGCTGCTGCGCCGCCAGCAGGACGAAGATCGCCAGCAGGGTGCCGCTGCCGATCCCGCGCAGCAGCAGGTCCTGGCGGCGCCGGCCACGCTCGGACCACAGCGCATGCACGGCAAACAGCAGCGGCAGCCAGGTGGATACCGCATGGAAGCGCAGCGGCGTCAGCGGGCTGATGTAGCCCAGCCGCAGGTAGTGGGCGAGGTCCGGGTGCAGCACCGTGAACACGGCCGCCACCAGCAACAGCATGCACAACGTACGCACTTGGTTGTACATCAGCGCCAACCCCGCGCCCAAGCAGGCCAGCAACCAAGGCAGCACGCGCTGGCCGGCGCGGCCGACATCCTCGTCGCCCAGGGTGGCCCACAGCACCAGTGCGACCAGCAGGGCGGGCAGCACGAACAGGTAATGCGCAGGCTGGCGGAGCGGATGATCGGACAAGCGGTAATTCCAGCGCGGTCACTATACGGTCGCAGCACTGCCGTTAGCGGCGTTGGCGCAGGGTTCTTGAATGGGCGCGATGTGAATGCGCTGCCGCCATGCGATGACATCGCGCTCACCCGCAGCAGCCGAAGCTGTCGCCCATGGACAGCGCAACCCTCGCCGTCGCTGCCCCGCAGCGTGAACTCGCCAGCCACTTCGCCCATGTGCGTGGACGCAGCCAGCAACTGGCCGCACCGCTCAGCGCCGAAGACGCGATGCTGCAGAGCATGGACGATGCCAGCCCGGCCAAATGGCACCTGGCTCACACTACCTGGTTCTTCGAGCGCTTCGTGCTGGCCAGCGTACGTGGCCACCAGCCGTGGGAACCGGCCTGGGATTTCCTGTTCAACAGTTACTACAAGAGCCTCGGCCCGGCCCATGCCCGACCACGCCGTGGCCTGTTGTCGCGGCCCTCGCTGCAGCAGGTGCGCGACTATCGCGGGCACGTCGATGAGCAGGTGCTGGCGCGCTTGGCCGATGGCGATCTGGATGAAGAGGCGCTGCAGCACCTGCAGCTGGGCCTGCAGCACGAACAGCAGCACCAGGAGCTGCTGCTGACCGACATCAAGCACGCTCTGTGGTGCAACCCGCTGCAGCCACCCTATCGCGAAGACCTTGCGGTGGTCGCCAGCGTGCCCAGCGCACAGGGCTGGATCGCGCGGGAAGAAAGCATCGTCAGCGTCGGCGCAGCGCGCTGGCCGCAGCACGGGCCCTTCGCCTACGACAACGAGTCGCCGCCGCACCGCGTGCTGCTGCCCGCACACGCCATTGCCGAGCGACCGCTCAGCAACGGCGAGTACCGAGCCTTCGTCGATGCCGGCGGCTATCGCGATCCGCGCTGGTGGCTCAGCGAGGGCTGGGCCCTGTGCGAGGCCGAAGGCTGGCAGCACCCGCTGTACTGGCACGACGACCTGCAGCGCGAGTACACCCTCGGCGGCTGGCGCGCGATCGATCCACATGCACCGGTCTGCCACCTCAGCTATTACGAAGCCGATGCCTGCGCGCGTTGGCATGAGGCACGGCTGCCGACCGAATTCGAATGGGAAGCGGCCGCCGCCACGCAGCCGCTTGATGGACACTTCGCCGATGATGACCGACTGCATCCGCACGCGGAGCAGGGCAGTGGCCTGCGGCAGCTGTTCGGCGATGTCTGGGAATGGACCTCCAGCGCCTATGGCGCCTACCCCGGCTTCCAGCCTTTCGGCGGCAACCTGGGCGAGTACAACGGCAAATTCATGTGTGGCCAGTGGGTGTTGCGCGGCGGCAGCTGCGCCACCCCGCGTGGCCACGTACGCAGCAGCTACCGCAACTTCTTCAATCCACCGGCGCGCTGGCAGTTTTCCGGCGCTCGCCTGGCGAGGGATCTTCCATGAGTACCGTGCAGGACGCGCTGCAGGCGCTGACCGACCTCACCCCTGGCCGCCAGCAGATCATGGCCGACGCCGTGGCCGGCCTCTCGTGCCCCGCACGCCAGCTGCCGTCCAAGTACTTTTACGATGCGCGTGGCTCGCGTCTGTTTGAGCAGATCACCCACACGCCCGAGTACTACCCCACGCGCACCGAATTGGCCCTGCTTGATCGGGTGCTGCCGGAGATCGCCAGCGCCGTCGGCGCGCATGCGCACGTGGTCGAACTGGGCAGTGGCAGCGGCCGCAAGACTGCGCTGCTGCTGGCCGCCCTCCACGATCCGGTGGCCTATACCCCCATCGAAATCTCGCGCGCCGCGCTGTTGTCCAGCATCGACCACCTGGCCCCGGCCCTGCCGCAGGTGGAGATGCTGCCGGTCTGCGCCGACTTCACCCGCCCGGTGCAGGTACCTGAACCGGAGCGCGCGGCGGCGCGGCGCCTGCTGTTCTTCCCCGGCTCCACCCTGGGCAACTTCGCCGGCGAAGAAGCCATCGCCCTGCTGCGCGCGATGCGACAGACCATGGGCGATGACGGCCTGGCGCTGGTCGGCATCGACCTGCACAAGGACCCGGCGCTGATCGAGGCCGCCTACAACGATGCCGACGGCATCACCGCAGCGTTCACCCTCAATCTGCTGGCCCGCCTCAACCGCGAGATCGGCAGTGATTTCGACCTCGATGGCTTCCGCCACCAGGCCCGCTACAGCACCGCGCGCCTGCGCATCGAAACCGACCTGGTCAGCCAGCGCGAGCAGGAGGTGCACCTGGACGGTCACACCTTCCACTTCCAGGCCGGCGAACCGATCCGGGTCGAGTACAGCCACAAGTACACCGATGCCAGCTTCAACCACCTGTTGCAGCAGGCCGGGCTGGAAACCATCGCCCACTGGGATGCATCCGATCCTGCGTACGGCCTGCGCCTGCTGCGCGCCTCGGCTCCGCATCGGTAGCGCCGGGCCGTGGCTGGCCGATGCCAGGCCGTCTGCCCGCGCTAACATGGCCCCAGCACCGGCAACACGGAGGACGCGATGCCCTTGATGACCACGCTCGGCCTGGCCGCCGCGCTGGCCGCGCCGTTGACCGCGCAACCGCCCCCCGCTGCTGATCCGGCCTTCGTCCGCTGCATGACGCAGCTGCAGGCCCTGGCCGCCAGGCAGGGCATTGCCGCGGATCGCTTCGCTGCCATCACCGCCGGCCTGCAGCCCGACCCCAGCGTGCTGCCGCTGCTGGATGCGCAGCCGGAATTCACCACACCGATCTGGGACTACCTGGCCGCCCTGGTCGATCGCCAGCGGGTGGACGATGGCCTTGCCAGGCTGCAGCAGCATCGCGATCTATTGCAACGGGTATCGGCGCAGTACGGCGTTGATCCGGCAACGATCGTCGCCGTATGGGGCGTGGAAAGCGATTATGGCCGCGTGTTCGGCAAGCGTCCGCTGCTGCAGTCGCTGGCCACGCTGTCTTGTGCCGGCCGTCGCCAGCCCTTCTTCCGCGGCGAACTGCTGGCGCTCATCAAGCTGATCGAGCAGGGCGACCTGCAGTCGCAGGGACTCACCGGTTCCTGGGCCGGCGCCTTCGGCCACACCCAGTTCATGCCCAGCACCTATGCGCGCATCGCCGTCGACGGTGATGGCGATGGCCGCCGCGATCTGGTCGGCAGCATTCCTGATGCACTGGCCTCTACTGCCAACTATCTCAAGCGCGCCGGTTGGCGCAGCGGCGAGCCGTGGGGCATGGAGGTACGTATTCCCGAGGGTTTCAAGACGGCGCAGGCCGGGCGCACCCAGCGTCGCGCGCTGGCCGAGTGGCGCGCGCTGGGCATCACCGGCCTGGATGGCAGCGCCCTCGCGCCGCAGGGACTGCCGGCCGATGCCCGCGCAGCCCTGCTGCTGCCGGCCGGCAGTAAGGGCCCGGCACTGCTGGTCTTCCGCAACTACGATGCGATCTACAGCTACAACGCTGCCGAAAGCTATGCGCTGGCCATCGCCACCCTGGCTGACCGCCTGCGCGGCGGCAATGGCCTGGCGACTGCCTGGCCCACCGATGATCCCGGCCTCGGCCGCGACGAGCGCCGCCAGCTGCAGACCCTGCTGCTGGCCCGTGGCCACGATATTGGCAGCGCTGATGGCATGATCGGCAACGCCAGCCGGCGCGCGATCCAGGTCGAGCAGCGCCGCCTGGGCTGGGCCGACGCCGATGGCCGGCCCGGCCAGCGCATCCTGCGCGCGCTGCAGGCCGAACCGCGCACGTCGCCCACGCCCACCCGTTTCAGTCTTCCCGCCAACTACAGCGCCGCGCAGTCGCCGGCCTTACGGAGTCGATCCACCGTGCAACAGATCCAGGGTGTCAGCAGCGGCCAGTTCCAGGGACTTGATGCCTGGCTGGTGGAAACCCCCGAAGCCACCGCCGCCATCAGCGTGTTCGGCGGCCAGCTGCTGTCCTTCGTACCCAAGGGCCAGCCCGACGTGATGTGGCTTTCGCCCAAGCGTGCTGAGCTGCCAACCCCCATCCGTGGCGGCAGCCCGGTGTGCTGGCCGTACTTCGGCCGCCAGGGCCAGGGCAATGACGTGCCGGCGCACGGCTTCGTCCGCACCCTGCCGTGGGAGCTGCAGCAGGCGCGCCGCCTCGACGACGGCAGCATCGAGCTGACCCTGGCGCCGCCTGCGCTGCAGGATCTCGGCCTGCGCCTGACCATGACCATGCGCGTGGGCCGCGAGCTGCGCCAGCAGCTGGTCACCGAAAACACCGGCAGCGCACCGGCCACCTTCACCCAGGCCCTGCACAACTACTTCCGCGTGGGTGACGCCACCCGTGTGGAAGTGGACGGCGTGGATGGGGTGACCTACCAGGACAAGTACGAGAACTACGCCCAGACCCGCCGCCAGCAGGGGCCGTGGTCGTTGCGCGACCCACGCGACCCGGGCCGCAGCGACCGCATCTACAGCCCGGCCGGCGGCCGCTACGTGCTGCGCGACCCGGTGCTCAAGCGCCGCATCGAACTGCGTACCGAAGGCAGCCGCGCGCTGGTGGCCTGGAACCCCGGCGCGGAAGCGGCAGCGAAGATGGCCGACGTCGGCGACGGCTGGCGTGACTACGTCTGCCTGGAGGCCGCCAACGCCGGTCCGGATGTCGTGACCGTGGCCCCGGGCGGCCGCCACGTCCTGGTGCAGGTGCTGTCCAGCCAACCCCAGCCCTGAGCGGGGTCCCGTTACAGACAAGGAGCGATGCATGCAGGAAGCACAGTGGTTCTACGCCAACAGCAGCCAGCGCGAGGGGCCGGTCGACCTGGCCGGCCTCCGGCAGCTGCAGGCCGAGGGCAGGGTGGGGGCCGCCACCCTGCTCTGGTGCGAGGGCATGCCGACCTGGCGCCCGCTGGCCGAACTCGACGCGCCGCCCCAGACGGTCAACGTCGCCGCCCCTGCGGTTGTCGTCGACCGTGGGATCGATGACCCCTACCGCGCGCCCGCCACGGCGCCGGGGATGCTGGCGGGCGCCACGCAGGACAGCCAACCGCTGGAAGGCGAGATGGCGCTGTATGCCGCCGTGGTCGGCCGCAACTTCGCTCTGTACCGGCGGCGCTGGCGGCTGGACCAGGGCGTGCCACACGCGTCCGGCACTTGGCACTGGCCCGCGTTCCTGTTCGGCCTGCCGTGGATGATGTACCGGCGCATGTACCGGGTGGCGATGCTTTGGATCGCTGTGCTGGTGGTCAGCAGCGTTGCCGAAGCTCTGCTCGACGTGCCGGAGGCCTTCTCGTCCATCTCAAGCCTGGCGCTCGGCGTCACCGCCGGCGTGTTCGCCAACCACTGGTACCTGCGGCACTGCCAGCGCCAGATTGCCCAGGCCCGCGCGCTGAAGGGCAGCGACCCGGTCGCGCTCCAACAGGAACTGGCCCGGCGCGGCGACGTCAGCTGGCTGGGCCTGGTGATCAGCCTTGCTGCGGTGCTGGCATTGTTGGTGGGCCTGGCGTTCCTGCCGACGTCCTATTGAGCCTGCAGCCGTGGGCGCAGCACCAGCAGGCACAGCGAGCCAGCCACCAGGCCCCAGAAGGCCGAACCGATGCCGGCCAGTGACACGCCGGAGGCGGTGACCAGGAAGGTGACCAGTGCGGCTTCGCGGTCGCGTTCCACGGCCAGTGCGCTGGCCAGGCTGTTGCCAATGGTGCCGAACAGGGCGATGCCTGCCACACAGGCGACCAGTTCCTTTGGGAAGGCGGCGAACAGCGCCGCCACCGTCGCCCCGAACAGGCCGATCAGAATATAGAAGGCACCGGCGGCCATGGCTGCGGTGTAGCGGCGCGCAGGATCCTCATGGGCATCGCGGCCCATGCAGATCGCTGCGGTGATCGCCGCCAGGTTCAGTGCATAGGCGCCGAAGGGGGCCAGCAGCGTATTGACCACGCCGATCCAGCCGATCACCGGCGAGATGGGCGCGCTGTAACCAGAGGCGCGCATCACCGCCACCCCGGGGATGTTCTGCGAGGCCATGGTGACCACGAACAGGGGCAGGGCGATGCCGGCCACCGCCTGCCACGACAGCGAGGGCGTGACCCAATGCGGGGTGGCCAGCTGCAGGTGCAGGTCCTGCGCATGCAGCAGACCACGGCTGGTGGCGATGATGATGCCGACCAACAGGGTGGCGATCACCGCATAGCGCGGGAACAGGCGTCGCCCGGCCAGCCAGGTGGCGAACATCGCCAGGGCGAGCACGACCTGGGTATTCATTGCCACGAACACATCCAGGCCGAAGCGCAGCAGCACGCCGGCCAGCATGCCCGCCGCCAGCGCCATCGGCACCCGCTGCATCAGCCGGGCGAAGATGCCCGAGAAGCCGGCAATCATGCCCAGCACCGCGGCGAGCAGGAACGCACCCGTGGCCTCGGACAGCGAGGCACCACCGGCACCCACCACCAGCATTGCCGCACCCGGGGTCGACCAGGCGGTGACCACGGGCACCCGGTAGCGCAGTGAGAGACCAATACAGGTGACGCCCATGCCCAGGCCCAGCGCCCACATCCACGAAGCAATCTGCGCCTGGTCAGCACCCACGGCTTGTGCGGCCTGGAACACGATCACCGCCGAACTGGCGAAGCCCACCAGCACGGTGATGAAGCCGGCCACGATTGCCGGCATCGAAAGATCGCGCCACCACACCTGTCTTGCCTGCGTGCCCATCGTTGTCTCATCCATATGCATCCATGCATACATAGCGCTTGCGGCGTTGACCGCGCAACGCGCGGGCAACGCCGCAGTGAACTTCGAGCGTACGTCATGCGTGATGTTGCGGTGCTTCTGTCATCAGCATGCAAAAAATCGCTTGACGAAACCTGCAGGATCTCTAGAATTCGCTCCCTTGCTGCAGCGCATCGCTTCTTCGGAAACGGCACGCCAACAGCAACGCCACTACCGACGAACGAGATGATCGAACGAAGGTGTTGACGGACTCGAAAAGTCCGGCATAATAGGCGGCTCGCAACGACGAAGGCCCTCGGGTCCAACGACGGAGCAGCATCGGCAACAACGTCCACTCCGGTGAGACGGCCTTGAAAAAAGGTGTTGACGAAGCGGAAAAGCCGGCTATAAT
>NZ_CAJYVQ010000005.1 GCF_913778665.1 uncultured Stenotrophomonas sp.
ATCAGCTTTGCCGCCACACAACAGAAATCTGCGACATACGGTGGGATCGGGTACTGACGCCGGAACTTGGCACCTTGCAACTGTCCGCTTCTCAGACAACGCCATAGTGCGCGCTCGGCGTCGGTCATGGTGCGACGTAGGTGGCGTGCGTGTGCCAGTGTCGATGTGGGTAGTGGCGGTTTGATCGTCATGACCCCACCGTACCCTCACCCCAACCCCTCTCTCCCACAGGGACTTCCTTCGGTCGCCGATGGGAGAGGGGCTAATGCCGCTGTTCGAACTCTCCGCGCTGCGCTGTCAGCATCTGCCCTCAGAGCACGCCGCGCTTCATCTGGTCGCGCTCGATGCTCTCGAACAGCGCCTGGAAGTTGCCTTCGCCGAAGCCCTCGTTGCCCTTGCGCTGGATGATCTCGAAGAAGATCGGGCCGATGCAGTTCTGGGTGAAGATCTGCAGCAGCTTGCGCTGGTGGGTTTCCGGGTCGGCGTCGATCAGGATCTTGTTCTTCGCCAGGCGCGCCACGTCTTCACCGTGGTTGGGCACGCGCTGGTCGATCACGTCGAAGTAGGTCTCCGGCGTGTCGAGGAAGTCCACGCCCTGCGCGCGCATCGCTTCGACGGTCTCGTAGATGTTCTCGGTGAAGCAGGCGATGTGCTGGATGCCCTCGCCCTTGTACGCATCCAGGTACTCGTTGATCTGGCTCTTCGGGTCGGACGATTCGTTCAGCGGGATGCGCACGATGCCATCCGGCGCGGTCATCGCCTTGGACACCAGGCCGGTCTTCAGGCCCTTGATGTCGAAGTAGCGGATCTCGCGGAAGTTGAACAGGCGCTCGTAGTAGTCCGACCACTGCTGCATGTTGCCGAAGTACAGGTTGTGGGTCAGGTGGTCGATGAAGGTCAGGCCGAAGCCGAACGGATGCAGGTCGGCGCCGGCGATCGGCTCGTAGTCGCCATCGAAGATGCTGCCGGCCGCACCGTAGCGGTCGACCAGGTACAGCATGCAATCGCCGATGCCCTTGATGACCGGCGCGCTGACCGCCTTGCTGTCCGGCTTGAAGGCGATGGCTTCGGCACCGTTGCCCAGCGCGGTCTGGTAGACCTCCTGGCCCGGCTTCTTGAAGCGGATGGCGAAGCCGCAGGCGCACGGACCGTGCTTTTCGGCGAAGTCGGCGGCGAAGGAATCCGGGTCTTCATTGACCAGGAAGTTGACGTCGCCCTGGCGATAGACGGTAATCGGACGCTGCTTGTGCTTGAGCACCGCGCTGAAGCCCATCTTCCGGAAGTACTCGTGCAGCTCCTGGCCACGGCCGGCCGGGGCGGCAAATTCGACGAACTCGAAGCCGTCGATGCCCATCGGGTTCTCGAAGGTGGTGACCTGCATGCCGGGGTTGGGGTGCGAGGCGGTCGGGACTGCGGTATTCATGGCGTGGCTCCGAATCGGTACCGCATCGGTACAAACCAGGTGCGGGCAGGTAGGGACCCGGCGAGAATGCAGGGTCTGGACCTACTCCTTATAGTTACACTTGAAACCACCAGCAAGGTGCACCGCAACATGAGCCCCGCCGATCCTGCCTCGACCCGCCTGCGTGCCTCGCACGTCCTGCTCGACCTGGAACAGTTCCTGCCCTACCGGCTGAGCGTGCTGTCCAACCGGGTCAGCGGCAACATTGCCAAGCTGTACGGCGATCGTTACGGCCTGGCGATTCCCGAGTGGCGGGTCATCACCATCCTGGCCCTCTACCCGGGCTCATCGGCCAGCGAGGTGTCCGACCGCACGGCGATGGACAAAGTGGCGGTCAGCCGCGCCGTGGCCCGCCTGCTGGAGCGCGGCTTCATCAAGCGCGAGACCCACGGCGACGACCGCCGCCGCTCGGTGCTGGCATTGTCGGCCGCCGGTTTCGAGGTGTACGAGACCATCGCACCGATGGTGATCGAGATCACCCGAAAGCTGATGTCGGTGCTGAGCGAGGAGGAGGAGCAGCTGCTTGAAAAGCTGATCCTGCGCCTGGCCGGCGACGGCCTGGAGCGGATGGGCGAAGGGGTGTAACCATACCGAGCGCGGCGATGGGTAGATCCACGCCGTGCGTGGATGGCGACGCGCCAGCGCGGCTTCGGTGGGGTCAGCGCCCTTTCCTGCGGAAAGGGACCCGCCCCGGGGGCGCGCTGGGTCAGCTCAGATGCTTGCGACGTGCATGGATCCACGGCACCGCCAGCGCCGCGATGGCGCCACCGGCAAAGCCGAGCGAGGCGGCGACGGTCGCCGCTTCGACCGCCCCCGGCAACGCCAGCGCAGCAGCCACCAGCAGCAGCGACGGCAGGCCGACGAAGGTGCCCAGGAAGAAGTGCCAGCGCGGCGACCAGGTGTTGAGTTGCAGCAGGCTGACCGGCTGCCAGGCTTCGGAGGCGGCATCCTCGGCAATCTTTGCCACCGCTTTGGCCAGATCCACTTCGGGCAGCGCGCGCCCCAGCCGTGCGGTGGCCAGCAACTCGGCCACCGCATCCACCGGCGGGAAACTGGACGGCCACGCGACCGGTGCCGGCACGCCGTAGGCGGTCAGCAGCGGCACGCTCAGCCAAGGCGCCACCAGCGGGCGCATGCGGCGGCGGCCATGCACGCACCAGATCTGTGGCTGGCCATGCGCGGTAACGCTGTACAGCGCCAGCTCGTTGGCCGGCGGGTAGCCGAGCATGGTCACGCGTGCGGCCAGGCTGTCCTGGCCCATCGCGCGCAGGAAGCCCGGGCGGCTGCGCCCTTCCTGCATCCACGCCAGGCCGAGCGCCCCCACCAGGCAGGCTTCTGCCACGTCCTTGCTACCGGCGGTGGCGCGCTCGTCGCTGGCCAGGTACCACGCCAGCGATTTCGGTTCGGACACATCCTCCAAGCCCCAGCGGCTGTCGTCGCCCAGCACATGGCGAACCGGCAGGCGCGCCGGAGCGGTTTCACCACGCTCGCCCGGCTGCAGGAACGGCAACACCCCCTGGATGAAGGTGGACAGCTCGATCGCACGCACGCCGTGGCCCTGCCATTCCTGCGGCAGCAGCCCGGCCAGCTGGCCCTCGGCGGCCAGCGAGTCCAGTCGCGATTTCTGCTCGACCAGCGTCTGCACCGCGCCCTTCAGCACCACGTTGTCGGGCAGCGCGATCTGCGGCAGGCGGTGGCGTGGCGGCGCCAGTTCAACGGTATCCGCGCCGGTGCCGGCGTCGTCCAGCAACGCTTCCTGCGGCGGCAGGGTCACGCCCTCGCCGGCTCCGCCCTCGGCCAGCTCGCTGGCGGGTTCGGGCAATCGTTCGGCGTGGTCGCTGTGCATGGGCATTCCGGTAGGGTGCGTCGACGGAATGTCGACTTAGGTCCTTGCCGGTAGCGGCGAGCGCGCCGCGAAATTGAGCCACCGATTCAGGGAATGTGACCACGCGCAATAGATCCACGCGATGCGTGGATGCGACTGGGCATCAGTGCCGACCAGCGGCCGGCACCGCCCCCAGTTGCCGGCCAGCGGCTGGCACTACCGGGCGGGCGCCCATTTCTTGAGGAAGGCGCTGACCCGCGAGGCCTGGAACGCTTCGCCCCGGCGCAGCGCGTCGCTGGCCTGCGAGACCAGCAGGCTGCTGTCGGCGTCCAGCACCAGCAGGTGCGGGTAGTCGCGGTCCATCACCGGGAACTGGGCGAAGAAGGCGCTGTTGGGCTGCTCGTCGCTCGCGTTGATCTTCACCCATACGTAGTGGGCATCGCGGAAACGGCGCAGGTCACCGTCACCCTCTACGGTCTCGTCCAGCGACTGGCAGCGATCGCAGGCGGCATTGCCGACCTCCAGCAGGATGCGCTTCTTGCCGCGCTGGGCTTCCACCTTGGCGGTGGCCAGATCATCGGCGGGGTCGCGGGCCGGGTCGAACTGTGCGCCTAGCCCGGCGATGGCGGCGATATCCGCCGCCACCGGGGTGTTGCCCGAGGCCACCGGTTCGCTGGGGTCAGCGACCGGTGGCTCGGTGGGTCGGGTATCCAGAGGCTGCGTGGGCTCGGCGGCGGCAGGCGGTTGCGGTTGGGAACAGGCGCCGATCAGCGCCGCACAGACCACCACCACTGCACCCCCGAGCTTCATGCGCATGCCTTCTACCCTCTCATCGTTACTTGACGCCGTGCATCAGCTTGTTGATCAGCGGGGCGATCAGGAACAGCACCACGCCGGAGCCGATCAGGGCCCAGAACCCGAAGGTATACCCCTTCAGGGCCGACTCGACCGTCATGCCACCTTCACCACTGACCACGCCGGCGAAGATGCCCGACAGGTTGTTGCCGATGCCGGTGGACAGGAACCAGCCACCCATGCCGAAGCCGACCAGGCGCACCGGGGCCAGCTTGGTCACCATCGACAGGCCGATCGGCGACAGGCACAGCTCACCCACCGACTGGATGACATAGACCATGAACAGGGTCCAGAACGGGATCTTGCCGTCCACGACCATCTGCGACAGGGCGAACATCAGCAGCGCGAAGGCGGCGCCGTTGAACAGCAGGCCCAGGCCGAACTTGCGCGGGATGGACGGATTTGCACGGCCCATGGCCACCCAGATCCAGGCGATGATCGGCGCCAGGGTGATGATCGCGACCGAGTTGACCGACTGGAACCACGCGGTCGGGAAGGTCCAGTCACCGAACTGGCGGTTGACGATGTTCTCGGCCAGGAAGGTGAACGAGCTGCCGGCCTGTTCGAAGAACATCCAGAACATCACGTTGAACGCGAAGATGATCAGCATGGCGATCACGCGGTCGCGCTGCACCTTGCCCTCGCGGATGCCCTCGATCAGCAGCACCACGGCCAGCGCGGTGAACATCGCGCCCAGGATCCAGGCCAGCGCAGTGGCGCCGGTGGCCAGCAGGAAGTAAGCGATCGGAATCGCGACCAGGGCACCGATCAGCACCATGACAATGCGGCCGAAACCTTCAGCGCCGGCCGGCGGTGCACCGATGCCCTTCAGGCCGGCGCGACCGATGTAGAACCATACCAGCGAGATCAGCATGCCCACGCCCGAGGCGATGAACACGACCTTGTACGACGGCATCTCCGAGGTACCGAACACCTTGCGGGCCAGGTACTCGGTCAGCACCGGGGCGATCATCGCGCCGATGTTGATGCCCATGTAGAAGATGGTGAAGCCCGAATCGCGGCGCTCGTCCTTCAGGCCGTACAGCTTGCCGACCATGGTCGAGATGTTCGGCTTGAACATGCCATTGCCGACGATGATCGTGGCCAGGCCGAGCTTGAAGATGTGCTCCTGCGGCAACGAGATCATGAACAGGCCGGCGGCCATGATGATCGCGCCGGTCAGGATCGAGCGCTGGTAGCCCAGCACCCGGTCGGCCACGTAGCCACCGAAGATCGCCGCGGCGTACACCAGGGCCAGGTAGGCGCCATAGATGCGGCTGGCATCGCCTTCACCGGAAGCGTTGCCGTTGTAGAACTGGGCGACGATGTACAGCACCAAGGCCCAGCGGATGCCGTAGAACGCAAAGCGTTCCCAGAACTCGGTCATGAACAGCATCCACAGCGGGCGCGGATGGCCCAGCGTGGTCTTGAAGTCCGGCAGGGCCGGCTCTGGGGTGTTCGCAGTGGCGTTTACGCTCATGCGGGTTTCCTGGTTCGGTGGATGACGAGCACGTCCGCTGTGCAGTTGGAGCAACGCGCGAGGATCACCGACTTCTGGCGTTCACGTCAAATACACGCCGTTTGAGGCAGGTGCCAGCCTGCTCGCTGAACTTGCATCTGAAACGATCCAGCCAATGGCCGGGGTCCAAGCTGAATACGGATCAGCCCTGTACTGGCGGGGGCCCGGCCTGCAGGCTGGTGCGCACCTGGAACAGTTCGGGGAAGAAGGTCAGTTCCAGCGCCTTGGCCAGGAAGCCGACCCCGGACGAGCCGCCGGTGCCGCGCTTGAAGCCGATCACCCGCATCACGGTGCGCATGTGGCGGAAGCGCCAGAGCTGGAAGGCGGTCTCCAGGTCCACCAGGTCCTCGCACAGCGCGTACTCGCGCCAGTAGCGGTCGGTGTCCTGGTAGATGCGCTCGAAGACCGGCTGCAATGCGTCGTCGGCTACATGCGGCTGGGTCCAGTCGTGGTTTTCATACACGGCCGGTACGGCGTGGCCGAAACGGGCCAGGTACTTCAGGAATTCCTCGTACAGGCTGGGCGCTTCCAGCACGGTGCGCAGCTGCGCCTGCCCCCCCGCGTCGTGCTCGAACACCTGCAGCATCTGCGCGTTCTTGTTGCCCAGCAGGAACTCGATGTAGCGGTACTGCAGCGACTGGAAGCCCGACGAAGGACCCAGCACGTCGCGGAAGCCCATGTACTCGGACGGGGTCAGCGTTTCCAGCACCGACCACTGCTCGGTCAGCTGGCGCAGCACCTGCTTGCTGCGCGCCAGCACCTTGCGGCACTGCCAGACTTCATCGCGCTGCAGGAAACCGATCGCGGCCCGCAGTTCGTGGCCCAGCAGCTTCAGCCACAGCTCCGAGGTCTGGTGCTGGATGATGAAGAGCATCTCGTCGTGGTGCGGCGGGTTGGACAGCGGCTGCTGCGCGCTGAGCAGCTGGTCCAACCGCAGGTAGCCGCCGTAGGTCAGGCGTCCCTGCAGGTCGGTGTGGATGCCGGCTTCGAGATCGCGTTGGTTGTTGTCGACGGACATGGGTGCGGCCAGATCGGGGGCGGCAAGGGTAACGCGTTGCCGCCAGGCTGGCAGCCGCCACGTCCATACCGGGGCGTCCGGTTGGCCGTGGAGCATCGGCCGATACCGGGCCTGCGCGTGGAACCGCCCATGCCGTTGTACTGGCGGTCAGCCAGAGGCGTATTCTGATGCTTTGCAGCAACGACTGAATACGTTGTTGTTATTGGCCCCCCACCCGCCGGCAGGGGTAAAACGGGGAGTCGCCGTGTTGCGGCGCAGGAAGGCTATTCCGTACGCGTTCCTTAACATGGCGATTCATATCATTTGTAACTTCTCTGTCGAAGGTGCAGTACGCAATGACGGTTGCCGCTGAATTCAAGATCGAATACCTGCAGTACCTGGACGCGGACGGCAAGCTCGTCCGCGATGACCTGCCCGCGTCGCTGCGCGACCCCAAGGTCCTGGTACCGCTGTTCAAGCAGATGCTGTACGTACGCACGTTCGACAGCAAATCCATCGCGCTGCAGCGCACCGGCAAGCTCGGCACCTATGCCGCCTGCCTGGGCCATGAAGCCGCGCACGTGGGCATCGGTGCCGCAATGCAGAAGGACGACGTGTTCGCCCCGTCGTACCGCGAGTATGGCGCAATGTTCATGCGTGGCGTGCGTCCGCACGACGTGCTGATGTACTGGGGCGGCGACGAGCGCGGCAACGACTACGGCGGCAACGCGGCCAAGGACTTCCCGTTCTGCGTGCCGATCTCCACCCAGTGCCTGCATGCCGCAGGTGCCGCGCTGAAGTTCAAGCTCAACAAGGAACCGCAGATCGCCGTGGCCGTGTGCGGCGACGGCGGCAGCTCCAAGACCGACTTCTACGCAGCCCTGAACTCGGCCGGCGCCTACAAGCTGCCGCTGATCCTGTGCATCGTCAACAACGGCTGGGCCATCTCGGTCCCGCGTTCGGCCCAGACCGGCGCCGAGACGCTGGCGCAGAAGGGCCTGGCCGGCGGCCTGCACTGCCTGCAGGTGGACGGCAACGATCTGATCGCGGTGCTGGCGGCGATGGAGCAGGCGCGCGAACGTGCGCTGGCCGGCGACGGTGGCACCGTGCTGGAACTGATGACCTACCGCCTGTCCGACCACACCACCGCCGATGACGCGCGCCGCTACCGCGACGACGCCGAAGTGAAGGATGCCTGGCAGCGCGAGCCGATGCTGCGCCTGCGCAAGTACCTGACCGCCGCCGGCGTGTGGAGCGAAGAAGAAGAAACCGCTTGGATCGCCGAGTGCGGCACGCGCGTGGACGAGGAAGTGAACCTGTACCTCAACACGCCGGTGCAGCCGGTCGAGGCGATGTTCGACTTCCTGTATGCCGATCCGCCGCCGGACCTGCTGGCCCAGCGTGCCCAGGCGATCGCCCTGGAGAAGCGCCATGGATGAGATCAAGAACGGCGCGCCCGGCGCGCACACCAACGCCGCCGACAGCGCTGCTGTCGCGCGCGGAGAAGAGAGCATGACCACCACGCCGATCACCCTCATCGAAGCCATCACCCAGGCGCTGGCCTGGGAGCTGGAGCACGACCCGTCGGTGCTGGTGCTGGGCGAGGACGTGGGCGTCAACGGCGGCGTCTTCCGCGCCACCGCCGGCCTGCAGCAGCGCTTCGGCTCCGAACGCATCCTCGACACCCCGCTGGATGAAACCACCATCGCCGGCCTGACCATCGGCCTGGCCGCGCAGGGCATGAAGCCGGTGGCCGAAGCCCAGTTCGACGGCTTCATGTACCCGATGGTCGACCATATCGTCTGCCACGCCGCACGCCTGCGCTACCGCACCCGTGGCCGCCTGCACTGCCCGATGGTGCTGCGCGTGCCGTGGGGCGGTGGCATCCGCGCGCCGGAACACCACAGCGAAGCCAACGAGGCGATCTTCACCAACGTGCCGGGCCTGCGCGTGGTGCTGCCGTCGTCGCCGCAGCGTGCGTACGGCCTGCTGCTGGCCGCGATCCGCGAACCGGATCCGGTGATCTACATGGAGCCCAAGCGCATCTATCGCCAGTACAAGGAAGTGGTCGTCAACGACGGCGAAGCCTTGCCGCTGGACGTCTGCTTCGTGCTGC
Organism: uncultured Stenotrophomonas sp.; assembly: GCF_913778665.1. Classification (GTDB taxonomy): domain Bacteria; phylum Pseudomonadota; class Gammaproteobacteria; order Xanthomonadales; family Xanthomonadaceae; genus Stenotrophomonas. Next base: position 8,775 of record NZ_CAJYVQ010000005.1, read on the forward strand.
GCGACGGCACCGACGTGACCCTGGTGACCTGGGGCGCGCAGGTGAAGGAAGCGCTGGAGGCGGCCGACAAGCTGGCCGGCGAAGGCATCAGTGCCGAAGTCATCGACGTGGCCACGCTGCGTCCGCTGGACTTCGCCACCATTGCCGAGTCGGTGGCCAAGACCGGCCGCTGCGTGATCGTGCAGGAGGCCCCGAAGACGGCGGGCTTCGGCGCCGAGATCGCCGCGCGCCTGGCCGAGGAATCGATCTACGACCTGCTGGCCCCGGTCGAGCGCGTCACTGGCTACGACACCCACATTCCGCTGTTCCGCCTGGAAATGAAATACCTGCCGAGCGTTGAGCGGATCGTGGCGGCGGCCAAGCGCGCGGTGGCGGCCGGCTGACATGCGGGCCCGCCTTCTGGGGGCTTACCGCAGCCAGTATCCCAACCCGCTCCGGTTCCACACCGGCCAGATCGTCGAAGTAGGTGTCCGTGACGAGGAATGGCCGGCGTTTGCCTGGGTACGCACCAACGATGGGCGCGCTGGATGGGCGCCCATCGCCTGGTTGCAGCTGCTGGACGAGAGTCGCGCCGAAGCCTTGTGCGACTACGATGCCCGCGAGCTGGATGTGGAAAGTGGCGAGATGGTGAAGCTTCATCACGAACACGGTGGGTGGTGGTGGTCCGAGCGCGCCAATGGCGCGACGGGCTGGCTGCCGGCCCGCGAACTGGAACTGCTGGAAGAGAACTGCAAATGAGCCAGACCAAGAATTTCAACCTGCCCGACCTGGGCGAAGGCCTGCCGGACGCGACCATCGTCGAGTGGTTCGTCAAGGAAGGCGATGTGATCAAGCTGGACGAGCCGCTGGTCTCGATGGAGACCGCCAAGGCCGTGGTGGAAGTGCCCTCGCCGTTCTCCGGCAAGGTGCTGAAGCTGTCCGGCGGCGCCGGCGACATCATCCCGACCGGCTCGGTGCTGGCCAGCTTCGAACTGGACCCGAACCTGCCGCAGCGTGCCGATGGCCAGGACACCGGCCACAGCCATGGTCACGCCGCACCGGCGGCGCCGGCTGCCGCACCGACCCCGCCGCCGCTGCCGGCTGCGCCGGTCGCTGCGGAAGAAGCCAAGCCCGCCGCTGCCGAGCGTGATGACGCCGGTACCGTGGTCGGCGCGATGCAGAGCTCCAACACCGTGCATGCCGAACAGGCGCTGGCCGTCGGTGGCGTCAAGGCCGTGCCGGCCGTGCGCGCGATGGCGCGCAAGCTGGGCGTGGACTTGAGCCGCGTGCCGGCCACCGGCACCGATGGCGCCGTGACCATGGCCGACGTCAAGCAGGCCGCCGCCAATGGCACCGCCAAGCTCGGCGCTGCTCCGGCACCGGTCGCTGCCGCCGCCTATGCCGCGCCTGCCCCGGCGCAGGTGTCGGCCCCGGTGCAGAGCCAAGCGCGCACCCCGCTGTCCGCCGCCGGCAAGCCGATGCGTACCCAACCGCCGGGCGTGGTCGCCAAGGGCCAGCCGGAACCGCTGAAGGGCGTGCGCCGCAACATGGCCCGCGTCATGGCCGACGCGCACAGCAAGGTCGTTCCGACCACGCTGAACGACGACGCCGACATCCACGCCTGGCTGCCGGGCAACGACGTCACCGCGCGCCTGGTGCGTTCGATCGTGGTCGCCGCGCAGAAGGTGCCAGCGATGAACGCCTGGTTCGACGGTGAGGCGCTGACCCGCACCCTGCACGCACAGGTCGACATCGGCATCGCTGTGGACACCGACGACGGCCTGTTCGTGCCAGCGCTGCGCAATGCGGACATGCTCGACGCGCGCGGCATCCGCGAGGGCGTCAACCGCCTGCGCGAGCAGGTCGAATCGCGTTCGATCGCCGCTTCGGAACTGAGCGGCTACACCATCTCGCTGTCCAACTTCGGCATGTTCGCCGGCCGCTACGCCACCCCGGTCGTGGTGCCGCCGTGCGTGGCCATCGTCGGTGCCGGCCGTGCCCGCCACCAGATGACCCCGGTGATGGGCGGCGTGGAAGCGCACAAGGTGATTCCGCTGTCGGTCACCTTCGACCACCGCGCGGCCACCGGCGGCGAAGCCGCCCGCTTCCTGCGCGCGATGATGGACGACCTGGCGCTGGCCAGCTGATCGACCACCTGACCAGTGGGTGCCACCCTTGGTTGGCACGTGAATGGGAGAAACGCCGGGCACTGCCCGGCGTTTTTTTTGTTCCCGCATCCACGCATGGCGTGGATGTAACCCAATGCGGGCGATCAATCGCGCGCCACCATGCCTTCGGCGCGGCTGTAGACACGCAGGCGGTGGCCATCGGGATCGATGCCGACGAAGGTGTGGCCGAACTCCAGCGTCACCGGCGTCTGCAGGATCTGCACACCGAGTGCGCGCCAGGCATCGTGCATCTGCTGAACGGCATCAGGGCTGGCCACCACCATTGCAAGTTCAGCGGCACCGGCCTGTGCGGACACCGGCGGTTGAACGTCATCGCGCTGCCACAGGCCCAGCGCGGCACCATCGCCGAGCAGGAACAGGGCAAAGCCCGGCGACTGCTCGACCGGCGGTTTGCCGAGGATGCCGCTGTAGAAGGAGGCGCTGGCGGCGACGTCGCGCACGTACTGCAGCAGGGTGCTGGGCGTGAACATGGGGGAAGCTCCGTTGTCGGGAGCGTTCATGGTGGTACGGGCCTACTGACAGATTCTGTCAGCAGAGTCGACTGTCGGTAGAGTCGACTGCCAGTCGACTGCTCTTCCTTCAGCCTGCATAAAACACCGCGCTGCGCGCGATTGTCGGCTAACAGTCGACTCTCCCCCCCCCCGCTCCACGCTTCCCGCTGTTGCTGTGGTTATGAGCGATCCAGCCAGTCCGGTGCGATGCCCTGCGCTTTCTGCCAGCGCCGCAGCAGGGTCGCGCGTGGCACCCGATAGTGATCATCCAGAACGCGCACCTGGCGGATGCGGTCCAGCCTGAAATGGCGGAAGTCCTCGCGGCCCTCGCACCACGCCGCCAGCATCGGCACTTCATCGAAGTAGCCCAGCGCAAACGGCCAGACGATCCGTTCGCTGCGCTGGCCCTGCGCGTCCTGGTAGCCGAATTGCAGGCGCTGCTGTGAACCCACGGCTTCGCGCACGGCCTGCAGGCGTGCAGCCGGCACCTTGGCCGCAGCACGCGATGGGCCAACGCGCAGGCCGCTGTCACGCAGGGCCTCGCGGCGCGCCACGGGCAATACGTGCGCGATGCGCGCCAGGGCGTCACGTGCAGCCTCGGCCAGCGCCGGCTCGGTGCGCGCCGCGACCCAACGCAGTCCCAGCACCAGCGCATCGATCTCGGCCGGGGGCAGGGTCATCGGCGGCAGGGTATCGCCCGGCGCCAGCAGGTAGCCGATACCGGCCTCACCACGCAGGTCAGCGCCCTGCTCGCGCAGGGTCTCGATATCGCGGTACAGCGTGCGCAGGCTGATGCCCAGCGCGTCGGCCAGCACCTGCCCCGCCACTGGCCGCCGATGGCGGCGCAGCAGCTGCAGCAACTGGGTCAGGCGCAGCGCACGGGACATCAACCCACCAGATCCCGCGATGGCACCACGTGCTCGCCCGGTGCCGGCGCCAGCGCGGCATCCACCAGTGCTCTGGCGATACGCTCGGCGGGGTTGATCCGCCAGGCCCGGGGCAGCACCGGGTCCAACGCACCCAACACCTTCAGCGCGAACGCTTCGCCACGGCGCACCTGCTGCCGATGCCCGCCAATCAAGCCGGGCCGCACCAGGGTGAGCGAGGCGAACGCCAGCGTGCGCAGGTCGCGCTCCAGCTCGCCTTTCACCCGGCTGTAGAACACCGCCGAACGCGGGTTGGCCCCGGCCGCAGAGTTCAGCACGAATGCGCGCGCGCCCTGGGTGCGGGCCACGTTGGCGAAGGCCAGCGGGTAGTCGTGGTCAATCCGGTAGAACGCCTCGCGGCTGCCGGCCTGGGCCATGGTGCTGCCCAGTGCGCAGATGACCGCGTCCACCTGCGCCCAGTCCGGCGCCTCGGGCAAGGCGTCGAAGGACAGCACGGGCGCGTGCAGCTTGGCGTCGCGCAGGCCCAGCGGCCGCCGGGTGGGTGCCACCACTGTGCGGCAGCGCGGGTCGTCCAGCAGCATCGGCAGGGCCAGCCCACCCACCAGCCCGGTCGCCCCCAGCAACATCACGCGCATAACCACCTCCACTGCGGCATCCTGTCGCCCATCGTAGCCGTTCAAGCCATCGGCAGCCGCGCCGATATGCTGGAACCTGCCCCTGCCAGCCCCAGGATTCGCTCCATGACGGACCAGCCCGACCACCGCCCTGCTCCCGGTACCGCCCTTGGGCCGCCGGCACGCGTGCGCGCGGTGGTGGACGATGGGCTGGGCGACCGCGTGGTGCTGCAGGGCGGCGGCGGCGTGGCGCTGCAGCAGCTGTTCGCCGGTGCGGACGCGCCGGAGCCGCTGCTGGCGGCGTTCGCCAACGGCATGGCCACCCTGCCCGGCGAGCTGGGCGACATGGGCGACCGCCTGCAGTCGGCGCAGGCCAGCGCCGATTGGCCGCGCTACGGCCGCGCGATGCGGCAGCTGATCGACAAGTACATCCGCACCATCGAGCAGCATTCGCCGGACGGGCAGCCGGAAAGCCTGCGCCTGTCCGAGCACCTGCGGCTGCTGCTGAGCGGCGCGGTGGTGGCCCTGCTGCAGCATGACCCGGACCTGCGCGAGCAGGCACAGGCGCTGGCCATGCGCTTGCGCCAGTGGCAGCCGGGTACGGCGCTGGAACCGATCGAACAAGGGGTGCGCGAGCTCGGCCACCAGGTTGGCGTGCGCGCCGAAAGCTGGCAGGAGCAGCAGGCGCTGCTGCTGGAGCTGTTCGCGCTGCTGCTGGAAAACGTGAGCGAACTGCTGGACGACCGCAGCTGGCTGCAGGGCCAGATCGCCGCGGTACGGCAATTGCTGGATGGTCCGCTGGAAGCCGAAGCGGTCGAACGCACCCGCGCCGAGCTGCGCGAAGTGATCTACAAGCAGGGCCTGCTGCGCCAGGGCATCGACGATTCGAAGGCCGCGATGCGCGGGTTGATGGGCGAGTTCATCGAGCGCATGGATGGCATGGCCACCAGCACCGGTGAGTACCACGACCGCATCGGCAGTTACGCGCTGCAGCTGCGCGAGGCGCGCAGCATCGCCGACCTCAACCAGCTGCTGCAGGAGGTGATGCGCGATACCGGCAAGGTGCAGCAGCAGGCCGCGCAGGCCCGCGATCATCTGGCCAGCGCGCGGCAGGAAGTGGAACGCGCCGAACAGCGCATCGCCGAGCTGGAGCGGGAGCTGCGTGCTGCCGGTGATCTGGCGCGCATCGATCCGTTGACCCAGGCACTGAACCGTCGCGGCCTGGACGAACTGCTGCAGCGCGAGCTGGCGCGTGCCGCGCGCAACGACTCACCGCTGGGCGTGGCGGTGATCGACCTGGATGATTTCCACCTGACCAACGAGGCGCACGGCCACGCCGGTGGTGATGCTTTGCTGCAGCACCTGGTGGCCGTGTGCAAGCTGCTGCTGCGCGCCACCGACGGCATCGCACGGCTGGGCGGCGACGAGTTCGTACTGGTGCTGCCGGAAACCCAGGGCGCCGACAGCATGGCCACCGTGCAGCGCCTGCAGCGCTCGCTGGCGCACCGCGTGCTGACCGTGCAGGACCGGCGCGTGCCGGTGCACTTCAGCGCCGGGCTGGCGCAATGGCAGCCGGGCGACGATACCGAGACCCTGCTGCGGCGCGCCGACGACGCCCTGTATGCCGCCAAGCGACAGGGCAAGAACCGGGTGCAGGCGGGGTGATGATCCAGCATGCGGACGCTGTAGCGCCGTAGAACAGCCGAGCGTGGGCTCGGCTCTACAGATTACTTCCCGCGCAGCTTCTGGAAGCCGGTCACCGCCGCCAGTACGATGGCACCGGCGATGATGCCCACCACCATGTTGGCCGCGGCACTGATCAGCCAGCCCCACGCCCCTTCGCCTCCCAGCGCCTGCACCGCGTGGTGCAGCGCCGGCACGTTGTGCACCAGGATGCCGCCGCCGACCAGGAACATGGCGATGGTGCCGGCCACCGACAGGAACTTCATCAGCCACGGCGCCGACGCCACCAGGCCACGACCGAAAGCCGCAAGCGCGCCGCCCTTGCGCGACAGGTACAGGCCGACGTCGTCCAGCTTGACGATGCCGGCCACCAGGCCGTAGACGAAGATCGTCATCGCCAGCGCCACCACGCTCAGGGTCAGGATCTGGTTGGTGAACGAGGCGGTCGCCACCACGCCCAGGGTCAGCACAATGATCTCGGCCGAAAGGATGAAGTCGGTGCGGATCGCGCCCTTCACCTTGTCCTTCTCCCACGCCACCATGTCCACCTGTGCATCGGCCAATGCCTTGCGGCGCTCGGCCTGGCGCTCAGCATCGTTGTCGGCGGAATGCAGGTAGCGATGCGCCAGCTTTTCCACGCCCTCGAAGCACAGGAAGGCACCGCCGATCATCATCAGCGGCACGATCAGCGGCACGTTCCAGCCACGGCTGTGCAGCCAGGCCTCCAGCGCGCTGATCGCCAGCGCCGCCGGCACCAGGATCACCTTGTTCAACAGTGAGCCCTTGGCCACCGCCCACACCACCGGCAGCTCGCGGTTGGCGTCGACCCCGGTGACCTGCTGCGCGTTCAACGCCAGGTCGTCGCCCAGCACGCCGGCAGTCTTCTTCGCGGCGACCTTGGTCAGTACCGAGACATCGTCCAGCAGGGAGGCGATATCGTCGAGCAGGGCAAACAGGCTGGCACCGGCCATGGCACATCCAGAGAGGGAATAAGCGGATTCTGACCGATCCGCCGGTCCCTGCGATAGCTGCGGGTTCACTGCGCGCCTACCGTGACCCGGCGACACTGCCGAACCCGGACAGTGTCGGCCAGGGGCCGGCACTACCGTCCTTGCCGCATGGGAGTCCCGCTTGAGCAATCCGCCCACCGCCAATGGCAATCCTCCGCTGGTCAAAGGCATGAACCGGCGCAGCCAGATCCTGCGCCTGCTGATGCGCTACCGCCATTCGGGCGTGTTCTCGGGCATGAACCTGGACGCCGCCGGCAGCCCGGGCGAAGTGCCCCCCGACGGCAATCCGGAACAGTTCGTCAGCGACCTGGAAGCGTTGGGGCCGACCTTTGTCAAGCTGGGCCAGATGCTGTCCACCCGTCCGGACATGGTGCCGGTGGAGTTCGCCACCGCACTGGAACGCATGCAGGAAAAGGTGGCCGAGGTACCGGTCGAACGCATCCACGCCATCGTCGAGCAGGAACTGGGCGCGCCGGTGAACAAGCTGTTCGCCTCGTTCGATCCCGAGCCCCTGGGCTGCGCGTCACTGGCGCAGGTGCATCGCGCGGTCCTGCACGATGGCCGCCAGGTCGCGGTTAAAGTCCAGAAACCCGAGGTCGCCGCACAGGTCCGTTCGGACCTGGAGGCGCTGCGCAGCTTTGCCCTGGCCGCCGACCACCTGACCCAGGTGGGCCGCCGCGTGCGCCTGCGCGACTGGCTCAACGAGTTCGCCAAGACCCTGATGCAGGAGCTGGACTACCACGCCGAGGCCGAGAACCTGTCCCGCTTCGGGCGCCACCTCAAGCCGTTCCGCCGGCTGTGGGTGCCGCAGCCAATCTGGGATTACAGCAGCCAGCGCGTGCTGACCATGGAGCTGGCCACCGGCGTGCGCGTGGATGCAATACCCGGCGTGCGCCGCACCGAGCAGTCGATGGACCCGCTGGCGGCAGCGCTGATCCGCGGCTATCTCGACCAGATCTTCGTGCACGGCGAGATCCATGCCGACCCGCACCCGGGCAACCTGCGGGTGATGCCCGACGGGCGTTTGGCGATCTTCGACCTGGGCATGGTCGCGCACATGCCGCCACGCCTGCGCGAGCGGCTGCTGAAGATCCTGTTCGCCGCCGTTGATGGCCGCGGCGAGGAAGTGGCCGATGACCTGATCAGCATCAGCACGCGGCTGGAAGCCTTCGACGAGGAGCGCTACCTGCGCGAGACCGGCCAGCTGATTGCACGCTACGCCGCCAGTGGCAGCTTCTCCGAAGGCCGCGTGGTGCTGGACATGGTGCGCATCGCCACCGCCTGCGGGCTGCGCACACCGCCAGAGCTGAGCCTGGTCGGCAAGGCCCTGCTCAACCTGGAAGCCGTGTGCCGCCTGCTGGCGCCCGACCTGGACACACGCCGCATTGTCGAGCGTCAGCTGCAGCACGTGATGCGCGCACGCCTGAAGAAATCCCTGTCGGCAGCCAACATCGCCAGCGAAGCAATGGAGCTGCAGCAACTGCTGCGCGATGGGCCGCGCAAGCTGTCGGACATCATGGCGCTGATGGCCGAGAACCGCCTGCAGATGAAGGTGACCGGCCTGGAAGAATCGCGGCTGATGGAGAACCTGCAGAAGATCGCCAACCGCGTGGCCGCCGGCATCATCAGTGCGGCACTGATCATGGCCTCGTCGCTGATGATGAAGCTGGAAACCGGCTGGCACGTGTTCGGCTATCCGGCGATCGCGCTCGTACTGATGCTGATCGGCGTAGTGCTCGGTCTGGGGATTGTCACCAGCGCGCTGCTGTTCGACCGTCGTGCACGCGCACGCGAGGAACGCGGCCATCGCTGAATGACGGCGGCAAAGCCGTCGCATTCATGCGGCTTTTAATGCAATCAAGCCAACCCTTTCACGCTCGTTTTACCTTCTGGGCGTGATTTCGCACGCGTCATTTCAACAAACATTTCAGTCAGGTTCGTGCATGCATCATCGGGTCATCGGCCTGTCATGTGCATGTGTTTGGGGCAGCGTCGGTCGGATGGACACGCGTCGGTACGACGTCCATCACCACCACCCCATCACTGCCGAAGCTGCCTATGCTCTGGATACTGCTGCTGTCGTTGTTGCTGCTGTGCTGGTTGTTCCTCGCGTCCGCAAGGTGGGTGTGGTGGAAGGCCGCGGCGCTCTCGCTGCTGCTGCTCTCGCTCAGTGCGTGGTGGCTGATCGACAAGCTGTCCGGTGATGGGCTCAATGCCGCCACCCTGTATCACCTGGGCGCGGACATGGAAGGCGCCGGTGTCTCCGACTTCAAGGGCTACATCGCGGGCTTCATCGTGCTGGCGCTGGTCTCGCTGCTGCCGCTGTTCGCTACGCGTGTAAAGCGCTGGCGTCGGCCCGGCCATGGCGGTGCCTGGTTTGCCGGCTTCGCGGTAGTGTGGGTGACTGCGATCATGGTCAGCCCGCTGGCCCGTGATGGCCAGCGTCTCTACCAGCAGCTGCGCCCGGTCGATTTCGCGCGCATCGCGCCCGAGTACCAGGTACCGACGCAGCCGCTGCAACGCCCGCGCAACATCGTATGGATCTACGGTGAAAGCCTGGAGCGCACCTACCTGGATGAAACCGCCTTCCCCGGCCTGATGCCCAACCTCAATCGTCTGGCGACGAAATCGCTGGACGTGCGTGGCCTGGCCTCGGCCGAAGGCAGTGGCTGGACCATCGCCGGCCTGGTGTCGTCGATGTGCGGCGTGCCGCTGACCACCTCGCAGGGCGACGAGAACAGCATGGATCGCATGGGCAGCTTCCTGCCCAAGGCCGTGTGCCTGGGCGATTACCTCAAGCAGCAGGGCTACACCAACCACTACCTGGGCGGTGCCAACGGCCAGTTCGCCGGCAAGGGCCAGTTCCTGGCCAGTCACGGCTTCGATGAAGTGCACGACCTGGCCTGGTTCAAGCAGCAGAAGAAGATCGGCCGCATCCACTACTCGGCATGGGGCGTGCACGACGACGTGCTGCTGGACACCGCCTACCAGCGCTTCGAGCAGCTCTCGCGCGCCGGTGCGCCGTTCATGCTGACCACGCTGACCATGGACACCCACCACCCCGCCGGTCATCTGCCGGTCTCGTGCAAGGGCGAGCGTTACCAGAGCCAGTACGGCAACATCGGGCTGCTCAACGCGCTCAAGTGCAGCGACCGCCTGATCTCGCAGCTGGTTCAGCGCATCCAGGCCAGCCCGTACGGCAAGGACACGCTGATCGTGATCGCCTCCGACCATCTGGCGATGCCCAACGACCTCAGCCACATCCTGGCCAAGCAGAAGCGCGAAAACCTGCTGCTGTTCCTCGGCGATGGCGTGGCACCGCAGCAGCTGGCGGTGGAGGACGGTTCGACGCTGGATTCGGGCGCGACCCTGCTCAGCCTGCTTGATCCGGGACTGCAGACCCTGGGCTTCGGCCGTTCGCTGCTGGACGAGAAGCGCGCACCGAGCGCCAGCATGGCTGCACAGCGCGACGGTGGCCGCGACTATCCGCAATACCTCGCCTTCGCCCGTTCGCTGTGGCTGGGCGAACCGACCCGCGAACTGAAGATCGATGGCGACGACCAGGTGGTGGTCGGCATGCAGCACGTGCAGCCGCCAGTGCTGCTTGAGTACGACAAGGACTGGGGCCTGAAGTCGGTGTACCTGGAGAACACCTCCCGTCAGTTCGATGATGCCGACCCGGACAACACCCTGGCCTATGTCGATCGCTGTACCGCGTTCGAGGACGGCTCCGCCGACGGCGACTGGTGCGCGTTGCTGGTCAACCGCGATAACGGCATCAAGCTCTACCGCGACGACGACCTGCGCGGCGGCATTGCCGTGGATGCGCCGCTGGACGCCTTCCAAGGCCCGCGCCCGAGCGTGCGCCAGGCGCACATGATCACCCAGAAGGGCCGCCGCACCCGCGCCGGCCAGTACATGCTGCAGCTGGTGGCGAGCACGCGCCCGGACCGCGGCTTCTGGATCGAGGCAGTGTCCTCTCAGCGCAAGGTGGTGCTGGCCCAGCAGTGGGTGCAGCCCGATGCCAACGGCAAGATCAACGTGTCGTTCGGACTGGACCACGAAGTGGACGATCTGGAGATCCGCGCCTGGTTGAACCATGCCGAGAAGCTGGCGGTGGATACGTTCGCACTGGTGCCCTCGCGCAGCCGACCGCGAGGGTAGGGTTCTTTGCAGGGCTGCGCCCTGCACCCGTGGTAGTGCCGGCCGCTGGCCGGCAACCTCAGAAGCAACGGCAACAGCGTGCATTCCGTGGTTGGGCGGGGCGGTGTCGGAGTGCGGGGACGCCGTAAATCCGTCCATGGAGGCTTGTCAGCCGCATCCATGCGGCTGACACCCCGCACTCCGACACCGCCCCACCTCTGACAGATTCCTGCGGCTGTCGGTAGGTGTCGACCTTGGTCGACACTTCTGTCAGATATCGAAATCAATCTGGGGTCAGATCCGTTTTCCGCAGGAAAACGGATCTGACCCCAATAGTATTTCCAACAGATCGCGGAAAACTGTCGAAGGCGGGGTGGGTCCGGTTGCGGGAGTGTCCGCGGCATGGATGCCGCGGACAAGCCCCCATGGATGGGTTTACGGCGTCTCCCGCAACCGGACCCACCCCGCCATCCCACGGAATGCACGCTGTTGCCGTTGCTGTTGCTTCGGCCGTTGCTTCGGCGGGTGCAGGGCGCAGCCCTGCAAATAAACCCCTACTCCTGCGGATCGCGGGTGATGTGGATATCGGTCGGGGTCGACAGCGGGATGTTCCGCTCGGCCAGGATCTGCAGCAGGCTGAAGTACAGATCGCTGCGGGTGGCGTAGACCTGCCGCGGGCTGGCCACGTACGCGAAACTGTTGATGGTGATCTGGCCACCGGCAATGCTGTCGATGTAGACCGTCGGTGCCGGCTGCTCCAGCACGTTGGTGTGCGCAGTGTACGCATCCAGCAGCGCCTGCCGCAGGTTGCCGACGTCGGTACTGGGCGGCACCGCGAACTGGATCTGGATGCGGCCCTGGTTGTTGCCCATCGTCATGTTGCGCACGGTCTTGGTGACCAGTTCGGAGTTGGGCACGATCAGGGTCGACTTGTCACCCACTTGGATCTCGGTCGAGCGCAGGCTGATGCGGCGGATGTCACCCTCCTGATCGCCCAGCTTCACCCAGTCGCCGATCTTCACCGGGCGCTCGGCCAGCAGGATCAGGCCGGAGACAAAGTTCTGGGTGATCACCTGCAGGCCGAAGCCGATACCCACCGACAGCGCGCTGACCAGCAATGCCAGCTTGCTCAGCTGCAGGCCCATCGCGCTCAGCGCCCAGATCACCGCGATGATGATGCCCACATAGCGGGCAACCGTACTCACCGAATTGCGTGCCCCCAGGTCCAGTTCGGTCTTGGGCAGATAGGTGTCGGTCAGCCAGCGCTGCACCAGTTGACTGACCGCCAGGCCGGCCAGCAGCACCAGCACGGCCAGCACGATGCGCACCGGCTCCAGCTTGGTTCCGCCAATATCGAACCCAGAGGTGAACAGCGACGAAAACCGCTCGACCACTGCGCCGATGTTGCCGAATGGCGCCACCAGAGCCAGCAGCGCGATCAGCACGACGATGGTGCGCAGCGCTGCCGACAGCAGCACGCCGGCCTGCTCCAGCCGCGATACGCTCAGCCCGGTGCTGAGCAGGATGGTCTGGCCAACCTTGCTGTCGGCATTGAGCATCCAGGTGCTCAGGTCATCGACAAACTTGAACAGCAGCGTCGCCGCCAGCACCACGATGCTGCCGCCGATCAACTGCTGGTTCACGAACTTGGCAAAATTCAGATAGCCCAGCAGCGTGGCGATGATGGCCGCCACCACCGCGATGTTGCCTGCCACGCGCGCCAACACCAGCCAACTGCTGCGGCGCACCGGCGTACTCGGACCCTGCCCGTCGGCCTGCGCTTCCAGTTTGGCTTCGGCCTCGGCGGTCTGCCGGCGGTGCAGGCGCGCCAACGTCACCAGCATGGCCATGATCAGGCCGAGGTAGGTCAGCGCAATCAGGCCATCCAGCGCCACCGTAGTGACGTCACTGGTACGCGTGGCCTGGTCGAGGGCGACCAGCACCGTGCTCAGCCAGGCCAGCGCCGCCGCGCCCCAGGCGTACTTGCGCAACTTGAGTGCGGCGGTGTCGTCCAGGTTCAACAATCGCCATGAGGGGCGCTTGGGCACCAGCAGGCAGGCGCTGAGCGCAGCGATGAACGCGGCGCGGAAGGTCGCGGTTTCCAACCCGTCGGCCACCACCTGCAGGCGCGGCGCGATCGCATCAACGGCATCCAGCGCCGCCATCAGCACCACTACGGCATAGCCGGGCAGCAACGTGCCCACCAGCAGCAGCCACATGGCCAGCCCAGACCGGCGCAGGCGGCCATCAGGCGCGCGGTCGGACGCGGCGAACTGCCGCCCCAGGCGGCGCAACCACAACCGCAGCGGGAACATCATTACCAGCGCGGCCACCAGGCCCAGCAAGGGCGTGCCCCAGCCATTGGCGCGAATGCCGGCGATCAGCGTGTCACGCCCCTGCCCGGCCAGCGGCACAACACGTGCGATATCAATCGGCAGACGCTCGGCCACCTTGCTCCACAGCGCAGGCGACAGCGGCGAGGCCACCTTCTGCCCCAACTCTTCGGTACGTTGCGCGGCGCGTTGCTGGTCGATGTCGGTCGCCAGCTGCTGCGCACGCACCGCACTGGTCTTGGCCTGCGCCACCGATGCGGCCAGTCCATCGCGCTGCTTGTTGAGGGTGCGCCGTTGCGCCGCCAGTTCAGGCGGCTCGGTGGCGCCCTCGGCAGGCGTGCCCAGCTGCGCCAGCTGTTCGTCCAGGCGGTCCAGCTGCGGCTGCAGCGACTTCTCCAGCGCCTCGGCGTCACGCCGGGCCTTCGAAGCATCCTCGGACAACATGGCCAATGTTTCGATGGCCGCGGCATCACCGCGCTTGCGGTCGACTTCCTTCAGCTTCGCATCGATATCGGCCAGCTGCTGCTTTGGCGTGGGGTCCTCATCCTGTGCCAGCGCCGGTCCGGGCAGCAGGACGGCAGTGCATAGCAGCAGGGCCAGCCAAGGCCCCCGTGCACGGATCGATCGAAGGAAAGAAAACACGCCAGCCATACCGTTTCGCGCGGACCACCGCGCCTGCGCGCGACTATACGGCACATGCGGTAAAGGCCGGATGGTGGCGCGGAGGACTACACCCGCGTGGATGGGGGCTTCGACAGGGTGATGGCGCTGGGTGGTCACCACTGGGCTTCGACGGCCCGGCGATTGCGGCGGGGTGATCGTGGCCGGGCGAATCGACGGGGTAGGGTCGACTCTACCCCGCCGGTTTGCCCCGCCGGTTTGCCCCGTCGATTCGCCCGGTCAGTTCACCCAGCCCACGTTTCCGCGCGCCCGCATGCCTCCCCGGCGAAATCAGTACTTCAGCCGCAGCTCTTCCACGGCCGGCTGCTGCAGCGCGTACCAGTCCTGGAACTCTTCCTCGGTGATCTCATCAGGCGCATACACCGCCACCGGGTGCCAGTCGTGGTCAGTCGGCAGCGGCTGGCGCGGGCCGGCGCGCAGGCTGTAGCTGACGCCCTCGTAGTCCACCAGGTCGTCGACCTGCGGCCACTGCTCGCGCGCAAACGCGGTTTCACTCTTCAACAGGATCACCTGGTACATCGGCACCTCCACCTCGGTTGGATCAGGAAAACACGGCGCTGGCGGCAGAATACCGCCGCACCGGTGACAACGGGCACGCCGCAGCGGCGACGCAATGTTCTGGACATTGCCATCGCCACGGCTTCACCCGCCCATGGCAAGCCCATCGGCATCGTGGAGGCCCACCCCCACCACGACCGCCGATGACCGACCACCCGCCGCTGAAGACCGTCGCCGACCTCAAGCTGCCCCGCTACCTGGGCACCTGGTACGAGATCGCCCGCCTGCCGATGCGCCACGAGCCGGAGGGCTGCACCGACGTGTCGGCGCACTACACCCTGCTCGACAACGGCAACGTCGGCGTCACCAACCGCTGCCGCATGGACGGCGAGGTCGAGGAGGCCACCGGCGAGGCCTGCGCCGTGGACAACGACAGCGCGCGGCTGGAGGTCAGCTTCCTGCCCAAGGGCCTGCGCTGGCTGCCGTTCGCCAAGGGCGACTACTGGGTGATCCAGGTCGCCCCGGACTACAGCGTCGCGCTGGTCGGCAGCCCCGATCGCAAGTACCTGTGGCTGCTGGCGCGCGAGCCGCGGCTGGACAGCACCGTGCAGGACCATTATCTGGCGAGCGCGCGCCTGCAGGGCTTCGATCTGTCCGAACTGATCCAGACCCCGCACACCGGCCGCCCCACCGCCTGAGCCCGCGCACGCCGATGGACCTGAAAAGTGGCTACCCGTGGTGGGCGGTGCGCAACGGCCTGATCCACGCCTTCCCACCGCTGGAGAAAGACCTGCGCTGCGACGTGCTGGTGGTCGGCGGCGGCATCACCGGCGCGCTGATTGCTGATGAGCTGTCCCGGCATGGGCACGAGGTGGCAGTGATCGAGCAGCGCGACATCGGCTGGGGCAGCACCGCCGCCAGCACCGCGCTGCTGCAGTACGAGATCGATACGCACCTGCTTGAACTGGCGCAGCGCTACGGTCATGACGCCGCTGCGCTGGCCTACCTCGCCTGTGCCGAAGCGATACCGGCGCTGGGCGATGTGGCGCGCGGCCTGAAAGACGTGGACTTCCAGCGCATGGACAGCCTGTATCTGGCCAGCCGCGCGCGCGACGTGCCGCGCCTGATGGCCGAAGGCGATGCCCGTCGCGGCATCGGCCTGGACGCGCGCTGGCTGGACGCCGATGCGCTGAAGGAGCGTTTCGACGTGGACGCCGGCGGCGCGCTGCTGACCCGCCAGGCCGCGCGGGTCGATCCGTATCGGCTGACCTATGCCTTGCTGCAGCGCCTGCGGCGACGTGGCGGCCATGTGCATGACCGCACGCTGCTGCACACGCTGACGCCCGGCGCACGCGGCGTGACCGCCGTTACCGAGGCCGGTGCCACGATCCGCGCCCGCCACGTGGTGCTGGCGATGGGCTATGCCAACCAGCGCTGGCTCAACCAGCGCGTAGCCCGCAACCGCAGCAGCTACGCCTTCATCACCGACCCGATCGATGCCGAGGTGCTGGGCCAGCTGCGCACCACGATGGTGTGGGAAAGCGCGCGCCCCTACCTGTACCTGCGTGCCACCGGCGACCAGCGCCTGCTGGTCGGCGGGCTGGACGACGCCATCGACATCCCCGCCCGCCGCGACCGGCGCGTGGACCGGAAGGCCGCCAAGCTGATGAAGCAGCTGCGGCACTGGTTCCCGCGGCTGGACCCGGTTGCGGCCTTCTCCTGGGGCGGCACCTTCGCCGAAACCGCCGATGGCCTGCCGTTCTTCGGCCCGCATGAACAGTGGGGCCCGCGGGTGCACTTCGCCATGGCCTACGGCGGCAATGGCATTACCTATTCAATGATCGGCGCCCAGCTGCTGCGGGCCCGGATCGAGCGGCGCAAGCATGCACTGGACGCGCTGTTCGGGTTTGAACGGTTGCCGTAACGCCCGCTTCTTGTAGAGTCGAGCAAGCTCGACGCTGCGGGGCGCCGACAGGCATCATTCAAGCAGCCCCTGCTAGCGTCGGCCTGTACCGCCGCGTGTTGCGTGGCCACCTGTCCGCTGGAGCGCTGTCATGATCCGCCCCTTGACCCTGCTGCTGTGCCTGGCCCTGCCGGGAACCGTACTGGCCCAGTCCGCTGTCGGCGCCACCGCGCCGCAGGCCGCTGGGCTGGATCTGTCGCTGCCGCAGGCACCGATGCGCTATCTGAACGACACCAGCCTGAGGCAGGACCCGCCGGGCACCTATTACGGCGACAAGAGCGGCCCGCGCGTGCACGACGACGCCAGGATCGCCGACGTGACCGACGACAAGGTCAAGGTCTCCGGCAGCTTCACCACCGGCATCGGTTACTCGAAGAACGGCGGCAACAGCCACTACAACGCGGCCACGCTGAACCTGAGCAAGAACTACACCACCGATGAAGGCAAGACCCACGGGGTCAACGTCAACATCCACGTGAGCGAAGGCAAGGGCCCGGGCTTCTTCGGCCCGTACGGCGGCTACTACGGCCGTGGCCCCGGCTACTGGGACTACCCGCCGCCGTACGGCTGGTAACCGCACGGCAGCGTCGGCCGCTGGCCGGCGGAACGGTCATGTTGTTGTGCCGGCCAGCGGCCGGCACCCACCGGCACGCGAATCAATCCAGCCAGCCATCGCGCTCGCTGTGCAGAATGCGGCCGTCATAGCCGCTCAGGCGCACCTCCACCTTCTGGTTGCGGGCGTTGCGCGCTTCCAGCGACCAGGTCGCGCCATCACGTTCCAGCGAGTGGATCTTGCGCAGGCCATGCGCCTGCGCCCGTGCCAGCACCTGTTCGGCGCTCAACAACGCGCGGCCGCTGTGCTCGTCGAAGATCTCGCCGGTCTTCGGGTCCACGTAGACTTCGCTGAAGCGGCCATCAGCACGGCTGACGTCCGCTTCCCACAGGCCGTCATCGCGCTCGATCTCGTGGATCTGGGTGTAGCCGGCCTTGCGCAGGGCCTGTTCGACCTGGGCCATGCCCAGCGGTGCGGCCTGCACGGCCGGGGCGAGGGCCAGCATGGCAACAGCGGCGAGAGTGAGCGACTTCAACATGGGGGTTCTCCTGTTCGTGGCCGGACCATCCCGGCACCACCACGATGCGCGCTCGGGTTAACAGCCCCTTAGCCGCCACTGTTAGCCGGCTGTTAGTCGCCAATGGCACGCTCCCGCCTGTTCCCCTGCCCCGGCGCGCCCGCGATGCTCTCGACCCTGCCCCTGCTGCTGGCCCTGGCCAGCGCCCCGACCGCCGCCGCGCCCGCGCAGGACCCGGCGCAGCAGGTCGCACGCCGCGCCGTTCAGCAGGGCCGCTATGTGCCGTTGGAAGGCGTCGTGCGCGATGCGCTCCAGCGCTATCCGGGGCAGCTGCTGGAAGTAGAGCTGGACGACGGCGTCTACGAGGTGGAGATCCTGCGCAGCGACGGCGTGGTGGTCGAGCTGGACTATGATGCGCGCAATGGAAAGCTGCTGAAAACGGAGCTGGACGACTGATGCGCATCCTGTTGGCCGAAGACGACGCCGCGCTGGCGCAGCGCCTGGTGCCTCTGCTGGAGCAGGCCGGTTATGTGGTGGCAGTGGTGGCCGACGGGCGCCAGGCCGAGGAGATCGGCCAGATCGAGGACCTGCAGGCGGCCATCGTCGACCTGGGCCTGCCCGGGCTGGATGGACTCTCTGTCATCGAGCGCTGGCGCGGCAACGGTCGCCACTTCCCGGTACTGGTGCTGACCGCGCGAGGACGCTGGCACGACAAGCTGGCCGGCTTCGATGCCGGCGCCGACGACTACCTCACCAAGCCCTTCCAGGCCGACGAACTGGTGCTGCGCCTGCGTGCCCTGATCCGCCGCAGCCACGGCCACGCCAGCCCGCGCCTGCACTGCGGCCCGCTGCAGCTGGATGTCAACGCCGGCCGTTTTGAACTGGAAGGGCAGGCACTATCGCTGAGCCCGCAGGAGTTCCGTGTGCTGAGCTACTTCATCCACCACGCCGGCAACCTGATCAGCCGCGACCGTCTCGGCGAGCAGGTCTTTGAAGGCGGCTACGATCCCGACTCGAACGCGCTGGACGTGCTGCTCGGGCGGGTACGCCGCAAGCTGGGCGTCGACCTCATCCACACCGTGCGTGGCCAGGGTTGGCGGCTGGCTGAAGCATGAGCGCGCGGCAACCGTCATTGCGCCGGCGCCTGCTGCTGGTGGCCGGCATCGGCCTGGTGCTGGTCTCGGTGCTGGCCAGCGTGCTGCTCGGCGAGCTGTTCAAGCGCAGCGCGCGCGACCGCCTGGACGGCGAGCTGCAGCAGGACATGCTGACCCTGCTGGCGCAGGCCGAGATCGATGCGGACGGGCAGCTGCGCCTGCGCCAGGAACCCAACGATGCGCGCTTCCAGCGGGTGTTTTCCGGCGCCTACTGGCAGATCGCCGACAGCCACGGCAAGGTGCTGCTGCAGTCGCGCTCGCTGTGGGACCAGACCCTGGCCGCCGGCGCCGAGGGGCCGGCAGAGCGCAATCTGCCGGGACCGATGCAGCAGGCACTGCGTGCCCGCGTGCAGCAGGTGCGCCTGCCCCGCGCCGGCGCGCCGTTCATCGCGGTGGTCGCCCACGACCGCAGCGCGCTGGAGGCCGATGTCGCCGCGTTCCGCCGCCGCAGTGCGCTGGCGCTCGGCATCCTGGTCGCGGCCTGGCTGGCGGTACTGGCCAGCCAGGTGCACTTCGGCCTGCGCCCGCTGCGCGGGCTCGGGCAGCAGCTGGAACGCATCCGCCGTGGCGAGGCAGAGCGCATCGACCGGCAACGGCTGGACCGGGAAATCGCCCCGCTGGCCGATGAGCTCGATGCTCTGCTCGACCATCATCAGCGCATGGTGGCGCGTGCACGCAGCAGCGCCGAAGACCTGGCCCACGCCCTGAAGACACCGCTGAGCGTGCTGGCCGCCGAAGCACAGGGCGAAGGCCGCGACTGGCGCCGCACCCTGCACGAACAAGGCGCGCGCATGCGTGCCAGCATCGACCGCCATCTGGCCGCGGGCCTAGCGGTGGACCATCGCCAACGCAGCGAGGTGGCACCGGCGGCCGAAGCGCTGTGCCGGCTGATGACCCGCGTGCACGCCGGCCGCCGCATCCACTTCCAGATGGACGTTGCGCCGGGCCTGGCCTTTGCCGGCGCCTGCACTGATCTGGAAGAAATGCTCGGCAACCTGCTGGACAACGCCGGCAAGTGGGCGCGCAGCGAAGTGCGCCTGCGTGCGCTGGCCCAGAACGAACGGCTGCACATCGAAGTCCGCGACGATGGCCCCGGGTTGGACAAGGCCAAGCTGGAAAGCGTCCTGCAGCGCGGCGTGCGCCTGGACGAACGGGTGGAAGGCAGCGGCCTGGGCCTGGCGATTGCGGCGGAGATCGCAGCCAGCCACGGTGGCTCATTGCGCCTGTCGAACGAGAACCCGGGATTGCGTGCACGGCTGGAGCTTCCGCTGTCGGCGTGATCGCCGGGCGCGGCCAGCACCGCAGCCGGGCGCAGGCTCGGCTCAGCGGTGATGCATCCACCAGCAATCGATGGCATCCAGCACGATGTGGATCATCAATCCAATGCCCACCAGCCGCGTCTTCTTCGGCACGCACAGGCCGGCATAGACCGCGATGGCCGGGGCGGTGTGCAACGGGTGGAAACCGATGCTGCAGCGGTTCGGCGCGTAGATCGGGTCGGCCAGCAGATGGTCCAGATCGATGATCCAGCCCAGCAGCATCAACAACCATGCCGAGGCGAAACGCTTGCGCCAGAACAGCCACGCCAGCAGGGCTGGCACGGCGGCATGCAGGAACAGGTGGAAGATCGCGCGCGCGCTCATGGTGACCGGTAGCGCCGGGCCATGCCCGGCGTTCCCGTAATCATCAGACCAGCGGTTCGTCGGACAGGTACGTGTAGCCGGTCAGGCCCGCTTCCAGCGCTTCGGAAAGTTCCTGCGCACGTTCCGGCGACAGCTCGGCCGCCGCCACGCGCTGGGCATAGGCCGCACGCAGGTCGTCCAGCCTGTAACCCACGTAGTCCAGCATCACGTCGGTGGTGTCGCCACGGCGCTGCTGGGTGATCGCGTAGCCATCGGCATCGGCCAGCACTTCCACCGCGTCGGTGTCACCAAACAGGTTGTGGATGTCGCCCAGGATTTCCTGGTACGCACCGACCATGAAGAAACCGATGCGGTAGCTTTCGCCGTGCTTGATCGCGTGCAGCGGCAGCGAGCTGTCCAGGCTCTCGTTCTCGACATAGATCTTGACCATGCCATCGGAATCGCAGGTCATGTCGGCGATGATGCCGCGACGGTCCGGTGTCTCGTTCAGGCGCTCGATCGGCACGATCGGGAACACCTGGTCGATCGCCCACGCATCGGGAATCGATTCGAACACGCTGAAGTTGACGAAGTACTTGTCGACCAGGCGCTCGTTCAGTTCATCCAGCGCCGGGCGGTGGCTCTTCTCGTCATAGCTCAGGCGCGCACGCACGCCGTGGGCGATGGCATAGAACAGATCGTCGATGCGCGCACGCTGCGGCAGGTCGATCTGGCCCAGCGCGTAGCTGGCCAGGCCTTCGGCGTGGAAGTGCTGCGCTTCCTGGAACAGTTCCACCGCCGGGCGCACGTCCAGTTCCTCGTGGATCTCGCGCAGGTGACGGATCGCCGCCGGCTCGTCGTCGTGCTGGTCCGGCACGCGGCCTTCCTGCGCCTGCTCCACTTCAGAAACATTGGCGATCAGCACTGCATGGTGCGCAGTCATCGCGCGGCCGCACTCGGTGACGATGCGCGGCGGGGCCAGGCCGTGCTCTTCGCAGGCGTTGGCCAACGGTTGCACGATGTTGCTGGCATACGAATTCAGGCCGTAGTTGATCGAGCAGAAGCTGCGCGAACGGGTACCTTCGTAATCCACGCCCAGGCCGCCACCCACGTCGACGTGGGTGATCTTCGCGCCCAGCTGTGACAGCTCGACGAAGTAGCGGGTGGCTTCGCGCATGCCGTTGGCGATGTCGCGCACGTTGGAGATCTGCGAGCCCATGTGGAAATGCAGCAGGCTAAGGCAGTCGGCGTACTCGGTATCGCGCAGCGACTTCCACAGGTCCAACAGCTGGCGCGGGGACAGGCCGAACTTGGCCTTGTCGCCGCCGCTGTTCTGCCACTTGCCGGCGCCCAGCGAGGCCAGGCGCATGCGCACGCCCAGGCCCGGCTTCACGTCCAGCGCCTTGGACTCCTCCAGCACCAGCTTCAGCTCGGACGGCTTCTCGATGACGATGAAGGTCTGCAGGCCCAGCTTGCGGCCGATCAGGGCCAGGCGGATGTACTCGCGGTCCTTGTAACCGTTGCAGACGATCAGGCCACCCGGGCGCGACAGCGCCAGCACGGCCATCAGTTCCGGCTTGCTGCCCGCTTCCAGGCCGAAGCCCTCACCGTGGTGGCTGGCCAGAGTGCCGGCCACGCCGCGGTGCTGGTTGACCTTGATCGGATACACGGCGGTATAGCCGCCGGCATAGTCCCAGTCCTGCTGGGCCTGGGCGAAGGCGGCCTGCAGCTTGCCCAGGCGCTGGCCGAGGATGTCCGGGAAGCGCACCAGCAGCGGCAGCTTGGCGCCGGCAGCACGCGCGGCGTCCACCACCTTGGGCAGCGACACCACCGGGCCGTCCGCCCCGGTCGGTCTCACCACCATGTGCCCGGCCTGATCCACGTCGAAGTAACCATCCGCCCAATGCGGGATCGAGTAGGTCTTGCGGGCTTGGTCGAGGGACCAATCGGTCATTTCAGTCGGCCTTGTTGGCAATAAAAGGGGGGGCATGATAACGCCTATATGCCCACAGGTTCGTTATCATGCGCGCCCGCGCCCGTGACCCCGGCTCCTGCCGGACCTGAACAGGCCGATCCGTCCGGATGTGGCTTGCGCCACGCGGCACCGCGCCGCCAGCCCGGCTTCACTTCCCTCCGAACAGGACCGTACTTCCATGACTGACAGCAACAACTGGTACATCGAACACTTCGAGCGCACCGGCTCGGCCATCGGCTACCGCATCACCGGCAAGCTGGACGAGGTGCAGTCGCCGTTCCAGAAGATCGAGATCTTCCAGACCACCGACTGGGGCAACCTGATGACCATCGACGGGGCCATCATGCTGACCAGCAAGGACAACTTCTTCTACCACGAGATGATCAGCCACCCGGTGCTGTTCACCCACGCCGCGCCCAAGCGCGTGGTGATCATCGGTGGCGGCGACTGCGGCACCCTGCGCGAAGTGCTCAAGCACAAGGGCGTGGAGAGCGTGACCCAGTGCGATATCGACGAGCAGGTGACGGTGATGGCGCGCAAGCACTTCCCGGAACTGTGCGATTCCAACGACGACGCCCGCGCCGAGCTGCTGTTCGACGACGGCGTGGCCTACATGGCCAACTGCCCGGCCGGCAGTGTGGACGTGGTGATCGTGGACTCGACCGATCCGGTCGGCCCGGGTGAAGGCCTGTTCAACAAGGCCTTCTACGAGAGCTGCTTCAAGGCCCTGAAGGACGACGGCATCCTGGTGCAGCAGTCCGAATCGCCGCTGATGCAGCTGGAGCTGATCAACGAGATGCGCGCCGAGATGGGCAAGGCCGGCTTCGGTTCGTTCAAGACCCTGCCGTTCCCGCAGCCGTGCTACCCGACCGGCTGGTGGAGCGTGACCATGGCGCGCAAGGGCGACAGCAGCTTCGACTTCCGCCAGGCCGACTCGGCCGCCAAGACCTTCAACACCCTGTACTACACCGCCGCGCTGCACACCGGCGTGCTGGTGACCCCGCCGTTCGTGCAGGCGGCATTGAAGTAAAAGAAAAAACCCGCGCTGGCGACAGCGCGGGTTTTTCATGTTCCGGTAGTGCCGGCCGCTGGCCGGCAACCCGATCAGACCCAGCGCTTCACAGCGCCCAGATACCCGCAATCACCGCCACCACCAGGCCCCACTTGATCAGCTGGTAGGCCACCACGCTGCGCTCGCGCAGGGCCTTGGCCTTCAGACGCACCTTGTACAGGCCACCGAAGGCCTTGTTGACGCCACCGGTCGGGTCACCCGGCAGGTTCGGCGAGGCACCGCCGGCCAGCAGCGTGGCCGCCACTGCACGGTTGAACAGGCCCGGCAGGCCGAAGCGCAGCGGACGCGCGATATCGCAGAACAGGATCACGCGATCCTCCTGCGTCTCGTTGTGCGCATGGTGGATGTAGGTCTCGTCGAACATCATCCACTCGCCATCGCGCCAGCTCTTCCTGATGCCGTCCACCTCGATGTAGCAGCCATCGTCGTTGGGCGTGGTCAGGCCCAGGTGCAGGCGCAGCGAACCGGCGAACGGGTCGCGGTGCGGGCGCAGCTCGCTGCCCGGCGGCAGCTGCGCGAACATCGCCGCGCGCACGTCCGGAATCGACTCGATCAGCTCCACGGTCTTCGGGCACAGCGTCTTCGCCGACGGGTGCGACGGGCCGTACCACTTCAGGTAGAAGCGCTTCCAGCCGCGGCGGAAGAACGAGTTGAAGCCGGCATCGTTGAAGCTGCTGGAGGCGGCGATCTTCTGCGCATCGCGCAGCGCCAGCGCCTCGTCACGGATCATCTGCCAGTTCTGGCGCAGCGGCTCCAGCTGCGGGAATTCCTTGCCCGGGTCCAGGAACGGCGTGGTCGGCACCTTCGAGAACATATACATGACCACGTTGATCGGGGCCATGAAACTGGAGTGGTCCAGCAACTGGCGCGACCAGCGCGCACGGACCTTGCCACGGAAGTGGATGTAAAGCACGCAGGCCACGAACAGCACTGCAAGGACGATCTTGATGGTCAAAGCACTTTCCTCCAGCCGTGGCCGGAACGGGAAACGGGGGCGATGCACGGCCAGGCGGCCAGCACCGGTGGGGAACGCGGCAGGGGACGGGGACGTGCCGGAGAGGGGCGGCCGCCGATGTCGCGGGTTAACAGCTTATGGTCGGCAGGCCGTGCGCCGGGGTCAAGCCGGGCGAACGCGGCGTTCAGCGGAACGCCGATGAATGGGAAGAAAGCAGGGCCAAGCCATTGATATTCAAAGCACTCCGAAACAAGTGAGACATTACTGTCCGATTTGGTGTGACGAACTGTTCCAGCCACGTCCCCGACATTTCTCCGACAAATCGTGGAATAGCGAACTGGCGAGTACTAAAATTAACGAAAACTGAGTAACTCCCTGTAACGCCGGTTCGCTTGACGCTTTGCGCCACCCACCGGGTCGTCCGAGACCCCAACATGTACCTCCCTGCAACGCCCCCCTCTGCCTGCGGCGACGACGCCGCAGCGCCGCTGCTGCTCAAGCGCGGCGAACGCTTCCTGGCCCCCGACGTCTACCGCACCTGCCTGGACGGGCGCGAGGCGGTCGTCAAGGACTATTCCCGTTATCGCGGCACTCCGCTGTCGCCGGTCGCGCGGCTGATGGTGCGCCGCGAAGCGCGCATGCTGCAGCGCCTGGGCGGCTGGAAGCACGCCCCGGCCCTGCTCGGCACCCTCGGTGGTCTGGCACTGGGCATGGAATTCATTCCCGGCCAGACGCTCAGCACCGCGCAGGCGGTAGGCAATGAGGTGTTCGAGCAGCTGCAGCACGCGCTCAGCCGCCTGCACGCCGCCGGCATCACCCACAACGACCTGCATGGCACCAATGTGGTGGTCAGCGCCGGCGTTCCGGTGCTGCTGGACTTCACCTCGGCCTGGCGCGTACCGCGCTGGCTGCGCCGCAACCCGCTGAGCCGGCAGCTGCGCCGCAGCGACATGAAGAACCTGCTGAAGATGCGCCAGCGCGTAACCGGCCAGGCCCCGAGCCCCGCACAGGCCGCACTGGTGGCCGACCCGGGCTGGGTGACCGCCGTGCGCCAGGGCTGGAAGCGCTTCTACAAGTGGGCCAAGCGCCGGTAGGGGTCGAGCTCGCTCGACCGCTTTACCGCTCTTGTAGAGCCGAGCCCACGCTCGGCTGCTGTTCCTGCATCGCGCGAAATGCAGCCGAGGATCGGCTCGGCTCTACAACATCCCGCCGAACGGGTTACAACGCGTCCGCGTCCAGCTCACCGGTGCGAATACGCACTACGCTGCCCAGGTCGTACACGAACACCTTGCCGTCACCAATCTTGCCGGTGCCGGCGGCCTTCACGATGGCCTCAACCACCGCCTCCACCTGGTCATCGGTCACTGCCACTTCCAGCTTCACTTTCGGCAGGAAATCGACCACATACTCCGCGCCACGGTACAGCTCGGTATGGCCCTTCTGGCGACCAAAGCCCTTTACTTCCGTCACCGTGATCCCGGTAACCCCACGCTCGGCCAGCGCTTCGCGCACGTCGTCGAGCTTGAACGGCTTGATCACCGCCATGACCATCTTCATCGTCGATCTCCTGTATTCCGGCGTGGAGGATAGCGCCTGAACGCGGCCCGTGCGAAGCCGCTGCGGCCTGTCCGGGCGGTGGGTGCCGGCAGTATCCTTGTGCCCGACCGGCCTGCCCGCGCTGGATGCGCGGGCCCACCCCCACGGAGCACCCCATGATCGACCTGAACCAAATCGATGACCTCGCCCGTCGCCTCAGCGACCTGGTGCCGCCGGGCCTGCGCGAATCGCGCGAGGAACTGCAGGCCACCTTCAAGAGCGCGCTGCAGGCCGGCCTGGCCAAGCTCGACCTGGTCACCCGCGAGGAATTCGAAGTGCAGCGCGCCGTGCTGCTGAAGACCCGCGAGAAGCTGGACGCGCTGGAAACGGCCGTGCGCGAACTGGAAGGGCGCTCGACATCAGATTGAGTTGACGCCACTTTCGCCAGACAGCGGGGCGAAAAGCAGACTACCGCTCATCGTCAAACGCGAAGTGCCTCACGTCCTCGAGATCGAACACGGCACGATCCTGCGTCAGCCGAATCCGCCCGGATACCTGCACGCTGGCAGAGATATTGCACAGGCCAGGACTGTTACGCTCCAGGCATATACGCTTCTGTTCGGCGTAAAAACGTGCGACCGAACTAGCGGCCCCATGCTTGCCGATATCGAGGATTCGTGCGCCATCGCTGCAGCGGGAGTTGCGCAGAACCTCTTCGTGGCGGTTATCCGTTACATATCGAGCTGACAACACGACCTCGTCCCGATCATATTCGCCGGGATTCTTAGCGATGGCACACAGCACTTCATCATGAGGATCGTCTTTTACGGTTGTCGCCCCCCCACTGGCACATGCAGATAGCAGCAGGCCCAGCATGGGCACTAATGACGCTGATTTCATAGTCAGTTGTCCTTCTCGGTCTTGGGCTGACGCGCTTCCCAGTTTGCAACAGAACCCTCCACCCCCTTGGCCTGTTCACTCTTGCTGATGTTGATCCCAAGGCCTTTAGCAACAACCGCCTCCGTGCCGTAAGCATTCCGCTCTGTGGCACGAACCTCATCACTGGTGGCCGCGGGGCGTCCACGCTCCGCCGTATCAATATCGTGCTGATCTTCATGGGCTATCACCTGCGCGCCCGTCTTCGGGCTGTCGACCTTGCTGAGATCGGATCTGCGCGATTGCCGAGGGCGTGACACTGGCGACGGATCGTCCTGCCTCTCCCGACCGAGCGCGCCATAAAATGGTCCTGGTGCACTTGGACGTAGATGAGCTGGTGGCGAAAAACCCTCATCACTTTCTCAACTCCACGCGCTCAATCGTCGTCCATGTGTCTGCATACCCTTTCATGAGTCGCTCGATGCGGTGCAGACCACAGGCTTGACCCTGCTCCAGCACGTCGTGCCACACACGGCGCGCGCCGTAGGTGCGGTCGCTGCGCACGAAGCTCTGGTAGACCTGCGCGCCCAGCACTTCATCGCTGAGGCTGCGCTGGCTCCTGGGCCGTGTGAGCCACGCGCAGAAGCCACCCCGCGAGACACCGAGCGCCTCGCACATCAGATTGACCGGCCAGGCCCCTCGGTGTTTCGCCACAAAGCCGAACTTCACATCGACTCCTTCGCGAAGTAAGCCGCGGCTCCTTTCAGGATGTCGCGCTCCATCTTGAGCTTGCAACCTCCTTGCGCAGTCGCGCTATCTCCGCGTCCTGGGTGCCAAGAAACGCCCCCTGAGGCTCCTCTCGCAACTCACGAACCCACTTGCGCAGCACATTCGCGTGAACGTCCAGGTCCTTGGCGGCCTAGGCCACAGCCACGCCACGCGCGGTGACCAACCTGACCGCCTCGATCTTGAACTCGCGGCTGAATGTCCTTCTTCTCTCGATGAACCGCCTCCGGGTCTCATCTTCCATCTTGAAAAAGTGTCTTTGAAACTGGCAGCAGCCCACATCCCGTGAATAGCAATCGTGATTTATCCGATTGATCGTATCCGTACTCTCTCGCAGGCGGATGGCTGCACATATATCGGAATCATCTGGACCGCGGTTCTGCTTTCGGCCAAGAGCAGATGCCAACCGAGATGATTCATTCAGGCGCCTGCCAATCGTTCACCATGAACGGTCTTCTGCGTGTGGCATCGAAATCGATCTGAGAAACCCGAACTTCCGCCCTCTGCGCTGAACAGCGCCCTTTCAGATACTCCTCAATATGACCCACTCCAAGGGCAGTGTCGAGATCCACCAAATAAACTCGATAGAAGAACTCATACTCATCCAAGTCGCCATTAAACTTGCTATCGAATATCCAGACTCGCTCATCCTCAGAGCGGACTGCGATGAGCCGGGGAACATCATGGAAGTCTCGATAGTCGACGATTTCGAAAAAATGATCATTGCTCATTAGTTGATCCTTTCGACCTTGGAGACAGGATTTGCCCTAGCTTCGCCAAAGGTACTAGCTCCGCCACCTTCTCTCACGTTCACATGCTGCCCGTTCATTTGACCACTCCGTGTCGGCTCCGGTGCAACGTCGACTCGTCCGCCTGACGCACGGATCTCGCCCGCAGTAGATGTTCTAATTGTTCCATGAGGCACTCTGGCACCAGCCTCCTGCACACTACGGCCTTGAGAGCCGGAGAACACAGTCCCTGACGAGGGCATTTCCCAGTCCCTCCTCTAACAATGATTGTGGCATCAGGAGCGTCGCCGGGGGCATGCAGGTCACCCGGCCCCTTCCCTGTTTAACTCGGCGGGGTGAAGATCGAACCGGCTGTTACCCCACGGCCCCCTCCCCATGATCGACCTGAACCAAATCGATGACCTCGCCCGTCGCCCTCAGCGATCTGGTGCCGCCGGGCCTACGCGAATCGCGCGAGGAACTGCAGGCCACCTTCAAGAGCGTGCTGCAGGCGGGGCTGGCCAAACTGGACCTGGTGACACGCGAAAAGTTTGAAGTGCAGCGTGCCGCGCTGCTGAAGACCCGCGAGAAGCTGGAGGCGCTGGAAACCGCCGTGCGCGAGCTGGAAGGGCGCGGCGCCGCAGAATGAAAAAAGGAGGCGCACCGCGCCTCCCACTTGCAGAGTATTTCGCGGATGGGGCCTTGCCGCAAGGCCCACCGGGCGCCGTAGACTCGCCGGCCTGTCGATCCGGCAGCACAGAGAGGGGCAGAACCGATGGTGCAGGACACCGAATGGACACCCGTTTCGCATGCCACCTGCGACCAGGTCGCCGGGCCGTTCTATCACGGCACCCGCGCCGACCTGGTGGTGGGCGAGCTGCTGAGTGCGGGCTTCCGCTCCAACTATCGCGACAGCGTGGTGATGAACCACATCTACTTCACCACGATTGCCAAGGGCGCCGGGCTGGCTGCGGAGATGGCTAGAGGTGACGGGCGGCCACGCGTGTATGTGGTGGAGCCGACCGGACCGTTTGAAGACGACCCGAATGTGACCAACAAGAAATTTCCCGGGAACCCGACGCGGTCGTATCGGAGTGCGCAGCCGTTGAGGGTTGTGGGGGAGATTACAGAGTGGGAGCTGTATGACGCGGAGTTCGTTCGACAGTTGAGGGCGTTTGTCGCGTCGGGGAGCGGGGAGATCATCAACTGATGCTGATAAGGAGGAAGATCAGTGCTCTCCTGCGGCCTTGCAGGGCGTGCTACCCGGTAGCTCGCCCTTCAGCCGTCGCATCGTGGAGTCGAGCGCTCCAAGGAACGGCGCATCGCCGTCCGTCACAAGCGTGCGCGCGCGCACCAGCATCACTTCAGCCCGGTGGCAATTCTCGGTCCCGCCCAACGAGATGAGATGGGAAGCGAGGCGCTGCATCGCTGCAGGATCTTCTCTGGAGACTCCCTCCTCCATCCATTGCCTGTACAACGCCGCATTGCCTATCTCGCGAAAGTGATTCTCGACGAGCGCCTGAGCGTATCTGTCACCGGCGCGGGCCCGGGATTCCATCTGCGCGGCGGACTCGGGCCCGTAACTTCCGCTTCTGCTTCCTGCAACCACACCGTTGGTGGTGCTGCCGGGTTGCGCGCAGGCCAGAAGGCATGGCGTGAGGCACGTGAGCAACGCCAGTTTCGACAGCCCGCGCATTCTACCGCCTCGAATGCTTGATCGATGCCGATGGCACGACGAAGCGCGGTGCATTGCATTCAAGCCTGCTGTAACGATGCTTCCATCGTCGCCGACCAGGGCAGGCCGGATCATTTGCCACAACTGCCATGTTCGTTGGCTACGACGGCGGTGCAGATGAAGCCACCATCGGGATCTTTCTTGCACTCTTCGATCTTCGCTGGCGTGTAGCAGGTTCCATCGGTGCCGCTGATCCCCTTCTTCTTTGCGATCTCGGCAGCTCTCCGGTTGGCATCGTCGGCCGCCGCAGACTTGGTCGGTCCACTTCCGGTAACCGGCTCACCGGCGAACGCCGGCGCAGACAAGGTAAATACACTGGCGCACAGCAGGAGCGCTTCGCATAGGTATTTCATCGCTGATTCCTCTTCGATGGGACGTGTTTATCCATGAAACACCCTCACACCCAGGGGCAACCGATTCCAGATGAACCGCTATTCCGCCAATTGGTCATGCACTGAAGTTTCCCGCCGCAGCTTGAAGAAGCGGTAGAAAGTCAGGCCTTTGTCACCTTCTTTATTACTACGAGGGTTGGACTGCACTGAACAAGTGCGAACTGGAACTTTTGACTTTCATCCTCCGTGAGTAACATGCGCGAAGGAACGGTTCCATTGATGAAATCAACGTATACGGCATAACTGTTGGTGTTCTTCATGACCACTGTGGTGATGCTCTCCCCGGGATAGCACCTGAGCGTCACCCCATCCATGTTCGCGTATGCCTCAACATCCACTAGATTCATGTGTGGCTCCGATAGAATATTGAACGCGCACCTTGATGCACGCAGCGGGCTCAAGCCCTTGGTCATCCAATCACCGTTCAGACGGCCCCGTGGCTCGGCGTCCATGACCTGCGCACAAAGCACCGCATACTGCGGCCTTCCTCTTGGTAAGGCCCGATCTTAGGGGGGCAGGGGCCGGCTAACAAGCCGACGTATATCAGAAACCAGAAGTAAAGCGGGAGACCTCGCTTGTTCGGTCTGACTGGCAGGTGGATTTCCGCTTCGAGCCGGAAGCGGCCATACCCGTTATCCTGTAAATCGATCCAATTCCCTGGCTCTGTCTGGTTTACGCCAGAAACCCGCTTTGGCGATATCTCAGCCGCACTCAACCGCGCACAAGCGTTCGCTTGATGAATATGCGGGGACCAGTACTGTCCCCACCCACCACACGTGCGACGAAGTGGCCCTGATGCGCTTGAACGTAGATCGGCTGACGGCGTGAAATCCTCATCATCCTCCCAGCTCCACACGACCAACGGCCGTCCGTGTTTCTGTCGTGCGCAACAGTCAACGCGCGGGATGCGTCGTCAGCTCATTGGGGCGCCTGCGCAGCAGGTACAACGCAACCAGGAATGGCCACAGCGAATTAATCGACGAGAACACGCGCTGAGTCAGCCCCCTGAAGCCATCCGGGTCCGCGCCCACCAGGTTCAGCCAGAGATAGACGATGCTCGCGATGCTCACCAATGCGGTCACGGCATACGCCCTTCGGTTGGCCGACCACGCGCTCAACTCGATGTGCGACATCGCGGGTGCAATGATGTTGGCGATGCCGATGGTGTAGAAGCCGTGCATCGGATGGCCCATGGGCCAGAGCCCGTTGGTCAGCATGGAGATGCCAAAGACCATCCAGCAGATCGCGCCTATGGCAATCCGGCGGCCGGACTCCCGCCATACCCCTAGGGAGAACGCCACGAAGCCGGCGCCGACGCCCATGGCGGCGATCCTGCCGCAGATGCTTGCAAGCGTTGGCGCCTGCAGCAGCTCGCTGGCGTGCTGTGCAAGCGGGTTGTAGCCCGGCGCGAATACGGCGGCAACGCTGGTCCAGAACAGGAACCACGGAAGCGGGACCAGACCCGCGCAGAGAAGCAGTCGGCTGCGGCGTGACACGTGCAGTGGTCCTCGTTTGGCCTGCGCCAGTGGGTGGAATCCGTTCAAGTGCTGCCGGACCTTCCTGCTTCGGGCAGGATCGTCCGGTTCTGACTACAGCGGTAGTCACATTGTGCGTAGCTCCCCGTGGGGTCAATAGGCAGAAAGTCACCCACGCCTAAGTGAAGCGGAAAACAACCTCTCGGCCGGCTCGCGCCAAAGCTGTCCGTTCTTTGCATCAAGGGAAAGACTGCGACAGAGAAAATCAGGGCTCCGCGCCCAGCCCGACCTGACCTGCGCTCGTCTCGGCTGAAACGGTACAGTTGGGGTGTCTCATGCTCAGGTTTGCCATGCACGCAATCGACCCGAATGACATTGCCGGTGCTCAGCACGAAGTACAACGGCTCCTCGGCCGTTGCATCCTCCGCCTTCAACAATGCGAGCAACTCCTGAAGTCCATGCTGGCATTTCAGAAGCTGTCCGGTACAACGGAAACACTCCCAAGGAGCCTGGGCAAACGCAGGGCTGAAATCAGCGGCAAGACCATGGGCATGTTGGTGGGCCACCTGACCAGCGAATGCATCCTGACGGAAGGCAGCGAAGTCCCCGACGTCCCATCCGGTGTCGACCATGATTCAAGCTTTATTGGCCTGCACATTGGGCTCAATCTTTCAGCGCAATCCCATGCGGCGCTACAAACCGATATGCGCGGGCTGGTGAATCTCAGGAACACACTCGTTCACCATTTCATCGAGCAATACGGCATCCGGACCGTCGACGAATGCCTCAAGGCTCAGGATGCGCTCAGGCACGCTTCCACCGAGATCGATCGACAGTTTGAACAACTGCGCACGCTCGCCGCAGGTATGGCACAGGGGGTGACAACCTTTGCTGGCCTGGTTCAAACCCCGGAGTTCCAGGACTTTCTGGTCAACGGCATCGCGCCTGATGGGAAGATCCATTGGCCGATCGCAGGCATTGTCAGTGCGCTGAAACAGGCTATCCGGGAACGAGCGATCGACGGCTGGGCGAATCTGGATACAGCCATCATGTGGATGAGAGAGCACCATCCGGAACAGACACCCAAGAGGTACGGTTGCGCCCGATGGCGGCACGTCATCCACGAATCCGGTCAATTCGAGCTGCGCGACTTCGCGCACAACGGTGAACGTGGCGCGTGGTTCCGCGAGCGGCCTGAGTCGACGGGCTGAGCAGACGCCGCTGTTGGTAGAAGCCATGCGCTGTCACCATCCAAGCGATGTCGCAATTGCCGCGCCTTGCATCTCTTGCCGCAGGATCTGACGACTCCGTCCCAGAAGTGCCGCTACGCCTAGCCCGCCAAGGCTCTCGCCCCATTCGGCGCTATGCGACAATGCCGAAAGCGTCTCGGGTTTTGGCGGCATTGGCCCCACCCCCTTGGCATTCCACACAGCGGCGCGTAATCGTTACTGCGCCACCGTGCATCGGTGGTCGGGACTCGAAAACCCGTCGTTGTGATGAAGTTTGCGCTTGTCAGCCGGCATCAACTTGCTTGGTGCCGGCTGGCAATCCGTCTGCCGGCTATGGCGGGCGGGGCGTGGGGGCCTCGCGCCCGCCGGCGATCATCACACACCGGTTTTCGAGCCACGCCCTGTCCGCCACCTTTATCGGTGGCGGCTTCTGCCTGCTTGCACGGAGCCCGCCATGACCACGCCGCACTCCCCTCGCCCGCGCCCGATCCAGGAAGCACCGTCACCCGCGCCTGCGCTCGACCCCACCAGCCTCATCGCCGTCCTGCACGCCATCGGTGCCGGCGCTGCCGCCGACGGCCGACCCTGGCCCGAGCGTCACCTGTTGCGCAGCCGGCAGATTGCGATGTCCGACGCCGACTGCGCGGCCACCGGCCAGCGCATCGTGCAGGAGATCCTGCTGGCCGCCGAGCGCACGCGCCAGAACGGCGAGCCCGAGCAATACCTGGGCGACCGGGTGATGGAGGGACTGGTGATGGCCGATATGGCACTCACGGCCTTCATCCACGAACGGATGCGTGCCAAGGACTGAGCGCCCGCGTGCGGCGCCTGCCGTTCTGGGTCTGGGGGTGACCAATGATGAAGTACTGCTTTGACGCAGCGGCGGGGTGCGCCGCGATTACGGCGCGGTGTGGATGGGGTGGCCCGAGCCAGCGGGCGATCAGGTGTGAGCTGTTCAAGCCCCGGGCTCGCCCTTGACCAGAATCCTCCTAGCCATTTCCCCCGCAATGCCCGATGGCGTCATGCGGAACACCTGCCGCACCATCGAGCAACCCTCTGCAGGAATCCACACATGAGCCTCGCGCTGGTCCACAGCCGTGCCCGCGCCGGGGTCGATGCCCCGCTGGTGCGGGTGGAAGTGCACCTCTCCGGTGGCCTGCCTGCCACCCAGATTGTCGGACTGGCCGAGACCAGCGTGCGCGAATCGCGCGAGCGCGTGCGTGCTGCCCTGCTCTGCGCGCGCTTCGACTTTCCACAGCGGCGCATCACCCTGAACCTCGCACCTGCCGATCTACCCAAGGAAGGTGGGCGTTACGACCTGGCCATCGCGCTGGGCATTCTTGCGGCCAGCGGACAGATCGAGCCGCAGTCGCTGCTTCAGTACGAGTTCCTGGGGGAGCTGGGGCTGACCGGCGAGCTGCGGCCGGTGGCGGGTGCGCTGCCGGCGGCGATTGCGGCGGCCGAGGCCGGGCGCATCCTGGTCGTGCCGCCGGGGAATGCCGCAGAAGCAGCGTTGGCGGAGCACGCTGATGTACGCGTGGCCCGCACGTTGCTGGAATGCTGTGCCGGGCTGGGCAATCCGCGCCTGCTACCACGCGTGGAGCGCGTAGACACGACGCCGTTGCCCCTGCCAGATCTGGCCGACGTGCGCGGGCAAGCGCATGCGCGGCGCGCGTTGGAAGTCGCCGCTGCCGGTGGTCACCATCTTCTGCTGATCGGCAGCCCTGGCTGCGGCAAGACGCTGTTGGCCTCGCGCCTGCCCAGCCTGTTGCCGGATACCGAGGAAGCCGAAGCTTTGCAGCTGGCCGCGATTGCCTCGGTGAGTGGCGAAGGGCTGGACCCAAAGCGGTGGCGGCAGCGTCCCTTCCGGGCTCCCCACCACAGCGCGAGCGCGGCGGCGCTGGTCGGCGGCGGCAATCCGCCCTGCCCCGGCGAGATCTCGCTGGCCCATCACGGTGTCCTTTTCCTCGATGAGCTTCCCGAGTGGAACCGCAGTGCATTGGAGACTCTGCGCGAGCCGCTGGAGTCCGGCCACATCCGCATCGCCCGCGCGGCGCGCAGCGTCCAGTATCCTGCGCGTTTCCAACTGGTGGCGGCGATGAATCCCTGCCCGTGCGGCTGGGCCGGTGACCGCAGCAATCGCTGCCTGTGCAGCGATGAACGGATCAACCGCTATCGCGCGCGGGTGTCCGGCCCGCTGCTGGACCGTATCGACCTGCACATCAGCGTGGCGCGCATGGATGCGGTCGAACTACGGGAGAGCACGCCGCTGGGGGAGCCCAGTGCGGCGGTACGTGCACGGGTGGAAGCTGCCCATGCCCGACAGCAGGTGCGTGGCGGGCTCAACGCGCATCTGCCGCCGGCGGCGCTGCGGGCCTGCACGAAACTGAGCGAGGGCGATCAGGACATGTTGGAGCAGGCCATTGAGCGCCTGCAGCTGTCCGCACGTGCGATGCACCGGATTCTGCGGGTGGCGCGCACGATTGCCGACCTGGCGGGTTGCGAAACGATCCAGACGACGCACCTGGCCGAAGCAATTGGCTACCGGCAGCTGGACCGCGGGAAGGCGAGCACGTAATCGCATCGGCCGGGATCAGGGTGCGTCATGCGGGCACACGTTCAAAGAGATCCGGCAGCCATTCCGGCTTGAACAGGGAAGCAGGCTGTTCTCTCATCTCTTCTACGCGCCACCATTTCCACGCCCTGATCGTGGCATTTTCCTCCTCCGTCCACCCGCCACGCTGGATGTCGGGCTGGTTGAGGCTGCGGACCAGAAAATACTCTTCCAGCCACCGCGCAGGCGTTGATCGGGCGACCGCGTAGACGGCGTCGCGCTTTTCCAGCCGCACGCCTATCGGCAGATCCAATCCAGTCTCCTCCCGAAGCTCACGCCGTGCGGCGTCCGCATATCCCTCCCCGGGCAGAAGCTCCCCGCCCGGTGTCGCCCAGAAGGGGGCGTGGTGTTCATCGTGATACCGGAACAGCAGCACCGCATCCTCAGCAACGATCACAAGGCGTGCAGATCGTCTGATTTCCATCGTTTCCCGTCCTTACCGGCCCGCCCCAGAATAAGCCAGAAGCAGGCAGGCCGAGAGAAAGTCATCAACGCGTGTCGATTCCTTGCCAGTGATTCACTTTCCCGGGAGGGGCGCCTGTCGCCGGACGGCAACGGACGCCATGCGGCGGCTGACAAGGCCGAAGAGGTCCTGCAGTTCGGCTGCACGCTCGGGCGTGCTGTTGCTGCCGAAAAGCACACGCGCCAGCGCGGCTTCACGGGTGTCATGCGGGAACCGCAGGCGGTCCCGATACACCTTCTGGCACACCAGCCAAGCATTGCGCAGCCCACCGCCGGGCAGCGGTCGGACCACGCGTTCGTAGACGTGCCAGAACTGGTACTCGGCCTGCAGGTCGATCACAGGTGCCACGGACGGCGCCTGCCGGGTCCGTCCTGGGCCTCGGATGCCGAACAACCGGGTTGGCGGGGTCTGCTGTGCCATGCCAACAGGATGACCCAGCAACATTGTGGGAACCTTGCGTCACTGCCGGAAAATCGCTGCCGGCCGCGCAAAGCTGGGTCTGGGGTCAAAGCCCTTTGCTGCGTAAAGGGCTTTGACCCCGACCATCATTGGCTCAGAACACCATCGAGGTGCTGAGCATCAGCTGCCGGGGCGCGCTGCGCTGCAGGGTCTGGTAATCCCCCGAGAATGAAGAGCCGGCGATGGTGGCGGTGCCGATGTTGTGGCGGTTGAACAGGTTGCTCACGTCAAGCCGCAGCTCCAGCCCCGGCACCGCGCTGTCCGCACCAAACCGGTAGGCGGCGTAGGTGTTGACCTGCCAGAAGCTCGGCACGCGGATGTCGTTCTCGTAGGTGAACGGCTGGCGCAGGTACGAGGTACTGGTGGCACCGAAACGCCAGTCGCCGAAGTGCGCCGACAGATCACTCACCAGCGAGATCTGCGGGTAGCCCGGCTGGGCGTTGCCCTTGATCGGGTACACGGTGTCGCCCACCACGAAATCGCTGCCGTAGTACGAACGGGCCACGGCCACGCCCTGGTAGAACTGCAGGTGGTCGGTCAGGTCGGCGGTGATGCCGAGGTCGGCACCGATCACATGCATCTTCGGCATCAGCCGCACGGTGTTGATCTGCGCGAACTGGGTGCCGATGGCGGCCGACAGCAGGCGGTTGCGGATGTCGTTGTAGAACACGTCGCCGGTGATCGTCAGCCGGTCGAAACGATGCGATGCGCCCACGGTCAGGTTCCAGTTCTTCTCCGGGCGCAGCGTGCCGGCCACGCGGTTGAACTCCTCCTGGTCGGTGATGGTCCACGCCGAGGCGGTGTAACCGATGTTGCCGCGCTGGGCGACGCGATAGCCGTTCATGGTGTTGGCCAGGTCGATGAAGGCGTCGGTGGATTCGGTCGGGCTCCAGAACAGCGAAACATGCGGCAGGAAGTTGCTCTTGGCGCGCAGCGTACCGTTCACCGGCCGATCCTCGGCATCGCCGAGGCCGCCGCCGTTGGTGCGGAAGTCCACGGCCTTGAAGCCAACACCCAGCTTCAGCGTGTCACTCAGCACGATGTCATCCTGCAGGTAGAACTGGCGCGAGCGGGTTACCCAGCTTGATGCGTTGTCGGTCTTGAACGCCGGCCCGTACACATCGAACGGACCGGTGGCCTTCAGCGGTGGGCCCTCGCCCAGCAACGGCTGCTGGTACCACTCAGTCTTGGCGGCGGCCTTGCTCTTCTCCTGCCAGAAGCCGGCGGTGAAGGTGTGCGCGCCGGCCTCGAACTGCAGGTTGAGCATGCCACCGAGCCGGTTGAGGCGCGGCGTCTGCACCTGCTCGGAGAACGGCGCGCCGTTGGGCGACGGTACGGTGGGGTCGGTCAGCGTGGCTTGGGTGTGGCTGTTGGCGTTGTACAGCTGCACGTTGCCGCGCAGCGCAGGCGTGATCTGGAAGCGATGATTGATCGAGGACACGCGATCGCGGGTGATCTGGCCGGTGTCGTACGGAATCAGTTCGGACAGCTCACCGCAGGTGTAGGCGCCGCAGGATTTGTCTGCGTTCTCCGGCGAGGCCACATACCAGGCCCACGCGTAGTCCGGGTAGAAGATGTCCGCCTTCCAGCCCAGCTTGCGGATCATGTCGAAGGAAATGTTGTTGTAGCCCCAGACCTTGGCCTTGCTGTCGGACAGGAACACGGTGAAGTCACCCCAGGCGACGTCCTGCTGCAACTTCAGGTCGCCGCGCAGGAAGTTCTGGGTTCCCTCGCCCTGGTACTTGTCAGCCGATACGCGCTGCAGGTCGACCAGTACTTTCGGGCCGTGCTCGCCAAGCTGGCCGCTCTGGCCGGACACGGTGGTGACCAGCGTGCTGTTGCTGCCCACGCCCTGCTTCACGCGCAGGCTGGGCGTGTCCTGTGGCTCGCGCAGGCGGTATTCCAGGCTGCCGCCGTTGATGCTGCTGGAGAACACGCTGACCGGTGCGCCGCCGGGGCTGACCGTGATCGCGCCGATGCCATCGGGCACCCCCACGTTCACCACGCTGGTACCGGTGAGCGAAAGGAAGCCGTTGTCGT
This sequence comes from uncultured Stenotrophomonas sp., assembly GCF_913778665.1. GTDB lineage: Bacteria > Pseudomonadota > Gammaproteobacteria > Xanthomonadales > Xanthomonadaceae > Stenotrophomonas. The sequence goes on from NZ_CAJYVQ010000005.1 coordinate 47,427, forward strand.
TCAGCGGCACGCCTTCGAAGGTAATGCCCATTTCGTTCATGCGGAAGCCGCGCACGAACAGGCTGGTCGCCGAGATATCCAGGCCCAGCCCATCGGTGGCGGTGTAGCTGGCGCCGGGTACCTGCTTGAGCATGGCCAGGCCGTTGTTGCCGGTGATCATCGCGTCGAGGTCTTCGGCCTTGATGATGTAGCGGTTCGGGCCAACCACCTGGGTCGGTGCAACGGCGGCGCCGCGCGGTGTGGCGATCACCTGCAGGGCGTTGAGCGTGGTGGGCGTGTCGTGTGTGGTCTCGGCCGAGTCGGAGGCATACGCAGGGGCGGCAATGGCGGCGAGGATCGCCAGGGCGAGGCGCGTCGTGGGCGGGGTGTTCATGAGCAGATCCAGGGTGCAGGGGGAGAGCGGCGCAGGCGCACGCCCAGCGCGATGCAGCGCCGGTGTCGGCGCCCTGGCTGGTGATGCGATTGCGTTGAGGGGATGACCGCGCGGTGCGCGCCGGTCAGTGGCAGACGAGGACGATCATCTGTCGTGGGATTCGATGGCGTGATCTCGACGTGCGAAAGTCTTGCATCGCACTGCCGCATCCGCCATTGCACCGTGGTACAGCGCCGATGGCGGTGGGGATGGGGGGGCTATACGTAGGTATAGCGCCAGTCAGCGCTTACGGCCTGCGTGTGCCGACCAGGGTTGGCACACGCCAGGGCATCGAGACGCGCGGCTACTGCAGTACGAAGCGCTCGATCGCGCGCGCCACGCCTTCATCGGCATTGCTGGTGGTCTCGAACCGCGCCACTGCCTTCACCGCATCGATGGCATTGCCCATCGCCACGCTGGTACCGGCGTACTGCAGCATGGTCAGGTCGTTCTCCTGGTCGCCGATGGCCATCACGTTGGCGCGGTCGATGCCCAGATGCTCGGCCAGCGTCTGCAGGCTAGGCCCCTTGCCGGCGCGGTGGTCGAACACTTCCAGGAAGAACGGTGCGCTCTTCAGTACCGCGAAGCGCCCGGTCAGCGCGCTGGGCAGGCGCGTGATGGCAGCGTCCAGCACCTCGGGCTTGTCGATCATCATCAGCTTGATGAAGGACATCGACGGTTCCATGTCCTCCACGCGGCGATACGACAGCGGCATCCGCGAAAGGTGCGAGTCGGCCACGGTGTAGTAGCTGATGTCCTGGTTGGGCGTATAGATGCGCTGGCTGTCCAGGGCCTGGAAGTGCACGCCCAGGTCGCGGGCCACCTGCTCGCAGAACAGGAAGTCGTCGAAGCTGAGCGGATACTCGACCACGGTTTCGCGCGTGCCGATGCGCTGCACCAGGCCGCCATTGCAGGCGATGCAGTAGTCGTCGCTGCCGGTGATGCCCAGCTCGTGCAGGTACGGCGCCAGGCCCGGAACCGGGCGGCCACTGGTCAGCACGATGTGCACGCCCAGCGCGCGCGCCTGCGCGATCGCCTGCTTGGCCCGGGCAGTGAGCCGATGGGCTGGGTCCAGCAGGGTGCCATCCATGTCGATGGCGACCAGTTCGATGGTCGATTGCCGGCGGCCCATGTCCATTGCGTTCAACTCGTGCGGGGCACGCCAGTTTACCCCCTCATGCCCGGTTCACCTCTTTGCCCACGTTGGCCGGGATACTGCAAGGGCCTGTGCGTCCCCCACCGCAGGACGGCCCGTTGACCGCCCTTCCCTGGAGAACCTTGCGACGCATGACCTACCGTGCCCCCGAAACCAACGACAGCGCCCCCCTGGCCCAGCAGATCGAGCAGATGATCGACGAACTGCCCGGCGACCAGGTAAGGGTCGGCACTTTGCTCAGCGCGCTGGGCGATGAGGGACTGCTGCTGATCGTGATCCTGCTCTCGGCCATCTTCATCATCCCGGTGTCGATCCCCGGGCTGAGTACGGTGTTTGGCGCCTCGATCCTGCTGATCGGCCTGAGCCGGGTGCGCAACCGTCCGCTGTGGGTGCCGCAGAAGCTGGCGCGCCGCGAGATCGCCACCGACAAGCTGAAGGCCAACCTCGGCCGTGCGCTGAAATGGGTGCACCGCATGGAGCGGCTGTCGCGGCCGATGCGGCTGGCGGTGATGGTGCGCTCGAAGAAGATGATGCGCCTGAACAACCTGATGCTGGTGTTCGCGACCCTGCTGCTGATGGCCCCGGCCGGGCCGATTCCCTTCAGCAACACGCTGCCGGCGTTGGCGTTGATGTCCTTTGCGATCGGCTTCATCCAGCGCGATGGCGCGGCAGTGGCAGCGGGCTACGCGTTCGTGGTGGCCACGATGGTGTATTTCGGCGTGCTGCTGGGGGGCGTGGGATTTGCTGCCGAGTCGGTGTTCAGCGGGTTCCGCGCACGCTGAACCCGGCTGTAGAGTCGACTGTCAGTCGACTGCTCTGCGTTGCCCACCGGGAAGCACGCGCTGCGCGCGAGTCGACTGACAGTCGACTCTACCCGTTGTCCTTCGGTCACGGCTCGACGCTATGCAGCTACTTCGCTGATACCCGCCACACCACGTCGCCCACGTCGTCGGCCACCAGCAGTGCACCTTCGGCGTCCATCGCCATGCCCACCGGTGCGCCCATCAGGGTCTTCTCGTCCTTCGAGGCGAAGCCGCTGACCACGGTCTGCGGCCGCCCGGTCGGCTTGCCGTCCTTGAACGGTACGTACACCACTTCGTAGCCGCTCAGCGGTGAGCGATCCCAGCTGCCGTGCTCGCCGATGAAAGCCCCGCCGCGGTATTGCGGCGGCAGCGCCTGGCCGGTGTAGAACAGCAGGCCCAGCGGTGCCACGTGCGAGCCGATGGCGTAGTCCGGCACGATCGCCTTGGCCACCAGGTCCGGGCGCTGCGGCTGCACGCGCTCGTCCACGTGCTGGCCGTAGTAACTGTAGGGCCAGCCGTAGAAGCCATCTTCCTTCACCGAGGTCAGGTAATCCGGCACCAGATCGGCACCGATTTCATCGCGCTCGTTGGCCACCGCCCACAGCTGGCCGGTGCTCGGCTCCCAGTCCAGGCCGGTGGGATTGCGGATGCCCGACGCGTAGATGCGGCTGCCACGCGTGGCCACGTCCACTTCCAGCACCACCGCACGGCGGTACTCGACCGCCAGGCCATTCTCGGTGATGTTGCTGTTGGAGCCCACGCCCACGTACAGCTTGCTGCCATCGCGGCTGGCCAGCAGTTCCTTGGTCCAGTGGTGGTTGATGGTGCTGGGCAGGTCGGTGAATTCGCGCCCCTTGTCGGACATGCGGGTTTCGCCGGGCACGTAGTGGTACTGCATGATGTTGCCGGTGTTGGCCACGTACAGCGTGTCACCGATCAACTGGATGCCGAACGGCGAATGCAGGCCCTCGATGTAGACGTGCTGGGTCCAGGTGGTGGTGCCGGGCGTGCGCCGCAGCAGGGTGACCCGGTTGCCACCCTTGCCGGCCTTGCCCGAGCGCGCCTTCACCTTGCCCGCGATCCACTGCTTGGGCGTGGTTACCGGCTCTTCACCGGGGCCGTTGCCCTCCACCACCAGCACATCGCCGTTGGGCAGGGTCAGCAGGCGGCGCGGGTGCAGCAGGTTGGCGGCAATGCGCTCGATCTTCAGGCCCTCGGCCACCGTGGGCGACTGGCCTTCGGCCCAGCCGACGCCCTTGGGCACCTGCATCGGCGGCATCAGGAAGTTCTTCGGCGCCGGCAGCGGCGGCTTCGCGCCGGACTGGTCGGCGGGATGGTATTCGGCCTTGCCGGCACAGGCGGACAGCATCACGGCCAGCGAAAGTACCGCCATGGTGGGCAGGAGCGGCTTAGCCATGACGACCTCCGTGCAGCACCGGCGGCTGCAGCGACAGCAGGATGAAGCCCAGGCCGATCAACGCGACAGTCAGCGCCGACAGGATCGTGCCCGGCACGGCGACGGCGTAGGCATCGCGGCTGTGCACGAAGGCGTTCCAGATGGCCACCAGTACCGCCACCAGGTTGAGGAAGAAGTCGATGCGGTCGATGCGCGTGGCGGTACCGTTGCGGCGCCAGACCGCGAACAGGTTGATCAGGCGCGGAAGGATGGCGATCAGCAGGCCGAAGGTGATCAGCCAGGCGGCGGACTTGCCCCACATCACCTCGGCGCTGTTGAGGTAGATCGCATCGAAGATCAATGCGCCGACGAAGAAGCCGAACGGTATCGGGTTCAACAGGCTGAACAGGGTGGTGCCGAGGCCGCGGTGGGCCTGGGCCAGGGGGTTGACCATCGTGGTGCTCCGTGCGGAAGGGTGCAGGAGCCGTAGTAGCACAGCCGGATGTGAAGCCGCGCGATGACGCGGTAGATCCACGCCACGCGTGGATACGCGGCCCCGGTAGATCCACGCCATGCGTGGATACGCGCACCAACCCGATGCCGGCATCCACCCGATGCAGGCCACCGCTGTCGTAATTACCACGCGGCATAAGCGTTTGTGACGCAATCGGCAAATCTGCACATTGCAGGCGTGAAGAGGTAGGGGGTTCTTCGTTGTGTCGCGTTTGGCTCATTGCGATGGGGCAGTCCCGCCCCGCCGTCTGCCATGCCGATTCACAACAGAAGGACTCGTGTATGAAGCGACACACGCAACGCTCCACACCACCTCGCTCCGCGCGCTTGGCTCTTGCCACTGCCCTGGTGCTGGGCAGCCTGGTGGCTACGGCCCAGGCCCAGCAGGCCGATCCGCTGGCGGGGCGGCAGTGGCACCTGCTCAACACCGGGCAGGCCGTGCTGGGCGATACCCTGCCGGTGGCCGGCAACGATCTGAACGTAGATGGCCTTTTCCGCAATGGCATCCGTGGCCAGGGCGTCACCATCGCCATCGTCGATGATGGCCTGCAGATCGCCCACCCGGACCTGGCCGCCAACGTGGCGGCGGTGGCGGGCAAGAACTTCGCCAACGGCTCCAACAACCCCAGCCCGTCCAACCCCGATGTCGACAACCACGGCACGATGGTCGGCGGCATCGCCGGTGCGGTGGGCGGCAACAATCTGGGCGTGCGCGGCGTGGCCTCGGCGGCGACCCTCAAGGGCTTCAACTTCCTGGCATCCAATGCGCAGGGCAGTTCAACGTCCAACATCGAGTATTCGTGGTGGGACGGTGCCGAAGTGGCCGACGTGCAGGTGTTCAACAACAGCTGGGGATCCGTTCCAGGTAACCCGAACCTGCCGCCGGCCTACAGCCAGAACGAAATTTCAGCCTACGAGCAGGCGATGTCCGGCACTCGCGGCGGTCGCGGCGGCATCTATGTGAAAGCGGCCGGCAACAACCACGACAACGGCTACCGGCCGGACGGCAGCGATATCTGCTCGGCTGACACGAAGAACCGCAACACCGGCTGCGTTCCGGCCGGCCGTGACCCGCGCAACAACCTGTTCACCGTGATCACCGTGGGCGCGGTGCGTGCCGATGGTGTGCGCTCCTCGTACTCGTCCACCGGCTCGGCGCTGTGGGTGTCCGGCTTCGGCGGCGAGAACGGCTGGCAGCGGCAGGTCGTGCCCGGGCAGCTGCCGATCCGCTACGATCCGGCCATCCTTACCACCGACGTCACCGGTTGCCTGCAGGGCAGCAACAAGAACAGCAGCCTGCGCAACACGCTGGACGGCGCGCAGTCCGCCATCGACAGCACCTGCAACTACACCGGCAAGATGAACGGCACCTCGGCCGCCACGCCGATGGTCTCGGGTGTGGCGGCGCTGGTGCTGGAAGCCAATCCGAACCTGTCCTACCGCGACGTGAAGTACATCCTGGCCACCACCGCCACCCGCAACGACCCGAACCGTGCGGCGGTGACACTGGCTGACGGCCGCGTGCTGGTACCGGGCTGGACGGTGAACGCCGCCGGCCGCGCCTACAGCAACTGGTACGGCTTCGGCGTGGTCAATGCCGCACGCGCGGTGCAGGTCGCGGAGAACTTCCAGTCGCTGGGTGCACTGGTCGACAGCGGCTGGCGTACCACCACGCGCACCGTGGCCATCGGCAATACCCCGGCCGCCGCGGCACGCCTGACCTTCCAGGTCGCCAACGGTGCGCGCAACATCGAGAGCGTGCAGCTGGGCTTCCGGGTCAACCACAGCAACACCCGCCAGCTGCAGTTCGTGCTGGTCTCGCCCAGCGGCACGCGCAGCGTGGTGCAGCCGGCGTTCACCGCGATCGGCTCAGGCACCGGCGGCGTGCAGCGCAATTTCACCAACTGGGACCTGCTGTCCAGCAATGCCTTCCTGGATGAGAACGCCACGGGCACCTGGACGCTGGAAGTGACCGACCTGGGGCAGGCCGCGAATGCTGCATCGCGTGGCAACCTCGAATCCTTCAAGATCCGCGTTCTGGGGCACTGATGATGAAGAAGACCATTCTGTTGAGCACCCTCGCCCTGGCGGCGATGACCACCACTGCCTGGGCCCAGAGTTCCGGCCAGGCCCCTGCCACGAGGACCTTGTCGACTGTGGATGCACAGGCGTTGAAGGCGGCGGCCACTGGCCGTTCGTTCGATGTGGGCGGTTCGCGCTTCCAGCTGGCACCGTCGGCGACCGTGCAGCCGGCCAGCGGCGGCCAGTTCAGGATCACCCCTGCGGCTGATGCCGGCGCGGCGGCCACCAGCACGCGCAGCAAGCGCTCCACCGATGCCGGCAGTGCCGGTGCGGCGGCACGCGTGGATGCCGGTGCCAGCAAGTTCGCTGCGGCTGTTTCCAGCGATGGCGCACCGGTAGTGGCGACCTCGCGGGTCAAGGTGTTCTTCACTGACGCCGCCTCGGCGCAGCGCGCGGCGACTGCCACCGGCGGCACCGTGGTGAAGGTGTCCAAGGCGGCGGGCCGGGCGATCGTTGAGTACCCGTCGGTGAATGCGGCCCTGGATGCAACCACCAAGCTGTTGTCGACCGCTGGCATCCGTGCGGCCGAGCCGGACGTGGTGCAGTGGGAAGAAACCAAGTAAGCCGTTGAGTGGTGCCCTCGGCCGGTTGGCTCTCCTGGCCGGCCGAGGGATTGGTGCAGGAAATGTGCCGGCGTATGGTCGGCACACACCCGCATCATCCAGCAGCGGCGGCGAGAGTGCCGCTGCGATTGAGGTGGCAGCTGGCCAGCGCGTCGTTGCCGGCAGCCGGGTGGCCGGGCTCCAGCAGCAGGCGCTGCACGTCGGAGAACAGCTCCTGCACCGGCATGCCATACGGTGCGAACAGGCGCAGGCGGCCCTGGCGATCGAACACGTAGCCGCCGGCGATGTGGCTCATCGTGTAGGTCTCCGGTACCTGGCCGGGTTCCTTCTCGTAGAACGCCTTGAAGTCGCTGGCCATCGCAGCCAGTTGTGCTTCGTTGCCGACCAGCGCGATGGCCTTGGGATCGAAGGCTTCCACATAGGTGCGCGCGACCTCGGGCGTGTCGCGCGCCGGGTCGACGCTGACGAACACGACCTGCAGCTGATCGGCATCCTTGCCCATCAGGTGCTTGACCTGGCTCAGCTCGACCATCGTGGTCGGGCACACGTCCGGGCAACTGGTGAAACCGAAGAACAGATAGGTCACCTGCCCCTGCAGGTCCTTCGCGCCACGCACGGTGCCGTGGCTGTCGGGCATCGACCAGTGCTGGCCAAGCCCTTCGCAGGCGATGTCCTTGGAGTAGAAGTCCATGCGCGACTGCGCACTGCAGCCAGCCAGCAGGCCGAGCAGCAGGCCTGCGGCCAGGCGCAGGCCACGTTGGGGGAACGCAATGCCTTTCACGGTTCGCAGGCTCAGTTGATCATCATGTGGTAGTGCATGCTCCAGATGATCCAGACCGACAGTGCGACGATGATGAACAGGATCACCAGGGTGAACACGAAGCTGGCCAGGTTCCAGCCACCTTCGGACGTGCGGTCCATGTGCAGGAAATAGACCAGCTGTACCAGGATCTGCGCCACCGCGAAGCCGACCAGCAGGAACAGCGTGAGCGGCCGCGACAGCACTGGGTTCATCACCAGCGCGAACGGCACCACGGTCAGCAGCGCGCACAGCACGAAGCCGATCAGGTAGGACTTGGTGGAGCCGTGCGCATTGCCGGCGCGCGAGGTTTCGACGTGGGCCATGTCAGAAGGCTCCGATCAGGTAGACGAAGGTGAAGACGCAGATCCACACCAGGTCCAGGAAGTGCCAGAACAGGCTCAGGCACGACACGCGGGTGATGTTGGTCGGGGTCAGGCCGCGGCTGTAGACCTGGTGCATGACCACCGCCATCCAGATCAGGCCACTGGCCACGTGCAGGCCGTGGGTGGCGACCAGCGCGAAGAACGCCGACAGGTAGGCACTGGTGCTGGGGCCCGCGCCTTCGTGAATCAGGTGCGAGAACTCGTAGATCTCCATGCCGATGAACGAAGCGCCGAGCACGAAGGTCACGCCCAGCCAGCGCAGCACCGCCGAGGCATCGTGGCGATGCATCGCCAGCACGGCCTGGCCGTAGGTGATGCTGGAGATCAGCAGCAGGAAGGTCTCGGCCATCACGAACGGCAGCGAGAACAGCTCCTTGCCGGTCGGGCCGCCGGCGTAGGCGGTGCTGAGCACCGCGTACGAGGCGAACAGCGAACCGAACAGCACCAGGTCGGACATGAGGTAGACCCACATGCCGAACACCTTCATGCCGCCCTGCTCGTGGCCGTGGTCGTGCGCGTGGTGGTCCTCGTGCGCCTGCGTGTCGCTGGCCAGCTCGGGGCGGGTCAACAGGTTCATGCGCGTACCTCCTTCAGCTTGGCCAAGCTGGCCGCTTCGGTGCGCGCCACCTCTTCGGAACTGACGTAGTAGTCCACGTCCTCGTCATAGGAGCGCACGATCAGGGTGACGATCATCGCGATGAAGCTGGCTGCGGCCATCCACCAGATGTGCCAGACCAGAGCGAAGCACAGCACCAGAATCCAGATGTTGAGGATCAGCGGTACGCCGGTGTTCTTCGGCATGTGGATCGGTGCGTACGTCTTCGGCGGCGGCGGCAGGCCGCGCTTCTTCGCTTCATGGAAGGCATCCAGCTCATCGGCCTTGGGCACCACGGCGAAGTTGTAGAACGGCGGCGGCGACGGCGTGGCCCATTCCAGCGTGCGTGCGTTCCACGGGTCGCCGGTCAGATCCAGGTTGCGCTTGCGGTCGCGCACGCTCACGTAGATCTGCACCAGCATCAGGATGATGCCCGCGAACACGAACAGCGCACCGATGAACGCGGCGATCAGGTACGGCGTCCACGCCGGGTTGTCGTACTGGTTCATGCGGCGGGTCATGCCCATGAAGCCCAGCATGTACAGCGGCATGAAGGCCAGGTAGAAGCCGATCACCCAGCACGCGAACGACCACTTGCCCAGGCGCTCGTTGAGAGTGAAGCCGAACACCTTCGGGAACCAGTAGGCGAAGCCGGCCAGGTAGCCGAACAGCGCGCCGCCGATGATGGTGTTATGGAAGTGCGCGACCAGGAACAGGCTGTTGTGCAGCAGGAAGTCCGCGCCCGGGATGGCCAGCAGCACGCCGGTCATGCCACCGATGGTGAAGGTGACCAGGAAGGCGATGGTCCACAGCATCGGTACGCTGAACTCGACACGGCCGCCGTACATGGTGAACAGCCAGGTGAAGATCTTCACGCCGGTGGGGATGGCGATGATCATCGTCATGATGCCGAAGAAGGCATTGACGCTGGCACCGGAGCCCATGGTGAAGAAGTGGTGCAGCCAGACGATGAACGACAGGATGCCGATTGCCAGCGTGGCGCCGACCATCGACTTGTAGCCGAACAGTTTCTTGCGCGCGAACGTGGCGGTCACTTCGGAGAAGATGCCGAACGCCGGCAGCACCAGGATGTACACCTCCGGATGGCCCCAGGCCCACACCAGGTTCACGTACATCATCGGGTTGCCACCCAATGTGTTGGTGTAGAAGTTGAAGTCCAGGTAGCGATCCAGGGTGAGCGCGCCCAGCGCCACGGTCAGGATCGGGAAGGCGGCGATGATGATCACGCTGGTGACCAGCACGGTCCAGGTGAACACCGGCATCTTCATCAGGGTCATGCCCGGCGCACGCATGCGCAGGATGGTGATGAACAGGTTGACGCCGGTCAGCAGGGTGCCGATGCCCGAAGCCTGCAACGCCCATATGTAGTAGTCCACGCCAACGCCTGGGCTGAACTCGATGCCCGACAGCGGCGGATAGGCGACCCAACCGGTCATGGCGAATTCGCCAACGCCCAGGGAGATCATCATCAGCGCTGCGCCGACCACGAAGATCCAGAAGCTGAAGGCGTTGAGGAACGGGAACGCCATGTCGCGCGCACCGATCTGCAGCGGCACGATGATGTTCATCAGGCCGACCACGAAGGGGGTGGCCACGAAGAAGATCATGATCACGCCATGCGCGGTGAAGATCTGGTCGTAGTGCTCGGGCGGCAGGAAACCGTCACTGCCCGGCCCGGCCGCGGCCAGCTGTGCGCGCATCATCAGCGCGTCGGCAAAGCCGCGCACCAGCATGACCAGCGCCACCACCACGTACATGATGCCGATCTTCTTGTGGTCCACGGTGGTGAACCAGTCGCGCCACAGCGGGCCCCACAGCTTGAAGTACGTCACTGCGCCAAGCAGCGCGAGGCCACCCAGCACCATGGCCGCCAAGGTGACCACGACGATCGGCTCGTGCAGCGGCACGGCCTCCCACGTCAATTTACCCAACATGTTCGTTACTCCTGGGAAACCTGGGCACCATCGGCAGCGCCCGCCGGGGTAGCAGCAGCGGTGTTCTCACCGACGCCGATGAACTGGTCGATGACCTTCTTGAACAGCAGCGGTTCAACACTGGAGAAGTGCTGCACCGGTGCGTTCTTCGACGGCGCGGCCAGCGCCTTGAACTGCGTGAAGCTGAGCGCGTCCGGCGCGCTGCGCACCTCGGCCACCCAGCGCTCGAAGTCTTCGTTGCTGCTGGCAGTGGCGATGAACTTCATGTTCGAGAAGCCATGCCCGCTGTAGTTGCCGGACATGCCGCGGAACTGGCCGGGTTCGTTGGCGATCAGGTGTAGCTGCGTGCGCATGCCGGCCATCGCGTAGATCTGCCCACCCAGCTGCGGGATGAAGAAGGTATTCATCGTCGAGTTGGAGGTGATGTTGAATGCCAGCGGGCGGTTGGCCGGGAAGTTGAGCTGGTTGACCGTGGCGATGCCCAGGTCCGGGTACACGAACACCCACTTCCAGTCGGTGGCGATCACGTCCACGTGCAGCGGCTCACCGGCCACGTCCAGCGGCTTGTAGGGGTCCAGCTCGTGGGTGGACTTCCACACGATCACCGCCAGCACCGCGATGATGATCAGCGGCACGCCCCAGACCACGATCTCCACCTTGGTGGAGTGCGACCAGTCCGGCGTGTATTTCGCGTTGGTGTTGCCGGCGCGGTAGCGCCACGCGAACACGAAGGTCAGCACGATGGCCGGTATCACCACGATCAGCATCAGGCCGATGCAGATCAGGATCAGGTCGCGCTGGGCGAGCCCGACCATGCCCTTCGAATCCAGCAGCACCCAGTCACAGCCCGACAGGCCGACGCAGGCCAGGGCGACCAGCGCCAGGCGGATGCGGTTCCAGCAGATATTCATTGGAGGTCAACCCTGTTGAAGAAGCGCGCTTGACCGGCTCGCCTGCGCGCAGCGCCCGGGCGTGGAGCGGCTACACTGTGGGTACGAGGTCGCCTACAAGCAGGCGAACCACTCCAATCAAGCCCATACAAGATACAGCATTGTATGGACTTGTGCATCTGCACGTATGGAAAAATCTGACCGATGACGCCACCTGCCGCCGGCCGCCGCCTGAAACACCCCAATCGCACCTGGGTCCGCCCCTTCCGCGAGGGCGCCGGCCCGCTGTACCTGCAGATTGCCCAGCAGGTGCGCGAGGCAGTGGATGACGGCGTGCTGCGCCCGGGCGACCGCCTGCCGCCACAGCGCGACCTGGCCCAGCAGGTGGGCGTGGACCTGACCACGGTCACCCGCGCCTTTGCCGAACTGCGCCAGGCCGGCCTGCTCGATGCGCAGGGCGCGGGCGGCACCTTCATCGCGCTGTCGGCCGGCAACCGCAGCACCTCGGTCGACCTGAGCATGAACATCCCGCCGCTGCTGGGCAGCGCGCCGTTCGCACAGGGCATGGAGGCCGGCTTCCAGCACGTGGGCCAGCAGCTGGGCCAGGGCGAACTGATGAGCTACCACGTCGGCGCCGGCACCCGCGAGGACCGCGCCGCCGCCGTACAGTGGCTGGCACCGATGCTGGGTACAGTCGGCGCCGACCAGGTAGTGATCTGTCCCGGTGCGCAGACCGCGCTGTGTGCATTGATCCTGGCCCGCACCCAGCCGGGCGAGCTGATCGCCGCCGAACAGCTGACCTACCCGGGCCTGCTGGCCGCCGCGCGCGTGCTGCAGCGGGGCGTGGTGCCGGTGGCGATGGACGCCGAAGGCATGCTGCCCGAGGCTCTGGAAGAAGCCTGCCAGCTGCGCCGCCCGCGCCTGCTGTACCTGGTGCCGACCATCCAGAACCCCACCACGGCAACGATGTCGGCGCAGCGCCGGCAGGCCCTGCTGGATGTCGCCAAGCGCCACGATCTGACCGTGATCGAAGACGATCCCTACTGGTTGCTGGCCGGGGACGCCGCGCCGCCGCTGGCCGCGCATCGCGACGCCGGCTGCTCTGTCTACTACATCTCCACCCTGTCCAAGTGCCTGGCGCCTGGCCTGCGCACCGCCTACCTGGTGGTACCGGCCGGCGAGCCGATGGAACCGGTACTGGACGCCCTGCGCGCCATCGCACTGATGCCGACCCAGTCGATGGTGGCGGTGGCTTCGCAGTGGATCCGCAGTGGCCAGGCCCAGGACATGGTGCAGCGCTTCCAGCAGGAGCTGCGCGAGCGCCAGGCCATTGCCGCCCGGTATCTGCCCACCCGCGCCCAGGCCCATCCGGCCGGCCTGCACGTGTGGCTGCCGTTGCCGCCACGGCTGGACCAGTACCGGCTGATCCAGGCCGCCCAGGAACAGGGGCTGGGCATCGCCAGCTCCGACGCCTTCAGCGTGGAGGAGCCGCCACCGGGCAACGCGATCCGCCTGTCGCTGGGCGGCGCGGTCGACCAAGGCGCGCTGGCCGGGGCGCTGGCGAAGCTGAATGAGATCCTGTCTGAAGCGCCCGAGGCCCGGCACAGCGCCATTGTCTGAGTCATCCACGTGGCACGGCATCCATACAAGGTGATATTTTGTATGCAATGTATGGATGAAGGGACGTGCATCGATGCGCGCCGAGAAACTGAAGTTCCACCTGGTGATGGCCGGTTGCGGCGGCTTTGTCGTGCTGATGATGGCCGCGCTGGCCTGGGTCTGCCTGCAGCCGCAGACCGTGGACGTGCAGGCCGCCGAGCGCCACGCCATCGAGCAGTGCGTGCAGCGCAGCGAGGACCCGTCGCGTAGCGAGATCCAGCGCCGCGCGCAGGCCGATTCCTGCCGCGAGATGCGCAAGCAGTACGTGCACAAGTTCGGCCGGGAAGACTCCTGATGGGCGCAGCCGCGCCGCGCCGCCGCTTGCTCCTGCCGACGATGATCGCCCTCGCCTGCCTGTTCATGGCCGGCGTGGCGACAGCCCTGTGGCAGTACTTCGGCTACAGCGCGCAATCCACGTTCACCGAACAGGTCATCGTGTTCGACGACGCGCAACTGCGCCTGCCGGCCGATCTCGCCGGTGACACCGGCCGCATCCGCGTGGTGCACTTCTGGGACCCGGCGTGCGCGGTCTGCAACCGCGAGACCGGTGCGCACCTGAGCTACCTGATCAGCATGTACCGCCGCGCTGGCATCGACTTCTATGCAATCCGACGCCCGGGCACGCAGGGCGAACTGCCCGAGCCACTGCGCAGCAAGGTGATCAACCTGCCTTCCATCGACGGCATCGAGCACATTCCGGCCAGCCCGGCGGTGGCGATCTGGGACCGGCAGGGACATCTGGCCTACGCCGGCCCATACAGCATCGGCATGGTCTGCAACTCGGCCAACAGCTTCGTCGAACCGTTGCTGGACAAACTGGTGCGCGGCGAGACCGTGCGCCCGAAAGGACTGCTGGCCGTGGGCTGCTACTGCCCATGGCAGGCCAAGCGCTGAGGACGCGCCATGACACCCTCGATGCTGGCGTGCATGGCCGCCGCAAACAACAACGGCGGTCACCTGCCCGAACCGACCGATGGTTATGGACAGGCTCCCGCCGTTGCAAGCAACGATACGCCCCGACATGCTCCGTACATGCCGCGACCGGATGTCGCAGCGCGCGAGTGGGTGCAGGATGTGCTTGCGCACAGCGGGCCGATCTACCTGCGCATCGTCAATTCGCTGGAACGCACGGTGCGCCGTGGTGGTCTGGCACCCGGCCAGCGCCTGCCGTCGCAGCGCGCGTTGGCGCGACAGCTTGGCATCGACCTGACCACGGTCACCCGCGCGTTCGATGAAGCACGCAGGCGCGGCCTGATCGAGGCACGCGGTCCGCAAGGCAGTTTCATCGCACCGCCGAAGGCCGGCTTCGAGCAGGTGGTGGACCTGAGCATGAACGTGCCGCCGGTGCCCGACGCCGACGTGCTCGCCGAAACGCTGCGGCGTGGCGCCGCCGCTGTGCTTGCGCGCAGCAACGCATCGAACCTGATGACCTACCACCTGGGCGGCGGTAACCCGACCGACCGCCATGCGGCGGCGCGCTGGCTGCAACCGATGCTGGGCGCGGTGGACGATGCCTGCCTGCTGCTGACCGAAGGCGCGCAGGTGGCGTTGTCGGCGATCCTGCTGAGCCAGAGCCGCGACGGCGATGCCATCCTATGCGATGCGCTGGTGTATCCCGGCCTGTTGCAGGCGGCCGCAGCACTCGGCCGGCGATTGCTGCCCGTGGCCAGCGACGAACACGGCATGTGCCCCGACGCGCTGGCGCGACAGGCACGCGAAAACGGCGCACGGCTGGTCTATCTCAACCCCAGCTGCCAGAACCCGACCGCGCTGACCCTGCCGTTGCAACGGCGCGAGGCACTGGCTCGGGTGCTGGAACGCGAAGGCCTTCTGGCGATCGAGGATGATCCGTACTGGCACCTTGCCGAGGACGCACCAACACCGCTGGCGACACTGGCGCCACGCCATGTGTTCTACGTGGCAACGCTGTCGAAGGTGATCAGCCCCGGCCTGCGTACTGCCTTCGTGCACTGCCCAGGCGCCGCACACGCCGAGGCGATGACAGCCGCACTGCGGGCAACGCGGTTGATGGGCCATCCGCTGGTGTCGGCGCTGGCCAGTCAGCTGCTGCTGGATGGCTCGGCACAGTCGCTGCTGGCGCAGGTACGCAGCGAGGCACGTGAGCGCATGCGGATGGCGCGGTACCTGCTGGCGCCGTCGCTGCTGCAGCGTGCCGAGGGCCTGCATGCCTGGTGCCGGATACCGGCGCCGTGGACCGATGCGACCCTGGTGCGTATCGCCCAGCTGCAGGGGCTGGCGATCGCACCGTCATCGGCATTCTGCCCGCCGGGGGTGCTGCATCCGAATGGCGTGCGGCTGTCGCTGGGGCTGGCAGCGGACCGCAGGCAACTGGAAAGCGCGTTGCGTCGGATCGACCGCCTGTTGTTGTCGGATGCCTTGCCGGCGATCGAACGGTAGCGCTGGTCCCTGCCCGGCGAGACGAAGGGTTGGCCCGGTGGATCCACGCCATGCCTGGATAGGATATGCCCACCAACGGTCGGCACCCGCCAGACCGGTCGTGCCGGCCGCTGGCCGGCAGTACCGTTTACTGTCAGGCCAGGGCGGAGAGAGCCTGCACCAGAGCGTCCATCTGCGCTGGCCGGGTGAATACCGACGGTGTCACCCGCACGCAGGCACCCGATTCCAGTCCATCGCGATAGGTGGTGAAGATCCGATATTCATCCAGCAGGCGCTTCTGCAGTACCTGGTTCTGTTCCACCGAGGTGTGGCCGCGCAGGCGGAAACTGGCCAACGCACTGGCCAGCGCCGGATCCGGCGGAGACAGCACTTCGATATGCGCCATCTGCCGCGCGGGCACCGTCCAGCGTTCACGCAGGTAGCGCAGGCGCGCCTGCTTGTTGGCGGCACCGATACGCTGGTGCAATGCGATCGCCTCCGGCAGCGCCAGGTAGGCGGCGAAGTTGACCGTACCGGTATGAACGCGGCTGCCGACACGGCCATCGTCGGTCTCGCCCATGTACGGGTCCAGGTCCGCCACACGCCCCCTGCGCACGTACATCGCGCCGACGCCGACCGGCGCACCGATCCACTTGTGCAGGTTGATGCCAACGAAATCAGACTTCAGCTGCGGCACCGTGTAGTCGATCTGGCCGAACCCGTGCGCGGCATCGACGATCACATCGATACCACGCGCACGTGCGCGTTCGGCAATCTCGGCCACCGGCAGCACCAGCCCGTGGCGATGGCTGACCTGGGTCAGCAGCACCAGCTTCAGCCGCGGCAATCGCGCGAATGCGGTCTCGTAGGCCTCCACGGCCTGCGCGTGGTCCGGCACCGGCGGCAGCGCGATCCGCTCGACCTGTACGCTACGACGCTGCTGCAGCCAGCGCATCGCTCCGATCATGCTGTCGTAGTCGATGTCGGCGTACAGCACCTGGTCGCCCGGCTGCAGGCGGTTGTAGCCGCCGATCAACGCCAGCATCGCTTCGGTGGCGCCCCGCGTCAGTGCGATCTCATCGGCGCCGACACCGAGCAGTTCGGCCACCTGCCGCTGTACCCCCATGTACTGTGCCGGGAACGCGCGGCGCCCATACCAGGCGTTACCACGATTCACCTCGGCGCTATGGTGCTGGTAGCTGGCCAGCGTCTCGCGGCCCATCGCCCCCCAGTAGCCGTTCTCCAGGTGGTTCACTTCATCGGTGATGTCGAAGTGGCTGGCCACGGTCGACCAGTAGTTCTCATCGTGGGCCAGCATGTCCGGCGCCACGGTCGTCGCGGGAATCTCCATGGCCGCAGCGTAATGCGAAGTACCGCTGGCAGCGAGTGAAGGCAACGCCGCAGCGGCCGGCAGCAATGCACCGGCACGCAGCAGGGAACGACGACGAGCGTCCATCAGAAGGTCAGCCGGTACTGCGCGTACAGGTTGGCACCGTCGGTGTCATACGGCGCGTTGCGCGAGTAGACCAGGCCTCGGCTGGCCTGGAACGTTGCCTCGTCCGGATAGCGGTCGAACACGTTGTCGGCGCCGACGCGCAGGCTGTGGTGTTCGTTGATGCGATAGCCCAAGGCCAGGTCGAGGAAGCTCATCGCACCGAAGCGCTGGTAGATGTCGCCGGCCGCGTTGCCGCTGGAATCGGTCCAGGCACCGTAGTAGCGCATGCGCGCCATCAGCGACCAGGCGCCAATGTCCCAGCTGCCGGTCAGGCTGCCCTTGTGCGCGGGCAGGCGGTCCTCGAACAGCACGCGCTGGGTTTCGTTGGTGGCCACCGAGGTGCGGCCGTTGTCCACGCGGGTACGGTTGTAGTTGTAGGCCAGGGTCAGCGTCATGCGGCCGGCGCCGAGATCGCGCGGGTAGTTGCCGACCACGTCCACGCCGGTGGTGGTGGTGTCGAAGTCGTTGGTGAAGTAGTTCACCGAGGTATAGCCAAGCGGATTGGGCGTACCGGCCGGAATGGCGAAGCTGGCCGACTGGCTGAAGCGGTCGGTGAGCTTGATCTGGTAGACGTCCACCGAGCCTGACAGGCCCAGGTCGGTGCGCCAGGTCAGGCCCAGCGAGGCGGTGCGCGATTCTTCCGGCTTCAACGGCCTGGCGCCGAGCAGCTGCGCCAGCGGATCGTTCGGCGACAGGCGGCCACTGGTGAAGATCTGCAGCGTGCGCGTGTCCAGGCCCTGGCTGGTGCTGGTGGTGTTGAGCTGCGCCGGCGTCGGTGCGCGGAAGCCGGTCGACACGGTGCCGCGCAGGGCCACCTCCGGGGTGATCGCAAAGCGTGCCGAGAGCTTGCCATCCAGCGTGCTGCCGAAGCTGGAGAAGTCCTCGTAGCGGCTGGCTGCGCCGATGCTCCAGCGTTCGCCCAGCGGCACTTCAATATCCACGTAGGCGGCCTTGCTGCGCTGGCTCCACTGCCCGGCCTGGCTGGCCGAAAAGCCCGGCGCACCATTGGCATTGGCCTCCAGGCCCGCCACGGCGCCCGGACCCACCGCGTACGAGGCCGGATCACCGGCGCGCACCTGGTAGGTCTCCTGGCGGAACTCGCCACCAAAGGCGACGTTGACCGGCTTGGACAACGCAGCCACGTCCCATTCGTAATTGAAGTCGGCGTTGGCGTTCTTCTCGGTCTGGGTCAGGCGGCCGAGAACGAAGTCGGTCGGGCTGGCTGGGCCGAGCGAGGCATTGATCGAGTTCTTCAGGCTGTAGTCGATGGCGTTGCGACCATACGAAGCACTGACATCCCAGCGCAGCTTCGGCGTGATCTCGCCACGCAGGCCGCCAACCAGCTGCAGATCGTTCTGCACGTTGCCGTACTGCGGGCTGAAGCCGACCGGGTACAGCGAACGCAGGTTCCAGCCCGGGAAGATCGACGTGGTGCGGTAGGCACCGGTGGTGGTGTCCGGGTTGCGCCAGTTGAAATCGCTGACGCCATCACTGTGGCTGTAAAGACCGAACGCGTACAGCTCCAGCGCCTCGCTGGCGTTGGCCTTCACGTTGAAGCCAACGCGGCGGCTTTCCAGTTCCGGCTGGCCCCAGCGCTGCACCGGATTGGGCACGTCCAGCTCCGGATGCGCGGCCTGGAAGGCGATGGCATCCGGGCGCTGGCGGGTGCGCGACGTGGCATCGGAATTGAACGACTCGGCGAACAGCACCAGGCTGCCATAGTCACCCAGCGACCAGCCGGTGCGCGCACTGAAGTCGCGCGAGGCACCGTCGCCCTGTGCGTACTGCGAGTAGCCTGCGGTGATCTCGGTGCCCGGGCCGTCTTCGAGAATGATGTTGATGACGCCGGCGATGGCATCCGAGCCGTACTGCGCAGACGCACCATCACGCAGTACCTCGATGCGCTTGATTGCACTGGTCGGAATCTGCGCCAGGTCGGCGGCCTGCGCGCCACGGTTGCCGAGCAGCGCGCTGCGGTGGAAGCGGCGGCCGTTGACCAGCACCAGGGTCTGGTCCGGCGACAGGCCACGCAGGGTGGCCGGGCGCACGAACACCTGGCCATCGGCCATCGGCAGGCGCTGCACCACGAACGACGGCACCAGCTGGGCCAGCACGTCCTTCAGGTCGGTGGATTCAACGGACGTGATGTCTTCCTTGGTGAACACGTCCACCGGCGCCAGTGTTTCGAACTGGGTGCGGTTGGACGCGCGGGTACCGGTGACCAGCATCGCGTCGAGCTGGGAGGGCGCCGCACGGCTGCCGCTGGTGGCATCGACCGCATCGGATTCCGCTGCGATCGCGCCTCCTGCGCTGGCCATGGCAAGGGCAAGGAGGATGGAACGCGAAAGCTTCGAACGATGCACGGCAGGACTCCGGGAGGACGCGACAGGGCCAGCACCTGTGCGCACACAACAGGCCTGGCCAAGGCGCGCAGTCTCGGCGCGATGTGTGAAGGAGGCATGACGTCAGTACGACAGCTTGATGCGCCAACCAAGGTTGGCCCCTGCCAAGGCTCATCCTTGGATCCACGCCCGGCATGGAGGGGCAATGCAGACCCACGCCCCATCCCCGCACACAGCGGCTAGCCGTTGCCGTCGTCGCCAAAGCCGAAACGGGCCGGCCGTGCCGTTCGCAGCGGAACGAACATCATGGCGGCGAACACCACCAAGGCGGGGGTGGACATGATCCAGATGCCCCGGTTGCGAATCCCGATCCCCATGAAGTCGACCTGCAGATCGCCGATCCACTGCAGCTGCGTCAGTATCATCACCAGCCCGCCGAGAGTCGCGCACGGCAACCCACCGTGACCGGCCCCAAGCAACGTCGGTGTCAGAAACCCGGCCAGCAACGCGAAGCCGACACGGTACACCCAGGGATTGCCGCGCCACCGTGGCGCACCGAACAGCATCAGCAGCATCAGCGCCAGGGTCAACAGACTGGGAAGTACCCAGAGGGCAAGCAGCATTTCGATCATCTCGATCATCGGCCGGGCTCCGCTGGCCTGGCATCCCACGCCGTCGATCGCATCTCCCTGCCCCCCATCACGTCCATGAAGCACGCATTGTTGCCGGTACGCAGGCACGCGCAAGGCCCCGGCAGCGCAAGAACTGCTAAACGCCGCGCCTGCCGATCCGCTACTGTGCCGGCATTGGATGCGGGGAACGGCAGGATGAGCGCGGCAGGCAAGGCGTTGTGGTACATCGAAACCCATGCGGAGCAGCCGCTGGCCCTGGCCGATATCGCAGCAGCAGCGGGGCTGTCGCCCTTCCATCTGTCACGCCTGTTCCAGGCCCGCACCGGCACCTCGGTGGTGCGCTACCTGCGTGGACGCCGCCTGACCGCCGCTGCTCAGCGGCTGGCCAACGGTGCGGGCGACATCCTGCAGGTGGCCTTGAGCGCCGGCTACACCACCCACGCTGCGTTCACCCGCGCCTTCTGCGAACAGTTCGGGCAGACCCCGGAGCGGGTGCGCGAACAGGGCACCGATGGGCTGGCGCTGGTGCAGGCGATCCGCCTGGACGATGCGCCGGCTGCCTGCGCTGAGGCACCACGGCTGCTCGACACGCCCGCGTTCCAGCTGGCCGGGATCGGCATGCGTCATACCCGCGACAGTGGCGGTGCGATTCCCGGGCAATGGGCCCAGCTCAACCGCGAATGGCCGACGCCGGCGCCGATCAGTTTCGGCGTATGCTGCAACAGCGACGACGACGGCGGCTTCGACTACATCGCCGCGTTGCCGGTCAGTTCACTTCGCGCCGTGCCCACGCACTGGCAACGCGTGGACGTGCCCGCACGGCGCTATCTGGTGGCCTGGCACGGTGGGCATATCTCGGCCATCCGTTCCACCTGGTTCTGGCTGCTGGACCACTATCTGCCCGGGTCTGGCCTCAGCCTGGCCGACGCGCCTGACCTGGAGCGCTACGACACCCGCTTCGATGAGCACACCGGCAATGGCGGCGTGGAGATCTGGTTGCCGGTAGACGAGCGTCCCTGCTGACATGGAGCTGAAGATGCGTATGAACACCGCGATTGCCGGGTTGCTGCTGATGGTATCGGCGCTCTCCGCGCGCGCAGACGGCAGCTGGACCGCCGGCGAGCGCCATGGCACCACGACGGTGGCCAGTGCCGTCGTGCGCGACGCAGCGCAGCGCGACGCGCTTCGCTACACGGTCTGGTATCCGGCACCGGCCAGCAGCCGGGAAACTGCGCTGACCATCGGCCCACCCGACGCGCCGCTTTTCGACGTCGGCCGGTCGGCCAAGGATGCACCGGTCGCGGGTGATCGCCTGCCCACGCTGCTGCTGTCACACGGTAACGGCGGCAGTGCACGCATGATGGGCTGGTTGGGCACGGCGCTGGCGCGGGACGGCTATCTGGTGATCGCGGTGGATCATCCCGGCAACAACGGTGCCGACGAGATGACGCTGACCGGCAGCATGCTGAGCTGGCTGCGCGCGGACGATCTGCGCGCCGCGTTGGCGGCGGTGAAGGCCGATCCGAATCTGGGACCCCATGTCGACGCCGGACGACTGGGCGTGGTCGGCTTCTCCGCCGGCGGTTACACCGCGCTGCTGGCCGCTGGCGCACGCCCCGACTTGCAACGACTGCTGGCGTTCTGTCGCGCACATCCCGATGACGGCGTCTGCCAGCCGCAGCAGGAGGCCGCCATGCACACGATGCAGGCGCGCCTGGCCGCTGCCGCTTCACCCGCGCTTGCCCCCTGGATCGCCGAGGCCGACGCACAGCGCGCGATTCCTGGCGTGCGTGCCGTGTTCCTGCTGGCGCCCGCCATCGTCCAGGCGTTCGCGCCCGCGCAGCTGTCCGCGTTGCAGCAGCCGGTGTCGATCACGCTGGGCGAGGCTGACACGGTTGCGCCGCCGGAAACCAATGGTGCGGCCGCACAGGCGCACATCCCGCACGCCACGCTGCAACGCCTGCCGGATGTGGGTCACTACGACTTCCTGGCGGACTGTACCGCTGTGGGCATGCAGAGGCTGCCCGAGCTCTGCAGCACTGCGGTTGCCAGGACGAGAACCCACCGGCAGGCGATGGATGCAGCCGTGCGATTCTTCGCCGACGCGTTGCGCTAGTGGCCGCCGGGTGCGACCGGGCGCTACAGTGATAGCGCCCACGGAGGAACGATCATGCGCCTGCTGCACCTCACCCTGCCGGTCTCCGATGTCGGCGCCGTTGCTGCGTATTTTCACGATGTCCTGCAGCAACGCGTGGTCGGCAACCATGTGCACATCGGCTGGAGCACGATCGAGCTCCAGCCTGCGCAGGATCATCCGGTCGGTGGCGTGCACCTGGCCTTCAACGTGCCGGACAACCGCTTCGGCGAGGCGATGACCTGGCTGCGCGAGCGCACGCCGTTGCAGCGTAATCCGGCGGGACTGGACTACTTTGCGCTGGAGAGCAGCTGGCAGTCGCAGTCGGTGTACTTCACCGGCCCCGATGGCCTGATCCTGGAGCTGATCGGCCGTCGTCGCCTGCCGGCCAGTGCCCGCGAAGGTGCATTCCACGGCAGTGAGCTGACCTGCCTCAGTGAAGTCGGACTGCCCAGCCACGCTGTAGGCGCCATACGCGAACAGGCCAGCCAGCGATTCGGCCTGCAACCAATCAGCCCGCCCTCGCCGCAGTTCGCACCGATGGGCGATGACGAGGGCCTGCTGATCGTGGTGGCGGCCGATCGGCGCTGGTTCCCCGAACAGAAAGACCTGCCCAACGCGCAGGGGCTGACGCTGCAGGTTGGCGATGTGGCCGGCCAGGGTACGGTCGAGGAGGCCGCGCAGGGCTGGCGCGTGCAGGCGGGCTGAGCTACCAGCTGCCCGACGCACCGCCTCCGCCGCTGCGGCCCCCGCCGCCGGACCAGCTGCCGGAGATGCTTGACGATGAACGTGACGACGCGCTGCTGGAAGCGCTGCGGTGGCCACCGGATGCGCTGCCGCCGCCGCGCGCCTTCTCAGCCGGCAGCATGGTGAAGACCCAGGCGAAGTACAGCACGAGCGTGCCGGCACTCCACCCGATCGTCGCCGCAAGGCGCGCAACCGGGTCAGCCCGATCAATGGCGAGCAGGGCGACGATCGCGTAGCCAGCGGTCAGCAGCAACAGCACTGCGAACCGCGCCCCGAAGCTGCTGCGGTCCTTGTGCCAGCGCGCACGGCAGGCCTGTACGAGGAAGAACACCAGCATCGCGGCAATGCCCACGGCCAGGTTCAGCAGCGTGTGCAGGGCCATACTGGGCGGCAACTGTCCACGCAGCAGCATCACCACGCAGAAGCCCGCACTGACCCCGAGCATGCCCAGCAGCACGATGCGCAGGCCTCGGCTGCGGCGCCAGCACCAGCCAAGCAGGCTCGCCACCGGCACGGACAGCGCCAACACGATGCAGAGCGCCGCCAGTGCCGGGCGCGGTGCCCACAATACTGCCGCCAGTACCCCTGCGGCCACGACCGCAGTCACCAGCATTGGGCGAGCCCAGGCCGGCAACTTCTTCGGTCGCGCCGATCGCTTGGCACCCGCCCGCGACGTGCCGCGCTGGCGCTCGCGATGCCGGCGTGCGAAGTCGTCCGGCATCCTGGCCGCGGGCCGCGAAGATGGTGAGCGCCACAGGCCGGCGAAGAAGCCTGCCAGCAGCGCCAGTGCGATCACCGAATCCGCACTGCCCCAGTCCGATGGCAGCGCGCTGCGCGCCGACGGGTCTTCCCAGCCCGGCAGTTCTTCCCCGTCGATCAGGGCAACCACCATCCTGGTTCCGTCCAGCAACCCTTGATCGAGGTCGCCATCGCGGAAGCGCGGCACGATCGCCTTGTCGATGATGCGTGCAGCATACGCATCCGGGATTGCACCCTCCAGGCCATAGCCGGTCTGTATGCGCACGCGGCGATCCTGCACGGCCACCAGCAGCAGCACACCATCATCGATGCCGTCACGGCCCAACCGCCACTGCTCGAACACCCGCTGGGCGTACGCCTCGATACCCTCATCGCCAACATGATCGACCACCAGCACCTGCAGCTGCGCACCGGTACGTGCCTGCAGCTGCAGTGCTTGCCCGCGCAGCGCCGCGCGGGCATCCGTTGACAATGCACCCGCGGTATCCACCACCGGATCATCCAGCGCAGGCACCGCAGCAGCGGCCATCACCGCCATCGGCAGCAGGCACCACAGCATCAACAGCCATGCCCGGGCCCGGCTCCGCGTCATCTTCCGCATCCTGATCATGCGCCCTCCCCTTGCTCGATCCGCGCATGCAAGGCCTGCAACTGCACGGCCATCTGGTTGAACACCTTCAGGTCCGCATCCACCAGGGCCGGCCAATCCGGCGCGCGCCCCAGCAGCTGCGCTACCTGTGCCTGCGGCGCGCGGTCGAAGCCTTCGCCCAGCACGGCGAGATAGCGCTGGCGGAATCCTTCCGGATCGTGCTGGTCCTGCACATAGAGCTGTACCGCCAACAGCCCTGCATACAGGTAGTTCACCAGATAGTTGGGGTCTTCATACATCAGGCGCTTGGCCATCCAGCTGTTGCGCAGCTGCGGATAGCGTTCTGGTTGCTGGCCGAAACGCGCCAGCACCTGCCCGGTCAGTGCATCAAGGTCATCGGCCGTCCCCAACGTACCGGCGGCGGCACCCTGGTAGATCGACTGCTCCAGCTGCGCTTCCTCGGACGAGGTGAACAGCTGCATCACCATGTCATCCAGCAGCGACTTCAGGTAGTAGGCCTTGGCCCGCGGGTCCTGCGCCTGCTGGTACAGCTGGTCGCGGAAGCGCAGCTCGCTGTAGATGGCGAACGCCTCGGTCAACCATGGGCTGCCATTGCGCTGCAGCGGCGAGGCATGACCACGCTGCATCCACTCACCGTGCAGGGCATGGCCGGCTTCGTGCGCGATCTCGACGTCGCTCTCCAGATCACCGCTGCGCATGCCGACAAACAGCATTGCCGGTGCGTCGGGTGCATTTACCGGGAATGCATCCTGGCTGCGCTCACCACGCTCGGTGGCGAGGTCCATGCGCCGGTTGCCGGGATCGAGCAGCGCACGCAGCTCGGCGACATACGCCGGCCCCAGATGCTGCATGGCGTCGGCGGCGGTATCACGCAGCTGCGCCAGCGTCAGCACCGGTGGCGTGTAACCGGCATCGGGCACCGTGGTATCCCAGAGTTGCGGCGAATCGATGCCGGTACGTGCGGCGTGGCGCAGCAGGATGTCCTGGTAGGCGCGTCGGTCGCCTGCATGGTGTTCGATTGCCAGCAAGGTCACATCCACCGTCGGCGCGTCCAGGCCCATGTGCTGATAGCCACGCGCCGGCGCCGGACCTTCGCCTTGCAGGCGCGCGGCCGCATCGTTCACCTGCACCAAGCCTAGCAGCACCGACGCCATCGGCTCGCGGCGCGACTGCAGTCCCTGCCAGTAGCCCTTCCAACCCGCCTCGCGCAAGGTGCGGTCTGGCTGCTGGGCCAGCGCCTGCCGGTCTCGCCCCGTATCCCAGCGCCGTCCGCCGCGCTCGATCTGCGGGTACACAGCCGTGCGCAGGATCTGCCCGCGCAGGCGCGCGAAGCTGTCCAGCGCCGGATCAGCCAATGCATCCACCGCCTCATCCAGCTCGGCATTGGCCGGGGCAGCGGCGTCCTTCAGCGCACGCGCGCGCAGGAATCCATACGGCGCCGCCCACGCCGCGTCCGCGGGCGCCTCGCGCAGCACGGCGCGGCCGGTACGGGCAATGCGGCTGCACAACCCCATCACCTGGTCCAGCGCCTGTGCCGGACGATGATCGCGCGCGTTGCGGGCGGCCTGCAGGTGCAGGTAGCCGTGATGGCGCAGGCACTGCGCTTCCATGACCTCGGCCTGCCGGAAACGCTCCGCAGGCGCGATGCCGGCCGCGTGCTGCAGGGCTTCCAGCTGCCTGCCCAGCGCATCACGTGCGCTCTGCTCGGCTGCGGCGTTGGCGAAGTAGGCGCGGTCGTCGGCGCGCAGCGACTCCGCGCGCAGACCGCTGAAGGGCACCACCGCCAGCAGCGCGGCAATGGCGGTGGTGGCAAGCATCCTGCGAGTCTGCATCGGCGTCTCCCTGCCTGGGTCAGGCTTCGAGCCTAGCAGCCAGCCGCCCGCCCTGCCTGTGCCGAGTGAGGCTTCAGATCGACTCATCCTGGCGCTTGACCAGCGTCCAGCACGGCGCCTGCGCGAAGGTGTAGGTCTGCTGGTCACTGCTGTCCGGGGTACGGATCTGCACCTGGCGTTGTCCATCGGCCAGCACGCTGATCTGCATCTCCCGCCCCTGTCCGGCCAGCGTTGCCGGATCGGGCATCACCGGCCACTCGACGTCGGCCAGCGCCAGCCGGTTTTCCACGTTGCGCGGTTCCGGTTCGGCCTCGGCATCGATGTAGGTGTCCAGCAGCGGATCGGCGGTCGCCGTTTCCTGCAGCGTGATTTCGTTGCCGAAATGCTTCAGGAAGGCATCGAAGTCCGGGTACGCGCAGTCCGTGGCGGCGGGGGCGGGAGCGGGCTGCACGACTGCCGCAGTGGTCGCCGGTGCCGGTGTGGCCGCTACGGCCCGAGCGGCTTCGGCAGGAGCGCTCTGCGGCGCGGGCTGGCACGCTGCCACGGCCAGCGCGGTGGCAAATACCAGTACAGCGGAAGCGCGATCGCAACGCATGGGCTCATCCTGAATCCGGTTCAGTCGCCCCATGCTAACGCGCGACCTACAATTCCGGCATTCCGCCTGTCCGAGATGACCATGCGCCGCCTGCTTCTCCTGTTTGGCCTGATGCTGCCGGCGCTGTGGCCTGCGCACGCCATGGCCGTCGATGTCCGCGAAGGTGACCTGTTGTTCGTCACTGCCGGTCATAGCGGCCTGAGCGCGGCCATCGACGATGCCACCGGCAAGCAGGGCGCCACCAGCTTCGATCACGTGGCACTGGTCGCCTCGTCACCGTCGGGCTGGGAGGTGCTGCACGCCGACGAGCAGGGATCACGCCGGCAGCCGCTGTCCGCGTTCCGCCAGGATGCGCAGGCCAAGCAGCGGAAGATCGTGGTCTATCGCCTGCGTGCGCCGCACCGGGACGCGATCAAGGACGCGGTCGCCACCGCGCGCACGATGCTGGGCAAGCCCTACAACACCTCGTATGTGTTGAACGAGGACAGCTACTACTGCTCGGACTTCATCGAACGCACCTTCCGCGCGCATCACGTGTTCGCGCTGCAGCCAATGAACTTCCGCAATCCGGAGACCGGGCAGATCGCACAGCATTGGGTCGATCTTTACCGTGGCATGGGCATGGAGGTGCCGCAGGGTCAGCCCGGCACCAATCCGAACGACATGTCGGCAGCACCGGTGCTGCAGCGTATCGGCGTGCTGGAATAAGCGAAGCCCCGCACGAGGCGGGGCTTCACCGGTCACACCGCGTGTGCGGCGAGGTCATTCTTCTTCGTCATGGCCGCCCTGCTGCTGGTTGCGCTCTTTGCGCTGCTGGTCCTGCTGCTGTTGCTGCTGCTGGTCGCGACGACCCTGCTGCTGGTCCTGCTGGTTCTGCTGACCCGGCTGCTTCTGGTTCGGGTTCTGGTTCTGCTGTGCCATGTCCATTCTCCGAAAGCCACGCGCGAAATGCGGTGGACGCAGCCATCGTCTGCAGCCGTTGGTTAACCACGCGTGGGTGGGCGGCTACAGTCGCGTGTACGGCCGTGAATGAACGCGCGCGGCCCCTTGCGGCACAAGCCCCTGAAGGATTCATGCGGGTTCGGCATGTGCTCATGCCGTGGTCAGTGAGGCGCGCATTCATGGCATCCGCTGGCGGAAACACGCGCTGAACGAGGCTGGTTTCCCGGCGCATGCAGGAGTCAGCTCTGCATTCACGGCATCACCGGTGGCACATACGCCAAGGTCATCCCCAGCAGCCACAGCAGGCCCAGCACCAGCGGGATGTGCACCAGCAGCTGGATGAAAGTGAAGCCGACGATGTCGCGTGCCTTCAGGCCCAGCACGCCCAGCAGCGGCAGCATCCAGAACGGATTGATCAGGTTCGGCAGCGCTTCGGCGGCGTTGTAGACCTGCACCGCCCAACCCAGGTGCGCCTTCAGTTCGTTGGCGGCCTGCATCACATACGGCGCCTCGATGATCCACTTCCCACCACCGGACGGCACGAAGAAGCCCAGCACCGCTGAGTAGACACCCATCACCAGCGCGAAGCTATCGGTGCTGGCCACGTGCACGAACAGGCTCGACAGCCGGTGCGCCAGCGTCTGCCCATCACCGCCAGCAGCATGGGTGAGGATCATCGCGATGCCACCGTACAGCGGGAACTGGATCAGCACGCCGGTGGTGCTCGGCACCGCCTTGGCCACCGCGTTGAGGAAGCTGCGCGGCCGCCAGTGCAGCAGCAGGCCCAGCGAAATGAACAGGAAGTTGTAGGTGTTGAGATTGGCGATGGCGGTGACCACCGGCTTGTTGGCGAACTCGTTGAACAACCAGCCGAAGGCGAGCAGCGAGAGCAGTACGGTCAGCAGCGGGCTGTATTCCAGCCATTCGCCCGGGCGCGTGCGGCGCTGCAGCGGCTCCGGCTCGGCCTGCGCGGCGCCGGGGAAATCCTCGGCGGTACGCGCACTGGCGGCTGCCGGTGCGGTCAGCCAGGCAATCAGCAGCGAGACCAGGATCAGTGCCGCGGTCAGTGCGATCGATTGCCACAGGAAGATGGTTTCGGTGAACGGCAACACCCCGGTGATCTCGACCAGCCCCGACGGCATGCTGGCCGGATTGGCCTGCAGCTGCGCAGCCGACGAACTCAGCCCCATCGCCCACACCGCGCCCAGCCCCAGGTAGGCCGACGCACCCGCGGCACGATAGTCCATGCGCAGCTCGGTGCGGCGGGCCAGCGCGCG
This sequence comes from uncultured Stenotrophomonas sp., assembly GCF_913778665.1. Classification (GTDB taxonomy): domain Bacteria; phylum Pseudomonadota; class Gammaproteobacteria; order Xanthomonadales; family Xanthomonadaceae; genus Stenotrophomonas. The sequence continues at coordinate 76,398 of NZ_CAJYVQ010000005.1, forward strand.
CACCAGCAGGCCGCCGAACACCAGCGAGAAGCCCCAGCTGAGCAGCGAGGCGAGCATGCTGACCAGGCCCACGTACACCACCGCACCGCGGCCGGTGCGCGGCACCCGGGCCAGGAAGTCGATGAAGCGCGCGACCACCGGTGCGGTCGCCACGGCGTAGCCACCGATGACCACGAAGGCCATCTGCATGGTGAAGGGGATCAGGCTCCAGAAGCCGTCACCGAAGGCACTGGCGGTGGCCTGCGGAGTCGAACCGAAGCCCATCGCGGCAAGTGCGACGATGACGACGCCGAGCACCGCGAACACGTACGCATCGGGGAACCACTTTTCCGCCCAGGCGGCCGAGCGCAGTGCTGCGCGCGCCATCCAGCCATCCTGTACTGCTGCCGTCGAGGCCATCGCCTACCCTCCCAGGTTCGATGGCCCGATTCTGGGCGGTGGGATGCGGGCTGTCTGCCACCTATTGGTCGTAGGTGGCGGAAGGCGGTAGTGCCGGCCGCTGGCCGGCAACCTCGGGATCGCACATGGGTGCAGCCGGCCAGCGGCCGGCTCTACCGTACCCTGGGCTCAGCGCAGCGCCAGGTCCACTGCGATGCCGGCAAACAGCGCGGCACCCACCCAGTTGTTGTGCAGGAACGCCTTGAAGCACGGACCGCGCTCGCGGTTGCGGCAGATCCAGAACTCGTACACCACCAGCGCGGTGGCCACGGCCACGCCGGCCAGGTAGTACCCGCCCAGCCCGCCGCGTACGCCGACCAGCGCCATGGTGGCCAGGAACAGCGCGTACAGCACGCCCTGGATGACCAGGTCGAGATCACCGAACAGGATCGCGGTGGAGTGCGAGCCCATCTTCAGGTCGTCCTCGCGGTCGACCATGGCGTACCAGGTGTCGTAGGCGGTGGACCACAGGATGTTGCCGGCATACAGCAGCCAGCCCAGCATCGGCACCTCGCCCTGCACGGCGGCGAACGCCATCGGGATACCCCAGCCGAATGACATGCCCAGGTAGACCTGCGGCAGGTGGGTGTAGCGCTTCAGGTAGGGGTAGCTGGCGGCGAGGAACACGCCGATGAAGCTCAGGCCGATGGTCAGCCCGTTCAGGGTCAGCACCAGGCCGAAGGCCACCAGCATCAGCACGGCGAACAGGGCCAGCGCGGCGCGGCCGCTGATTGCGCCGGTGGCCAGCGGACGCGCCTTGGTCCGCTCCACGTGCGGGTCGAGCCAGCGGTCGGCGTAATCGTTGATGACGCATCCGGCCGAGCGGGTCAGCCACACACCGGCGGTGAACACGAACAGCGTCCACAGCGGCGGCAGCCCGCCAGCGGCCAGCCACAACGCCCACCAGGTGGGCCACAGCAGCAGCAACGTGCCGATCGGGCGATCAGCGCGCATCAGGCTCCAGTAATGCCGCCAACGCGGCGTCGCCGACGATTGCGGCGAAGTGAGGGGGGTATCAGCCATGCCGATAGGATACTCCTGCCCCTCCGGCGGGGCTTTGCCCGGCGGGGGGAGATTTGTTTGGCGAAACTGGATAGAATGCCCGTCCCGCACCGCCTCATGGCGCTGCGATGCCCGCCCCGGCACTGGTCGGTGGCGCGGCGGTTCTACAACGCGCCCGTAGCTCAGCCGGATAGAGTAGTGGCTTCCGAAGCCATTGGTCGGGGGTTCGAATCCCTCCGGGCGCGCCATCTCCCCCTGCTCCACCCTGTTACCGCACCTGGGGCATGCGCCGAGCGTAGCTTCGATTCGGATCCGGTGTGGCGCGCACGATCGGACTTCGTGCGTGCCTGATCATGCCGGGCAACCAGCACAGCACCGACAGCAGGGCCAAGATCGCGGCCAGCCAGAACCATCGACCCAGGGTGTAGGTCCAGATCACGGGAAATACAGCCAGCATGGCGATGAACTGTGTGTACAGCAGATAGAACGTGTGCATGCCCAGACGAGGGTCCGAGCGCAGCACCACGCCACACCCGCGGCAGGCCGTCCTCGCTTGGCGTTTCCCTGCGGAGTGCAGTGGAAACCGCTGGCCTGCGGCGGCGCAGAGCGGGCAGGTGAACGTCATCAAACGCATGCGCTGCATGCCCTTGCACATCCTGATGGATGCCACAGCATACGGCAGATGCAGCAACGCCGGGCATGGCCCGGCGTTGTGTTCAAAGCAGTCGAGCATGGCTCGACGCTACAAGAGCGGGTCAGTACTTCCCATCAAACGCAAAGATCGGCTTGCGCTGCTTCCACGCACCCGCGGTAAAGTCCGGGAACTCCAGGGTCTGGAAGCTGTTGGCGATCGACTGTTCGCTCAATGGGGTGATCGCGCTCCAGGTCACTGCATCGTAGATGTCGATCGGCATAGGCGCCTTGGCCTTCAGCGCTTCAACGAAGGCGTGGATGACGAACCAGTCCATGCCACCGTGGCCGGCGCTGGCGGCGGTGTCGGCATTCTGCTTCCACAGCGGGTGCTCGTATTCGTCCTGGTACTTCTTGAATTCTTCCCACTGGTGCGGCGGGCTGCGGCCTTCGATGTGGATCGAATGGTTCACATCCATCCACAGGCCCTTGGTGCCCTGCACACGGAAGCCCATCGAGTACGGACGCGGCAGCGAAGTATCGTGCTGCAGCAGGATGGTTTCGCCATTCTCGCAGGCCAGCGTGGTGGTGACGATGTCACCCAGCTTGAACTTCACCTGGGTGCTGGGGTGGGTGGTGCCGCCACTCTTGGCCACGGTGTATTCGTGCAGGCCGCGGGCCTTGGTCGCGAAGGCATTGATGTGGGTGAAGCGGTTGCCACGGTTGATGCCGGTGTACATCGCGCACGGGCCGATGCCATGGCTGGGGTACAGCTCGCCGTTGCGCTCCACCGAGTGCTCGGTGCGCCAGCGCGCTTCGCTCCAGCCCTTCGGGCCGAATTCCACGCCGCTGTCATAGGGCTGGTTCGGATCGCCGGAATTGAACTTCACCCCGCGCAGGTCGTGCTGGTAGCCGGCCTGCAGGTGCACCAGCTCGCCGAACAGGCCCTGGCGCACCATCTGCAGCGCGGCCATCACGTCGCGGCGGTAGCAGACGTTTTCCAGCAGCATGTACGGGGTGCCGGTACTCAGCTGGGTCTTCAGCACATCCCAGTGGTCCTGGAGGGTGATGCCGGCCACCACTTCACAGCCCACCGCCACCCCGGCCTGCATCGCGGCAATCGCCATCGGCGCGTGGTATTCCCACGGCGTGGCGATGATCACGCCATCGATGCCCTTCTGCTCCAGCAGGCGCTTCCAGGCGTTGGTATCGCGGTCCTGGCCGTAGGTCTTCGGGGCCGGCTTGCCGGCCTTGGCCACCATGTCCATGGCACGGCCGAGCATGATTGGTTCGATGTCGCACAGCGCGACCACCTCGACGTCGTCGCGGCGCACCAGCTCCTTCAGCAGCACCAGGCCACGCATGCCGGTACCGATCATGGCCAGGCGCACCTTTCGCCCACGCGCCCAGGCCGGGGTCTGCGGCAGCAGGCTGCTGGCGGCGACAGCGGCACTGGCCGCGATGAATTCCCTACGTTTCATGGCAAACATCTCTCCTCTTGGCAGCGTGCCGGCCGCAGCCGGCACGCCAGGTCACGCAAACGGGATTACTTGAACCGGTAGCCGATGGTCACACTGTAACCACGGCCGAAGATGGTCGCGTAGTCACTGGAGTCACCCAGGAAGCTGTTCGGATCGTAGAACGGCAGTCGATTGAACAGGTTCTTGACGGTGAAGCTCAGGTTCCATGCATCATCCGGGCGCCAGGTGACGCTCATGTTGGCGGTCCACCACGACGGCGCACCATCACACTTGCTCTTCTGCAGGGCCAGGTAGCCGCCGGTGCAGGTTTCCTTGTTGTTGCTCACTTCATCGACCTGGTCGGTGGCCCACTTGGTGCCGCCCACGTAGTTGACGAACATGCTGGTGGTGACCTGCTTGTAGGTCCAGTCGGCATTGAGCGTGGCACGCAGGCGCGGGTTGTTGTAGTAGCCCACTACGTCGCCGTAGTACCAGCCGTTTTCCGCATCCATGTAGAAGCGGTTGCGGTTGGCAATGGTGGCGGCCAGGCCGATGTTCAGGTTGCCCCAGTCACCCAGCGAGAAGCGGCTGCGCGCATCGATGTCGAAACCGTCGATCAGCGTCTTGCCACGGTTCTTGTACTGGCCCACCACGCTGGCGACGTTGCCTGCCGAGTAGCCCGGCAGGTTCGCCGGGCAGCTCACGCCGCTGGCCGGGTCGGCGCACATTGCCGCCAGCTGGGCCAGGTTGGCACGGTCGCTGTCGGTGATCGGCGAGCGCGACATCGAGATGATGTCTTCCATGCGGCGATAGTCCGGCGCGACGATCTCATTGTTGCGGTAGATGAACCAGTAGTCGGCCGACACCGACAGCCAGGTGGCCGGCTCGTAGACGAAACCGAGCGTGGCGATCTTTGCCTTTTCCGGCTTCAGGTCCTTGTTCGGCTGGGTCATGCGTGCCACGGTGCGGCTGCAATCGACGTTCAGCAGGTTCTTGCCGAGGTCGACGTCACCCGGCCGCTGCGACTTCAGCAGCAGGTTGGCGATGGCATTGGTCTCGTTGCAGCGCAGCTCGTCGCGGAAACCGCCCAGCTGCGCGAACACGCCACCGTTGCCGGACTCGGCCAGGCTCGGCGCGCGGAAGCCGGTAGAGTAAGTACCGCGCAGCATCAGCTGGTCGAAGGCCTGGTACTTGAAGCCGATCTTCGGCGCCACGTTGGCGCTGAAGTTCGGGTACTTGTCCACGCGCACCGCCGCATCCAGTTCCAGCTTGTCAGTGATCGGCGCCACGGTCTCGGCAAACAGCGCGTAGGTGTTGCGCTTGCCGTCGAACCACGAACCACCCTGCTGGGTGATCAGGCCGTTGGCGGCGTCGGCGTTGCCCGGGGTATAGAAGGTTTCGCGGCTGGCGTTGAAGCCGAAGGCCGCACGCATCTCACCGGCCGGCAGCTGGGACAGTGGGCCTTCGATCTTGCCGTCGAGGGTGTGCAGGCGGGTCCACGACTGGATGTCGAAGGTCGGGAACGCTTCACGGATCAGGGCAGCATTGGCTTCACTGATCTCACCGAACTTGTAAGCCGGGTGGTCGGAGATGATCACGCGGCCGGTGCCCGGATCGATCGTGTACGGGCCGAACGCCTTCTCGAAGCCCTTGGTGTTGACGTTGATCGTCTGGTAGGTGGTGGAGTGGGTACCGGCGCTGGCGAACGCGGTTTCCCAGTTCCAGTCACCGACGTTGCCGCGCGCGCCGGCCAGCACGCGGTAGCTCTTGTCGGTGTTGCGCTGGCCGAAGTAGTCCGGGCCGGCATCCTGCAGCAGGTAGTTCAGGCCGACCACCCCGCCCATCATTGCCTTCAGCTGCGGGCTGGCGTGGTTGTATTCGTTGTTGGGGCCCAGGAACGGGTACAGGAACTGATTGACGGTGTTGCCGGTATTGCGCGAGAACCAGCTGGTCGGGTTGCCGGTGGTGGTGCCGTAGGTGCGCGGCGTGCCGCCGTTGGCACGCAGGTCGATGTCGGTATAGGTCGCCTCGGCGAAGATCTCGGTGCTCTCACCCACCAGGAAGGTGCCATTGAGGTAGGCGGTGTTGCGCTCGGACTTGGCGCCGGCATCGATCTCGTTGTTCATCCAGGTTTCCCAGACGCAACGCGGACCGGCCGCTTCACTGGTCAGCACGTTCTTGCAGCCCGGCGCCGCTTCCTGCACACGACGGCCGGTGACCGGATCGAAGGCGAAGTAGCTGCCCGGGTTGAACTCGCCCGGCTTGCTGCCCACGCCCAGGCGCAGGTTGTTGAGGTAGTTCGGGTTGTTGACGTAGTACTGCGCGGGGCGCTTGTCGTAGAAATCGCTCAGCGGGATCGCGTCGCGGCGGTACATGTTCACCGCGCCGTAGATGTTGAAGCGGTTCTCGGCCAGGTCGCCGAAGCCGGCGGTGATGCTGGCCTGGCGCTCGCCGTAGGAATCGATGCGTGAGGAGGTGTCGTTGGTGAAGCTGATCTCGGCACCCTGGAAGTTGCGCTTGGTGATCACGTTGATCACGCCGGCCACGGCGTCGGTGCCGTACACCGCCGAGGCGCCGTCGGTCAGCACTTCCATGCGCTCGATGGCGGCGGCCGGAATTGCGTCGATGTTGACGAACTGGGTCTGGAAGCCTGCCGGTGCGCCGTAGTACGACAGGCGGCGCCCGTTCAACAGCACCAGCGTGCCCTGCGCACCAAGGCCACGCAGGTTGGCCTGCGAAGCGCCATCGGAACCGGTGAACAGCGAGCGCGCATCCTGCTGTGCGGGGCGTGCCGCGGGCAGGTTGTCGAGCACCTGCAGCAGGGTGCGCGCCCCCATGTTCTGGATGTCCTGCTTGCTGATCACCTGCACCGGCGAGGCGGTTTCAACGTCGGTGCGGCGGATGTTCGAGCCGGTGACCTCGATGCGGGCCAGGTCGGTGGCCTTGTCCTTGCTGTCCTGGGCGAACACGGGAGCGGCGACCGACAGCAACACGCCGGCGATGGCCAGCGACAGCGGAGCGATCGAACGACAGGGGGGGCGGTGGTGGCGGGCGGGCAACATCGGGGTTCTCTCCTGGCAGGGGTGCAGCGCAATAGGTGAGCGCGTGGGCGTTCGGCGGGCAAAACGCTCCCGGGCCACGGCCACGAGGGCCGTAGTCGGAATGGGCGGGGGGAGGAGCGGTGTTACGAGGGGGTCATGGGGCGACGATGCTGGCGGAGTCGCCCTCCTGGCCGATCAGCACGGCATTGGCCCAGTTGGCGCAGACCTGGGCGGGTTGACTGCCCTGCGCACCCAGCGTGCGCAGGCTCAGGGTGGAAAGGCCACGAATGTCCAGCTCCGGCTTGACCACGCCGGGCGCCTTCACCAGGCCGCTGTCGTACAGCAGGCGGTTGTCACCCCAGACCTGGAACTGCAGCCCACCCGCGCTGCGGCAGGCGTCGTCGATGCCGAGGTCGGCACGCAGCAGGTGCCAGCCGCCCTGCAGGCGCAGGTCGATGCGGCTGTTGGCACCCACGCCCAGGCCACGGCGGAACTGCAGGCCGTTCATGCGCATGCCGGCGTCGCCACGGAACGACTGGTCGGCGCGCACCTGGCTGGCCAGCGCGGCCGGCACCGGCAGCTCGGAGAGATAGCGCTGCCGGGCCGGTCGCTCCGGTTCCTGGTGTTCGAGGATGTGGAAGGTGGACAATGCGATCGGGCCGACGTCGCGCGGCTGCAGCGCATCGAAGGCGCGGGCGCTGCCCTGCGCCGCAGTGACCATCGGATCGGTGCTGCTGGCGCCATCGCCCTCGGGGTTCTGCACGCTCAGCACGCGGAAGCGCAGCAGGCGACCGGCGTGGGCCGGGAAGTCGATGCGCTGCACGCCTTCCTTCAACTGCAGGCGGCCACGTGCGACCGGTTCGCTCCACTCGCCGTTGCTGTCACCCAGGTACACCTCGTAGTCGCGTACCTGACCATGCTTCCAGTTCTTGTCGTTGCGCGGTGCGATGTCGATGCCATCGATCATCTTCCGCTCACCGAACCCGATCACCCACTCATGCGCACCAGTGCGCACCGCCTGGTTGCGCACGCTGCGGAACCAGGTTGCCGGATCGTCGTCGAAGGCATTTTCAAGGGCGTGGCCGGGCTCTTCGGCCGGGCGGTTGACCACCAGCAGGCTGTCGGCGGGCAGTTCGCGGCCGAGCACCGGCGCGGCCGGATACACGTCGTCGGCAGCCGCTGCGGCGATCGTGAAATCCAGCTGCAGCTGCAGCGGCTGGCGGATGTCCTGGGTAGCGGTACGCACGTGCAGCGTGCCACGGCGCTCCTTGGCATCGAAGTACCAGCCTTCAGCCGCAGCGTTGAACGCAGCGGCGTCAGCCAGCGCCGGCAGCGCGCGGCCACCGGCCTGCACCGCACGCGGTGCCTGGCGGCTGAGCACGCGCAGGCCATAGCGGCGCTGCGGCAGCTGGCCGCTGTACTGGCCCTGCACCGGATCGATCTGCACCTGCACCGGGCCACTGCCCTGCGCCGGCGCCTGCACGCGGATCCGCTGCGTGCTCGACTCGCCCTGCTGGTAACGGCGGGTGTTGCCGTCGTCTTCGTACAGCGTGTACTGCGAATCACCTTGGGGGTACAGGTCGAAGGTGACTTCATCGAGCGGCTTCTCACCGTCGAACAGCATCGACGGATACATCGGCAGGATCGCACCGGCGCGCACGAACACCGGCAGCGTGGCCAGGTCCACCTGGCGGTCGAGTTGGCGTCCGTCGGCACCGGCCTGCACGCGGCGGCCATCCCAGTAGTCGATCCAGCCGCCGGCCGGCAGGTGGATGTCACGGCGCCAACCACGACTGGCCGCCTGGCTGCGGTACACCGGCGCCACCAGCAGGTCGCGGCCGAGCAGGAACTGGTACTTGTAGGTTTCATCCTGCGCATGCGGGTCGCGCGGGTTGTCCCACATCAGGCCGCGCACCGGCGGCGCACCGGTCTGCGCGGCTTCGTGCACCAGCCCGTACATGTATGGGGTCAGGCGCATCTTCAGCTTCAGGTAATCGCGGTTGATGCTGCGGTACGGCTCGTCGTACCACCACGGGTGCTTGCGCGCGTTCGACGACCAGCCGCTCATGCCCATCAGTACCGGCGTGAACGCCTTCCACTGCAGGTCGCGGGTGAAGGTCTCGGCGCTGCCGCCGAAGATCGCATCCACATCGCCGCTGGCGTAGGCCATGCCGGACAGGCCCGAACCGACCAGGGTCGGCACGTGCCAGCGGATGTAGTCCCAGCTGCTGCTCTGGTCGCCGGTCCAGGCCACTGCGTAGCGCTGGATGCCGGCCCAGCCCATCACCGTCCACAGGAACGGGCGCGAATCGGAATTGTCGAGGATGCCGTTGAACGCCTGACGGTTGGCGTCCATCGCGAACTGGTAGCCCTTGCCGGTCCAGGCCACGTCCAGCTTCTGCACGCGGCTGCCGGCCTTGCCCACTTCCCAGGCGATCTTGTCGACGCCGTTCTCGGTCCACAGGCCGGTGCGGAAACCGTAGCCGGCCAGCCCCTTCACCGTTTCCGGCAGCTGCTTGTAACCGCAGCCGTAGCCATCGTTGGGCAGGATCCAGCCACCGGGCATGTCGTGGGCACGGTACTGCTTGGCCACGCTGTCGATCACATCGGGGGTGGTGCCGGTCGGGCCGTCGCTCCAGCCTTCGGGCACGGTGCCGGGCTTCTTGCTGTTGTCGCCGTCGTTGTAGCAATCGGCATCGCCGTAGGACAGCGCCCAGCGTGCCACCATGTTCGGGCGGCCGGTCAGCTGGGTGTAGCGCTCGATCAGCTTCGGCAGATCCGCTCCGACGAAGTAGTAGGCGTCGAAACGGTCTTCGCGATGCAGCAGCGTGGCCTGGTCGGCCTCGCGCAGATCGTAGCTGCCATCACTCCAGGTATTGCGCAGCATGCCCCAGCCACGGCTGCTCAGCAGCATCGGCGCCGGGCTCGGGCGGTCGCCCTCTTCCCAGCCGCCGGAATAGGACACGTCCAGCTCGCGGCCCTTGAACTGGTAGCGGCCGTTCTGCTGGCCACCGCCGAAGTAGCCTTCATCGGCCTGCGACGACAGCACCTGCACGCTCTGCGTGGCATCCAGGTCCAGCGGCTGAAGCTCCTGCCACAGCGCGGTGGGCTGGCCGTTGTCCAGGCGCTCCAGGCGCATGCGCAGCGGCTGCCGCTGCACATGCAGCACCAGCGCATCGGTACGCACGCGGATTTCCTGTGCATCTTCTTCCAGCTGCACCTGCACGTTCGCCTTGGGCTGCGGCACTACGATCGGCGCGGCCTTGTCGCCGGCGCCGGTCAGCGTGCCGTTGCGGCCGGCCTGCACGCGGATGATGTCGGTGGCCGGCAGTTCGATGCGGATGCGCGCGCCCTTGTCGGTCTGCAGGTCCCAGCCCTGCACGCCGTCGCGGCTGTCGCTGGCACTGACCGAACGCAGGTTGCCGACCGGCTCGGCATGGGCCGACGTGGACGCCAGCATCAATGCCGGCAACAGGGCCAGCATCAGCGGCGAGCGACGAACGCAGTTTTCCACGCGGACTCCCAACCCGTTCACCGGGCGTTTCGAAAGCGATTGAGCCGACTCTAGGGCAGCGATTCGAAAGATGTCAACAAATTGAAAGGAAAAAGGAAGATATATTCCTTTGAAACGAAAGTTGTTGCGTCGCAATACTTTGTTTAAGCGTTTGAAGGCACCTGTTAAGCATTGTGCGATACGGCATTCGGCGGTTTCTTTCGTTTCCGGGCATGCCCGGGGCAGAGCGAAGCCGGCATCACATTTTCTTTCTTTTTACTTTCGCTATTTGACATTTCGAAAGAAAACGCAGATGGTGCGCTGGCCCAACTGGAACCTCCGAATGGACGTCACCCTGCTTTCCGATGTGTCCGCCTGGCAGCGCCTTGGCGGAGCCGATACCGCTACCGAAATCGCCCAGCAGCCTGCGCTGTGGGAAGCCCTTGCACAGGACCTGTCGCGGGCCCGCGACCGCCTGCAGGCCTTCCTCGGCGACAGCCTCAACGATCCCAACCAGCGCGTGCTGTTCACCGGCGCTGGCAGCTCCGGCTTCATCGCCGAAATGGTGGCCGATGCGATCAATGCACAGTGGCCGGCCGAGGTGCGCGTGGTGCACACCACCAGCCTGCTGACCCACCCGGCGCTGTACCTGCAGCGCGACCGCCCGACCCTGCTGGTGTCGTTTGGCCGCAGTGGCTCCAGCCCGGAAAGCGTGGCGGCGGTGGACCGCGTGCGCGCCGATGTGGATGACGCACGCTTCCTCGACATCACCTGCAACGCCGATGGCGAACTCGCCCGACGCGGCGCCGGCCGCGCAGATACCTGCACCCTGCTGATGCCCTCGGCCAGCTGCGACCGCGCGTTCGCGATGACCAGCAGCCTGACCTGCATGCTGCTGGCTGCGCTGACCGTGTTCGACCGCTCGTCGTGGGATGCCCGCGTGGCACGCCTGAAGCAGGTCGCCGCGCTGGCCCGCGAAGGCCAGGCGCAGTGGGATGCACCGGTGGCAGCGCTTGCGCAGGGCCCGTTCAACCGCGTGATCTACCTCGGCAGTGGCCCGCTGGAAGCACTGGCGCGCGAGTGCGCGCTGAAGGTGCTGGAGCTGACCGCCGGCCGCGTGCTGGCGTTGGCCAATACGCCACTGGGCTTCCGCCATGGCCCGAAGTCGACGCTGGACGGCAACACCCTGGTGGTGGTGCTGCGCAGCGCGCAGCCGCTGGCGCGCCGCTACGAACAGGACCTGCTGGACGAACTGCGCCGCGACGGCGTGGCCGGCCAGGTGCTGGCGATCGGCCCGCACTCGGATATCGGCACCGATGACGAGTACACCCTTGTGGTGCCGCCGCTTCACACTGCATTCGACGACCCGTGGCTGGCGCCGGTGTGGCTGGGCTTCGCGCAGCTGTTCGCGCTGCAGCGCTCGGCCGCGCTTGGCCTGACCCCCGACAACCCGTTCCCGGACGGCACCGTCAACCGCGTCGTCAAGGGCGTCACCATCCACCATGGCTGAGCTGATCGCCCACGCCTGCTATGGCATCGACATCGGCGGCACCAAGATCGAGCTGGTGGCGTGCGATGCGGCGATGCAGGTCACCTGGCGGCGCCGGGTCAGCACCCCGCAGGGCGACTACGACGGCTTCCTGCAGGCCCTGCTGGGCCTGGTGGCCGACGCGGATGCTGCGCTGGGCCGCAATGATTCCGCCATCGGCATCGCCCTGCCCGGCGTGCGTGATCGCCGCACCGGCCGCCAGCTCAGCGCGAATGTGCCGGCATTGACCGGCCACAGTGTGGCCGCCGACCTGCAGGCGCGCCTGCAGCGACCGCTGCACTTCGGCAACGACCTGCAGTGCTTCGCCCTGTCCGAGGCACATGGCGGTGCCGCTGACGGTTACCCCAGCATGTTCGGCGCCATCCTCGGCACCGGTGCCGGCGGCGGCTTCTGCCTGCAGGGCCGCCTGCTGTCCGGCTTCAACGGCCTGGCCGGCGAATGGGGCCACTGGAGCGTGCCCGGCCACCTGCTGCAGCGCCATGGCCTGCCACTGATCGACTGCGCCTGTGGCCTGCAGGGCTGCGTGGAGCGCTACGTGTCCGGCAGCGGGCTGGCAATGATCGAGCGCCACCTCGGTGGCAGTGCCGCGGACGCCAGCGCCGTGATCGCCCTGGCCGAAGCCGGCGATGCACGTGCGCGCAAGGCGCTGGACATCCACCGCGATCTGCTTGGCCACAGCCTGGCCGCGCTGGTGCTGGCGCTGGACCCGCACGTGATCGTGCTCGGCGGCGGCCTGTCGCAGTACGTGCCGCTGTACCAGCAGCTGCCGGCCGCGATTTCCGCGCATCTGTTCAACGGCGTGCAGATACCCCCGATCGTGCCACCGCGCTTCGGCGATGCCGGTGGCGCACGCGGTGCTGCCCTGCTCGCCTGCCAACCCTCGTTTTCCTGATCGACCGGAGCCTGACCATGTCCCCGTTGCAGACCCTGCTTGCCTCCCACCGCGCCGGTGCCAATGTCGGCCTGTACAGCGTCTGCTGCAGCAACGAGCAGGTGCTGCGCGCGGCCATGCACGTGGCGCTGGCGCATGGCACCGTGCTGCTGATCGAGGCCACTTCCAACCAGGTCGACCAGTTCGGCGGCTACACCGGCATGACCCCGCCGCAGTACCGCGACTACGTCGGCACGCTGGCCGATGAGGAAGGCTTCCCGCGCGAGCGGCTGATCCTGGGCGGTGACCACCTTGGCCCGAATGCCTGGCAGAAGCGCCCGGCCGCCGAGGCGATGACCCACGCACGCGTGCTGATCGAAGCCTATGTCGCCGCCGGCTTCCACAAGATCCACCTGGATTGCAGCATGTCCTGCGCCGATGACCCGGTGCCGCTGCCGGACGCCATCGTCGCAGCGCGTTCGGCCGAGCTGGCTGAAATCGCCGAGCGCACCGCTGCGGATCATGGCCTGCCGCCGCCGGTCTACGTGATCGGTACCGAAGTGCCGATTCCCGGTGGAGAAGCCTCGCTGGCCGAGGGCCTGCAGGTGACCACACCGGCCGCCGCAGCGCAGACCCTGGCCATTCATCAGCAGGCCTTCGACACTCCGCAGCTGCGCGATGCCTGGCAGCGCGTGATCGCGATGGTCGTGCAGCCGGGCGTGGACTTCGACCACAGCAGCGTGCACGAGTACGACGCCACTGCCGCCAGCACGCTGGCCGATTTCCTCGAACAGCAGCCGCGCATCGTGTTCGAAGCGCATTCCACCGACTACCAGCGCGAAAGCGGCCTGCACGCACTGGTGCGCGACCACTTCGCCATCCTCAAGGTTGGCCCGGCGGCGACCTTCGCCTATCGCGAAGCGCTGTTCGCGCTGGCCGCGATCGAGGCCGAACTGCTGCCGGCCGCACAGTGCTCGCGCCTGCCGCAGGTGCTGGATGACGTGATGGTGGCGCAGCCGAGGTACTGGCAGTCCTACTACCAGGGCGATGAGGCAGCGCTGCGGCTGCTGCGCAGTTACTCCTTCAGCGATCGCTGCCGCTACTACTGGGGCGAGCCGGCGTTGGTGGAGGCGGTGCAGACCCTGTTCGCCAACCTGGAACGGCACGCGCCGCCGCTGGTACTGCTCAGCCAGTACCTGCCCGAGCAGTACCGCGCCGTGCGCGAGGGCACACTGGCCAATACGCCTACCGCGCTGGTGCAGCACCGCATCGGCCTGTGCCTGGGCGAGTACGCCCGTGCCTGCAGCGCCAACCAGGCCGGAACCCGCACGCACCACGCAGGCGCGGCTGCCGCCGCTGCTGCGAACGGCTAATCTCTACCTTTCCCCGCGACACCGAGAATGGCCATGCGCAACACCCGCTCCCGCCGGCAACAGATCCTGCAGCTGCTGATCGAGCACGGCTCGGTGCAGGTAGCCGATCTGGTCGAGCGCTTCGGCGTGTCGGCGGTGACCATCCGTGCCGACCTGACCCACTTCGAATCGCAGGGCCTGGCCAACCGCACCCACGGTGGCGCCACGCTGGTGCGCACGCCGCCGCAGGAACAGGACATCCACGAAAAGGACGCACTGAACCTGCCGCTGAAGGAATCGATCGGCGCGTGTGCCGCGCGCCTGGTGCGGCCCGGTGACAACATCATCATCGACTCCGGCTCGACCACGATGACCCTGGCCCGTCACCTGCGAAGCCAGCGCGACGTGACGGTGATGACCAACGGGCTGAACATCGCCTGGGAACTGGCCAACGCGCCCGGCATCAACGTGCTGCTGACCGGTGGCCTGCTGCGCCAGCAGTCGCTGTCGCTGCAGGGCAGCCAGGCCGAGGCCAGCCTCAATTCGTACAGCTTCGACACCCTGTTCCTGGGCGTGGATGGCCTCGACCTGCAGTTCGGACTGACCACCCACGACGAAGCCGAAGCCCGCCTCAACCACCGCATGGTCGAGCGCGCGCGCCGCATCGTGGTGCTCACCGACGCCTCCAAGTTCGGCCGCGTCAGCCTGCACCGCATCGCGCTGCTGGATCAGATCCACTCCATCATCACCGATGCCGGCATCGACGACGCATCCCGCGAGGGCCTGCAGCGGCTGGGCATCGAAGTGATCATCGCCGAGCCCGCCGCATGACCGACACCCGCTCCCTGCATGGCCGCATCCTCACCCCGCTGGGCTGGCGGCGCGGCCAGGTCCACTTCGATTCGCGCGTGCGCCAGCTGCAAGTAGACGACCACAGCGGCGCTGATGACCTGCAGCTGCCGGTAATCCTGCCCGGCTTCATCGACCTGCACGTGCATGGTGCGGCCGGCGTGGACCTGATGCAGGGCGGCGACGTGGCCCGCACCATCGCCCGCACCCACCTGCGCTTTGGCACCACTACGCTGCTGGCGACCACCATGACCGCCGGCCTGGACGAGATCGAGCACGCGCTGCAGGGCGTGGCCGCCACCATGGCCGCGCCCGATGCCGATGCGGCGTGCATTGCCGGTGTGCATCTGGAAGGACCGTTCATCAGCCCGCAGCGGCTGGGCGCACAGCCCAACCGTACCATCGAAGCAACACTGGCGCTGGTGCAGCAGCTGCACGCGCTGGCACCGATCCGGGTGATGACGCTGGCGCCGGAGATCGGCGAGCACACCGCGCTGATTCCCGCGCTTTCCGCGATGGGCATCCGCGTGCAGCTCGGCCACAGCGCTGGCACTTACGAGGACGGTGTGGCCGCCCTACAAGCCGGCGCTTCCGGTTTCACCCACCTGTTCAACGGCATGACCGGTGTCGACCACTACCGCCCGGGCATTGCCGCCGCTGCGTTGGCACATGCGCAGTACGCCGAGATCATTCCCGACCTGCAGCACATCCACCCCGGCGTGATCCGGCTGGCCGCGCGCGCGATTCCGCGCCTGTACGCGGTGACCGACGCCACGGCCGCCACCGGCATGCCCGATGGCGAGTACGCGCTGGGCGAACAGCGCGTGCACAAGTGCGGCGGCTGCGTGCGCCTGGCAACCGGTTCGCTGGCTGGCAGTGCGCTGACCATGGACCAGGCGCTGCGCAACCTGGTGCGCGTCGGCCTGGACCTGGCCGATGCCTCGCAGCGCGTTTCCACCTTCCCGGCCGACTACCTGGGCCTGGGCGATCGCGGCCGCATCGCGCCCGACGCCCGCGCCGACCTGGTGGTGCTGGACGCCGGATTGCGCCTGCAACAGGTGGTGGTCGGCGGGCGCGTGGTTGATCTGACCTGACGCACGCGATGCGGCCCGGACGCCGCGCGGGCGCCCCGTAGAGCCCAGCCACGCTCGGCTCACCGCGCGAAGTGCGGCTTGGGGAACCTCGATATCGGAACGGAAAGCAGCCGAGCATGGCTCGGCTCTACTTGAAGCGCGCAAGCGCAATGCCTCAGCCAAGCACCATCCCCGTTATTCCAGGAATACGCCGATGACCGCAGCCGCCGCACCTGCCGTACCCGCTTCCACCGCTCCGCGCTGGCCCGTACGCTATTTGCTCTTCATCGGCGGCCTCGGTGGCCTGTTGTACGGCATCGACATCGGCATCATCGCCGGTGCCCTGCCCTATCTTGAAGCGACCGCCAGCCACGCCTGGCAGCTCAGCAGCCAGCAGCTCGGCTTCGTGGTGGCGGCAGTACTGCTGGGCAGCGTGCTCTCCTCGCTGTTCGCCGGCATGATCGCCGACCTGATCGGCCGCCGCGGCGCGATGCTGCTGGCCGGCCTGCTGTTCACCGCCTCGATTCCGATCATGGCACTGGCCTCCGGCTACACGCCGCTGCTGCTGGGACGCCTGCTGCAGGGCATCAGTGGCGGTTTGATCGGCGTCGTGATTCCGCTGTACCTGGCCGAAGTGCTCAGCCCCGAACGGCGCGGGCGCGGCGCGGCCATGTTCCAGCTGCTGCTGACCGTTGGCCTCGTATTGGCAGCCCTGATCGGCCTGTACCACGCCCATGCCGTGGATGCCGCCGCCGAGGCCGTACGCTCGCTGCCGGTCGCACAGCAGGCGCAGGAACTGTTCACGGTGAAGGACCACGCTTGGCGCACCATCTTCTGGACCTGCCTGGCGCCTGGCCTGCTGTTCTGCGCCGGCATCTTCTGGCTCTCTGAATCACCACGCTGGCTGGTACGCCGCGGCCGCATCGACGAAGCGCGCCGCAGCCTGCAGCGCGTCCTTCCCGCCGTAGACGTCGAGCCCACGCTGGCCCAGATCCAGGCCCCGGAATCGAGCAGCAGCGACGGCAAGCGCGACCCGCTGCTCAGCCGCCGCTACGTGGTGCCGTTCGTGCTCGCGTGCGTGGTGCTGGCCTGCACCCAAGCCACCGGCATCAATTCGGTGCTGGCCTACGCGGTCAACATCCTCAACCAGGCGGGGCTGTCCGGGTCGGTCGCCAATGGCGCCGACGTCGCCATCAAGCTGCTCAACGCGGTGATGACCGTGGTCGCGCTGCTGCTGGTCGACCGCAAGGGCCGCAAGTTCCTGCTGATGCTGGGCAGCGGTGGCATCTGCCTGGCCCTGCTGGCCGCAGCCACGCTGTTCTTCCAGGCCGAACGCGGTCGCGCCGACGTGCAGCCGCAGCTGCAGGCGGCGGTCAGCGGCGACGGCCTGCAGCTGGTGCTGGATGACGCGCAGTGGCAGCGCCTGAGTAATGGCATCGACAGCCAAGGCCGACCGATGCAGCTGACCGTGTCGTACGCCTATGGTGACTTCACCAATGTGCGCGCCCTGCGCAGCGACAACCTGACTGATCGCGAGCTGCGCATCGAGCGTGCCGGCACTGTGCAGCCCGACAGCGTGATCGGCGCGTTCTTCCGCAAGCTGCATCTGAACCCGTTCGCCGACCCGGCCAGTGCCGCACGGGCACCGCTGCGCATCGAACAGGCCCGCATTGGCCCGGTGCCGCCGCCTGCCCATGGCTGGGCGGTGGCCACCTGCATCCTGGTGTTCGTCGCGTTCTTCGCGGTCGGCCCCGGGGTGTGCGTTTGGCTGGCACTGTCGGAGCTGATGCCGAACCGCATCCGCTCCAACGGCATGAGCATCGCACTGCTGATCAACCAGTTCGTGTCCACCACCATCGCCGCCATCTTCCTGCCCACGGTGGGGCACTACGGCTACGCCAGCATGTTCGTGTTCTGGGCAGCGTGCACCTTCGTGTTCTTCCTGGTGGCCGCGTTGTGGCTGCCCGAGACCAAGGGCAAGTCGCTGGAAGAGATCGAGGCGCGGTTCGCCCGGTAGCGGTCGACCTGGGTCGACCTCCGCGCGCGGCGCGGAGGTGTGGGCTCGCCCGTCATTTACCCGTGATGTGCCTGGCCAGCTCCTGCGCTTCGTCCTTGCCCGGCAACCCGCTCAGATTCATCGATTCAGAGAACGGTCCCTGCACCGTCGCCACCATCAGCACCCGGCCATCCACGCTGATCGCAATTCGCTGGCCGACCATCGCCGCTGTGCCATCGCGGATGCGCTGGTGCGCCTCAGGCCGATAGCGGATCTGCAGTGCCGTCAGGCCGTCGTCATCCTGCACAGAGCGCACATCGGCGATGTCCGCGCTGCCGGCAATCGGAGGCTCGCGCAACGTCAATGTCTCGTCCTGCCACTGCACCGGCACACCCTTGCCGGCCGCATCGACCGCGCTCAGGCGCACATCCACACCAGGAAGTGGCGGGCGGTCCGGTCCCACCTGCGTACCGGGCGTGGCCGCCGGCATGCATCCGGCCAGGACCATCGCCGCACCCAGCACCACCGGAAGCAGCGCCTTCACTTCAGCTTCCGCAGCTTGAACGCCACCAGCACCTGCAGCAGCCCGTACAGCAGGCTGCCGATGCCGATCCACAGTGTGGTCACCGCCACGCCCGCATACGGGTTGGCCGCAAACAGCAGGCCCAGCACCACGGCCAGCACACCGCTGAGGATCAGCAGCCACTCGCCCTGGATCTGCTTGCGCACGCGGATCGCGAACACGATGCGATAGATGCCGGCCACCAGCAGCCACGCCGCCAGGAACAACACCAGCACGCTGGCGGTGGCCAGCGGATTGATCACCGCCAGGATGCCGAAGCCCAGCGAGGCGATGGCATACAGGGCCAGCCAGCCACGCGAAGCGCCACTGCCTCCGGTCACCAGCGCGAACAGGCTGATCACGCCTTCGACAATGGCCACCACGCCCAGTGTCCACGCCAGCGCCATCGCCGCCGACAGCGGCCAGCCGACGGCAACAATGCCGAAGCCCAACGCAACCAGGCCGTACAGCAGCAGGATCCACCAGCTGCGCCCAACTGCCGACAAAAGGGGAGACAAGGGGGAATTCATGGCCACTCCTTCGTTCCGGAATCGGCCCCATCCTAGCCGCTCCACATGAAAGCGGTGATCACGGCACCCGTGCGCAGACCCACACGCGTACCTCGTCTGCGCCCGCCAGGCGCAGCGTCTCGGCAATCTCCATGACGGTGCTGCCGGTGGTCATTACATCGTCCACGACGGTCAACCGTGGAGGCACCGGCCCGCGCACATCGAAGGCATCGAACAGGTTCTCCCGGCGCTGTTCAGCGCTGCGCTCGGACTGCGGTGGGGTATGCCGACGCCGGTACAGCCCGTGCCAGACCGGCATCGGCAACAACCGGCACAGTTCCGCGGCCTGGTTGTAGCCACGCTGGCGCAGGCGCCGGTTGTGCAGCGGCACCGGGGCCAGCGGCGGGCACGACCATGGCGGTGCAGCACGCAGCATCAGCTGCACCAGCAGGCGACCGGCGGCCAGATCCTGGTGGAACTTGTAGCGCGCCAGCAACTGGTCGACCGGTGGCAGGTACAGCAGGCTGGCATGGGTGGCGGCCTGCGGTGGTGCCTCCTCGCGGCAGCTGCCGCAGACGATCAACGCGGTCTCCGGCAGCGGCAGTGCGCAGCGCAGGCAGGCACGGCTGGACCAGGGCAGATCGGCGAGGCAGGCGCGGCAGAGGTCCAGATCATCGTGGCCCGGGTCACCACAGACCAGGCAGCGCAGTGGCATGAGCAGGTGAAGCAGCGAGTGGAACATGCCGTGGCGGGCGTTGACAGGTGACAGACGCATGGCCCAGCCTTCCATGGCATCACGCGCGTGACCATCGGCAGACGCCGCATCCCGCTGTCAGGCCGCACTGCCAATGCCATCGGTGCGTGTCTTGGTCAGTATTCCCCCGATGCGACTAGCTGGCGCGTTCGCGCGCTGCCGCTGGCACCATCAACAGCTCCGCCAACCCGCGATAGATCGGTACCCTGCACACCAGCCCGGACACACCACGGGCGATCAGCACCGTCGCCAGGATCGGCAACAGCAGGTCGCCGCTGTCGGTCAGTTCCAGCGAGATCACCGCCGAGGTCAGTGGCGCCTGGGTGACGCCGGTCAGGTAGGCACACATACCCAGCAGCACGAAGGCACGCGGGTCCACGCTCGGCATCAGCACGGCCAGGTTGTGGCCAACTCCGGCACCGACCGCCAACGCAGGGGAGAACAGCCCACCCGGAATGCCTGCCACGTACGAGGCCAGGTTGGCCAGCAGCTTCATCAACCCGAACTCGTGGCCGACCAGCGCCTGGCCCTGCACCAGGCTGCGCGCCTGTTCGTAACCGGTACCGAACGCGCCTTCGCCGAACACCAGGGCCAGCACGACCACCACCAGGCCGCAGCCCGCGGCCAGCAATACCGGATGCCGCTGCCGCAGCTGGCCCAGCCAACGCGGACGGCCCGCCGCGCTGGCCAGTACCGCACGTGCGAACAGCCCGCCCAGCAGGCCCGCCACCACGCCGCACAGCAGGATCGCCAGCCAGCCTTGGCCCAGCGGCAGGCGTGCACTCACATGGCCGAAGTAGGTGTAATTGCCGAGCAGGCCCAGCGACACCACGCCACCGACGATCACCGCGGTCAACAGGGTGCCGGAGAAGCGATGTTCGAAACGGCCGCTGAGCTCCTCGATGGCGAAGACGATGCCGGCCAGCGGCGTGTTGAACGCCGCCGCAATACCCGCAGCGCCACCGGCCAACAGGAAGTGCGAGAGCTCGCGGGGATCCTTGAAGCCGAACCAGCGGCCGAACAGGTACATCAGGCTGGCGCCCACGTGCACGGTCGGGCCTTCACGGCCAACGGATGCGCCACCCAGCAGTGACAGCGAGGTCAGCAGCAGCTTGCCGGCCGACACAGCGGGCGAAAGGTTGGTTTTCCGGAACGGCTCATCGGGCTTGTCCAACGCAGCGATGACCTGCGGAATGCCGCTGCCACGCGTGGGTTTGAGCACGCCGGAAGTGAGCCACGCCAGCAGCGCGAAGATGCCGGGCGTGAGCAGCAGGGCCCACCACGGCGAGTGCGAGGTGATGCGCTGGAACAGATGGAAGGCGGCGTCGCTGGCCTTGGCAAACAGGATGGCCACCAGCGCGACGGCCACCGCGCCGCCCCAGAGCGCGGCACGGCGGCGCCAGGCCTCGCTGAGAACCAGCGCGGTGATACGGCCGCGGAGGCGATGGAGATCGGTCATGCAGGGCAGTGTGGACGCAACGGGAGCAGGCAGACAGCGGCCACTGTGGCTGAAGGCCTTGCAGGATGCGGTGAAACGCGGCCAGTCCGCCGGGGTGAATGGGAGTAAAGCCCGTAAACCTCTTCATATCATCACTGGTTGACAGACTTTCTTGACCCACCCACACTGCCGCCCTCGCTCCACTCGTACGCAAGGTCCCGCCATGGCTGCTGCCATCCGCCACGACTGGCAACACGACGAACTGCAGGCGCTGTTCGATCTGCCGTTCCCCGAGCTGCTGTTCCGCGCCGCGGCGGTCCATCGCGAGCACTTCGACCCATCGCAGGTACAGGTGTCCACGCTGCTGTCGGTGAAGACTGGTGGCTGCCCGGAAGACTGCGCGTACTGCCCGCAGGCGCAGCGCTACAACACCGGGGTGAACGCGCAGAAGCTGATGGAGACCGATGCGGTGCTGGCCAAGGCGCGCCAGGCCAAGGCCGCCGGCGCCTCGCGTTTCTGCATGGGCGCCGCATGGCGTTCGCCGAAGGACCGCGACATGCCGAAGGTGGCGGCGATGATCGCCGGGGTGAAAGCACTGGGGCTGGAAACCTGCGCCACGCTGGGCATGCTCAGCAGCGAGCAGGCGCGCGCGTTGAAGGATGCGGGCCTGGACTACTACAACCACAATCTCGACACCGCGCCGGACTACTACGATTCGATCATCCACACGCGCCAGTACCAGGACCGCCTGGATACGCTGGAACACGTGCGCGATGCCGGCCTGAAGACCTGCTGCGGCGGCATCGTCGGCATGGGCGAGACGCGCGCGCAGCGCGTCGGCCTGCTGCTGGCGCTGGCCACGCTGCCGGCGCATCCCGATTCGGTGCCGATCAACAAGCTGGTGCAGGTGGCGGGCACGCCGCTGCATGGCAGTGCCGAGCTGGACCCGTTCGAGTTCGTGCGCATGATCGCAGTGGCGCGCATCGCCATGCCGCGCGCGATGGTGCGGCTGTCGGCCGGGCGCGAGGCGATGAGTGACGAACTGCAGGCGCTGTGCTTCCTGGCGGGTGCCAACTCGATCTTCTACGGCGACAAGCTGCTGACCACCGGCAACCCGGAGAGCGAGCGCGACCTGGCTTTGTTCGCACGCCTGGGCCTGCAGCCGATGGCAGTACAGGTGGATGCCGAGGGCCATGACCACGGCGGCACCGTGCATGCCGACATCAGCACCGATGCGCCCGGCTGCGGTTGCGCTCACGCGGCGTGAGGCGGGGCGCAGGCAGGCGTCGCGGCAACGCGCTACCCTAGCCGCCCCGTCGCCGCATTCAGCCGCCATGGACCGCCCCGACCTGACCGCACGACTCCACTCCCAACGCGCCCTTCGCGATACCCAAGGCCGTCGCCGCCCGCGACGCACGGTCAGCCGTCGTGATGGCGTGCGCCTAGAAGTGGACGGCCAGTGGCTGACCGGCTTCTGCAGCAATGATTACCTGGGCCTGGCGCAGCAGTTCAGCGTGGTCAACGCGCTGCAGGATGCCGCCGCGCGCGAGGGCGCCGGTGCCGGTGCCTCGCACCTGGTCTGTGGTCACCACGCGCTGCACGACGCCCTCGAACGCGAGGTGGCCGACTGGCTCGGCTACCCGCGCGCACTCCTGTTCGGCAGTGGCTTCGCCGCCAACCTGGCGGTGCAGCAGGCGCTGCTGAGCGAAGAGAACGACGTATGCGTGCAGGACAAGCTCAACCACGCCAGCCTGCTTGATGCCACGCGGCTGGCCGGTGCGCGCCTGCGCCGCTACCCGCACCTGGATGCGGAAGGCGCAATGCGCCAGCTCAGGCACGCGCCCGACGGCGCGGCGATGCTGGCCACCGATGGTGTCTTCAGCATGGATGGCGACATCGCGCCGCTGCGTGCACTGTCGCTGGTCGCGCGCCTCCAGCAGGCGCTGTTCTACGTCGACGATGCGCATGGCGTGGGCGTGGTCGGTGATGGCCGCGGCAGCGTGGCCGCCGCCGGGCTCGGCGTGGACGACGTGCCGCTGCAACTGGTTACGCTGGGCAAGGCCCTGGGCGGTTCCGGCGCGCTGGTGCTGGGCCGCGACGATCTGATCGAGCATCTGGCCGAAACCGCGCGCCCGTACATCTACACCACCGCCGTGCCACCGGCGATGGCCGCCGCTGCACTCGAGGCGGTACGCCTGGCGCGCCGGGACAACTGGCGCCGTTCCAAGCTGGCCGACCTGATCGCGCTGTTCCGCAGCGAAGCACGCCGCCACGGGCTGGACCTGATGGCCTCGGAAACACCGATCCAGCCGCTGCTGTGCGGCGATGACCACAGCGCCATGGCGATGTCCAAGGCGCTGGAACAGGCCGGCTGGCTGGTCGGCGCGATCCGCCCGCCAACGGTGCCGGAAGGCAAGGCGCGCCTGCGCGTCACGCTGTCCGCACTGCATACGCCGGACCAGGTGCGCGGCCTGGTCAGCGCCATTGCCAGCGCGCGTGACCGCCTGACCCTGGCCGTGCGCGAGACCCCGCCGCCACCGCTGCCTGCCTTTGCCTGAGTTTCAGTCGTTGCCCATGCATATCGAAGTCACCGGCCGTGGGCCGGACCTGGTGTTGATCCACGGTTGGGCCCTGCAGGGCGGCGTGTTCGCGCCGCTGGTACAGCGGCTTGCGGATCAGTTCACCCTGCATCTGGTCGATCTGCCCGGTCACGGCCACAGCCGCGACGACACCACGCCACTGCGCCTGCCGTTCGTGGTCAGTGCCATTGCCGCGGCCACGCCGCCGGCGGTGTGGTGCGGCTGGTCGCTGGGCGGCCTGTTCGCACTGCACGCGGCGGCAACGCTGCCGAAAGTGCGCGGGCTGGCGATGATCGCCGCCACGCCGCGCTTCGTGCGAGGCGAGGATTGGCCCCATGCGGTGGAACCGGCGGTGTTCGAGCAGTTCGGGCGCGAGCTTGCGACCGACTTCGGCGGCACGCTGGAACGCTTCCTGGCGCTGGACGTGATGGGTTCGGCGCACGCCCGCGAGGAGCTTCGCACCCTGCGCCAGCGCCTGGTCGAGCGCGGTGCGCCTACCGAGCGCGCGCTGTTGGAAGGCCTGCGCCTGCTGGAAAGCACCGACCTGCGCGGAGCATTGCCGACGCTGGGCAAGCCGAGCCTGTGGATCGCCGGCCAGCGTGACCGGCTGGTGTCGCCGACGGCGATGCAGGCTGCCGCTGCGCTGGCCCCGGGCGCGCAGGCGCTGACCATCGCCCACGGCGGCCATGCGCCCTTCCTCGGCCATGCCGATGAGGCGGCCGCCGCCCTGCAACACTTCGTTGCCGGCCTGTCACCGGCCGATGGCGGACAATGAGCGCCTTCCACATTCCGCAGGACTGACGCATGGATCTGGGTGTCAACGGCCGCTGGGCACTGGTCTGCGGCGCCAGCAAGGGGTTGGGCCTGGGCTGCGCGCGTGCGCTGGTGCGTGAGGGCGTGAACGTGGTGATCGTGGCCCGCGGCGAGGCTGCATTGCAGATCGCTGCCGAGGAACTGCGTGCGCTTCCCGGCGCCGCTGAGGTCCGCGCCGTCGCCGCCGACGTCACCACCGAGGCCGGCCGTACGGCTGCGCTGACCGCCTGCCCGCAGGTGGACATCCTGGTCAACAACGCTGGCGGCCCACCGCCCGGCGACTTCCGTACCTTCGAGCGCGACGACTGGATCGCCGCACTGGACGCCAACATGCTGGCGCCGATCGCGCTGATCCGCGCCACCGTGGACGCGATGATCGCACGCGGCTTCGGCCGCATCGTCAACATCACCTCGTCTGCGGTGAAAGCCCCGATCGACATCCTGGCGCTGTCCAACGGTGCGCGCAGCGGCCTGACCGGTTTCGTCGCCGGCCTGTCGCGCCGCACCGTGGCCCACAACGTTACGATCAACAACCTGCTGCCCGGCCAGTTCGACACCGACCGCCTGCGCGCCAACTTCGCCCACAGTGCGGGCAAGGACGGCGACGCCGCGGAAGTGGCCGAGCGCCGCCGCCAGCAGATTCCCGCCGGCCGCTTCGGTACGCCGGACGAGTTCGGCGCCGCCTGCGCCTTCCTGTGCAGTGCACAGGCCGGTTACCTCACCGGGCAGAACCTGCTGATCGACGGCGGCGCCTACCCCGGTACGTTCTAAGAGAGTTTCGCAATGCCGTCCCACTTCGATGCCCGCCATGTCCGCCGCGCGTTCGCGCGTGCCGCCAGCAGCTACGACGCCGCTGCCGCTCTGCAGCGCGAGGTGCAGTCGCGGCTGATCGAGTCGCTGGACTATATGGAGGCGCGCAAGCCGGAGGTGGTGCTGGACATCGGCGCCGGTACCGGCCACGCCAGCGCACTGATCAAGAAGCGCTGGCCGAAGGCACAGGTGATCGCGCTGGACGTGGCGCTGCCGATGCTGGACCAGGCCAAGCGCCAGGCCGGCTGGTGGAGGCCGTTCCAGCGTCTTTGCGGCGATGCCGCTGCACTGCCGCTGGCCGACAACAGCGCGGACGTGATCTTCAGCAATCTGTGCCTGCAGTGGGTGGACGACCTGCCGACGGTGTTCGCCGGGTTCCGCCGCGTGCTCAAGCCGGGTGGCCTGCTGCTGTGTTCCACCTTCGGCCCGGAAACGCTGGTTGAACTCAACGAGGCGTTCGCGGCCGCCGATGACCGCCCGCACGTGAGCCGCTTCGCGCAGATCGCCCAGTTCGGCGATGCACTGATGATGGCTGGCTTCCGCGACCCGGTGCTGGACCGCGATCTGTTCACCCTGACCTACGACGACCTGCCCTCGCTGATGCGCGAGCTGCGCGCGATGGGCGCGACCAATGCGCGCGTGGACCGCCGCCATACCCTGACCGGGCGCGGACGTTTCGCTGCCGCCGCCGCGGCGTATGAACCGATGCGGCGTGCCGACGGCAAGCTGCCCAGCAGCTGGGAAGTGATCTATGCCCACGCCTGGGCACCGGACCCGGGCGCGCCGATCCGCGAAGGCGGGCATGACATCGCCTCGGTGCCGGTGTCGGCGATTCCGATCCGCCGCAAGCAGACCTGACTGTCTGGCAGCACCGGGCCATGCCCGGCGAGCGCTCAGGTATTGCCCGGCGAACTCAGCGGCGGGCGCACCAGGTCACGGTGGAAGAAGTAGATCTCCTGGACCAGGAAGCGCCAGCTGGTATGGAAGCTGCGGAAACGCGTGCTGGGCGTGGACGAGGCCATCGCATCGATGCCCAGCGCCTTGCTCAGGCGCAGCGCGCGCGCCATGTGCAGCGGGTCGCTGACAATGATCACCCGGTGCAGGTCGCGCTGGTCCATCAGCCGCTTGGCTTCCACCAGGTTCTGCACGGTATTGCGCGAGGCGGTCTCGATCAGGATCGCGTCGTCGGGCACGCCGTGCTTGAGCGCGTAGCGTCGCGCAACCTGTGATTCGGCAAAGCGCGCACCGGTGCCACCATAGCCACCGGTGAAGATCAGCAGCGGCGCAAAGCGGGCCTCATACAGATCCAGCCCATGGCGGATGCGTTCTTCGAACACTGGTGACGGCTTGGCGTCATAGGCGGCGGCACCCAGCACGATGATGGCGTCGGCCTTGGCGGCTTGGTCACGTTCACCCACCCAGACGATCCAGGCGGTCACGCCGAGCAGCCAGATCACCAGCAGCACGAACAGCCGCCACAACCAGCCCAGCAGGCCGGTGCGTTCACGGTGCCGCCCGCGACTCACGCCGTCCCCCAGCGCAGGGCTGGCAGATCGACGTTGCCGCCGGACAACACCAGGCCCACGCGCAGGCCGGCGAAGCGTTGCGGCTGCGCCAGCACCGCAGCCAGCACGGTGGCCGACGAGGGTTCCACCACCTGCTTGAGCACATCCCACAGCAGGCGCATCGCCGCCAGCGTCGCGGCATCATTGACCACGATCACCTCGGCACCGGCGGCGCGCAGCAACTCGAAATTGGGCGCGCCGATCAGGGTACGCAGGCCATCGCAGATGGTGTCCGGGGTGAACGCGCCCTGGCGCTCGCCGCTGGCCAGCGAGCGGGCGGTGTCATCGGCGCCGGCCGGCTCGGCCAGAATCAGCCGGGTGTGCGGGCTGGCGTGCTGCAGGGCCAGCGCGGTACCGCTGGCCAGGCCACCGCCGCCCACCGGCACCACCAGCACATCGAACGGGCCGTCGCTGTGCAGCAGTTCCAGAGCCGCCGTGCCCTGCCCGGCCATCACCCCCGGGTCCGCATACGGATGGACCAGGGTCGCGCCGGTATCGGCCTGCACCTTGGCGCAAGTGGCCTCACGGTCGGCGATGGTCGGGGGGCAGCGCCAGAGCGTGGCGCCGTGGCGGGCGATATTGGCCAGCTTGGCCGCCACTGCCCCTTCCGGCACCACCACATGGCAGGGAATGCCGCGGGTGCGTGCGGCCAGGGCCAGCGCGGCACCGTGGTTGCCGGAGGAATGGGTCACCACGCCGGCACTGGCACGGTCAGCGTCGAGCGACCACACCGCATTGCAGGCACCACGAAACTTGAATGCGCCACCGCGCTGCAGGTGCTCGGCCTTGAATACCAGCTGTGCGCCGGTCATCGCGTCAAGTGCGCTCGATCGCAGCACCGGGGTCACGCTGGCATGCGGGGCGATCCTCGCAGCAGCAAGCAGGACGTCGTCGGTGCGGGGCAACAGTGAATCGCTCATGACGCAAGATTAACGTATGCCCCCGCGCTGGCGACCAGGGCACAGGTCATGCCAGCATGCGGGCCTACGCCTCCATTCATCCTGGCCAGCCGAATTAAGGGCCGATTCAATGCCCGCGCACGAAGCTGGTTGCACACCCGTCCTCTGGGGGGACCCACCATGAGAATGCGCCTGTTGCTTGCCGGTGGCCTGTTGCTGGGCCTGACTGGCTGCACCACCTACGACTATGTAGGCGGTGGCCGCGGTGGCGGCTACTACCACGGCGCGCCGTCGGTGGAGTACCGCTACCCGGCCGGCTATCCCTACAACTACGGCTACCCGTATTACGGTGGCTATGGCGGCTATTACGGCGGCTATGGCAACCCGTACTACTCGCGCCCGATCTACCGCCCGCCGCACAACCACCGCCCGCCGCCGCGTCCGCCCGGCAACGGTGGCGAGAACCGTCCGCCGCCGCCACGGCCGTCGTACAACGGTGGCTCCCCGTGGCGGAACATGGATTCGATGCGCCGCCCGCCGCAGTCGAACATGCAGCCGCGGGCGCCCGCCCCGCAGGCCCGTCCGGCCCCGGCACCGAGTGCGCCGAGGATGAACGGTTCCCCCTGGCGCAACATGGATCGTGCGACGCAGCGCACAGTTGAGCGCTGAACCGTCTTGCATTTCACACGGTCCAAGCCGCAATCTACGGGGGCAGTGACGGCCTGCGTCACAAAGTGACAAAAGCGACATAGGCCGTCGTGAATAGCTCTACGTCGATATCCGACAGGAACATCTGGATCCCCCCTGTTCCGGCCCTGTCGGATGTCGGCACCTCTGAAATGCAGACGGCCCCGCTATGCGGGGCCGTTTGTTTTTGGATGCCGCCGCAGAGACATCCGCGCATGGCGTGGATGGGGCCTTCCCGGCCCCTCCAAAAAAAACAGGGCCGGGCAGTCCCCCGACTGCCGGCCCTCTGCTCCCCCACCGTGCGCCTGTACCGGCCCCTGTTCCAATTCCGGTCACGGGCGCCTGAGGCGCCAGCCACGATGGGTGCTATTGGGTTATCTGCAAAAATCCTGCCAACTTTAGGGCTTATTTCGGCGTCAGGCCCCCGACCCCGGCGCCCTGGCCCCGAATGGCGCTAAAATCGCCACCCCGGCGCCGCCCCCGGCCGCGCCCGCCCCCAGCTGAACAGCCTCCATGAACCCGTCCTTCCATCGTTACGACGTCATCGTCATCGGCGGTGGCCACGCCGGCACCGAAGCCGCGCTGGCCGCCGCCCGTACCGGCGTGCGCACCCTGCTGCTGACCCACAACGTCGAAACCGTGGGCGCGATGAGCTGCAACCCGGCCATCGGCGGCATCGGCAAGGGCCACCTGGTCAAGGAGATCGACGCCCTCGGAGGCGCGATGGCGCATGCCGCCGACCGTGCCGGCATCCAGTGGCGCACGCTCAACGCGTCGAAGGGCCCGGCCGTGCGCGCCACCCGCTGCCAGGCCGACCGCAACCTGTACCGCATGGCGATCCGCGCCATCGTCGAAGGCCAGGACAACCTGACGGTGTTCCAGGCCGCGGTTGATGACCTGGTCATCGAAGGCGACGCCGTGCGCGGCGTCATCACCCAGACCGGCCTGCGCTTCGATGCCGGGGCGGTGGTGCTGACCGCCGGCACCTTCCTGGCCGGCAAGATCCACGTCGGCCCGACCCAGTACGCCGCCGGCCGCATGGGCGATCCACCAGCCACAACGCTGGCCGCGCGCCTGCGCGAGCGCCCGTTCCAGGTCGACCGCCTGAAGACCGGCACGCCGCCACGCATCGATGGCCGCTCGCTGGACTACAGCGTGATGGACGAGCAGCCCGGCGACACGCCGCGCCCGGTGATGTCCTTCCTCGGTTCGGTGGACGAGCATCCGCAGCAGGTCAGCTGCTGGATTACCCACACCACCGAGCAGACCCACCAGATCATCCGCGACGCGCTGCACCGCTCGCCGCTGTACAGCGGCCAGATCGAAGGCATCGGCCCGCGCTACTGCCCGTCCATCGAAGACAAGGTGGTGCGCTTCGCCGAAAAGGCCAGCCACCAGATCTTCGTCGAACCCGAAGGCCTGGGCATCGTCGAGATCTACCCCAACGGCATTTCCACCTCGCTGCCATTCGACGTGCAGCTGGAGATGGTGCGCAGCATCCGCGGCTTCGGGAACGCGCATATCACCCGTCCCGGCTACGCGATCGAATACGACTTCTTCGATCCGCGCGGGCTGAAGGCCTCGCTGGAAACCAAGCTGGTCAACGGCCTGTTCTTCGCCGGCCAGATCAACGGCACCACCGGCTATGAAGAAGCCGCCGCGCAGGGCCTGCTGGCCGGCCTCAACGCCGCACGCCAGGTGCGTGGGCTGGACGGCTGGTGCCCGCGCCGCGACGAGGCCTACCTGGGCGTGCTGGTGGATGACCTGATCACCCACGGCACCAACGAGCCGTACCGCATGTTCACCAGCCGCGCCGAATACCGCCTGCAGCTGCGCGAGGACAATGCCGACCAGCGCCTGACGCCGGCCGGCCGCGAAATGGGCCTGGTCGACGACCGCCGCTGGCACGCGTTCGAAACCAAGCAGGCCGCCGTCGCCGCCGAGCGCGCGCGACTGGGCGCGCTGTGGGCGACTCCGGCCAATGCGCTGGGCCGTGAAGTGCAGGAAACGCTGGGCGTGGCGGTCAGCCGCGAAACCAACGTGCTGGACCTGATCAAGCGCCCCGAGCTGGATTACGCGCAGCTGATGCAGGTGCCGTCGCTGGGCCCGGCCGTGGCCGACGGCAAGGTGGCCGAACAGGTGGAGATCGGCGTGAAGTACGCCGGCTACCTGGATCGCCAGCGCGAGGAAATCGAGCGCCAGCAGCGGCATGAGGCCACGCCGATCGCCGAGGCGTTCGACTATGCGGCCGTGCGCGGGCTGTCGGCCGAGGCGCTGCAGAAACTGGAGCGCGTGCGCCCGCAGACCATCGGCCAGGCGCAGCGCATTCCGGGCATGACCCCGGCGGCGATCTCGCTGCTGCTGGTGCACCTGGAGCGGGCGCGCCGCGGGCGCGTGGCGTAAGCGGTCGCACCTGCTTCTGGAGGGTGCTGAGCCGACCAAGGTCGGCACCTGCCGGAACGAACGCGCTACCGCGCGTCCGCGCCGCCGCCCAGTGCCTTGAACAACATCACCCGGTTGCCCGCTTCCTGCTGCTGCAGCGCGATCAGGTCCTGCTGCGCGGCATACAGGCTGCGCTGCGCATCCAGCGACTGCAGGTAGCCGTCCAGCCCGGTACGGTAGCGCGCATCGGCCAGCGTGTAGCTGCGCTGGCTGGCGGCCACCAGCGCGCGTTGCGCGTCCATCTGTGCGGTCAGGTGATCACGCGTGGCCAGCGCATCGGCCACTTCACTGAAGGCCTGCTGGATCGCCTTCTCGTACTGCGCGATGCCAATGTCCTTGCCGATCTTCGAGGCATCCAGCGACGCCTTCAATGCGCCGGCATGGAAGATCGGCGCGGTGATGCTGGGCGCGAATGACCAGCCACGGGTGCCCGCCGAGAACAGCGTCGACAACGCAGTAGAGCTGTGGCCGTAGTTGGCGGTCAATGTCAGCGTCGGGAAGAATGCAGCGCGCGCGGCACCGATATCGGCATTGGCGGCCTGCAACGCATGCTCAGCGGACAGTACATCCGGGCGCTGCAGCAGCACGCTGGACGGCAGGTTGGCCGGCAACGGCGCCAGTGCCACGCTGCCATCCAGCGCCTGCGTGGTCGGCAGCAGGGCTGGATCCAGTGGCTCCCCCACCAGCAACTGCAACGCATCGCGATCCTGCGCCTGCTGGGTCTGCAGCTTGGCGAGCGCGCCGCGCGCGGCTTCCACGCTGGTCTGCACCTGCGACAGGTCCAGCCCCGAGGCCAGCCCCTGCGCATGACGCGCCTCGGTGCGCTGCAGGGTCTGCTGCTGGCTGTCCAGGGTCTGTTGCGTGAATGCCAGCGACTGCCCATCGGCGGCCAGCGCCAGCCACGCCGTCGCCACTTCGGCGACCAGGCTGGTGCGCGCCGCACGCTGGTTCTCGGCACTGGCCAGCCAGTTCTGCAGGGCCTCATTCTTCAGGCTTCGGATGCGCCCGAACAGATCCAGCTCCCAGCTGCTGATGCCGACCTGCACCGCGTCGGACTCGGTCACCTGGGTGGCGCCGGTCTCACTGTTGGCATCGCTGACCCGCGCGCGGGTGACACTGCCGCTGGCGTCCACCGACGGCAGCAGTGCTGCACGCTGGATACGGTACTGCGCCCGCTCCCTCTCCACCTGCAGCACCGCCACGCGCAGGTCGCGGTTGTTCTGCAGCGCCAGCGCGATCACCTGCTGCAGGCGCGGTTCGAGAAACACCTCGCGCCAGGCCGGCATCGCCAGCGCCGGGTCGGCCTCGCCGGTGGCCTCATTGCCGAACTGCACCGGTACCGGTGCTTCGGGCCGCTGGTAATGCGGGGCCATGCTGACGCAGCCACCAAGCACAGCGGTCATCGTCGCGGCCGCAAGGGCGCGCAGCAGTATCGGCTTCATGGGCTTGCCTCCGGGACAGTGGCGTGGGTCGCTGCACGCCCGGGGAACAGGCGGCGCACCAGCAGGTAGAACAACGGCACGAAGAACATGCCCAGCACCATCGAGGCGACCGTGCCGCCGGCTACGCCGGTACCCAGCGAACGGCGCGCGGCCGAACCGGCGCCGGTGGCGAACACCAGCGGCAGCACGCCCATCAGGAACGCCAGCGAGGTCATCACGATCGGCCGCAGCCGCAGGTAGACCGCCTGCAGGATCGCCTCGCGGGTGCTCTTGCCCTGCTGTTCGAGGATGCGGGCGAACTCGACGATCAGGATGCCGTTCTTGGCCGCCAGGCCAATCGTGGTCAACAGGCCGACCTGGAAGTACACGTCATTGTTGAGGCCGCGCAGGTTCATCATCAGCACCGCGCCGAACACGCCCACCGGCACCGCCAGCATCACCGCGAACGGCACCGCCCAGCTTTCATACAGCGCGGCCAGGCACAGGAACACGAACAGCAGCGAGATGGCGTACAGCATCGGTGCCTGGTTGCCCGACAGCTGTTCCTGGTAGGCCATGTCTGACCAGGCGTGGCTGAAGCCTTCCGGCAGCGTGTCGGCCAGGCGCGCGATCTCGGCCATTGCCTCACCGGAGCTGACGCCGGGCGCCGGCTGGCCGGTGATCTCCATCGCCGAGATGCCGTTGTAGCGCTGCAGCGCGGCCGGTGCGCTGGACCAGTGTGCACTGACCAGCGATGACAGCGGCACCATCTGCCCAGCCTGGTTGCGTACGCTCCAGCGCTCGATGTCCTGCGGCTGCATGCGTGCTTCGGCGGTGCCCTGGATGAACACCTTCTTGATACGGCCCTTGTAGATGAAATTGTTGACGAAGTCGCCGCCCAGCGCGGCATTCAGGGTGTCATTGATGTCCTGCGGGTTCACGCCCATCGCCTGTGCCTTGGCGTCGTCCACCTTCACCGCGTACACCGGCGCGTCTTCCAGGCTGGCATAGCGCACGTTGACCAGCTTCGGATCCTTGGCGGCTTCCTTCAGCAACGTGTTGCGTGCAGCCACGGCGGCCGCATGGCCGGCACCGCCTTCGTCCTGCAGCTCCAGGGTGAAGCCGCCCGCATCGCCGAGGCCGAGGATGGCCGGCGGCGAGGTGATGAACACCTGCGCATCGGGCACGCTGGCCATTGCCTTGGTGAGCCGCGCGGCGATGGTATCGGCATCGTCCTTGCGGTCATCCCAGTCCTTCAGGCGGATGAAGGCCTGACCGACGTTCTGGCCACTGCCGGTCACGCTGAAACCGGCGGTGGCCTGGATCGACAACACGCTGTCGTCCTTCACCGCTGCGGCACTCAGACGATCCATCACCGCGCGGGTCTGCTCAAGCGTGGCGCCGGCCGGCAGCTTCACCAGCGCGTTGAGCATGCCCTGGTCTTCATCGGGCAGGAACGCGCCCGGCAGGTGCCACAGCAGCAGGCCGGTGACCACGCTCAGCATCAGGTAGAACACCACGCCCAGCGTGCGCCGGCCGAGGAAGCCATCCACGCGTCGGCGCAGCCCGTTCGAGGTGCGCTCGAAACGGTGGTTGAACCAGATGAAGAACTTGCCCAGCAGGCTCGGTTCGCCGCCGTGGTCGTCGTGCGGATGCCCGCCCTTGGGAATCGGGTGCAGGATGCTGCCGCACAGCGCCGGAGTGATGGTCATCGCCACCAGCACCGACAGGATCATTGCTGCAGCAATCGTTACCGAGAACTGGCGGTAGATCACGCCGGTGACACCGCTGAAGAACGCCATTGGCAGCAACACCGCGGTCAGCACCAGCACGATGCCGACCAGCGCGCCGGTGATCTGGCCCATGGCCTTCAGCGTGGCCGGCTTCGGCGCCAGCCCTTCGAAGGTCATCACCCGTTCCACGTTCTCCACCACCACGATGGCATCGTCCACCAGCAGGCCGATGGCCAGTACCAGCGCGAACATGGTCAGCGTGTTGATCGAATAGCCGAACGCGGCCAGCACGCCGAATGTGCCCAGCAGCACCACCGGCACCGCGATGGTCGGAATCAGGGTGGCGCGCCAGTTCTGCAGGAACAGGTACATCACCAGCACCACCAGGATGATCGCCTCGATCAGGGTGATCACCACTTCCTTCAGCGAGATGGTCACGAACGGCGTGGTGGTGAACGCCACGTGGGCGGTGTAGCCATGCGGCCAGTACTTCTGCAGCTGCTGAAGCCGTGCATCGATGGCCTTGGACACGGCGATGGCGTTGGCACCGGCATTGAGTTCGATACCCAGCGATGCAGACGGCTTTCCGTTGAAGGTGCTGATGCTGTCGTAGCTCTCCGGGCCCAGCCCGATCTTCGCCACGTCACCCAGATGCACCACGCTGCCGTTGGCATCGGCCTTCAGCACCACCTGCGCGAACTGTTCGGGCGTGTGCAGGCGGCTGCGCGCGGTCACCGTGGCGTCAAGCTGCTGGCCCTTCAGCGCCGGCTGGCCGCCGAGTTCACCGGCCGAGACGTCGGTGTTCTGTGCCTGCAGCGCGGTCTCGATGTCCGACGGCATCAGCGCGTACTGGCGCATCTTCTCCGGGTCCAGCCAGATGCGCATGGCGTACTCCTGGCCGATCGGCTGGATGTTGCCGACACCACTGACGCGGCTGATCTGGTCATCGATGCGCGCTTCCATGAAGTTGGCGACATCGAAGTTGTCCATGCTGCCGTCCTCGCTGGTGAACGACAACACCTCGAAGATCGAACCACTGGACTTGGTGATGGTCAGGCCGTTCTGCTGCACCGCCTGCGGCAGCGTGGCCATGGCCGCCTGCAGCTGGTTCTGCACCTGCACCTGTGCGGTGTCCGGGTTGGTGCCGGTGGCGAACACCAGGTTCACCTGTGCCGAGCCGTCGGAGGCGCTGGTGGAGGTCATGTACATCAGGTGATCGAGGCTCTGCTGCGACTGCTCGATGACCTGGGTGACCGCGTTTTCCACGGTCTGCGACGAGGCACCTGTGTAGGTGGCGCGGATGGTGATGGTGGGCGGGGCGATCTGCGGGTAGCGGTCCACCGGCAGGATCAGGATCGCAAACAGGCCGAGCAGGCTGACCGCAATGGCGATCACCCAGGCGAAGATCGGCCGGTCGATGAAGAAACGAACCATGCGCGGCAGGCCTCAGTGCGACTTTTCGTCGGTGTTGCCGTTCGGGTCGATCGCCGGCATTGCTGCCAGCTCCGCCGTCGTGGCCTGCACCGCCTTTACCTGCTGGCCGAGCGATACCGCACTGCCGTTGCTGACGATCACCCGTTCGCCGGCCTTGAGGCCGTCGGTGATCTGCCACTGGTTGCCGACCACCTGGCCAGTGCTGACCCGGCGCTCGATCACGTGGTCCTTGGCATCGAGCAGGCGCAGCAGCGGCTCGCCGCGCTCGTTGCGCAGCACCGCCTTCTGCGGCACCAGCAGCGCGCGCGCGTCGGTGGCCATCGGCAGCACCGCCTTCAGGTACATGCCCGGCAGCAGCAGGCCCTCCGGATTCGGGATGACCGCCCGCAGCACCACGTTGCCGGTGCCCGGATCCACCGCACTGCCGACGAACTCCAGCGTGCCCTCATGTGCATAGGGGCTGCCGTCTTCCAGCAGCACCTTCACCTGTGCCTTGCCATCGATGGCCTTCACCAGGCCGGCATCGAGCTGCTTGCGCAGCGCCAGCATCTGCGTACTGGACTGGGTCACATCCAGGTACACCGGGTCCAGCCGCTGGATGGTGGCCAGCGCGGCGTCCTGCCCGGCCGCGACCAGCGCACCGGCGGTGACGCTGGAGGTGCCGATGCGGCCGTCGATGGGGGCGGTCACGCGAGTGTAGTCGAGGTTGATGCGCGCGGCCTGCAATGCCGCGCGCGCGGCAATCACGTTGGCCTGCGCCTGCTTCAATGCCGAGGTGGCGTCATCGGCATCCTGCTTGCTTGCTGCGTCCATGCTCACCAGCGCGCGGGTGCGCTCGGCCTTGGGTTGTGCCGACAGCACGGTAGCCTCGGCCTGCGCCAGCTGGCCACGGGCGGTATCGAAGGCCGCCTGGTATGGCGCCGGATCGACCTGGTACAGCAGCTGGCCCGCCTTGACCTGCTGGCCTTCGGTGAACAGACGCTGGCGGATCAGGCCGCCGATCTGCGGCCGCACCTCGGAGATCTCGAACGGTACCGCGCGGCCCGGCAGGGTCTGCTGCAGCGCCAGCGGTTGCGCGCTGGCAGTGATGACGCCGACCTCGGGCGTGGCCGGTGCTTCTGTCCTGCCCGCCGAACAGGCCGCCAGGGCCAGCAACAGGGGCAACAACAGCGGACGGGGGGAACGGGAGAGCGGGCGCAGTAAGGACATGGGGGCGTGGGAGCCTTGCGTTGACCCCTCGCACGCTGCCGTGAAACTGTGCAGAGAATATGGAGATTGCGCGACGGGCTCAGCTGGCGCTTGCTTTCGGCGCCGCATGCGCCGCTAATTGCCCTCGCGATGGCGAAGATTCGACTCAAACTCGGCCTGACCGCGAAGACCTTCCTCGCGATCTTCACTGCCTGCCTGCTGGTGCTGGCAGTGAACGGCATTGCCAGCCGCGTCGCCTTCCAGACCGGCTTCCTGGACTACCTCAACGACCAGGGCGACCTGCGCATGCAGCGGCTGATGCCACACCTGCAGCGCGAGTACCGTGAGCACGGTGGCTGGGCGCATCTGCACGGTGATGGCGACCGCTGGGCACGGCTGCTGCGCCCGGATCTGGCCCACGGCCACGAAGGTCCGGTGCCGCCGCTGTCCGACCAGACCGGCGTGCCATCACGGCTCGGCCTGTTCGATGCGCAGCACCGCTTTGTGGCCGGCAATCCCGATGCCACCAGCGATGACGAACCTCACGCGGTGCAGGTGGACGGGCAGACCGTCGGTTGGCTGGGCATGGTGCCCTTCCAGACCGTGATCGCCACCAACGACCTGAACTTCTACAACACCCAGGTGCGCGCCTGGTGGGTGATCGGCATCGCGCTGCTGCTGGTAACGGTGCTGCTGGCCTGGCTGGTTTCGCGCGCGTTGCGCCAGCGCCTGGCCAAGCTGGCCGCGGCTACCCACCGGCTGGCCGCAGGTGACTATGGCACCCGCATCGAACGCACCAGCGACGATGAGCTGGACGCACTGGTCAACGACTTCAACCGGATGGCACAGGCGCTGGACGATACCGAGCGCAACCGCCGCGCCTTCATCGCCGACATCTCGCATGAGCTGCGCACGCCGCTTGCAGTGGTACGCGCCGAGCTGGAGGCGATCGAGGATGGCATCCGTCCGCTGGATCGTGCCAACCTCGGGGCCCTGCAGGGCGAGATCCGCCAGCTGGGCAAGCTGATCGACGACCTGCACGACCTGTCGATGACCCAGTCCGGTGGCCTGGCATACCGCTTCGCACCGCTGGACCTGATGGCACTGCTGCGCAGCGAACTCAACGGCATGCGTGTGCGCTTCGCCCATGCAGGGCTGGCTCTGGAAGAAGACCTGCCCGCCACGCCGTTGCAGGTGTCCGGTGACGAACGGCGCCTGCAGCAGGTACTGGCCAACCTGCTGGAGAATGCTCTGCGGTACACCCACGCCGGCGGCCGCGTGCACGTGCAGGCCGCGCGCGTGCCGGCCGGCGTGCAGCTGATCGTGGAAGACACCGCGCCAGGCGTGCCGGCCGACAAGTGCGCGCTGCTGTTTGAACGCTTCTACCGCGTGGAAAGCTCGCGCAACCGCGCCAGCGGCGGCAGTGGCCTGGGTCTGGCGATCAGCCACAACATCATCGTCGCCCACCACGGCCACATCCACGCCGAGCCCTCGCTGCTGGGTGGCCTGCGCGTGGTCATCACCCTGCCGGAGCCTGCATGAGCACGTCCCCCGCCGACGCCGCGAAGATCCTGATCGTCGAGGACGAGCCCCGACTGGCCTCGGTGCTGCGCGATTATCTGGCCGCCGCCGGCATGGTCAGCGAATGGGTGGATGATGGCGGCCAGGTGATCGAGGCCTTCGCACGCTACCAGCCCGACCTGGTGCTGCTCGACCTGATGCTGCCGCAGCGCGATGGCGTGGACCTGTGCCGCGAACTGCGCGCTGGCAGCGACGTGCCGGTGATCATGGTGACCGCGCGGGTGGAAGAGATCGATCGCCTGCTCGGCCTGGAGATCGGCGCCGACGACTACATCTGCAAGCCGTTCAGCCCGCGCGAGGTGGTGGCGCGGGTGATGGCGGTGCTGCGCCGTTACCGCCCCGACCCGGCGGCGCGCGCCAACGGCGGCCTGCACATCGACGAGCCTGCCGCGCGCGCCACCTGGAACGGCAAGGGCCTGGACCTGACCCCGGTGGAATACCGCCTGCTGCGCACCCTGCTGGCCACGCCGGGCCGGATCTGGGCGCGCGATGAACTGCTCGATCGCTTGTACCTGGACCATCGCGTCGTGGTCGACCGCACCGTCGACAGCCACGTGCGCAACCTGCGCCGCAAGCTGACCGACGCCGGCATGGAAGGCGAACCGATCCGCTCGGTGTATGGCATGGGCTACAGCTACGAGCCGTGATCGCGTTCGCCAAGCATGGCCGGGCGGGCGCAGCGATGCAGACCTGCGCTACAGTCGAGCACGCTCGACACTACGAACACGACTGCATGGACGACATCCACCCGATCGCGCCGGACAAGCGCACCGCCATCCTTTCCACCCTGGCCGAGATCGAACAACGCTACGACGTACGCGTGCTGCTGGCCTGCGAGTCGGGCAGCCGTGGCTGGGGCTTTTCCTCACCGGACAGCGACTACGACGCGCGCTTCATCTACGTGCATCGCCAGCCGTGGTATCTCAGCGTCAACGAGAGCACCGGTCCCGGCGAAGCGCAGCGCGATGTGATCGAACTGCCGATCGACGATGAGCTCGACGTCAGCGGCTGGGACCTGCGCAAGGCACTGCGGCTGGTCTCAAAATCCAATCCGACACTGATTGAATGGCTGCGTTCGCCGATCATCTACCAGCGGGATCACACTGCGGTGTCGCAGCTGTGGAAGGCTGCTGAGTCGTTCTATTCACCCCTGGGCACGTGGTGGCACTACTTCAACATGGCGCGCTCGAACCATCGCGGTTACCTGCGTGGTGACACGGTGCGTACGAAGAAGTACCTGTACGTGCTGCGCCCGCTGCTGGCCTGCCAGTGGATCGAACACGAACGGACACCCCCGCCGATGGCCTTCGAGGATCTGCTGGACCGACTGCTGCCGCAGGGCCCGGTGCGTGAAGCCATCGATGCTCTGCTGGTAGTAAAACGTGCCAGTGCCGAGGTCAGTGCCGGGCCACGCATCGCGGCAATCAGCGATTTCATCGATCATGAACTGGCCGCCCGTGCCGAGCTGGCCCCGCACCTGCCTGCTGGCCAGGGCGACAGCGCCTGGCTGGACGGGCTGTTCCGGCAGATGCTGGCCGAGCATGCGCCGACCTGAGCGGCCGCACCTGCTTCTGGTAGTGCCGGGCGCTGGCCGGCAATCGCGGAAATCCAGTCGGGCTCATGGGGTTGCCGGCCAGCGCCCGGCACTACCGATGCTTCTGCCGCGTATCATCGTCGCGAACGAGCTGATTTCCGGAGACACCGATGAACCCGCTGCGCCCCTTCCGCGACAAGATGCCCGTCCTCGGCGAGCGCGTGTACATCGACCCGGCCTGCACCGTCATCGGTGATGTGGAACTGGGCGACGACGTGTCGGTGTGGCCGGGCACGGTCATCCGCGGCGACGTCAATTACGTGCGCATCGGTGCGCGCACCAACGTGCAGGACGGCACCATCATCCATGTCAGCCACCACAGCCCGTATAACAAGGCCGGCTGCCCGACCCTGATCGGCGAGGGCGTGACCGTCGGCCACGGCTGCATCATCCACGCCTGCACCATTGGTGATTACAGCCTGATCGGCATGGGCGCCTGCATCCTCGACGGTGCCCGCGTTGAACGTCACGGCTTTGTCGGTGCCGGCGCGGTGGTCGGCCCGGGCAAGGTGGTGGGCGAAGGCGAGCTGTGGGTCGGCAATCCGGCCCGGCCGGCGCGCACGCTGAGCGACAAGGAGATCGAGTCGCTGCATTACTCGGCCGACCACTACGTACGGCTGAAGGGCGAGTACCTGGGCTGAACGGCCAACACCGCCCGACGGCTCTGCTAAAGTCTGGGCCCGACCAGGATCTGTCGAGACCCCCCCATGCCTGTGGCTGCCTGCCGGAGAGGACTCCGGCGCCCACAACGAAGGCCATCGCGCTGATGGCCGCACCGATGCTCGATACCTGCCGCGAGGTGGTGACGCCGGAGGGTGTGCCACTGCAGTTGCCCGCGGCCGGCCCGGTGCCGCGGGCGATGGCCTGGCTCGTCGACCTCGGCGTGCGCATCGCGGTGCTGGTGCTGATGGCGATCCCGCTGGCCCTGCTGGACGAGTTCGGCTCCGGGCTCAACCTGGTGCTGATGTTCCTGGTCTACTGGATCTATCCGATCGTCTGCGAGGCGCTGTGGGGCCGCACCCTGGGCAAGCGTGCGCTGGGGCTGCGCGTGCTGTCCCGCGATGGCGCGCCGGTGGGCTGGATGGCGGCGATCACCCGCAACCTGCTGCGTACCGTGGACATGCTGCCGTTCGGCTATGCGCTGGGCCTGGTCAGCAGCCTGTTCGATCCCCATGGCCGCCGCCTCGGTGACCTGGTCGCCGGCACCGTGGTGGTGCACACACCCGCGCATTACCTGCCGCCGCCGCCCACCATCGACAGCGTGCTGGCCCCGCCGCAGCCGCTGCGGCCGGAAGAACAGGCCGCACTGATGGCCTTCGCCGAACGCGCGCCGCGACTGTCGGTGGCGCGCCAGCAGGAGCTGGCCGGCATCGCCGAACCGTTGACAGGCACCCCCGGCCAGGTCGGCGTGCTGCGCCTGTATGCCATGGCCAACTGGCTGCTGGGGCGACGATGAAGCAGGAACAGTTCGTCGCCCGCTACCAGCAGGAGTGGCAGGACCTGGAGCAGTGGCTGCTGCTGCGCGCGGCTGCCTCGCGCCGCGCGCGCCGCAAGGCCAGCGGCCTGGCATTGGACGACACCGCTTTCCCGCAGCACTACCGGCGCCTGTGCCAGCAGCTGGCGCTGGCCCGTGAGCGCGGCTACAGCCCACAGCTGGTGCAGCGCCTGCAGCAGCTGATGCAGCGGGGCCACAGCGTGCTCTACCGCACCCGGCCGACGCGCTGGCGCAGCGCACTGGAATTCCTGGTGGCCGACTTCCCGCTGCTGGTGCGCAGCCAATCACGCAGCATGTGGGTGGCGCTGGCGATGTTCGCGGTGCCGGCGCTGGCCTGCTTCGTGCTGACGCAGACCCATCCCGAGCTGATCCACCTGCTGATGGACAACCGCCAGATCGCCGCGATGGAGCGCATGTACGATCCGGCGGCCGAGCGCCTGGGCCGAGACAGTGGCACCGACTGGATGATGTTCGGCCACTACATCCTCAACAACATCAGCATCGCCCTGCGTACCTTTGCCAGTGGGCTGCTGGCCGGGCTGGGCACGCTGCTGGTGCTGCTGTTCAACGGCGTGACCATCGGTGCGGTGGCGGGCCACCTGCAGCACATCGGCCATGGTGGCCCGTTCTGGCGCTTCGTGGTGGGCCACGGCGCGTTCGAACTGACCGCGATCGTGATCGCCGGCGGCGCCGGGTTGCAGCTGGGCATGAAGCTGCTGGCACCAGGCCGCCGCAGCCGCCTGGATGCGCTGGTCGACGGCGGCCGCATCGGTGCCCGGCTGTGCCTGGGCGTGGCCTTCATGCTGCTG
This sequence comes from uncultured Stenotrophomonas sp., assembly GCF_913778665.1. Classification (GTDB taxonomy): domain Bacteria; phylum Pseudomonadota; class Gammaproteobacteria; order Xanthomonadales; family Xanthomonadaceae; genus Stenotrophomonas. The sequence goes on from NZ_CAJYVQ010000005.1 coordinate 118,465, forward strand.
GTGGCGGCATTCATCGAAGCCTTCTGGTCGTCGATCGCCGAGGTACCGGCGTGGGGCAAGTTCAGCGTGGCGGGCGTGCTGTGGGCCGGCGTGCTGCTGTGGCTGTGGCGCGGCGGACGTGGAGGCGGCGATGCGCATTGACCGCCTGGACGTGGTGCTGCGCGCGCGCAGCGGCTGGGAAGCGATGGAGCTGGGCAGTGCGCTCGCCCGCCGCCATGCACGCGCCGTGTGGGGCAGCTGGCTGCTGGCCAGTGCCCCGTTGTTCGTGATCTTCAATGTGCTCGGAGGGTGGCTGGATGCGTTCGGCTGGGCCTGGCTGGCGATGTGGTGGTGCAAGCCGCTGTTCGAGCGCGCCCCGCTGTACGTGCTGTCGCGCGGCATCTTCGGCGAGCCGGTGGGCGCGCTGGCTGCATTGCGCGCGCAGCGCAGCTGGGGCAACGCAGGATTCTGGGGCTACCTGGGCTGGCGCCGCTTCAGCGTGCTGCGCAGCCTGTGCCTGCCGGTGAACCTGCTGGAAGGCAATGCGCCGCACCAGCGCGGTGCGCGCCGCCGCGCGGTGGCGGCCGGCGCTGCAGGCTCGGCGATGGTGCTGACGGTGGTCTGCATGGCGTTCGAAACGGTGCTGGTGACCGGTGCGATCGGCGCGGTGTTCATGTTCATGCCGCTGGAACTGATGTCTGAATCCTGGCGCGCAGCGTGGGACATGATCGGCAAGGACACGCCGGCGTGGGCACGCTTCGGCTTCAACCTGGCGTGCTGGCTGGCCTCCGTGCTGATTGGCCCGTTCTTCGTCGGTGCGGGCTTTGGCCTGTACCTGAACCGGCGTACGCAGATGGAGGCGTGGGACGTGGAGATCGCGCTGCGCCGCCTGCGCGAGCGCCTGCTGCCGGCCACCTCGACGCTTGCGTTGCTGCTGTGCCTGGCGTTGCCGCTGGTACCCGTGCCCGTGCACGCGCAGGACGCGGATAGCGGGCCCGAGCGCGCACTGGGAACACCCGGCAACGACGACGCCAATGAGGACGAGGCCGACGAATCCGCGATCGATCCGGCCAACACGCCGGCAATGATCTTCGGTAGCACGCCCGTGGACACCGCCGGCTTCCGCCAGGCCGTGAACCGCGCCTATGAGGATCCGCTGCAGCGCCCCACCCGCCAGGTCACGCGCTGGAAGCCGATTGAACAGGCCGAGGAAAAGAAGAAGGGCGACAAGGTGCTGCAGAAGGATGGTGACGGCCGCAACGAACGCAAGGCGCGCAAGGGCGGTATCGCCTGGCTGGCACGGTTGGCCGAATGGGGGCTGTGGGCGCTGCTCGGTGTCCTGCTGCTGGTGCTGCTGCTGACCGCGCGCCTGTGGCTGCCGTGGCTGCGTGGCAGCGGCCGGCGCAAGGCGAAGGCGCCGCCGCCGGTACACAAGGAGACCGTGGAACTGCCGGCGGTGCTGCCGCCGGACGTGGCCACCCAGGCCAGGCTGTTGTGGGACCAGGGTCGGCCGCGGCAGGCGTTGGCCCTGCTGTACCGGGCCAGCGTGCGTACCGTGGGCGAACGCAGCGGCATCGCGCTGCCGCCGGGCGCCACCGAAGCACAGTGCCTGCGCGCCTCGCGACGCATGCCCGAGACCGCCGACCGTGACCTGTTCGCGCGCATCGTGCGCATGTGGCAGTACGCCGCCTACGGTGGCCGCCTGCCCAGCCGCAGCGACTTCGATGCCCTGGCCGATACCCTTCGCCAGCAGTACCGGTGGCAGGCATGAGCCCGCGTCTGTTCTGGTCACTGCTGCTGGGTACGCTGGTGCTGTTCGGCGTGCCGCTGACCATCCTCTACCTGCGCACGCATGAGCGGGTCACCGAGACCGTGCGGCTGCCGCCGCAGGGCGAGGCCAGCTACAACCCGCTGTACGTGCTCGGCCAGGCGCTGCGAGCGGACGGCATCGACGTGCATTCGCAGCCGCGGCTGGAACTGCAGCAGATGGCGCTGGGTCCGCACGACACGGTGGTGCTGCTGCAGGACAGCAGCGAACTGCCGGCCCCCGCCGTGCGACAGCTGCTGGACTGGGTCGCGCGTGGCGGTCACCTGCTGGTGCGCACGCCGCCCCCGGCCGAGGACGATGCCCGCAGCACGCAGGGGCCGCTGCTGGACCAGCTCGGCGTGGACAGCCTGTTCCAGCACAGTGATTGCCAGCCGTTCCACATCGACGACGACGCGGGTCATTCCGAATTCTGCGGGGGTCGCCGTTTCACCCTGGGCTTCGCCGCCAGTGCACAGGCCGAACGCCGCTGGGGCAGTGACCACGACCTGGTGTTCGCACGCCTGCGCCATGGCCAGGGCAAGGTGAGCGTACTGGCGGACATGGAGTTCATGCGCGGCGATGTCGATTCGCCCGCCGCCCGCGTGGCCGCCGAGGCCGGCCGCGCCAGCGATGGCCTGCACGATCCTGCCCACCGCGACCTGACCCGCTACCTGCTCGACCCCAACTACGGCAAAGGTGCGGTCTGGCTGGTCTATGCCGGCCGCCCGCCGTCGCTGTGGGTCCGCCTGTTCTGCCAGGGCTGGCCGTTGTGGGCACCGCTGCTGCTGGCACTGCTGGGCTGGCTGTGGGCACGCTCGCAACGCTTCGGCAGCCTGCAACCGTCGACGGTGCTGGAACGCCGCTCGCTACTGGAGCATGTGCGCGCCAGCGGCGAGCTGCTGTTGCGCTTCGGCCACGGCGCGCGCCTGTATGAGGCCGTGCTCGGTCTGTTCCTGCACCGCCTGCGCCTGCGCGCCCCGGTCGCCGCTGCGCTCGATGGCGCACCGCGTGAGCAGGCCATCGCCGAGCTGCTGAAGTGGCCTCAGGGCCGTGTCGCCAGCGCGCTCACGCCCCCTCCCCCGCACGATTCCTCCGCCCTGCGCGAGCGCATCCGCTTGCTGCTCCAGATGAGATCCCTGCTATGACAGAAGTCCCCGCGCTGCCGGCAGCCGCCAACGCCGGCCTGATCGAACGTGTCGACGCCATCCGCGAGGCCATCAGCCACGCCTTCATCGGCCAGGCCGACGTGCTCGACCAGATCCTGGTGGCGCTGCTGGCCGGTGGCCACGTGCTGATCGAAGGCGTGCCCGGGCTGGGCAAGACCCTGCTGGTGCGCGCCCTGGCGCAGGCCCTGGAGCTGGACTACGGCCGCGTGCAGTTCACACCGGACCTGATGCCCAGCGACGTCAGCGGCCACGCGGTGTACGACCCGAAGAGCGAGAGCTTCAAGATCCGCCGCGGCCCGGTGTTCACCAACCTGCTGCTGGCCGACGAGATCAACCGTGCGCCGGCCAAGACCCAGTCGGCGCTGCTGGAAGTGATGCAGGAAGGCCAGGTCACCATCGAAGGCAAGGCCTTCACCCTGGCGCCGCCGTTCATGGCGCTGGCCACGCAGAACCCGCTGGAACAGGAAGGCACCTATCCGCTGCCGGAAGCGCAGCTGGACCGCTTCCTGCTGAAGGTGCTGATCGACTACCCGCAGCTGGAGGACGAAAAGCGCATGGTGACCGCGATCACCAGCGGCCGCGCTGCCAGCGATTTCGACCTGAGCCAGGTGCCGCGCGTGCTCGGCGCCGGCGAGCTGCTGGAACTGCAGCGTGCCACCGCGGCGATCACCGTCGATGACGAAGTGATCGACTACGCGGTACGCATCGTCGCCGCCACCCGGCAGTGGCCGGGCATCGCCGTCGGCGCCGGTCCGCGCGGCAGCATCGCGCTCGTGCGCGCATCGCGTGCGCAGGCGGTATTGGCGGGCCGTGACTTCGTCACCCCAGACGACGTGCGCGACATCGCACGCCCGGCGCTGCGCCATCGCATCGCGCTGGCACCGGAACTGCAGATCGAAGGCCAGGATGCCGACGACGTGCTGGGCGCGTTGCTGGCCAAGGTGGAAGCGCCGCGCCGATGAGGCCGGCCCCGCTGCTGCTGGTGCTGTTGCTGGCCTGGGCCACCCTGGGTGGCCTGGTGCTGGGCGGAATGCTGCCACGCTGGGGCTGGGCATTGGCCGGGCTGGCCATTGCCGTGCCGGCCCTGCTGGACCTGTGGCAGCAGGCACGACGTCCTTCGCCGCAGATCCAGCGCGAGCTGCCCGAAGCGCTGGCGCTGGGCGTGCGCCGTGAAGCCGCGCTGCGCCTGCAGGCGCCGCAATCGATGACGGTGCAGGTGTTCGATCAGGTGCCCGGCGGCTGGCCGCTGGAATCGCTGCCGCAGCGCGTGCGGCTGCAGGCAGGTACGGCATCCACCCTGCACTACCACCTGCAGCCGCTGCAGCGGGGGCATTTCCGCTTCGAAGGGGTGCACCTGCGCATGCGTTCGCCGTGGCGCCTGTGGTGGCAGCAACGCACGCTGCCGCCGGTGCTGGAGGTGCGGGTCTATCCGAACTTCGTGCCGCTCACCCGCTTCGCATTGTTCAGTGCTGACCAGGCCTCGCGGCTGGTGGGTGCGCACGTCAAGCGCCGCCGTGGCGAAGGCACCGACTTCCACCAGATGCGCGAGTACCGCGTCGGCGACAGCCTGCGCCAGCTCGACTGGAAGGCCACCGCGCGTGCACGCAAGCTGGTCTCGCGCGAGTACCAGGACGAAAAGAACCAGCAGTTGCTGCTGATGCTGGACAGCGGCCGCCGCATGCTGGCCAGCGAAGGCGGACTGTCGCACTTCGATCACGCGCTGAATGCCTCGCTGGTGGTGGCCTATCTGGCACTGCGCCAGGGTGATGCCGCCGGCCTGATCGCCGCCGGTGGCGAGCGTCGCTGGGTCGCGCCGCAGCGCGGCATGGGCACGGTCGAGCACCTGCTGCGCGCCAGCTACGACCTGCAGCCGCGCGCGGTGGCCACCGACTATCTGGCCGCCGCCACCGAAGTGTCACTGCGCCAGCGCCGACGTGCGCTGGTGATGCTGGTCAGCAACGTGCGCGACGAGGACATCGAAGACCTGCTGGCGGCGGTGCGCCTGCTGCAGCGGCGCCACCTGGTATGCGTGGCCAGCCTGCGCGAGCGCGAGCTGGACGGTGCGCTGGACGGCGACGTGCAGACGCTGGAGGACGCGGCCCAGGCCGGTGCCGCCGCGTTGTACCTGCAGCAGCGCGCGAAGGCGCACGAAGCACTGCGCAGCGAGAAGGTGATGGTGCTGGACGTGACCGCCGACGCCCTGCCGGGGGCACTGGTGGAGCGCTACCTGGCGGTGAAGCGCGAAGGGTTGCTGTAGTCCCGCGCTTGACCGGAGCATCACCCTGCGCACTCCGTTGCCGATCAGCGGCCGGCACTACCCTTGCAGCAATCGCCGCTGCAAGCGCTCCACCGTGCGCTGCAGCAGCACCCGGTTGCGGCCCAGCTTCATCCACTGCGGAAGGCGCGAGAACATCGAGCGATTGGTGACACCCGCGCGCTCGCGCAGGGGCGCGGCGGCGTAATCGTGCAACGCCTGCAGATGGGCCTCGTTGTAGGCCCACAGCACGCCGGCCGCGGTCTTTTCGACCAACCGCAGCGGCAGGCCGAAGTGTGGATCGATCGCCTCATTGCCACGCCACCGCGACAGCGTGACCTCCACCTCGCTGCTGCGTCCGCACTGACCGCAGTCCGCCGCCAGCGTCCGCAACGGCGGCGTTGCACGCGCGCGGTGCAGCTCGGCGCGGACCCATTTGTGCCCACAGTATCCGCAGGGACGATAGCCGCTGTAGCGCACCGGCCCGACCCAGTCGCCCGCAACACAGCAACCACAGCCGCATACACTGTCCAGGGCTGCGCTGCAGCCCAGGCAACGGAAACGTCGCGATCCCGACGTCCCCACCACCCAACCGGGCGTATCGCAGCGATGGCAGCGCACCGCGATGCGGTCCGAATAGCGCGACAGCGCATGGCCGTCATCCAGGTGCCGACCCGGCAACGGCGCAGGCCGCAGGTCGCGATTGCGTTGCTCCGACATCAGACGTAGATCCGCGTCGGCGCCTCGTCGACGATCGCGTGCGGCAGGAAGCGCGCGCTGTCGCGGGTGATCGCGCTGTTGTCCTCGCGGATGCCGATGCCGCAGGCGTGGTCGCCGATCACCCAGCTGCCGATCAGCGGGTAGCCGCCTTCAAAGCGGGTCAGCGGATGTGCGCGCTGGATGATCGCCGGGCCATCGTAGGGACCGTCGCTGCGCTGGGTGCTGCCATCGGCCAGGTGCATCTCGATGTTGGCGCCTTCGCGCGAGAACAGCGGCTTGCGCACCCAGCCCGACGCCAGCGTGCTGCCGTCATCGAAGTGTGCTTCCAGCAGGTTCGGATGACCGACGTTGCGCTGCCACAGCAGCGGCAGGATGCCCTTGTTGCTCAGCACCGCCTTCCACGCCGGTTCGAGCAGCTGCACGCCCGAACCGGGCAGTGCGCGGCCGAACTCCTCGGCCATCAGGTCTTCCAGCGGATACAGCTTGAACAGCGTACCGATCACCGAATCGTCCAGCGCGGTGAAACGGCCGTCCTCGGACAGGCCGATATCCTCGATGGCGATCGCCTGGCCGTGCAGGCCCGCCTGCGAGGCGCAGTCGCGCAGATAGTCGACGGTGCCACGGTCTTCGTCCGAACTGCCCACTGCGCTGAAGTACAGCGGCGGTGGCAGCTGCGTTGCCAGTTCGCCGAAGCGCTCGACCAGCGCTTCATGGATCGCATTGAACTGGTCGGCATGCTGCGGCAGGCGACCGGCATTGCGCTGGTCCTCCAGCCACTGCCACTGGAAGAAACTGGCCTCGAACAGCGAGGTCGGCGTGTCGTAGTTCAGCTCGTACAGCTTGGCCGGACCGGTGCCGTCGTAGGCCAGGTCCAGGCGCCCATACAGATGCGGCTGGCGCTGGCGCCAGCTGTCGGCGATCCAGTCGCGGTAATGCGACGGAATCGCCAACTGGTCCATCAGCCGTTCGCTGGCGATGACATCGCCGACCAGGTCCAGCGCCATCTGGTGCAGCTCGGCGCTGGGGTCTTCGATGTCCTGTTCGATCTGGCGCAGGGTGAAGGCGTAGTACGCGCTTTCATCCCAGTACGGCTGGCCATCGATGGTGTGGAAGCGAAACCCCGCCTCTTCCGCGCGTGCCCGCCACTGGGCACGCTCGGCAATCCGGATGCGCTGCATGGGTCGATCAGCCGCCGTAACTGCCGCTGGTGCTGCGGCGTGCGCTGGTGTTGCCGAAGCCACCACGGCTGGCAGTGACCGCACGGTTCGGCTCGCTGGTGACCGGTGCGAGGCCGGCCTTGCCGGCGCCGATACCGCTGGCGGTATTCAGGCCACCGGTGCCGCCCGGCGCCGGACGCGCCCAGCCGGCGTTCTTGTCCTGGTACGCCGGTGCCGACGCCGGCGCCTGCGGGGCCAGGCCACCGCGGTTGCTCAGCATCTGCGACATGAAGAAGCCCATCATCATCGGGCCGATGAAGGAGGTACCGGCCGAGGTGTGCTGCTGCACGCACTGTTCCGGCTTGTAGTCCTTCTCGCAGGCTTCCTTGCTGGCGTACTTCGGCGCCGCATCGGCGGCCTGCTTCTGCGCTTCGGCGAAGGCATTGCGGCACGACGACGGATCGCCGGTAGCCTCGGTGCAGGCCTCGACCGAGGTGTACAGGCCTTCCTGCACCTTCACCTCCGGCTCCTTCTGGCAGGCGGTGAACAGCAGCGGCGCAGCGCTCATCAGCAGCAGCGCGGTGGTGCGGGAACGTTTCATGGCCTCATGCCCTGTCGATGGATCAATGCCCAATGATGCCAAATCCTGGCCAACAACCGGAATCGGCAAAGTCCGAAAGATGAACGGAATTTCATTTTCGCCTTCCGTCTGCCCTCCATCCACGCATGGCGTGGATCTACGGGCCCCCGGTCAACTGTCGAGGGCGGGGTGGGTCCGGTTGCGGGGGCGTGAGCGCCATGGATCGCGCGACCGAGCCTCCAGGGACGGATTTACGGCGTCCCCCGCAACCGGACCCACCTCGCCATCCCACGTATAGCCAGCTCTTGACGTTGACGTTGATTCGGCAGGTGCAGGGCGCAGCCCTGCCGGGCCACCTTCGGTGGTTGCAGCAGCAACCGAAAAAATTGTCCATGATCGGGCGACCCTTACGTCGTACGGCCCGCCCGTTCCGCCAGCCATGCCCGAATACCGTTCCCGCACCTCCACCGCCGGCCGCAACATGGCCGGCGCCCGCGCCCTGTGGCGTGCCACCGGCATGAAGGATGGCGACTTCCACAAGCCCATCATCGCCATCGCCAACTCTTTCACCCAGTTCGTGCCCGGCCACGTACACCTGAAGGACCTCGGCCAGCTGGTCGCGCGCGAGATCGAACAGGTCGGCGGCGTCGCCAAGGAATTCAACACCATCGCCGTGGACGACGGCATCGCGATGGGCCACGACGGCATGCTGTACTCGCTGCCCAGCCGCGAGATCATCGCCGACTCGGTCGAATACATGGTCAACGCGCACTGCGCCGACGCGCTGGTATGCATCAGCAACTGCGACAAGATCACCCCCGGCATGCTGATGGCCGCGCTGCGCCTGAACATCCCGGTGGTGTTCGTCTCTGGCGGGCCGATGGAAGCGGGCAAGACCAAACTGTCCGAGCACAAGCTGGACCTGGTCGATGCAATGGTGGTGGCCGCCGATGACAGCGCCTCCGACGAGAAGGTCGCGGCGTTCGAGCGCAGCGCCTGCCCGACCTGCGGCTCCTGCTCGGGCATGTTCACCGCCAACTCGATGAACTGCCTGACCGAAGCATTGGGCCTGTCGCTGCCCGGCAACGGCACCACGCTGGCGACCCATGCCGACCGCGAGGCGCTGTTCCGCCGCGCCGGCCGCCTGATCGTCGAACTCTGCCATCGCTGGTATGGCGGCGAAGATCCGAGTGCGCTGCCGCGCGGCATCGCCACCCAGGCTGCGTTCGCCAACGCGATGGCCCTGGATATCGCCATGGGCGGTTCCACCAACACCATCCTGCATCTGCTGGCCGCGGCGCAGGAGGCAGAGGTGGACTTCGACCTGACCCACATCGACGCACTGTCGCGGCGCGTGCCGCAGCTGTGCAAGGTCGCGCCGAACACACCGAAGTACCACGTCGAGGACGTGCATCGCGCCGGCGGCGTGTTCGGCATCCTCGGCGAGCTGGACCGCGCCGGCCTGCTCGATACCTCGGTACCGACCGTGCACAGCGCCAGCCTGGCTGACGCGCTGGAACGCTGGGACGTGGTGCGCAGTGACAACGACACCCTGCATACGTTCTTCAAGGCCGGCCCGGCCGGCATACCCACCCAGGAAGCCTTCAGCCAGGCCACGCGCTGGCCGACGCTGGACATCGACCGCACCGAAGGCTGCATCCGTTCGCTGCAGCACGCGTATTCGCTGGAGGGCGGCCTCGCCGTGCTGCGCGGTAACCTCGCTCTGGATGGCTGCGTGGTGAAAACCGCAGGCGTGGATGAATCGATCCACATCTTCGAAGGCCCCGCACGCGTCTACGAAAGCCAGGACGCGGCCGTCGCCGGTATCCTCGCCGACGAAGTGCAGCCGGGCGACGTGGTGGTGATCCGCTACGAAGGCCCGAGGGGTGGCCCGGGCATGCAGGAAATGCTGTACCCGACCAGCTACCTGAAGTCGAAGGGGCTGGGCAAGCAGTGCGCGCTGCTCACCGACGGCCGCTTCTCCGGTGGCACCTCGGGCCTTTCGATCGGCCACGTATCGCCGGAAGCCGCCAGCGGCGGCGCGATCGGCCTGGTGGAAGACGGCGATCGCATCCGCATCGACATCCCTTCCCGCCGCATCGACCTGCTGCTGGACGAGGCCATCCTGGCGCAGCGCCGCAGCGAGGCCGACGCACGTGGCTGGAAGCCGCGCGCGCCGCGCCCGCGCAAGGTCACCAGCGCGCTGAAGGCCTACGCCCTGCTCGCCACCAGCGCCGACAAGGGCGCGGTGCGCAACACCGCCCTGTTGGGCGATTGATGAAAAGGCGACGGAGGGGATTGAGTCGTTTGTGGCACAAACGACTCAATCCCCTCCGTCGCCTTTTTTTCCGAGGATGATGCGTGCCGGGCACTCACCCGCGCCAATCCATCTACCGAGGGATGGCAGAGAAACACCGCATGGGCATCGCCGCGCGTTTCGAAACGCAGATCCTTGCCGCTCCATGATTCGGGCTCACCCTTCAGCACCGCGCCACTACGGTGCAGGTCGGAAGACAACTCGATCTTCATCTGCGTGCTCCCTGCCTGGGCAGGTTAGGCCGGCAACCGGTGATCTGCCGGCCAGCGGTCGGCACCACCCGGACGATCTGCCACGGTTTCCGGGCACTCACGACAGCGTGCGTGATGGGCTCAGCCGATCACCCGCTTGAACGGCGGCAGCGCGTCGATGATGCGTTTGCCGTAGCGGCGGGTCAGCAGCCGCGAATCGAGGATGACCACGCGGCCGGTGTCGGTGGAGGTGCGGATCAGGCGGCCGGCGAACTGGGTCAGCGTGCGCAGCGCGTGCGGAATGGCGATCAGGTTGAACGCATTCAGCCCACGCCCCTCGAACCATTCGCTGAGGGTGGCGGTCTGCGGATCGGTCGGCACCGCGAACGGCACCTGGGTGATCACCACCGTGGTGCAGGCCTCACCCGGCAGGTCGAGGCCCTCACCGAACGAGTTCAGGCCGAACAGCACCGAGCCCTCGCCCGCTGCGACGCGGCGCAGGTGTTCGTCGATCAGCCGGGTCTTGGACATCTCGCCCTGCACCAGCACCTGCTTGCGGCGCGCGGCCGACATCAGGCCGGCCACCTTCTCCATCTTCCAGCGCGAGGTGAAGAGCACCATCGAGCCCTTGGCCCAGTCCAGCTCGGTGTCGAGATAGCGCGCCACTTCGCGCGGATGGCCTTCGCGGTCGTCCGGGGTAACCGGAAACTTCGGTACGATCAGCTCGGCCTGGTTGGGCAGGTCGAACGGCGACGACAACGAGACCATCTCGGCCTCTTCAGGAATGCCGTTGTCGATCGCCAGCGACTGGAAATCACCGCCGCCGGTCAGCGTCGCCGAGGTCATCACCACCGAGTCCACTTCATCCCACAGGAGCTTGCGCAGCACGTGCGCGGCCGACACCGGCGAGCCGTGCAGCACCAGGTCGCCGTCGCGGGTGGCGGTGACCCAGCGCGCCATCGGCGGCGCGCCGTCCTTGTCCTCGCGGCGCCAAGCCTGCCACAGGTTGTACTGCTGCTCGATCATCTCCATCGCCATGCCCAGGTTGCGCTGCAGGCGCTCCCGCGCGGCATCGTCCGGCTTGCCCTTGGCCACCTGCGCGGTGGCCGCATGCGCCCAGTTGTAGAGACTGCGGGTATCGTCGGCCAGCGCTTCGATCGGCTCGCGCCAGGCCTCGGGCAGGCGGCCATTGGCGGCGCGCCACATCGGTTCCTCGTCGGCCGGCGCCGGCATCCACACCCGCTCGATGTGGTCACGGAACGCGCGCAGCTGCTTGGCCACGTTGCTGGCCACTTCGATCGCCTCGTTCGGCAGCAGGTTGCCGAGGCGGTCCTTGTCGACCGCGCGGTAGGCACCGGCGATCAGGATCTGCAGGCGGCCGGTGCGCTTGGCCATCTCGTCCAGCGCCAGGCTGGCCGCACCCTGGTCGATCGCCACATTGCCGATGTGATGGCCTTCGTCCAGCACCAGCAGCATGTCCGACGGCGGTGCGATCAACGGCTGGCCGTTGTCGCTGTCGCCGATCGACAGCGCCGACAGCAGCAGCGCATGGTTGGTGACCACGATCTGCGCATCGCGCACCGTGTTGCGCGAACGCAGCACCGCGCACTGCGCCGAATACGCACAGCGGCGCCCGGCGCAGCCCGACGCTGGCGTGGTGATGCGGCTGCGCAAGCCGGGACTGATGGTCTCCGGCGCGTTGTCGATGTCGCCGTCCCAGCTGCCGCCAGTGAAGGCGTCGGTGAGGCGCTTGGCGATGTCCATCTCGATCGGTGCCAGCGGCCGGTCGAACAGCGGCGCGTCATCCTCGAACATCCCGCCCTGCGAGCCCTCGCCCTGCGCCTCGGCGGCATTGCGCGTGCACAGGTAGCGGGTACGGCCCTTGGCCAGCGCCACGGTCGCGTCCAGGCCGGTGGCCTTGAGGAAGTTGGGAATATCGCGCTCGACCAGCTGCGACTGCAGGGCCACGGTGCCGGTGCTGATCACCAGCTTCTTCTTGCTGGCCAGCGCGATCGGTACGCCTGCGGTCAGGTAGCCCAGGCTCTTGCCGACGCCGGTGGGCGCCTCGACCACGCCGACGCCGCCACTTTTGGACAGCGCGCGCGACACCACGCCGATCATCTGGCTCTGCGAGCGGCGGGTGGAAAAGCCGGGCGTATTGGCCTGCAGCGTCGTATACGCCTTGCGGATCGCGTCCTTCAAGGAGTCGTCGAGCGTGCGCGGAGCGGCGACGGTTTCGGTCACGCCGGGAAGTACCGTGGCTGGATCAGGCCGACCATTGTCGCATGGCCGGCCGCATTCACCGCCGCTGCCACCCTGAACGGGCCAGCGACGACGCCCGCTGGCGGTCACGGTCCACGGGCCGCACCGCCGCGGGGGGCAGATGCGCCGGGCATGTCCCGGCGCGAGCGGTCAGGAGGCCGGGAGCGTACGGGTACGCAGCAGGCGCACCAGCGCCCATACCACCAGTACCACGCCGATGGCCTCGACCATCGCCAGCGCGAAATGCAGCACGCCGAGGATGGCACTCAGGCTGGACACGGAACTGAAGTCACCGCTGCGGATCATCCACATCGGCAGGATGCCCGCCGCCATGCCGCCGAGGCTGGCCAGCAGCAACAGCAGCAGGCCGACCAGGGCGCCGGTACGGGTGGCATCACGCGGCGCACCGACCACCCAGACCAAGCCCACGCACAGTGCGATCAGCACTGGCAGGCGCACGCCCACCATACTCAGCACCGTGACCAGCAGGGTTGCGTTGTCCATCGCTCAATCCTCGCCGGCCAGTACCGCTGCGCCCTCGCGCAACGACTGGTAGACCTCATCGGTCTGCGGGCGAACGCCGTGCCACTGCAGGAAGCTCTCGGCGGCCTGTTCGACCAGCATGCCCAGGCCATCGACGGTGTTGCGGCAGTTCGCCGCGCGTGCCCAGGCCAGGAACGCGATGGCCGCCTCGCCGTAGTTCAGGTCGACCGCAGTGGTCATCGAGTTGACCAGCGACAGCGGCAGCTTGAACTCGACGTCGCGATCGCGGCCGGCCGAGGTGGCGTTGACGATCAGTTCGAAGTCGCCCAGATCGCGCAGGTCTTCCCAGTAGCGGCTGATCGCGCGGCCCGGCTCGCCCATGGCGTCGATCAGTTCATCGGCGCGTTCCGGCGTGCGGTTGACCACCACCAGCTCGGTGATGCCCGCATCGAGCAGCGCCGGGGCGACACTGCGCGCCGAGCCACCGGCGCCGATCAGCAGCATGCGGCGGCCGCGCAGGTCCAGGCCGTGGCGATCGGTCAGGTCGCGCACCAGGCCGATGCCATCGGTGGTGTCACCGTGCCAGCGGTCGCCCTTGCGCAGCAGGGTGTTGACCGAGCCGGCGCGGCGCGCGCGCGCGGTCAGCGTGGTGCACACCGAAAACGCGGTTTCCTTGTGCGGCAGGGTGACGTTGGCACCGACACCACCCTCGGCGGCGAACGCCTCCAGGCCGGCCAGGAACGCATCCGGGGCCAGGTCGATCGCGCGGTAATCCACCGCGATGCCTTCCTGGCGACCGAACGTCGCATGGATCTGCGGCGACTTCGAGTGGGCAACGGGGTGTCCGAAGACGGCGTAACGGTCGGTCATGGAATCCTCAAGCTGGCTAGACTGATGCTCTTTCGTGCACGGACCCGGATGATGCGCATCACCCCGCCCCTGCTGGTGCTTGCCGCCAGTCTACTCTCTGCCCCCGTGGCGATGGCGTTGAACGAATACGGCATCGAAGGCATGGGCGTGGTCTCGACCCGCGCCGACGAGGGTCGCGCCACGATCAGCGCGGATGGCCAGCGCATCGTCTTTGCCCGCCGCGGCGAGGCCGGCTGGGGCCTGTGGCAGGCTCGCGTGGTCAATGGCCGCTGGCAGCAGGCGCAGGCGCTGCCGGTGGGCGTGGCCGGCGAGGCCCGCGATCCCTACTTCAGCCGCGATGGCCGCTGGCTGCTGTTCGCGGCAGGCCGCCAGGGCGCACTGGCACTGTACCGCGCCGCAGTCGCCGCCGATGGGCAGCTGGGCAAGGCGCAGCCTTTTGCGGGCGAGGGTGGACGCGGTGAAGAGCGCGGGCCGGCCCTGAGCGCGGATGGCACGCGGCTGTTGTTCGCCCGCCAACAGGGCCGTGGCGCTGGCTGGGACCTGTTCGTGGCAACGCTGGACGCGCAGGGCGTGCGTGGCCCGGCCACCGCACTGGCCGCGTTGAACAGCACCGACGACGAGACTGACGGTGACTGGCTGGGCAACGACGGCGCGGTGGTGTTCAACCGTGGCAGCGGCGCGACCGCGCAGGTGTGGAGCAGCGGCTGTGCGTGGACTGGCGCGGCACTGCAACCGTTGGGGCTGTCGTTCAACCAGGCCGGCGGCTGGACCGGCGCGCCGGTGATCGACAACGCCAGGCCGGGCGAAATGATGGTGGCCAGCAGTGCGGCCAAGGCGCCGCGTGCCGGTGGCGTGGACGTGTATCGGTTGGCGGTGCCGAAGGTGGCGGCGGTGCAGGGGTGCGTGCCGGGCGTAAGGTGACGGCGCTACCGGTAGATCCACGCCATGCGTGGATAGCCGTTCGGTAGATGCCAACCCTGGTTGGCATGGAGGAAGGTGCCAACCAAGGTTGGCCCCCACCCGTCAGCGCGACAACACCCTGGCGCGCTGCTGCTCGTACTCGACCTCGCTGAGCTGGCCATTGTCCCTGCGCTGGTTCAGCGCGGCCAGCTCGGCCTGCACGCTCTCCGGCAGGGCCTGCTCACGGGCCACGTGGCGGGCGGCCGAGAGCTGCTCCGGCGGGCGCTTGCCGGCCCGCCAGGCGGCGATGAAGACACCGACGATGATGGCGCCGAACACCAGCGTACCGATGCCCCAGATCAGCCACTGCATCCATCCCAGTTCGGGTCCCATCGCGCATTCCTCCGTCTATCGTGGCGCCATTGTCAGCGCTCGCGCAGCCATCGCGCCACCTGCGGCGCGAAATAGGTCAGCACGCCATCGGCGCCTGCGCGCTTGAAGCCCAGCAGCGACTCCAGCACGCAGGCACGCTCGTCCAGCCAGCCATTGGCGAAAGCGGCCTTCATCATCGCGTACTCGCCACTCACCTGATAGGCGAAGGTCGGCACGCCGAAGGTTTCCTTCACCCGGCGCACCAGGTCCAGGTAGGGCATGCCCGGCTTGACCATCACCATGTCGGCGCCTTCTTCCAGGTCCAGCGCAATTTCGCGCAGGGCCTCGTCGCCGTTGGCCGGGTCCATCTGGTAGGTCTTCTTGTCGGCCTTGCCGAGGCTGGCGGCGCTGCCCACCGCATCACGGAACGGGCCGTAGAACGCCGAGGCATACTTGGCCGAGTAGGCCATGATGCGTACGTTGAGGTAGTGGTTGGCATCGAGCGCGCGGCGGATCGCGCCGATGCGGCCGTCCATCATGTCCGACGGCGAGACGATATCCGCGCCGGCCTCGGCATGCGACACCGACTGCTTCACCAGCGCGTCGACGGTGATGTCGTTCAGCACGTAGCCCTTGTCATCGATGATGCCGTCCTGGCCATGCGTGGTGTAAGGGTCCAGCGCCACGTCGGTCATCACCCCCAGTTCCGGGAAGCGCGACTTCAGCGCACGGATCGCGCGCTGCGCCAGGCCGTCTTCGGCCCAGGCGGCCGAGGCATCCAGCGACTTCAGCGACGGATCGATCACCGGGAACAGGTCGATCACGGGGATGCCCAGCTCCAGCGCCTCTTCGGCCACCTTCAGCAGCTCTTCGATCGACAGCCGCTCCACGCCCGGCATCGACGGCACCGCGATGCGGCCGGCCCGTTCGTGCACGAACACCGGGTAGATCAGGTCATCGGTGGTCAGCGTGTTCTCGCGCATCAGGCGGCGTGAGAACTCGTCATGGCGCATGCGGCGCGGGCGGTACAGCGGATGGGACATGGCAAGCTCCGAGGAGTGGCTATTGCAACAGGTAACCCTGCGGCAGCAGGGGTTCGGGCAAAGGGCGTTCGCCGAGCGCGTCGAGCTGGTCGATCTCGATCGTGCGCACCAGCGCGTCCAGCGGCAGGTCGTTCGGCTCCAGGCCGAACGGGTCTTCCATTTCTTCGCCCAGCTGGTCCAGGCCGAAGAAGGCGTAGGCCAGCACCGCCGACAGCACCGGCGTGCCCCAGCCCAGCGAACTGGCCAGGCCGAACGGCAGCAGCACGCAGAACATCCACGCGCAGCGGTGCAGCAGCAGGGTGTAGGCGAATGGCAGCGGGGTGGTGAGGATGCGCTCGCAGCCGGCCTGGATCGACGACATCGCGTGCAGGCGCTCTTCCAGCTGGGCGTACAGGATCGGGTTGAGCGCGCCGCTACGCAGCGGCTGGGCCAGCTCGGCGGCGATCATCGCCAGCAGCGCATCGGCCACGTTCTCGCGCTGGCCCAGCTGTTCGCGCTGTGGCTTGTCCAGCCACGGCAATGCCGCCAGGGCGACGATTCGCCCGCGCAGGCGCGCTGCCAGCGCGTGGGCGAAGGCCGTAGTGAGGTAGGCAATGCGACGGCGAGGGCCTTCGTCATCGGCCAACAGGAGGTGGACCTGGCGGGCCAGCGAACGCGACTCGTAGACCAGCTGGCCCCACAGCTTTCGGCCTTCCCACCAGCGGTCGTAGCAGGCGCTGTTGCGGAAGCTGAGGAAGATCGACAGGACCAGCCCAAGCAGAGTGAACGGGGTCACCGAGACGCGCTCGATGCCGGTCGGCGGCGCCAGTTCCACCACCGCGGCCACCGCGATGGACAGGATCAGGATGGCCAGCACCTTCGGCGCGATCGCTTTGACGATCGAGCCGCGCAGGATGTACAGCAGTTGCCAGCCGTGGGGACGGGGTCGGATGATCATCGGGCAGCCGCGCCGGGCGCGGATTCACAGGCACGCGGGGGGCTCGCGCAGCCATGCATTGTACCCCCCTGCCCGGTCCGGGGCCGTGTGCCTGCGACGCCCTGTCGCACCCGGTTCCGGGCTCAGATCACGCCGCCGCCCAGGCCAAGACGCAGGATGCCGACCACCACCACGATGCCGTTCAGGACCAGCCCGGCCCAGGCCCGGCCACGCTTGCTCGGATGGGTGAACAGGATGCCCAGCGCGGCAATCACCGCGCCGACGGCGGCGAACGGGATCAGGAACCAGTTGCCCCAGCCCAGCAGCGGAATCAGCGCCAGGATCATCCACAACAGCGCCAGTACGCCCCACAACAGACTGATCACACCCATGCCGCTCTCCTGCCGTTGGTTCCTGGGCTCAACCATAGACGTTCCCGCCGCTGCCGCCTACTGCCATTGGCAAGGCTGTCACCGGGGCCGTGCTAGCGTGCCTTGGTGCGTGCCCCGGCCCGGATGTTGGCGCCGATTCAGAGTGGCCCGCCGATGATCGCAACCAGTCCTGCAGGGGTGATGCCATGAACATTCGTTGGGCCGCACTGGCGGCAATGCTGCTGGCCGCAGCCGGTTGTGCCAGCACCTCCAAGGTGATGCTGGGCCGCGCCCGCGCACCGATCGATCCGGCACTGGTGCAGATCTATTCGACACCACCGGCCGGCTCCCAGGAAATCGCCCAGCTGGAAGCGGCCTCTGCGGTGGGTTTCGGTACCCAGGGCCAGACCGATGCCGCAGTGGCGCGACTGAAGCGTGAAGCTGCGGCGCTGGGTGCCAACGGCGTGGTGCTGGTAGGCGTGGGTAGCAGCGGTTCGCCGGTCGGCATGTCGGTCGGCGCGGGCAGCTTTGGCTCGCATGTCGGCGGTGGCGTCGGCATCGGCATTCCGACCACGCAGAAGCGCGCCGCCGGCGTGGCGATCTGGGTGCCGAACCCGGAACCACCGGCACGGCTGCCGACGCAGGTGATTACCCCGCAGCGCTGACGCAACCGCGTCGGCGTGGGTAGCGCCGGGCATGGCCCGGCGGCTTTTCCCGCTGCACTCGCCGGGCATGGCCCGGCGCTGCCGCTTACTTTTTCTGGTACTTCGGCACGAACTGCTGCTGCACTGCTTCAGCCAGCTGGTCCGGCGGCAGCAGCCCCTGGTCGAGCAGGAAGTTGTTGAACGCCAGGCGATCGAACTTCGCACCCAGCGCCAGCTCGGTCTGCATGCGCAGTTCCAAGATGCGGGTATAGCCGTAGAAGTAGCTGCCGGCCTGGCCCGGCATGCGCACCATGTAGCGGTCCAGTTCCTGCGTGGCCATCGCCTTGGACAGGCCGACCTGCTGCATCAGCACGCGCTCGCCATTGGCCCGGTCGGTCAGGCCGAGGTTGAGCATCGGGTCGAGCATCGCACGTGCGGCACGCAACAGGCGGAACTGCAGCGCGATCATCTGCCCGTCCAGCGGCTCGTAGGGCACCATCTCGGCCTCGGCATACAGTGCCCAGCCTTCCACGTTCACCGAATTGAACGCGAACATGGTGCGTGCCAGCGACACACCACGCTCAACCATCGCGGTGAACTGCAGCTCGTGGCCGGGGCGGCCTTCGTGCGCGCTCAGCGTCCACGCCGCCGCGCCGAAGTTGAAGTCGTCGTACTGTGCGCCCGGGCCCGCCGCCGGATTGCCCAGCGGCAGCACGAAAGTGCCCTGCTGCCCGGTGTTGTTGACCAGCGGCGCCGGCAGGAAATGCGGGGCAGGGCTGGCCGCGCTCTCGGCCGCCGAGCCCAGGCGCATCTGCATGGCGCGCTTGGGCACGTCGACGATTGCATGCTCGCGGATCAGCGGATCGATCGCATCGATCACCTTGCGGTAATGGCCTTCCAGCTGGTCGTCGGCGATCTTGTCGGCCTTCAGCGCGCGGATCACCGCCACCGGGTCGCTCGGATCGGCCACCTTCAGGCCCTTGTCCTTTACCACCAGTGGCGCCAGCTGCTGCATCGCCGAGCGGGTTTCCATGAACTCCAGCTGCGCGCGCTGCATCAACAGCTTCGGGTCGATGTCGATGCCTACCTGCTTGAGCTGGTAGGCGTACAGCGGCGCCGGCAGGCGTGCATCGGCACGTGCCTTCGGCAGCACGGTCGTGCGCGTCCAGGCGGCGTAGTCCTTCATCTGCCCGGCCAGCGTCTTCATCGCCTCATCGGCACCGGCGATCTGGTACTTCTTCAGCAGCGACTCGATGCCGGTGATGTAGGTCTCGACGTTGTCCAGCGACTGCTGCACTTCGATCTTCGTCGGCTGCAGCAGGCTGCTGTCCTTCAGCCGCTCTTCATAGCGCTGGCGGGCCAGCGTGGTGAAGGCAGTGCCGCCCGGCTGCAGGCCGGCATAGGCCTTGAGACGATCGATCGCCTTGGCACGGCGCTCGGCCGGTACCTGGTCGGACAGCAGCAGGTTCAGGCCGCTGAAAACCGTCTGCGGCGCGTCGCTCCACGGCAGCAGGTATTTCTCGCTGAGCTCGCTGCCTTCGATGTTCTGGTTGGCGGCGTGGATCATGATCTCCAGGTCCTGGCGGACGTTGGGATCCTTTTCGGTCGCCAGCTTCGCCTTCAGTTCGTCGCGGGCCTTGGCCATCGACGCGCGGTAGCGCTTGCCGTTGTCGGGGCCGAGGTCAGCGACCTTGTCGTCGTAGCCGGGCACGCCGAAGAAGCCGGTTTCTTCCGGCTGGAATGGGCCCTGGGCATCGAGCAGGATCTGCGCCAGCGCATTGCTGCGGGCGACCCAGGCCGGGTTGGCCGGGGTGGCGGCCTTGGTGGCAGGTGCGGCCAGTGCTGGCGGTGCGGACAGCAGCGGGGCGGCGCTCAGCGCCAGGGCAACGGCCAACGCAATCGGCTTCATGGTGCACTCCAGGACAGGGTTGCCCGCACCCTACGCGCTCACGGCGATGGCGACAATCGGCGGGAAGTCATGGCGAACGGGTTGTGCGGCCGACGCCACAGAAACCTGCCGGCGTGGAGTCGACACCCCGCAGTCGCCTGCGCCCGGAGGTCACAACGCCGCGGCAAGTGGGCATTCACCGCGATCACGGCACGCCTGCAGTGCGCATTCGTGCGCGGCCTCGTCATCGTCCAGCGCCGTCAGGTCGAACGTCTGCTTGTCTTCGGCCAGGACGTACATGACCGGGTAATCCCACACGTCGTCGCTGCGGGTGCCCTTCACGAACAAGCGGCCATGCGCATGCGGGCCTTCCAGTGCCACGGTCAGGCCGACATCGCGCTGGCCGTTGATCGCGGTCTGCATGCTGCCCAGCGGCATCGACTCGGCCTGCAGCGGCTCACCGAAGGCTTCCACCAGTTCGATGCTGCAGCCGGCGCGGCGCAAGGCTTCGCGCATCGGTGGGCTCTCGCGCGCTGCCTCGCTCCAGCGCAGCACGCTCCAGATCACCACGCCTGCGGTCATGCCCATGACCAGCACCACCGCCAGTGGCATCGCCCAACGCCAGTGGCGGCGCCACCAGCCGGAACGCGGCGGGCCATGGGCGGGAATCGGCGGTGGCTGGATCATCGGCGGGCTCCTTCCCGGTGGTGGATCAGGGTTTCAGGCAACGTCCCAGGAAGGCTTCGGCGACGCGGTAGCGATGCAGTGCATCCGCGCCGGACAGGCCGTGCTTGGCACCCGGGTAGGTCATCAGTTCGAACGGCTGGGCACGCTTCTGCAGCGCGCTCATCAGGCTGGTCGAATTGGTGAACAGCACGTTGTCGTCCGCCATGCCGTGGATCAGCAGCAGCGGCGAACGCAGGCCGTCGATATGGGTCAGCACGCGCGCTTCGCGGTAGCCGGCTTCATTGCGCGCCGGCAGGTCCATGTAGCGCTCGGTGTAGTGGCTGTCGTACAGGCCCCAGTCGGTCACCGGCGCGCCGGCCACGCCACAGGCGTAGCTGTCGGAGGCCTTGGCCAGCAGCATCAGCGTCATGTAGCCGCCATTGGACCAGCCCTGCACGCCGATGCGCGCCGGGTCCACCCACGGCTGCTGCTTCAGCCAGGCCACGCCGCGCAGTTGGTCGCTCACTTCCACCGTGCCCTGCTTGCCGTACAGCGCGCCGCCGAAATCACGGCCACGGCGCGGGGTGCCACGGTTGTCCAGCGAGAACACCACGTAGCCCTGCTGGGCCAGGTACTGGTTGAACAGGTGATCGCCGCGGCCGGGCCAGCTGTCGGTGACGGTCTGGCTGGCCGGACCGCCGTACACGTACACCGCCACCGGGTAGCGCTTGGACGGATCGAAACCGGCCGGCTTGATCAGGCTGTAGTTCAGCGCGGTCTTGCCGTCAGCAGCGGTGAGCGTGCCGAACTCGATCGGGCGCTGCGCATCGCGGTAGCGCGCATACGGGTGCTTGGGATCGGCCAGATCGTTCTCGAGCAGGGTGGCGATCTTCTCACCGTTGGCGCGGAACAGTTCGATCTGCGGCGGCGTGCTGCTGTTGGACCAGCTGTCGACATAGACGCTGGCGTTGCGCGCGAAGCTGGCGCTGTGCATGCCCGGCGCCTTCGACAGGCGTTGCGGCTCGCCACCCTGCAGCGACACCGCGTAGATCTGGCTTTCGCGCGAGGTCTCGATGCCGGCGCGGAAGTAGGCCTTGCCAGCCTTCTCATCGACCGCCAGCAGTTCGTCCACCGGCCAGTTGCCGCGGGTCAGCGCGGTGGCCTTGCCCTTGCTGTCGATGCGGTACAGGTGCTGGAAGCCGGTGCGCTCGGACGACCACAGCACGCTGCCGTCTTCCAGGAAACGCAGGCTGTTGTGCAGTGGCACCCAGGTCGGGCTGGTTTCGTGGACGAGCACGCGCTGGGTGTTGGCGGCGAGGTTCACTTCGACCAGGTCAAGCTGCTTCTGGTCGCGCGACTGGCGCTGGAAGCTCAGGTGCTGCGGGTCGCGCCAGTCGACGCGGGCCAGGTAGATATCCTGCTCCTTGCCCAGGTCGATCCACTGCATCTGTGCATGCTCGACCGGCGAAACGACACCGAGCTTCACCTGCACGTTGGCATCGCCGGCGGCCGGGTAACGCTGTTCGATCACATCGGTGCGATCGGCATAGACCTCGTAGCGCTTCTGCACCGGTACCGGCGATTCGTCGATGCGGGCAAAGGCGATCGCCGAATCATCCGGCGCCCACCAGTAACCGGTGTGGCGGTCCATTTCCTCGTCGGCGACGAACTCGGCCACGCCGTTGCCGATGGTGGTGCTGCCGTCTCGGGTCAGCTGCACCTGCTTGCCGCTGGCCAGATCGATCACCCACAGGTTGCGACCGCGGATGAAGCTGACGAAACCGCCCTTCGGTGACAGCTTGGCATCGGTGGCAAAGCCTTCGCCGTGGGTCAGCTGGCGCACGGCAGCTTGGCCCTGCTGCTTCAGGTCGTACAGGTACAGCTCGCCGCCCAGCGGGAACAGCAGGCGCTGCGCGTCCGGTGACCACTGGTAATCGACGATGCCGGTCATGGCGGCGATGCGCTGGCGCTCGCGGCGGGCCTTCTCTTCGTCGCTGAGGGTCTCGGTGCCGGGCAGCACCACCTTGGAATCAACCAGCAGGCGGGTCTGGCCGCTGCCGATGTCATAGGTCCACAGATCCAGCTGGTTGCGGTCGCTGTCCTTGCCGCGCAGGAAGCTGACCTGCGAACCGTCCGGCGCCACCTTGGGCTTCATCAAGGTCGGGCCGGACAGCGGCAGAGGGCCGGTGATGGCTTCCAGGGTCAGCTTTTCAGCGTGGGCGGCGGTTGTGGTGGCAAGCATGAGGGCAAGCGAAGCGAACAGGTGGCGCATGGAAGATCCCGGCAAACGGCAGGTCCGCCCCCGCGATGGACGCGGAGCGGTCGTCCCCCATCCTAACCAAGCCTGTGCGGGAAGGCAGCATGACCTTTTGCCCATGCCCCGGTGCTGGGGTCAGAGCCCTTTGCGCTGCAAAGGGATCCGACCCCGGCGCGATCAACGCTTGCCGAACAGGTGCTTGCGTTCTTCGTCGCTGAGTGGCTTGCCAGCGTTGGGGTTGACCTGCTCGCGCAGGGCATAGGCACGCTGGGTGGCCGGGCGCGCGGCAATCGCTTCATGCCAGCGCTTGAGGTTCGGGAATGCGGTGAAATCCACCGGCAGCTTGTCGTAGGCGCCGATCCACGGGTAGCTGGCCATGTCGGCGATGGTGTATTCCTCGCCGGCCAGGAACGCGTGCTGGGCCAGGCGCTTGTCCATCACCCCGTGCAGGCGGCGCACTTCGCTGTCGTAGCGCTCGATGGCATACGGGATCTTCTCCGGCGCGTACACGTTGAAGTGGCCCATCTGGCCGCTCATCGGCCCCAGCCCGGCCATCTGCCAGAACAGCCATTCCAGGGTGGTGACGCGGCCACGCGCGTCGCTGGGCAGGAAGCGGCCGGTCTTCTCGGCCAGGTACAGCAGGATCGCGCCGGACTCGAACACGCTCTGCGGCGGGCCCCCGTCGGCCGGGGCGTGGTCGACGATGGCCGGCATCTTGTTGTTGGGCGAGATGGCCAGGAACTCCGGCTTGAACTGGTCGCCCGAACCGATGTTGACCGGATGGATGCGGTACTCCAGGCCGGCTTCTTCCAACAGCAGGGTCACTTTGTGGCCGTTCGGGGTGGGCCAGTAATACAGGTCGATCATGGCGGCGGCTCGGGGTGCGGAAAGGAACCTGAAGTCTAGTGCGTGAGTTGGCTTGGCACCGTCATGGCGGGCCAGTAACCTCGCCACTCCCCCGAAACGCAGTATCCCCCGCATGAGTGCAAACCGACCGCCGCTCTCCCCCCTGTCCACCCTGATCTTCGCCTCGCGCTGGCTGCAGCTGCCGCTGTACCTGGGCCTGATCGTGGCGCAATGCGTCTATGTCTACCTGTTCGGCAAGGAACTGTGGCACCTGATCTCGCACTCGCCGTCGATGGGCGAGCAGCAGATCATGCTGATCGTGCTCGGCCTGATCGACGTGGTGATGATTTCCAACCTGCTGGTGATGGTGATCGTGGGCGGCTACGAGACCTTCGTTTCACGCCTGCGCCTGGAGGGCCATCCGGACCAGCCGGAATGGCTGAGCCACGTCAACGCCAGCGTGCTGAAGGTGAAGCTGGCGATGGCGATCATCGGCATCTCCTCGATCCACCTGCTGAAGACCTTCATCGCCAGTGGTGGGCTGGGCGCCATGCCGTTCTGCACGCCGGACCGCATGGCGCTGGCCGCCGAGAACATCGCCGCGGCGCAGTGCACCAACCTGACCCCGGACGGTGTGCTGTGGCAGACCATCATCCACTGCGTGTTCATCCTGTCGGCGATCGGCATCGCCTGGACCGACAAGCTCATGTCCAACAGCCACAGCAAGCCCCACGACAAGTCGCACGACCACTGATGTCGTTGCCAGCAGCGGCATGACGCCGTTGCCCGTCCCGGCCACCGCCCCTTGTACGCGGCGGTGGCCGGGATGCTAGATTGCACCCTCGCCGTTGCCGGCGGTGGCGTCGGGAAACGTCACCCTGCCGCGCCCGGACCGCAGGTCCCGGCCATGCGTATCAATGATTTACGTCACGTCGTCTTCTAGAGGGGAGCAGGATGTCGCACGTCTCAACGATCACCGCCGCGCGCCGGTGGCTGCCGGTTGCCCTGGCACTGGCCCTGGCCGCCTGCTCGGGCAAGGAAGAACCCACGGCACCTGCTGCCGCCACGGCACCTGCCGCCACTGCACCCGCCGCACCGGTGGTCGCTGCCAAGGTGCAGTCGATGGGCACCGAGCAGCTGCGCGAGTCGGCCAGCCAAGCGCTGCGCGAGAACCGCATGTACGCACCGGCCGGCGACAACGCCATCGAGTACTACCTCGCCCTGCGGGACAAAACTCCGGACGACGCCTCGGTGAAGAGCGCGCTGACCGACCTGCTGCCCTACACCCTGATCGCCGCCGAACAGCACCTGGGTCGCGAGGACTACACCGAGGCGCAGCGCCTGGTGGCACTGATCGAGAAAGTTGACGCCTCCGCGCCGGCGCTGCCGCGCCTCAAGGACGGCCTGGCCAAGGGCGTGCAGAACGCCGCCAAGCGCACCGAAGCGGAAGCCGAGAAGGCGAAGAAGGACGCCGAGGACCGCAGCAAGCAGCTGACCGAGCAGCAGCGCCTGACCGAGCAGCGCGCCAAGGAAGCCGACGCCGCCAAGCAGATTGCCGCCCAGCAGGATGCCGCGCGCCGCGACAACGAGCGCCAGGAAGCCGAGCGCCAGGCCGCCGCCCGTCGTGAAGCCGAGCAGAAGCAACAGCAGGCCGCCGCCCAGCAGGCCACGGCCGCACGCCAGGCCGCCACGCCTGCCGCGCCCACCCTGCGCCCGGTCAGTACCCCGGCGCCGCGCTATCCCGGCGAAGCCCTGCGTTCGGGCACCTCCGGTGAAGTACTGGTGGAGATCACCGTTGGCACCGACGGCTCGGTGACCAATGCCCGCGTGCTGCGCGCGACGCCAGGCCGCGTGTTCGACCGCGAGGCCCTGAACGCGGTGAAGCGCTGGCGTTTCGAGCCGGTCAGCGCCCCGGTCACCACCCGCCGTACCCTGGTGTTCGCGCCGGGCAACAACTGAGGCAGGTCGAGGTAGCGCCGGGCCACGCCCGGCGACGATGGATCAAGGCCCGGCATGTCCGGGCCTTGTCCGTTTCAGGCCGCTCCATCGATCAGCCGCTGCAGTGCTGGATCACGCGCCACCAGTACCTGGAACAGGCCCAACGCGTGCAGGCCCGGCAGCAGCGCGCGCAGATCCGCTTCGGCAGTGGCACGGGTGCCGGGATCGCTGGCCGGATCCTGCCAGTCGCGGACGCTGGCCAGGAAGGCCCCGACACTGCCCTTGCGCACGGTCAGGCCGTTCACCTGCACGTCGTTCTGATGGTCGGGAAGGATGTCCTGTGGCTGCATGATGGTTCGCTCAGTACGGGGGTCGCGTCCAGTGTCCTGCGTTGCCGTCCGCGATTCTGCCGTATAAATGCCAATTGATATGGCAAATCAGTCACACAACACGTTGATCGACCTCGCGCTCGCCAACGCCGCCCACGGACCGGTCGTGCTGGCGGTGCAGCAGCGCCTGGGCGGTCCACGCCGTACCGCACGCCACCAGCACGCGCGTGGGCAGTTGCTGGGTGCGCACCAGGGCCTGTTGCGGATCGAGGTGGGCGACCTGCACTGGCTGCTGCCTGCGGGTCATGTCGCCTGGATACCGCCCTCGCTGCCACATGCGCTGGCCAGTGCCGCGCGCTTCGATGGCTGGAGCCTGTACTTCAGCGACGACGCCTGCCTGGGCCTGCCCGCCACTGCGCGCATTTTCCAGCCCAGCACGCTGCTGCAGGCTGCGACGATACGAGCACTGCAATGGCCCCATCGGCCACTGGATGCCGCGCAGGAGCGATTGGCCGGGGTGATCGCCGATGAGATCGCCAGCAGTACGCCATTGCCACTGGCCCTGCCACAGCCCCGCGACCGCCGCCTGCGCAGGATTGCCGCCGCGCTGGCGCGTGCGCCGCATGACAATCGCACCATCGAGGACTGGGCCGCCGCCAGTGGTCTGTCCAGCCGCAGCCTGGCCCGCCACTGGCTGGCCGAGACCGGCATGACGCTGAGCCAGTGGCGGCAACGACTGCGTGTGCTGCTTGCGCTGCCACACCTGCTGGCAGGCAATTCGGTGATCAGCGTCGCGTTGTCGATGGGTTACGACACGCCCAGTGCGTTCATCGCCGTGTTCAAGCGCGAGATGGGGGTGACGCCGGCGCGGTATGGCGCTGGATGAGTGCTGGGATGGCGGGTCGGTGAACAGGGATCCGCCTCGCTGTCCCGGATAACCCGGACCCACGCTGGGCGACCTAGTTCTCCGGACGCCACATCATCCGCTCCTTGTGGCGCTCCATTGCGCGCGCATAGATCGCCGGGTCACTCGCGAACTCCGCCATGAACCGCGGCTCTGGAAGTCGATACGGATCTTCCGGATCAATCTGGCACTCCGCCTCGATCTCCGGCGGGAACACCGGCTTGCGGCAGGTCTTGAAGGTCAGCCACCGGCAGAGCGTCAGCGCGCCGTAGACCGGGAACATCAGGTTGGTACGCAACGGCATCAGCGCCGTGCCCATCATCAGGATCACCATCAGCCAGCAGTTGCGGATCGTTGGATCCGACGAGAGCGTGATGACCCGGTCCAGTGGATCGTCGTAGCAGCCCTCCGGGCCGTCCTGCATGTAGCGGCAGATCA
>NZ_CAJYVQ010000006.1 GCF_913778665.1 uncultured Stenotrophomonas sp.
ACAACGGCGAAGGCATCCAGCACATCGCCCTGACGACCGAGAACATCTTCGAGACGGTCGAGGCGATGAAGGAACGCGGCGTCGCCTTCCAGGACACGATCGAGACCTATTTCGAACTGATCGACAAGCGCCTGCCCAACCATGGCGAGGACGTGGAGCGGATGCGCAAGAACCGCATCCTGATCGACGGTTCGGACGAGGAAGGCCTGCTGCTGCAGATCTTCACCCAGGACACCTTTGGCCCGATCTTCTTCGAGATCATCCAGCGCAAGGGCAACGAAGGCTTCGGCGAAGGCAACTTCACCGCGCTGTTCGAGAGCATCGAGCGCGACCAGATCCGCCGCGGCGTGCTGTAACGTCATCAGCAGCGCCGGGCCAGTCCCGGCGCCTGCCCATCTGTAGAGCCGAGCCATGCTCGGCTGCTTTCTGTTCCGGTTTTGCTGTATCCAGGAGCCCCCATGTCCAGCGCCATCACCGCCCGCGGTTACCAGTCCGGCTTCGGCAACGAGTTCGCCACCGAGGCCGTTGCCGGCGCGCTGCCGGTTGGGCAGAACTCACCGCAGAAGGTGGCCCACGGCCTGTACGCCGAACAGCTGACCGGCACCGCCTTCACCGCGCCGCGCGGCAGCAACCGCCGCAGCTGGCTGTACCGGATCCGCCCGGCGGTGGCCCATGGTGAGTTCACCCCGTTCGCGCAGTCGCAGCTGCAGTGCGATTTCGGCGCGCAGCCGGCCTCACCGAACCAGCTGCGCTGGAGCCCGCTGCCGCTGCCGGAACTGCCGACCGACTTCGTTGAAGGCCTGTACACGATGGGCGGCAATGGCTCGCCCGATGCGCATGCCGGCCTGGGCATCCATTTGTATGCCGCCAACCGCGACATGGTCGGCCGCTATTTCTACAACGCCGACGGCGAGCTGCTGATCGTGCCGCAGCTGGGCGCGTTGCGCCTGCTGACCGAAATGGGCGTGATCGAGATCGAACCGCAGCAGATCGCGGTGATCCCGCGCGGCGTGCGCTTCCGCGTGGAGCTGCCCGATGGTCCGAGCCGTGGCTATATCTGCGAGAACTACGGCGCGCTGCTGAAGCTGCCTGACCTCGGCCCGATCGGCTCCAACGGCCTGGCCAATCCGCGCGACTTCGAGACCCCGCATGCGGCGTTCGAGGATGTGGATGGCGACTTCGAACTGATCGCCAAGTTCGAGGGCCGCCTGTGGCGCGCGCCGATCGATCATTCGCCGCTGGACGTGGTGGCCTGGCACGGCAACTACGCGCCGTACCGCTACGACCTGCGTCGCTTCAACACCATCGGCTCGATCAGCTACGACCACCCGGACCCGTCGATCTTCCTGGTGCTGCATTCGCCCAGCGACACGCCGGGTACCAGCAACATGGACTTCGCGATCTTCCCACCGCGCTGGCTGGTGGCGCAGAACACGTTCCGGCCGCCGTGGTTCCACCGCAACATCGCCAGCGAATTCATGGGCCTGGTGCACGGTGCCTACGACGCCAAGGCCGAAGGCTTCGTGCCAGGCGGCGCCTCGCTGCACAACTGCATGAGCGGCCACGGCCCGGATGCACCGACCTTCGACAAGGCGTCCAATGCCGACCTGTCCAGGGCGGATGTGATCAAGGATACGATGGCTTTCATGTTCGAGACCCGCGCGGTGATCCGCCCGACCGCGCAGGCGCTGGCTGCCGGCCATCGCCAGGGCGATTACCAGCAGTGCTGGAACGGCCTGCGCAACAACTTCCGGTCGTCCCGCTAGGTAGGTGCCGACCTTGGTCGGTACGGGCCGTGACCGCATCCACGCCACGCGTGGATGATTACCGCCGGAACCTGCGCTTACGCGACCTCGGCAAACGCGTCGCAATGCTCCAGCGGCAACGCCTCCAGCAGGCGCTGTCGCACGCGCTGGCAATAGCCCTCCGAAGTCAGCGCAGGCAGCAGCCGCATTGCCGACTGCAGCCGCTGCAGTACCTCATCCTCCGCGCGTGCCTGTTGCAGGTCGCGGAACAGCGCCGCTGCCTGTGGATGCCGCTGCATCTCCAGGATGCCCAGCACGTAGATGCGCGCGGCCACCAGCGAGCGACGGCGCTCGACCGGCGTGGCTGCTTCTGCCACCGGCACGGGAGCCGCCACGGTGGCACGCGGTGCGGCGACGGCCGCAGGCGCAGCGTCCGCACCGGCTGAACCCGCGCTCAGGTAGCCCGCCTGCACCAGTTGCATGACCATCGCCGGTGCTTCCTGGCCCAGCAGGCCGGTCAGGTCGGCAACGGTGCGCTGGCCGTCGCACAGGATCAGCAGCCGGCGCTGGCGCATGTCCAGCGGCGCGCGGTGGGCCTGCAGCGCGGTTCGGGCGAGGTCGGTCTTGCGCGGTTGCATGGGAGGGACAGCCAAGTCGGTGCACGCCGAGCCTGAACGCGGGGCATGAAACGGCGATGACAATGCAGCGCCTGCACGCGCGCTGCGCTAGCGTGCAGCCAACCACGTGCCAAGGAACCGCACCGATGAAGCATCTTCCACTTGCTGGTCTTCTGCTCCTTTCGCTCGCCGCTTGCGGCCGTGCGCCTGAAGCACCCGCTGAGGCCCCAGCCAAGGGCGCGACGCCGCCCACTGCAGCGGCCGATGCCGATCTGGCGACCCGGTCGCCGGCCGATCCCCGCACCGACAGCCCTGCGCGGCTGGACGGCTACGCCGGCGCGAAGCTGGGCGCAGGTATCGCCGAGGTGCGCAGTGGCTTCGGCACGCCGCTGCAGGGCCTGGGCACCGATGCGGCAGGCAAGCCGCTGCCGGCCGATGACAACAACGACGGCTGCTATTTCCTGCGCCCGCAGGATGCCGAGGACCCGCGCCTGATGATCGAGGGCCGCAAGCTGGTGCGCTACGACGTACGCAGCACCGGCATCGTCGCCCCGGGCGGCGGCAAGGTCGGCATGACCCTGGGCGAGCTGCAGCTGCTGTACCCCGAGCGCGCCGACGTCGGCCCGGACAAGTACGACGAGAAGGCCCAGCACCTGCGCGTGCGCCCGGCCCAGGACGGCGCGGCCATCATCGATTTCGCGCTGGGCGCCGACGGCAAGGTCGGCAGCTGGCGGGTCGGCCAGACCCCGCAGGTGGATTACGTGGAAGGCTGCGGCTGACCACGGCCGCCGTGGCTCACCCGCCAAGGGTGGGCCACGCGTAGAATCGCGCCACGACCGCTGGGGGAGTGCTCGATGATCGCCATTGCCATTGCCTGGTTCCTGCTTGGCCTGCTGCTGCTGGCGCTGGGCGGGGACTCCATCGTCAAGGCCGTGTCCGGCCTGGCCCAACGCGTCGGGGCCACGCCCTTCACCGCGGGCCTGCTGCTGCTCGGGGTGGCCACCTCGTTGCCGGAACTTGCGGTCAACGCGCGCGCACTGGCGGTGGGTCAGCCGGAACTGGCGCTGGGCAATGCGGTGGGCAGCAGCATCGTCAACCTCGGCCTGACCCTGGCCATGGCGGCCATTGCCGCGCCGCTGCTGCTGCGCGCACGCCTGCAGACGGTGCTGTGGTGGTCGCTGCTGGCGGCCGGCATGCTGCTGATCCTGTTCGGCCTGGATGGCCGCCTGGCGCGATGGGAAGGCGCCGTGCTGGTGGCCGGCTTCATCGTCGTGCAGGTCGTGCTGCTGCGCCGTGGTCGCAGCGAGAACGCCGCGGTGCAGGCGGCCATTGCCGAATCCGCGTTGAGCCGCACCAGCCTGCCGTTGAACGTACTGAGGGTGTTGATCGCGGCGCTGGCGCTGTACTGGGGGGCGCGCCTGGTGGTGGGGTCTGCCGCCGACTTCGGTGCTGCGCTGGGCTGGACCCCGCTGCTGGTCGGCCTGCTGCCGGTGGCAATCGGCACCGCGCTGCCGGAAGTGGCCACCGCCATCGCCGCCGCGCGCCGCGGGCATGGCGACATGGTGCTGGGGCACGTACTGGGCTCGAGCGCGGTCAACCTGCTGCTGGTGATCGGCGCGATGGCGCTGCTGCAGCCGTTGGCACTGCCGGCCTCGTTCGTGCGTCTGGAACTGCCCGCGTTGCTGGCGTTCGCGCTGGTGCTGTACCCGATGCTGCGCGGCGACCTGAAGATCAGCCGAGGCGAAGGCGGCATCCTGCTGGTCGCATTCGTCGGCTGGTTCGTGCTGGAACTGCTGCTGGTCGGCCTGGCATGAGCTAGTGCCGGCCGCTGGCCGGCAACCTCATTGCCTCTGACGGAACCCTTGCGACTGCCTGCCAGCGGCCTGCACTACCGGTTCTGCGTGGTTTCTTCTTCCCGCACCGGCTCTGGCGGCGGCAGCTGCTCCTCGGCGGCCGGCTCGTTGCCCGGCAGGCTGGGGCGGGTTTCCATCAGCAGCGACAGCGCGGCCTTGGCCATCATGTGCGCGCTGATCGGCGCGGTGATGAACAGGAACACGGTGATCAGCAGCTCGCGCGGCTGCGGGTCCTGGCCCAGGAAGATGTGGTAGCAGACCGAACATACCAGCACGCAGCCCACGCCCAGCGTGCTGGCCTTGGTTGGTGCGTGCAGGCGCTTGAAGAAGGTGGACAGCTTCACCAGGCCCAGTGCACCGACCAGGATGAAGAAGCAGCCGAACAGCAGCAGGATCGACAGGCCGATCTGGATCGCGGTGATCATTCGACGATGTCCCGGCGCAGCACGAACTTGCTCAGCACGACGGTGCTGCCGAAGCCCAGCATGGCGATGATCAGCGCGGCCTCGAAGTAGATCGGCGAGTTGAGGTACATGCCGAACAGCATCAGCTCGGCGATCGCTGTCACCGACAGGGTATCCAGCGCGAGGATGCGGTCGGGCACGGTCGGCCCGCGCAGCAGGCGCCAGGTGGCCAGCAGCATGGCCAGGCCGACCACGTGCATGCACACGACCAGGGTGGTCTGGATGACTTCAAAACCGGTCATGGGAAGATCTCCATCAACGGCGCCTCGTAACGGCGCTTGATCGTATCGATCAGGTCCTGCGGGTCCTCCAGGTGCAGCACGTGCACCAGCAGGTACTTGCGGTCGTCGCTGAGCGCGGCCGAGACGGTGCCCGGGGTCAGCGTGATCATGCTGGTCAGCGCGGCGATGCCGTGGATGTTGGCGATGTCCAGCGGCAGCCAGATGAAGCCCGGGTGGATCTTCTTCTCCGGGCCGAGCACCTGCAGGGCGACGCGGATGTTGGACATCAGGATGTCCCACAGGGTCACGCACAGCAGCTTGGGCACCGGCCGCAGCGTACCGATGCGGGCGAACTCGCGGTCCAGGCGTGCGGCGAACAGTGGCACCACCACGCCCAGCAACAGGCCCAGCACGATCTGGCCGAGAGTGAAGCTGTCGGACATCAGCAGCCAGAACGCCACCACCATGATGCTGAGCATCGGCGAGGGAATGATGCGGCGGAACAGGGAGCGCTGGGCGGTCATGGCTGGCGGATCTCCGGCGTGGTCGCGCGCAGCTGCTGCACGTACTCGCTGGGGTGCAGGAGCTGTGCAGCGGTGGCGTCGGTGTAGCGCATCAGCGGGGCGGCAGCCAGGGTCATGCCGATGCCGTAGCCCAGCAGGATGCAGGCGGCGTACAGCTCGACCCGGCGCAGGCGTGCCTTGCGCGGCTTCGGTGCCTCCGGATCGACCGGTGGCACGCGCCAGAACAGGCGGATGCCGCCGCGGGTCAGGCCCATGATCACCAGCAGGCTGCTGGCCAGCACTGCGGTCCAGACCGGGCCGGTGTATTGCGCCGGCATGCCGGCCAGCAGCGCGGCCTTGGCCAGGAAGCCGGACAGCGGCGGCAGGCCGGCGACCGATACCGCGCCGACCAGGAACAGCACCGCCGGTGTTTCCTTGCCCGGCATTGGCGCGACCACCTCCTTGCGGTCGCTGGCGCCGCCACGACGGCGACGGATCAGATCGGCGATCAGGAACAGCGCGGCAGCGACGAAGCTGCTGTGCGGCAGGTAGTACAGACCGGCCGAGAGCACCTGCGGTGTCCCCACCGAGAAGGCGATGAACAGCGTGGCCGCCGAGACGATCACCAGGTACGAGATCAGCACGCGCAGGCGGGTCGCGGCCATCGCACCGAGGCCGCCGAGCACCAGCGTCGCCACGCCGGCCCACAGCAGCCAGTCGCGGCCGTAGCCGGCCATCGCACCGGCGTCATCGCCGAACCACAGCATCTGGATGCGCAGCACCGAGTACAAGCCCACCTTGGTCATGATCGCGAACAGCGCGGCCACCGCCGCCGGTGCGCGCGAATAGGCTTCCGGCAGCCACAGGTACAGCGGCATCAGTGCGGCCTTGGCGCAGAACACCAGCAGCAACAGGCCCATCGTGGCCTTTACCAGGGTCAGCTGCGCCGGCGGCACCTGCGCGATGCGCTGCGACAGCTCGGCCATGTTCAACGAACCCAGCGAGGCGTACAGCAGGCCCAGTGCGATCAGGAACAGGGTCGAGGCGGTGACGTTGAACACCACGTAGTGCAGGCCGATGCGCATGCGCAGGCCGCGGCCACCGCTCAGCAGCAGGCCGTAGGAGGCGATCAGCATCACCTCGAAGAACACGAACAGGTTGAAGATGTCGCCGGTGAGGAACGCGCCGTTCAGGCCGACCAGCTGGAACTGGAAAAGCGCATGGAAGTGCGGTGCACGCCGGTCCCAGCCCGAGCAGGCGTGCAGCAGGCAGGGAATGGCCAGCAGCAGGGTGGTCAGCAGCATCCACGCCGACAGCCGGTCGGCCACCAGCGCGATGCCCAGCCGCGATGGCCAGTCGCCCAGCAGGTAGACGTTGATTTCACCGCTGGCCGTGCTGGCAAACAGCAGGCCCACCGCCAGCGCCAGCGCCGACAGCGCGGTCCAGGCCACCGCGCGCTGCACCCTCGGGCCGTAGCGACGGTGTTCGACGAACAGCGACAGCGCAGCACCCAGCAGCGGAATCAGGATCGGCAGGATCACCAGATGGTTCATGCGCGGTCCTCGCCCTGGCGCGGCGGCACGCTCTCATCCTGCAGGTCGTCTTCAGGCTCGTGGGCGTCCACGTGGTCGCTGTGGTTGTCGCTGCGGCTGCGCATGGCCAGCACGATGCTGACCGCAGTCATCGCGAAGGCGATCACGATCGCAGTCAGCACCAGGGCCTGCGGCAACGGGTCGGTGTAATTGCCGAGGTGGCTGTCCACACCTTCCTGCAGCACCGGCGCCTTGCCCAGCACCACGCGGCCACCGGCGAAGATCAGCAGGTTGGTGGCGTAGGACAGGAAGGTCATGCCGAGGATCACATCGAAGCTGCGCGCACGCAGCAGCAGGTAGATGCCGATGGCAGTCAGTACGCCGATCGCGGTAGCCAGGGCCAGTTCCATCAGTGCATCTCCCCGGTGCGTGCCGAACGGCGTTGCAGGTCGATCTCACCCTTGCGGGCGGTGCGGGTACGCGAGGGCTTGATCGTGCCCATCATCGACAGCATCAGCATGGCGCCGCCGAATACCACCAGGTAGACCCCGATGTCGAAACCGATCGCGCTGGCCAGCGGCACCTCGCCAATCAGCGGCAGGTGCAGGTCGAGGTGGCCACTGGTCAGGAACGGCACGCCGAACAGCATCGAGGCACAGCCGCTGAGCAGGGCGATCAGCAGGCCCATGCCGATGCAGCGGATGTAGTCGAAGCCGAAGCGCGACTCCACCGATGCGGTCCCCTGGATCACGTACTGGATCAGCAGCGGGACCGCCAGCACCAGGCCGGCGATGAAGCCGCCGCCCGGTGCGTTGTGGCCGCGCAGGAACAGGAAGATCGACACGGTCAGGGTCAGCGGGAACATGATCTGCGCCAGGTCGGCCGGTACCGGCAGCTTGATCGGCGGGCCGGGCATGATCTGTTCCGGTGCCATCCGCGTGCGGCGCAGCAGGGCGTGCACCACCAGCGCGGCGATGCCGAATACGGTGATCTCGCCGAACGTATCGAAACCGCGGAAGTCGACCAGGATCACGTTGACCACGTTCTGGCCGTACGCCTCGGGCAGGGCACGGGCGAGCAGCTCGCCGGCCATGGTGTTCGGCGGCAGGGTCATCGCCGAATAGGCCAGCGCGCCAAGCCCGGCACCGGCAACGATCGCGATCACCGCGTCGCGCCGCTTGCGCCAGCGCGGCCGCTCCGGCCCGGACTGCGCGGGCAGGTAGTTCATGCCCAGCAGCATCAGCACCAGGGTGACCATCTCCACCAGCAGCTGGGTCAGCGCCAGGTCCGGCGCGGACAGGAACACGAAGGTCAGCGCCACCATCAGGCCGACGCCGCCGACCAGCAGCACCGCCAGCAGGCGCTGCTTGTAGACGCGCAGGGTGGCTACCGCACAGGCCATCATCACCAGCCACAGCGCCCAGCCCAGCAGCGGGATCGGCTGTGGCTTGGTCCAGTTCGGCGAGGCCGGATTGGCGATGTAGGGTGCAGCGGCCACGGTGATGGCCACCAGCACCAGGCCCAGCAGCATGCGCTGCAGGCTGCCATTGGCGATGCCGTTGGTCAGGCGCATGGCCAGCGCGGAGATCGCATCCAGCTGCGCATGGAACACATTGCGGCCAGTGCTGACGTTGGTCACGGCGTGCAGGTTGATCAGCTTGCGCAGGCCGAAGTACAGCGCCACGCCGCCGACCACGCCGATCGCGCTCATCGCCAGCGGCAGGTTGAAGCCGTGCCAGACTGCCAGGCTGTACTCGGGCATCGCGCTGCCGAGGATCGAGGCGGCGGCGGCATGCAGCACCGGCGCCACGGTCACTGCCGGGGCCACGCCCACGGCCACGCAGATCACCACCAGCAGTTCCACCGGCACCTTCATCCAGCGCGGGGGTTCGTGGGGCACGCGGTCCAGGTCGTGCGGACCGGGGCCGAAGAAGGTGTCGTGCACGAAGCGCAGGCTGTACGCCACCCCGAATACGCCAGCCAGCAACGCCGCGATCGACACCGCCGTGCGCATGATTCCCGGGCCCCCGGCCGTGATGGCTTCGGCGAACAGCATTTCCTTGGACAGGAAGCCATTGAGCAGGGGGATGCCCGCCATTGCCAGCGAGGCAATGATCGCCAGCGCGCTGGTGAACGGCATCAGCCTGCGCAGGCCTCCCAGCTTGCGCATGTCGCGGGTGCCGGTCTCGTGGTCGATGATGCCGGCGGCCATGAACAGCGAGGCCTTGAAGGTGGCGTGGTTGAGGATGTGGAACACGCCGGCCACCACCGCCATCGGCGTGGACAGGCCGAACAGCAGGGTGATCAGGCCCAGATGCGAGATCGTCGAATAGGCCAGCAGGCCTTTCAGGTCGTGCTGGAAGATCGCGTTCCAGGCGCCGATCAGCAGGGTCAGCGCGCCGATGCCGCTGACCGTGTAGAAGAACAGGTCGCTGCCGGCCAGCGCCGGGTGCAGGCGCGCCAGCAGGAACACGCCGGCCTTCACCATGGTGGCCGAGTGCAGGTAGGCCGAGACCGGGGTGGGCGCGGCCATCGCGTGCGGCAGCCAGAAGTGGAACGGGAACTGCGCGCTCTTGGTGAAGATGCCTGCCAGCACCAGGAACAGCGCATACGGATAAAGCGCGCTGGCGCGTATCTGCTCGCCGGCGGCCAGCACGACGTCCAGGTCGAAGCTGCCGACGATGCGGCCGATCAGCAGCACGCCACCGAGCAGGGCCAGGCCACCGCCGCCGGTGATCACCAGCGCCATGCGCGCGCCTTCGCGGGCGTCCTGGCGGTGCGACCAGAAGCCGATCAGCAGGAACGAGCTGATGCTGGTCATTTCCCAGAAGATCATCAGCAGCAGCAGGTTGCCCGACAGCACCATCCCGAGCATGGCGCCCATGAACAGCAGCAGGTAGCAGTAGAAGCGGTGCGCGTTGTCCTGCTGGCTCAGGTAGTAGCGCGCATACAGCACCACCAGCGCGCCGATGCCCAGCACCAGCCCGGCGAACATCCAGGCCAGCCCGTC
The DNA here is from genome assembly GCF_913778665.1 of uncultured Stenotrophomonas sp. Taxonomy (GTDB): domain Bacteria; phylum Pseudomonadota; class Gammaproteobacteria; order Xanthomonadales; family Xanthomonadaceae; genus Stenotrophomonas. The sequence continues at coordinate 9,946 of NZ_CAJYVQ010000006.1, forward strand.
CAGGCGCAGGGTGAAGTCCAGCCCGATCTGCGGCAGCCACGGCACCAGGGTGCGGACCACCTGGCCATCAAGTACAGCGGGCGTCAGCCAGCCGAGGATGGCCAGTCCGCCCAACGGCGCCAGCGCCGCCAGCCAGGCAGCAGTCGAGCGCGAACTACGGGGGAAGGCCGCAACGGCCACTGCCATCAGGAAGGGCAGGACCAGCAGCAGGGGCAGGCTGGGGAGCATGCAGGGAATCCATGATTCACGAGCAGGTCAGGGAGGATAACAGGCTGCGAAATGTCGCCGAAACCCATCGAACAGCGATCAATTGCATGTAACGTCCGCTGATTCATTTTTTCTGCGACGCAACATCACGTTCCTGCGGTACCTCGCTGCCTGCCCTCGGGGATCACCCTACGCCCACGCAGGGAGACCGCAGGCCCTGTCGCACAGGGGCTGCCGTCGACGGGCGGGAAGTGGGGAACGGGTCACCGGCGCAGGCTGGCAGGCCTGCCGTGGAGTGACGGTGACGGAATCTGCCCGTTCAGGAAAGAACGGTTGCGGTCGGGTAGGCAGGTCAGTAGCGCCAATCGAGCTTGCGGTAGAACTTGGCCATCACCCAGGCCGGGCCGATCAGCAGGTAGGTCAGGTCGGTCAGGAAGCTGGGCTTGCGGCCCTCGAACGTGTGGCCGATGAACTGCGCCACCCAGGCCACCACGAACACGCCCATCGCCAGCCAGAACAGGTTGTGCAGGCCGATCTCGGCCTCCAGCAGGCGGCACAGGCAACCGAACACGAAGAACTGGATGAGCATGCCGATGCCCAGCGGGCGCGACAGCTTGTTGTAGAAGCACCAGGCGCTGAACATCGCGAACGCCGACCAGATGCCGTACTGGAACCAGGTGATCAGCGGCGGCAGGCACCACAGCAGGGCCACCACCGACCACAGGATCGCCGGCACCGCCACCACATGGATGCGCTGGTTGATCACGTTGCGGTGGTCATCGGAGTAGCTGGCGAAATAGCGGTCGATCGGCCGCGCAAGCTCGGTGGAGGTCTGCATGCGGCCAGCATACTCCCGCCGGGGCCAGGCGGTGAGGGGCGGCGGATGGCTGGCGCCGACGAGTGGGGCCGATGGGACGAGGCCGACCGGGTAGAGTCGACTGTATCGCGGCCGATTTCATGCCAGTCGACCGCATCCCGGCCGATTCCATCCCAGCAGACGCACCGCCGTCGGCGGCCGCGCCTTCAGAACGCCCCCAGCCTTTCCGGCCGGGGGCGCAGGCGGATCAGTCGACGCTGATCCCGGCCAGGCGCTGCAGCGCCTCTGCGTACTTGGCGCGGGTGCGCTCGATGATTCCCGCCGGGATGTTCGGGCCCGGGGCGGTCTTGCCCCAGTCCAGCGTCTCCAGGTAATCACGCACGAACTGCTTGTCATAGCTCGGCGGGCTGGTGCCCACTTCGTACTCGTCGGCCGGCCAGTAACGCGAGGAATCCGGCGTCAGCATCTCGTCCATGATGTACAGGCGGCCGTCGGCATCGGTACCGAACTCGAACTTGGTGTCGGCCAGGATGATGCCGCGCTCGCGGGCGTAATCGGCGGCGAACTTGTAGATGCGCAGGGTGGCATCGCGCACGCGCTCGGCCAGGTCGGCACCGACCTGCTTGACCATCGCATCGAAATCGATGTTCTCGTCGTGGTCGCCGACGGCGGCCTTGGTCGACGGGGTGAAGATCGGCTCGGGCAGCTGCTCGGCCTGTCGCAGGCCGTTGGGCAGGTCGATGCCGCTCACCTTGCCGGTGCGCTGGTAGTCCTTCCAGCCGCTGCCGATCAGGTAGCCGCGGGCGATCGCTTCCACCGGCACCGGCTTCAGCTTGCGGGTGACCACCGCGCGCTTTGCATACAGGGCCGGGTCCACGCCCTCGGGCAGCACGCCGGCCACGTCGATGCCGGTCAGGTGGTTGGGCATCAGGTGCGCGGTCTTGGCGAACCAGAAGTTGGACACCTGGCAGAGCATCTCGCCCTTGCCCGGGATCGGGTCGGGCAGCACCACGTCGAACGCCGACAGGCGGTCGGTGGCGACCATCAGCAGGTAGTCGCCCGGCGGGGTCCCTGCGGGCAGCCGCTCGCGCGGGATATCGAACACATCACGCACCTTGCCGCGATGGCGCAAGGGCAGGCCGGGGAGATCGGATTGCAACAGCGTGGTTGGCACGGGCACTCCTGGGGCGTTGTCGATACGGCTGCCCAACGGACCCGGCGGGCCCGCTGACCAGCGGGCGGCCTAGTGTAAAGCCGTCCGGGCCCGCTGTGACGTAAAATGAGCGTCCATTTCGTCGGTCGACCCCGGAGCGCCATGCGCTGGTACGGAAAACTGCTCGGATTCATCGCCGGCGCCCTGTTGTTCCGGCCCAATCCGCTGTTCGGCGCGGTGGTCGGCCTGTTGATCGGCCATGCCTTCGACTCGGACTGGTTCCGCCTGAACAAGGAGAACCCGTACCGGGAGCTGGGGCTGACCTCGGAGGCCACCGATGCCGAGGTCGAGCGCGCCTACCGCAAGCTGATCTCCCAGTACCACCCCGACAAGCTGGGCGGCGCCGCCCCCGAGCTGCAGCAGCAGGCCGAACAGAAGTCGCGGCAGATCAACGCCGCCTACGACCGCATCAAGACCCTGCGCAAGCGCTGAACCCCTTTCCCCTCGTGCCCAAGGCCCCGGCCATGTCCAACTGCCTCATCGCCCCGTCCATCCTGTCCGCCGATTTCGCCCGCCTGGGCGAGGAAGTGGACAACGTCCTGGCCGCCGGTGCGGACTGGGTCCACTTCGACGTGATGGACAACCATTACGTGCCCAACCTGACCATCGGCCCGATGGTCTGCCAGGCCCTGCGCAAGCACGGCGTGACCGCGCCGATCGACGTGCACCTGATGGTCGAGCCGGTGGACCGCATCATTCCCGATTTTGCCGAGGCCGGTGCCACCTACATCAGCTTCCACCCGGAGGCCAGCCGCCACCCGCACCGCACCATCCAGCTGATCCGCTCGCTGGGCTGCAAGCCGGGCATCGTGCTGAACCCGGCCACCCCGGTGGACATCCTCGACTGGGTGCTGGACGAACTGGACCTGGTGCTGCTGATGTCGGTCAACCCGGGCTTCGGCGGCCAGGCCTTCATCCCCTCGGCGCTGGACAAGCTGCGCGTGGTCCGCCAGAAGATCGATGCCAGCGGCAAGGACATCCGCCTGGAGATCGACGGTGGCGTGAAGGCCGACAACATCGGCGCAATCGCCGCTGCCGGTGCCGACACCTTCGTGGCCGGCTCGGCCATCTTCAACACCAAGACCAGCTACCAGGACGTGATCGCGCAGATGCGCGCGAACGTTGCCGCCGCCCGCTGACAAAAAGGGGACGGAGGGGATTAAGCTCGAATAATCCCCTCCGTCCCTTTTTGCGCACATGGCACTGTTGAACATCCGCCCGGCCACCGTCGCCGACGCTGGCCTGATCCTGCATTTCATCCGCGAGCTGGCCATCTACGAGAAGGCCGAGCATTCGGTGCAGACCGATGAGATCGGCATCGCCGAGAGCCTGTTCGGCGCCGATGCGACCGCACGCGCGCTGATCTGCGAAGCCGACGGCCAGGCCATCGGCTATGCGGTGTATTTCTACAACTATTCCACCTGGCTGGGCCGCAAGGGCATCTACCTGGAAGACCTGTACGTCAGCCAGGAAAAGCGCGGCGTCGGCGCAGGCAAGGCGTTGCTGAAATACATCGCCCGGCAGGCCGTGGCCGAAGGCTGCGGCCGCTTCGAATGGTCGGTGCTGGACTGGAATACCCCGGCCATCGAGTTCTACACCGCCGCCGGCGCCAAGCCGCAGGACGAGTGGACCGTGTACCGGCTGGAAGGCGCGGCGCTGAAGGCATTTGCCGGGTAGCCGCCAAGTGGATGCGCTGACCCTGCCGCAACGCATCACCCTGCTTCGCCAGCAGCTGCCCGCGTCCATCCGTATCTGCAGGCAGGCACTGATGGAATCGGGCGGGGATCTTGCCGTGGCGCATGCCTGGATCGTGCGCCGGCTGGTTGCCGAGTACAGGCAGCGCACGGGTGCCCCGGGGGATGAGGCCGCCGCCGACCTGCAGCGGTGCGGCCATGATGTCGAGCGCGCGCTGGTGCTGTGGCAGCGCCGCCATCCAGCACCGCCGCTGCCTCCCCTGGAGCGGATCGCGCAGGGGCATCCGCTGGCAGCAGAGCTTCCAGCACAGGACGACCTGCGCCGGTTCGTGCATGTCCTGCCGGGTGCGTACGGTGCCTTCGAGGTGCGTCTTGTCACCCACGCCGCACGCTTCACCGAGACCGCCTATGGCTTCGACTACGACCTGGCCATGCAGGATCCGCTGACGCGGGTCGAGCGCCGGTTTGCCGATGGCATGGGCGCACTCGCCATCCTCCTGCAGCAGCACGGCATCGAACCGGCAGGGCTGCGCGACGTGGATGATTTCGACAGCTGCCTGCTGCACAGCCCGATCGACGCCTATCTCTGAGCCGCCGCGCCATGGCAAAAAAAAGACCACGCCAAACGCCGGCGTGGCCCTGCTCTATTCGTGGGAGGCTGATCCTGCCTCCATCCGTCGTCCCTGCTATGGCCTTCCATTCTCCGGGTCTTCAATGACAACCTGGTGACATGATGTCGTCAGTGATCCTGCAGGGACTGGCGCAGGCGCACTAAAGTGCGCTGATGAAGAATGATGCCGCCGACCTGCTTGAAACGTGGTTTCAGTCTGCATCAGAAGATGCGCTGGTGATGGATCTGGAATACATCAACACTGAGGCGCGCGGGAATCTCTACACATTCTCTCCACCGGCGGAAGTGACTCTGGATGTCGAGCAGGTGGTTGCCTTCATTGACAGGGTCGCCGCGCACCGATCCGCACAGGTCGCAGGCCATGCAATGACGTTCTACTGCTGGCATGACATGAAGGTGCGCCAGCTGCGCCTGAGCCTAGTGTCATCCGTGCACGGTAAGTTGCCATTTGCCTGCCACCACGTCGAGCCAACGGATATCCGCAGCGTTGTGCATCCCATTGTGCTCGATGGCTGGAACAATCCTCGATTCATGTATTTCGAGGAAAATGACGCGTTTGACGAATTCGAAACCGACACCGACGAGCCGCTGTATACGGAAAAGCATCCCCTCCGGGGCGCGGTCATTGCGCTTGTCTGAACGGTTGCCACCGCCTTTCACCGGCCCGGAACGCGCGATTGCTAGCCTGTGCCACCCCCTGCTGGAAGCATCGAATGACCACCCCGCGCTGGCGCCTGATCCTCAACGGTAAATCCGCGGGCAACGACGAACTGCGTGAGGCTGTTGGCCACTGGCGCGGGCAGGGTGTGCAGCTGGAGGTGCGGGTGACCTGGGAGGACGGCGACGCCGAACGCTATGTGGCCGAGGCGATTGATCACGGCGTGGATGTGATCGTCGCTGCCGGTGGCGACGGCACGCTCAGCGCGGTCGCGGAAACACTGGCGCATCGCGAGGAATCGGCCGATGCGCTGCCCTCGCTGGCGCTGATCCCGATGGGCACCGCCAACGATTTCGCCACCGCCGCCGGTATTCCCACCGAGCCGCAGGACGCCTTCGCGTTGATCGGCCAGGTGACCCCGCACGCCATCGATCTGCTGCGCGTGGACGCCGATGGCACGCCCTGGTGGTGCGCCAATCTGGCCAGCGGCGGCTTCGGCACGCAGGTCACCGTGGAGACCGATGCCGGGCTGAAGAAGATGCTGGGCGGTCTGGCCTATGTGATCACCGGCATCGCCAAACTGGGGCGCATCGAGCCGATCAACGCACGCCTGTCGGGGCCGGACTTCGCCTGGGAAGGCGACTTCATCGCCCTGGGCATCGGCAACGGTCGCCAGGCCGGTGGCGGCCAGCAGCTGTGCCCGCAGGCGCTGATCGACGATGGCCTGCTGGATGTGACGGTGCTTCCGGAGCTGGAGGGTGAAGTGGCTGCCACCCTTGGCCAGATGTTGAAGTCCGGCACCCAGGCCGCGCTGGAACAGTTGGCTACGCGTGCGCGCCTGCCGTGGCTGCAGATCGACGCGCCGAAGACGCTGACCCTGAACCTGGACGGCGAGCCGGTGCAGGCCCGGCAGTTCCGCATCGACTGCGTGGCGGGCCGGGTGCGCATGCATCTGCCGGCCGGTTGCCCGTTGCTGGGCGGGCAGGGGTAGTGCCGACTCTGCCGGTCCCCGCCGCCGGCCCGGCGCTTGCCGTGGTTCAGGTTCACAGGGTTTCCCTCCCGCCGATCCTGCGATACAGTCAGGGGGTGTCCAGCCTGACGACCCCGCATACCCTTTCTTCCGCACGCCGTTGGTGGCGATGGTGGCCCGTTGCCGTCGTCCGCCCCCATAACGCTGTGTCCCGGAAGGAAAGTCGTCTTGAACTCGCACGCTCAGTTTCAGCAGCAGGCCGCTGAAGGCCACACCCACATTCCCGTTGTCCGCGAAGTGCTGTCCGACCTGGACACCCCGCTTTCGGTCTACCTGAAGCTCGCCGACGGCCCCAATACCTACCTGTTCGAATCCGTCGAAGGCGGCGAGCGCTTTGGTCGTTACTCGATCATCGGGCTGCCGGCGCGCCGCGTGTATGCCTTCCACGGCCACACGCTGACGGTGCGCGAGGATGGCCAGGTGGTGGACACCCGCGAGGTGGCCGATCCGTTCGCCGAGGTCGAGGCGCTGCGCAGCGCCCACTCGGTGCCGAAGCTGGACGGCTTGCCGGGCTTCACCGGTGGCCTGGTTGGCTGGTTCGGTTTCGAGTGCATCGGCTACATAGAGCCGCGCCTGGCGCCGCCGGCCGGCCGCGATGAGCTGGGCACCCCGGACATCCTGCTGCTGGATTCCAACGAGCTGGCGGTGTTCGACAATCTCAAGGGCCGGCTGTACCTGATCGTGCATGCCGACCCGCGTGTCGACGGTGCCTTCGAACAGGCGCAGGCGCGCCTGGACGCACTGACTGCGAAGCTGCGTGCACCGGGGGCCGGTTATCCGGCACCGCTCAACAGCGACGTGCTGGACGAGTCCGATTTCGTCTCCGGTTTCACCCGCGAAGGCTTCGTCGATGCGGTCCAGCGCAGCAAGGAATACATCCGCGCCGGCGACATCTTCCAGGTGGTGCTGAGCCAGCGCCTGAGCGTGCCGTTCAAGGCGCGCCCGGTGGATGTGTACCGCGCGCTGCGTGCGCTGAACCCGTCGCCGTACATGTATTTCCTCGATGTCGGCGACCTGCAGGTGGTCGGCTCCTCGCCGGAAATCCTGGTGCGCCTGCAGGATGGCGAAGTGACCGTGCGCCCGATCGCCGGTACCCGCCCGCGCGGTGCCACCGTCGAACAGGACCTGGCGCTGGAAGCCGAACTGCTGGCCGATCCGAAGGAACGCGCCGAGCACCTGATGCTGATCGACCTCGGCCGCAACGATGCCGGTCGCGTGTCCAAGGCCGGCACCGTGGAAGTGGGCGAGCAGTTCGTGATCGAGCGCTACAGCCACGTCATGCACATCGTCAGCGAAGTGACCGGGCAGCTGCAGCCGGGCCTGAGCTACGCCGACGTGCTGCGCGCCACGTTCCCGGCCGGTACGGTCAGCGGTGCGCCGAAGATCCGCGCGCTGGAAGTGATCCGCGAGCTGGAACCGATCAAGCGCAATGTGTATGCCGGCAGCATTGGCTACATCGGCTGGCACGGCGATGCCGATACCGCGATCGCGATCCGCACTGCGGTGATCAAGGATGGCCGCCTGTACGTGCAGGCCGGCGCCGGCATCGTCTACGACTCGGACCCGGGCAAGGAATGGGACGAGACGATGAACAAGGGCCGCGCGCTGTTCCGCGCCGTCGCCCAGGCCGCCAAGGGCCTGTAAGCCTCCCCGTGCCGTGGCCCGCTCCGCGGCATCTTCCGCTGTTCCCGTTCAAGACAAGGAGTACCGCATGAAGCTGCTGAGCGCATTGCTGTGGTCGTCGCTGCTGGCCACGATGGCCCAGTCTGCATGGGCGCAGGCCAACACCATTCCCTCACAGCCGCATCTGCTGGTGAAAGGGCAGGGTACCCGCACGGTGATGCCCGACCGGTTCGGCCTGCAGTTGAACCTGGAAGAGACCGACATGGACGCCGATGCGGCGCGCCGACGCGTGCAGGACAACGTGGCGCGCGCGCTGGCGCTGTTCAAGCAGCACAAGGCAGTGGAGGACAGCGTGCGCGCGGACAACCTGCGTATCGGCCCTGCAACGCGCTACGAGCAGAACCGGCAGGTCTTCATCGGTACCCGCGTGTCGCGCCAGTTGCGTGCCAGCTTCGCCAGCGTGAAGGCGATGCAGGACGTGCTGGGCGCGTTGAAGGCCAATGAGAACGTGCAGGTCAGCAACGTCGCCCCGACGTACTCGGGCGAAGTGGCGCTGCGCCGGGAGCTCAAGGGCGAAGCCGTGGCCCAGACGCGCGACGCTGCGCAGGGCCTGGCCAAGGCTTACGGCACCCAGCTGCGCGGGCTGTACAGCATTTCCGACGTGGCGCCGAACTTTGCCTACGGCGTGCAGGCCGGCACCTGGCCCAGCAGTGGGGATCTAGTGACGCCGCCTTCGCCGCCCGCGCCGATGAACAGCATCGAGGCCACAGGCTCCCGCCTGGGCGAGTCGGTACAAGCCGGCCCCATCACCTATACCGAAAACGTATACGCCATTTTCCTGATAAGCGACGGAACCTGACCATGTTGTGGATGATCGACAACTACGACAGCTTCACCTACAACCTCGTGCAGTACCTGCAGACGCTGGGCGCCGAGGTGAAGGTGGTGCGCAACGATGCGATGAGCGTGGACGAGATCGCCGCGCAGAAGCCCGAGCGCATCGTCATCTCGCCCGGCCCGTGCACGCCCAACGAAGCGGGCGTGTCGCTGGAACTGATCCAGCGGCTGGGCCCGACCACGCCGATTCTCGGCGTCTGTCTGGGCCACCAGGGCATCGGCCAGGTCTACGGCGGCACGGTGATCCGTGCCGGCAACATCATGCACGGCAAGACCTCGCCGATCCGCCATGAAGGCAAGGGCGTGTTCGCCGGTCTGCCGGACCGCTATCAGGCCACCCGCTACCACTCGCTGGTGGTGGACAAGAACAGCCTGCCGGACGTGCTGGAAGTGACCGCCTGGACCGAGAACGACGACGGTTCGATCGAAGAGATCATGGGCCTGCGCCACCGCCAGTTCCCGGTGGAAGGCGTGCAGTTCCACCCCGAATCCATCCTCACCGAACACGGCCACGCCCTGCTGCGCAATTTCCTGCAGCGCCCGGCGGCCTGATCCAAGGAGCATTCCCATGAGCTTCTCCCCCCAGGAAGCCCTGCACCGCACCATCGAGCACCGCGAAATCTTCTTCGACGAAATGGTCGACCTGATGCGGCAGATCATGCGCGGCGATGTCTCGCCGATGATGACCGCGGCGATCCTCACCGGCCTGCGCGTGAAGAAGGAGACCGTGGACGAAATCGCCGCGGCGGCCACCGTGATGCGTGAATTCGCCCGGCCAGTGCCGGTGGCCGATACCTCCAACCTGGTCGATATCGTCGGCACCGGTGGCGACGGCTCGCACACCTTCAACATCTCCACCTGTTCGATGTTCGTCGCCGCCGCCGCCGGTGCGCGCGTGGCCAAGCACGGCAACCGTAGCGTGTCGTCCAAGTCCGGAAGCGCCGATGCACTGGAAGCGCTGGGCGCGGTGATCGAGCTGCAGCCGGAGCAGGTGGCCGCAGCCATCGAGCGGACCGGCATCGGCTTCATGTTCGCGCCGATCCACCATCCGTCGATGAAGGTGGTGGCACCGGTTCGCCGAGAAATGGGCGTGCGCACCATCTTCAACATCCTCGGCCCGTTGACCAACCCGGCCAGTGCGCCGGCGGTGCTGATGGGCGTGTTCCATCCCGATCTGGTCGGCATCCAGGCGCGCGTGCTGCGCGAACTGGGCACCGAGCGCGCGATGGTGGTCTGGGGCCGCGACAACATGGACGAGATCTCGCTGGGCGCCGGCACCCTGGTCGGCGAACTGCGCGACGGCAAGGTGCGCGAGTACGAGATCCACCCCGAAGATTTCGGCATCGCCATGTCGGCCAGCCGCAACCTGCGGGTGGACAGCCCGGAGCAGTCCATCCAGATGCTGCGCGCGGTGCTGGACAACACGCCGGGCCCGGCGCTGGACATCGTCGCGCTCAACGCCGGCGCCGCGCTGTACGTGGCCGGCGTGGCCCACGACATCGGTGACGGCCTGGCCCGAGCCCGTGCCGCCATCGCCAACGGCAGCGCCCGCCAGCGCCTGCAGCAGTATGTCGAGACCACCCGCGCGCTGGCTGCCTGAGCGCGCGGTTCAGCCTGACCTCCTTGATGGCCGATAATGGCCGTCCTCACCGCCCCCGCACCGAACCGAAGACGATGAGCGACATCCTGCAGACGATCCTGGCCCGCAAGGCCGAAGAAGTGGCCCAGCGCCGCGCCCAGCGCCCGCTCGAGGCGCTGCAGGCCGCCTTGGCCAGCGCCCCACCGGTACGTGGCTTCGTGCGCGCGCTGCAGGCGGCGGTGGCCAACGGCGACCCGGCGGTGATTGCCGAAGTGAAGAAGGCCAGCCCCTCCAAGGGCGTGATCCGCCCGGACTTCCGCCCGGCCGACATCGCCGTCAGCTACGAATTCGGCGGCGCCAGCTGCCTGTCGGTGCTGACCGACGTCGATTTCTTCCAGGGCGCCGACGCCTACCTGCAGCAGGCCCGCGAAGCCTGCACGCTGCCGGTGCTGCGCAAGGACTTCGTGATCGATGCCTACCAGGTATACGAAGCGCGCGTGCTGGGTGCCGACTGCATCCTGCTGATTGTCGCTGCACTGGACGACACCCAGCTGGCCACCCTGTCCGAACTGGCCCTGTCGCTGGGCATGGACGTGCTGGTGGAAGTGCATGACATCGACGAACTGGAGCGCGCACTGCAGGTGCCGGCGCCGATGATCGGCATCAACAACCGCAACCTGCGCACTTTCGAGGTCTCGCTGCAGACCACCCTGGGCATGCAGAACGCCGTACCGCGCGACCGCCTGCTGGTCACCGAAAGCGGCATCCTCGGCCCGCAGGACGTGGCCCTGATGCGCGACGCCGGCATCCACGCGTTCCTGGTCGGCGAAGCCTTCATGCGCGTGGAAGAGCCGGGCGAGGGCCTGCGTCAGCTATTCTTCGCAGCATGACAACGCACTATCCAACGCCGCGCGGGGACGCGCCGCTGGTGGTCTTCGACTTTGACCACACCCTCTACGACGGTGATTCGGGCACCCACCTGTTCGCCTCGCTGATCAAGCGCAATCCGCTGCGCATGCTGGCCGCGCTGCTGGTTACGCCGATCGCCGGGCCGCTGGTGGCGATGCTGCCGACCCGGCGAACCGGTATCTCGGTCTACGTGTGGATCGGCAGTTTCGGCCTGCACCGCGCGCGTGATTTCAACAAGGTCATCGACGCCTACGTGCTGCGCAACGAGGCGCAGATGCGCGCCAAGCTGCTGCCGCAGGCGCTTGAGGTGTTCGCCGCGCACCGTGCCAAGGGCGACCGCGTGGTGGTGGCCACCGGCGCGCCGCCGGAGCTGGCCCGCGCCATCCTGGCCTTCGTGGCGCACCAGGATGTGCCGGTGATCGGCACCGAGGTCGGCCCGCGCCTGGGTGGCGTCGGCCCGACCCGGCACTGCCACAACGAAGAGAAGATGCGCATGCTGCGCGAGCGCGGTTATGGCGATATCGACATCGCCTATTCGGACAGCACCGCCGACCTGCCGCTGCTGCTGGCGGCCAAGGCCCCGGTGGTGGTGAACCCGAAGCGCTCAAAGGTGGACTTCTTCCGCCGCGTGTTGCCGGCCGGCACCCGCATCCTCAACTGGGGCTGCGTCGAGCGCGGCGGCGACAAGACCTGAGCCGGGGTTGGATCCCCAAAGGGGCTCTGACCCGCACGGCACGATCACCGATCCGCCGGGCCATGCCCGGCGAGCGATCAGCGGTACAGGTGCCCGTACACCGCATGGCCGATCTGGAACAGGCTGATGCCCAGCACCAGGACGCCCACGGCCACCAGCACCCAGCGCTCCTTCACCCGCTTGACCAGGATCGCCGCCACCGGCGCGGCCATCATGCCGCCGATCAGCAGCCCGGCGACGATCTGCAGGTGCTGTACGCCCATCGACAGCAGGAAGGTGGCCGAGATGGTCAGGGTGACGATGAACTCGGCGGCGTTGACCGTACCGATGGTGGTGCGCGCCTGGCCGCCGCGGGCGAGCAGGGTGGAGGTCGCCACCGGCCCCCAGCCGCCGCCGCCGCTGGCGTCGAGCAGGCCGGCGAAGAAGCCCAGCACCGGTACCCGGCGGATCTCGCCCTTGGGCATCCAGCGCCCGGCGGCACGGGCCAGGATGATGATCGCCAGCACCAGCAGGTACAGGTAGATCAGCGGCCGGATGATGTCGCCGGGGATCTGGGTGAGCACATAGGCACCGACGGCGCCGCCCACCGCGCCAGGCAGGGCCAGGCGCAGGAACAGGCGTTTATCGACATTCCCGGCGGCGAGGTGCGACACACCCGAGGCGCCGGTGGTGAACACTTCCGCGGTGTGGATGCTGGCGCTGACCTGCGCCGGCGGCAGGCCCATGCTCAGCATCACCGACGATGAGACCAAGCCGAAGGCCATGCCCAGCGCGCCGTCGACCAGCTGCGCGCCGAGGCCGATGAGGATGAACCACCAGAATTCGCTGCTCAGTTCCATGCACCGAGCCTAGCGCGCGAAGGAGTGCGGACCAAGGTCCGCACCCACCGGGGATCAACGGGTACCGTACAGCACCACGGTCTTGCCGCGCGCGTGAAGCAGGCCGTCGGTCTGCAGCTTCTTCAGCACGCGGCCGGCCATTTCACGCGAGCAACCGACCAGGCGCGCCAGTTCCTGGCGCGAGACGCGCAGCTGGCTGCCTTGCGGATGGCTCATCGACTCCGGCTCCTGCGCCAGGTCGTGCAGGGTGCGCACGATGCGATCGGTAACGTCCAGGAATGCCAGGCGGCTGGCTTTGCGGCTGGTGTCTAGCAGGCGCTTGGAGATCTGCTGGCCCAGCGCGTACAGCAGGCGCGGGGCGTCGGCCGACAGCGGGCCGAGGAACAGCTGATGCAGGCGCTCGTAGCTGATTTCAGCCAGTTCGCAGGCGGTACGGGTCCGCAGGATGACCTCGCGGCGGTCCGATTCGACGAACAGGCCCATCTCGCCGACGAACTCGCCGGCACCGAAGTAGCCCAGGACCAGCTCGCGATCGTCATCTTCCTCGGCCATGATCGAAACCGAGCCGCTGACGACGTAATACAGGGTTCCGGCCGGGTCTCCGGGGCGGAAGACATCGGTACGGGTGGGATATCGCCGCCTGTGGCTGTGGGCCAGGAAGCGATCGATTGTGGCGATATCCAAGGCCAGTGGACTGCTAGCTAGGCGCACGGTTGACACGATAGGGGCGCTCCCTCTGCGCATGAACGGATTCACGGGTTCGATAGCGGAGCTTAACCAGCGCAATTGTTAAGGGCAAACAGTGTGCCAGAACTCTTGCGTCTTCACGTTCCCCCCGGGGGCAGTTTGCCCCATAATTCCCCCTTTCCCTTCTTACACAGGAATCGACCGCCGTGGTCAAGCCGTTGCCTCGCCTGAGGCTGCAGGGTTTCAACAACCTCACCAAGGCGCTGAGCTTCAACATCTATGACGTGTGTTACGCGCGCACCGAAGAGGAGCGTCAGCGTTACATTGAATACATCGATGAAGAGTACAACGCCGACAGGCTGACTCAAATCTTGACCGATGTCGCCGAAATCATCGGTGCCAACATCCTGAACGTGGCGCGCCAGGACTACGACCCGCAGGGTGCCTCGGTGACCATCCTGATCTCCGAAGAACCGGTGATCGACAAGAAGCAGGCCGGCAAGGAGCTGATCTCCGACGCCGTGGTCGCGCACATGGACAAGTCGCACATCACCGTGCATACCTATCCGGAAACGCACCCGCAGGAAGGCATCGCCACCTTCCGCGCCGACATCGACGTGGCTACCTGCGGCGTGATTTCGCCGTTGAAGGCGCTGAACTACCTGATCGAGAGTCTGGAATCGGACATCGTGATCATGGATTACCGCGTGCGTGGCTTCACCCGTGACGTGAAGGGCAAGAAGCACTACATCGATCACAAGATCAACTCGATCCAGAACTTCCTGGCCAAGAACATCAAGTCGCGTTACGAGATGTTCGACGTCAACGTCTATCAGGAAAACATCTTCCACACGAAGATGCACCTGAAGGACTTCGATCTGGACCAGTACCTGTTCGAGGAAAAGGCCAAGAACCTGTCGTTCAAGGAACGCATGAAGATCGAAGCGCTGCTCAAGCGCGAGATCGAAGAGCTGTTCCACGGCCGCAACCTGTCCGAGTAATGCCCCATGCGCGATGCCCGCCGGCATCGCCACCAGGCGGGACGACCCGTTCCGTGGAACCCGTGCTTGGTGCGCGTTATGGTTTCACGGTGATGTACCGACCCACGGCCCGGTGTGAAAACACCGGGCCGTTTCGTTTTTTCAAAAAAAGGTAAGGAGCCCCCACCCATGCCCTGGATCTACCTGCTGCTGGCCGGCCTGTTCGAGATCGGTTTCGCCCTCGGGATGAAGTACTCTGAAGGCTTCAGCAGACCCCTGCCCACCGTCGCCACGGTGGTGTCCGCGCTGATCAGCCTGTACCTGATGAGCCAGGCGATGAAGAGCATTCCGGTCGGCACGGCCTATGCGATCTGGACCGGCATCGGCGCGCTGGGCGTGGCGGTGCTGGGCATCTTCCTGTTCAACGACAGTGCGTCGCCGGCCCGTCTGGCCTGCGTAGGCCTGATCGTGGCCGGTGTGATCGGCCTGAAGCTGGTGTCGCCCAACTGACATGATGGGGTCGGAACCTTTTCCCGAGGAAAAGGGATCCGACCCCGTATCGCGACTACAGCCGGTAGGCGATGGTCTTCATCACCTTGGAGGCCAGCGCCATCGCCCCCGGGATCGGGAACGGCAGGCGGCGTGCGCCGGCCTGCTCGGCGTGGTCCGCGTGGCGGGCCTCGTCTTCCTTCATCACCGCGATGACCGCGCGGCTGCGCAGGTCGCCGGCCGGCAGGTCGACCAGGTGTTCGTCCAGATGGGCTTCCACCTGGCGCTCGGTCTCGACCACGAAGCCCAGGTTCCAGCCATCGCCACGCAGCCCGGCCAGGGTGCCGATGGTGTAGCTGCCGGCGTACCACAGCGGATTGAACAGGCTCGGGCGGCTGTCCAGTTCGCCCAGCCGGGTGGCGCACCAGGCCAGGTGGTCGGTTTCCTCCTGGGCGGCTTCCAGCAGGTGTTCACGCGTGGCCGGGTCACGGGCCACAGCGGCCTGGCCGAAGTACAGACCCTGCGCGCAGACTTCGCCGACGTGGTTGATCCGCATCAGGCCGGCCGCGTGCCGGCGCTCGGCGTTGTCCATGCCTGGCTCGGCGGTGTCCGCCGCCGGGTAGGGGCGGGCCGCCGGCGGGTTGCCGAACACCGTGTCCAGGGCGCGCTGCGCCTCGGTGAGCAGGTGGTCCAGCGGGGTGGTCTGGCGGAGCACGGTCATGGCGGCACGCGATGGGGCGGAAGACTCCCGATTCTCGCCCGCGCCCGGGCCCCTGCCAACCCGGGACCCGGCGCGGCTTGCACCCGGCCGCCAGGGTGAGTACAATCCCGCCTCTTACGCTTCACCTTTTCACAACGCGTGGCAGAGTTCCGGTGAGCCTTTCGCCGCAATGAGCCCGACCTAACCTAGAGTTCTTCATGAGCACTTTCACTGCCAAGAACGAGACCGTCCAGCGCGACTGGTACCTCGTCGACGCCGAGGGCAAGACCCTGGGCCGTCTCGCCACCGAGCTGGCCCGCCGTCTGCGTGGCAAGCACAAGCCGGTCTACACCCCGCACGTTGATACCGGCGACTACCTGGTCGTCATCAATGCAGAGAAGATTGCCGTCACCGGCAAGAAGCTGCAGGACAAGATGTATCACCGTTTCACCGGTTACATCGGCAACCTGAAGACCGAATCCCTGGCCCAGGCGCTGGAGCGCCACCCGGAGCGCGTGATCGAGATCGCCGTGAAGGGCATGCTGCCGAAGGGCCCGCTGGGTCGCCAGATGTACCGCAAGCTCAAGGTCTACGCTGGCACTGAGCATCCGCACGCCGCACAGCAGCCGCAGGTTCTGGATATCTAATCATGGCTATCACTCAAAACTACGGCACTGGCCGCCGCAAGTCCTCCACCGCTCGCGTGTTCCTGCGCAAGGGTTCGGGCAACATCACCGTCAATGGCCGTCCGCTGGACGAGTTCTTCGGTCGTGAGACTGCGCGCATGATCGTGCGCCAGCCGCTCGAGCTGACCAAGAACACCGAAAGCTTCGACATCCTGGTCACCGCCGCTGGCGGCGGCACCACCGGCCAGGCCGGTGCGATCCGTCTGGGCATCGCCCGTGCTCTGGTCGAGTACGACGAAACCCTGAAGTCCGAGCTGCGCAAGGCTGGCTTCATGACCCGTGACGCCCGTGAAGTCGAGCGTAAGAAGGTCGGTCTGCACAAGGCCCGCCGCGCCACCCAGTTCTCCAAGCGCTGATTTACCGCGCCTGGTTGGGCTCCTTCGGGGGCCCGCTGGATGGAAAAACAAAAGCCCGGCTTCGGCCGGGCTTTTGCTGTTTCTGGGTTGTGCATTCCCAGGTTGCCGGCCAGCGGCCGGCACTACCCGTGGTTTCGCGTCTTGGGAGGAGGTGGGGCAGGGCCTTTTCCTGTGGAAAAGGATCCGCCCCCTGGTCTCTCTGGGGGAGAGCTCCTTTGGTGTTCAAGAGGATGCGCCCACAGGCGCGGGGATACGGTGAGATGCGTGACCAAACAAAAAAAAAGCCTGATCTTTCGATCAGGCTTTTTTCTTTTTTGTCTGGCTGCCCCGGATGGATTCGAACCACCGAATGCCTGAGTCAGAGTCAGGTGCCTTACCGCTTGGCGACGGGGCAAAACGTGCAACTATTGTCTCACTTTTCACACTGAAAAACAACTTGATTTTCAGTGTGGTGGCTATGGGTGGACTCGAACCACCGACCCCAGCATTATGAGTGCTGTGCTCTAACCGGCTGAGCTACATAGCCTTGGTGAGCCCGCTATTCTGCGGATGTGTATCGTCCCTGTCAACACTTTTGTACCGCGCTTGTGGGCTGACAGGCGGCATGGGATAGTCCCAACCAGTAGATTTTCTTAGGAGTCCGCATCGTGATCGATCCGGACGGCTATCGACCGAACGTCGGCATTGTGCTGATGCGGCAGGACGGCCAGGTGTTCTGGGCACGACGTGTGCGCCGGGATGGCTGGCAGTTCCCGCAGGGTGGCATGAACACCGACGAGACGCCTGTCGAGGCCATGTATCGTGAACTGCAGGAAGAGACCGGCCTGCTGCCTGAGCATGTGGAAGTGCTCGGGGCGACGCCCGGCTGGCTGCGCTACAAGCTGCCGGCGCGGGCCATCCGCCGCAATGAGCGGCAGGTCTGCATCGGGCAGAAGCAGGTCTGGTTCCTGCTGCGCCTGACCGGCGACGAATCCCACGTGAAGCTCGACCACACCGACTCGCCGGAGTTCGACCACTGGCGCTGGGTGGATTTCTGGTACCCGGTGGAGCACGTGGTGATGTTCAAGCGTGGCGTCTATGCGCGTGCCCTGCGACATCTGGCGCCCCTGGCGCGCGGGGTGGCCGGGCAGGGCGTTACCGCCATGCCCAAGAGTGCCGCCGAGGCCTGGATGCCGGGCCACACCGCCGGCCATGACCGCCCCCGCAAGCGCCCGCGAAGCCGCGGTTACTGGCCAAAGAAGGCCACGGGCGACGTTCCATCCAACTGATCGGCTGAACGGTATCGAGAATGGTTCAGGCCTCTGATTGACAACCATTCTCGTTTCCATTGGAATATCCACCAGGCCACTCTTGGCCTGTCAGCCCGGTTCACGCCTGTGTACGTCTGCATCTGCAACGGAGTCACCGACCACCAGATCCGCGAAGCCGCCAGCCATGGCGTCAGCACGGTGGCCGAACTGACCATGCGTACCGGCTGTGGCGCCACCTGCGGTTCCTGCCTGGACATGGCCGGCGAGCTGCTGGCCAAGGCACGTGCCACCCACGATCTGCCGCTGCCGGTACTTGGCCTGGCCCAGGTTGCCTGACCGTCTTTCGCGGCGGATTGACGCCGCGTTTCCGCCTCCTTCAGCGACCGCCGCGCAGGCCAATGCGCACGATTCGCGTTCCTTCACCGCGGCGCGCAAGGCGCTAAAGTGCCTGCGTTTTCAGCGTGCAGGAGCATCCCCATGAAGGGCGACACCAAGGTCATCGAATTCCTCAACAAAGTCCTCTACAACGAGCTGACCGCGATCAACCAGTACTTCCTGCACGCCAAGATGCTGAAGAACTGGGGCATCAAGGAGCTGGCCGAACACGAGTACAAGGAATCGATCGACGAGATGAAGCATGCCGACATGCTCGCCGACCGCATCCTGTTCCTCGAAGGCCTGCCGAACTTCCAGGCGCTGGGCAAGCTGCGCATTGGCGAGAACCCGACCGAGATCCTGCAGTGCGACCTGTCGCTGGAACGCGACGGCGTGGTCACCCTGCGCGAGGCCGTGGCCTATGCGGATTCGGTCGGTGACTACGTCAGCCGCCAGTTGTTCGTGAAGATCCTCGACTCGGAGGAGGAACACATCGACTGGCTGGAAACCCAGCTGGACCTGATCGAGCGCATCGGCGAGCCGAAGTACCTGCTGAGCAAGCTGGAAGACTGAGCGTTCGCATGGAGCGTCGAGCCATGCTCGACGCTACCGGTTACCGGTGCTGGCCGAGGTAGCCGGTCAGCGCCACGCGCGCACGGGCGAACTCGGCCACCAGCAGCGCCACCGCCACGGCGGGGCGCTGCAGGCTGCCGCTGCGGGCTTCGTGCTCGATGCGTCGCGCCACCGCCGACAGCGACAACGCGCCGACGTTCGCACTGGATGATTTCAGGCTGTGCGCGACTGCCAGCAGGCGGGTGTCGTCGCCGGCCTGTGCGGCCTGCTGCAACTGCTGTACCAGTGCGGGCGTGTCTTCCAGGAACACCGAAATGATCTGGTTGGCGGCCTCGCCGATCACCGCGCGCAGTTCGTCCAGTACTGCGCGGTCGAGCACCGGTTGCGGGGCCACGCTGGCTGGCTTGGCTTGTGGCGTCGAGCGTGCGCGACGATCGCCCGATCGATCGCTGTCGAGTTCCGCCAACCGAGCATGGCCCGGCTCTACCGGGGGCGCGCCGTCGAGCAGGCTCGACGCTACGGCATCGCCAGACCGCTGGCCCCAGCGCCGCAACAACGCATGCAGCGTGCCGCGTGTAATCGGTTTGGACAGGTAGTCGTCCATCCCCGCCTGCAGGCAGCGCTCGCGGTCGCCGGCCATGGCGTTGGCAGTCATCGCGATGATTGGCAGCCGCGCCAGCCCGCGCTCGGTTTCCTCGGCACGCCAGCGGCGGGTGGCGGCGTAGCCGTCCAGCACCGGCATCTGGCAGTCCATCAGCACCACATCCATGCCGCCTTCGCGCAGCAGCCCCAGGGCCTGCTCGCCATCGGCTGCGTTGCGTACTTCGCACTGGAATACGCGCAGCAGCTGCTCGGCGACCATCCGGTTGACGGTGTTGTCTTCCACCAGCAGCACGCGCAGGTGCAGCGGCGGCAGCGTGGTGGTCGCCGGCGCTTCCTCTGCGTTGGCCAGCAGGGCCGCCGGGCGCGCCTGCGTGGTGGGTGCGGCCAGCAGGGCATGCAGGGCCGCATCGTCGAAATGCGCCGGCAACGCCTGCTGACGCGGCCGCGCCGGCATTGCATCATCCTGCAGCCACAGCACGTGCAGGCCGTCGTCGTCGCCGCGCTCGGCCAGCGCCTGCTGCAGTGTCGCCTCGCCGTGCCGGCGCGCACGCGCATCGATCAGCAGCCAGGCTGGCGCCGGTTGCCCCGGGCGCGGCATTGCGCGCAGGCGCTCGACCAGTTCGTCGAGCTGCGCCAGCGCCAGCGCCTGCACCTGCAGCCCGTGATGGGCCGCAATGCGCTCGACTCGCGCCTGCAGCAGCGCATCGCCGCTGAACAACAGCAGCGCGGCCGGCGCGCGTGCCATCGCAGGCAGGTCGCCGGGCACCTTCAACAGCGGAATCTCGAACCAGAACGTGGCGCCCTGGCCGGGCGTGGACTGCACGCCGATGCGCCCGTGCATCAGGTCGATGATGCGCTTGCAGATCGCCAGGCCCAGGCCGGTGCCGCCGTAGATGCGGGTGGTCGAGGCGTCGGCCTGGCTGAAGGACTGGAACAGGCGTGCCTGCAGGGCCTCGTCGATGCCGATGCCAGTGTCGACGATCTCGAAGCGCAGCTGGTGCTGCGCCGCGCTTTCGCCCAGGCGCTGCACCCGCAGCAGCACCTGGCCGCGGGCGGTGAACTTGATGGCGTTGGCCAGCAGGTTGCTCAGTACCTGCCGCAGCCGCACCGGATCGCCACGCACCGGCAGGCGCACCGTCGGATCCAGCTGCAGCCCCAGTGACAGGCCCTTGGAATCGGCGGCGCGCTGCATCAGCTGCACCACGCCATCGAGCAGGTCGCGCAGGTTGAAGCTGGTGATCTCCAGTTCCAGCGCCTGCGCTTCCAGCCGCGAGTAGTCGAGGATGTCGTCGACGATGCGCAGCAGCTGCTGCGAGCTGGCCGATGCGGTGGCCAGCATCTGCCGCTGGTCTTCACCCAGCGGGCCACGTGCGATCAGCTCCAGCATCGGCAGGATGCCGTTGAGCGGCGTGCGGATTTCATGGCTCATCGTGGCCAGGAATTCGCCCTTGGCCAGCACCGCCGCTTCGGCGGCCTGCTTGGCCTGCAGCAGCTGCTGTTCCAGCTGCCCCTGGCGCTCGGTGGTGTGGCGCAACTGGTCGCGCTCGCTGGCCAGCGTGTTGCGTTCCCGCTGCAGCAGGGCCAGCGCACGATCCCGTGCGCGCAGGCGCAGGCCCATCAGCAGCAGCCCCGCCGCTGCCACCATGAGCGCCGCCAGCAGCGCGACCCACAGCGGCACCTCAGAGCACCGCGTTGTGGAAGTCGAAGTTCAGGTCACTGCCGGCCGACTGCACCATGTTGCCCTGGATGTAGTCGACACCGCCCACCCACATTGCGGCAGCGGCCTGCGGGTCTTCGATCTGCTGGCCGATGATCTGCAGCCCCGCACCGTGCGCGCGTTCGATCGCCCGGCGCAGTTCCTCGCGGGTGGCCGGATTGGTATGGCTGCTGGAGAAACGCGCGGCCATGCGCACGAACGACAGGGGCAGTTGGGTCAGCAACGCATCGGCTTCGCCGCCCGGCTCGAACTGGCTCAGGCAGAAGCGCACGCCGGCCCCGGTCATGCGCTGGCAGAACTGCTGCAGCGGTACGGTGTGGATCAAGGCGTCGGGCAGGCGCACGTCGATCACCAGCGCGCTGCCGGGCAGGTCGCGCCGCTGCAGTGATTCCAGCAGCCAGTCGGTGAACGCATCGCGCTGCAGTGTGCGCAGCGACTGCGAGACGAACAGGTTCAGCGGCTGTGTCGCGTGCCGGTACAGGTCCAGCAGGCCCAGCGCATGGTCCATCACCTGCTGGTCGAGGTCGGCGATGCGGCCGGCGGCTTCGGCGGCCGGGATCACCTGGCCGGCGGCCAGCACCGTGCCATCGGCCTGGCGCAGGCGCAGCAGCAGCTGGTACTGCGCGGTATTGCCGCCGGCGACGGCGACAATCGGCTGATACGCCAGTTCCAGCTGGCCTTCCAGCAACGCCAGGTGTTCCTGATCACTGACCGCGTCGCGATGTACGTGGCCGGCCACGCCGGCGCTGAGCAGGCGTGCCTGCAGTGTGGTGCGTTCGACGGCTTCCAGCGCGCTGTGGGCATCGTCGAAGCCGGGCGACAGCGGTGCATAGCCGACCACGCCGCGCAGGTGCACGGACTCGTCGTCGCGGATCACGAAGGCCCGTACCGACAGCTGCTCGCGCAGGGCGGCGGCGATGCCTTCCAGGCTGTCCTCGGCGGCATTGCGCGCCAGCAGCAGGAAGCTGTTGTCGTTCAGGCGCGCCAGCAGGTGCGGATGGCCAGCCTCGGCCAGGCGCTGTCCGGCCTGTACCATCAGGCGTTCAAAGGCGGCATAGCCGTAGCGCTCGCGCAGGCCCAGCGCACTGGAGACTTCGACGAAGAACACCCCGCCCGTGTCGCGGTGGGCGAGGGCGGCGTTGAGCTGCTGCAGGACGTGGTGGCGCGTCGGCAGGCCGGTTTCCGGATTGCTGGTGGCCGGCGCGCCGGACGCACCGGGCAGGGTCGCGGCCTGCGCACGTGCACGGCGGATGCGGTTGGACACGGCGGCGATCAGGTGGCGCGGCCGGATCGGCTTGCTGAGGTAATCGTCGGCGCCGCTGTCGAGCACCTCGAACTGGCGCTCCGGATCCGGGTCGCCGCTGAGGAACACGATCGGCAGCAGCTGCAGGCCGGGTTGCTGGCGGATCAGCGCAGTCAGGCGCATGCCATCCAGGCCGGGCAGGTGCAGGTCCATCAGGATCAGGTCCGGATGGTGTTCCTTGATCGCCTGCAGCGCGCCATCGGCGTCGCTGTGCACGATCGCCTGCATCCCGGCGCCGTGCAGCACGCTCTGGGCGAACAGGGCCTGGGCGCGATCGTCTTCGACGATCAGCACGCGGTAGGGCGAGTCGGACGGTGACGGTGCGTGGTCGCTGTTGCCTGCTTCGGCGGCAGTTGCCGCGATCGGGCCGGGCAGCGGCGGCGGTGCCGCATTGGCCATGGCGGCACCGGCAGCGGCGACAGGCACCGTGGTGGGCGTTGCGGCGGTGGGGCTGGTCGCGGTGCTGGCCCAGCGTTGCCAATGATCGGCCGGAGGGGTTTCAGCGCGTCCCGGGCGGGCGCCCGCGGGGGATTCGTTTGCGGCCATCGGTGCTCCTGGTGTTCGCATCCATTATGCGACAAGCCCGGCGGTCAGCCGCTGCTGTGCTGTCGTGGACTGTCGGCTGCAGCACCGCGCGCCAGCCAGCGCACGCCCTTCCACAACGCGCGCCAGACCAGCCACACCAGCAGCGCGCCGGCCAGGCTGCAGGCCAGCACCACCACCAGCGCGATCCACGGGTGCGCCAGTGCCAGCGCCAGACCGCCGACCACCACGGTGTCTTCGGCGGCCGACGCTACCCAGTTGCTGGCCGGCTCCGGCGAGGTGTTGAGCAGGGCGCGGGTGCCGGCCTTCAGGCCGTGGCTGGCCAGGGCGACACCGGCGCCGGCGGCAAGTGCGCCGGTTCCCAGCTGGCCGTCCGGCGACAGCGTGGCGGCAGCGAGGAAGGCACCGGCGGGCACGCGCGCCAGGGTCTGTACAAGGTCCCAGGCCGAGTCCACGCCAGGAATCTTGTCGGCAAAGAATTCGGTGATCGCCAGTGCCGCAGACGTGCCCAGCACCCACCACGATTCGGTGGCCTGCAGGGCGGGCGGCAGATCGACCCAGCCGAGCAGTCCGGCCAGGCCGACGCCGAACACGGTGAGGTAGACGCGGATGCCGGCCAGCCAGGCCAGCAGGATGCCGATCACGAACAGATGGGCTTCGGTCATGGCGGTGCTCCGGCGACGGAACTGTGCAGGGGGCCACACTATCGGCGATGGCGTGGCTGAACGCCACCGGCCGCGGCCGGGCCCTGCGCAGGAAACCCGCCCGTCCTGTCATACACTAGCCCGTCGTTTGCCACAGGGGCCGTACTGGTGTCGCCCTCGCGATGCCCCGGAATCCACCCATGACCAACCGCCCTCCCATGCGCGTGCAGGTGCGCCTGCCCGGTGCGCCGCAACCGCCTGCCGACCGTCGCCGCCTGCTGGTGATGGGCGGCATCTGGCTGCTCAGCCTGGTGCTGGCGGTACTGGGCGGCTGCTGGATGGCCACCCCGCGCGATGCCCAGGGCCAGCGCCTGCAGGCCGCCGAGAAGCGCGCCGAGGCGCTGCAGGGCCAACTGACCGAGCTGCGCCAGAAGCAGGCCACGCTGGAAGCCTCCGACCGCATCAGTCGTGCCGCCAACACCGAAGTGCAGTCCTCGCTGGCCGAGCGCGACGAGGAAATCGCCGGCCTGCGCGCCGACGTGGCGTTCTACGAGCGCCTGGTCGGATCGACCAGTCAGCGCAAGGGCCTGAACACCCATTCGATCGAGTTCAGCCCGGAAGCGGCCGGCACCTGGCAGTACACCGCCGTGCTGACCCAGAACCTCAACCGCGGTGCCATCAGCCAGGGGCAGATGCGTTTCACCGTGGAAGGCGTGAAGAACGGCAAGCTGGCCACGATCAGCTGGGATGATCTGCACCAGCGCAGCAAGGTGCCGGGACAGGATTACTCGTTCCGGTACTTCCAGCAGATCACCGGCAGCGTGATGCTGCCGGCTGACTTCACCCCGCAACGCGTGCGGGTGACATTGGGGAGTGGTACGGGGGGTACCACCCAGGTATTCGACTGGAAACAGGCCGGTGCGCCGGCCAGCAAAGGGGAGTAGGCAGATGTTCGGAAGCAGCAAATCCAACCGTGACGGCCAGCTGGTGGTGGATGCCCTGATCGGCAACCAGGTGGTGATCCGTGGTGATGTGGAATTCAGTGGTGGCCTGTATGTGGAAGGCCGCATCCACGGCAAGGTGATCGCCGCCGAAGGCGCCAGTGGCGCGACCCTGACGGTCGCCGAGCATGGCGTGATCGAGGGTGAGATCCGTGCCCAGGTCGTGGTCATCAGCGGCCGCCTCGACGGTGACGTGCATGCCACCGAGAAGGTCGAGCTGACCCCGAGCGCGCGCGTCAACGGCAACGTCCATTACCAGGTGGTGGAAATGAATGCGGGCGCGCAGCTGAACGGCCGCCTGATCCATGCCAGCGCCCCGATGGCGGCCCTGCCGGCGCCGGAAGGCGCCGACGCCGCTGATGGCAAGGGAGACACCGCTGCGCGCCGCAAGCTGGCCGAGGCGATGTCTTGAAAGCCATCTTCGGCGCCCCCATGCTGACGCCATGAGCACGCTAGTCTCCCTGCCCGGCGCCACCCCGGCCGCCGCGCCCGATTACCAATCGCTGGAGCGCCCGCTGAACTTCACCGAGTCGGCGGCTGCCAAGGTCAAATCCCTGATCCAGGAAGAGGGCAACCCCGACCTGGCATTGCGCGTGTACATCGAAGGCGGCGGCTGTTCCGGTTTCCAGTACGGGTTCGAGTTCGACGAGAACCGTGCCGACGATGACCTGGCGGTGCAGACCAGCGGGGTGACCCTGCTGGTCGACCCGCTGAGCCTGCAGTACCTGATGGGCGCCGAGGTGGACTACACCGAGAGCCTGACCGGTGCGCAGTTCGTGATCCGTAACCCGAACGCCAAGACCACCTGCGGCTGCGGCAGCAGCTTCAGCATGTAGGCAGGGCGCGGGGCCTGCGTCCCGCGCGACAAGGTGTGTGGAGCAAGCTCCGCACCCGTAGACAGTTTCCGGATAGCCTGCGGCTTGCCACCCGCATCGATTGGCGGCACGCTTGCCGGATGCCCAAGACTCCTTCGCCGCTTTCCGGTTTCGCCTTCGTTGGTGAACCGCTGGAGCGCGCCGATGCCCTGCGCGAAGATGCCGATGCACTGGCGCGCCTGTGGCCGGGCGCGCGTATTCTCGTACTCGATCAGGACGGCAGCGCTTTCACCGGCGATGACGACCAGCCGCTGGCGCTGAGCGGTGCCGACATCGGCGGTGGCCCCGGTGCCGCGATCTTCTTGGGCCTGCGAGGGGAGCAGGCCTGGTTCTCGGTTGAAGCGGCCAACGTCGCCGTCGCCGCGCCCCGCCGTCTCGACCTGCGGCAAGCCGCCCTGCTGTGGTCGATGGCCGACGCGACCGCCTTCAGCTACGCCCGTGGCATGTCCTACTGGCATTCGCGCACCCGCTTCTGCGGTGTGTGCGGTGGCACCGTGGCGTTCGCCCGCGGCGGCTTCGTTGGGCACTGTGCGCAGTGCTCCACCGAGCATTATCCGCGGGTCGATCCGGCGGTGATCGTGGCAGTTGAGAACCAGGGCCGGCTGCTGCTGGGCCGCCAGTCGAACTGGGCGCCGCGTCGCTACTCGGTGCTGGCCGGTTTCGTCGAACCCGGCGAGACCTTCGAGCAGACCGTGGTGCGCGAGGTGCACGAGGAGAGCAAGGTGCGGGTGACTGCCTGCCAATACCTCGGTTCGCAGCCCTGGCCGTTCCCGGGGGCGCTGATGGTCGGTTTCCGCGCGCAGGCACACGACGACCTGCCGACCGTGGACGGTGAACTGGAAGATGCGCGCTGGTTCAGTGCCGACGAGGTGGGCGCGGCGCTGGCGCGTGATGCCGAGGACGATGGCCAGGGCATTCGTCTGTCACCACCGATCTCGATTTCCCGGGGCCTGATCGAGCACTGGTACCGGCAGCAGCGGGCATGACGCCCGGCCGCTGGCGGTGCGTCCTGGGTGCGAGCATTGCCGCCACCTGAACACGCCTCCGGTTACAGTCCGAATCACTGCTGAGGGGCTCGCTGCCAAAGGTAAGGTAGCGTCGCCGAGCGTCTTGTTTCGTAGGGAGTCCTGCCATGTTCACCACTCTGGCCGCCGTGCTGGTGGCGCTGGCCCTGGGCCATGTTGCCCCGGCCGCTGCCGCTTCGCTGCGCCGTTTCGACGGCTTCCGGCGCTGGCTGGTCTGGCTGGACGCACAGGGGGGCAAGGCCTGGCAGGGGCCGGCGGGTGTGGCGCTGGCGCTGCTGCCGCCGGTGCTGCTGATGGCGCTGCTGGCGTGGCTGCTGCGCGGTGTGCTGTTCGGCCTGCCATCGCTGTTCCTGGGGGTGGCGGTGCTGGCCTGGTGCTGGGGGCCGCGTGATCTGGATCGCGATATCGAGGCGATCATCGACGCTGACGATGCCGCGACGCGCCAGGCAGCGGTGCGCAACCTGCAGGCCGCGGGTGGCAGCCTGCGCGAAGACATGCCGTCGCTGGTCGAGGCGACCGTGCTCAACGCATTGCGGCGCTGGTTCGCGGTGCTGTTCTGGTTTCTGCTGCTGGGCCCGGCCGGCGCGCTGGGTTACCGGCTGCTGGCGCTGATGGCGGAAAGCCCGATGCGCGCGCGCGTGCCGGTAGAGCCGTTGGCGCTGGCGCAGCGCCTGCTGGGCTGGATCGAATGGCCGGTGGCACAGTTGATGGCGTTCTCGATGGCACTGGTGGGCAACTTCGATACCGCGTGGAAGGCGTGGCGGCAGGCGCATGGCGAGCGCCTGGCAGGCAATATCGGCTTCCTCGGCGCGGTGGCACGCGCCAGCGTCAACGCCGAGCTGCGCGAGGATGCGCACGACTACACCGAGGCCGGATTGCTGCCGGTGTGGCAGCGCCTGCCGGAATTGCGTGATGCGATGAGCCTGGTGTGGCGGATGCTGCTGCTGTGGCTGGCCGTGCTGGCGCTGCTGGTGATTGCAGGCTGGGTGACGTAGGTGCTTTGCAGGGCTTGCAGCCCTGCACCTGCAGAGGCCGGAGCCAAAGCCAAAGCGGCTCTGGGTTGCCGATGGTTGGGCGGGGCGGTGTGGGGCTGCAGGACACGCCGTAAACCCGTCCGTGGGGGCTCGATGGCGCCATCCATGGCGCCAACGGTCCTTCAGCCCCACACCGCCCCACCCCCGACAGTTTCCCGCTGACGGTGGGTCAACTGCGACTGCCGGTGGGTGTCGACCTTGGTCGACACGGTAGATCCACGCCATGCGTGGATGCAGAGCGAAGCGATCCGCTTGCGCTTTTGATCTTCTCTTTCTTTTCCGTGGTGGACGCGCACGGAAACTGTCCGTGGCCGGGCGGGTGGGCTGCGCCGGGGCGTGAGCCGCATGGATGCGGCGACCGAGCTTACATGGACGTACTTGCAGCGGCCCCTGCGCAGCCCACCCGCCCGGCCAGATCCCGTATCAATGCACTCGCCCACCACGAGGGGCTGCGCCGTTGGCTGCAAACCTAGATCGGCGCCAGCGCGGTGAACGGTGCCCACGGCAGGTTGCGCAGCAGCGCATAGCCGGGCAGTACCCAGAGCCAGAACGTGGGATTGGCCAATACCCGCATCAGCGGGTCGAGCATGCGCGGACGGA
The DNA here is from genome assembly GCF_913778665.1 of uncultured Stenotrophomonas sp. GTDB lineage: Bacteria > Pseudomonadota > Gammaproteobacteria > Xanthomonadales > Xanthomonadaceae > Stenotrophomonas. The sequence continues at coordinate 38,178 of NZ_CAJYVQ010000006.1, forward strand.
TGCCAGCGATGTTGAGCAGCATCAACAGCAGGAACGGCAGGCTGACGACCAGCAGCGGGTTCATCGCCATCGCGCCGGGCAGGTCGAAATGGACCAGTGAGTACAGGCAGCGGGTGCTGCCACAGCCCGGGCAGTACAGGCCGGTCAGCGCGTACAGCGGGCAGCTCGGCAACGGGTTGCCGGCGGCATAGGGATTGACGTTGCGCAGCACCACTGTGGCACCTGCAGCCAGGCCAGCGGAAACCAGCAGTGGCGCCCAGCGGGCGAGTCGGGAGCGAGCAGGAAGCGCGGACATGCAACAACGGATCCGGCGCGGACGCCGGATCCGTCCACGTCGATCAGTAGCTGCCGTTGCTCATCGCGCCCATGCCGCCGAGCACAACGAAGAACAGCACGTACAGCACGACCACCACGACCCAGGCGATGGCCGACCAGATGGCCCACTTCTTGGCCTTGGCGGCGGAGTCCTGGGCGCCGGCGATGTCGCCAGCAGCCAGCTTGCCGTTGACCTGTGCGGCGTAGACGATCGACACGATTCCGGCCGGCAGGCAGCAGAACAGAGTGGTCAGGATGGCCCAGACCAGGTTGTTCGGGACCTGCGGAGTGGCGGTATTCATGGGTTCAAGCTCCTTGATGGGTGATGGTGGTGAATCATTGGTCGGAAAGAGCGCCCAGTACGGCCAAGCCGCCGAACAGCCCGAACCACAACAACAACAGGACCGGCAGGGCAACGGCCGAAGCCACCGCCCACCAGCCCGCCTTGCGCGACGCGCTATAGGCCCCGGGCAGGTCGCCGGCCGCGCGGCGGCCGTCGACCTGGGAGGCATAGACGATCGACACCACGCCCAACGGCAGACAGCAGAACAGCGTCGTCAGGATCGCCCAGACCAGATGGTTGGGGATGTAGACCGGACGGCTGAGCGGTGGTGGTTGATTCAAAGCGAGACTCCATTCCTTGGTGGCCGGCCTTGGTGAATTGGCCGGACCTCCCCCCTGTGGGTGCGTAATCTACCGCAACCTGCGTTGCATGTATGCGTTTACAGTTGCGCCACGACGGCATATCCACTGGACGGTGGCGTATGCAGAGGGGGGAGGGCTGGCGCTGACCGCCGGGCCGATTCGGTCAGGCGTGATCGCCACGCAGGGCCCGGACCTGCGCCTCCAGCAGCGGAGCGCTGGTGTTGTGCCCATCTACCGCCGGCGCTGCCACCACCTCGATGGTGGCGCGGAAGCGGCGCGGCACGCGCATGCGGCCCAGGCGGCTGTCGCGCCGGCTCCACATGCTCGACCACATGCCGCGCAGCGCCATCGGCACCACCGGCACCGGCCGCCGTTCGAGGATCTTCTCGACGCCGGATTTGAACGGCGCCATCGCACCATCCTTGGTCAGCGCGCCTTCCGGGAAGATGCAGACCAGCTCGCCTTCGGCCAGCGCCGCATCGATCTCGTCGAACGCGCGCTGCATCAGCGCCGGGTCTTCGCGGGCGCCGGCGATCGGAATCGCCTTGGCGGTGCGGAAGATCCAGCGCATCACCGGAATGTTGAAGATCCTGTAGTACATGACGAAACGCACCGGGCGCGGAATCGTCGCCGACAGGATCAGCGCGTCCATGTAGCTGACATGGTTGCAGACCAGCAGTGCGGCGCCTTCGTCAGGCACGTTGGCCTCGATGCCGTGCGGGCGCAGGCGGTACAGGGTGCGCACCATCAGCCAGCTGAGGAAGCGCATCAGGAATTCGGGGACGATGGTGAAGATGTAGATCGCCACCAGCGCGTTGGCGATGGCCAGCGCCAGGAACTGCTGCGGGATGGTCCAGTGCAGCAGCCGGTGCGCAGCCAGCGACAGCAGCGCCGCAGCCACGATGAAGCCGGAGTTCTGGATGTTCAGCGCGGCGAACACGCGCGACATCTGCGCCTTCGGCGTACGGCTCTGGATCAGCGCGAACAGCGGCACCACGAAGATGCCGGTGAACAGGCCGATGCCGATCAGGTCGACGACGATGCGCAGGCTGCCGGGCTGCTGCAGGAAGGTGCCGATGGTCAGCCCGTGCGCACTCGCTTCGCCGCTGCGGGCGAAGTACAGGTCGAGCAGGAAGGCGGTCATGCCGAACGCACCCAGGGGCACCAGGCCGATTTCCACCGTGCGTGCGGACAGCTTCTCGCACAGCAGCGAGCCGACGCCGGTACCGACCGAGAACAGCGCCAGCGCGAAGATGTACAGGATCGGCTCGCCGCCGAGGTTGGTCACCGCATAGGCCGGCAACTGCGAGGTCAGCACCGTGCCGACGAACCAGAACCAGGACACACCCAGGATCGAATTGCGCACCGCCTTCTGCTGCCGCGCCATGCGCAGCACCGCCAGCGATTCGGGCAGCGGATTCCAGTTGATCTCCAGGTTCGGGTCGCCGGCATCCACCTTGGGAATCAGGCGGGCGGCGATGTTGCCGCAGATGGCCAGCGCGATGATCGCGCACGCCGCCACTACCGTGCCATGGCTGCCGGCCACGGTGAACACCAGGCCGCCGACGATCATGCCGGAGAGGATCGACATCGAGGTGCCCATCTCGACCAGGCCGTTGCCGCCGGTCAGTTCCTCGGGCTTGAGCACCGAGGGCAGCACCGAGTACTTCACCGGGCCAAAGAGCGTGGATTGCATGCCAGTGCAGAACAAGGCGACCAGCAGCACTGGCAGGCTCTGGGTAAGGAAGCCGGTCGCGGCCAGCGACATGATCACGATCTCCATGGTGGTGGTGATCACGATCAGCCGCGATTTTTCCAGCTTGTCGGCGATCTGCCCGGCCAAGGCCGAGAACAGGAAGTAAGGCAGGATGAAGATGGCCGGTGCCAGCGTGGCGTACAGGCCGAGTTCTTCCTCCGGCACGGCCATGAACAGCAGCATGCTGATGATCGCCTGCCGGTACACGTTGTCGTTGAACGCACCGAGCGCCTGGACGACGAAGAACGGCAGGAAACGGCGCTGGCGCAGCAGAGCGAACTGGTTGTGACCGGACATGGAGCCTCCTTGACCGGCGCAGCCTAGCATTCCTGCCGGGATGCAGGGACCGGTGCGGACCGTTGGTCCGCACTACTCCAGAACTTCAGACGATATCGTCGACCACGCCGCCATCCACGCGCAGCGCGGCGCCTGAGGTGGCCGAGGCCTGCGGTGAGGCCAGATACACCACCATGTTGGCCACTTCCTCGACCGTGGCAGTACGTTGGATGACCGAGGACGGGCGATGTTCCATCACGAACTCGCGGCCGATCTGCTCCAGCGGCTTGCCACTGCGCTGGCGTTCATCCTCGAACATCGCGGCAAAACCCTCAGAGAGCGTCGGCCCCGGGAGCACCGCGTTGACGGTGACGCCACTGCCGGCCACGCGCTTGGCCAGGCCACGTGACAGCGCCAGCTGGGCGGTCTTGCTGACGCCGTAGTGGATCATGTCGGCGGGGATGTTGCGCGCCGACTCGGAGGAGATGAACAGCACGCGGCCCCAGCCGGCATCAACCATCGCCGGCAGCAGCGCACGCGACAGGCGCACGCCGGACATTACGTTGGTCTGCCAGTAGCGTTCCCAGGTGGCGTCGTCGGTCTGGAAGAAGTCTTCCGGGCCGAAAATGCCAGCGTTGTTGACCAGGATGTCGATCGCGGGCACGCCCGCGAGCAGTGCCTCGACACCCGCCGCACCGGACAGGTCCGCGGCGACGCCGATCACTTCGGCGCCTGGAACTGCGGCCAGTACGCGCCGGCGTGCGCGTTCGATGCTGCCGGTGCTGCGACCGTTGAGGACCACTCGCGCACCGGCTTCGGCCAGGCCTTGCGCGATGGCCAGCCCGATGCCGGCGGTGGAGGCGGTGACCAGCGCGGTGCGGCCGCTGAGTTCGATCTTCATGGCCGGAATCCGTGAGCAGGGCATCACCCAGTATCCGCGCGGCGGCGTGATCGGGCTGCAGCGCCCGGCGCAACGCGCTGTTGCGGCGCGGGTAGCGCCGGGTCATGCCCGGCGGCCTCGTCACGTTGCCGCAACCGGCACCTGCCGGGCATGGCCCAGCGCTCCCGAGGTCAGGTCAGGCTCCGCACCGCCTCATTGGCCGCCGCGCGGACCTTCGGCAGCAGGCGCAGCACCAGCGCCATCTGCGTGCGGATCAGCTGCAGCTTCGGCGGCATCGCGTCGTCGATCTGTTCCAGCTCGGCGGCCACCGCGCGGTCGGCATCGTTGTCGTCCTCGGTCACCGGCTGGCGTGCAGTAAGGGCACCCGCCAGCTGCTGCAGCGCCTTGCGCACGCGTTCACCGGCGGCCAGCGCCAGCGGATCGCCGGCATAGCTGTCCACCTGGTCGCGGTGTGCGCCGAGGGCCGACAGATGGCCGAGCAAGGTGTTGGACAGGGCCAGGAAATGGAAACCGGCATCCAGATTACGGCGTACATGGCCGGGCTCGCGCAGCATGTTCGACAGCGCCGTGGATAATGCGGCGTCGGCGTTGTGCATGTCACGGCGGGCGATGCGGTAGGCCAGGTCGTCGCGCATGCCGCTGCGGTACTGGCCCAGCACGGCATCCAGATAGCGTGCAGCGGTATCCAGCACGCGCCCCAGAACAAGGTGCAGCTGGCGACCCTGCCAGTCGGGCAGGATCAGGAACGCTGCCGCCGCCGCGATCGCACAGCCCAGCAGCGTATCGACCATGCGCGGCACGATCAGCAGGAAGCCATCACCGATCAGGTTGAAGCAGGTCAGCGCCATCACCGTGATCGCTGCCGAAGCCACCAGGTAGCGGTCGGTTCGGGTGAAGAAGAACAGCAGCGCCGACAACAGTGCGATCAACAGCTGCACGTGCAGCTGCGGGAACAGCTGCAGCAGTGCCCAGGTCAGCACCAGGCCGGCCACGGTGCCAACGATGCGTTGCGCCAGGCGCTGGCGGGTGGCGCCGAAATTGGGCCGGCACACGAACACGATGGTCAGCAGCACCCACGAACCGTTCTGTGCATTGAACAGGCGGATCGCCGCGAAGCCGGCGATCAGCGCCAGCGCCATGCGCAGGCCGTGGCGAAACAGCACCGAACCGGGCGTGAGCTGCTGGCGCAGGCGCACGCCCATCTCGCGCAGTGTGTGCGGGTTGCTGTCGCGCAGGCGGGTATCGACGTTGTCGAGGCTGGCCTCGGAGCGCTCGGCATCGAGGAGGCGGCGCTCGATGCTGCGCAGGTTGTGCACCAGCAGGTCCAGCGAGCCGAGCAGGCGTTGCCACTGCGGGCGCTGCTGGTGGCGCAGGTAGGCCAGCGCATCGACCAGATCGCGCCCTGCCTGCTGGTTGCTTTCACCATAGACGAACGGGCGGCGCAGGCGGATCGCCTCGCCCAGGCGTGCGCAGGCCTGCCCTTGCAGATCGAGCAGGCGCTGGCAGCGGTACAGCACGTCGCTGTGGAAGAACGCCTCGACCAGCGCGCCGTACGGGTAGTGCGAGGAACTGGCGCGCTCGTGGAAATCCTGCGCCATGTAATACAGCCGCAGGTACAGGCCGGAATTCACGCCGGGCCGGCCCGAGCGGCCGAAACGGGCCAGGATCGCGGCCTTGGCTTCGTTCAAGGCACCGACCACGCGGCGGTTCTGCTCGGCCAGATCCAGCTGGCGGCGCTGCAGGTCGGCCTCGCGCACCGGCTCGAACAGGGCGGCCTTCAGCTGCAGGTAGCGGCCCAGCTCCTGGTACAGCCGCGCGACGCGCTCGCGCACCGGACGGTTGGCGAACAGCGCGGTCCACAGGATCGACAGCAGCCCATACCAGGCGGCGCCGGCCAGCAGGTGGCTGACCGCATCCAGCGCGGTGTGCAGGTCGCGGCTGCCGTGCTGCTCCAGGCCGATCATGGTGTAGATCGCCAGCGTCACCGTGGCCTGGGCGATGGACGCATAGCGTTCGCCCAGCGCACCGAGCAGGGTCAGGCCGAAGGTGGACAGCGCCAGTGCGCCGATGAAGATCCACGGCCACGGGAACAGCCAGATCACTGAGGCCGCCGCGATGCAGAAGCACAGCAGCGACAGCAGCACTGCCTTGGTCCGGCCCCACGCGTTGTCGTCGGTCTCGGCGATCGCGCTGGCGATGATGCCGAGGAATACCCCGGGCAGCGCGGTAAGCGCGTCCCAGTACCAGCACACGGCCATCGCCGCGCTCAGGGCGATGAACACCCGCAGGCCATAGCTGGCCTTTTCGTGGGCCCACAGGCGGCTGAGGCGGGATTGGCGGGCGGACATGCAGGCTCGGCGTATGGATCGACCACCATTATTGCGGGGTACGCGTGAAGTATGCAGTGCGGGCCAACGGCCCGCACCCACCATTCGCACCACGGTAGTGCCGGCCACTGGCCGGCAGATGCACCGGGGAGGCCGGCCAGCGGCCGGCTCTACCGGGCTATGCCCGCTGCGCGCGCTTGAGCAGCTTGGCTTCGCGCTTGCGTGCGCGACGTGCCCGCCAGCGTTCGGCCAGGCAGGAGAAGATCACGTACAGCGCCGGCGTGCTGAGCAGGGTCAGGCTCTGCGAGAACAGCAAACCACCGATCATCGCGATGCCCAGCGGGCGCCGCAGCTCGGAGCCCTCGCCGAGGCCGATCGCCAGCGGCACCGCCGCCAGGATCGCCACCATGGTGGTCATCATGATCGGGCGGAAGCGCACGATGCTGGCTTCGCGCGCGGCATCGCGCGGTGCCAGGCCGTGCACGCGCTGTGCCACCAGCGCGAAGTCGATCATCATGATCGCGTTCTTCTTGACGATGCCGATCAGCAGCACCAGCGCGATCATCGAGATCACCGACAGTTCGGTATTGGTGCCGAACAGGGCCAGCAGCGCGCCCACGCCCGCCGCCGGCAGCGTCGACAGGATGGTGACCGGGTGGATCAGGCTCTCGTAGAGCATGCCCAGCACCAGGTATACGGTCAGGATCGCCGCCAGCACCAGGATCAGCATGTCGCTGGGGTCGGAATTGAAGCCGAAACCGGCATCGTCGGCCAGGCGGATGTCGCCCGGCATGCGCATGCCGGCCACAGTCGCGTCGATGATCGCCTTGGCCTCGCCCATGCTCACGTTCGGGGCCAGGTTGTAGCTCAGGTCCATCGTCGTGTACTGGTTTTCATGGGTGATCTGCGATGGCGCCAAGCCCGGAACCTGGGTCGCCACTGCGGTGATCGGCACCATGTCGCCGTTGCGCGCACGCACGTAGATCTCGTCCAGCGCCGCCGGGGTGGCGGTCTGCGAGGGCAGGGCGTTGACCACGACGCTGTACTGGTTGATGTCCGAGTAGATGGTGGAAATCTGGCGTTGGCCGAATGCACCGTACAGCGCGCCGTCGATGGCGCCGACGGTGATGCCCAGGCGCGCGGCCTTGGCACGGTCGATCTGGATGTTCTGGCGCAGGCCGGCGTTGTCCACGTCGGTGCCGACGTCGCGCAGCTTCGGGTTCTTCTTCAGTTCCGCCTGCAGCTTGGGCAGCCATTCCTGCAGTGCGGCGAGGTCGTTGCCCTGCAGCGAGATGCGGTACTGCGCGCCCTGGCTGGAACCACCGCCGTCGTTGCTCGGCAGATCCTGGATCGCGCGCAGGCGCAGTTGCAGGTCCGGGTAACGGTCGGCCTTGGCGCTCAACCGTGCCAGCGCATGCGCGGTGGTTTCGCGGCGGCCGTCGCTGCGCGATTTCAGCTCGATATTGAACTGCGCACTGGAGCCCTGGCGGCCGCTGCCCAGGCGCACGCCCACGGTCTTCACCGCCGGGTCGGCCATCAGCATGTCGGTGATGCGGCGCTGGCGGGCGACCATGTCCTCGAAGGACACGGTGGCGCTGGAGTTGGCGCGTCCCCAGATCAGGCCGGTGTCCTGTGGCGGGAACGCGCCCTTCTTCACTGCGCCAAACAGGAAGATGGTGACGCCGATCAGCAGCAGCGGGGTCAGCGACATCAGCAGCGCATGGCGCAGGGAGAAGTCGAGGAACAGGGTATAGACGCGCAGCATGCGTTCGTGGCCGGCATCGAGCCAGCGGCCGAAGCGCGACGGCGGCGCGGCGTGGTCGTGGGCGCTGAGGAAACGGCTGCACAACGCAGGGGTCAGCGTCAGCGAGACGATCATCGACACCACGATCGCCGCGACCAGGGTGACGGTGAACTCGCGGAAGAACGCGCCCATCATGCCGCTGGCGAACAGCAGCGGGATGAACACCGCCACCAGCGAGGCGGTGATCGAGACGATGGTGAAGCCGATTTCGCGTGCACCGGTCAGCGCCGCCTGCATGCGAGGCATGCCTTCGTCGAGGTGGCGCATGATGTTCTCGATCACCACGATCGCATCGTCGACCACAAAACCAATCGCGATCACCAGCGCCAGCAGGCTCAGGTTGTTCAGGGTGAACCCCATCACGTACATCACCAGCGCAGCACCGGCCAGCGACAGCGGCACGGTCACCGCGGCGATCAGGGTAGGGGCCAGACGGCGCAGGAACAGCGCCATGGTCAGCACCACCATCGCCAGGCTGATCAGCAGGGTGATCTGCACTTCATGCAGCGAGGAACGGATGGTCGGCGTACGGTCGAAGTACGGCGTCATCGTGGTGCCGGGCTGCAGGTAGTCGCGCAGGGTCGGGATCTGCGCCTTGACCCGGTCCACGGTCTCCACGATGTTGGCCCCGGCACGGGTGAACACGTACATCACCACCGCCGGTTTGTGGTCGAACCACGCGGCCTGGTAGGCATCCTGCTGGCCGTCGTAGACGTTGGCGATGTCCTTCAGGCGGATCACCCGGCCATCGCCCTGGGTCTTGACCACCAGGTTGGCGAAGTCGGCGGCGCGCGCCACCGAGTCGTTGGCGATGATGGCAGTAGTGGTGTTGCCATCGCTGAGGAAGCCGGTGGGCGAGGTCACGTTGGCCGCACGCACCGCATTGCGCAGGTCATCTGCGGTCAGGCCGAGCGCGTTCATCAGGCGCAGGTTGACGTCCACGCGCACCGCCGGCGTCGAGGCACCGGCGATGTCGACCGAGGCGACGCCGCTGATCTGGCGGATGCGCTGGGCCAGCAGCGAGTCGGCGACGTTGTACAGCTCGTCGGCCGACTGCGTCTGCGAGGTCAGCGCGATGGCGATCACCGGGTCGTCGTTCGGGTTCGCCTTCTGGTACATCGGCGAACCCATGCCCGAAGGCAGGTCGGCCTGCGCCGAGTTGATCGCGGTCTGTACGTCCAGCGCGGCCGAATCGATGTTGTGGCCACTCTGGAAGATCATGAACACCAGCGAGCTGCCTTCCGAGCTGGACGAGCGCATGCGGTCGATGCCCGGCAGCTGGCCGAGGTGGCGCTCCAGCGGCGCGGTGACCGTGCTGGCCATGGTCGCCGCGTCTGCACCAGACTGGCTGGCGTGCACGAAGATCACCGGGATCTCGATGTTCGGCAATGCCGATACGCCCAGGCGCAGATAGCAGATCAGGCCGACCATGAACAGGCCGATGGCCAGCAGGGCGGTGCCGATCGGGCGGCGGATGAAGGGGCCGGACAGGTTCATCGCGCGGCCCCCCGCAGCAGCGGGGCGTGGATCATGCCTGCGGCTCCTGCAGCGAACCGTTGCGCAGCGCACGCTGTTCGCGGCGGCGCGCCAGCCACTCGGAGAAGCGCTCCATGTACAAGTAGATCACCGGTGTGGTGTACAGCGTGACCAGCTGTGACAGCAGCAGGCCACCGACGATGGCGATGCCGAGCGGGCGGCGCAGTTCCGACCCGATGCCGGTGCCCAGTGCCAGCGGCAGTGCGCCGAGCATGGCCGCGGCGGTGGTCATCATGATCGGACGGAAGCGCAGCAGGCAGGCGCGACGGATTGCTTCGTGCGCGTTGGCACCGGCACGACGTGCCTCGATCGCGAAGTCCACCATCATGATGCCGTTCTTCTTGACGATGCCGATCAGCAGGACGATGCCGACGATGCCGTCCACCGACAGGCTCAGGCCGCACACCATCAGCGCCAGCAGCGCGCCCACGCCGGCCGGCGGCAGGGTCGAGATGATGGTGATCGGGTGGATGTAGCTCTCGTACAGCACGCCCAGCACGATGTAGATGACCACCAGCGAGGCCAGCAGCAGCCACACCACGTCGGTCTGGCTGCCGGTGAACTCGGCGGCCTTGCCGATGAACTCGGCGTGCAGGTGGGCCGGCATGTCCAGGCTGGCCTTGGTCTCTTCAATGGCCTTGACCGCATCGGACAGCGAATAGCCCGGCGCCACGTTGAAGGAGACGGTCACCGCCGGCAGCTGCTGCTGGTGGCTGACCACCAGCGGCGCGCTGCTGACCTTGCCTTCGGCCAGTGCCGACAGCGGGATGATGTTGCCGGCGCCGACGGTGATGCCGGTGTTCTGCGCGCCGATGCCGGTGGCGGTGGACGAGTTGGACGAGGTGACCTGGCCGAAGCTGGTGGCGTTGGTGCCGGTCAGTGCGCCGGCACCATTGGAAGCCACGGCCAGCTGCTGCATCAGCGCGGTGCTGGTGCGGAACTCCGGCGCCACTTCCAGCACCACGCGGTACTGGTTGAGCTCGGTGAAGATGGTCGAGATCTGGCGCTGGCCGAACGCATCGTAGAGGGTGTCGTCGATGGTCTGCATCGGCACGCCCAGCACGCTGGCCTTGTCGCGGTCGATGTTCAGTTCCAGCGCGCGGCCCTGGTTGGACAGGTTGTTGTCGACGTCGGCCAGTTCCGGCCGCTTGCGCAGCGCTTCGGTCAGGCGCGTGGCCTGCTTGGCCACTTCGGCGCTGTCCACGTCCGACAGCGAGTACTGGTACTCGGTGGCAGCCACGCGGGTATCCAGGGTCACGTCCTGCACCGGCTTGAGGTACAGCGCCACGCCCGGGATCCCGGCCACTGCCTTCTGCAGGCGCGGCAGCACCTCGTCCAGGCTGTCACGCTGGCTGCGCTCCTTCAGTACGATCGACAGCTGGCCTTGGTTGAGCGTAGGGTTCATGCTGCCGGCACCGATGAAGGCCGACACGCCGGTCACGTCCGGGTCCTGGCGCAGCGCTTCGGCGACCTGCCTGGTGCGCTGCTCCATCTGCGGGAAGGCGATGTTCTGGTCGGCCTGCACTACGCCGGTGATCAGGCCGGTGTCCTGCTCGGGCAGCAGCCCCTTGGGAATCAGCACGTACAGCAGCACGGTCAGCACCAGTGCGCCACCGGCCACCGCCAGGGTCAAGCGCTGGTGGCCCAGCACCCAGTCCAGGCTGTGCTCGTACAGGCCCACGGTGCGCGTCCACAGGTTCTGCTTGCCGGCCGCCGCCGCGCGCTCATGCGCGTCTTCGCCTTCCGGCAGGGCGTCGGGCTTGAGCAGGTAGGCGCACATCATCGGGGTGAGCGTCAGCGAGATCAGCATCGACAGCACGACCGCGATGCTCAGCACCCAGGCGAACTCGTGGAACAGGCGGCCGGTGACGCCGGGCATCAACAGCAGCGGCAGGAACACCGCCACCAGCGAAACAGTCAGCGACAGCACGGTGAAGCCGATCTGGCGCGCGCCGATCTCGGCCGCTTCCTTGCCACTCTTGCCCTGCTCGATATAGCGGACGATGTTCTCGATCATCACGATCGCATCGTCGACCACGAAGCCGGTGGCCACCACCAGCGCCATCAGCGAGAGGTTGTCCAGCGACATGCCGGCGAAGGCCATCACCGCGAAGGTGCCGGCCAGCGACAGCGGTACCGCCACCGAGGGAATGATCGTGGCCCACAGCCTGCGCAGGAACACGAAGATCACCGCCACCACCAGGCCGATGGTCAGGATCAGGGTGAACTGCACTTCATGCACCGAGGCGCGGATGGTCTCGGTACGGTCATTGAAGATCTCCAGGTGCACGTCGGCCGGCAGCACGCCCTGCAGCTGCGGCAGGATCGCGCGGATGCGCTCGACCGTCTGCACGATGTTGGCACCGGGCTGGCGGCGCACTTCCAGCAGCACCGCCGGCTTGCCATCGGCCCAGGCGGCGAGCTGGTCGTTCTCCACGCCATCGACGACCTGTGCCACGTCCGACAGCCGCACCGGGCGGCCGTTCTTGTAGCTGATGATGGTGTCGCGGTATTCGGCGGCGCTGGCCAGCTGGTCGTTGGTGCCGATGCTGTAGGACTGGGTCTTGCCGTTCAACGAACCCTTCGGCGCATTGACGTTGGCCTGGGTCAGCGCGCTGCGCAGCTGCTCCAGGGTGAGGCCCATGTTCGACAGCTGCGCCGGATTGACCTGGATGCGCACGGCAGGCCGCACGTTGCCGGCAATCGAGACCAGGCCCACGCCCTGCACCTGCGACAGCCGCTGGGCCAGGATCGAGTCGGCGTAGTTGTTGACGTCACGCAGCGGGCGTGTGTCGGAGGTCAGTTTCAGGGTGACGATGGCCGCGTCGGCCGGGTTCACCCGGTTGTAGACCGGCTGGTAGGGCAGCGACGAGGGCAGGGTGGCCTGGCGGATCGCCGCCTGCACGTCCTGCGCGGCGATGTCGATGTCGCGATCCATCGAAAACTGCAGGATGATCGTCGACAACCCGGCCGACGAGTCGGAGGTCATCAGTTCCAGCCCGGAGATCTGCCCGAACTGGCGCTCCAGTGGCGTGGTGACCAGTGAGGCCATGGTGGTGGCGTTGGCGCCGGGGTACTGGGTGGTGACCACCAGGCTGGGCGCATCGATTTCCGGTAGCGCCGACACCGGCAGCTTGCGGTAACCGAGAATGCCCAGCAGCAACAGCCCCGCCATCAACAGCGAGGTGGCGATCGGGCGGCGGATGAAGATCGTCGAAAAGCCCACGGACTGATCCTTGCTGGCACTTCAATGTCGGCGCCGGCAGTTTCGCCGGCGCGGGGGAAGACAGTGGCCTGCGCTCAGCGCGGGCCACCACCGCGACGGCCACCGCCGCCACCGTTCTTCTGCTCGGCGGCCTTCAGCTCGGCCTCGGTCGGTGCGGCCGGGGTTTCGCCCGGCTTCAACGCGGTGACCTTGCTGCCCGGCTTCAGGCGGAACTGGCCTTCGCTGACCACGCGCTCGCCGCCCTTGAGGCCTTCGGCGATCTGCACCTGGCTGTCGCCCACTTCCACACCGCTGCGCACGGTCTGCATCTTCACCGTGTTGTCGCCCTGCACGACGTAAACGTACTCGCCGTCCGGGCCACGCAGCACCGCCTGGGTGGGGATGACCACGCCGCCGCCGATGGTGCGCAGCTGCATGCGCACGTTGACGAACTGGCCCGGCCACAGGCCGTTGTCGGCGTTGTCGAACACCGCACGCGCCTTGAACGTGCCGCTGTCGGCACTGATCAGGTTGTCGACCACATCCAGCTTGCCGTCGCCGGACAGCACGTGCGAATCGGCACGGTCCAGCGCCGCCACCGGCACCGCGCCGGCGGCCTGCGCCTGACGCACGTCGCCGAGCTGGCGCTCGGGCAGGTTGAACAGCACATGGATCGGGTGGACCTGGGTCAGCGTCACCAGCGCGGTACCGGCAGTGACCACGTTGCCGGCGTCAACCGCACGGATGCCGGCGATGCCGGAGATCGGCGCGGTGACCTTGGTGTACTGCAGCTGCACCTGTGCCGAGCGCATGCTGGCCTCGTTGGCCGCGACTGCGCTTTCGTACTGTGCCACTTGGTTTCGCTGTGTATCCAGATCGGTCTTGGCGACGAACTGGCGATACTCCGGCGCGTTCGAGCGCTGGTAGTTGGATCGCGCGGTGGCCAGCAGGGCTTCGTTCTGGCGCTTGGCCGCCGCGGCCTGGTCGTAGCTGGCTTGGGCGGTGCGCGGATCGATCACCGCCAGCACGTCGCCCTGCTTCACTTCCTGGCCTTCGCGGAAATTGAGGCTCATCAGCTGCCCGCCGACCTGCGGGCTGACGGTGACGGTGTTCATCGCGGTCACCGTGCCCAGCGCGCTGGCATACACCGGCACGTCCTGGCGCGCGGCTTCAACCACGGTCACCGGCACCGGGCCGGCATCGGGGTCTTCGCCGCCCTGGCGCGCACCCGCTGCGGGTTTTCCAGCCTTGTCCTTGCCACCGCCGATGACCCGCAGGCCAACCACGGCCAGCACCAGTACCGCCACGACCAGCAGCACGATCTTCCAAACACGTGACATTACGAGGACTCCGAGAGGGCTGGACCGGGCGGGACGCCGGGACAATGCGCAAAGCATACCTGTGCCACATCACGTTTCCTGCATGACGGATGGGACGGGCGCTAAGACCGGATCCGGCGGCGGAGGTTCCCGTGGAGGCAGTGTTGGCCTACATTCAGCTGGAACCCCCTTGCTGTGGAGATCGCGATGCGTCGTTCGTTGCTGCTGTCCGCCCTGCTGCTGGCCCTGCCGGCGCTTGCCCACGCCCAGGACGGGCAGCGCCCGGAAGTGACCGCCGCTGCACAGCGGCTGCAGGCCAAGGTGGTCGAGTGGCGCCGTGATTTCCACCAGCATCCGGAGTTGTCCAATCGCGAGGCCCGCACCTCGGCCGAAGTCGCCAAGCGCCTGCGTGCGATGGGCCTGAAGCCGAAGACCGGCATTGCCCATCACGGCGTGGTGGCGATCATCGAAGGTGGCAAGCCGGGCCCGAAGATCGCTCTGCGCGCGGACATGGACGCGCTGCCGGTGACCGAGCAGACCGGACTGCCGTTCGCGTCCAAGGCGACCGACCAGTACCGCGGCCAGACGGTGGGCGTGATGCATGCCTGTGGCCATGATGCGCACACCGCCACCCTGCTGGGCGTGGCCGAGGCGCTGGTGTCGATGAAGAAGGACCTGCCGGGCCAGGTGATGCTGATCTTCCAGCCGGCCGAGGAAGGCGCACCGCCGCCGGAAGAGGGCGGTGCCGCGCTGATGCTGAAAGAAGGCCTGTTCGCCGACTTCAAGCCGGAGGCGGTGTTCGGCCTGCATGTGTTCTCCAGCGTGCAGGCTGGCCAGATCGCGGTGCGCGGTGGCCCGCTGATGGCCGCCTCGGACCGGTTCGGGATCAAGGTGATCGGTCGCCAGACGCACGGTTCGGCGCCGTGGAACGGTGTTGACCCGATCGTCGCCACTGCCGATCTGGTCGGTACCGCGCAGACCATCGTCAGCCGCCGCGCCAACCTGTCCAAGCAACCGGCAGTGCTGACCTTCGGCGCGATCAACGGCGGCATCCGCTACAACATCATCCCCGATGAGGTGGAGATGGTCGGCACCATCCGCACCTTCGACGAGGGCATGCGCCAGCAGATCTTCGCCGACCTGCGCAACGTGGCCGAGCACACCGCCGCCGCGCACGGTGCGAAGGCGGTGACCGACATCTACGAATCAGAAGGCAACCCGGCCACGGTGAACGACCCGGCGCTGACCGCGAAGATGCTGCCGAGCCTGCAGGCGGTGGTGGGCAAGGACAATGTGTACGAGCCGCCGCTGCAGATGGGCGCGGAGGATTTCTCGCTGTACGCGAAGGAAGTGCCGGGCATGTTCTTCTTCGTCGGTTCGACCAGCGTGGGCATCGACCCAGCGACGGCGCCGGCGAATCATTCGCCGAAGTTCCTGCTGGATGAGAAGGCGCTGGATGTCGGATTCCGCGCGCTGTTGCAGGTGAGCCTGGATTACCTGCACGGTGCAGGCACTCCTGCGGGGTGAGGGTTACCGGCAGGGCTTGCAGCCCTGCACCCGCTGCAGATCAACGTCAACGTCAAAGGCAGAAGCTGGTTTCCTGAGGGTAGGCGGGGTGGGTCCGGTTGAGGGGGACGCCGTAAACCCATCCATGGGGGCTTGGTCGCCGCATCCATGCGGCTCACCCCCCCTCAACCGGACCCACCCCGCCTTCGACAGTTTCCTGCGAGCTGTCGGAACGGCCTTCTGCCTTGGTGGGCGCCGACCGTTGGTCGGCACGGCAGACGTCATGAACGTCTGAAGGATTGGCTTTTGATTTTGATTTTCCTGATCTTTCCCGGGGTGGCGCGGGACACTGTCCGTGGCCGGGAGGGTGGGTTGGCTGGGGGCGTGAGCCGCATGGATGCGGCGACCGAGCCTCCATGGACGAATTCACGGCGTCCCCCAGCCAACCCACCCTCCCGGCCAACCCCGAAATCCTGCTCTTAACCACCACGGAGGGGCTCCGCCGTTGGCCGACCCGGCCGAAGGCCCGCTTCCGGCGCGATACAATGACGCCCATGAACACCCCCCAGGACTCCAGCCTCGGTCGCGAGGTCAGTTACCCGTCGCAGTACGATCCCGGCCTGCTGTTCCCCATCCCCCGCAGCGGCGCCCGCGCCGAGATCGGTCTCGATGACGCCGCGCTGCCATTCGTCGGCCATGACCGCTGGCACGCCTTCGAGTTGAGCTGGCTGGACCCGCGTGGCAAGCCGCAGGTCGCCGTCGCCACCGTGCAGGTGCCATGCACCTCGCCGCGCCTGATCGAGTCGAAGTCGTTCAAGCTGTACCTGAACTCCCTCAACAGCACCCGCATCGACTCCGCCGAAGCGCTGCGCGGACGCATCGTGGCCGACCTGTCGGCCTGTGCCGGTGCGCCGGTGCAGTTGGAATTCGGCCTTCCCGAACTGCGCGCGGCACCGCTGGGCGAGTCGATCGACGGGCTGGAGCTGGAGATCGACTGCTACGGCCCGCCGCAGGCGGATTTCCTGTCTGCCAATACCGATAAGGTGGTGGAGGAGACGCTCGTCTCGGCGCTGCTGAAGTCCAACTGCCCGGTCACCGGCCAGCCGGACTGGGCCACGGTCAGCCTGCGTTACCGCGGACCGGAGATCGACCGCGCCGGCCTGCTGCGCTATCTGGTCAGTTATCGCGAGCATGCCGAGTTCCACGAGCAGTGCGTTGAGCGCATCTTCAGCGAGGTGTCTGCGCGCTGCCGGCCGCAATGGCTGGAAGTGGAAGCCCGCTACACCCGCCGTGGTGGCCTGGACATCAATCCCTGGCGCGCCAGTCCCGGCATCGCCGCCCCGGCCGCGACCTACCGCGAACTGCGCCAATAACCGGTAGTCCCGGCCGCTGCCCGGCAACCGCGTGGAACCTGCCCGGAGGGCAAGCCAGCCGGCGGCCGGCACTGCGGGGTTCCCATTCTCCCGATTGTTCAGCCGCCCCCCGGGGCGGCTTCACATCTGCACCATCCCCATTTAACAACCGTCATGGCACCGTGCGAGCCACGTAGTCATGCAGACGGGAGTTGTGGATGAGTACCGAGAAGAAAGCCGATTTCTCCGGCGTCAGTGCCAGCGTCGACAGTACCGCCGAACAGGTGCCGAAGGCGGACTTCTCCGGCGTCAGCGCTTCGGTGGACAGCACCGCCGAGATCGTCAGCGGCGGGACTTACACCGTGCAGAAGGGCGACTCGCTGTCGAAGATCGCCAAGCAGCATCTCGGCGATGCCAATGCGTGGAAGAAGATCTTCGAAGCGAATCGCGATGTGCTTGACGACCCGGACAAGATCTTTCCGGGCCAGACCCTGAAGCTGCCGCCGAAGTAAGCCGGCGATCGAACGCCGTCCGACAATCCCTGGGAGGAACCCCGAATGATCAAGACCACCCCGCTCCAGACCGCCCTGATCGCCGCCCTGCTGGGCAGCGTTGCCTTGGTCGGTTGCAAGAAGAAGGAAGAGTCGACCGACACCAACGCCGCTCCGGCCGCCACGGCCCCGGCCGAGCCGACAGCGCCGGCGCCGATGACCGGTGCACCGCCGCCGATGGCGGAAGCTGCCGCGGTCAACGTTTCCACTGTCACCGTGGGCAAGACTGCGGCCGCCGACAAGTCGGTGGCTCCAGCTGCATTGTTCTCGCCCAAGGATGACATCATCGTCTCGGTCAAGACCGATGGTGCCGCCAACAACGTCAATGTCGGCGCCAAGCTGACGTTCCAGGACGGCCAAGTGGCCGGCGAACAGACCGCGACCCTGAATGCCAGCGGCGCGGAGACCACCAACGTTACGTTCAAGAATGCAAAGGGCTGGCCGGCGGGCAAGTACCGCGCTGAAGTCATGGTCGATGGCAAGGCGGCTGGAACGCCGCAGGAATTTGAGGTCAAGTAAGTCCTGCCGACTCTCTCCCGGCAGGGCTCACGATGGACGCAGCCGCGAGGCTGCGTCCTTTTTTCGTTGGGCGATCGCCAAACCCATGCGTGGATGCGCACTGGCCGTCCCACGTAGATCCAGGCCACGCGTGGATCGATCACAGGGTTGCCCTGGTGCAGTACCGTCGCGTATGGCGCGGCTTTGCCCCGCGCGGCTGAAAACGCGACAATGCAGGGGTTTCCCCGGCGCGCGCCCACCCTGACGGCGACGAGGGAAAGTGACACGGTTGCACGTGGCCCGGCGCTGGCGCCGGCCTTCCCCTGAGAACTGCTACAGAGTCCAAGTCCCCCATGTCCAAGATCCTCTACACGCTGACCGACGAAGCACCGTTCCTGGCGACCCAGTCGCTGCTGCCGATCGTCGACGCCTACACCGCCACCGCCGGTATCGTGGTGGAAACCCGTGACATCTCGCTGTCCGGCCGCATCCTCTCGCAGTTCCCGGAACTGCTCAGCGACGCGCAGAAGGTCAGCGACGACCTGGCCGAGCTGGGCCAGCTGGCGACCACTCCGGACGCCAACATCATCAAGCTGCCGAACATCTCCGCTTCGGTGCCGCAGCTGAAGGCGGCCATCAAGGAACTGCAGGAGCAGGGCTACCCGCTGCCGGATTACCCGGAAACCCCGGCCGACGACCAGCAGCGCGACTACAAGGCGCGCTACGACAAGGTCAAGGGCAGTGCAGTGAACCCGGTGCTGCGCGAAGGCAACTCCGACCGCCGTGCACCGCTGTCGGTGAAGAACTACGCGCGCAAGCACCCGCACCGCATGGGCGCTTGGGCGTCGGATTCGAAGTCGCACGTTGCGCACATGGCCGCCGGTGATTTCTACGGCAGTGAGAAGTCGGCCACCCTGGCCAACGCCGGTTCGCTGAAGATCACCTTCCACGGCAAGGACGGCAGCGCCGTCGTGCTGAAGGAAAAGACCGCGGTCAAGGCCGGCGAGATCGTCGATGCCGCCGTGATGAGCCGCAAGGCACTGGCCGCGTTCATCGGTGAGCAGATCGCCGATGCCAAGGCCCAGGGCGTGCTGTTCTCGCTGCACCTGAAGGCGACCATGATGAAGGTCTCCGACCCGATCATGTTCGGCGTGGCGGTCAATGAGTTCTACAAGGATGTGCTGGCCAAGCACGCCGACGTGCTCAAGCAGGCCGGTTTCGATGCCAACAACGGCATCGGCGACCTGGCCGCGCGCCTGCCGTCGCTGCCGGAAGCCACCCGCGCCGCGATCGAAGCCGATCTGACCGCCGAGTACGCACAGCGCCCGGGCGTGGCCATGGTCAACTCGGACAAGGGCATCACCAACCTGCACGTGCCGAGCGACGTGATCGTCGACGCCTCGATGCCGGCGATGATCCGCGACTCCGGCAAGATGTGGAACGCCGAAGGCAAGCTGCAGGACACCAAGGCCGTCATTCCGGACCGCTGCTACGCCGGCGTGTACCAGGCCGTCATCGACGACTGCAAGGCGCACGGCGCCTTCGATCCGGCCACCATGGGCTCGGTGCCGAACGTCGGCCTGATGGCCCAGAAGGCCGAAGAGTACGGTTCGCACGACAAGACCTTCCAGATCGCTGCCGACGGCGTGGTCAAGGTCACCGACGATGCCGGCACCGTGGTGTTCGAACACGCCGTGGAAGCCGGTGACATCTGGCGCATGTGCCAGACCAAGGACGCGCCGATCCAGGACTGGGTGAAGCTGGCCGTCGAACGCGCCCGCCTGAGCAGCACCCCGGCCGTGTTCTGGCTGGATGCCGGCCGCGCCCACGACGCGCAGGTCATCGCCAAGGTCGAGCAGTACCTGAAGGACCACGACACCAGCGGCCTGGACATCCGCATCCTGCCGCCGGTGGAAGCCACCGCGTTCTCGCTGGCCCGCATCCGCAAGGGCGAGGACACCATCTCGGTGACCGGCAACGTGCTGCGCGACTACCTGACCGACCTGTTCCCGATCATGGAGCTGGGCACCAGCGCCAAGATGCTGTCGATCGTGCCGCTGATGGCCGGTGGCGGCCTGTTCGAGACCGGCGCCGGTGGTTCGGCCCCGAAGCACGTGCAGCAGTTCGTCGAAGAGGACTACCTGCGCTGGGATTCGCTGGGTGAGTTCCTGGCCCTGGCCGCGTCGCTGGAGCACCTGGGCAACCGCTACGACAACGCCGCCGCCCGCGTGCTGGCCAAGGCGCTGGACGAAGCCAACGGCCAGTTCCTGGACAACGACAAGTCGCCGTCGCGCAAGCTCGGCGGCATCGACAACCGTGGCAGCCACTTCTACATCGCGCTGTACTGGGCCCAGGCCCTGGCTGCGCAGGACGAAGACGCTGCCCTGAAGGCACGCTTCGCACCGCTGGCCAAGGCACTGACCGACAACGAGCAGAAGATCGTTGAAGAGCTGATCGCGGTGCAGGGCAAGGCCGTGGACATCGGGGGTTACTACCGTCCGGACGTGGCCAAGGCCAGCAAGGCGATGCGCCCGAGCGCGACCTTCAACGCCGCACTGGAGCAGCTGCACGGCTGATCCATCGCCGCCCGCGTCTGACCCCGGAACCCGCGCTTCGGCGCGGGTTTCTTTTTTCCGCCTCCGGGGTCAGATCCCTCTGCCCGCGCAGGGCTCGGACCCCATCCCCCAACGACGACAAACGTGAAATCGGTCAACCGTCGTAACGCCGTCAAGAGGGCATGAAACTTGCCCGCGATGGCCGTCGCAGAACCGAAAAGGGCGCCTTCGCGGTCACCCCGAATCTGAGCAATCGATCACGACGGTCGCTGCGAACGATGCCCTAGCCTTGGCGACGCGAGACCACCGGGGAGGTGGTCGCACGGGGAACACCGATGGCACGCGTGCTGGTAGTGGGAACCGACATCCAGGGCGAGCAGGCCCTGCTGCAGCGGCTGCGCGTGGCCTCGGCACTGCCCGACGGCCACATCCGCCGCAGCCAGGACCTGGACGATTGTGACCTGCTGGTCATCCGCGATACGCCGGCGCTGCGCAATGCGGCGCTGCGCATGCGCCAGCAGCGCCCGCGCCTGCAGTGCTGGATCGAGGACCTGGGCGGCCAGTTGCGTGCCGACGATGGCCCGCAGGACGTGCTCGATGATGGCGCCATCGGTCGCGCGCTGCGCGGCATGCAGGTGGACCCGGAGCCTTTGCCCATGCACGCTTCGACACCGATCCGGCTGGCCGATGGTGCGCACGCCATCACCCGCCTGCTGCGCGAGCGGCTGCCGCTGCGCCAGGGCCAGGCGCTGCTCAGCGATGCTGGCGAACCCCTGCTGCTGATGGATCTGGAACACGACCACGCGGTGCTGCTGCAGGAGCCGGCAGCCGCGCTGGTGGAGCGCCTGGCTGAGGCCATCGAGCGCCTGCAGCTGGACGCGCTGACGCCGGCGCGACTGCAGGCGCTGGCCGACGATCGCCCCCGCCAGCCACTACGGCCATTGCTGTGGCAGTGGGCACAACGCAGTCGCCACTGGCAGACACTGGATGAGCGCCTGCGCAGCGCCTCGGTGAAGCTGCTGCGCTGGCCCGACTTCCGCGTGCTGGGTCATGACCATGATGGCTTCCGCCTGTGCTCGCTGCTGCTCAAGCGCGCCTGTACGGTGGACGAGTGCGCGATGCTGCTCGACCTGCCGGCCGCTGCCGTGCGCGACTTCATCCATGCCGCTTACCTCTGCGGCTACGCGCAGCTGCAGGCCGCCGCCGCGGCACCGGTAACGGCGCGTGCCGCAGGTACAACCGACAACGGCCTGCTGGCGCGGTTGTGGCGGCACATGCGCGGGAGTGGGCGCAATGCGTGAGCACAAGGTGGTGGTGCTCGGTGGCATGGGCAGTGGCAAATCGACCCTGGTGCGCAGCATCGCGGCCGGGGCCGTGGTGGATACCGATGTGGCCAACAGTGACCGCCTCGGCGCCGACAAGGCATCGACCACCGTCGCGCTGGACTACGCCGACATCGATCTGCCCAACGGTGAGCGGCTGCGCCTGTATGGCACGCCGGGCCAGCAGCGTTTCGACTTCCTGTGGCCGATCCTGCTGCAGGGCGCACGAGGCGCCGTGCTGCTGTTGGATGCGCGTCACGCGGGCGTGGCTACCGAACTGGAGGACTACCTGCAGGTGCTGCGGCCGTTCGCGCCTGGGGTGGCGCTGGTGGTGGCGGTCACCCACCTGGACCAGGCCCCGCACGCGGTACTGGACGACTGGGCCGCGCGTGCCTGCCTGGATGATCAACCGCTGCCATTGCTGGCAGTGGATGCCCGCGATCGCAAACAGGGATTGCTGCTGATGGATGTGTTGATGGGCGAGATGGAAGCGCACGCACTGGTGGCTGCGCATGGCTGACGGGCAGGCGATCCTGCCCGACGCCGGCCAGCGTGAGCGCCTGCAGCCACTGTTGCAGGACCTGCGGCAGCGGGTGGAAGGCGTACGCACGGTGGTACTGGCCAGTGTCGATGGCTTTGCGCTGGTCAGTGCCGGTGCCGAAGGGCGCGGTGAACGGCTGGCGGCGATGACCAGCGCGATGCTGGCGCTGGCCGCCGCCGTCGGCCGCGAACTGGTGCTGGGCGATATGCAGACACTGATGCTGGAGGCGGCGGGCGGCAAGGTGCTGATGCTGGCGATCCAGGCCGAAGGGCGCGCACCGCTGCTGTTGATGGCGGCCTGCGACCAGCGCAGCGTGATCGGCCAGGTGCTGTGGCAGAGCAGGGAATGTGGCCAGGCGATCCTGGCCGAACTCGGCGGATCGTGAGCCCGGCCGCAGGGGAACGTGGGGCTCGAACCATTCTTGAAAGGGGAGCGGACGTGGCTGGATTGACTGAATCGTTGAACGCACTGATGGGCATCGACGGCGCGCAGGCCGTGGCGCTGGTCGACTACGAAAGCGGCATGCTGCTGGGCGAAGCCGGCACCGGCATGGACATGGAAGTGGCCGCTGCCGGCAATACCGAAGTGATCCGCGCCAAGATGAAGACCGCCGCGTCGCTGAACCTCAACGACACGATCGAGGACATCCTGATTTCACTGGGCAAGGCTTACCACATCATGCGCCCGGTGGCGAAGAAGAAGGGCCTGTTCTTCTACATCGTGCTGGACCGCACCAAGTCCAACCTGGCGCTGGCCCGGCGCAAGGTGCAGGACGTCGAGGCCGATCTGGCGATCTGAGCCCCCGGCTTCTGCGGAGCCGAGCATGGGTTCGGCTCCACAGGAGAACGGAAGACGACGCTCGTCGGCTTCCGGTCGCAGTCACGGCGCCGGAAGCAGCAGCGCGGTCACGAACGAAAGCGCCTTGCTGTCGCGCGCGGCAAAGTACGCAGGCGCCTTTTCCGGCAGCCACACTTCGTTGAAGTGGCGGCGGAAGTCCTCGTAGAACTCGTTGGGATACAACTTGGCCGGCACCGTGCGCCCATCCGGGTAGGTGTGGTCATAGGTGGGCAGTGCATCGGTGTCGACACCCCGTTGATCTCTCAGCCACTTGCAGAACAGGCGGCCTTCGGAGATGTCCGGCACCAGCGCCTGCGGCAGGGTGTAACCCGCCTGTTCAAGCGGCGCAATCAGGTTCAACGTCAGCTCGTTGAGCATCGAGAAATGGGTGTAAGGCACCTTGGCGCGGTTCTGCATGTAGCGCTCGATATGCCCTGGCATCACCGCATTGGCACGCCCCTGCTGCCATTCCACCACCCACTGTGAGACCTTCACCGCGAACTTGCGCGACAGCCACTGGCCCAGGTTGATGGCCAGATAGGGATGGATCCAGGTGCCCTGCATGGTCGGGTTGCCGCCGGAGACCACGTGGATCAGCTGATGCTCGTCCAATCCGGTCTGAACGGTCAGCTCATGCAGGAACTCTTCCGTCGATTTCAGCGCCCGATAATCCGACCAGCGCTTGTTGACGGACTGGCACAGCGCGGTGGCGCTGATGTAGCCGTCACGGGCGCGCTGCGGGATCACGGTGCCTTCCTCCATGCGCGGGATCAGGGTCATCTGCTGCATGCGTCACCTCGTGCCGTTGTGGGCCTGAGAGAGTAGGCAATGCAGGGCTCCCGGGTCTTTAGGAATCGTTGCGTTATTCGTGGCGCTGCCTGTGTAGCGTCGAGCTTGCTCGACTGCTTCTGCGACGTAAGGGCCAGGAGCCGTTGAGCAAGCTCGACGCTACACAAGCTACCTCACGGCAGCGTATGGTGGATGCCTGTCCTCCTGCCGAGCCGTGCATGTCCCAGCCCGACATTTCCGCAGAGCTGGCACCGCGCATCGCGGTGGCCATCCGCGATGGTTTCGAGGATTACCACGCTCGATTCGCTGGCGTGACCGCGCGTGCACAGCAGCGCTTCGAGCAGCGCGACTGGGCCGGGGCGCGCCAGGATGCGGTCGAGCGCATCGCCCTGTACGACCTGTGCATCGCGGCTCAGATGGACGCGCTGCGGCGCCTTGCCGGCGACGCCATCGGCGAGCGCACGCTGTGGCTGCAGGTGCGTGAGCAGTACAGTGCACTGCTGCAGGGCCTGATCGACGCCGAGCTGTACAAGACCTTCTACAACACGCTGTCGCGACGGCTGTTCGCTACCCGCGGCGTGGACCCGGCGCTGGAGTTCATCGCCTTCGATGTCGAGCCGTCCGATGCCATCACCCATCCGGTCGCGCGGCATACCTATGCCGTGTCGCCGACGCGGCCGGTGGAAGCCTTGCAGCGGGTGCTGGCCGACTACCGCTTCGATATCCCGTATGCGCACCAGCTACGCTGCGCGGCCGCGATCGCGGTGCGGCTGCAGGACGACCTCGCCCATTGGGGCGATACGCCGGTGCGCAGCATCGAGCTGCTCGACACCGTGTTCTATCGCGAGCGCCGTGCCTACCTGGTCGGTCGCGTGTTCGGCGAGCATCGCTTCTCGCCGTGCGTGATCGCGCTGGTCAACGACGAACGTGGCCTGCGCGCCGATGCGGTGTTGACCCGGCGCCGCGACGTGGCCCATCTGTTCGGCGTGTCGCGCAGCTACTTCCAGGCCAACCTGGCCACGGTCGGCGACGCGGTGGTGTTCCTGCGCAGCCTGCTGCCGGGCAAGCCGATCGACGAGATCTACACCGTGCTTGGTCGCGCCAAGCAAGGCAAGACCGAGCGCTACCGCACCTTCTTCCGCCACTTCAACGAGCATCCGCAGGAGCGGCTGGCGCATGCCGAAGGTACGCCGGGCATGGTCATGGCGGTGTTCACCCTGCCCAGCTACCCGCTGGTGTTCAAGCTGATCCGCGACCGTTTCGCCTGGCCCAAGGCGATGTCGCGGCAGCAGGTGGAAGAGAAGTACGCGCTGGTGTTCAACCTCGACCGCGTCGGTCGCCTGCTCGATGCACAGCCCTACCGCCACCTGCGCTTCCCGCGTGAGCGTTTCGCGCCGGCCTTGCTGGAGGAACTGCTGCGGCAATGCGCGCAGAGCGTGCGCGTCGATGGCGATGAGGTGGAGATCGCGCTGTGCTATGTACAGCGCCGCTTCCGTCCATTGAACCTGTACCTGCGCGAGCAGGGCGGTGAGGCGGTGCGCGCGGCGGTGCTCGACTACGCGCAGGCAATCACCGACATGGCGCGCAACAACATCTTCCCCGGCGACATGCTGCCGAAGAACTTCGGCGTGTCCCGGCATGGCCGCGCCGTGTTCTACGATTACGATGAGCTGTGCCTGGTCAGCGACTGCGTGTTCCGTGCCTGGCCGAAGCCGCGCACACCGGAGGACGCGCTGGCCGACGAACCGTGGTTCCATGTCGGTCCGCGTGACGTTTTTCCCGAGCGCTTCGGTCCGTTCATGGGCCTGCCGGCAGGCGAACTGGCGGCGGTGCGCGAGCATTACCGGCACCTGTTCGACCCAGCCTGGTGGCAGGGCCTGCAGGCGCGCTTTGCCAACGCCGATTACCCCGATACGCCACCCTATGCGGTAGCCCATCGCTTGGCCTAGCCAGGCCGGACTATTACCGATGTGAAGACTGGGTTACGCTCGGCGTTCATCACCAAGGATCCGGCAATGATGCGCCCCCCTCTGTTCCTCGCCCTTGCGTTGGCCGTCGGTGCCGGCGCTGCGCTGCAGCCCCACGACGCCAGCGCGCAGTCCACGCGCGAGGTACGTGCCACCACCGAACTGAGCATGACCCTGACCGGAAAGATCGAGGTCACCGCCGACGGTGCGGTCAGCGACCTGGTGCTCGACCAGAAGGCGAACATCGGCGCGGGTGTTGCAGCCTTTGTTGAACGCACCATTCGACCCTGGCGCTTCGAACCGACGCTCGTGGATGGCAAGGCTGTCGCCGTCCAGGCGCCACTGCGCATGCGCCTGCGCGGCAAGTCCACTGGCAAGGGCGACTACGAAGTCAGCATGACCAGTGTGGATTTCAGCGATTACGACCCGAAGGCTACCGATTCGGTAACCGCAAAGCGGCTGACGCCGCCGCGCTATCCGGACGAGGCGATCAGGGTCGGTGGCCAGGGTGAAGTGATGCTGATCGTCAAGGTCGCCCGTGACGGCACGGTGGCCGACGTCATCGCCGAGCAGGTCAACATGACCGTGGCGGGACCGGAACGGACCATGGCCAAGCTACGCGATGTGCTGGCCAAGGCCAGTATCGCTACCGCGCGCAAATGGACCTTCATCGCCCCGACCACTGGCGAGGACGCCGCAAGTGAGTTCTGGTCGGTGCGCGTGCCGGTGAGCTATGCGTTCACGGATGATCACAATGCCGCGGTCGAGCGCAATGGGCGCTGGCGGGCGTTCATTCCAGGGCCGAAACAGCGCGCACCGTGGGTGACCGGTGACGCTGCGGAAGCCGGCAGCGACCTGCTGCCCGAGGGTGGCGTCTACATGGTCGACGGCGCCAAGCGCGGCCTGCGCCTGCTCACTCCGCTGGAACAGGGCTGAGTGCAGTGTCGGAGCCGGGCAAACCGGCTCCGCGTCAGTCGGCGTAGGGGTAGACCACCACCCGGTTGCGGCCCTGCTCCTTGGCCAGGTACAGCGCCTTGTCGGCCAGCCGCAGCGCCTGCTCGGCGTCGACATGGAAGCTGGGGAAGTGGGCCACGCCGAGCGACACAGTGATGGCGCCGACTGGCTCGAATGGATGGTCGGCGATGTGCTGGCGCAGGCGTTCGGCGGCCTGGCGCGCCGATTCGGTGCCGATGCCGGGCAACAGCAGCAGGAACTCCTCGCCACCGGCACGGCAGAGAATGTCGCTGTCGCGCGAGTAGCGGCGCATCTGGTCGGCGATATGGACGATGGCGGCATCACCGATGTCATGGCCGTGGCCGTCATTGATCGACTTGAAGCGGTCGATGTCCAATGCCAGGATCGCGAACGGAATGCCCTGCACCTGCAGCGCATCCAGCGCCTGCTGCAGGCCACGGCGGTTGAGCAGGCCGGTCAGCGGGTCGGTGCGGCTGGCGCGGTTGAGCGTACCGATGCGGTCCTGCAGCGCGTTGAAACTGTGGAGCACGGCATGCTTCAGCTGCGCGACCTCGTAGTACCAGGCGCGGATGCCGCTGACATGGCTGATCGCGTTGCCGGTGTCTTCGCCCTGAACATTACGCGCCAGCTGCCACAGCGGCAGCGAGATGCGGCGCGCAAACCACCAGGTGACCAGCAGCGACAGCACGCCCAGCGGGATCGCGTTCCAGATCACCGCGGTCATCAGGCGCGACAACGGCTGCAGCGTGGCCTCGGTCGGGCGCTGGGCGATGATGCCCCAGCCAGTGGCCGGCACCGGTGCATAGCCGGCCAGCATCGACACACCGAGGTTGTTGCGCACCTGCTGCGCGCCGTGCTCGCCGCGCACCACGGCCTTCACCGCCGGGTTGCCGACCACGTAGTCGCCCACCCGCTTGCCATCGGCGTGGTACAGCAGGCGGCCATGGCGGTCGACCACGTACAGGTAGGAACCGTCGCGGTAGTAGTGCTTGCCCAGCAGCGTGTGCAGCGCACTGCGCTGGCGCAGGTACAGGGTGCCGCTGACGTAGCCGCGATAGCGACCGCCGCGGTCGAAGATCGGATGCGACAGCGAGACCAGCAGCTTGCCGGTGGCCGACTGGTACGGGTCGCTGATCATCGGTTGGCGCGCGGCCAGCGCCGCGTTGTTGCCGACGCTGTGCAGTACCTCGCCCTGCAGCTGCAGGGTCTGCGGCGAGGTGGCGATCACCAGGCCGTCGGCGTCCACCACCAGCGAGGAGTTGAAGCTGTTGGTCTGCAGCTGCAGGCGACTGGCCTCGTCCTGGGCCTGCGCCGGATCGAGGTTGCCCTGGCCCAGCCGGGTGGCGGCGTAGGCCAGCTCCTGTTGCGCACCCAGCAGGAAGTTCTGGGTGGTCTCTGCCAGTTTGGTGGCATAGACGCGGTTGGCTTCCAGGGTGTTGCCGACCAGCTGGTCACGCTGCACCCGGTAGCTGGCCAGCAGCGTATTGGCCAGCGCGATGATGGCGCTGAGCAGGGCCAGGGCAAGGATCAGCTTGCCCAGGTTGAGGCGGGGCGAAATCAGGCGCATGCGGAGCAGAGTCGGGCGGAGGGCGCGCAGCGCGCGCGGGCGCCGCCGGGTGCGGGGCTGCATTATCGCCACAAACCGGGCCGCTGCGGGTGAAGCGTGCCGCCGCTGTGAGGCTCAGCGCTGCAGGCGGCGCTGCAGGGTCTGGCGGATCTGTTCGGCACTCTCGGCCTGCAGCGGGGCCAGCACGCCACGCGCCTCGGGCGGAATATGTGCGCTGGTCGACAGATCGGCGTCGAACACATAGTGATCGAGCATCGCGCGCCAGTGCGCACGCTGTGTTTCGGGCAGATCACGCAGCGCGAGGATCGAGAGCATCAGCGCGTTCATCGGCGAATCCATCCATGCCGGCACCGGGCGCCACCAGCTGTTGACCAGCACGTTGAACGCGTCCAACCCTTCCATGTGGTGCCACCACAGCGAAGGGATGTAGACCGCGTCGCCTGCGGCCAGCTCGGCCACCTGGGCCTGCGCCAGCGCCTCGCGGAAGCGTGGAAACCGCTCGAAATCGGGCGCGTGGAAGTCAACCAGGCTGATCGCCTGCCCGGCCGGGGTGAAATCGAGCGGGCCGATGTACAGATTGCGCACCTGCTCGGGCGCAAACAGGGTGACCCGACGCCGACCGGCGGCCACGCAGGCCAGGTTGTCGGGCACGTCCTGATGCGCGGCAATGCGCGAACGGTTGCCGATCCAGATGCTGGTGAGGGGATCGGCGACGCCCAGCGGCAGCGGGTTGTGTGCGCTGAAGCCGGGCAGGAAGCTGTCCAGGGTGGTCGAGGCCACGTAGATCGATGGCGGCGACGGATGGGCGGCGTACTTCAGCAACGTGGCCAGCACCACTTTCAAGGGCACCTGCTCGCGGCGGAAATTGAAGCCGCTCATGTCCGCGTTGTAGAACAGCCGGCCGCCGGTCTCGGGCGCCGCCGTGGTGGCGGTAACCGGCATCTGGCCGGGGTCGAAGCCCGCCAGATGGGCGGCCACCGCGGCAGGCGATACCCGTGCGGCGGAAACCACAGGCCAGTGCGAGACCAGCCCGCGGATCACCTTGGGTGTGGTCCAGCCGGGCAGCTGCGCGGCCAGGTCTGCCGGTTGCAGGCCGTGGATCTCTTCGATGGGGCAGGGCAGGGGCAGCATGCGCGGTTGTCCGGGGCGGCGTGGCGCCGGGCCGGGGCCCGGCGCTACGGAGGTGCACGAGCCGGCCCTGTGCAGCCGAGTCGGCGCTCGGCTCCACAGTACCGCAGCCGGTCAGAACTTGTAGCGCACCCCGAACATGTAACGCGGCCCGGTCTGGGTCGCATAGCGCAGCATGTTGGTGTGGCGTGCGTAGGTGCGCATGGTTTCGTCGGTCAGGTTGATCGCTTCCAGGCTCAGCGTCAGCTGGTCGCTGACCGCATAACTGATGTTGAGATCGACCTGGCCGTAGGCAGCGGTGTAGTTCGGGTTCGGGCCCTGGCCGCCGATGCCGTTGAGGAACTTGTCGCGCCAGTTGTAGGCCGCACGGATCTGCCACTTGTACTTCTCGTAGAACGCCACGACGTTGGCCGAGTCGCTCAGGCCGATCATCGGGTACTGGTCACCCAGGCTGAGATTGTCGAAGGTCAGGCCGGACTTCACCTTGGTGTAGTTGGCGGCCACGCCGAAGCCGGATTGGCCGAACAGGTGCTGCACCGCCACTTCCCAGCCCTGCAGGTGGTCGGAGTGCTGGTTGGCCGGTACGGTGGTATCGAAGCCGGCTACCGGATCGCCGGGCTGGCCGGTAATGGTGCCGGTCATCTGCCCGGCTGAGTTGCGGCCGGTGTAGTTCACGCCCGGTGCACCGGCGTGGTTGGTGAAGATGTAGTCGCGGATGCACGGCATGTCGGTCGCACCGCAACCCGAGGCCAGCGCTTCGTTCCAGTAGGCACCACCCACCGGCGTGTGCAGATTGCCGGTGTTCTCGCGCACGATGGTGTTGCTGATGAAGTTCTTGATGTTCTTGCGGAAGAAGCCGACCGAGGCGTAGCTGGATTCGCCGTAGTACCACTCCAGCGACAGGTCGAAGTTGTCCGACACCAGCGGTTCCAGTGCGGGATTGCCGCGCGAGCCGGTGCCGCCCTGGGTACGCACGATGTCATCCACGCGCGAACCGCTCTGGATCTGCGTCCAGCCCGGGCGGCCGATGCTGCGGCTGTAGCTGCCGCGCAGCGCCAGCGCATCGCTGATGTCCAGCTTCAGGTCCAGGTTCGGCAGCACGTAGTCGTACTTGCCTTTGCCACCGACGAACGTTCCGCTGGGGGCGTAAGTGATGTTGAACTCGTTGGCCGAGCCCCAGCTGATGCCGTTCGGAACGCGGACCAGCGCCAGTGATTCCACTTCGGTCTGTTCGTAGCGCACGCCGGCCGCCACGTGCAGCGGCATCGACCCGTCGAAGCTGGTGCGGTACTGCATGTAGGCACTCTTGGACTTCTCGGTGGTGCGGATGTCCTCGGAGTATTCGGTCGGCGCCACATAGCAGCTCGGGCAGGGCGGATCGGCCTGGGTGCCGACCTGCGCCGCGCGTTCGCGCAGTCGGTCGAAATCAAACACCAGGAAACGACCGGTCATGCGCGGATCGTTGTGCCCGGAGAACGACTTGAAGTAGCGGCTCATGTCGTCGGCGTACCAGATGCTGTCATCGTAGTCGCTGGCATCACCCAGGCCACCCCACGAGTTGCGCTGCATGATGGCCGAGGCCGAGCGGTTTTCCACCTTGGCGAAGCCGGCGCCGAAATCCAGCGCGGAGTAGTCGGCGAAGCGGAAGGTGCCGCGCCCCTGGTACTGCGCCACCTTGGACTTGTTGTAGCTGTTCTGGAACACCGAACCGGTGACCAGCGCCTGCGACGGCTGCACGCCACCTGGCGGCAGTTCCATGTGGATGATCGGCAGGTCGCCGCTGTAATCCACGGTGGTCTTGCCACGCACGAACGCCGCCACGCCGAGCACGCCAGCCGAGCCGTACGGACCGTCCGGCTGCGATTCGGCGGTGGAGTTGTGCGCGTCGAAGGACAGGTCCAGCGCGTCGTTGACTTCCCAGTCGACGTTGAAGCCCAGCGAGTGCATGGTGTTGCTGGTGGCCAGTTTCATGCCGCCCATCGACACGTCCGACCCGGTCATGTCCTCGCTGTAGATGATCGGTGCCGACACCGGGCCGTTGGTCCAGGTGCTGTCGCCGGGCCCGTAGTTGAACCACACCGACAGCTCGCTGCGCTGCTGCTGCACCTTGTTCTCGACGTAGGTGTAGTCCAGCGTGGTGGTCACGTTGTCCGCCGGTTTCCACTGGAAGGTGGCCTGGCCGTTGGTGCGCTGGCGCTGCACCGCGTTGACGTTGTACGCGGTGTTCTGCGGACGGCCGTACACATCGTTCGGGCCGGGGCGGTTGGTGATGCGGTCCGAATAGCCCTGGCCCGGCAGCGGCAGGGCGCGGCCATCGCTGGCGTCGTTGCCGCGGAAGGTGGCCCAGCCCTCGGCCACGGTGGCCTGGTTGAAGCCCGAATCGCGTTCCTGGTGGCTGGCACTGAGTGCCACGCCGAAGCGGTCGTCGGCGTAGCGCTGGCTGAAGATGCCGGACAGTTCACCGGTCACGCTGGAGCCCTGCAGTGTGACCGGCAGATTGTCGTTGGACGAATCGTTGACCGCCTTCATGCCCAGGCTGATCACCGGCTCGGCTTCCAGCGGACGCAGCGTCTTGATGTTGATCGTGGCACCGATGCCGCCGGCCGGATTGTCGGCGCGGCCGGTCTTGTAGACCTCCACCGCCGACACCGATTCGGAGGCCAGGTTGGCGAAGTCGAACGAGCGCGAACTGGACAGGCCGGCACCGCCGATGCCGAGGTTGGACGCGGGCATCTGCCGGCCGTTCAACAGCACCAGGTTGTAGTCCGGGCCGATGCCGCGCACGGTCACCTTGGAGCCTTCGCCGCTGGAGGTGCGGTCGATCGATACGCCGCTGATGCGCTGCAGCGATTCGGCCAGGTTGGTATCCGGGAACTTGCCGATGTCCTCGGCGACGATGCCATCGACCACGCCCTGGCTGTCGCGCTTGAGGTTCATCGAAGAGGTGAGACTGCCGCGGATACCGGTGACCTGCACCGTATCGAGCGTGGCCGGGTCGGCCGGATCGCGGCCCGCAGCGGGTGCATCCTGCGCCCAGGCGGGCGCAGCCAGGGCCGCGAGCAGCGCGGAAGTGAGCATCGTCTTGCGAGGTACGGCCGTGTACGTCTTCATGGAAGCTCCCTCCCCAGGGAATTCAGTGGTGGCGATCCTGCGTCGTCTCAATCAAGAGTTGGTGCGTGTGGCCGGATTGGAGCCACGGTTGACAGCGTTGTCAACAAACTGCCATCAAGAGCGCCGCACGAATGGTCGCCGAGCGGGAGCTGTAACCGTTGCCAGAACGCCGCGCGCATCGGCGAATTGGCTTGTACTGCAGTATCTGCAGCGTTTTATCAGCAATGACAGCGCTGCCAATCCGAGTGCGCAAACGTGTTGTGCGCTGCAAAACAAAACTGCGCGGAGAGGGGCGCGCGGGGGATCGGCAAGGGAAGCTCTCGCGCTGACAGCGCTGGACAAACTGGATGACGCGTCGCGTCTCGGGCATGACCGCCCGATGACTTCAATCACTGACCTTGAGGACAGAATTTGGACATGGCAACGACCGTTCGTGGACAGCACGTGCAGGCTCCCCCCGCGCCCTGATGGTGGTCACCGCGATCTTCTTCATGTGGGGGTTTCTCACCTGCCTCAACGACATTCTCATTCCCCACCTGAAGGCCGCCTTCGCCCTGACCTGGGTGCAGGCGATGCTGATCCAGTTCACGTTCTTCGGCGCCTACTTCCTGATGTCGCTGCCTGCCGGTCGCTTGGTGGCCGCGGTCGGCTACAAGCGCGGCATCGTCGCCGGCCTGGCCATCGCCGGTGTGGGCGCGCTGCTGTTCTGGCCGCCTGCGGCCGCACATGTGTATGGCCTGTTCCTGGCGGCGCTGTTCGTATTGGCCACCGGCATCACTGTGCTGCAGGTCGCGGCCAATCCGTATGTCGCGCTGCTGGGCGATGAGCGCACCAGTTCCAGCCGGCTGACCCTGGCGCAGTCGATGAACTCACTGGGCACGACGCTGGCGCCGTTGTTCGGCGGCCTGCTGATCCTGTCGGCACAGCCACGCAGCGAAGCGCAGCTGGCGTTGCTGCCGCCCGCCGAAGCGCTGGCGTATCGGGCCGCGGAGGCGCAGTCGGTGCAGTTGCCGTATTTCGGCCTGGCCGTAATGCTGTTCCTGCTGGCCGCGGCAATCTGGATGTTCCGCCTGCCCGCCATTGCCGGTGTGGAAGGCCGCGCCAGCGCACGGGGGCGCGTGTGGGATGCACTGCGCCACCGCCATGTGCGGCTGGGCGTGCTGGCGATCTTCTTCTACGTCGGCGCGGAGGTGTCCATCGGCAGCGTGCTGGTCAACTTCCTGTCCTCGCCGGGTATCGGCCACGGCATGACCGAACAGGAAGCCACCGCTTACGTATCGCTGTACTGGGGCGGCGCGCTGGTCGGTCGGCTGTTGGGGGCGGCGCTGCTGGCGCGACTGGATGCGCGCCATCTGCTGGGCGGTTTCGCGCTGGCCGTGGTCGTTCTGCTCGGCATCACCGTCAGCACCCACGGCAGCGTCGCCACGTGGGCGGTGGTCAGCATCGGCCTGTTCAACTCCATCATGTTCCCGACCCTCTTCGCGCTGGCCATCGCCCGCCTAGGAGCACTCACCGGGCAGGCCTCCAGCCTGCTGGTGATGGCCATCGTCGGAGGCGCGGTCATCCCGTTGGCGATGGGCTGGCTGGCCGACAACCACGGCCTGCAGCTGTCCTTCCTGCTGCCGGTGCTGTGCTATGTGTACATCGCCTTCTACGCCTGGAAGGGTTCGCGGGTGCTGGCGCCATGAGTGGACTGCGGCGTGGTTCAGCGCTTGCGTGGCGGCGCGGTGGACTCGCGCTCCAGCACCGTGTGCTCGACGGTGATCATGCGTCCGGCCAGATCGGCACGGATGTGCTCGATCAGCTGTTCCGTGGCCAGCCGTCCCATGTGCGAGGTCGGCTGCCGCACGGTGGTCAGTGCCGGGTAGATGTGGCTGGCGATCGGGGTATCGTCGAAACCACACACCGACAGGTCGCGTGGAATGCGCAATCCACGTCCACCGGCGACCCGATATACCGCGGCGGCCATGTCATCGTTGGCGGCGAAGATCGCCGTCGGCGGGTCACGCAGATCGAGCAGGGCATTGGCCGCGTCCACGCCCGATTCGAACGAGAACTGGCCGCCGACCACCAGCGCCGGATCGTAGGCGATGCCGGCCGCGCGCAGGGCCTGGCGATAGCCGGCGTGGCGCCACTGGCAGGCACCGTGCGTGCGTGGGCCCTTGATGTGGCCGATGCGCCGGTGACCCTGCGCGACCAGCCGGCCGACCAGCTCGACCACCGCCGTGGTTTCGTCCATGCGCACGCCGATACGCCCGTCCGGGTGCCGCGGCGCGATGCAGGAGAACGGAATGTCGTGCTCTTCCAGGTAGGACAGCACCACCTCGTCGTCGGTCAGCGGCGGGATCAGCACCACCCCGTCCGGACGCGAGTTCTCGAACAGCGCGGCCAGGTCGGGCAGGGTGCGGCGGCCGGTCCCGACCGGGCCCAGGATCAGGTTGTAGTGCTGCGCATGGCAGGCGTCCAGCATGCCGCTCAGGATCTCCATCAGGTAGTTGCGCGATGGATTGTTGTAGACCAGCGCCAACGCGTAAGAGCGCTGGCCGGCGAGGCTGCGCGCCGAAGGGTTGGGCTTGTAGCCCAGCCGTGCCACGGCCGCGAGCACCCGTTCGCGGGTCTGTTCGCGCACGTTGGGCTCATGGTTGAGCACGCGGGACACGGTCTTGATCGAAACCCCGGCAACGGCGGCGACATCCTCGATTCGACTGCGCATGGTGCGATGGATCCTCCTGGAAGGCTGCGTGCACGCCGCGATGGTAGTGCGTGGTCGCCCGGTCGATGTTGCCGAAGCAGGCGGATGGTGCCACGACGCAAGGGGCGCTGGCACGCTCCGATTCCTTGTCGCGATGCAGCACCCGGGCTCCACTGTAGCGCGCCTCCGGTACGCGGGAGCCCGCAGTTGCACGCCCCGTACCTCGCCCTGCATGCACACCGATTGACAGCGCCAGGGCCGGCTTATATGACAGCGCTGTCAGGAAGAGTGCCACAGCGCCCGCGCCGATGTGCCGGCGCCGCCGCGCACGCCAGCAACTTCATTCACGGAGGTAGAACCCAGTGATCCGCCCCAGCCACACCTTTCTTGCCAGCTGCCTGCTGGCCGCCCTTTCCTCGCCGGTCGGTGCCGTTCCGGCCGCCGGCGAACGCCTGCAGGACTGGCCGCGCGTCCACAGCGCGATCGCCACCGACTCGGCCATCGAACGCCGCGTGCAGACGATCCTTGCGCAGATGACGCTGGCGCAGAAGATCGGGCAGATGACCCAGGCCGAGATCAAGACAATCACCCCGGAACAGGTGCGGCAGTACTACATCGGTTCGGTGCTCAACGGCGGCGGATCGTGGCCGGGCATGGACAAGCACGCCAGCGTGCAGGCGTGGCTGGATCTGGCCGATGCCTACCATGAGGCCTCGCTGGCGACCGATGCGCAGACGCCGGTGCCGGTGATCTGGGGCACCGATGCAGTGCATGGCCACAACAACGTACTCGGCGCCACCCTGTTCCCGCACAACATCGGCCTGGGAGCCGCGGGCGACCCGGAACTGATCGAGCGGATCGGTGAAGCGACCGCGCGCTCGGTGCGTGCCACCGGCATCGGCTGGGTGTTCGCGCCGACCCTGGCGGTGGCCCACGATCCGCGCTGGGGCCGCACCTATGAAAGCTATTCGTCCGATCCGCAGGTCATCCGCCGCTTTGCCCAGGCCTATGTCAAAGGCGCCCAGGGCGCGTTCAAGGATGACGGCAACGTGGTCACCACCGCCAAGCACTACCTCGGTGACGGCGCCACCGACAACGGCCGTGACCAGGGCGAGGCGCTGGTCGACAAGGCGACCATGATCAACGTCCACGCGCAGGGCTATTACGGCGCACTGGCCGAAGGTGCGCAGACGGTGATGGCCTCGTTCAACAGCTGGAATGACGTGGCCGCTGGCGTCGACTACGGCAAGATGCACGGCAGCAAGGCACTGCTGACCGACGTGCTGAAGCAGAAGATGGGCTTCGATGGCTTCGTTGTCTCCGACTGGAACGGCATCGCCCAGGTGCCCGGCTGCCGCAACGACAGCTGCGCGCAGGCGATCAACGCCGGCATCGACATGGTGATGGTGCCTGATGACTGGAAGGCGTTCATTGCCAACACCACTGCGCAGGTGCAGAAGGGCGAGATCCCGATGGCGCGCATCGACGATGCGGTGGCGCGCATCCTGCGGGTGAAGCTGCGCGCCGGCCTGTTCGAGCACAAGCCGTCGGACAGCCGTTATGCCGGCGATGCCCGCGCCGTGCAGCACCGCGACCTGGCCCGTCGTGCGGTGCGCGAATCGCTGGTGCTGCTGAAGAACGAAGGCCAGGCGCTGCCGCTGCGCCGTGATGCGCGCGTGCTGGTGGTCGGCAAAGCCGCCGACAGCATCGGCGACCAGTCCGGTGGCTGGTCGTTGACCTGGCAGGGTACCGAGAACAGGAACGCCGACTTCCCCAACGCCGATTCGGTGCTCGGCGCGCTGCGCGCCGAACTCGGTGCCGACAAGGTCGGCGTCAGCGCCGATGGCCAGGGCATCGATCCGAAGGCCTTTGACGTGGTGCTGGCGGTGATCGGTGAAACGCCCTACGCCGAAACCAACGGTGACATCCTGCCTTCGGACACCGTCAGCCACAGCCGCGCCCACCCGCAGGATCTGGCGGTGCTGGAGACCGCCGCAGCCACCGGCAAGCCGGTGGTGACGGTCTACCTGTCCGGCCGGCCGATGTACACCAACGACCTGCTCAACCTGTCCAGCGCTTTCGTTGCAGCGTGGCTGCCCGGGACCGAAGGCAAGGGCGTGACCGATGTGCTGGTGGCGGGCA
Source organism: uncultured Stenotrophomonas sp. (assembly GCF_913778665.1). Lineage (GTDB taxonomy): Bacteria > Pseudomonadota > Gammaproteobacteria > Xanthomonadales > Xanthomonadaceae > Stenotrophomonas. Next base: position 75,795 of record NZ_CAJYVQ010000006.1, read on the forward strand.
GCGATGGCAAGCCCGCGCATGACTTCCGTGGCCGCCTGAGCTTCCCATGGCCGGGCGCGCCGTGCCCGGCGCCGATCGATCGTCCCGATGCGAAGAAGCCTGCGCTGTTCGCGCTCGGCTATGGCCTCAGCTATGCCAAGGGCAGCAAGGTCGCCCGGCTCGACGAGGCCACCCAGGACAGCTGCGGCGAAGTGACCGTGCTGCCGATCTTCAACCGGGCCGACACGCCGCCGTTCGCGCTGCACGTGGCGGCGAGGGGCGCCACCCAGCCGCTCGGCAATGATCTGAACGCCACGCTGCGCTGGCCTGCCGCCGCGCCGGTGGTACAGGTGCGCACCGTGCAGGTGAACACCCAACAGGACGCCAGGGAAGTGACCTGGTCGGCACCCGCGCAGCTGATCGCGCGCAGCACCTCGCGCCGCAATCTCGGCGCACTGGCACGCAGCAACGGCGCGTTGCAGTTCGATGTGCAGCTGGTGAAGCGCCCGGCGTCGGCGGTGAAGGTGACCATGCAGTGCGGTACTGGCTGCGAGGGCGGGGTGGACATTGCTCCGTTGCTGGGCAAGCTCTCTCCCGGCCAGAAACGGACGGTGACCGTGCCGTTGGCCTGCTTCGCCAGGCAGAGGGTGGATCTGGGCGCGGTGGAAGCACCGTTCGTGGTGAGCGCGGACACGCCGTTCGCCGCGGCCTTCACCCAGGTCAAGCTGACCGCCAACACGGCCAACGCCGAGGGCGCGGTGGCCTGCCCGTAAGCCGAAAATGGCGCCGGGCCATGCCCGGCGTTTGCGGGCAGCATCCACGCCATGCGTGGATGCGCCGCTCCCCAGGCAAAAAAGAGCCCCGCAGCGCGGGGCTTTTTCTATCGCTTCATGGAACCGAAGAACTCGTCGTTGGACTTGGTGTTCTTCATCTTGTCCAGCAGGAATTCCATCGCGGCCATTTCATCCATCGGATGCAGCAGCTTGCGCAGGATCCAGATCTTCTGCAGCAGCTCCGGCTCGATCAGCAGGTCTTCGCGGCGGGTGCCCGAACGGTTGATGTCGATGGCCGGGAACACGCGCTTTTCAGCGATGCGGCGACTCAGGTGCACTTCGCTGTTGCCGGTGCCCTTGAACTCTTCGTAGATCACCTCGTCCATCTTCGAGCCGGTATCGACCAGCGCGGTGGCGATGATGGTCAGGCTGCCGCCTTCTTCCACGTTGCGCGCGGCACCGAAGAAGCGCTTCGGGCGGTGCAGGGCATTGGCGTCCACACCACCGGTCAGCACCTTGCCCGAGCTCGGCACCACGTTGTTGTAGGCGCGGGCCAGGCGGGTGATCGAGTCGAGCAGGATCACCACGTCCTTCTTGTGCTCGACCAGGCGCTTGGCGCGTTCGATGACCATTTCGGCCACCTGCACGTGGCGCGCGGCCGGCTCGTCGAAGGTCGAGCTGATGACCTCGCCGCGCACGGTGCGCTGCATTTCGGTCACTTCTTCCGGGCGCTCGTCGATCAGCAGCACGATCAGGTGCACGTCCGGATGGTTGGTGGTGATGGCCGTGGCGACCTGCTGCATCATCATCGTCTTGCCGGCCTTCGGCTGGGAGACGATCAGCGAGCGCTGGCCCTTGCCCTGCGGTGCCATCAGGTCGAGGATGCGGCCGGTGATGTCTTCCGACGAACCGTTGCCACGCTCCAGGGTGAAGCGGCGGCGCGGGAACAGCGCCGTCAGATTCTCGAACAGCACCTTGTTCTTCGACGCTTCGATCGGTTCACCGTTGATGGTGTCGACGATGTTCAGCGCGAAGTAGCGCTCGCCGTCCTTCGGGAAGCGGATGCGGCCGGAGATGTGGTCGCCGGTACGCAGGTTGAAGCGGCGGATCTGGCTGGGCGAGATGTAGGTGTCGTCCGGGCCGGCCAGGTAGCTGGCTTCGGCCGCGCGCAGGAAGCCGAAGCCGTCCGGCAGGATTTCCAGCACGCCGTCGGCGGCGACGCCGTCACCGTGGCGGGTCAGCACCTTCAGCAGGGCGAAGATCACGTCCTGCTTGCGGGCGCGGGCGACGCCTTCGGAGATCTGCAGCTGCTCGGCGATTTCCAGCAGCTTCTGCGCCGGCATGCGCTTGAGGTCGCTCAGCGAGTAGACCGGGAAGCCTTCCGGCACATTGGCGTGCGGGCGCGGCACGAAGGGCTGCTGCTCGCCACCATCCTGAGGCATGCCGTCATCACGGCCACGGCCGCCACGGTCACGGTCGCGACGGTTGCGGAAGCGGTCGCGGCGATTGCCCTGGCCCTGCTGGCCATTGTGGTTGTAGGGGTTGTTGTTCTGGTTCTGGCCCTGGCCCTGGCCTTGGCCCTGGTTATGGCCACCGCCCTGGTGGTTCTGCTGGCGCGGCTGGCCGGATTCGCGGCCTTCGCCGGCGTCACCGCCACCGGAGGCGGGGGCTTCAGCGGCGGGCGCGCTCGGTGCGGGGGCGGCCGCGGCAGGTGCCGCCGCGGGTGCCGGCGCTTCGGGCGCGGCGCTCAGCGGCAGGGTCGGCTGCGCCGGGGCGGCGCTGGTTTCGGCGGCTGCCGGGGCGGCGGCCTTGCTTACGCGGGGCTTGCGCACGCGCTTCTCGGCGGGCGCATCGGCGCTGCCGGTTTCGGAAGTGTTATCGGACAAGAGCGTTATTCCTCGCTTGAAGGTGCGAGCGCCCGGCTGGGGCGGCGAACGTTGGGAATGGGTCTGGAAGAAACTGCGTCCAGAGGGTGCGGCACGCGAGCGCGGCCGGATGTGCCGACACTATCATCGGCCCGCGGCGCCTTGCAAGGGCTGCCGGAAACAGCATTCATCATGGACGCGGTGCGCCCGACGGCAGCCGCACGTGGCGGCTGCCGTGAAACAGCACGATCAGGCCAGGGCCTTGTCCAGCAGGCCGGCCAGCTGGGCCTTGCCCACTGCACCGATCTGCTCGCCGACCTTCTCGCCATCCTTGAACACGACCAGGTACGGAATCGAGCGCACGTGGTACTTGGCGGCCAGCGCGCGGTTGTGGTCGACGTTGACCTTGGCGATCTTGGCGCGGCCCTGGTAGGCATCGGCCAGCTCGTCCAGCGCAGGGGCGATCATCTTGCACGGACCACACCACTCGGCCCAGAAATCGACCAGCACCGGTTCCTTGGAATTCAGTACGGCGCTATCAAAGTCGGCATCGCCGACATGTACAACCTTGTCGCTCATCTTGGTTTCTCGTCTTGGATTGCACCCGGCCATGCCGGAGGTGGGTGAACTGGGCCATGCCCGGTGGCGCGACCCTCGTCGTTGCCTCGCGGCGCTCTGCCGCGGTGCGTTCGGCGGGATGCCTGGACGCTCACGGCCGGCAGTGTACCCCTATCGCAGGGCGGGGACAGGCGCCGGCTGGAACCCAGCGTATCGTGATCGCTTCGAAACGCGGTATGTGTCGGATTTCACTGTCATCCTCAACATGGGGCTGGCAACGGACGACACCAGCGCCCGGCGACGGGCCATTCAAGTCCGGTGTGGCTGGGTGAAGATTCCCCGTCTCCCGGTCGTGTGAGACGGCCCATTCCGGTTTGCCGGCCCGAGTGCGTTAAACTGGGGCATTGTGCGGCGTGCGGACCAAGTGGTCCCAGCCTGCCAACCCGCCGCAGGGGCCGCAGTTTGCGACGGTGCCCCTAGACGCTGAAGTGCCAGCCGCCCCACGGGCCGGCGGCCATACCAAGACGGACACATGAGCGACAAACCGCTGACCGATTTAACCTTCTCCTCCTTCGAGCTGCACCCGGCCCTGCAGGCGGGTCTTGAAGGAGCCGGATTCACCCGCTGTACGCCGATCCAGGCGCTGACCCTGCCGGTCGCGCTGCCCGGTGGTGATGTCGCCGGCCAGGCCCAGACCGGCACCGGCAAGACGCTGGCCTTCCTGGTCGCTGTCGTGAACCGCCTGTTGACCCGCCCGGCACTGGCCGACCGCAAGCCGGAAGACCCGCGCGCGCTGATCCTCGCCCCGACCCGTGAACTGGCGATCCAGATCCACAAGGATGCGGTGAAGTTCGGTTCCGACCTGGGCCTGCGTTTCGCCCTGGTCTATGGCGGCGTGGATTACGACAAGCAGCGCGAACTGCTGCAGCAGGGCGTGGACGTGATCATCGCCACCCCGGGCCGCCTGATCGACTACGTCAAGCAGCACAAGGTGGTGTCGCTGCACGCCTGCGAGATCTGCGTGCTGGACGAAGCCGACCGCATGTTCGACCTGGGCTTCATCAAGGACATCCGCTTCCTGCTGCGCCGCATGCCCGAGCGCACCATCCGCCAGACCCTGCTGTTCAGCGCCACCCTCAGCCACCGCGTGCTGGAGCTGGCCTACGAGCACATGAACGAGCCGCAGAAGCTGGTGGTCGAAGCCGAGACCATCACCGCCGCGCGCGTGCGCCAGCGCATCTACTTCCCGGCCGACGACGAGAAGATCCCGCTGCTGCTGGGCCTGCTGTCGCGCAGTGAAGGCGCGCGCACCATGGTGTTCGTCAATACCAAGGTGTTCGTCGAGCGCGTGGCCCGTTCGCTGGAAAAGGCCGGCTACCGCGTCGGCGTGCTGTCCGGCGACGTGCCGCAGAAGAAGCGCGAGAGCCTGCTCAACCGCTTCCAGAAGGGCCAGCTGGAAATCCTGGTGGCCACCGACGTGGCCGCGCGCGGCCTGCACATCGACGGCATCAAGTACGTCTACAACTACGACCTGCCGTTCGATGCCGAAGACTACGTGCACCGCATCGGCCGTACCGCGCGCCTGGGCGAAGAGGGTGATGCGATCAGCTTCGCCTGCGAACGCTACGCGATGGGCCTGCCGGACATCGAGGCCTACATCGAGCAGAAGATCCCGTCCGAGCCGGTGACCAAGGAACTGTTGACCCCGCTGCCGCGCCCGGAACGTCCGGCGCCGGCCGCTGGCGAGGAAGGCGAGGAGAACGAGAGCGTCGGCCAGATCTTCCGTGAAGCGCGCGAAGCCCGCGCCGCCGAGGAAGAGCGTCGTGGCGGTGGCCGCAGTGGTGGGCGCTCCGGCGGTGGTCGCGGCGAGCGTCGCGACGGTGAGCGCAGCGGCGAACGCCGTTCGCGTGGCCCGCGCAAGCCGCGCGTGGAAGGCGAGCAGGTCGCTGCCCCGGCCGAGGGTGCCGAGGCCGCCGTCGCCCAGGCCCCGCGCCCGCCGCGTCCGCCGCGTGCCGAAGGTGCGCCGGAAGGCGCCGCCGAGGGCGAGCGCAAGCCGCGCAAGCGTCGTCGTCGTCGCCACGGCCGTCCGGTCGAAGGCGCCGAGGGCGTGCAGGCCAATGCCGCCGCCGGCCCGGTCACCCCGGTCCAGGTGGTGGCCAAGCCGGTGCGTACCGCCGCCGATTCCGGCGACTCGTTCCTGACCCGCATCGGCCGCAAGATCCGCCGCATGCTGTCGGGCAACTGATCCGCCGATGATGGTGCCCCATGGGGCAGGGTAGTGCCGGCCAGCGGCCGGCACTACCGATCGGGCGGCCATCTCCACGCCGTCGCGCCGCTCCTGCATAATCGGGGCATGAGTGTCCTGCGCTTCGACAATGTCAGCAAACAGTACGCCGGTGGCCACGAAGCACTGATCGATGTCAGCTTCGAGGTCGCGCCGGGCGAGATGCTGTTCGTCACCGGCCATTCCGGTGCGGGCAAAAGCACCCTGCTCAAGTTGATCCACCTCGACGAGCGGCCCAGCCGTGGCGCGGTGGTGTTCGACGAACGCAACCTGCTGAAGGTGCGCGGTGGCGATGTGCCCCGCCACCGGCGCGCAGTCGGCGCGGTCTACCAGGACCACCGTTTGCTGATGGACCGCTCGATCGCCGAGAACGTGGCGCTGCCGCTGATCCTGCGTGGCACCCGCCGCGGCGATATCAGCAAGCGGGTGCGCTCGGTGCTGGAGCGGATGGGTCTGGGCCACCGCGAAAAGGCGCTGCCCTCGCAGCTGTCGGCCGGCGAGCAGCAGCGCGTCGGCATCGCCCGCGCGATTGTCGGCGAACCCAAGCTGCTGGTGGCCGACGAGCCGACCGGCAACCTCGACCCCACCCTGGCGGCGGAGATCATGGCCCTGTTCGCCGAGCTGCCGTCGCGCGGCACCAGCGTGCTGGTGGTCAGCCACGATCTGCCGCTGCTGCGCCGCATGCGGAAGCGCGTGCTGATCCTCGACCACGGCCGGCTGGTGGATGACATCTCGCCGCAGGACCTGGCGGAGTAGCCCATGGCGAAGAACGAAAACAGCGAAGCCGCCGCTCCCTCGCGCGTGGGCGTCTGGTTCCAGCACCACGCGCACAGCGTGGTGTTCAGCCTTGGCCGCGCCTTCCGCAAGCCGTGGGCGACCCTGCTGACGGTGATGGTCATGGCGCTGGCGCTGGCCCTGCCGCTGGGCCTGTCGATCGCGCTGGACAACCTCAAGCAGTTCGCCGGCAGCGTGCAGCAGTCGCGCGACATCAACGTGTTCCTGAAGGGCAATGTCGATGGCCCCGGCGCGCTGCGCCTGGCCGGCCAGCTGCGGGACCGCGACGACGTGGCCGAAGTGAACCTGCGCACGCCCGAGCAGGGTCTGCAGGAGCTGCGCGATGCCGGCCTCGGCGAGGCGATCGACGTGCTCAACGACAACCCGCTGCCGTCGCTGCTGGTGATCACCCCGGGCCAGGGCAAGGACGATGCACGCCTGGCGCGCGCGCTGGAAAGCCTGCCCGAAGCCGATCTGGTGCAGCACGATGCGCTGTGGCGCCAGCGCCTGGATGCCTGGCTCGCGTTCGGTGCGCGGCTGGTGCAGGTGCTGTCGGTGCTGCTGGGCGTTGGCGCCGCGCTGGTGGTCGGCAATACCGTGCGCCTGGACATCCAGGCCCGCCGCGAAGAGATCGGCGTACTGCAGCTGCTCGGTGCCAGCGACGGTTTCATCCGCCGCCCGTTCCTGTACCTGGGCGCCTGGTACGGCCTTGGTGCCGGTGCGGTGGCGCTGGCCCTGATCGGTGCCGCCGGCGCCGCGCTGCGCGTGCCGCTGGCAGAACTCTCGCGCAGCTACGGCAGCCCGTTCGTGCTGCATGGCCTGGACCTGCTGCACGGCGGCCTGGTCCTGCTCGGCACGCTGCTGCTGGGCTGGCTGGGCGCGTGGCTGGTGACCGGCCACTTCCTGCGCCAGACCCGCCCGACCGACACCTGAGACCGGCATGCAACCGCAAGCGCTGAAGCACCTTGATGGGCCCGCGACGCGGGTGATGGTGGTCGATGGCTCGAAGCTGGTCCGCAAGCTCATCGCTGATGTCCTGAAGCGTGACCTGCCCGGCGTGGAGGTGATCGGCTGCGACAGCATCGAGGATGCGCAGCAGGCGCTGGCGCAGGGGCCGGTGGACCTGGTGACCACCTCGCTGACGCTGCGTGATGGCGATGGCCTGGCGCTGGCGCGGAGCGTGCGCGAAGCGGCCGGCCAGGCCTATGTGCCGGTCATCGTGGTGTCCGGCGATGCCCAGCAGCACCTGGAGCAGCGCCGTTTCACCGAGTACGTCACCGACTATTTCGACAAATCGCTCGGCCATGAAGCGCTGGCGACCTTCATCCGCGGCTACGTGCAGCCGCAGACCATTCCCGGCGCGACCATCCTCTACATCGAAGACAGCCGCGTGGTGGCCGAAGCCACCAAGCGCATGCTCGAACGCCAGCAGTTGAACGTGCTGCATGTGGTCAGTGCCGAAGAGGCGTTCACCCTGCTCACTGCTGAGTCGCTGGGACGCAGCCGCCACCGCATCGACCTGGTGCTGACCGACGTCACCCTGAAGGGCGAACTGAGCGGCCGCGATGTGGTGCAGCGCGTGCGCGTGGACTTTGGCTACGGCAAGCGGCGCCTGCCGGTGCTGGTGATGACCGGCGACGGCAACCCGCACAACCAGACCGGGCTGCTGCAGTCCGGTGCCAACGACCTGGTGCTCAAGCCGATCGAAGAACGGCTGCTGGTCACCAAGGTGCTGTTCCAGCTGCGGCTGGCCCGATTGAACGATGGACCCCTGATTCGATGATGGATGAAGTAGCCGACACCCCGACGATCCAGCTGGAACCGAGCTGGAAGCAGCATGTCGGCGATTACCTGCTGCAGCCGCAGATGCGCGAGCTGTCCAGCTTCCTGCGCCAGCGCAAGGCCGCTGGTGCGGCAGTGTTCCCGCCTGGCCCGCAGATCTTCGCTGCGTTCGACGCCACGCCGTTCGAGCAGGTAAAGGTGGTGATCCTCGGCCAGGACCCGTACCACGGCCGAGGCCAGGCCCATGGCCTGAGCTTCTCGGTGCAGCCGGGCGTACCGGTGCCGCCGTCGCTGCTGAACATCTACAAGGAGATCGAGAGCGATCTCGGCCTCCCGCGCCCGGACCACGGCTGCCTGATCCCGTGGGCGCAGCGCGGCGTGCTGCTGCTCAACGCGGTGCTGACGGTGGAAGAGGGCAAGGCCGGCGCGCACCAGGGCCGTGGCTGGGAGGGCTTCACCGATCACGTAGTGGACGTGCTCAACCGCGAACGCGAAGGCCTGGTGTTCATGCTCTGGGGCGCCTATGCGCAGCAGAAGGGCAAGGTCATCGACACCCGTCGCCATCGCGTGCTGAAGTCGCCGCACCCGTCGCCGCTGTCGGCCCATCGCGGCTTCCTCGGTTGCCAGCACTTCTCGATGGCCAACGAGTACCTGCAGCGCCGGGGGCAGGCTCCGATCGACTGGTCGCTGCCGCCGCGGTCGGCGCTCTGAGGGTGAATGGCGGCCCGGGGCTGAACGTTGGGCAACCTGTCTGGCCCTGAATGGGCCTTCGCGATGACCTGTTCAGCTCCGCTTGACCGGAATTGGCCGGTTTCAGGTCGGTAATTGCTTGAATTTAAAGGGATTGTGAATCCCGAAAAGCATGCTCGCCACTGTCATCAAATCGCGCTACGGTAGGGCTCTGTTTGGGACCAGTGTTGCATCAATAGGATGCTGGAACTTTTTCCTCCTTTAGCAGTCCAAATCCCGGACTGCTAAGATGGGTGCCTATGAGCCAGAACACCTCTACTGCCCTTGTGGCAAACAATCTCCCGATTCCCAGTGCGCTCGGTTCGCTGGACGCCTACATCGGTGCCGTGCACCAGATCCCGGTGCTGTCGGTCGATGACGAACAGGACCTGGCCCGTCGCTTCCGCGACGGCAACGATCTGGACGCCGCCCGCGAGCTGGTGCATTCGCACCTGCGCTTCGTGGTGCACGTGGCGCGCGGCTACAACGGCTACGGTCTTGCGCTGGGCGACCTGATCCAGGAAGGCAACATCGGCCTGATGAAGGCGGTCAAGCGTTTCGACCCCGAAATGGGCGTGCGCCTGGTGTCCTTCGCCGTGCACTGGATCCGTGCCGAGATGCACGAGTTCATCCTGAAGAACTGGCGCATCGTGAAGGTCGCCACCACCAAGGCGCAGCGCAAGCTGTTCTTCAACCTGCGCAAGTCGAAGACGCGCCTGGGCTGGATGAACGCGGCCGAAGTCAGCGCGGTGGCCAAGGACCTGAATGTGTCCGAGCGCGAGGTCATGGAAATGGAATCGCGCCTGTCCGGTCGCGATATCGGTTTCGATGCGCCGACCGACGAGGACAACGACCACGCGCCGCCGTCGCCGGCTGCGTTCCTGGTTGCCAACGACGAAGATCCGTCGATGGCCTATGAGCGTGCCGACAGCGAAGACAACCAGATGCAGCTCCTGCGCGAAGGCCTGGCCGAGCTGGATGCACGTTCGCGCGACATCATCCGCCGCCGCTGGCTGGATGCCGACAGCAAGGTGACGCTGCAGGAGCTGGCTGACGAGTACGGCGTGTCGGCCGAGCGTATCCGCCAGGTGGAAGCGAACGCGCTGAAGAAGATGAAGGCGCTGTTCACCGCGTAAGCGGGAGGGCGTTGGAACGAAGAAAGGCCCGGCATTGCCGGGCCTTTTTGTTTTCGCGGCGTTCTCATCCGCGCATGGCGTGGGTCTACTTCACCCCTCGCGTGCGATCGCGCGCCAACCAATGTCGTTGCGGTGGAACTCATTGGCCCACGTCACCTTGGCCACGCCGGCGTAGGCATTGGCCTGCGCGTCACGCACGCTGTCGCCCAGCGCCACCACGCACAGCACGCGGCCGCCGGCACTGACCACCTGGCCCTGTGCATCCAACGCCGTACCGGCGTGGAACACCTTGGCACTGGCCGGCACGTCATCCAGGCCGGAAATCACGTCACCGGTGATCGGCGCTTCCGGGTACGGCTTGGCGGCCAGCACCACGCCCAGCGACGGGCGCGGGTCCCACTGCGCCTCCACCTGGTCCAGGCGACCGTCGATGGCCGCCTCCACCAGGTCGACCAGGTCGGACTGCAGGCGCAGCATCACCGGCTGGGTTTCCGGATCACCGAAGCGCACGTTGAATTCGATCACCTTGGGCGCGCCGCTGGCGTCGACCATCAGGCCCGCGTAGAGGAAACCGGTGAACGGGATCCCGTCGGCGATCATGCCCTGCACGGTGGGGTTCACCACCTCGCGCATCACGCGTGAATGCACCTCCGGCGTCACCACCGGAGCCGGCGAATAGGCACCCATGCCACCGGTGTTCGGGCCGGTGTCGCCGTCGCCGACGCGCTTGTGGTCCTGCGAGGTGGCCATCGGCAGCGCGTGCACGCCGTCCACCATGGAAATGAAGCTGGCTTCCTCGCCATCGAGGAACTCTTCGATCACCACGCGGGCGCCGGCATCGCCGAACGCGTTGCCCGAGAGCATGTCACGCACGGCGTCCTCGGCTTCGGCCAGGGTCATCGCCACGATCACGCCCTTGCCGGCGGCCAGGCCATCGGCCTTGACCACGATGGGGGCACCCTTCTCGCGGATGTAGGCCAGCGCCGCGTCCACGTCGGTGTGCACGGCATAGAACGCGGTGGGGATGTTATGGCGGGCCAGGAAGTCTTTGGCGTAGGCCTTGCTGCCTTCCAGCTGCGCGGCGGCGGCGGTCGGCCCGAAGATGCGCAGGCCGGCGGCACGGAAGCGGTCAACCACGCCGGCCACCAGCGGTACTTCCGGGCCGACCACGGTCAGCGCCACGCCTTCGGCCCGGGCCAGCGCCAGCAGGCCGTCGATGTCGGTGACCTTCACCGCCACGTTGCGGCACTTGTCTTCGCTGGCGGTGCCGGCGTTGCCGGGCGCCACGATCACTTCGGTGACACGGGAGGACTGGGCCAGCTTCCATGCCAGGGCGTGTTCGCGGCCGCCAGAGCCGATGACAAGTACGTTCATCACGAGATTCCAGATTGCGTGGGAAGGGAAGGTCGATGTCCCCGGCGGCGCGCGTGCTTCATTCGCAGCCTTCGCGTCGCAGCGATTCAGGGAAGGAATAGGCCCAGGTCTTCGGGTCCAGGGTAAAGCGGTGTTCCTGCCGGACCTGCTTGCCGCCGCAGGTAGTGCCGGTTTCCTCGATCAACAGCGGCCAGACGCGCGCGTTGCGATCGCTGTCGTCGAAACGCAGTGCGAAATCGATGCTGAAGCGGCGGGTACGGCAGTTCTCGACGGTCTCCGGGTCGCTGCTGGCCCCCAGGTCGTCGCACTCGTACTGGGCGTCATTGTCGATATGGCTGCGCACGCTGCCACTGGCCACCAGGCCGTTCGGGCCCGGCAGGATCAACGACTGCGAGAGCAGTGAGAAGCCCTGTCCGAACCAGCCGTCCTCGACCCGGAAGCCGTAGAAGTCGCTGCCGGCGCGGATGACGCTGACGGTGCCGGGCTGGCCGCCGCTGCCGAAGCGTTCGCCGGTCAGCTCGCTGGTCACGTCGAAGCCATCGTCCTTAGGACGCAGCACGAAGAAGTCGATCGTGCCTGCGTCGATGTGCGCGCCTTCGGACAAGGCACCGCAGACCGCCAGCAGCTGCTGCCAGCTGTCACCGCTCACCACCGGTTGCTCGGCGCAGACATGCCAGTCCATCGGGCGGGTCTCGCCGTCGTCGTTCCAGCTGCCGTGCCATTGCACGGAGAGCCTGGCATTCTTGTCGTAGCGCTGGACCAGGAAGGCCTGCAGTCGCGCGGTACGGCTGACCTGTGCCGTTGGCTCGACAGGGGCCGCAGGAGCGGCCTGCGGCGACGGCGCAGGCCCGGGCGGCGCCGCAGGCTTACACCCGGCCAGCACGGCTGCGCCCGCGAGGGCAAGCACGGCCAGCGATTTCAGTGAGACTGCGGACATCCGTGTCGCTCCAGTATCAGTGGCGGAAGTGGCGCACGCCGGTGAACACCATGGCCAGGCCATGTTCGTCGGCGGCGGCGATCACTTCGGCATCGCGCATCGAACCGCCCGGCTGGATCACCGCCTTGATGCCGGCGGCAGCAGCGGCATCGATGCCGTCGCGGAACGGGAAGAACGCATCGGAGGCCATCGCCGAACCTTCGACCACCAGGTTCGCGTCAGCGGCCTTGATGCCGGCGATGCGCGCCGAATAGACGCGGCTCATCTGGCCGGCACCGACACCGATGGTGCGGTTGTCCTTGGCGTAGACGATCGCGTTGGACTTCACGAACTTGGCGACCTTCCAGGCGAACAGCAGGTCGGTGAACTGCTTGTCGGTCGGCGCCAGCTTGCTGACCACCTTCAGTTCGTCGCGGGTCATGCCGCGATTGTCCGAGGACTGCAGCAGCAGGCCCGAGCCCACGCGCTTGCTGTCGAAGTTGTTCAGGCCATCACCATGCGGAATACGCAGCACGCGCACGTTGGCCTTCTTCTGCGCGTATTCCAGCGCGGCCGGCTCGTAGTCCGGGGCGATCAGCACTTCGACGAACTGGCGGTCCAGGATGACCTTGGCGGTGGCGGCGTCCAGCGGCGTGTTGAAGGCGATGATGCCGCCGAAGGCGCTGGTCGGGTCGGTGGCGTAGGCCAGCTCGTAGGCATCGCCGTTGCCGGCACCCACCGCCACGCCGCACGGATTGGCATGCTTGACGATCACGCAGGCCGGCGCGTCGAACTGGCGCACGCATTCCCACGCCGCATCGGCGTCGGCCAGGTTGTTGTAGCTCAGCTCCTTGCCCTGCAGCTGCTGGAACGTGGCCAGGGTGCCCGGCACCGGATACAGGTCGCGGTAGAACGCGCCGCTCTGGTGCGGGTTCTCGCCGTAGCGCAGGTCCATCACCTTGACGAAGGTGGAGTTCATCTGCGCCGGGTACTCGGCACGGGTCGGCACGGCGGCGTCGGTGGCGGTGACCGCCGACAGGTAGTTGCTGATCGCCGCGTCGTACTGGGCGACGCGGTTGAACGCGGCCACCGAGAAGGCGAAGCGGGTGGCGGCCGACAGCTGGCCGTCGTGGGCGTCCAGCGAGGCCAGCAGTTCGGCGTACTGCGACGGGTCGGTGGCCACCGCCACGCGGGCGAAGTTCTTGGCCGCCGAGCGCAGCATGGCCGGGCCGCCGATGTCGATGTTCTCCACCGCATCGGCCAGGGTGCAGTCGGCCTTGGCGGTGACCGATTCGAACGGATACAGGTTCAGCACCAGCAGGTCGATGGCACCGATGCCATGCTCGGCCATGACCGCATCATCCAGGCCCGAACGGCCCAGCAGGCCACCGTGCACCATCGGGTGCAGGGTCTTGACCCGGCCATCCATCATTTCCGGGAAGCCGGTGACCTCGGCCACGTCCTTCACGGCCAGGCCCGCATCTCGGATCGCCTTGGCAGTGCCGCCGGTGGACAGCAGCTCCACGCCGCGTGCCGCCAGCGCAGTGGCCAGCTCGACCAGACCGGTCTTGTCGGAAACGGAGAGGAGGGCCCGGCGGACGGGCAACAGATCAGCAGTCATGGGACAGAATCGGCAGCGGAGCGGGGCCGATATTGTAGGCGGTGGGGGCCGGTGGCGGGCGCCGCCGGGTGAAATCGGCTGCCGGCATGGGCCTGTGGCCGCCTTCGGCACAGCCTGCTGGGCCGCAGACCGCAAGCGATGCGATGCGGTGTCGGCGCCCCGATCGGGTAGGCTGTGCCCGGACTGCCAAGGATCAGCAGGTACAGATCGTGTCGATCTATGCATTGAAAGGACGTTTCCAGGACCTCTTGCGTCCGGCCGTGCGCGGGCTCTATCGCCTCGGCATCACCGCCAACACGGTGACCGTGGCTGCCGCCATGGTCTCGCTGCTGGTGGCCGCCGCCGTGTGGTGCTGTGCGCCTGCGCACCCGCTGCTGTACCTGCTGCTGCCGCTGTGGATGCTGCTGCGCATGGCGCTGAACGCCGTGGACGGCATGCTGGCCCGCGAGTTCGGCCAGCAGTCGCGGCTGGGTGCCTATCTGAACGAATTGTGCGATGTGATCGCCGACGCGGCGCTGTACCTGAGCCTGCTCAGCGTGCCGGGCGTGCGCCCGGAGGCGCTGTGGCTGCTGGCCTGGACTGCGGCGCTCAGCGAGTACGCCGGCGTGCTGGGCCTGATGGTCGGTGCCAGCCGCCGCTATGACGGCCCGATGGGCAAGAGCGACCGCGCCTTCGTGATCGGTGTGCTGGGCCTGTTGCTGGCCTTCGGCTGGGGCGGCGCACTGACGGTCAGCGGCGTGGCCGCAGCCATGGCAGCGCTGTGCATGCTGACGATGATCAATCGCGTACGGCGCGGGCTGAAGGAAGCGGCGCTTCCGCCGCAGTAATCAACTACATACCAAGAGACAATCTGGAGATTGCATGCGTCAGGCGCAGGAACGGGAATTCCACAGCTTCGACCAGGTACCGCTGTTCTACCGGTACTGGGCGGGCACCACGACCACCACGCCGGCCAAGGCCGTCGTGCTGCTGCATCGCGGCCACGAACATTCCGGCCGGGTCACGCACCTGGTCGATGAGCTGGACCTGCCCGATACCGCCTTCTTCGCCTGGGATGCGCGCGGCAATGGCCGTTCGCCGGGCGTGCGCGGCGATGCACCGGGTTTCCCTGCGCTGGTGCGTGACCTCGATAGTTTCATCGCGCACATCGGTGCCGAGCATGGCATCGCGGTGCAGGACATCGTGGTGATCGCGCAGAGCGTGGGCGCGGTAGTGGCTGCGACCTGGGTGCACGATTACGCGCCGCGCCTGCGCGCGCTGGTGATGGCCTCGCCGGCGTTCAAGGTGAAGCTGTACGTCCCGTTCGCGCGCCCAGGCCTGGCGCTGATGCAGAAACTGCGTGGCAATTTCTTCGTCAACAGCTACGTCAAGCCACAGTGGCTGACCCACGACCCGGCGCGGGTGGAGAGCTACCGCACCGATCCGCTGATCACCCGGCCGATTTCGGTGCGCGTGCTGCTCGGCCTGTACGAGGCCGCCGACCGCATCGTGGCCGATGCGCAGGCAATCAGCGTGCCGGTGCAGCTGCTGGTGTCCGGTTCGGACTTCGTGGTGCACCGTGGTCCGCAGGACCGTTTCTACGAGCGCCTGTCCAGCCCGATCAAGGAGCGCGTGCACCTGCCGGGCTTCTTCCACGACACCCTGGGCGAGCGCGACCGCGCACCGGCACTGGCGCGCATCCGCAGCTTCATCCAGGCCCGCTTCGCCGAACCCCTCCGCGAACTGTCGCGACGCGATGCGCATCGCCACGGACCGACCTTCGAGGAATCGGAAATTCTGGCCTGGCCACCCGAGCGCAACAGCGTGGCCGACCTGCGCTGGCGCGTGGTGCGCGGTGGTCTGCGCTTCGGTGGCACGTTGTCCGAAGGCATCGCACTGGGCCTGCAGACCGGTTTCGATTCGGGCAGCACGCTGGATTACATCTACCGCGACGAAGCGCGCGGCAAGGGCCCCTTGGGGCGGATGATCGACCGCAACTACCTGGATGCAATCGGCTGGCGCGGAATCCGCGTGCGTGGCCAGCACCTGCAGGAACTGCTGCGCGATGCTGCCCAGCGCCTGCGCGGGCAGGGCACGCCGGTGCGTGTGCTGGACGTGGCCGCCGGGCATGGCCGCTATGTGCTGGAAGCGCTGGGCCAGGGCGAGCAGCGCGCCGACCGCATCGTGCTGCGTGACTTCAGCGATCTGAACGTGTCCCAAGGCCAGGCCTTGATTGAGCGCCTGGGAGCGGCCGACATTGCGCGCTTCGAACAGGGTGATGCATTCGACCCGGCGCAGCTGGCGAAGGTCGATCCGGCGCCGACGCTGGCGGTGGTGTCAGGCCTCTACGAACTGTTCCCCGACAACGATGCCGTGCTGCGCTCGCTGAAGGGTATTGCCGCAACGGTGCCGGTGGGCGGCTACCTGACCTACACCGGCCAGCCCTGGCACCCCCAGCTGGAATTCATCGCGCGCGCGCTGACCAGCCACCGCGGCGGCGCCGCGTGGGTGATGCGCCGCCGTACCCAGCAGGAGATGGATGAGCTGGTGCGCCTGGCTGGGTTCGAGAAGGTGGCGCAGCGTATCGATGACTTCGGCATCTTCACCGTGTCGCTGGCGCGCCGGAGCGCGTGATGGCGACGCTCGCCGCCACCCCGCTGGCCGCGGAAGGGCGCCCCTGGCGGCGCGCCCTGCTGTGGCTGGCCCTGCTGGGCCCGTTCTTCTTCGCCAGCTATGGCTTTGCCAACTGGATGGCCGGTCGCCATGCCGAACTGCCGGTGATGGCGTTCGCCTGGGAGACCCGCATTCCGTTCGTGCCGTGGACGATCGTGCCCTACTGGTCGATCGACCTGTTCTACGCGGTCTCCTTCTTCCTGTGCCGGCAACGGTTGGAGCTGGACCGGCATGCGCTGCGGCTGTTCAGTGCACAGCTGATCGCCGTGAGCTGCTTCCTGCTGTGGCCGCTGCGCTTCAGCTTCGAGCGGCCGGAGATCGGCGGCGTGTTCGGTTGGCTGTTCGATGTGCTGCTAGGCTTCGACAAGCCGTTCAACCAGGCGCCATCGCTGCACATCGTGCTGCTGATCGTGCTGTGGGTGAAGTTCGCGCAGTACCTGCACGGCGTGTGGCGCTGGGTGCTGCATGTGTGGGCGCTGCTGATCGGCGTCTCGGTGCTGACGACGTTCCAGCACCATTTCATCGACATCCCGACCGGGCTGCTGGCCGGGTGGCTGTGCGTGTGGCTGTGGCCGGAGCAGGGCACGCCACCGTTGCGGGCCTGGCGCACCGTGCGTGATGCCAAACGGTGGCGATTGGCAGCGCTGTACCTACTGGGGGCCGCCGTATTGCTGGTGCCGGTGGTGCTTCTGCGTGGCGCAGCGCTGTGGCTGCTGTGGCCGGTGGTGTCGCTGCTGCTGGTGGCGCTTGCCTATGCCGGGCTGGGTACGGCGGTGTTCCAGAAGCGCGCCGATGGTCGCTTGACGATGGCGGCACGCTGGCTGCTGGCTCCATATCTGGCGGCAGCGTGGATCAACTCACGGCTATGGACCCGGCGCGCGGCGCAGCCAGTGCCGGTGCTGGATGGCGTGTGGCTGGGCCGGATTCCCTGCACGGCGTTGCCGACACCTTTGGGGGGCGTGGTCGATGCCTGCGCCGAGCTGTCCTGCTGCGCGCCGGGTGCGGCGTACGCCGGTGTGCCGATGCTGGACCTGGTGGTGCCGGAACCGGAGCAGCTGCGCGAGGCTGCCGAGGCCATCGCGCGCCTGCGGGCGCAGGGGCCGTTGCTGGTGTGCTGTGCACTGGGCTATTCGCGCAGTTCGGCCAGCGTGGCGACCTGGTTGCTGCGCAGCGGTCGTGCGGCGGATGCCGATGCGGCGGTGGCGATCGTGCGTGCCGCGCGTCCGGGCATCGTGCTGGGCAAGGCGCACCTGCGCGCGATCACCGTCGCCGCCGGAGACCCTGCATGAGCACGACGCCTGACATCGCGGCCATGCAGCTGCTGCTGCGGCAGGGGCGTTGGCCGGCAAGCCTGTCGCTGGGGCTGGTGCTGGTGGCGTTGCTGCTGCTCGGCATCGAGCCGGGGCTGGCGATGCTTGCCGCCGGCCTGTTGCTGCTCAGCGTGGTGGCAGGAGTCGCCCAGGCCTATCACGCGTGGCGGGTGGCACTCGATGCCAGCCTGCTGCAGCTGCTGCGCGATGAAGGCTTGAAGGACGAGGCCGCGGCGCAACGCATCGACCGGCTGCTGCATGACTGCGGCCTGCGCCGCACGCCGGGCGCGGAACCGCCGCGGGGCTGGGAGCTGCGCTGGTCCGGCATGCGTCGTCTGCTGCTGCGCCAGTACCTGCTGACGGCGGTGCAGCTGGTGCTGGTGTTGCTGGCTGTGCTGTGGCCGCAGACGTGAACGGGAGAGATGGATGTTCGCCGAACTGATTGCCCGCGCCTGCAGTGGCGCGATCCATGTGGTGACCGGCGCGCGCGCGCTGTGGCTCGGCTGCGCGCCGTCCAGCGAGCACCGCGTCTACTACGGCAACCACGCCAGCCATGGTGACTTCGTGCTGATCTGGTCCTCGATGCCACCGGCCCTGCGCCGCCAGGTGCGCCCGGTGGCGGCGGCCGAGTACTGGCAGCGCGATGGCCTGCGCCGCTACCTGATCGACGCGGTATTCAACGGCGTGCTGGTCGAGCGCGAATCCGGGCATCGCCAGCAGGATCCGTTGCAGGTGCTGCGCGAAGCGGTCGATGAAGGCTGTTCACTGATCCTGTTCCCGGAAGGCACGCGCAATGTCGGCGACGAGCCGCTGCTGCCGTTCAAGAGCGGCATCTACCATCTGGCGCGGCAGCGGCCGGAACTGGAATTCGTGCCGGTGTGGATCGACAACCTGAAGCGGGTGATGCCCAAAGGCCGGTTCCTGCCGCTGCCACTGCTGTGCACGGCCACCTTCGGCACGCCGTTGCGCCTGCAGGCCGATGAGGACAAGGCCGCATTCCTGGCGCGCAGCCGGCAGGCGCTGCTGGAGCTGGCGCCGAACGGAGGGCGCGCATGAGTTTCCTGATCGATGTTTCTGGCGACCTGGCATCCCAGAGCGTGGGCCAGCAGACCGGCCTGTTGTTCGCCGGCATCGGTGCGGTGCTGGTGCTGGCCACGCTGGTGGCCGAGACCCTGCGCTGGCGCCAGCGCGGGCAGCCCAGCGCGGTCATCGCCAACCTGGTGTCACGCATCCGCGCGTGGTGGGTGATGGCGATCGTGGTCGGGCTGGCGCTGTTCTTCGGCCGCGCCGGCGTGATCGTGCTGTTCGCGATCATCTCGCTGTTCGCGCTGCGCGAGTTCATCACCCTGGCGCCGACGCGCTCGGGTGATTACTACGCACTGCTGGCGGCGTTCTACATTGTGCTGCCGTGGCAGTACTACCTGGTCTGGATCGACTGGTATGGCATGTACACGCTGCTGATTCCGGTCTACGCGTTCCTGTTCCTGCCGATCCTTTCGACCATCGGCGGTGATACCACGCACTACCTGGAGCGGACGGCCAAGGTGCAGTGGGGGCTGATGATCTGCGTGTTCTGCATTTCGCATGTGCCGCTGCTGCTGAACCTGCACGTGCCCGGCCATGATCCGGCGCGCAACGTGCTGCTGTTCGCCTTCCTGGTCATCGTGGTGCAGTCCTCGGACGTGCTGCAGTACATCTGGGGCAAGCTGCTGGGCAAGCACCTGATCGCACCGAAGCTGTCGCCGTCGAAGACGGTGGAAGGGTTCGTCGGCGGTGTGCTCAGTGCGAGCGCGCTGGGCGCGGCATTGTGGTGGATCACCCCGTTCACGCCGCTGCAGGCGTTCGGCCTGTCGCTGCTGATCAACCTGATGGGATTCTGGGGCGGCCTGGTGATGTCGGCGATCAAGCGCGACCGTGGCATCAAGGACTGGGGCCACATGATCGAGGGCCACGGCGGCATGCTCGACCGGCTGGATTCGGTGTGCTTCGCCGCACCGGTGTTCTTCCATGTGGTGCGGTATTACTGGAAGGCGGGCGGGGGGAGCTGATTGCACCGCGCTTTCAGCCACGCATGGCGCGGATCTACCGGAGTGGCATTGATCCGCGTCTGTAGAGCCGAGCCACGCTCGATCTCAACAACGCCGGTATCGGCGCTCAGGCACTGATGCCGTATTCCTTCAGCTTCTTGCGCAGGGTGGCACGGTGGATGCCCAGCATCGCTGCGGCGCGGCTCTGGTTGCCTTCGCAGTGGTTGAGCACTTCCACGAACAGCGGAATTTCCATCTCGCGCAGCACGATCTCGTAGACATCGTCCGCGTCGCAGCCATCGAGGTCACGCAGGTAGCGGCGCACGGACTGGGCGACGTGTTCACGCAGCGGTGGCCGGGGAGCGCCACGACTGTTGTCAGGACGAGAGAGGACAGCGTTCAAGGGGGTTCCCGATTCGGTTGGCCCGTGCGCGCGGAGCGCGCGGCCGGACGAGGTGGTGGCGGTCAGTCTAGCGCGAGCGTGCCCGACCTGCCACGGCTGGATGCCTCTGTCCCGGTCAGAGGAAGTCGAAAGTGAATGCGACGGTCGACGCGGCAGGCTCCTGCACACGGAACGCAATGCGTGCGCTCTGGCCTGGTTCCAGCATGGCCGCAGCGGGGTTCTCGCCCAAGTACTGCGCGGGGGTGAACACGCCGCTTCCAATCACCCGCCCATCGGCATCGGACAGCGACAGGCGCAGGTCCGGCCAGGCCTGCGCCCAGCGCGCATCATTGCGGATGCTGGCCTGGACCTGCAGCACGCCGGGCTGACCGGGCAACGGACGGATCTCGCGGCTGGTCATGGTGAATGCCGCCGGTTCATGCCATGCCGGCAGGCTGCAGTGCAGCACGCTGCACAGCGGGCCCAGCCATGCACGGTTGGCGGCATCGGCGGCGAGCCGGGCGCGATCGGCGAGCACGCTCTGCACGACCAGCAGCAGCGCCAGCGCGGCCACCAGCAGCCAGTACCAGCGTGGCGTCGGCAGCGCACGGGACCGGGGGGCGCCGAGGAAGCTGGGCACATCGCTGGCAACGGCGGTTGCCATCAACGCGACCGGTGCCGGCTCGGCGACCGCTGCCACCGCGACGAGCTCGGTGTCATCGTCATGTCGTGGGTCGATCGCCGATGGTGCTGCCGTTGCTCCGATCGGCTCGACCGGCACCTGCTCATCGACGGGTGCCGGCACGCCCGCATCCGGGGTGTGCGCATTGGTCGCAGGCGTGGACACTCTCTCCGGCGTGGTGCGCAGGAAGGTGGCCAGGGGGCGGCGGGGCGGGTTCGGCTCGGACATGCTCAGGACGCGGGCTCGGATCCAGCGCTCATTCAACCATGATCAGGCGCGGCGCACGCCGGTGATGCGCATCCAGTCGCCGTCCTGGGTGGCCTGCAGGTCGTCGAACCATGCCGCGTAGCGTTGCAGCAGTTCGCCTTCCTGGCCATGCAGAATGCCGGACAGGGCGATGCGGCCACCGCTGGCCACACGCGCGGCCAGCAGTTCGGCCAGTGCATCCAGTGCCGAGGCGAGGATGTTGGCGACCACGATCGGATAGGTCGCGACTGGTTCGTCCTGCGGCAGGTAGACGTGCATGCGCGGCTGCTCGCCGTTGCGCTCGGCATTGTCGGCGGTGGCGACCAGGGCCTGCGGATCGTTGTCCACGCCGATGGCCTCAGCGGCGCCCAGCTTCAGCGCGGCAAGCGCAAGGATGCCGGAGCCGCAGCCGAAGTCGAGCACGCGCTGGCCCTGCAGCAGGCCGTCCACGGCCAGCTGGTCCAGCCAGCGCAGGCAGAGCGCGGTGGTCGGGTGGGTGCCCGAGCCGAACGCCAGGCCCGGGTCCAGCCGCACCACGGCGGCGTCGGCCGCCTGTGCGGCCTCCGGCAGTTCATGGTTCCACGGCACGATCCAGGTACGGCTGCCGAAATCCATCGGCTGGAACTGGTCCAGCCAGGCGCGTTCCCAGTCTTCGTCCTCGACCGCGCGGAAGCTGCCGCTGCTCCAGTCCAGCTCCGGGTCGAAGGACTCCAGTGCGGCCAACAGCAGCAGTGCATTGCTGTCGGCCGGGAACAGCGCGCTCAGCACCAGGGTGTCCCACAGCGGGGTCTCGCCCACGCCCGGCTCGAGGATGGCCTGTTCGTTGCTGGTATCGGCCTCGGCATCAAGCAGCGTGACGGCCAGTGCGCCGACGTCCTCCAGCGCATTCTCATAGCGGGGCTGGGTGGCTTCGGTGCAACGCAGGGTCAGTTCCAGGAACGGCATGGCGGTGGGGGCAATCGCGGGAAAGGGGGCCATGCTAGACCATTGGGGCGTCTCCGTATCGCATGAGATGACCCTTGGAGATGAACCAAGCCGGTTCAGCCAGGTCTGCCGGGCCTTGCTAAAATGTCTGCTTTACTGTGAGCCGTTACGCCCGACCGCTGCCGATGGCCTTCGTTCCGACCCTCAAAACCTGGTTGTTCGTGCTGCCGGCGGTGGCCGTGCTGGGCGTGGCCGGGTATCGGGCCAGCGGACATATTCCGGCGCTGCCAGTGCCGTCGGCGGAGCTGCCGGCGACGGTAGCGTCCAGCGACAGCAGTGCGCCGCTGCCGGTGGTGCCGGAGGCGCTTGCACGCCGGCTGGCCACGTTTGAACGCGGCAATGCGCTGCCCTCGGGCCTGCCGTTGGATCTGCGCGCCGACATCGAGGATGCGACCGATCTGTATGCCTACGCGCAGCGCCTGCGCGTGCAGGCCGACGAGGGCAACCACGAGGCGCGCTGGATGCTCAGCCGCGTCTACGACTATTGCGCCCAGTACGCCATCGATCCAGGCGGCTACCGGCTGGACAACAACGTGCTGGCCGGGCTGGGCCTGACCGCCGCGCCGGCGATGGTGCAGGCACGTGAGCGCGTGGCGCAGCGCTGCGGTGGGTTCGTGCCCGGTGACAAGCTGGGCGCCGCGTTGGTGCTGGCCGAGCGCCGCAAGGCGGCCGCGCAGGGCAACCTGGCGGCGGAGGCTTCGTTGTTCGCCGAAGGTGAGCCGTTGCACGACAGCCCCGAGTACCGCCGTGATCTGGTCGAGCGGGTGCGGACCTCACGCGATCCGGAGGCCTTCATGGCCATTGCCCCGGGCATGGGCCTGCGCGCGGCGGGGGATCGCGCGTTCGATGGCCTGGTGGCGGGCGAGCAGCTGAGCGAGCTTGCATGGCGGCTTGCCGCCTGCGAACTCGGTCTACCGTGTGGTGCGGACAGTGTGCTGGTCAACGGTTTTTGTGCGAACGGAGGGATCTGTTCGCCGGATGGGACGCAGGATTTCCGGGATTTTGTGTATGACGCTGCGGTATCGCGGCAAGGTGCGGGGAAAATGAAGCAGTGGATCAAGCGATTGGTTGGAAAGAGGGACGGGCAATGAACTACCGTCGATTCCTGCATGGGGCCAAGTTCTGGTTCTGGGTGGCGCTGTTCGTTGCCTATTCGGCGGGCGCGGTCGGGTTGTTGATGATCGACACCTACGAAGATCGCTACCGGCATCTGTCGAAAGTGGAACTGACCACGGTGAAGGCGCAGGAAGAAGTGCGCCGCGTGGGTGCCAGCCAGGTCGCGGCGGTCTATCGCGCGCAAAGTGGCATGCCGTTCACTTCGCTGCCGGCCGGCAGCACCTTCCAGGTGGTGTGGCCCGATGGTTCCACCGAAACCATGGTGATCGTCGATCCGAGCTCGCCCAACGGCGTTCGCCCGCTGGCGAATTCGCAGATCCCGGCGCAGGCGGCCGACGCGCGCTGATCCTGCATCTGCAGAGCCGAGCCACGCTCGGCTGCTTTTCCAGCAGGCCGAGTGCGGGCGCGGCTCTACAAAAACAAAAAAGGGCGGGGAAATCCCCGCCCTTTTCATGTCCCGCACTGGCTGCCGATCAGGTCAGAGCAATCGGCTTGTTCTTGCGCTCGGCAAGACGCTTTTCCAGGTAATGGATGTTCTGGCCGCCGGCCTGGAAGCCCTTGTCACGCATGATCCGCTGCTGCAGCGCGATGTTGGTCTTGATGCCATCGACCACCATTTCGCTCAGCGCCACCCGCATGCGGGCAATGGCGGTGTCGCGGTCCGGGCCGTGCACGATCAGCTTGCCGATCATCGAGTCGTAGTTCGACGGCACGCGGTAGCCACTGTAGATGTGGGTGTCCACGCGCACGCCGGGGCCGCCCGGCGGATGGAATCCGGTGATGGTGCCCGGGCTCGGCACGAAGGTTTCAGCGTCTTCGGCATTGATGCGGCACTCGATCGCGTGGCCGGTCAGCACCACGTCGCTCTGCTTGATCGACAGCTTCTGGCCGGCGGCGATCTTCAGCTGCTCGGCCACCAGGTCAATGCCGGTGACCATTTCGGTGACCGGATGCTCCACCTGGATGCGGGTATTCATTTCGATGAAGTAGAAGCGGCCGTCCTCGTACAGGAACTCGAAGGTGCCGGCACCACGGTAGCCGATGCGGATGCAGGCTTCAGTGCACACCTTGCCGATCTGCTCGCGCTGCTCGGCAGTGATGCCCGGCGCCGGTGCTTCTTCCACCACCTTCTGGTGGCGGCGCTGCATCGAGCAGTCGCGCTCGCCAAGGTGGATGGCGTTGCCCTGGCCGTCGGCCAGCACCTGGATTTCCACGTGGCGCGGATTCTCCAGGAACTTCTCCATGTAGACCTCGCCATTGCCGAACGCGGCCTTGGCCTCGCTCTTGGTGGTTTCGATCGAGGTCTTCAGCGAGGCTTCGGCGTGCACCACGCGCATGCCGCGGCCGCCACCGCCACCGGCCGCCTTGATGATGACCGGGTAGCCGATCTCACGGGCGATCTTGGTGTTGGCGACGATGTCTTCGCCCAGCGGGCCGCCCGAACCGGGCACGCACGGCACCCCGGCCGACTTCATCGCGCGGATGGCTTCGACCTTGTCGCCCATCATGCGGATGGTGTCGGCCTTGGGGCCGATGAAGATGAAGCCGGACTCTTCCACGCGCTCGGCGAAGTCGGCGTTCTCCGACAGGAAGCCGTAGCCCGGGT
This sequence comes from uncultured Stenotrophomonas sp., assembly GCF_913778665.1. Lineage (GTDB taxonomy): Bacteria > Pseudomonadota > Gammaproteobacteria > Xanthomonadales > Xanthomonadaceae > Stenotrophomonas. The sequence goes on from NZ_CAJYVQ010000006.1 coordinate 100,591, forward strand.
GGATCGCCTGCGCGTCGGTGACTTCAGCGGCGGCGATCAGCGCAGGAATGTTGAGGTAGCTCTGCGGCGACGGCGCCGGGCCGATGCAGACCGACTCGTCGGCCATGGCCACGTGCTTGAGGTTGCGGTCGACCGTGGAATGTACGGCCACCGTGCGGATGCCGAGGGTATGGCACGCGCGCAGGATGCGCAGCGCGATTTCCCCTCGGTTGGCGATGACGACTTTGTCGAGCATGGCGTGCCCCTCAGCCGATCACGAACAGCGGCTGGTCGAATTCCACCGGCTGGCCGTTCTCGCCGAGGATGGCGACGATGGTGCCGGACTTGTCGGCCTCGATCGGGTTGAACATCTTCATTGCTTCGATGATGGCCAGGGTCTCGCCTTCCTTGACCTGCTGGCCAACGCTGACGAAAGCCGGCTTGTCCGGAGCGGACGAGGCATAGAAGGTGCCCACCATCGGCGAGCGCAGAACGTGGCCTTCCGGCAGTGCCGGGCCCGGCTTGGCGGTGCCGCCGGTGGAGGCTTCGGTCGGCGACTGCATCGGCATTGCCTGCGGCGCCGGGGCGGCCGGAGCGGCGTACACCGGGGCGGAGACGGGGGCGGCATAGCCGGCTACCGGGGCGCGCGACAGGCGCACCGACTCTTCGCCTTCCTTGATTTCGATTTCAGCCAGGTTCGACTCTTCCAGCAGGTCGATCAGTTTCTTGATTTTGCGGAGATCCATGGTGGCCTCTTTGCTCTAGATGTCAGTGTGGTGGAAAGCGCGTCGCGCTCGGGTCAAAGCAGTTCGTAGAACTCGCGCAGCTGCCGCGTACGGTCGCGCGCGAGGGTGATCAGGCAGCGCATCTGTGCGCCGTTGCGGGCGGTGCCGTCGGAATTGAGGGCATAGACCGCGTTGCAGTCATGGTCGCGCAGCTGCATCCAGGCGCGCTGGGCAAGCACCAGCTGCTGCTCGGCATCGCCGCAGTAGCTGCATGCGCCGCCTTTGGCGGGCGTGCGCAGCTGGCGACGAGCCTGTGCGTACACCATATTGAGTTCTGCGTCGGCGGCTGCGGCCACGTCCGAGGCGCACAGGTCGCTCTCCATCGTGGTGGCAGGATGGGCGCAGTCGATGCCTTCGTCCTTGCGGTCGAACGCTGCGGCGGCACCGCACAGGCCGGCCCACAGCAGGGTGCTGGCAAGCACGCGCGGCAGCATCTTCACGCGGTGGCCGCCTGTACCCGCAGCAGCGCCGCATCCATCGCGTAGCGGTAGCTGTCGGCACCGAAGCCGCACACCACGCCCACTGCCTTGTCACTGAAGTAGCTGTGCTGGCGGAATGGTTCGCGGGTATGCGGGTTGGAGAGGTGAATCTCGATGAACGGCAGCGCCACCGCCGCCAGCGCGTCGCGCAGGGCGACCGAGGTGTGAGTGAAGGCGGCGGGGTTGATCAAGATGAAAGCGGTTTCGTCGTTGCGCGCGGCCTGCACGCGGTCCACCAGCACATGCTCAGCGTTGGACTGCAGGCTCTCCACGACGTGCCCGGCGGCGCCCGCCTGCGCAGTCAGGGCCTGGTCGATGTCGGCCAGCGTGGTGTGGCCGTAGACCTCCGGCTCGCGGGTGCCGAGCAGGTTGAGGTTGGGGCCGTGCAGGACCAGCAGCTTCGCCATGGGATCCGGAAGACGGGAAAGGGCGGCAGTCTGGCGGAAGCGGCGGATGCTGTCCAGTTCGGCGAAGTTTACCGCGTTTCAAGCAATTGTTTGAAATCTCCCGGAGGGCTTGTGGCCGTATGCGGGGCGCCGGATCAAGGCGCGCTGAATGCCGTGCAGTCGCGGGATGAGTGCACGTACGCCGACGATCGCCGCAGGGCCATCGCTCCGCACCTCCGCGCAATGCCTGCATGCCAGTGGATCCACGCCACGCGGGGATGCCGGGTGTCCAGTGCCCAGCAAGCTACGCACCCACCGGGGTGCAGCCCCCCGCCACACACCCGCTCAGGTCTCCAACGGCACCGTCGGCACCACGTTCGGGAACACCTCCTCAAGCGCTTCGCGCTCGCCCGGCTTCGGCGCCGGCCAGTTGTAGGCGTTCACCGGCTGCGCGCGGTTCACCCACAGCGCGTAGTACAGATGGTCGGCGCGGCCATCCCCGGTGTTGGGGTGGATCAGGATGGTCAGGCCCAGGCTGTTGAGCTGCAGCCACGGCACCAGCACCGGCAGCAGGTCGTTGTTGAAACCGAAGTAGAACGAGGGCGTGACATGCGGGCCGCGCGGCTCCATGTTCCAGTTGCCCAGCTCCACGGGGAAGCGTTCGGCCGCCCAGCGCCGCAACAGCGCGGCTTTTTCGAAGCTGTCCTCATCAAAGTAGATGTGTGCGTGATAGCTCTTGATATCGGTGTAGGCGCGTGGCGCGGTGGGCAGCGTGGCCTCGCCGGGGCGCACGCTGGTGGGGCGCGGCGTGGGTTCGCCGGCGGTGGCCTGTCCCCACGGGCTGCGCCCTTTCGGCGCTGGCGGAACGATGGCGCGGAAGCCCGGGCGACCCGGCTCGGTGGTGTTCACGGCGGCGTCGCTGGATGCGGCAGCCGTGGACGCGCAGGCCAGGCCGCCTGCGGCCAATCCGGCCGAGGCGAGCAGGCCCCGCCGTGCGGGCGAGAACAGGTCGGCCCAGTGGGCGCCATCGTCACCGGCGTCGAGCAAGGCGTCGCTGGCGGTGGGCAGGTCCGGGTGCATGGAGGGCTCCGTGGCGGCAGGGGCAGACAACCACGCTCGGGCAGCGCTGCCGGTGGCGTCCAATAAGCAGGCGGCATCACTTCATGCAGGGGGCCACCGCCGCTATTGAGGACGGCCGCGCGGGGGGCTAGGGTGCCGCTGTACCGCTCTGGAACCCGCCATGACCACGTCAGCCGCCGATACCCTGCGCAAGCGCGTGCGCTTCCGCCAGCTGCACGCGCAGGGCTGCTTCGTGCTGCCCAATCCGTGGGACGTGGGCAGTGCCCGCTATCTGCAGGCGCAGGGCTTCACGGCGCTGGCCACCACCAGTGCCGGGTGTGCCTGGAGCGAGGGACGGCCGGACGGCGCGGTTTCGCTGGCGGCCACTCTGGAGCACCTGCGGCTGATGGCCGCTGCAACCCCGCTGCCATTGAATGCCGATTTCGGTGATGGCTTCGGTGCCACCCCGCAGCAGGTCGCCGAGGCGGTGGCTGCCGCCATCGATACCGGCGTCGCCGGGCTCTCGATCGAGGACGCCAGCGGCGTGGCCGATGCACCGCTGCGTCCGATCGGCCAGGCTGTCGAGCGGCTGCGTGCGGCGCGCGCGGCGATCGATCAGGCCGGTGCCGATGTGCTGCTGGTCGGGCGTGCCGAGAACTTCTTCGTCGGCGTGCCTGATCTGCAGGACACGCTGCAGCGCCTGCGCGCCTATGCCGAGGCCGGCGCCGATGTGCTGTACGCGCCGGGCATCACGACTCCGGAGCAGATCCGCGCGGTGGTCGCCGCAGCCGGTGCGAAGCCGGTCAACCTGCTGGTGGGTGGACCGACGCCGCTGGGCTTGCCGGACATCGCCGCATTGGGTGTACGCCGTGTCAGCCTCGGCGGTGCGCTGGCACGCGCCGCGTGGGGTGGGTTGATGCAGGCGACGCGGACAATCGTGCAGGACGGTCGTTTCGACGGCCTGCAGCACGCTGCCCCGGGCGCGGCGTTGAACGCGTTGTTCCGCTAGCGGACAGCCAGTGGATCCACGCCGTGCGTGGATGGATGCGCCGGAACGTGGCGCTGCCCTGCAAGTGCGCTACAGCGTCTCCACGCCGCCCTTGGGCAGGATCACGCCCGGTTCCAGTGCCGGCAACAGCTGCCGGAGCATTGCCGGATTGTCGATCAGGCCGGCGCCATCAAGGTAGCGCCACTGGGAAGTGCCGACCTGGCGCACGGCAACCATGAACAAGGTGCTGCGGATAGCGGTTTCGCGCACACGCAGCAGTGACTGTCGCGGTACGAAGCAGACTTCCTCGTTACCCGCCGCATAGGTGCGGCCAGGTACGCCCGCTACGTCGCTGATGATGACGACGCCCGCTTCGCGCAACGCCTTGATGGTGTCGCGGGTGGTACTGGCATATACCTCATCACCACCTGCGAGCTGCTTCAGGCTGGGATGGGTCCGCTCGATGATCAGTTCGGCATCGCCCTTGGCGAACGCCGTCAGCATGGCCTGTACATCTCGGCGCAGCGCGGCCGAATCGCCGGGACTCAGTTCGCCGGCGGCGGCGGGAAACACGGCCAAGGCCAGCAGCAGGGCCAGCAACGGGGAACACAGGCTACGGCGCATCATCCGCCCTCCTTGAGGAATCGACGCACTATACGGGGTACGAAAACAGTGTCCCATCGGTGACTCTGGTCTCCTGCGCGTTGTTACTTACTCTTGGTAAGTAGTGATTCCTGGAGATTCCCGCATGCACAGCCTCATTGTCACCACTCATCCTGAACCTGCTTCGCTCACCCACGCCATCGCCCGCCGCATCGGCGAGGCGATCGCTGCGTCCGATGCCGGCAACAGCGTGGCCCACGCCGATCTGGTGGCCGAGGGCTTCGACCCGCGCTTCACCGCGCAGGACCAAGCTCTGTTCCGTGGCGCCGGCGCTGTTCCGGCCGACGTGGCGGCCGAGCATGCACGGCTGGATGCCGCCGATACGCTCGTGCTGGTCTATCCGCTGTACTGGTGGTCGTTCCCCGCGCTGCTGAAGGGATGGATCGACCGCGTGTTCACCCAGGGCTGGGCCTACCAGGACGGCGCCGATGGCAAAGTGCAGAAGAAGCTGCAGCGCCTGCGCGTGCATCTGGTTGGCGTCGGTGGCGCCGGCGCGGAAATGATCGAGCGCCGCGGTTACGGTGCGGCGATGAAAACACAGATCGACATGGGCATCTTCGACTACTGCGGCGCGCGCGTGCTGTCCTCCGAACTGCTGCTGGAGGCCGACAGCGGCGCGGCCGAAGCGCACCTGCAGACCGCGCTGCAGATCGGTCGTAAAATTGGTGATCCGATGAGCTGATCGCCGTGTTCCGCCGATGCCTGCCAACGCCGCTCCCACGCGCCGCCGACTGACCCGAGAGCAACGTGCCCGCCAGTTGCTGGAGGTGGCATGGACGCTGGTCGGCGAGGAAGGCACCGATGCGCTGACGCTGGGGCGGCTGGCCGAAGCGGCCGGCGTGACCAAGCCGGTGGCCTACGATCACTTCGTCACCCGCAACGGACTGCTGGCCGCACTCTACGACGACTACGACGGCCGCCAGACCGTGGTCTTCCACGAGCGCATCGGACGCGCACGGCCGCAACTGGCCGATCGCGCGGCGGCGATCGCATCCGGCTACATCGACTGCGTGCTCAGCCAGGGCGGCGAAGTGCAGGGCATCCTTGCCGCGCTGGTCGGCGCGCCGGAACTGCAGGAAGTGCGGCGGCGCTACCAGCAGGATTTCATCGACAACTGCGAGGTCTGGCTGGGGCCGTTCGCCGCTGGCGGCAGCGTGCCGCTGGCGGGGCGCTGGGCGATCCTGGGCGCAGCCGAATCGCTGTCCGAGGGCGTGGGCGCAGGCGCGCTCGACAAGAACGATGCCGAGGCCGAGCTGCAACGCCTGATCGTGGCGGCCGTCAAGCGGCGTTGATCGGCCTCACCCGTCGATGGTGGCGCCCGCGAGTGCGGTGAAGCCTGCGGCCAGCTGCTCGCGCACCCGCGCGTCGCGCGCTTGGCGGCTGTCCGAACCGAGCACAACGGTGATCAATCGCGCCGGCTGCACTTGGCCGGGCAGCTGCCGGAGCGCGGTGGCGGCCAAGCAGAAACCTGCGGCCTGGGTGTAGCCCGTCTTCAATCCATCCACACCGTCTTCGCCAAGCAGCGCGTTCTGGTTGTTGCGGCTGAAGCTGCCGTGCGCGAACGCGCGTTGCGCGGTGATTGCCAGCACCTGTGGATAGTCGGCCAGCAGCCGCGCGGAGAGCATCGCCATGTCGCGCGCGCTGGACGCTTGCCGTGGCGTGGTGATGCCGGAAACGCTGGCAAACCAGGTATCGCGCAGCCCGAGCTGACCTGCATGCCGGTTCATGCGCTGCAGGAACGCATGCTGTGATCCCTGCAGATGCCGCGCGATGGCCAGCGCGGCGTCGTTCCCGGAAACCACCATCATGCCCTCCAGCAGTCGCGCCAGGGTGACCGTTTCGCCGGGCACCAAGCCCATGCGGGTTTCATCGTGGGCCACCGCGTGCACGTCTTCAGCGGCGATGCGCACCGCTTCGCTCCAGCTGCGTCCCTGTTCGGCCACGCATGCGTAGGTGGCGTAGGCGGTCATCAGCTTGGTCAGTGATGCCGGTTGCCGCGCGAGCCCGGCGTTGTGCTGGTGGATCACGGTGCAGGTCGCCGCATCGAGCGTGATGGAGGACAGCGGTGCACGCGCAACAGGAGATGACGGCATGGGTCCGGCGATGCTGGAGGAGGGCCCGCAGGGTAGCGCGCAGCGGCTGCACGAAGCTGTAATATCGAGACGTTATAACGTAACCACTCTTCCCGCCGTCGCTGGCCCCACAGGACGCTCCGATGACTGCCGCTCTGCCCAGGCGCTGGCTTCTCGCGCCGCTGCTGCTCGCACTTGTCGCCTGCCAACCGCATCCGCGTGCCGATACCGCGCCTGCGGCCGGGCCGCGACCGTACAACGTGATCGTGATGATCAACGACGGAGCCGGTTGGGGGACTTGGGATGCCGCTGCCTACTGGCAGTACGGCAGCCGCGAAGGTGCACCGTATGCGGATTTTCCGCAGCGCTTGGCGGTGACCACCTTCCCGCTGAATTCCAGCAGCCAGCCGACCGGCGACACCGCGCAGAGCCTCGGCTACGACGCCGGCAAGGCATGGGATGCCGCGCCGCTACCGGCGCAGGACCTGCCGTTCGTCGGCTACCAGTACCTGGCCACAGTGGCGACCGACAGCGCCGCGGCAGGCACGGCGTTGTCCTCGGGCATCAAGACCTACAACAACGCCATCAATTTCAACAACGATGGCCAACCCGTGGAGTTCAACACGCTGCGCGCCAAGCGCCTGGGCATGGCCACCGGCGTGGTCACCTCGGTGCCGTTCGCGCATGCCACGCCCGCAGCGTTCGCGGCGCAGAACGTATCGCGCAACAACTACCACGCCATCGCCCACCAGATGCTGGCGCAGGGCCATATGGACCTGGTGATGGGCACCGGTGGCCCGGGTTACAGCGTCGATGGCCGCGCCTGTGATGAAGGTACGGGCGCGCCGCTGGAAGGCTGCGCGAACCCGTGGGAATGGGTGTCGCAGCAGGATTGGCAGCAGCTGGAAGCGGGCAGCACGATCGGCGCAAACCCGGCCGGTCCGTGGCGCCTGATCCGCAGCAAGGATGAGTTCGCCGCACTCGCGCAGGGCCGGCTGCCGGCCGACCGTCCGTTGATCGGCGTGCCGCGCGTTGCCAATACGCTGCAGCAGGCGCGCCAGTTGCAGATACTGGGCAAGGACGCGGGCACGCCTTCCGGCGTGCGGAAGATCGACAGCGTGCCCGACCTGGCGACCATGGCCCGTGGCGCACTGCAGTTCCTGCAGCAGCGTTCACCCCGCGGCCTGTTCCTGATGGTGGAAGGCGGCGCCACCGACTGGGCCGCGCACACCAGCGCCTGTGGCACCGAATGGCACTACGGCCAATGCAGCGACCAGCCGCAGTACGGCCGCCTGATCGAGGAAACCGTGGAATTCAATGACGCGGTTGCGGCGGTGATCGGCTGGGTCGAGCGCAACGGCGGCTGGGAACGCAACCTGCTGATCGTCACCACCGACCACGACAACAGCATGCCGATGGGCCTGGACGCGCAGAACGTGGCCTTCCAGGCGGTGCGCAACAACGGCCGCGGCCGCATGCCGGGGATGAGCTTCCGCCCCACCGGCAACCATTCCAACGCACTGGTGCCGCTGTGGGCCAAGGGGGCGGGCGCGGAGCTGCTCGGCCAGCGCGTGCGCGGCGTCGATCCGGGTTACCGGCAGCACGTGGGCTGGAATGACGGCAGCTACATCGACAACACCGATGTGGCAGTGGCGGTGCAACAGGCCCTGCAACGCTAGCGCAGTGCCGACCGCTGGCCAGGAGCTGCCGCATGCCCGGTCGGTGAGGTTGGAGGCCAGCGGCCGGCACTACCCGCAGCGCCGCTTGGCGGCGGAGTCGGGGAAGGGCTGGCCAGCTGCCGCGCCAGTTCGGCGCTCGCCACGTGGCCGTGCAGGAACAACAGGCTGCTGAAGATGTTCATGAGCGTGCCTCCACTTGAGTCGATTGCACGATACGGGCAGCATGTCGGCGCAAAAATAGACATTTCCGCAAGTTCGTCTTGAGAGGAATTCAAGCCTGATGACACGCCCGCCGCTGCATGCCCTGCAGGGATTCGTCGCCGCCGCACGGCTGGGCAACCTGTCGCGCGCTGCGGCGTCGATGAATCTCACCGTCAGTGCGCTGAGCCATCAGATGCGCCAGCTGGAAGCGCGTCTCGGCCAGCCGTTGCTGATCCGCCAGCCACGCGGCGTCTCGCTCACCCTGGAGGGCCAGCGCCTGATCGACCGGATCGGCCCGCACCTGGATGCGATCAACGAAGCGTTCCAGCCCTATGCGGCGCGTGCCGAGCATGTGCTGACCGTCAGCGCGGTGCCATCGATGGCTTCGGCCTGGCTGGTGCCGCGGTTGGGGGATTTCGTCGCCGCGCATCCGCAGATCGAGATCAATCTGCAGTCCAGCGAGCGCCTGATCGACTTCGAGCGCGAGCGGCAGTTCGACGCCGCGCTGCGCTTGGGCCGTGGCGATTGGCCCGGGCTGGTGGTGGAGTCGCTGTTCGACGAATGGTTGGTGCCGATGGCCAGCCCGGCGCTGATTGAGCGCATGGGCGGCAGCGATCGCGTACCGCTGACCCAGTGGCCGCTGCTGGGTGATCCCGATGGCGCATGGGGCGCCTGGTTCGCATTGAGCGCGCAGAGGCCGCCGGCACGCTTCGTGGCGGTGCTGGACGGCTCAGAGGCGCACCATCGTGCGGCGTTGGACGGTGTCGGTGTTGCCCTTGGCCGGGTGACGCGCGCGCGCCTGCTGTTGGATTCCGGCCAGCTGGTCGCACTCTCCAGCCAGCGGCTGAAGACCGACTGGCCGCACTGGCTGGTGTATCCGCAGCGTTCGGCCAGCCATCGCGGTTTCCTCGCCTTCCGCGAGTGGCTGCATGCGCAGGCCGCCGAGCATGTGCAACACATGGCAGACGCGCACCGGTAGCGTCGAGCTTGCTCGACTGCCTTTGCGCACAGGCAGTCGAGCACGGCTCGGCCCTACAATCATCACACCAGCGTTACCGCCTGCCCGGCACGCGCGAATGCTTCGCCCAGCAACGGGCCAGCCTTGATCGCTTCCACCTCCTCGAACAGCGCCCGCAGCGCGTCGGCGGGTCGCGAGGCTGGTGCCGCCACCGCCTGCTGGATCGCGGTGAAGCGATCGGGCAGCACGCGATGGCCGGGATGCGCCTTCGCCCAGGCCGCCAGCGGCTGGCGCACGCCGGCGGCGGCATCCAGTTGCTGTTGGTCGAACAGGTCGATCGCTGCCGCCGACGTGTCCGCGCGTTCGATCGTGGCGTGGCGAAGCTCCCGGCTCAGGGACAGATCGTAGGCCGCACCCCGGCCAACGGCGATGCGCATGCCGTCGCGGTCGAGGTCGGCCACCTGCTGCGCCGGGCTGTCCTCGCGCACCAGATAAGTGCCTTCGATTTCCACATAGGGCGCGCTGAAGGCGATGCGGTCGGCGCGCGCCGGATCGATCGCCAGGAAGGCCAGATCCCAGGCATCTTCGGCGGCCGCGGCAACCACCGAAGCCGCCGCAGCGTGGCAGGTGAAGCGTGCCTGCACGCCCATCCGTTGCGCCAATGCGGTGGCCAGCTCCAGTGACGGCCCGCGCGGCGAGCGTGCATCTCCCTGTGCCAGCACGGGATTACCGAGGTTGATCGCCACGCGCAGGAACCCCTGCGGTGCCAGCGCGCTTCGATGGTCGGCCAGGGGCATGCACGTCTCCGCAGGAAGGGAAGCCGCAGCATGCCAGCGCCGGTGTCCGCACGGCGTGGACTCAACCGTGTGCGGCGAACGTACCGTGGAAGCCCAGCGGCACCGCGTAGGGCAGCCATGCCTGTGCCAGCGGACCGTCGTCCAGGTGTCGCGCATCGAGTACGGCCAGGCCGCTGCGCTTGTTCACCGGATCGAGCAGGGTGCCGATCAGCCAACCGTCGTCGGTGTTGCGGCTGCCCGGGCGCGGAACGAAGACGTGCTCCTCGGCCATGATGTCTGGCCCGTAGTGCCACAGCTGGCGACGCCCGCGTTCGATATCGAAGGCCGCCACCGCATTGAAGTACGGCGCGTTGGCTGGGCCATCGATGGTGGGTGCGTACAGTCGCGCCCCCCGTTTGCCCGGGGAGCGCGGGTCGAACAGCGGGAACTCCACCGCGCTGATGCCCAGCGATTCCCAGCGCGCACGGCCACGGCGCAGGTCCAGGTGCAGCTCGACCAGGCTGGCACCACTGTTGGCCGCATGCGCGCCGTCGCCGGCCATCGCCTCCTTCATCGGCGAGCGCGCTTCGCTGATGTCGTCATGACGCACCGCGCGCAGCACGATGCCGCCATCGCGGGTGAAGGCATCGCCGAAGTGGTAGATCGCGGCGAACGGTGCCTCGAACCACTGCGCCTTGTCCGGCGCATCCTTGGCGACCACCGCGATGCGTGTCGGGCGCTGCGGCGCGAACTGCATGCGCTCGAAGAAGCTGCCGCCGGTGCCGGTAAAGTCGAACGGCATCAGCACGAACACCAGGTGCTGCTCGGTCATCGCGAAGGCATGCAGGTAGCCATGTTCAGGCGTTTCAATCACATTGGCACTGCGCAGCTGGCCGTCCTTGCCGATGTGCCAGACCAGCAGGCCGTGGCCTCCCATCAGGCTGATGGAACCGAAGTTCCACACGCTGCCATCCCGGTCCGGCAGCGGATGCGCGGAGAACGGCAACGCCGCCAGGTCCGGGCGCCAGGTGACCGGGCCAAGGGTCTGCAGCGAATCGGGGTCCACTTCGAAGGCCGAGCCGGATTCGCACAGCGCAAACAGGCGGCCGTTGATCATCATGACCGAGGTGTTGGCCACGTTGGCGTCATCATTGTTGCGTACCGCCAGGGCACCGGGAACGCTGGTGCCGGCCGCCGGGTACTGGAAGCGACCGGCCTTCTGTTCACGGCTGAACTTCGGCGTGGCCACCATGCGCCCGTGGTGGGTCAGGCTGCCATCGCCGTTGAAGCGCCAGCCATGCACCATGCCATCGCCATCGAACCAGTGGTCGTAGCGGAAGCCATCGCGCTCGGTCCAGGCCGGGCCATTGCGGTAAAGCGTTCCGGCGAGGCCAGCCGGCAGCAGGCCCTGCAGCTGCACGGTGGCCGGGCCAAGGTTCTCGCCGGTGACGCTGCGCCAGCCGAGCAGCCACGGGTGCTCCTGCAGGCCCTGTGCGAAACGGGCCGGGTCACCGGCGAAGGCGGGCGCGCTGCGCAGTGCGGTGGCACCCAGTGCCAGGCAGGCGCTGCTGCTGAGCAGGGTACGGAGGAAACGGCGACGGTCCATGATGGCCTCGGGTCTGGATGCAGGAATCAACGGAGGGTGATGTCGATGGCAGCGCCGGCAGCCGGCACGGTGATGCGCGCTTCGTCGAAGGTCGGCTTGCGCATCACCTGCGGGTTGTTGCTGAAGCCATAGCCTTCCACGGGCATGCCGACCAGGTTGGTGTCGAGCTTGCCGTTGTCGTTCTCGTCGTGGGTGAGCAGCACCGCGTAGCTGCCGGCCGGCAGGCTCTTGAACACAAAGTGCGCGCTGTCGCCGCTGGGCTTGGCCTGCTGCGCCTGCATCGGTGCGGCCTTGCCGTCCCACGCGGTGGCGTTGTCGACCAGGGCGACGCGCAGCGTGCCGCTCTGCATGCGGACATCGTGCACAGTCACCGCCAGATCGGCGGCGTGGGCGCCGCCGGCCAGGGCCAGGGCAGTCAGGGCGGTGCTGAGCAGGGCGGTGCGGATCATGGCGGTGGCTCCGGAAGTGGGTGGTGTGTTGCGGTGTGGGGCCAGTCTGCGCGGGGCGCGGCGCCGGATTCAGGGCCAGTGGTCATCGATTCGACGTGCCAGAAGTCACTTTCTGCGCAGGACCCATTGCCGGCGGCCGGCGCGGCCGTCAGCATCTGGCCATGCCCAGCCTGCGCCGCCACTTGATGCGTCCCCTCAGCCTCGCCGGCCTGGTCACCGTACTGGCGGTGGGCCTCTCGTTTGCCGTGCAGGGCCGCAACGGCGCCCTCAGCCTGGTGCTGCTCGGCGCGTTCCTGCTGCTGTTCGTGCTGCACGGGTGGGCGGCGATACCGACCCGGGTACGTGCGGTCGCCGCGATCCTGCAGGCGCTGCTGGCGCTTGCCCTGGTCGCCTTGCAGCCGCGCACCGGAACCGCACCGGTGCTGTTGGTGGTGCTGGTCGCACAGCTGGGCGAACACTGGCCATCGCGTTTCGTGCTGGTTGTCGCCCTGCTCGCCAATATCGGCATGTACGCCGTGCTGCGCCACAGTGGCTTCAGCCAACCGCTGCTGGTGGTGTTGCTGTATGGCGGCTTCCAGGCGTTCGCCGCGCTGACCGCACACTACGCACGCAGTACCGCGCTGGCCCGCGATGACCTGGCCCGCGTCAATGCCGATCTCCTGGCCACCCGTGCACTGCTGGCTGACAGTGCACGTGATGCCGAGCGCCTGCGCCTGGCCCGAGAACTGCACGATGTGGCCGGTCACAAGCTCACCGCGATGCGCTTGAATCTGCGCGCGCTGGCAGCCGATCCGGCACTGGCCGGGCGCGAAGGCGTGGTGCTGGCCGAGCAGCTGTCGGGCGAGTTGCTGGCCGACATCCGCCAGGTGGTGCAATCGATGCGCGATGATCGCGGCCTCGATCTGGCTACTGCGCTGCACGCGCTGGCCGCGCCGTTCCCGCGCCCGAAGCTGCAGCTGCAGATCGGCGAGAGCGTGCGCGTGGCTGACCCGCTGATGGCAGAGACTGTGCTGCGCCTGGTACAGGAAGCGCTGACCAATGCCGCCCGGCATGGCAACGCAGACACCGTATGGCTGACGATCAACGAAGAGGATTCCCGGTTGCGTATCGACATCCGTGATGACGGCCAGCGCGCCGAGCGTATCCGCGAGGGCAACGGCATCGCTGGCATGCGTGAGCGCCTGGCCGCAGTGCGCGGCCAGCTGGAACTGGCCCGCACCGCACAGGGTGGCATGCACCTGACCGCGTGGGTGCCGGCATGAGCGGCGGCGCGATCCGTGTTGCCCTTGCCGACGACCAGGCGCTGGTCCGTGCCGGCCTGCGCGCGCTGCTGCAAGGGCTGGGCGTTGACGTGGTGCTGGAGGCCGAAGACGGCCAGGCGCTGCTGGATGCGCTGGCCACCCAGCCGGTGGACGTGGTGCTCAGTGACATCCGCATGCCCGGCATGGACGGCATCGAAGCGCTGCGCCAGCTGCGTGCACGCGGTGACGCCACCCCGCTGCTGCTGCTGACCACCTTCGATGAAAGTGATCTGCTGCTGCGTGCCACCGGGGCAGGAGCGCAGGGATTCCTGCTCAAGGACGCAGCACCGGCCGACCTGCGCGAGGCGATCGAGCGCGTCGCCACCGGTGAGACCCTGCTGCTGCCGGTCAGCACCGAGCCGGTGCGCGCTCGCTACCGCTTCCACGACGAAGCGCCACCGACCGACACCTTCGGCGAGCGCGAAGTGGCGATCCTGCGGCTGCTGGCCGGTGGGTACAGCAACAAGGAAATCGCACGCAGCCTGTTCCTGGCCGAGGGCACGGTGAAGAACTATGTCTCGGCCATCCTCGACAAGCTCGGCACCCGCGACCGCACCCGCGCCGTGCTGAAGGCGATCACCCTGCGCATCATCTGAGTTGCTGGCACCAGGCCCGGCCGACGCCGGCGACTGGCGCGTAGTCGAAATCCGCGACAGCGAAGGCAACCGCATCGCCCTGCAGGCACGCAACGCTCCGTGGGGTCGAGCGTACTCGGCTGGTGCTGACCCGGTCGCCCTCAGCCGGGCGTGGGCTCGGCTCTACAAGATCGAGGCACGCGAGCGCTGCAGCCAATCACTGATGGCCGGGTCCAGCCGCGGGTCGTCCGGCAGTTGCAGGCCAAAACGCAGCTGCAGGACCTCGCGCACATCGCCGACATCGTGCAGCGGGCGCTTGTCCGGCGCCTGCCCGCGGCGGTACTCGGTGTAGTTGCCGCTGCCGATGGTGCGGCGCCAGTCCGGTCCAGTCAAAGAGGCACGCAGCTGGCCGGGGAAGCTCGAATCCGGATGCGTGCACACGTACCAGTTGCCCACCACGTTGTCGATCGGCGCCGGTGCCTGCAGATCGAAACGGTACATCGCGCGCCAGCCGTCTCCGGATTCGGCTGACAGCACGAAGTCGCCCTCCTCGGGCAGGCGTTGCAGGAGATAGCGCTCGTGCGGAGTGGCCTGCGGTGCGGTGTCGTGCAGGCGCAGCGGCACGGTCGGGGTGAGGCTACCGAAGCCGGCATCCACCAGCCAGTCGTCGCCTTCCAGATGCACCCGCAACAGCAGATGGGTGCGGGCAGTCAGCTCGCCGTCCTGCGCGGCCAGCAGCACGCGTGCGCTCAGCGGCTGTGCATCGAAGCCGAGCGCCTGCAACAGGCCCAGCAGGCCGCCATTGAGTTCGAAACAGTAGCCACCCCGGCGCTCGCCGAGCAGCTTGCGCTGCACGCTGCCCAGGTCGATCGGCACCGCGTCGCGCAGCAGGCAGCTGAGTGTCTCGAACGGCAGCAGCGCGTTGTGTCGCTGCTGCAGCAGGGTCAAGCCAGCCAGGGTCAGCGGTGGCGGTGCATCCAGCTGCAGGCGTTGCAGATAGCGGGGGACGTCGAGCGCAGTCATGGCGGCACCGGGCAGGGGAGGGAGGTCCACTGTGCGCCCCCAACCGGGGTTGAGGTCAAGCACGGCGACGGTGTCATGCCGCCGTCGCCTGTGCCCGGTACAAAGGCCGCGTCCGCACGCAAATGGCCAGATCTATCGAAAAGAGTCCTAAAGTTTCATCAGCTACGGCCGATACAGGTGCGTCCTTCCGCCTGGAGTCTGTCATGTTGGCCGTCGTTCCCCACCTTCGGTCCCTGCGCACGCGTCTTGCCGCGTTGCGTTCGGTGTCCCCCGGCCTGTTGCTGTGGCTGCAGCCGCACCGCCTCAGCGTGGCCAACAAGCTCAAGGCGACCCTGTGGGTCTGCGGCCTGGGCCTGGTCACGATTGCTGCCGTGTATGCCTGGACCGGACACAACAACGCCCAGGCCGCGCGCAACCAGGCCAGCTACCAGCATGGCAGCGACCTGGCGGCCCGGCTGGCCACCCGGGTGGCCGAAGCGCGTCGCCTGCAGAGCCAGTATGCACGCAGTTTCGATGATGCCGACCGCGCGCAGCTGCTGACGGTGCAGAAAGCGCTTCAGGCCGACCTGCAGGCACTGCGCGCGATGCCGATGGACGACGGCCGGCGCAAGTCGCTGCAGGCACTGACCGAAGCTGCCGATGCGTTCTCGCAGGGCGTGGCCGCGCTGTTCGAGCGCGTCGACGAAATGGGCCGAGGTGAGGCAGGCCTTGCCGCGCAGCTGCAGCAGGCCGCCGACAGCCTGCAGGCACAGGTGGATGCGCTGCAGCGGCCGTTGTTGGCGCTGTATCTTCAGAAGATGCGCCGCCAGGAAGCGTTGCTGCTGCTCGACGGTGATTCCGCGCACGCCGACCGTGCAAGCGAGGAAAAACTACCGTTCGATCTCGCGCTGGCCGGCTTGCCCACCGAGGTGCGGGAGACGCTGCGCGAGGGCATGGAGCGCTACCAGGCCGCGTTGCTCGGTTACACCGCCGCGCGCGTCGGCCTGGACGTGGAGGCGCAGTCACTGCTGGATACCGCTGCCGGCGTCGCGCCGGCGCTGGCCGCATTCCAGCAGGCCCAGGTTTCCGCGCTGGGCAATGCGCAGGCGCGCCAGGATGCCGGCGCGCGCACCATGAGCATACTGTTCGCACTGACCCTGCTGCTGGTGGCCGGTGTGCTGATCACCAGCCTGGTGCTGGCACTGCGCGCGGTGCGCCAGCCGATCCAGGACACCCTGCGTTTTGCCGGCGACATCGCCGACGACCGCCTGGACACCACCCTGCGTATCCATAATGCCAACGATGAGATCGGCCAGCTCGCCCAGCGCCTGGTCGAGATGCAGCAGCGCCTGCGCGCACGCATCGAGACCGAGCGTGCGCTGGCACGCGGCAACACGCGGGTGCGCCAGGCGCTGGACAGCGCGCAGACCGGGCTGATGGTGATCGATGCCGAAGGACATGTCGCCTACGCGAACCCGGCGCTGCTGCACCAGCTGGAGTTGCAGCATGAGGATCTGCTGGGCAGTGAAGCGGCGCACCTGCATCCGGCGCTGGCCAGCCTGGCAGGCGTACGCCAGCGCGAGCAGCGCGAGATCGGCCATGCCGGCGTGCGCTATCAGCTGATCGCCAATGCCATTGTCGATGAAGCGCAGTTCCTCGGCGTGGCGGTGGAATGGCGCAGCCGCGCGCTGGAAACCCTGCTGGAAACCGAGGTGGCGGCGCTGGTCGATGCCGCCGCACACGGCGACCTGCACGGTCGCATCGTGCTGGAAGGAAAACAGGGCTTCGTGCGCACGCTGTCGACCAGCATCAATCGCCTGTTGGCGACCTTTGAAACCAACCTTGGCGACCTGCAGGCACTGCTGGCCGCGCTCGCCCGCGGTGACCTCAGCGTTCGCATGGAGGGTGAGCTGCAGGGTGTGTTCGCGCGCATGCGCGACGATGCCAATGCGACGGTCGCGCAGCTGGGCCGCATCGTCACCCGCATCCAGCAGGCCACCTCCAGTCTCGATACCGGTGTTGGCGAGATTGTCGCCGGCCATCACGACCTGTCGCAGCGCACGGAGCAACAGGCGGCCAACCTGGAAGAAACCGCCGCATCAATGCATGAGCTGACCGACACCGTTGGCCGCAATGCGGATGCTGCAGGGCGTGCTGACGCGCTGGTCAAGGGTGCCGCCGCGGTGGCGCAGCGCGGCGGTGAGGCGGTCGGCCAGGTGGTGGCGACGATGCAGGGCATCAGCGAGGCGTCGTGCCGGATTGGCGATATCACCCAGCTGATTGATGGCATCGCGTTCCAGACCAACATCCTTGCGCTTAACGCAGCCGTGGAGGCCGCGCGTGCGGGCGAGCAGGGCCGCAGCTTCGCGGTGGTGGCCGCGGAGGTGCGCCTGCTTGCGCAGCGCAGTGCCGAGGCCGCCAGGCAGATCAAGGGCCTGATCGAGGATTCGGTGGCGCGGGTCGGCCAGGGCAGCCAGCAGGCCGAACAGGCAGGTACCACGATGGGCGAGATCGTCGGCAGTGTGCAGCAGCTGGCTGATCTGCTGGCCGGTATCCGCAGCGCATCGCAGGATCAGCATGCCGGCATCGCACAGGTGAACCAGACCATCGTGCAGATGGAAGCCAGCACCCAGCGCAACGCCAGCCTGGTGGAAGAGGCCGGTGCATCGACCGCGCAGATGCAGGCGCAGGTGCATGCGCTGGCGGAAGCCGTTGGCGCATTCCGGTTGCAGGCGGTGCCACGGGCGCACGCTGCGGCGGCCTGACCTTGCCTGGGTAGTGCCGGCCAGCGGCCGGCACTACCGGAGAAGCTCAATACACGTCACGGCGGTAGCGGCCGTTCTCCAGCAGTGTTTCCACCGTCTCATAACCGAGCGCTTCGCGCAGCACCTGGTCTACGCCTTCGGCCATGCCCTGCAGCGAACCGCAGACGTGGATCACCGCGCCGCGCCGCATCCAGTCACGCAGCGCATCGGCGGCCGCGCGCAGGCGATCCTGTACATAGCCGCCGTCGCCATCGCGCGAGAACGCCAGGTCCACGCGCGCGAGATGGCCGTCGGACTGCCAGGCCTGGATCTCGTCGGCGAACAGGAAATCCTGGGCGCGCTGGCGTTCGCCGAACAGCAGCCAGTGCCCATGCTCGCCCGCGTGCGCCGCTTCGCGCAGCAGGCTGCGCAGGCCGGCGATGCCGGTGCCATTACCGATCAGCACCATCGGTGCGCCAGTCACGCGATGGAAACCGGGGTTGCGGTGTATGCGGGCGGCGATGCTGGCGCCCACCGGCGCGTGCAGCGACAGCCAACCCGACCCGAGCCCGGCGCGGCCCGCGTCGTCGTGCACCAGCCGAACCACCAGTTCCACTGCGCCATCATCGGCACAGGACGCGATGGAGTATTCGCGACCGGGCAGCATCGGCAGCCCCGCCAGCCACAGGCACGCATCCTGTACCGGCAGCGCGGCATCGGCATTGGGCAGTTCACGCTCGCTGGCCAAGGACAGCAGCGTACGCGTGGCGCCGTCCATCAGCAGCGGCTGCAGCGGATCCAGCCCGTGCGCCCTCAACACCCCGCTGGCATGCCGTGCGCTGTGGCGGGGCGCGAGATACAGGATGTCCCCTGCCTGCCACTGCGCCTCGGCCGGGGCGGCAAGACGGACGCGCCAGATCGCGCCGCCGACGCTGCCCGGATTGAGGCGTTCGCGGCCGAGCAGGCGCCAGTCGTGCAGCTGTGTGGCCGACGGCAACAGGCTGTCATCGGTGGCGATGCCGGTCAGCGCGCCCAGCTGCTGCTGCCACTGGCGCAGCGCGGGCAGCGAGGCGGCGTCGACGTCGATGCGCTCGAACAGTGCCTGCGCACCGCAGCCCAGCAACCAGCCATCGAACTGGCGACCAAAGCCGCAGTAATGCGGGTACTGGCGGTCACCCAGCGCCAGCAGGCCGAACTGCAGGCCCGACAGGTCCAGCCGTTGCGCAAGCAGTTGGCGCGATGCCCGTCGAGCGGCGTCCGGTGGCTCCCCATCGCCGAACGTGCTCAGTACGAACAGCACGCGTGCCGTGCCACGCAGCTGCGCGGCGTCGACGCGGGCCAGCGGCAGCACGTGCACCGCATGGCCGGCGGCCTGCAGCTGTGCAGCGGCACGCCAGGCCAGTTGCTCGCCCAGCCCGCTCTGGCTGGCGTGGACCACCCGCCACGGCGTACCGTGTCCCTCCGCGGCCGGCAGCGACTGGCGCAGGCCACGCGCGGCGCGCTGGCTGCGGCGGCGGTCCAGGTACAGCATCCAGCCGGTGATGAAGAACAGGCTCATGCCCAGGCTGCTGAGCATCACCACCACGCGCCCCGGCACGCCGAAGTAGCTGCCCGAATGCAGCGCGAACACGCTGGTGGCCAGCTGTCCGCCGGCACCTTGGCGTGCGTAGGGGCGGGCGTCGAGAACCGCGCCACTGGCCGGGTCCAGCTGCAGCAGGTCGTGGGCGCGATCGTGGTGGCCGCCACGCTGCGAAGGATCGCCTGCCATCACCCGTACATTGAGCGGCTGGCCCGGCTTCTCCGGCAGGCGCAGGTCGATGAAGCCGGTGCGCACGCCCGGCAGCGCGTACAGCGTGGTTTCGACGCGACGCAGATCCAGCGCCGCATCGGTGGCAACCTTGTGCTTGGCCGCCGGTGCAACGCCCAGCAGGGTGTTGGCGGCGCTGCGGTACCCGTCGAACGACCACCACAGGCCGGTCAGCGCACTCATCAGGTAGATCAACAGCACCCAGGTGCCGATCACCGAGTGCAGGCTCCACAGGAAGCTGCGGCCGCTGCGCTTCCACTCCACCGCCAACCAGCTGCGCCAGTGCCACCAGCGCCGCGGCCAGCGCAGATACAGGCCGGACAGGGTGAAGAACAGCAGCGCGATCGCACAGCTGCCGGTGATCCATTTGCCGCGCTCGCCGGCGGCGAGGTGGCGATGCAGGTCTTCGACGAAATCGAAGAAGGTCTGCCCGCGCAGGACACTGAAGCGTTCGCCGCTGTAGGGGTCGAAGTACACCCAGTGTTGTTTGCCGCCGGCGAAGCGCGCGACCGACGGCCGTTGCCCGGTGGCGTCGACGCGCAGGCGCTGCAGCGGGCGCTCGCTGCCGGCCTGGAGTAGCGGCACCAGTTCAGTGAGCGCCAGTGGATGCTGGCCTTCGGCGTGGTGTTCGGCAATCTCGGCGAAGCCGGGGTTGGCGGCACGCAGCAGTTCGTCCTCGAAGGACAGGACCGCGCCGCTGAGGCCCATCACGGCCAGGACGGCACCGGCGGTGATGCCCAGCAGCCAGTGCAGTTGGAACAGGACGTTCTTGAACATCGAAGGAGAGGGGCCCGGGAGGCTGCCGCCCGCATCCTGCGCAACAGCAAATGAGAATTAGTCGCGGAATTCTCGGTGGGCCTTTGCGTGGCGTCAAGTTCGTGACGGAGCAGGGGCGCAAATCAGGTAGGCGTGGCGAGGTGCCGCTCGCTGATCCGGCCATCCAGCATGAACACTTCACGGTCCGCGCGGGCAGAGTACCGGGGATCATGGGTCACCATGCAGATCGTCGCGCCGCCGGCATGAAGCTCCTCCAGCAACTGCATGACCGACTCGCCGTTGCGGGAATCCAGATTGCCGGTGGGCTCATCCGCGAGCAGCAGGGCCGGGCTACCAACAAGCGCGCGCGCGATCGCCACGCGCTGCTGCTGGCCACCTGACAGCTGTGCAGGGAAATGCGCGCTGCGGTGCTCCATGCTCACCCGCGCGAGCGCGGCGAGGGCAAGACCGCGACGCTCCGAGCGGGGAATATCGCGTCGATACGTCAGTGGTACTTCGACATTCTCGACGATGCTCAGGTCGCCAATGAGGTTGAACGCCTGGAACACAAAGCCGATCTGGCGGCTGCGCAGGTGCGCGCGGGTGAGGTCATCCAGCGTCGACACGGCTACCCCGTCCAGCAGGTACTCGCCGGACGTCGGCACATCCAGGGTTCCAAGGATCGACATCAACGTCGACTTTCCGCAGCCGGAAGGCCCTGTGATGCTGACGAACTCACCGCGGTCGACATGGAAGTCCACATCACTGAGCGCGTTGGTCTCCACTTCCTCGGTGAGGAACACCTTGCAGATGCTCCGCAACTGGAGCAGCGGGGTTGGGGCTTGCATGCCGTCTCCAATGCAATGACGGTTGTCAGTTGATCGAGACCTTGTCGACCTCGGAAAAATCACTCATGTCCGACAGAATCAGCCGATCGCCTTTCTCAAGCCCGCCCAGCACCTGAATCTCGTCCACTGAATCCTTGCCGAAGCGCGCCTCCACCCGTGCGGCGTTGCCTTCGCTGGTCATGCGGAACACAGGACTCGTGCTGCCGGCGTGGACGCTGACGGGTCGCTTGACGAACAACGCATCGGCGAGCCTTTCGGTGACAATCGAGCCATCGACCGACTGTTCCGCGCGTGAACCGGGCGGCAGTGCTTCGCTGAGGTCGATCTCAGCCAAGATCGCACCTTTCTCCACGGCAGGATTGACCCGCCGCACACTGCCCTTGACGTGCGCGCGGCCTATTTCCAGCACCGCCGGCTGCCCTGCGGCAAGGTCGGACGCCTGCGATTCGGGGATGCGCAACTCGGCGATAAGTTCGCCTGGCTTTGCCACGCGCGCTACGTTTGCCCCGGCCGTAACCCGCTGCCCCTCCTCGACGCTGATCTGCTGCACCACGCCGTCCATGCCCGCCTTTACCCGCAGGGCATCCGCCTCGGACTGGCGCAATGCCCGGGTGCTGGCAAGCTGGTCCAGACGCGTGCGGCTGGCGGACAGCTGTGCCGCAAGGTTGGCCTCCGACTGCCTGACCCTCTGCTGTGCGATGGCAACGTTCTGCTCGAACTGCTTGAGCTTGATGGCGATCTTCTTGTAGTCGACTTCGGCAAGTACGCCCTTGTCCAAGGCGCGTCGCGCTGCCTGTTCCTCCACCTGCAGCGAATCGCGCTCACCCATCGTACTGGCCAGCTCCGCCTTCAGCTGAAGCGCGTCAGCCTGCAGCCGTGCCTGAAGTGCGCTGTGATCGCCTTGCGCTGCAGCGTGCTCTGCATTCGCAGCAAGAAGCCGATCAACCACTTCAGGATTGCTCATCTCGATGATTTCCGTATCGGCCTTGACCGTCGCGCCGGGCTTGACCAGCAGCCGCTCGACGCTGGCATCGGTACTGGCGATCACCCAACGCATCTGGCTGGACACCAGTTTTCCGGGGCCACGCACCGTGCGAACAAACTCACCTTGGCGCACGCTGTCAAAGACAAGATCGGAGCGGCGCACGGAAGGGGACGCGGCATTGAGTGCCACCGCACCGGCAACGATGCCGACCAGAATCACACCGGAGACCGCGGAAATAATCAGCCTGCGTTTGCGCTTCCGCTGCTTCAGTTCGGGCCGTGCGATATCCATATACGCTTGGGCAACGTCGCGATTGATGTGAGGAATTCAGTGTTGACAGAGCGACTACATCGTGTCAAGTATTGACCGCGCCTTGATGCAAGGCGCGAACATGCAGTTCATACCGAGATCAATTGTGAAGCGGCGACGAAACGTGTTTCGTGCCGAACACGGCGAACCAGGGATGGGATTGAATGTGAATGGATGCACCGCCGCATTGATGCAACTGTGCCTTTCGCGCCAGCGTCGCCAAACACACTGCCTGGCAATGGTCGCGCATAGTGATTCCTGACGATCTCCAGGTCGTACTCCGGAGGCTCAACCGCAGCCGGGGATCGGCCCTGACAATCGCGGGCCTGCTTGCGCTTGTGATGGCCATCAATTCCTGCGTGTTCGCGGTGGCCTACAGCATGATGTGGAAGCCGTTGCCATACCCGGCGCAGGACAAGCTGGTGCGGCTGACCATGCATGCCACCAAGATGGGCATGGATCTTGACTGGTCGATTCCCTACCTGGATACGATCCAGCGCGGCAGCCAGCAGTTCTCCGCAGTGGCGGGCTATCAGTCACGCGAACTGGTTCGCGCGGATAGCGCCGGCAACGTCGTTGGCACTGTCCAGGCAGTCCTTGCAGAGCCCCAGCTGTTCCCGATGCTGGGCGCGCGCGCGGAAGCGGGGCGTCTATTCTCGGGTGATGACGCTCGACCCGGAGCGGAACCGGTTGCACTGGTCAGCACGGCCCTGTGGAAGTCCGAGTTCGGCGGCAACCCTGCAACCCTCAACCAGAAACTGTGGCTGGGCGGTGTTGGCTACCGCATCGTAGGGGTGCTGCCGACGTCGTTCTCGTTCCCCCAGCGTGACGTCCGCATCTGGTTGCCGCTGGGCTTCACTGAAGAACAGACCGCCATGTCGAACGCGGGCTCCTTCGGCAATCTTGCGGCGATTGCCAGGCTGACCGGTACGACCGACGCGAACGCAGCCCGCACCGGAATCAAGGCGCTGGTCGGCGCGCAGCCGACGCTGGCTGCGATCAGCGAGCAGATCGGCCTGAAGATCGGCGTAGAGCCCCTGCGCAACATCTGGCTGCAGGACCGCAGCACGACATTGATTTCAATGATGGGCGCGGGATTGCTGGTGTTCGCGGTCACGCTTGCCAATGTCTACAACCTGTTCGTCTTGCGGCTGCTGCGCCGGCGGCAGGAGTTTGCGGTCTTGGAGGCGGTTGGCGCGACGCGCGCGCAGCGCCGGCGGCAGATCGCACTGGAGTGCCTAGTACTGGTGATGACTGCGTCCGTGTTGGCGGTGGTGCTGATGCCGCTGGGGCTGACCGTGCTGCAGCACTTCGACGTGATGCCCAAGGGCATGCCACAGTCGATTGGCCTGGATGCGGCCACCACCCTGGCGCTGCTGGGCATGGGAGCGGCGGCGATGATGGTTCTGGCGTCGACCGCCAGTGTCATCCGTGCGCAGAGCGTCTATGAGGTGCTGCGGCAGACGGGCAACGGCCAGACTGCGAGCGCATCGGTCAATCGCATACGCCACGTGCTGGTGACGGCCCAGATTGCGATGACCTTCGTGCTCCTGTTCGGAACGACCCTGCTGGTCCGAAGCTCCGGCCAGCTGCTGGCCGAAGACGTGGGCTTCCGTCGCGATGGCCAAGTGATCGCGACGCTGCAGTCTTCAGATGTCGATCCCGACGCAGATGCATCCACGCTGCAGGCCAACGTGCAGGACTGGGTGCAGCGCGTGCAGTCGCTGCCCGGCGTGCGTCACGTTGCATTGAGCTCGTCGGCGCCATTCAGCCGCAACGTCACCCTGGAAAACTTCGCAGTAGCCGGGTCCTCGCCGGAAGGGCGGGGCGGTCTTCCCAAAGCGTATCTTGCCCATGTAAGTGCGGATCTCCCCGCGGCATTGGGCCTACGCATCCTGCGTGGCCGCAGTTTCAGCAGTGCCGAGGTGCAACAGCGCGCCCCTGTGGCCTTGATCGACGATGCGCTGGCCCAACGCTACTTCCCGGGCAGTGACCCACAAGGCCGCAGCCTGCGGGTAGCGGGCGAGGAGGGCGGGCTGACAGATCGCGTGATCGTGGGCGTAGTGGCGCGGGCCCGGCAGCGCAGCCTGCAACAGCCCGATGAGTATCCTTCCATCTACCTGCCTGCCGCCGTTCCGCTGCTGCTGCCAGGGTCATCGCAGGACTCGGCGGAAGTAGTGATCCGCGGCCAGAATCCGCAGAAGCTTGCGGTGACGCTGCAGCGCCAACTCAAGCAATCAGGGCTTCCTTTGCGGCTGACCCAGGTCATGACCATGCAGCAGCGGATCGAGGAAACCATCGTCGATCAGCTGCGGCTCAACGCCCTGCTGCGCATTCTCAGTGCGATCACGCTGTTGCTGACGGCGGTGGGGCTGTACGCATTGTTGGCTCATTCGGTGACGATGCGGCAGCGCGAGTTTGGCGTTCGCCAGGCCTTGGGTGCGAGCCAGCAGGACATTCTGGTGGGCGTACTGCGCCAGGGCCTGCGCATGCTGGGCCATGCCTTCCTGCTGGCGCTGCCACCGGCACTGTTGCTCGGGGCGCTATTGAAGTCGCAGCTGCACAATGTTTCCTCCATGGATCCCACGTCATTGCTCGGCGTGGCCCTGATGCTGCTGGTGGTGGGTCTGGTCGCCAATGCGTGGCCGGCCTACAAGGCATCTTTGGTCAAGCCGATGTCCGCACTTCGGTCGGAGTAGTCCCTCGATTCATCTGTTTCCAGCGGCAGGCTGGTGAACGCACAAGGAGACGCAGCGGTATGGATACGCCACAGCTCGCTCAATCCGTCATACGCACCTGGCTTGAATCGGGCCTGTCGCGTGAAGCTGTTGTGGCAAGGTTCCATGCCATGGGATGGCACCCGCAATGCGTCACCCATGCGTTGGAGCAGGCGGAGTCCGAGTCGGATGCACCGCCGGGTCGGGAGCGTGCAGGGGCGGCCCGGGAGATGCCTTGGCTGGATCTCGATGCGCTGCCCACCGAACTGCATCTGCAGGACCGCCGCATACGCGTTCAGGCGCGGCTGCGACGACCCGATCTGTGCGTGTTCTCCAATTTCCTGGACACAGACGAATGCGATGCGCTCATTGCCCTCGCGCGGCCAGGGCTTCGTCGCTCGCTGGTCAATGCGGGGGAAGTCTCGGGCAACGGCGCCCGCGTCGTTTCCTACGCACGTACCAGTGAGCAGGTGTGGATTCCCCCCGGCGCGTACTCGCTGGCTGATACCCTCCAGGACAGGGTCTGCCAGTTGACGCATTGGCCAGCAGCCCGCATGGAACATCTGCAGGTGGTGCGATATGGCGTGGGGGCGGACTTCTCACCGCATTACGACTATTTCGCCGAAGGCAGTCACGCCCGTCGCAGCGGTCAGCGCGTGGCGACGATCATCATGTATCTCAATACGCCCGTCGGAGGTGGCGCCACCAGCTTCCCCGACATTGAACTGGAGATCTATCCGCAGCAGGGGAACGCGCTCTACTTCGCCTATCCGGACGCCATGCCGTCGGAGCGCACTCTTCACGCTGGCGTGCCGCTGATGGAGGGCGAGAAGTGGATCGCCACGTTCTTCCTGCGCGACGTTGCATCCCTCCCGCTGCAGAACCCGGCGGCGCATGATGGAAAATGACATAGCGCGCACCTTCGCACTGCCCACGTCCACGGGTATCGACGCCGGTGCTTCCGGACAGGTCGCGCGTCTGTACTTCGAGCGCGTGCGCCAGCGCATCCTGGAGCAGCTGGACGACGCGGCGCATCGTGATCTTCGCCACGCCATGGCGGTGTTCGATCCCCCTGCTTCCTCCTGCTGGCGTCCCGCAGTGGGGTTGGCCGCCAGCATGCTGCAGCGGACTCCGGTACTGGCCGCCTTGCAGCTACTCCTGATGGACGGCGACGAACTGCCTTCACTGGATACGGCACTGGCAGAGGAAGGCGTTCTCTACATTGATGGGCGGGCCATGCAGGTGAACGCGCACCAGCAGCCTACCCGGCTGCGGGACGTTGGCGGTGTCATCCCCGCAGCGCTGCCGCCTTGCCCGTCGCCGGTTGAAGCCGAGGGCGTGGCGCTGATCGGCCCTCGCTATCTTGTCCCGCACGGTCCATCGCCGGCAGCGGTGTTTCCCGACCTGTTGCAGTCCGCACCGAATCCTTCATCGCCTGCCTCCGCCTCAAGCGAGGCGTTGCAGCAAGCGGTTGCATTGCTGGCGGCGGCGTCGCCGCACTATGCCGCGTGGGTGGCCTCGGTGGTGGATGGGCTGCTGATGACGCAGGGTCCGGCGGAGTGCGTCCTCAGCAGCCCGGCGCACCCCGGGCTGTTGGCAGTACGCGAGGGGCGCGACGTACTCGATTATCTCGAGCTGCTCGTGGTCGGTGCCTGCCAGCAGAAGATGTTCCAGCTTGCATTGCTGGGACGCTTGAGCGAACCCGGCGATGAGCAGCTTCATTATCTGGCGCACCGCCGCTGGTACACCAGCAGTCGGCGCGCACTTCTTGCCGCGCACGAGCACGTGAACGTGCTCCAGCTGCTGAATGATGTGCACGCGCTTGATCCTTCCGATGCTGAGCTTCCGCGGCGCATCGCACGCCGCTGCTTGATGTTCGACCTTGACTGCATGCTGCCGCTTGAGCGCGATCGTACGTTGACCGCGCTGGGCCGGCAGCTGTGGACCCAATTGCGTGATGCCCGCCTGGCCGGGCATCGGCAGCACGACGATGGGCGCACGCGGATGCGCCATACCAGATCTGCATGACGCAGATGCCTGTTGCCGGCTTGGGCAACATCACAAGGAGGCTTTACATGAGCAACGAAACCGAAGTGAAGGACCTGGCCAAGGCCGCGTCGGAACTCGTGCTGCGTGAACTCGACGAAATCGAGGCTCGGGACATCTTCGGTGGTGACGGCGGCTGGGTGAAGGTCGGCCCGGTCGAGCCCGCCTTGCAGGCGTGAGTGGCGTAATTCGAATCGGCTGATTCGAAGGAGGGTGGCAGCGCTGGCGCTGCCACCCTCCATGCCGTCCCACCTCTGTCGCTGGAGCAGGTCGCCATGCGCATCAACGCCCTGTACGTGATCATCAAACTGGTGGAGCGCTGCAACCTGAAGTGCTCCTACTGCTACTACTACACTCCCGAGAACGCCGAGGTCTACCAGCGTCCATCCCTGATGTCGGACACCTGCCTCGATGACCTGATAGGTTACGTCCAGCAGGCGTTGCTGCAGGCGCCTGTACGCCGCGTCGTGTTCGGGTTCCATGGCGGCGAACCAACGTTGGCCAAGGCTGCCAAGGTCAGGTCGTTCTGTACCGCAGCCCGCGAGCGGTTGGCGTCACATGTGGATGTGGATTTCACTCTGCAGACCAACGGCGTGCATCTCTCCGAAGATTGGCTGCAGCTGATTTCCGAGCAGGGTATGGGCGTGGGGATAAGCATCGATGGTGATCGCGCGCTGCATGACCGCTATCGCATCGACCACCAGGAACGCGGGTCGTACGACCGCGTCCGCACGAACCTGCATAAACTGCAATTGCTGGATCCGGCAAACCCGATCCGCCTGACTGCGCTGGCGGTAATGGGGGAAGGCTTTGACGGCCTCGCGCACTACAGGCATCTGGTGGAGGATCTCGGCATTCGACGGATCAAGTTTCTGTTTGTTGACAGCACGGCCGATTCGCCGCTGGCAGAGCCGGAACTGGAGAAACTCGGCCACGAACTCTGTGAAGTATTCGACCATTGGCTGCTGCACGATCGCAACCGGGTCAGGGTGACGTTGTTCGATACCGCTGTACGCGGCCTGTTGGCAAGCCATTACGACCGGCGGGGCACGCGGGACCGCGTGACCATGGGGTTTGCACTGTTGAGTGATGGGCGGATCCGCATCCAGGATGATTTCATGATCGCTTCGGACTGGTTCTGGAGCCAGGCCGAACTGAACGTGAGGACATCGGCGTTCACCGACTACCTGCATCAACCCCATCTGCAGCAGTTGCTCCACGAGCTTTCGCATGTCCCCAAGGCGTGCGAGGACTGCCGATTCGCCGAGTCCTGTGCGGGTGGAGAGCCGGCTCACAGATACAGCCGGGATCGAGGATTCGACAATCGTTCGGTCTACTGCGAAGCGCTGTACCGCTTCTACTCGCATGTGGAAGCCCGGTTGGGTGCCGGTAGCCGCATTCTGTCGGAGCGCAACCAACTGCCAACCATGACCACGAGTGCCATATGACGGACGCGGAGAGGTCCTTTGGAACCGGCGCCTCCACGCTGCTGCGCAAGCAGGTGTTCGACAACCCTGGCGCGGCAGATTGGCTGCGGACGGCGAGTACGCGCCGGCGTGGCGGCCTCGCCCTGGGCTTGCTTGGAACGCTCGGTGCATTGGCGCTGGGACTGGCGCTGGCAAGCATCGCCCATGTCCAGGTGCGTGACTACCAGGCGCGGGTTGAAGGGCCTGGTGCTGCCTGCGTGGACGCGCCGCGTTGCGCGCGCGTGCGGTGGATCGAGACCGGTATCGCTGAGGTGCCGGACAGGGTGCTGTTGCGGGTGCCGGGCCAAGCGCCTCGGTCGCTGCAGATACTGGCGGTCGCAGAAGGGGAAGGGAGCGAGGGCCGCCGGCTGCAGGTCCTGTGGCCAACAGAGCCGCCCGGGGCAGGCGTCTCGGCCGAGGTCAGCCTGGAGCGGCGACATTCCCTGCTGGGTTGGATGCTGCCAGTGTGGCGACGGCATGAGGAGCGGTCGTGATCGGGTCTTTGCGCGCGAGGGCGTTGCAGCGCTTCGGGCGGCGTGTACCTGTCGTTCTGCAGGCGGAAATGCTTGAGTGCGCCCATGCATGCCTCGCTATGCTGATGCAGCATCACGGCAGCGCATGGACACTGGAGAGGATGCGCTCGCGGTTCACGCCCTCGTCCCGCGGCACCAGCGTCAGTCAGACGGTGAAGATGGCCGAGGCATTGGGCCTGGATGCGCGCGTCTTCCGTGCCGAGCCGGTGCATCTTTCGCAGTTGAAGCTACCTTGCATCCTGCACTGGGATGTCGTGCATTTTGTGGTGCTTGAGCGCTGCCGCGACGGAGTCTACGAAATCATCGATCCCGCTGCAGGGCGCCTCGTCGTCAACGCCGGGGAGTTCGATCGCCGCTTTACGGGAATCGTGATCGAGGCTACGCCCGGTCTCGATTTTGGCCGGGCGCTGCCCACCAGCGACCGCTCGGCGTTGACGCTGTTGAAGGAGGGCGTGGTGCAGCGCCGCGCAGCGATTGCAGCGGTCATCGCCCTGGCGGTTGTGCTCGAACTGCTGGCATTGGTCTCCCCGCTGTTCATCCAGACCGCGACCGACGTGGTCATTCCGGCATTGGACAGCGATCTACTGTGGATGCTCATCGCTGCGTTCGCCGCCTCTGCCGTGCTGCAGACCTGTGTCGCGCTCGCGCGCTCCTGGACATTGCTGAGGCTTGGGGAAGAACTGACTGTGGGGTGGAACGCCGCGGTCTGTGGCCGGCTGCTTAGACTGCCCTATATCTTCTTCATGCGCCGATCGATCAGCGATGTGCACTCGCGATTCGCTTCGATCGAGGAGATCCAGCGCGTCGTCACCAACAAGTTCGTCGAAGGTATGCTCGATGGTGCCACTGCGCTGCTGAGCCTGGTGATCATCCTGGCCTACTCGCCGACGCTGGCCATGCTGACCTTCGGCTTCTGCCTGGTGTATGCGGTGTTCCGACTCCTTACCTTGTCACGGCTTCTGCAGGGAACAGAACGCGCGATCCATGCCCGCTCGGCACAGCAGGGTCAGCTGCTGGAGATCCTGCATGGCGTTCATTCGATCAAGGCCAACGGATACGAAGCCAACAAGCTGGCCAGGTACAACCGAAAGACGCGGGATGCCGCCCAGGCCACCGCGGCAACGCTGCGCTGGGGGGGGATGGTCGACGAGATGGGCCAGTCGATTCTGCGCCTGCACTGGATCGCCGCCGTAGGCGCCGGTGCGTGGCTGGTCATGCAGGGCAGCATCACCGCGGGAATGTTGGTGGCGTACGTCACCTACGCGTATCAGTTTTCGCTTCGCTCCACGCGCATGCTGGACCTGGTCGCGCAGTGGCGGACACTGCGCCTGCATGGCGAGCGGCTGGCCGACATCGTCACCGGTGATTGCGAGCCGGCCGGCGGCGATGGCGTGGTCACGCCCGGCCAGTGCGCGTTTGACGTACGTTCGCTGCGCTTCCGCTACAACCACGATGGCCCTTCAGTGCTGGAGGACGTCAGCTTCAGCATCAGCAACGGCGAATGCATTGCCATCACCGGTGCATCGGGAAGCGGAAAGTCCACGCTTGCCAAGGTGCTGGTGGGGTTGCTGGCGCCTGATGACGGCACCATCTGCCTGGGCGGGAAACCGTTGCAGGAGCTGCGGCGCGAGCAGTTGCGCGACACCATCGCGTGCGTCCTGCAGGACGATCAGCTGTTCAATGGCACTGTGGCCGAGAACATCGCGTTCTTCGAGCCGGGCTTCTCCCGCGAACGTGTCCAGCAGGCCGCGAAACTGGCACAGATAGACGGTGAGATCATGGCCATGCCGCTGCGCTACGACACGCGTGTGATCGACCTTGGCGCATCACTGTCCGGCGGTCAGCGACAGCGCCTTATCCTGGCGCGCGCGCTCTATCGCCAGCCACGCATCCTGATCCTGGATGAGGCCAGCAGTCATCTTGACCTGGAGAACGAACGGCTGATCAACCAGGCCATCCAGTCGCTGAGCATCACCCGGATCATCATTGCCCATCGGCCGCAGACCATCGCCATTGCAGATCGCGTTCTGGAGATGCGGCAGGGCACGCTGCACGCATGGCAGTCGCCGGATCCGCAGAGGATCACGGCGTGAGCCTGGCCTCACCCGTCTACGTATGCCCGACCGAAGCTGACAGCACAAGGAGCCTGGAAGATGTCGACGTTACTGGATGACCTCACTTCGGTGGTTGCACCTACCCTGGGTGAGGTCCGGGTCATCGAGAATGGTGTGCCACTGGAACTGCGCCGGGATATCCTGCGTCTGGTCAGGCGTCCGATCTGGGCCTATGGCTGGAAGTCGGTGAAGGACCACGATTGCTTCGGCTTCTGGCATGCGCATTTTGCCGGTGGCGACGAGGGCACAAGGGAGAGTTGCGAGGATGCGCTCGCCGCCAATCTACAGGCATCCGCGATCCATGCATTGTGGGTTCACCTGTCGACTACCGTGCTGCGTGGGCACGTGCCGCTGCGCGTATATGCCAATG
This sequence comes from uncultured Stenotrophomonas sp., assembly GCF_913778665.1. Lineage (GTDB taxonomy): Bacteria > Pseudomonadota > Gammaproteobacteria > Xanthomonadales > Xanthomonadaceae > Stenotrophomonas. The sequence goes on from NZ_CAJYVQ010000006.1 coordinate 132,244, forward strand.
GCCATACCTATGGCGTGGAAGGCTCCATTCACACCGACAGCATGGAAAGCGATGCCTTCACCACCATCTACTATGCCCACGGTGCATGGGATCCCGATTGGGCGGGCGAGACAGTTTTCTTCCCAGCTGACAGTGCCACTGCGCACGCGGTGTTGCCGGTTCCTGGCAGGCTCATCGTGTTCCGTGGCGCGACGCCGCACGTGGCGCGTTCGGTCAGCCGGCAGTGCCCGGAACTGCGTGTTTCGGTGGTCATCAAGAGTCGCCTGGTGGCTGCCGATGAGCACTGAAGCAATGCATGCGCAGCTGCGATGTGGCCTGCAGCAGCTGGGCGCTGATCGCCATCCGCACAGTGGTCGCAGTCTGCTTGATCACCTGGTCGGAACTGCTGAGCTGCTGTCCAACTGGGGGTGCGCTGCCCATGTCTGTGCAGCCGGCATGTACCACAGCATCTACGGCACCAATGGGTTCTCCACCGCATGCCAGGGAAGGGACCAACGCGAAGTGATCGTATCCTTGATCGGTGAACGTGCCGAGCGCCTCGTGTATCTGTTCGCCCTCAGCGAGCGCCCGGTTGCCTTTTTCGAGGCCGTTGGCAGCGGCTACCTGTCAAGTCGTTTCGACGGTAGCCAGCACCCGGTTGCGCTGGACGAGCTTCGCGAGCTGATCGCCATCGAGTGTGCAAACCTGATCGAGCAACATGGGCAACCCGAGCTTGTCGAAGTGCTTCTTGCACTGCCCGATGCGCAGCGCAGTGCACTTCTAGACGGCAATGTCATTGATGGAATCGAACGATCGAACGGAGGGAGCAACGCATGAGCACTGCCGCAGTAATGATCGGGGAGCGGAATGAAGCGGGCTTCGCGCAACTCGGCTATGAGGTGTGTCCGGGCATGATGTCGAAGGACATGCTGGCGCTGGCCTGGCGCTACTACCTCTCCTATGCCGGTCTTGAAGGTTACTACACCGTGAAGCCGGGCCTGAACGCAATGGATCGCTACGCGGACGCGCTTGGCGAGGCAATGCTCCCGACGGTGCAGGCGCGGATCGAGCGGGCCACGGGCCTGAAACTGCTGCCTACGTATTCCTTTGCCCGCATCTACACAACCGAGTCCCGGCTGCACAAGCATGTTGATCGTGGCGCCTGCGAAGTGAGTGCGACGATGACGGTGGGTTATCGCAACGTGGAGGAGCTGTGGCCGATACTGATCGAGTCGGAAGGCGTCGCCGTACCGGTGGCATTGGACGTCGGTGATGCGCTGATCTATCGCGGCATGACCCTGCCACATTGGCGTGAGCCACTGCCGAGTGGGCTGTGGTGCCAGCTCTTCTTCCATTTCGTGGAAGCTGGAGGCGAGATGGCAGGGTTGGCGCTGGACGGCCGTGGGCGGCTGGGCCCTCATGCCGGCGGTATGACCGAGGTAGCGTGATCAGTCAGCGTGCGCTGGCGCAGGTTCGTTGCCGGCCCAGTGCTCGATCTCGCCGTGGGCGAATGGCCCCAGCTTTGCTTTGACCATCCGCCCCTGCGCATCGAACAACACGCTGTAGGGCAGCAGGCCCTGCGCGTTGCCCAGCTGCACGCTGGCATCGCGCGGGCCCGGTGTCTCGATCACGATCGGGTATTCCACGGGTACCTGCTGCAGGAAACGGCGCACGTCCTCCGGGGTGTCCAGCGCCAGGCCCAGCACCTGCACGCCGTTGTCGCCCTGTACATGCGCGAAGCGGGCCAGTTCGGGCATCTCTTCCACGCAGGGCGCACACCAGCTGGCCCACACATTGATCAGCAGTGGGCGGGCGGCGAAGCGCTCGCGCAGGTCCAGCACACGTCCTTCAAGGTCGGGCAGGGACACCGCGGGCATCGGGTCGCCAGCCTGCAGCGAAGGCTGGGTGGGAGCGGCGGGGGGCATGACCGATGCCGCCGGGGCTGGTGTCAGCCGATGCCCGGCCCACAGGCCCAGGCCGGCGGCCAGCACCGCTGTCCACAGCAGCGCTGGCCGTTGCCACCTCATCGTGCGGTGCGCAGCAGCGCTTCCTCGACCACCGCTTGGGTCAACAGCGTCGGCAGTACAGTCGGCGGCGCGCCGGGGCCGTAAACGACGTACAGCGGCACGCCCACCGCCTTGTGCTCTTCCAGGAACGTGGTGATCTGCGGGTCGACATTGGTGTAGTCACCGCGCATGTACACCGTATTGGTTCGCTTGAGCAGTTCCTTGAACTCCGGGCGCGACAGCACCGCGCGTTCGTTGGCCTTGCAGCTCACGCACCAGTCGGCGGTCATGTTGACGAACACCACGCGGTTGTCGGCGCGCAGGCGGTCCAGCAGCTGCGGCGAGTACTCGACCACGTTGTCGCTGGCCACCTGTGCGGCACGCGCCGGTGGCGCCAGCTGGGTCACGCCCCAGGCCGGCACCAGCGCACCGATCGCCAGCAGCACGCCGAGCAGGGTCACCGCGCGCGAGCCGGTCCAGCGATTGCGCTCGAACAGCCACAGGCCGAAGGCCAGCAGCAGCAGGCCACCCAGCACCAGCGCCATGCCGTCCACGCCACGCTGCTTGCCCAGCACCCACAGCAGCCACAGCGCGGTGGCGTACATCGGGAAAGCCAGCACGTGCTTCAGCGTTTCCATCCACGGGCCCGGCTTGGGCAGGCGGCGCGCCAGTGCTGGTACGAAGCCGATCAGCAGGAACGGCAGCGCCAGGCCCAGGCCGAGGAACAGGAACACGGTCATTGCCTTCAACGGCGGGGCAATGAAGGCGTAGGCGATCGCACCGCCCATGAACGGGCCGACGCAGGCGCTGCCGACCACGCAGGCCAGCGCACCGGTGAAGAAGTCACCGGCCGGGCCGCTGCGGCTGGCCAGCGACTGGCCCAGGTTGCCGATGCCGCCGCCGAGAGTGAACACACCGGACAGGCTCATGCCTACCGCGAACATGATGTAGGCCAGCGCCGCGACCACGCCCGGATGCTGCAGCTGGAAGCCGATGCCGACGGCGTTGCCGATCGCGCGCAGGCCGACCATCAACGCACCGATCACCGCAAAGGCCACCAGCACGCCCAGCGTGTACCAGAGCGCGTGGCTGCGTGCACGCTGCGGGCTTTCGCCGCTTTGTGCCAGGCTCAGCACCTTCAGCGACAGGATCGGCAGCACGCACGGCATCAGGTTCAGCACCAGGCCGCCGGCCAGGGCCAGCAGCAGCACCCAGACGAACGAGCGGTCAGGATTCGGCGTGGTCACCGGCGGCCGCGTGCGCAGGGCGTTGTCGCCGCGCGCATCGGTGGCGAACTCATTGCCGGCGCCCTCGCTGCCTGCGGCGGCGGGCACGGCGCCGTCGTTGTTGGGCACGGTCGGCAGCAGGCGCAGCGGCGCACCGTTGGCGGCTTCGCGCGGTGCACCGGCGCTAGCGGGCAGCGGGCTGATCACTTCACTGCGCGGCGGCGCCTGGTCGGCGCGGGCGTTGACCTTGCCGGCCGGGATCGACAGCTTCACGCGCCGCGTCATCGGCGGGTAGCAGATGCCATCGGTCTGGCAGCCCTGGAAGGTCACCACCAGGGTGCTGTCGACCGCGTCGGTGACGGTGCGGCGCAGCGGCAGCGGCACTTCCACCTGGTTGAAGTACACCGAGACATCGCCGAAGTGCTCATCGCGATGCGACTGCGCGGTGGGCCAGCGAGGCGTGTCGGCCAGCACGCCGGCGCTGCCTTCCAGCTTCAGCGAGGTGCGGTCGCGGTACAGGTAGTAGCCCGGCGCTGGGCTGAAGCGCAGCAGCAGGGTGTTGCCATCGCTGGCGATGGCATCGAAGCCGAACGCCTGTTCGGACGGCAGCGGCAACGCCTGGCTGTTGCTGGCGGTGCCCGGCAGGCGCAGGCCGCCGCCGTTGCCGGCACTGGCCAGTGGATTGTTGAACGGGCTGGCCGCGCCGGCACGCGCGGCGGGTGTGGCAGCCTGGGCACCGGCACCGGGCAGGGTGACCTGCACCACGCGCTTCTGCGGCGGGTAGCAGACGCCGGCATCGGCGCAGCCCTGGTAGCGCACTTCCAGGCTGATGGTGCCGGCCGCATCGGTGGGCGTGCCGGGCAGGGTGGCCAGCAGGCGCTCACGATAGGTTTCGACCTCGCCGAAGAAATCGTCGTGGTGCTTGTTGCCCTTGGGCATCTGCAGCGCGCCGGCGTTGAACGCCGGATCGGCCTTGACGCTGGTGCGGTGGCGGTACAGGTAATAGCCCGGCGCGATCCTGAACTGCAGTTGCAGCTGGCCACGTTCGGGCGCGGTGGCGGTCAGCGCGAACGCCTGGTCCACCGGCAGCAGGTCCTTCTCATCCAGCGCGAACGCCGGCAGCGAGAGCCACAACAGGGCGCACAGGGCGGCGCCACGCGCAAACAAAGTCTTCAATCAGTGTCCTCCCGGGTCTGCGCCCGGATCCAGTCCAGATACGCCGGCAGGCCGGCCCGGGTTTCGACCGCGATGCACTCCGGGAGTTCATACGGATGCAGTTCGACGATCCGGGCGATTGCGTCATCGACGCGGCTTGCGGTGGTCTTCACCAACAGTTGCAGCTCGGCATCGGTGGTGACCTCGCCCTGCCAGCGGTAGGTCGACTGCACGCCCTCGAGGCGGGTCACGCACGCGGCCAGGCGCTCGCCGACCAGCGCGTGCGCGATGCGCTCGGCACTGGCCCGGTCCGGGCAGGTGGTCAGCAGCAGCAGGACAGGATCGACGGTCGACATAGCCGTCGAGTATAGGGCCGCCGCCGGGTCAGGGCCCGACGGCGGCAGTGGACCGCTGCGTTGCGGGGGCGGTCAGTTGGCCAGCTGGCAGGTGGCCGGCTTGGCCGAGGTGAACAGGCCCGGGGTCGCCCACTCGGGGTGGTCGATGAACGGATTGCGGTTGCCCTGGAAGCTGTAGATCACGTCATTGCGCGCTCGTTCGGCGTCATCCGGCGGGTCGGACAGGTGCCAGTCGATCAGCGTCGACAGCAGGCCCATGTAGGCCGGCGAACTGCTGGTCTTGACGATCTTGCTGCGGTCGTCGGTCAGCTCCAGGTCCGGCTCGGACTGGCCGGTGGCCGCATCCTTGCCGCCTTCATAGCGGATCGCCATGTACATCACCGCACGCGCCATGTCGCCCTTGCGCTTGCTCCACACCTCGAACGTGCCGGTGTTGCCGTCCGGCGTACGCACCCAGTTGGAATTGCCCGGATAGCCACCGCTGCCGCCGCCCTGGCCGTTGTTGGCCTCAGTGGCGCGCTCGCCGCAGCTGGCGTCGCACTTGGCGAACGGCTTGTTGCCACGGTCGGCATTCCACTGTGCATCGGTCAGGTACAGCATGTGGGTGTCGGTGTACGGCGCGTACGGCAGGCCCTTGTCGCCGGTGGTGCTGGCGAAGCCCAGCGAGTTCGGCCAGGTGTGTTCGCGGTTGTACTTCAGGCCACTGCCGCTGCCGGCACGATCGGTCACCTTGGCGTAGCTGCGGTTGCGATACGCGTCGAGGATGCGGTTCGGGTTGTTCGGGTCCTCGTCGGCAATCTCCAGGATGGTCCAGGTGCTGGTGCCCGAGCCGCTGTACGGGTAGGCGGTGTGGCCCTTGATGGTGGCGTGCAGCGAGCAGCGCAGCTGGCTCGGGCTGGAGGTGTTCACCTTGGAGTAGTAGCCGGCCGGCACGCCCGGGTTGCCGGGGTCGGGGTTGCCGCCGGCGCTGGCCACGGTGAACGCGATGCGGCTGTCGGCCGCCGGGTGCGCGCCCTGCAGGTCGGTGATGCGCGCGGCGCGGATGTCGAAGCGGCAGGCTTCACCGGCCACCAGCGCGGTGTTGGTGGACAGCTTTACGCTGCGGCCGCTGGCAGGGTGGCTCAACGGCACGCTGCCGGAGGTGCCGCAGCTCAGCGCGAAGGCGCCACTGGCTAGGTTCACCGTCTCGCTGAACACCACTTCCAGATCGGCCGCGGCCGGGAAGCTGCTGCTGCCCTGTGCCGGGGTGGTGGTGGATACCGACGGCGGCGTGTTCGGGCCCGGCGTGCCGCCACCGCTGAAGGTCTGGCCGTTGTTGCAGCTGCCGAAGGTTTGCCTGGCCGACTCGGCCCAGGTGAAGTGTGCGTACTGGCTGCCGCTGCCGGTCAGCTGCAGCGAGGTGCCCGGCGCCGTGCTGTTGGTCTCGGCCACCGGAATGTTCTGGCTGGTCATGCCGGCGGCAGGGCCACCGGAGGCGGTGATGGCACCCTCGTAGCTGAGGAACTGGACCACCTTGCCGCTGGCATCGACCAGCGCGATGCCGTCGTTCGGTCCGTTCTGGATGCCGTTGGTCGGATAGTTGACCACAGCGATACTGGCGTTGCCGCAGCCGGCGGCGGTGCCGGCAGGCACCGGGTTGTTGGCGTAGACCGTGGCGGCTGATGGATTGCTGCCGTTGTAGAGGTAGAGGCGGTAGCCGGACAGGTCCTCGCCCGCAGTAGCGACCACTTCGATCGCTTCGCCGACGTCACCGGCGGCAGTGCTGTCGTCGTAGTGCAGTTCGTTGATGAAGACCTCGGCCTGGGCCGGCGCGGCGGCCAGCGCCAGCAGGCAGGCGGCGGCAAGCGGGGACAGCAATCGCATCGACTACTCCTTGTGATTGGGAATGCGCGGCCGAGCCTAAGGCCGATCGAGTGACACTTTGTCGTAAATGAACGTCAGATATCTGACAGTGGGACATCTATCACTAAATCGCACCCCTTCCCCCCTTGGCTTGCCGCACTGCATCCCTATACAGGCGTCCACGCAGGGAGGGAGGTTTTCTGGCCCGGAGAAAAATTTCGGGATCAGCCCTTGAAAGGCCTGTGGAGGTCTCCATCTCTGTCGTGCTCCCGACTTGTCGGGCTTTTTCACGCGCGTTGCTGGCACTCGCTTGGTGTGACTGCTAACATCGCCGGACTTTTTTAGACCAATCAATAACTTAAGAGGTCTCTCATGAGCATCAAGCCGCTGCACGACCGCATTGTGGTCAAGCCGATCGAAGCCGACGAAATCTCCGCCGGTGGCATCGTCATTCCGGATTCGGCCAAGGAAAAGTCCACCAAGGGTGAAGTCGTGGCCGTCGGCCCGGGCAAGCCGCTGGACAACGGCAACGTGCGCGCGCCGTCGCTGAAGGTTGGCGACAAGGTCATCTACGGCCAGTACGCCGGCAGCTCGTACAAGAGCGAAGGCGTGGAGTACAAGGTCCTGCGCGAAGACGACGTGCTCGCCATCATCGGCTGAGCCTCGGCGCGACCTGCTTTCCTGTAAGACATCCCTTTTCGTCGCCGGGCCCGGCCCGGCGCAAACATCGAGGTAATCGCAATGGCTGCCAAGGATATTCGTTTCGGTGAAGACGCCCGTTCGCGCATGGTGCGCGGCGTCAACGTTCTCGCCAATGCCGTCAAGGCCACCCTGGGCCCGAAGGGCCGCAACGTCGTGCTGGAAAAGAGCTTCGGCGCGCCGACCATCACCAAGGACGGCGTTTCCGTCGCCAAGGAGATCGAACTGGCTGACAAGTTCGAGAACATGGGCGCACAGATGGTGAAGGAAGTCGCCTCGCGTACCAACGACGACGCCGGCGACGGCACCACCACCGCCACCGTGCTGGCCCAGGCCCTGATCCGCGAAGGCGCCAAGGCTGTGGCCGCCGGCATGAACCCGATGGACCTCAAGCGTGGCATCGACAAGGCCGTCGTGGCCGCCGTCACCGAGCTGAAGAACATCTCCAAGCCGACCGCGGACGATAAGGCGATTGCCCAGGTCGGCACCATCTCGGCCAACTCGGACGAGTCGATCGGCCAGATCATCGCCGATGCGATGAAGGAAGTCGGCAAGGAAGGCGTGATCACCGTTGAAGAAGGCTCGGGCCTGGACAATGAGCTGGACGTGGTCAAGGGCATGCAGTTCGACCGCGGCTACCTGTCCCCGTACTTCATCAACAACCAGCAGTCGCAGACCGCTGACCTGGATGATCCGTTCATCCTGCTGCACGACAAGAAGATCTCCAACGTCCGTGACCTGCTGCCGGTGCTGGAAGGCGTCGCGAAGGCCGGCAAGCCGCTGCTGATCGTTGCCGAAGAAGTCGAAGGCGAAGCGCTGGCGACCCTGGTGGTCAACACCATCCGTGGCATCGTCAAGGTCGTGGCCGTCAAGGCTCCGGGCTTCGGCGACCGTCGCAAGGCGATGCTGGAAGACATGGCCGTGCTGACCGGCGGCACCGTGATCTCCGAAGAAGTCGGCCTGTCGCTGGAAAAGGCCACCATCAAGGACCTGGGCCGCGCCAAGAAGGTGCAGGTTTCGAAGGAAAACACCACCATCATCGATGGCGTGGGTGACAAGGCTGCCGTCGACGCGCGCGTCGGCCAGATCAAGACCCAGATCCAGGACACCTCCTCCGATTACGATCGCGAGAAGCTGCAGGAACGCGTGGCCAAGCTGGCCGGCGGTGTTGCCGTGATCAAGGTCGGCGCTTCGACCGAAATCGAAATGAAGGAAAAGAAGGATCGCGTCGACGACGCCCTGCACGCCACCCGTGCAGCCGTTGAAGAAGGCGTGGTCCCGGGCGGCGGCGTTGCCCTGGTCCGTGCGGTCACCGCGCTGGCCGGCCTGAAGGGCGCCAACGAAGACCAGAACCACGGCATCCAGATCGCCCTGCGCGCGATGGAGGCCCCGCTGCGCGAAATCGTGGCCAACGCCGGTGACGAGCCGTCGGTCATCATCAACAAGGTCAAGGAAGGCACCGGCAGCTTCGGCTACAACGCCGCCACCGGCGAGTTTGGCGACATGCTGCAGTTCGGCATCCTGGACCCGACCAAGGTGACCCGTTCGGCGCTGCAGAACGCCGCCTCCATCGCTGGCCTGATGATCACCACCGAAGCCATGGTTGCCGAAGCTCCGAAGAAGGACGAGCCGGCCATGGGTGGCGCCGGTGGCATGGGCGGCATGGGTGGCATGGGCGGTATGGACTTCTAAGGTCCACGCCCCCGTCGGACGTCGCCGGCCCTGGTCGGCACGTCTCCCTGATGCAAGCAAGAACCCCGCCGCGAGGCGGGGTTTTTGTTGTCCGGTTGCCGCGGTGGCGCCGCGTCGCTACGCTCGGCGACCATGCCTACCTCGTTCATCGTCGTCGACGACTTCCTCTCCCCGGCTGATGCGCACGGTCTGCGCCAGGCCGGCCTGGGCCTGACCTACCCGGCGCAGGAGGGGGCGTTCCCCGGCCGGAATTCGCTTGAACGGCTGGAACTGGACGGGCTGTCCGAGGCCGCATCGCGGCTGGTCAACGAACCCCTGCGCCCGGTCAACCCGCTGCAGTCGCATGGCAAGTTCCGCCTGACCCTGGCCAGCGATGTCGGTCGTGCCAAGGTGCATACCGATCATTCGCACTGGTCCGGCATTCTCTACCTGAGCGCGCCGGAGCACTGCCAGGGCGGCACCGAGTTTTTCCGCCACCGCCGCACCAGCACCGAGCGCATGGCCCTGCATCCCGGCGAGCTGGCTGCGTTGGGCTATGCCAACGGCGGCGACATGCACCGCGACATCATCGAGCGCGACAGCGTCGACGACAGCCAGTGGGAGATGACGATGCGCATCCCGATGCGCTTCAACCGGCTGGTGCTGCTGCGCCCGTGGTTCTGGCATACCGCAGGCCCGGCCTTCGGCGATCGCCCGGAAAACGGGCGGCTGGTGTACCTGATGTTCTTCGAACAGGCGCGTTGAGAGGGAGCCATCCACGCATGGCGTGGACCTACTTCACGAACGCCTTCGCCGCGCCGTACTCCCAGTGCCACGGCACGCCGGTGTCGCCCAGCACGAAGGCCACCAGCGCCGGGAAAGTCGCTTCGGCGCGCACATCGTTGCCCAGGATCACCAGGCAGCGCTGCTGCCGCTCCACGCACACCAGCGTGTTACCCACTGCATCATCGTGGCCGCCCTTGTAGAAGCCTGCGCCTTGCGGGCCACGGAACGTCACCACGCCCAGGCCCGCCGCCAGGTCGTTGCGCTGCTGTGCCTTCGGCAGCTCCGGTTGCAGGGTGGGAAACTGGCTGGCGGTGGTGATCGGCAGCTGCGGCCGCACCAGCTCCTTGCGCATCTCCGCTGAAAGTCCGTCGCCGCGCATGTAGCCGGCGGCGAAACGGGCCATGTCGGCGATGGTGGTATCCATTGAACCGGCCGCACGCACGCGGCTGCGCTCATCGTGTGGCTCGGCAGTGCCCTGCAGGGTCCAGCCGTCTGCCAGGTTGGTGGCGAAGTCCTCGCGCCACATCATGCTGGTGCGGGTCATGCCGAAGCGGTCGAACACCCGCTTCTGCATCAACGCGCCCACGTCCTCGCCCAGCCGCCCGCGTTCGATCACGAACTGCAGCAGAATCAATCCTTCGCCGGAATAGGCGTAGCGGCTGCCCGGGTCGAAGTGGAACTTCAGCCGGCCATCCGGTTCGAGGAACCCGAAGTTGGGAATGCCACTGGCGTGGTTGAGCAGCAAACGCGGGGTGAGCTGGCGCCAGCGCGCATCATCGGCCAGCACGCTGTAGTCGGCGTACTTCTTTGGCTCGGACGGATAGTCCGGCAACGGCTTGTCCAGCGCTGTGGCGATGCTGGCATCCAGTTCGATCTTCCGGTCCTGCGCCAGCTGCGCAACCAGATGGCCGAACGCCATCTTGGTCAGCGAAGCGGCATACATCACCGTGTCGGTGCGCAGCGGCTCGCCTGCGGCATTGCGTTCGCCGTAGGCGGCCACGTGCACGACCTTGCCGCCATCGATCACCGCCAGCGCCATGCCACGCGCCTGTGCGGCCCGCATCAGCCGCTGCGCTTCGGCATCGATGCGGGCCGGCGAGGGAACCGGAGGTGGTGCGGCCAGCACGGCCAGCGGGAACAGCGTCAGCAACAACAGGGCAGCACGGCGCATGCGTGGACCTCCTGGCAGGACGTGGCGCGATGCTACGCCAGCCCGTCGCCGACGTCATGGTCCGGCCTCAGCTGTCGGACGGGCGGCGCAGGCAGATCCGGGCCGCGCCGGCACCAATGTCCACCTGGCCGCCGCGCATTGCATCCGCGCCCAGGATCAGCGCCGGTCGGCCCTCCAGGCCGATCGCCTTGAACACCGGCAGTTCGCTGATGCGGACCTCCATCGATGGGTGCTGCCAGCCGCTGCCGGTCATGCCAGGCAGGGTGTACAGCCAGGTGGCCTGCTTTCCGCCGCCCAAGCCTTCGGTGCCCTTTTCACGCACCCTTACCCGCGCGTCGCTGCCGTCGGTGCGCAGCCCCAGTGCGCGAGCTGCTTCAGCGTTGAGGACGGTCTGCGCGGCACCGGTGTCGACCACGGCGATGGCGTCCACCGCAGGCGCGCCCAGTGCAAGTGTGATGAAGCCGAACTGGCGCAGGCCGTCAGTGCGGCGGGGCAGTGCATTGGGCTGGCAACCCGTTCCTTCCAGGTTCAATCCGCCGGGTGTCCACAGCGCCAGTTGATTGCGGCCGAAATCCCAACGGGTGTCCCAGCGTCCGGTCAGATCGTTGCCGATCAAGCCGTCAATGGCCGGATCGTCGTCCTTCGGCAACGACGACAGATCGACCTTCATGGCTTGGGCCTGCAGCTGCCAGCTGCCCAGCTGCCAGGACGTGCTGCGTATGCGCTGCAGCCGCGCGGAAGCTGCACTTGCCCCTTGGGCCTGTGATACCTCTGCATCCGCGTCCTCCAGGCCATAGCGCCGCACGACGCGGTCATCGACCAGAGTGGCGCCTGCCGCGCTGTCGACCACGAAGCGCAGCGGTTCGGCACGCCCGTCCAGCGACACGGCCACGGCCGGATGACCGCCCTGCATCCACATCGGCAGTACATGCTCGGGGGTGTCGGCGGCCAGCGTGGGGAAGACGGCGGCAAGCAGGGGCAGCAGGGTGAGGCGCACGGGAAGTCTCCGGGGTTGAATGGGGAGGCCCATTGGCGCGCATCGGCGTATCGCCGGGATATCTGCGTTGATACCGTCCTGATACACACCTGCACGATACTGTCCGCATGAACACTCCCGCCCGGGTCATCGTTGTCGATGACGATGCCAGCATCCGTGATGCCATTGCCGACTGCCTGCTGCTGCACGGCTACCAGGTGCGCGTGGCTGCCGATGCTGCGGCATTGGATGTGCTGCTGCAGAGCGAGCGCCCGGACGCAATCATCCTGGACTGGATGATGCCCGGCGAGGATGGTCTGTCGGTGTGCCGCCGGCTGCAGGCACGCGCCATTCCTATCCTGATGCTGTCGGCGATGGGCACCGCGCCGGACCGGGTGATCGGTCTGGAGATGGGGGCCGATGACTATCTGGGCAAACCCTTCGATCCGCGCGAGCTGCTGGCGCGGGTGCGCGCACTGCTGCGTCGGCAGGACAAACTGCGCACCCAGGTGGCCAGCGAGCTGCGTTTCTGCGGCTGGCGATTGTTCCCCGAACAGCGCCGACTGCTTGCACCCGATGGCGGCGAGCTGGCGCTCAGCCGTGGCGAATTCGCCTTGTTGCTGGCGCTCGCCGAGCGCGCAGGGCGAGTGCTGGGGCGCGAGCAGCTGCTGTCGTTGACCCGTGGCGAGGACAGCGAGAGCGTCGACCGCGCCGTCGACCTGGCAATCAGCCGCCTGCGCCGCAAGCTCGGCCACGCGGTACCCGGCGCCGAGGCACTGGTGCAGACCCTGCGCGGCGAAGGCTATCGCTTCGACGCCGAGGTGCAGGTGCTGTGAGGGCGCGCTGGTCCACCGCGCGCTGGATCGCGATGCTGGCCCTGGCCAGCCTGCTGCTGGCGACCCTGGTCAGCGTGGCGGTGGTGGGCTGGATGCCGCGACCGCCGGTGCCGCCGATGCGGCTGGACCAGGCCATGCAGGTGCTGCGTGGTGAACGTCCTGCCGCAGCGCTGGGCCTGCACCTGGAAACCCGCGCATCGCCGCCCGGGGGCATCAGCAATGACTGGCTCACCCGACTGGTGGCCGCGCAGCTGGGCCAGCCGCTGGAGCAGGTCAAGCTGGTCTGGAGCAGCCGCGGCAAGGCGCCGGAGGTGCAGGTCATCGAAGGCGGCGCTGTGCTCGATGCCAAAGCGCGTGCGGACGCGTTGCAGGCGCAGGTCTCTGTGTTGACCGCAATGCAGTGGACGCCGTTCGAACTGGCCGTGCGCCGGGCCGATGGTCGATGGCAGGTGGTGGGCAGCGACCACAGCGATCTGGCGGCGTGGCGTCGGCAGGTGGTACTGGCGCTGCTGGCGGGCACCGTGCTGCTGGCACCGCTGGCCGCTTGGGCAGCGATCCGCCTCGGCCGGCCCCTGCGGCAGCTGGCCGAGGCCAGCGCCAATGTGGACCTGCAGGCCAGCACACCGCTGCCGGACGACGGCCCACGCGAGGTGCAGGTACTGGCCCGCGCCATCAGTGCCGGGCGCGAGCGGTTGCACGAACAGGCGCAGGAGATGACCCGCATGCTCGCCGCCGTCGCGCATGATCTGCGCACACCGTTGACCGGCCTGCGCCTGCGTGCGGAGTTCGCGCCCCCGCAACAGGCGGCGCGGATGGTGGCCGACATCGAGCGCATGGACACGATGATCGAGCAGGTGCTCGATTATGCGCGTGGCGAGCTGCAGCCGGTGCAGATGCGCCCACTGGACCTGGCCGCGCTGCTGGAGGAATGCGTGCAGAGCGCGCTGCTGCGCGGCATCGAAATCTCCTTCGATGGGCCGGATGCGCTGCCGTGGCAGGGCGACGCGCTGTTGCTGCGGCGGGCGATCGACAACCTCATCGACAACGCCGATCGCTACGCGGGGGCGGTACAGCTGCAGGCGGCCGTGTCCGGCAAGGTGGTGCAGCTGGACGTGATGGATCGCGGCCCCGGCATCGACGAGGCAGACCGTGCGCGCCTGCTGCAGCCCTTCCAGCGCAGCGAGAGCTCACGCAGCCGCGCCACGGGTGGGACCGGGCTGGGCCTGGCGGTCGCCGCCAACGTGGCGCGGCGGCATGCGGGCGAACTGCAGCTACTGCACCGGGAGGGTGGTGGACTGATCGCGCGCCTGCTGCTGGGAAGCGCTTGCTGAAACGCCTTCCAGGCTTGCCTGGATCAAATGTCCCTATTTATGATTAGGCGCCTAATCATATGACTTTAACAGGATGCTCGAACCCAAGCACCATGCCCTGATGGATGAGGCGCAGCGACGCGGGCAAGCCAACATCGCGCAGCTGCGACTGTGCTTCCAGCTGCTTTCCCTGTCCACCGCCATCGACCGCGACTGCGCCACCCGTCTCGCACCGCACGGGCTCAGTGAAGCTCGCTTCATCGTGCTGTTCCTGCTGCATGGCGCCGGCGGCACGTTGCCCCCGCACGAACTGGCCGAGCGCGCCGGCGTGACCCGCGCCACCATCAGCGGCCTGCTCGATGGGCTGCAACGCGAAGGCCTGCTGCAGCGGCGCAGTGATGCGGAAGATGGCCGTCGCCTCCAGATCATGTTGACTGCGCAGGGAAAGCGCTTGGCTGGGACGTTGTTCGAGCAGCACACGCAATGGATCGGTGGCCTGTTCAATGGGTTGGATACGGATGAACAGCAACAGCTGTCGCAGTTGCTGCACAAGGTCTGGCAGCACACCGATGCTGGACGAGAACCTGCAGCATGAGCCCGGCGATCGCGGCGCAACGGCTGCATGCACTCAACACCGGCCATGCCCCCAGCACCCATCTGGCCGAATGCCTGGCAGTGGATTTCGCCGCGCTGCTGCAGGTGGTGGCGCCTGCGCTTGCACCGGAAGCGCTGCAACGCATGCGGGATGCCTCAGGCAAGGGCATCACACTGCGCATGGCCTTGGCTGCGCAACTGCTGCGTGAGGCGGGGCAGGGTGATCCCGTGCAATGGCAGGACCATGCGTCCGACACCGTGCGCGGCTGGGCTTGCTATCTGATCGGCAGCGATGCCCGCGCGACGTTGGCAGAGAAGCTGCAGCAGATGCGCGCGCTGGCCGATGATCCACACTTCGGTGTGCGCGAATGGGCGTGGCTGGCGCTACGCATGAACATCGTTGCCGCGCCGATGCAGGCGCTTGAGTACCTGCAATCGTGGACACAGGAAGTATCGCCGTACCTGCGACGCTTCGCCTGCGAAGCGCTGCGTCCACGCGGTGTCTGGGCCATGCATATCGCACTCTTCAAGCAGCACCCGGAGCATGCATCCGCGCTGCTGGAAGCACTGGCTGACGACCCGGAACGCTATGTGCAGGATTCGGTCGGCAACTGGCTCAATGATGCCGGCAAGACGCAGCCGCAGTGGCTGCGTGAGCTGTGCACGCGTTGGCAGCACGAGCGCCACAGCGGCGCCAACGCCTACATCCGCCAACGCGCACTGCGCTCGCTGCGGTAGTGCCGGTTGCGGGCCGCCTCCGCCCCAACTTCGTAAGCCTCAAGGAAGAACCACCATGTCGCACCCCTTCATCGAGCTCTATACCGCCACGCCGGCCTGGACCACACTCCCGCCCGAGCAGCGGAGCGCTTTCTTCGCCCGCATCGGAGCCGGCATGCAGCAGTTCGATCCAGCCCGCATCACATCGCTGGCGATGGGCCGCATTGCCGCGGGCGTGCCGCACAGCAGCGATGCGCAGTTCTATGCGGTCTGGCGCTGCGCGAGCCGCGAGGAGATCGATGCGCTGGTGGCTGGCATTGCCGCTACCGGCTGGCATGAGTACTTCACCACCACCCATGCGACAGGCGCGATGGACAGCATGGCCCAGCACTTGGCCGACCTGGCCGCCTTGTAGCAGGATGGCAGATGCCGGTGGATGCCGGTCCTCGGCATGGGGGGCACATGCGCCTGCCACCCGGACAGGGTAAACAGTGCATTGCCCCTGTCATCCGCACGGAAGTCGATCATGCAGAGCACGCTCCAGGTAACGCTGTACGGCCCGCTTGGTGACACCCCGGCACTGCAGCTGCCGGAGGTAGAAGGGCCGTCGGTGGCCATCCCTGAGCCCGTCCTGCGGCGGCTGGTGTCCGATCTCTACACCGCCCGGTCCCTGCTCAACCCGGAACAGCTGGAGGAAGCGCGGCAGGAACTGGGCCGCGTGCTGGAGCGTTGGGCCGACATCCATGAAGGCCTGCTGCTGGACGTGGAAGTGCATGGCAAATGAGCGACTTCGCGTACCAGCTGCCGCAGGGATGGGCCGGGCGGGTCCCACGCTGTACCGCATGCCCAGTTGCGGATGAAACATTTTGCACTGCGCAAAAGCTGTGCTATCAATACATCCCATGAACGCAGCCCCCACCAGCTTTTACTGGTATTACTTTCCGAAGCCACTGGCGGAGGAAGGACTGCGCTCACCCTGAAGAAAGCTTCAGACGCATTCCCGAAAGCCGCCAGCGAACCTGGCGGCTTTTTTCATGTCGCCACGCTGGGGACCCCCAACGTTCCGGAGATATCCCCGCAATGCCCCCGCACACCGACGACCTGCGTATCCGCACCATCGAACCCCTGACACCGCCTGCCCAGCTGCTGGCGATGCTGCCGTGTGACGATGAAGCCTCCGACACCGTCAGCGCCTCGCGCGCGGCCCTGCACCAGATCCTGCATGGCCGTGACGACCGCCTGGCCGTGGTGGTGGGCCCGTGCTCGATCCACGACCCGAACGCCGCCATCGAGTACGCACAGCGCCTGAAGCCGCTGCGCGATGCGCTGGCCGGCGAACTGGAAATCGTCATGCGCGTGTACTTCGAGAAGCCGCGCACCACGGTGGGCTGGAAGGGCCTGATCAACGACCCGGACCTGGATGGCAGCTTCAGGATCGACAAGGGCCTGCGCATCGCACGTGGCCTGCTGCGCGACATCAACAAGCTCGGCCTGCCCGCCGGTGTCGAGTTCCTTGATGTGATCTCGCCGCAGTACATCGCCGATCTGGTGGCATGGGGTGCCATCGGTGCGCGCACCACTGAAAGCCAGGTGCATCGCGAACTGGCTTCGGGGCTGTCGTGCCCGGTCGGCTTCAAGAATGGCACCGACGGCAACGTGAAGATCGCCGCCGACGCGGTGGGTGCCGCTTCGAATCCGCATCATTTCCTGTCGGTGACCAAGCAGGGCGGCACCGCCATCGTTTCGACCACCGGCAACCCGGATTGCCATGTGATCCTGCGTGGCGGCAAGCAGCCGAACTACGACGCGGGCAGTGTGGCCGAGGCCTGCCAGGCACTGGCCAAGGCCAGGTTGCCGACGCGCCTGATGATCGACGCCAGCCACGCCAACAGCCTGAAGAACCCCGAGAACCAGCCGAAGGTGATCGACGACATCGCCGTTCAGTTGGAAGACGGCGAACAGCGCATCGTGGGTGTGATGATCGAGAGCCATCTGGTGGGTGGCCGCCAGGAACTGGTGGAAGGCCAGCCGCTGGTCTACGGCCAGAGCATCACCGATGGCTGCATCGACTGGGACACCACCGTGACGGTGCTGGAGCGACTGGCCGCGGCCGTGCGCGCCCGTCGCGAAGTGAAGGTGTCCGAAGCGGCCTGATGAAAGCCGCCTGACGGCGGCACGAGTGTGGATGGCGGCCAGCGCCTGCGGGGGTGCGGCCGCGATCAGGGCCGGTCGGAGTTGGAGACCGGCCCATCTGCACCGGCGATGCGCCTGGCGCTGCGCATGAGCGACAGCGCCAGGTACATCGCCGGGGTGGTGCAGGGCGCGAAGGGTAGCGCCGGGCCATGCCCGGCGAACACGCTATCGTTCAATGCACTTCGTCGTGATACACGAACTTCGGCATTTCCCAGCGGTAGTGGATCGCCAGCAGGCGCAACGCGAAGCCGCCGCCCAGGCAGCACAGAATGGCAGTGGCGTCAGCCACACCCCAGTGCAGCAGCAGTAGATACGCCGCGCCGGTCAGCAGCGCGATGATCGCGTACAGCTCCTTCTGGAAGATCAGCGGCACCTCGTTGCAGAGGATGTCGCGCAGCACGCCGCCGAACGCGCCGGTCAGCATGCCGGCGATCAGCACGATGGGGAGGGCATGGCCGGCCTCGCGCGCGATCGAGCAGCCGATCAGGGTGAAGGCGATTAGGCCCAGGCCATCGAGCACGAGGAAGGTGCGGCGGAAATGGTGCATCCAGCGTGCCACCCAGGTGGCGATCAGCGCTGCGCACACGGTGAAGCCCAGGTACTCGGGGTGCTTCACCCAGCCCAGCGGGTAGTGGCCGAGCAGGATGTCGCGCAGCGAACCGCCGCCGAGGGCGGTGACGCAGGCGATCATGACCACACCGAACAGGTCCATGCGACGGCGGCCGGCGGCCAGGGCGCCGGTCATGGCTTCGGCGGAAATGGCGATCAGGTAGATGATGGACAGCAGCATGGGGCAGGCTCCGGGCGCGGTGGGGCCGGCCATGCGCCTACACCGCCACTGCCTGCGCAATGACGGGATGACGATGACCGGTGCCGCTCCCGCTGTCCTTTTGCCTGAGAGTTCAGCGGCGTAGGCCGCGTGCCCCTTCGGCGGATCGTCCCGGGCGTGCCCGGTGACCTCTCTCCAGCTCGGCGAGTCGAATGCATGGTTGGTGGGATTCCAGCCCACCGGCCTGAGCGATCATGGGAGCCTGCGCCTTCGGCGGGCGCCAGCGCGGCGCCTCTCTCCTGCATTCGGGCTCCAGTATATCCGCTGCAGTGCAGCACGGCATAATCCAGACATGGCCCCGTCCCTTCGCCCGTGGTTCCTGTACCTGCTCGAGTGCCGCGATGGCAGCTACTACGCGGGTATCAGCACCGACGTGGACGCGCGTTTCGCCGCCCACCAGGCCGGCAAGGGCGCCCGCTACACTCGCGCCCGCCCGCCGCTGCGCATCCTGGCCGTGCGCGAATACCCGGACCGCGCCGCCGCGTCGCGCGCCGAATGGCAGCTCAAGCAGCAGCCGCGCGAACGCAAGCTGGCTTGGCTGCAGGCGCCGGATCCCGCGCTTCTGTAGAGCCGAGCCCACGCTCGGCTCCGGGTTCTGTAGATCCACGCCATGCGTGGATGGGCTGCCGGGCCGTGCGATGATCGCCCCGCGCCAAGCGCTGGAGACCCGGATGTCCACCTTTGCTTTTCAGCAAGACCGTCGGTCGTTGTCGTCGCTGTGGTACCCGAAGCCGAAGGCACAGTGAGCGATGCGTGCCGCCGGCAAAGCATGGATCTCCGTCGTCGTGCTAATCGCCGGCATCGCGCTGCTGCCTGGCCTTCTGTACCTGCTCGGGCTGACGCTGGTCGAAGGCCGGCCGCAGCCGGCAGACCGTGTGCCGAGTGGTTTGGCTGCGTGCACCAGTGAACCACGAACGGGATACCAGCCGGTGGACCCGTGGCGTTTCATCGCCCGGTTCTTCGACAAGGACGTGATGAAGAAGAAGGTGCCTGAAGTGGAGCGGGAGGCCTTCTGGATTGCCCGACGCCACCTGTGGCGGCAACCGCAGCAAGACATGCTGCGCTGGCATCTCAGCAGCACCGCATTGACGATCTGGATCACCCGCATTGGAGTACCGCGCAGATTGCCGACACCGCGAGAAAAGAGGATTTCTGCCGGGCATGGTCGAAACGGCGGGTGCCGGGCGGCCCGATGAGGAGGTAGAGCCACGCATGGCGTGGATCTACTGCAACAAGGGGTCAGAGCCCTTTCCTGCGGAAAGGGATCCGACCCCGTTGCGTGCAGCCCTACCGCTTCGGCCGCCGGTCGTCGCGGTCATCACCGAAGATGATGCGTGCGCTGCGCTGGTAGCTCCAGTACGCCACCGCCCAGTTCAGCAGCACCACGATGCGGTTGCGGAAGCCGATCAGGAAGAACACGTGCGCGGCCAGCCAGAACCACCACGCCAGCACACCGGACAGCTGCAGGCGGCCCAGGTGCACGATCGCGGCCATGCGGCCGATCGTGGCGAGGTTGCCGTAGTCGGCGTACTTGAACGGACCGGGTTCGGGCGTGCCGTGCAGGCGAGCGCGGATCACCTCGGCCACGTACTTGCCCATCTGCTTGGCCGCGGGCGCCACACCGGGCACCGGCTTGCCATTGGCCTGGCTCAGTGCGGCCAGGTCGCCGGCCACGAACAGCTCCGGGTGACCGGGCAGGGTCAGGTCCGGTTGCACCTGCACGCGTCCGGCGCGGTCCAGCGGCACCTCCAGCGTGCGCGCCAGCGGTGAAGCAGCCACGCCGGCGGCCCACACCACGGTGCGCGCCGGCACGAACTGATCGCCGAGCGTGAAGCCCTGGCTGTCGATGTCGCTCACCGGGGTGCCGGTCAGCACTTCCACGCCAAGCTTTTCCAGCTGTCGGCGCGCCTTCAGCGAAAGCACTTCCGGGAACGAGGACAGTACGCGCGGCCCGGCCTCCACCAGCCGCACCTTGGCACTGGCCGGGTCGATGTGGCGGAATTCATTGCGCAGCGTATGACGCGCGATCTCGGCCAGGGTGCCGGCCAGTTCGACGCCGGTAGGGCCGCCGCCGACGATGGCGAAACTCAGCCACGCCGCTTTCTTTGCCGGGTCCGGTTCGGCCTCGGCGCGTTCGAAGGCCAGCAGCAGCTTGCGGCGCAGCGCGATGGCATCGTCCAGTGTCTTCAGGCCGGGCGCGTCATCGGCCCACTGGTCGTTGCCGAAGTAGGCGTGGGTGGCGCCGGTGGCCAGCAGCAGGCTGTCGTAGTCCAGCGTGCTGCCGTCGGCCATGCGTATCTGCCGGGCCTGCTTGTCGATGGCCACCACTTCGCCCAGACGGACTTCCACATTGCGCTGGTGGCCGAGGATGTGGCGCAGCGGTGCGGCGATATCCGGCGCGGACAGGCCGGCGGTGGCCACCTGGTACAGCAGCGGCTGGAACAGATGATGGTTGCGGCGGTCGACCAGGGTGATGCGTATGCGTTCCCGGGCCAAGGCACGGGTGGCCCAGAGACCGGCAAAACCGCCGCCGACAACGACCAGATGCGGAACGCGCTCACGACTCATCGACTCACTCCAGTGGGGGCATTGGGGGAAGCGCCTGGCATCTTCGCACGGTGACCGCCTGTCACGTCAGCGCCCGCGTGAATCGGCGATACTCGGGTTCAGGCAACCGCCCTTGAGGAGCCCATGAGCGAACCGGAAAAGCGCATCGCCCTGTTGATCGACGCCGACAACGCGCCGGCCTCGAAGATCGACGAGGTGCTGGCCGAAGTGGCCCGCTACGGCGTGGCCAACGTGCGCCGCGCCTATGGCAACTGGAAGAGCCCGCGATTGAAGGGCTGGGAAGCCGTGCTGCACGAATACGCGATCCGGCCGATCCAGCAGTTCGCCTACAGCAAGGGCAAGAACGCCTCGGACATGGCGATGGTGATCGATGCCATGGACCTGCTCTACGCGCGCAACCTCGACGGTTTCGCCATCGTCTCCAGTGATGCCGACTTCACCCCGATGGTGATGCGCCTGCTGACCGATGGCGTGAAGGTGTATGGCTTCGGCGAGAAGAAGACGCCGGAACCATTCGTCAACGCGTGCTCGAAATTCACCTACCTGGAAGCGCTGGGCCAGACCCACGCCAGCGTGCCGGATGTCGAGCAGGCATCGAGCGAACAGGCCTCCAACGAGCCGGTGGCCAACGACGATGCGCGGCCGCGCAAGAGTGGTGCGGAAATGCGCAGCGACACGCGGCTGGTGAAGATGCTGCGTCGCGCGGTGTCCGCGGCCGAGGGGGAGGATGGCTGGTCGCACCTGGGACCGGTCGGCAGCCAGATCGGCAACCAGGCCTCGTTCGACCCGCGCAACTACGGCTACGGCAAGCTCAGCGATCTGCTGGCGGCGATCGGCCTGTTCGAACTGAAGAAGGACGGCAAATCCTCCTACGTGCGCGCGCTGCCGAAGAAAAACCGGTAGTGCCGGCCGCTGGCCGGCACATCACCCAAACGGGTCAGATCACCCGTGCTTCCGAATTCGCATAGCCGTCGGCGAACCCGGCGGCGAAATCCTCAACGCCGTTGAAGGCCAGCAGCAACAGGCCCGCACACAGCAGCAGATTGCGATTGGAGCGGCGGTAGCCCAGCACCAGCATCCCCAGCCCTGCTGCCAGCAGAACGTAGTTCAAAGCATCCCATGCAGTCACGTCGTCTCTCCCTGTGGATGGGCGTATCGTAGCGTTTCCGCGCCATCGTGGCGCACCGCTGCAGGCAAGGAAATCCGCAATGTTGAAGATCTGGGGCCGCCGCAATTCCAGCAACGTCCGCAAGGTGCTGTGGTGTGCCGAGGAGATCGGCCTGCCATACGAATCCATCGAAGTCGGTGGCAGCCACGGCGGCACGCAGACGCCGGAATACCAGGCGATGAATCCCAACAGCCTGGTGCCGGTGATCGAAGACCATGGCCTGCCGCTGTGGGAATCGAATGCCATCGTGCGCTACCTGAGCGCGCGATACGCACTGGGTACGCTGTACGCCGAAGACCCGATGCAGCGCGCCCAGGCCGAGAAGTGGATGGACTGGAGTACCTCGCGGATGGCGCCGCTGTACAGCGACCTGGTCTGGGGCATCATGCGCACCGCCCCGGCCGACCGCGACGAATCGCGGATCAATGCCGCGATCGTCCGCGCCGGTGACTACCTGGCCATGGCCGACGCCACCCTGGCCAAGCAGCCGTGGTTGTCCGGCGACAGATTCGCAATGGGCGACATCCCGCTGGGCTCGCTGATCTACGCGTGGTTCGAATTGCCGATCCAGCGCCCGGAGCTGCCGCACCTGGCCGATTGGTACGCCCGCCTGCGCGAGCGCCCCGCCTACCAGCGCGGCGTGATGTCGCCGCTGACGTAAGCGAAAGCATTCGGGATCAGAGCCATTTTCTGCGAAAAGGAACCCGACCCCAGGGCATCGGGGTCGGATCCCGCCCGACGGGTGGGCTCTGACCCCTCAATACAGATCCGTCGGATCCACGTCCAGCGACCAGCGCACCTTGCGTGCTTCCGGCAGTGCATACAACTGCGGTACCAGCTGCGCCAGCACGCCATGCAGCGGCGGCCGCTGCTGCGCCGACAGCAACAGCTGCGTGCGCTGGTAACCCGCGCGCCGCGGCATCGGCGCCGGCATCGGCCCATACGCCTCCACTACGTTCTGCTCGCCCAGCAGCTGCCGCGCAGCCAGCAGGAACGCGTTGGCATGCTCCACCTGCTGCGCTTCGGCGCGCATCAGCGCCAGGTGTGCGAAGGGTGGGAATCCGGCAGCCTGGCGCTGGTTCAATTCGGCCTGCGCGAACGGGTGGTAGCCACCGCTGACCAGGGTTTCCAGCAGCGGATGCCCAGGATGGTGGGTCTGCAACCAGACCTCGCCGGGATCACGTGCACGGCCTGCACGGCCGGCCACCTGGATCAGCTGCTGCGCCAGTTTCTCGCTGGCGCGGAAGTCGGCCGAGAACAGGCCCTCGTCGATGCCGACCACCACCACCAGGGTCAGCTTGGGCAGGTCGTGGCCCTTGGCCAGGATCTGCGTGCCGACCAGGATGCCGGGCTGGTCGCCCAGCGTCGCCAGTTGGTGCTCCAGCGCATCGCGGCGTGAGGTGGTACCGCGATCGATGCGCACTACCGGGAAGTCGGCGAAGGCGGCGGTGAGATGTTCTTCCAGGCGTTCGGTACCGATGCCCTGCGGTTGCAGCGCCAGGCTGCCGCAGGCCGGGCACGCCAGCGGTGCCGGCTGCCGCGCACCGCAGTGATGGCACTGCAGGCGACGGCCGCCGCCATGCACGGTCATCGGTGCATCGCAGCGGTTGCACGGCGCGGTCCAGCCGCAGTCGTGGCACAACAGCACCGGCGCGTAGCCACGGCGGTTCTTGAATACCAGCACCTGCTGGCCGCGCTGCAGGTGCTCGCCGATGCCGGCCAGCACATCAGCCGACAGGCCGTCATGCAGCGGCCGCTTGCGCACGTCGAGGATGCGCACGCGCGGTGGCCGCGCATCGCCAGCGCGCTGCTTCAGGCGCAGGTGCGTGTAGCGCCCGGCATGGGCGTTGTGCAGTGTTTCCAGCGAGGGCGTGGCGCTGCCCAGCAGCACCGGAACGCCCAGCGCCTTGGCGCGGACCAGGGCGAAATCGCGGGCGTGATAGCGGATGCCGTCCTGCTGCTTGTAGCTGCCGTCGTGTTCCTCGTCGACGATCAGCAGGCCGGCCTGCGGCAGCGGCGTGAACACGGCCGAACGCGTGCCGACGATCACCCGCGCTTCGCCGCGCGAGGCGGCAGCCCAGACGCGCGCGCGCTCGTTGTCGTTCAAGCCCGAATGCAGCGCATGCACGGCGATGCCGAGCCGGCCACGGAAGCGCGCCAGGGTCTGCGGGGTGAGGCCGATTTCCGGCACCAGCACCAGCGCCTGCCTGCCCTGTGCGAGGCAATGGATGATCGCCTGCAGGTAGACCTCGGTCTTGCCGCTGCCGGTCACGCCATCCAGCAGGAACGACTGGAAGCCTTCGGCGGCGTTGATCGCGGCCACGGCCTCGGCCTGGTCCGGATTGAGCGTGGGGCCGGGCAGCGGCTGCGCGTGCTGTGGTGCCACGCTCAGCGCCACGCGCTCGGCCAGTTCCCGCTTGGCCAGGCTGCGCGCGGCGGTGCGCCAGTCGTCCATGCGTTCGCCCAGCACGTCCTCATCGACGATGGCGTCGGCCAGTAGCTCGGCCAGCTGCCGGGGGCGGCTGCCCGCACGCAGTTTTTCACGCTGGGCGCGGCCTGCAGCGGTCAGCTGCCAGCCCCAGTGGTGGGTATCGGGCAGCGCCTCGCCGTGGCGCAACCGACCGGGCAGGGCGGTGTT
Source organism: uncultured Stenotrophomonas sp. (assembly GCF_913778665.1). Classification (GTDB taxonomy): domain Bacteria; phylum Pseudomonadota; class Gammaproteobacteria; order Xanthomonadales; family Xanthomonadaceae; genus Stenotrophomonas. Next base: position 156,964 of record NZ_CAJYVQ010000006.1, read on the forward strand.
CACCACCTCGCCCAGTGGCGCATGGACATAGCGCGCCAGCCATTGCAGGCTCTGCCAGAGCTCGCCCTGCAGCAGCGGCTGCCGATCGCACCAGGCCAGTGCCTGGCGCAGGCCCTGGCCATCGTCGGTCTGGCCGTGGCCGGCCACCACGCCGACCAGTTCACGGTTGCCAAACGGCACCTTCAGGCGACAGCCGACCGCGACCGTGGGGCCATCGCCCTCCGGCGACAGGTAGTCGAACAGTCGCGGCAGCGGGACGGGCAGGGCGACCTGCAGGGTCGGAATGGGGGCAAGCATCGGGCCAGTGTAACGGGCCATGCGCGCGCGAATGGCAGGGGGCGAGGCCGGTCCGCGGGCCCCGCTTGAATCATAAATGTCACCTAAATATCGGAGTCCATTGGAGATTCAGTCTTATCCACATGTTCTGTGGATAACGTTGTGCGTTACCGGTCTGCGGGTGCGCAGGAAGCCGATGGCGACGGCCTCACGCTCGGGTTGGTCAAAAAATCGCCATACTTAAAAAGACAACAAAATCAATTATTTAAGTGTGAAGCAATGCTGAAACAGAGTGAATTCAGCCGCATGCCGCAGTTTTGACCGGGGCGCGCGTGGTGCTGTGCACAACCTGCAGCACGAAGTGCTTGCGGGCGCAAGTCCTGCCGGCCATCGATGGCCTGCCGCTATCATGCCGGCAGACCTTTGGAGTGACCGATGACGGCTGTGCCCGCCCCTGTTTCCTCGACCGCGGCCGGCGCGCTGTCGGCGTTCCTGCGTGGCGTCGAACGCCGCGCCCTGGTAGTGGCGGAGCTGCAGTGCGGCGACGCCGCTCGTGCCGAGCAGACCCTGGTGGCCGTGATGCGCGCATTCGCCGCGGTCGCCAGCGACCTGCCGATGGCGCAATGGCCGACCCGTTTCTGGACCCTGCTGGGCCAGCGCCAGGCGCTGCGCGAGCCGGTCGGCGGCCAGTGGCTGCCGCCGCTGGCTGCGCTGGGCTCGATGGCACCGCTGCCACGCTTGGCTCTGCTGCTGCGGGTAGGCGGCAGCCTGGACGAGGGCATCGCCATGCGCGTGCTCGATCGCGACGAGAGCGGCTATCAGCACCTGCTGGCCGACGCCTGCCCGCGTGACGCCGACGGCCAGCCCGACGCATCGGCCTGGCGGCAGATTGCCGAACAGGTGCAGGCGCGCATCCGCGATCTGCCGGTCAAGCGCCTGCAGCAGCTGCAGCAGCCGGCCGCTCCGTCGGCCAACCATGGGGCACCCGCATCCAGCTGGCGTGCGCCGCAGCAGGATGAACGCGCGGCCGGCCGGCGCCGCCGTGCCAATACCAAGCCGCGCTGGCGCGGTCCGCTGATCCTGCTGGTGACCGTGGCGGTGCTGCTGGCGGCCGCGCTCGGCTGGCGCCATTGGCAGGGCCGCTCGTTCGGCAGCGACGCACCGCTGCCGGAAGGCGTGGTCGCCGAGGCCGGTCCGGTGACGGTTGAAGCGTTGCCGCCTGGCAAGGTCAACGCCGCGCCGGACGCCGGCTCGGCGCAGTCGGCGGACGACAGCACCATGCTGGCCGATCGCGACTACCCGCTGGTAGCTGACGCCGATCTGTATGCGTGGACCGCCGCCGGCGGACCGCTGCCGGTGGACGAATCGCAATCCAAGCCGAGCCGGCCGGAGCCGGCCAGTGCCACGCTGGAAACCACCGCCGCCGATGAATAAGACCGTATTCGCCAGCCTGCTGCTGGTCCTGCCGTTGTCGCTCTCGGCCGCGCCGCAGACCTTGAACGTGCCACTGCCACCGCGCTCGTCGGCGACTCCGGCGGACACTGGCGCACCGGTGCCCTCAGCAACGACTGCAGCGCCTTCGGCATTTGCCCAGCTCAATGCGCAGCAGCAGCGCCAGCGGCGGGCCGATTATGCGGTCTGGCGTGCACTGCCGGAAGGCGAACGCGAGCGCATCCGGCAGGCGGCCGCGCGCTTCCACGCGCTGCCGCCCGCCCAGCAGCAGCGCCTGCGCGAGCAGTTCCAGGCGCAGGACCAGGCGTTCCGCGAGGGCTGGCGTCTTGGGCCGCAACTGGGCCTGGAGTTCCCCAAGCTGCACGGCCTGTTCGGCTTCGTACCGGCCGAACAGCGAGAGGCGGCACTGGCCGTGCTGCGCCAGCTCAGCCCGTCGCAGCTGGCCCAGCTTACCTTGGTGGCACAACGCACGCCGCCGCAGGAACGCGACACGGTGCGCAGCGCGTTCCTCGCAGTACCCGCCGCCGAGCGCGACGCCTGGCTCAAGCGCCAGGCCGGCCAGTAGACCCGACGGCGCAACGGCGGCGCGTTACGTCGACGGGGTGGCGTCCACAGTTGGTCGATTTCCGCGCGCATCGCGGGGCATTCGCGGCGTGAGGCAAGCGCAGTCGACCAACTGAGCAGTCGACTGGCACTCGGCTCTACCCAGCGGGTCCACACATCGGTCGCCTTCACCTCAGCAGCGACGCCTGCCGGGACCTGGCATTCACGCCATGTCATGGGAATGCGCGCGCGGCACGCGTAAGATGAGCGGCCGCAACCCGGTGCCTGTGCCCTTCGCGCGCAACCGTAGTTCGCGTCAAGCACCTTATGTCTACTGCAACCTCTACGCCGCGCTTCAGCAAGGAAGTCGGCGCGACCGGTCTGCTCGCCCTGCCGCTTGTGCTGGGCCATGTGTCCACCGGTCTGATCTCTTTCGTCGACAATGTGATCGCCGGCCACCACGCCACGGCGACCCTGGCCGCGGTGACCATCGGTACCGCGCTGCTGTGGCTGCCGATGCTGATCCCGATCGGCACGCTCATCTCGCTTACCGCCTCGGTGTCGCAGCTGCATGGCGCCGGCCGCGAGCGCGAGATCGGCCCGCTGTTCCGCCAGGCGCTGTGGTTGGCGCTGGGCCTGGGCCTGATCATGTTCACCTTCCTCACGGTGGTGCCGCCGCTGCTGCCGGCCTTCGGCATCGCGCCGGACATCGTGCCGGGCGCCACCGCGTTCCTGCATGCGGTGCGCTGGGGAGGCCCGGCGCTGACCCTGTACTTCTGCATGCGCTACCTCAGCGAGGGCATGCACTGGACGCTGCCGACCATGCTGCTCGGTTTCGGCGGCCTGCTGGTGCTCGCCCCGATGGGTTATGTGCTGGCCAACGGCAAGCTTGGTTTCCCGGAAATGGGCGCCGAAGGCCTTGGCATCGCGTCGGCGGTGATGATGTGGATGCAGGCCATCGCCTTCGCCACCTACCTGTGGTTCACCAAGCGCTTCGCCCACCTGCAGCTGTTCTCACATTTTGAGGGGCCGCGCTGGAAAGCGATCTGGGAGCTGCTGCGCACCGGCCTGCCGATCGGCATCACGGTGCTGATGGAAGGCGGCCTGTTCATTGTCACCGCGCTGCTGATCGGCCGCCTCGGTGCCAATGAAGCGGCCGCGCACCAGATCGCGATCAACGTCGCGCAGCTGTGCTTCATGATCCCGATGGGCGTGGCCGAGGCCACCACCGTACGCGTCGGCCATGCGGTCGGCCGCGGCGATGGTTTCGGCGTGCGCCGCGCGGCGTGGGCCGGCTACGCGATCATCATGGGCACGCAGACGCTGTCGGCGGCGGTGCTGCTGTTCGGCCACGACGCCATCGTCGGTGTCTACACCAATGACTTGGCGGTGGCCGGCCTGGCCTCGACCCTGCTGCTGTACGCGGCTACCTTCCAGTTCCCGGACGGTATCCAGGTGCTGTCGGCCGGTGCGCTGCGCGGCCTGAAGGACACCCGCGTGCCGATGTTCATCGCCATGTTCGCGTACTGGGGCTTGGGCATGCCACTCGGCGCCGGGCTCGGGCTGGGGTTGGGCATGGGGCCGCAGGGCATGTGGATCGGCCTGATCGTCGGCCTGACTGCCGCCGCCATCCTGATGGGCTGGCGCCTGCGCCGCAGCAGCCTGCGCATCGGCCAGTCGATGCTGTCCTGACCCTTCCGCCCGCCATGCCGATCCATGGCGGGCGATCCCCTGACTTGTGTCCGATGCCGCATCACGCGGCACCGGCTATGCTGGTACCACGGCAAGAAGCCATCCGGAGCGCTCCATGAATCAACCCGTGCCCCCGCTGCCCCCGGCGCGTCGCAATCCCGTCGCCAGTTTCTTCATCGGGCTGTGGGACGTCATGAACTTCACCCGCCGGTTGATCCTCAACCTGGTGTTCTTCGGCCTGCTGTTCCTGCTGCTGGTGATGTTCGTCATCGCCGCCGGCATGGGTGCCGGTGCCAGCAAGTCGCTGCAGGACCGCACCACCCTGGTGATCGCGCCGGAAGGCCGATTGGTCGAGCAGTTCAGCGCCGATCCGGTCAGCCGCGCGCTGGCCAAGGCGGTGGGCGACAACGGCGCCGAGGAGATCCAGCTGCGCGACCTGCTGCGGGTGATCGAGTCGGCCAAGGAAGACAAGAAGATCGAGCGTGTGGTGCTGGAGCTGGACAAGCTGCAGCCGTCGGGCTTTGCCTCGCTGCGTGAAGTCGCCGCCGCGCTGCAGGACCTGCGCGCCTCCGGCAAGCAGCTGGTGGCCTACAGCGAGAGCATGGGCCAGTCGCAGTACCTGCTGGCCGCACAGGCCGACGAGGTCTACCTCGACCCGATGGGGTCGGTGGTGCTCGAGGGCCTGGGCCGCTACCGCCAGTACTTCCGTAGCGGCCTGCAGGACAAGCTGGGCGTCGACGTGCATCTGTTCAAGGTGGGCGAATACAAGTCCGCGGCCGAGCCGTACGTGCTCGACGCCGCCTCGCCGGCCTCCAAGGAAGCCGACCTGTTCTGGATGAACGACGTGTGGCAGCGCTACCTGGCCGACATCGCCAAGGCCCGTCGCCTGGATCCGGCACAACTGGCCGCCGGCATCGACACGCTGCCGGAAGGCATCGCCGCCGCCGGTGGCGACCTGGCCAAGTTTGCCCTGCAGCAGAAGCTGGTGACCGCGCTGAAGACCCGCGAGGAATTCGAGGATCTGATGATCGAGCGCGGCGTGGCCGACGATGACGCCGACGGCGGTTTCCGCAACGTCGACTTCGGTCGTTACCTGGCCCTGCTCGACGCGCGCCGCAACCCGGTGGACTCGCGTCCGCAGGTGGCGGTGGTGGTGGCCGAAGGCGAGATCAGCGGTGGCGATCTGCCGGCCGGCCGCATCGGCGGCGAGTCGACCTCGGCGCTGCTGCGTGCCGCGCGTGACGACGAAAACGTGAAGGCGGTGGTGCTTCGCGTCGATTCGCCGGGCGGTGAAGTGTTCGCCTCCGAGCAGATCCGCCGCGAAGTGGTCGCGCTGCAGGCCGCCGGCAAGCCGGTGGTGGTGTCGATGGGTGACCTGGCCGCTTCCGGTGGCTACTGGATCAGCATGAACGCCGATCGCATCTATGCAGATCCGTCGACCATCACCGGTTCGATCGGCATCTTCGGCATGGTGCCGAACTTCAGCCGCGCGCTGGACAAGATCGGCGTGCATACCGACGGCGTGGGCACCACCCGTTTCGCCGGTGCCTTCGACGTCACCCGCCCGATGGACCCGGCCGTGGGCCAGGTGATCCAGACAGTGATCAACAAGGGCTACGCCGACTTCACCGGTCGCGTCGCTGATGCCCGCAAGAAGCCGGTCGAGGCGGTCGATGAAGTGGCCCGGGGCCGTGTGTGGAGCGGTGCGCAGGCCAAGGAACGTGGCCTGGTCGATGCCTTCGGTGGCCTGAAGGACGCCGTGGCCGATGCCGCCGGCCGTGCCAAGCTGGGCAAGGCCGATGCCTATCGCGTGCGCTACATCGAGAAGGCGGCGACGCCGTTCGCGCAGTTCGTCAGCGGTTTCGCCGGCAGCCGTGCCGGCGCCTGGATGCTGTCTGATTCGGGCATGGCGCGGATGATGCTGGCGCGCACGATGCCGGAAGTGGATACGCAGCTGCGCTTCGTCGAGAACGCCGCCCGCGAGAAGGGCAACGGCGCGCCGGTGAAGGCGCTGGCGTATTGCTTCTGCGGGTTCTGACCGGAAAGCATCCACGCATGGCGTGGATCTACTGGATACGCCCGGCTTTGGCCGGGCGTTTTCGTTCATGGGGTCGGATCCCTTTGCGTCGCAAAGAGCTCTGACCCCACAGGCCACCCGTCACTGCGTCGTGTCGGCCTCGGCCTTGCGCTCGCGTGCGGCGGCTTCGTCCACGGCCTTCTGCGCGCCCTTGGCGCGGTCCAGCGGTTCCTGCATCGCACGCGACATCGCCTTGGGCACCGGTGGCTTTTCCGGGTTCGGCGTCGGCGGACGCTGGCAGGCCACCAGCAGCACGCTGGCCAGCAGGGACGAGGACAGGATCAGGATGCGCATGGCGGCTCTCCGCGGTGGGCGTGCGCGCAGTGTCGCATTGCGGGCGATGGGCTGCCGTGAGCGCGTATCCTTGCCGCATCGAAACACAGCGGGCGCGGCCCCGGAGGACACATGACCCAGCAACGGTGGCGCCTGGATGGCCAGACGGCCCTGATTACCGGCGCCAGCGCCGGCATCGGCCTGGCCATCGCGCATGAGCTGGCCGGCTTCGGCGCTGACCTGATGATCGTCGGCCGCGATATCGACATGCTGGAGACCGCGCGCGACGAACTGCTGGACGTGCATCCGCAGATGCAGGTGCACGCGCTGGCCGCCGATGTCTCCGACGACGAGGACCGCCGGCAGATCCTGGACTGGGTGGAAGACCACAGCGATGGCCTGCACATCCTGGTCAACAACGCCGGCGGCAACGTCACCAAGGCGGCCACGGAGTATTCCGAGGACGAATGGCGCAAGATCTTCGAGACCAACCTGTTCTCGGCGTTCGAGCTGTCGCGCTACGCGCATCCCCTGCTGGCTCGCCATGCCTCGTCGTCCATCGTCAACGTCGGCAGCGTGTCCGGCCTGACCCACGTGCGCAGTGGCGTGGTCTACGGCATGACCAAGGCCGCGATGCACCAGATGACCCGCAACCTGGCCGTCGAGTGGGCCGAGGATGGCATCCGGGTCAATGCGGTGGCGCCGTGGTACATCCGCACGCGGCGCACGTCCGGGCCGCTGTCCGACCCGGATTACTACGAGGAAGTGATCAACCGCACGCCGATGCGCCGCATTGGCGAACCGGAGGAAGTCGCCGCAGCGGTGGGTTTCCTGTGCCTGCCGGCCGCCAGCTATGTCACCGGCGAGTGCATCGCAGTGGATGGCGGTTTCCTGCGTTACGGGTTCTGATCATGCGGTGGTCGCGCCGGCCGCTGGCCGGCAACCACGGGATCTTCAGATGATTGCAGTTGCCGGCCAGCGGCCGGCACTACCGGTGGGTGTCACCCCGGTACCGGGCAGTTGCTGGCCTCCAGCACGCCCTGCAGCCGTTCGCGTTCCCCACGGGCGTTGTCGCGGTTTTCCGGCGAGGCGAACCGCTCACGGCCGCGCGCGTCGCGGAAGCGTTGCTGCCAGCTGCTGCAGCGCTGCGCCTCCGGCAGTTCCTCGCAGCGGTCGCGCACCACTTCGCAGCCGGCGGCGTTGACCGGGGTGGCGCCGCCCAGGCCCTGCACGGTCATCAGTTCGCAGCGGCCGGGAGCAGCTTCGTATTCGTGCAGATAGCCCCCGCCCTGGCTGTCGGTGCACTGGAAGATCGGTGGCAGCGGCGGCTTCGGCGGCGCATTGCGGTCTGGCGCGGCATCGGCGTGGCGCGGCAGCGTTGCGCTGTCGAGTATCAGATCGCCGCCTTCACGTTCGACCATGCCGGCTTCCATGATCGTGCGTCCTTCGCCCGGGCGGCGGGGGCTGGGCACCGAAGCGGGCGATGTACCCGCTGTCGCCGGTTCGGGCGGCGGCGGAGGTGCTGCTGTGACTGATGCAGGCGGCGCACTGGCGGACGCCGGAATCCGCACCACCTGCTGCTTGCTGCCGGTGGGGCAGGGCGTGCGTTGCAGGGTAGGCACATCGCTGCTGCTGGAAGTACAGCGGTAGATCACCCCGTCGTCGGCCAATGCATTGCCGGCGAACAGGCCCAGGGCCAGCCAGATCAGGTTCTTCATGCGCACAGCGTACATGCCACGGCAGGTGCTGCGCTCAGCGGTCGCAGTCCCGCGACAGGCGTGCGTCGATGCCACGCTGTTCGTTGCTGATGGCAGTACGCTCGCTCTGCAGCGCACTGTTGTAGCGGCGGTCCAGTTCCCAGCGGCGGTCGCGCAGGCGCGCGCAGACTTCCTGCGGCGGCAGCGCATGGCAGCTGTCGCGGACCAGCACGCTGCCGGCCGGAACCTGCACACCGACACCCACCGCGGGCGGCCGGTAGCCGGTTCCTTCACCGATGGGGGTGCCGACCGGCGTGCCGAAGGCCGGGCGTGGGCCGGGATGGACCGGGCCGTGGTGCCCGTGCGGAAGCCAGACGCTGGTCCACAACGGTACCCAGCGCGGATTGCCGTCGTTGTTGTCGCTGGTATAGCGGCGACCGTCGTCGCTCACGCATTCGTACAACGGCTGTGGCGGCTGGATGTAGACGTGGCGGACTTCGCGATCGCGCACCACCGGAACCTCGTCGGGAGGCGCGGGCGTCGCATCGCTGCGCACCACCCGTGGCGCCGGGTCGCGCGGGCGCTGCAGGTCGCGCACTTCCTGCCGCCCGCTGCTGCAGGGCCTGTCCTGCAGGGCCACGGCGCCATTGCTGGCGACGCAGCGATAGACGCGCACGTCCTCTGCGGCCGGTGCGGTCCATGGCAGCAGCAGGCACAGGCCCATGGCGGTGCGCAGCAGGTTCATGGCGGCAGGGTGCGTGATTGTGCGTGGCAGTGCAATCGTCCGCTCAGGAGCGCAGCACGTTGCCGCTGAGCGCGTCGCGGATCGGGGTCGGTTGGGCCAGGCCACCGGTCTCGCCATCGAGCAGGCCATCGAGCAGGCGCAGCAGGCGCGGATCCAGCTCGGCGCGACTGCGTGCCGGCGGTTCACCGGCCAGGTTGGCGCTGGTGGAGATCAGCGGCCCGCCCCAGGCGCGGCACAGGGCGGCGACCAGTGGGTGGGCGCTGATGCGTACGGCGATGCCGCTGTGTTCACCGGTGACCCACGGTTGGGCGCGCGGACCGGCCGGCAGGATCCAGGTGTTGGCGCCCGGCCAGCTGGCCAGAACCGCACGCTGGCGGGCGTCGGGCAGCGCCTGCAGGCGCACCCAGCCCTCCAGCTGCGACAGTTCGGCGGCGACCAGGATCATGCCCTTCTCGATCGGGCGCTGCTTCAGCCGCAACACCATGTGCACCGCGGCTTCATGCGACGGATCGCAGCCCAGGCCCCAGACCGCTTCGGTCGGATAGGCGATCACGCCGCCGGCGCGGAGCGTGGCGACAGCAGAGTCCAGGGTGAGTTCTTTCATGGCGGCGACCGGCCCGACGTGGGACTTCATTATCCCCCTGCTGCGTGCAGAAGGGGTGGACCCAGGCACCTTGGGTAGTGCCGGCCGCTGGCCGGCCTCAGCGGTAGGTAATGACTGCTTATGGAGGGTGCGGACCGTGGGTCCGCACACCCTTCATCCACGCATGGCGTGAATCTACTTCGCGGCCTTCTTGACCGCCTTCTTCGCTGGGGCCTTCTTTGCGGCCGCCTTCTTTACTGCTTTCTTGGCCGGGGCCTTCTTGGCAGGCGCTTTCTTTGCGGCGGCCTTCTTCGGTGCGGCCTCCTTCTTCACCGCGGCCTTCTTGGCCGGCGCCTTCTTCGCAGCCGCCTTCTTGGCACCGAAGCCCTTGCGCACCGGCTTGCCGGTTTCTTCCATCAGCTGCTGCACTTCGGTCAGGGTCAGCGATGCCGGCTCGCGATCCTTGGGGATCTTGCCGTTCATCTTGCCGTCGCTGATGTACGGGCCGAAGCGGCCGTTCAGCACCTGGATGTCGCTGCCGTCGAACTCCTTGATGATCCGGTTACGCGCGATCTCTTCCTTTTCTTCGATCAGGAACACAGCGCGCGCCAGGTCGATGGTGTACGGGTCGTCTTCCTTCTTCAGCGAGGCATAGGTGCTGCCCCGCTTGGCGAACGGTCCGAAGCGGCCAATGCCGACGCTGACCGGCTCGCCCTTGTCCTCGCCCAGTGCGCGCGGCATCAGGAACAGTTCCAGTGCGTCTTCCAGCGAAATGGTGTGCATCGACTGGCCGGGGCGCAGCGAAGCGAACTTCGGCTTCTCCTCGGCGTCCTCGGCGGTGCTGCCGATGGCGGCGTACGGCCCGAAACGTCCCAGGCGCACGCTCACCGGCTTGCCGGTCTTGGGGTCGGTGCCGAGCTCGCGCGCGCCACTGGCCTCGGCGCGGTCGACCGATTCCTTCTTGTCCTCGACCAGTTCCTTGAACGGTTCCCAGAAACGCGACATCAGCGGGATCCACTCTTCCTCGCCACGCGAGACGGCGTCGAGCTCGTCCTCAAGCTTGGCGGTGAAGTCGTAGTCCACGTACTGGGTGAAGTGGCTGGACAGGAACTTGGAGACCGCGCGGCCGACGTCGGACGGGCGGAAGCTGCGGCCTTCCATTTCCACGTACTTGCGGAACAGCAGGGTCTGGATGATCGAGGCGTAGGTCGAGGGACGGCCGATGCCGTACTCTTCCAGCGCCTTCACCAGCGCCGCTTCGGTGTAGCGCGGTGGCGGCTGGGTGAAATGCTGTTCGGCCAGGATGCGTTCCAGCGGCACGCGGTCGCCGGGCTTCATCGCCGGCAGCTTGCGGCCTTCATCCTCGTCCTCGGCGCTCTTGTTGTCCTTGCCTTCCTCGTACACGGCCAGGAAGCCAGGCACGACCACGGTAGTGCCGCTGGCGCGGAACACGTGTTCGCTGCCCGCCGACAGGTCGACGCTGACGGTGTTGAGCGTGGCCGGAATCATCTGGCACGCCACCGCACGCTTCCAGATCAGCTCGTACAGGCGGCGCTCGTCGTCGGTGAGGAAGCGCGCGACCTGGGCTGGCGTGCGCAGGGCCGAGGTCGGGCGCACCGCTTCGTGCGCTTCCTGGGCGTTCTTCGACTTGGTCTGGTAGGTGTTGGGCTGGTCCGGCAGCGAGGCGATGCCGTAGTCACGGGCGATCACGTCGCGGATTTCGGCCAGCGCATCCTGCGACAGGTTCACCGAGTCGGTACGCATGTACGAGATCAGGCCGACGGTGCCTTCGTCGCCAATTGCCACGCCTTCGTAAAGCTTCTGCGCCACCTGCATGGTCTTGCGGGTGGTGAAGCCGAGCTTGCGCGAGGCTTCCTGCTGCAGCGTGGAGGTGGTGAACGGCGGCGCCGGGCGGCGCTTGCGCTCCTTGCTGGCCACGTCGGTGACGTGCAGCGAGCCCTGCGCAGCCTGCTGGATGCGCAGGCGTGCCGCTTCAGCGGTATCACCGTCGGTGACGGTGAACTGCTCGAACTTCTGTCCGTCCAGCTTGATCAGCTTGGCATTGAAGTGCTGCGACGGGTGCGCGCACTCGGCGGCGATCGACCAGTATTCGCGGGCGATGAAGGCTTCGATCTCTTCCTCGCGCTCGACGATCATGCGCAGCGCCGGGCTTTGCACGCGGCCGGCGGACAGGCCGCGCTGGACCTTGCGCCACAGCACCGGCGACAGGTTGAAGCCGACCAGGTAGTCCAGCGCGCGGCGCGCCTGCTGGGCATCGACCAGGTCGCTGGCGATCGCGCGCGGCTGGCTGATCGCTTCCTTGATGGCGCGCGGGGTGATCTCGGTGAACACCACGCGCTGCATCGGCTTGTCCTTGACCAGCCCGCGTTCCTTCAGGATCTCGGCGATGTGCCAGCTGATCGCCTCACCCTCGCGGTCCGGGTCGGTCGCCAGCAGGATGTCGTCGGCGCCCTTGGCAGCCTTGGCGATCGCATCGACGTGCTTCTCGTTCTTGTCGATGACGTCGTAGTGCATGGCGAACCCGTTGTCCGGGTCGACCGCGCCTTCCTTCGGAATCAGGTCACGCACATGCCCATACGAGGCCAGGACCGTGTAGTCCTTGCCGAGGTATTTGTTGATCGTCTTGGCCTTGGCCGGCGATTCGACGATGAGCAGGTGCTTGGGCATGGCAGCAGGGTCTGTGGGGCGAACCGTGGGGAAGGGGCCGCTAGGGTGGAGCAAACGGCCGCATTAGTGAAGCGGCCACGCGCAAATCCATAAACTGAACGCCCGGTAATGTGCCGGGCGTTCAGGTTTCACCTTATTAGAGGAATCACGCCCGGCCGGGCCGTGTCAAGCAGCCAGGCGTGAGGATGGCCATTCAGGAGGCCATCTTGGCAATGAAGCCGACCGCGGCGACCAGCAGCACCAGGCCTGCCAGCATCAGTAGGGCGGTCAGCACCAGGACGAGGAGGGTGACCGTGCCCAGCTCGCGGCGCTGCAGGTGCGGCTGGTCGGTGTAGGCCCAGCGATCGACCACCAGGGTGTCGCAGATCATGTCGTGCAGGCCCTGCTTGCGCTCGGTGAAGGCCGCCATCAGGAAGCCGATGCCGAGGGTGAAGCTGCTCAGCAGCATGGCCCAGTAGCGTCCAAACGCGCGGCCCAGGGTCAGGCGCTCGCCGTTGCTGCGCACGACCTTGATGCCAACCGCCATCTTGCCCAGCGTGGCGCCGCCGCGCGAGGCATGGAACCAAGTGTAGTAGGCCATGCCGATGCCGAAGTTGATCAGTGCGCTGGCCACCTGCGCGACTACTTCGATAGCCGATTCGCCACTGCCGGCCGCGCCCATGCTGGCGCCGAGCACCACGCCGATGATGCCGCCGATGATCGCGCCGGGGATGACCAGCACGAAGTAGTCGATCATGTAGGCCGCTACGCGCTTCCAGAAGCCCGCGTAGACCACTTCACCGCCCACCACCGGCTGCGCATGGCCGGCGGCACCGGCTGCGGCCGGGGCGCTGTAGGGCGAGCTGCTGAGGGCGCCGGTGCCGGGCAGCGGCGCCGTGCCATTGTCGATGGCGGCATAGTCGCCACGCAGGTCGAAACCGCCACTGCTGGTGGCGGTGGTGGCATCGGCCAAGGTCTGCAGGCCAAGCTCGTCGACCACCTGGCGCAGGGCGGCCCACTGCGCCATGCCTTCGCGCCAGACCAGGGAGTCGAGGTTCAGCTGGCCGCGCTGGAAGCGCTGGCGGATCTCCTCGACCGGCATCGGCCCCTGGCGTTGCTGTCCTTCTGCGTAGTACCACTCAGTCATTGCATGTTCCCTGTTGGGTCGTCCTTGGAGGTTTCGGCGTGCCTGCGGCTCAGCCGCGGCACGCGGTCGGCAGGTACTTGTCGTCACTTTCGCCGCTGCATTCCCAGCGACCGCTGTCACGATCGTATTCCAGCCACAGCAGATCGCCGTCGATGCTCTTGCCGGGCATCGCCAGCGTCGCCTCGATGCCGCAGTGGCCGTTGTTGAAGCGGCCGATGTTCACCGCCGAAAGGCCGGCCTGGGTGAAGTCGCCCGGGGCCGGGAAGCCGGCATCGTTGGCGCCGGGGCAGCGGCCCTGCTCGTCGGCGAAATGCTGCACCTGGTCCTGTAGCGGGTGCAGCGCATCGGCTGCGGCAGCAACCTTGGCACGCATGGTGTAGTCGCTGTAGGCCGGCAGGGCGATCGCGGCCAGGATGGCCATGACCGGCACCAGCACCAGCAGCAGGCCGCCACCGATGATGGCAGTCAGCGCACAGCCGGACAGTTTCTTCTTTGGCGGCGGCAGCGTGGTCGCCGCTGCTGCGGTGCTGTAGGGGGTGGAGGGCGGCAGCACCGGCGGCCGCGGCGCTGCTGGCTCGGGTTCCGGCTCAGCCGCTGCGGTCGGCACGTCCAGTGCCGGCACGATCAGGCCCAGTTCGTCCACTACCGTGCGCAACGGCTGCCATTGTGGCAGGCCGTCGCGCCACACCAGGGTGTCCAGGGAGATCTGGTTGTTGCGGAACAATTCAACCAACTGTTCCGCCGGCAGCGGACCCTGCTGCCGGTTGCCTTCTGCATGGAACCACTCACTCACGGGACGCTCCTGAATGCGCTATGCCCCCAAGTGTACGGTCAGTGCAGGGGTTCTGGCTCGTCCATGAACATCTGCGTCTCCATCCAGGCATAGGCTGCTTCGGAGCCGGGCTGGTTGAACAGCACCATCAGCACGACCCATTTGAGGTCGTCCAGGTCCAGTTCGTCCTGGTCCAGGGCCATTGCCCGGTCCAGCACCAGTTCGCGCTGGTCGGCGTCGAGGATGCCGTGCTGTTCCAGATACAGCAGAAAACCGCGGCATTCCACGTCCAGCTTGTCCAGTTCGGGGCCGTGATAGACGCGCACGGGGCCGTCGACCCGCGCCTGGGCCACGCTCGGCCGCTGCGCGGCCAGGGCGTCGAGCCAGTCGAACGCCTTGTTGATCTCGGTTGGGCTGAAACCGGCCTGGATCAGGCCGTTCTGGAGCGAATCGCGGTCACGGATCAGGTCCGCATCTTCGCTGAAATAGTGTTCAAACAGGTACAGCAGTACGTCCAGGATGCTCTCTTTCATTGCCCCTCGGCCTGCGTCGCGCGACGCTGTGGAGGTGAAGAAACTAGGGAGTTCGACAGTAGCGGCCGTGTACGCACACCACGATTCCCGCCAGTTCCATGGCCAGCAGCATGGAGGACACCTGTGACGCCGTCAATCCACAATGCGTGATCAGTGAATCCATACCGCTTGGGTTGTGGTCCAGGGCCCGCCACAAGCACTGGTAGTCAGGGTCGTCGGCCCAGCGTGCCGGCAGGAGTGCCGGCGGTGCCTGTTCAGTGGGGGTGGCCAGCCGCGATTGCAAGGTCGGCAGCTGGTGGCGCAGGGCCGGGGCCAGCAGCTCGAGCACGTCCTCGGGGCGCTCGACCAGCGCCGCACCCTCGCGGATCAGCCGGTGGCAGCCGGCGGCTCGTGGGTTGAGCACCGAGCCGGGCAGGGCGCAGACCTCGCGGCCGGCCTCGGCAGCCAGCCGAGCGGTGATCAGGGCGCCGGAGCGTTGCGCGGCCTCAACGACCACCGTGGCCAGCGCCAGCCCGGCCACCAGCCGGTTGCGCGCCGGGAAGTGGCCAGGGCGTGCCGGCGTGCCCGGCAGGTATTCGCTCAGCAGCGCGCCCTCGGCGACGACCTGCGCCTGCAGCCGGGCATGGCTGTCCGGATACACCCGGTCGGGGCCGGTGCCAATGACCGCCACGGTACAGCCGCCCGCGTCCAGGGTGGCCTGGTGGGCGGCCGCGTCGATGCCGGCCGCGAGCCCACTGGTCACCGCCAGGCCGGCCTCGACGAAGCCGCCGGCAAAGCGTGCCGCCAGCGCCCGTCCGCCCGGCGTCGGCGAGCGGCTGCCGACCAGCGCCACCGAGGGCCGCCAGGCCAGGCTGGGGTCGCCGGCCACGAAAAGCGCCAGCGGTGGGTTGGGCACGTCCAGCAGCGGTGGAGGAAAGGCCGCGTCGGTGAAGGCCAGCAGGTGATGGTGGTCGTCCTGCAGCCAGCGCAGCGCACTTGCCCACGCCTTCGGGTCGGGGCGCTCCAGTGCCGCGCACTGCTCCGGCGTGCAGCCGTGTGCACGCCACCCTGCGACGCCCAGGGCGATGGCCGTCGTGGCGTCCTCGGCCCCCTGCAGCAGGGCCCGCCGCGGCGCCAGCGCGCCGCCCGCCATCATCAGGCGCAGCAGCGCCTCATCCACGTGTCTGGTCATTCCCCCACTATCGGCCGGATGCAACGAAGGCGCCCTAGGGCGCCTTCGCATGTAACCGTCAGGGTTTGCCGGAAGCCGACCCGTAGCGTCGACTGCCAGTCGACTACCGCGCGTCCGGATGCAGGGCGTTGTAGCCCACGCGCACCGGCTTCACGCCCTGCATCACCAGCGCGTAGCTGACGTTGTCGAAGGTACGGAACACCATCGCGTGCGCGGCGTATTCGTCGGGCAGCGAGACCCGGCCTGCGCCGGTGCTGAGCGAATCGTCCATGCGCGACGAGGTCGGGTACTTCATGCGGTGCGCCACGTGGCGGCCCGGGCGCCACAGCGAGAACACGGTGCCGTTGTCCACGCCCTGGCTGCGGCCGGCCGAAATCGCGATCACGTCGCGCGGGCCCCCAGCGGTGAACATGTCGGTCACCGCCAGCACGCGCACGTCGACACCTTCGACGCTGGCCGCCGGCACATGCGGCACGAACTGCAGGTCGTAGGGCCTGGCCTCGATCGGAACCAGGCGGTCACCGGCACGGACCTCACGGCCACCTTCGTTCTTGTCCAGCACCAACGTGGACGCCTCGACCTTGCCGCCGGCGACATGGGTAATGGTGCCGGTGGCGACCTGGGCCAGTTCGTAGCCGAGCACGCCGCGGCGGTGGTTGGGGGCGCTGTAGGCGCGCCACAGGTTGCCGCTGCCCGGTGTGACGTCGCCGTTGGCGGTCAGGTCCTCGGTCGGCTTGGGCTGGGCATAGCGCACGGTCGGGCGCACCACTGCCCAGCGCTGGCCCACCTGGGCGTCGGCCAGGCGCACATAGACGGCGTGGCCGCTGGTGGCGCGCAGGCGTTCTTCTTCCAGGCCGGCCACGTAGGGCAGCTGCTCGATGCTGTCGACTACGCTCAGCTGCTTCAGGAACGGCTCGACCTGGGCCAGCGGAATGGCATTGATCGGGGCCTCCTGGCGCGGGCCGGGCTGCGACGACACGGTCACCCGGTCCAGGTAGGCCAGGCTGAGCACGTCACCGGGATAGATCAGGTGCGGGTTGGCGATCTGCGGATTGGCCTGCCAGATCTCCGGCCAGAGCCACGGCTTCTGCAGGAAACGTGCGGCGATATCCCACAACGTATCCCCTTTTCGGACCACATAGGTGTCCGGGTGCCCGCCATTCACTTCCACGGCGGTAGCATAGGCAGCCACGGTCAGCATCGCCGCGGCGACGACCGTACGAAAACGAAGCAACATAGGTGTGAAGCCCTGATTCCCCAACAGGTCCGCGCACTATAGTCCAGAAACCGGGGCGCAAGGCAAGCGTTGGAGCTAGAATCTGCGACGTATGCCGGCGTGCCGGCCCCCTATCCGGAAACAGCCATGGCCCTTCTCCCCATTCTTGAGTTCCCCGATCCGCGCCTGCGTACCAAGGCCGCGTTGATCGAAGCCGCCGAAGTCACCACGCCGGCCTTCCAGGAGCTGATCGACAACATGTTCCTGACCATGTACGACGCTCCGGGCATCGGCCTGGCCGCCACCCAGGTGGACGTGCACAAGCGCTTCATGGTCATCGACGTCAGCGAACAGAAGAATGAACCGCATGTGTTCATCAACCCGGAGATCGTCGCCAAGGACGGGGGCCGGGTGTACCAGGAAGGCTGCCTGTCGGTACCGGGCATCTTCGCCGACGTCACCCGTGCAGACACCATCACCGTGAAGTACCTGGACCGCAACGGCCAGGAACAGCAGCTCGAAGCCGGCGAAGTGCTGGCGACCTGCATCCAGCACGAGATGGACCATCTGGACGGCAAGCTGTTCATCGACTACCTGTCGCCGCTCAAGCGCGAAATGGTGCGCAAGAAGCTGGCCAAGCAGCGCAAGCACGTGGCGTGATCGCCAATCCGGGCCGCCCTTCGGGTGGCCTGTGCCTGCGCGGCGCGCGCGGGCTGCACGGCGCCGGCCGACGGCGCCGTTTTCTTTCCTGCACGAATCCATCCTGCAAGTGGGGTAGCCATGAGGATTGTCTTTGCCGGTACGCCGGAATTCGCGGTGTCGTCGCTGCGCGCGGCGGCGCGCCTTCATGAAGTAGTGGCGGTCTACACCCAGCCCGATCGCCCGGCCGGCCGTGGCCGTGGCCTGGCGCCGTCGCCGGTCAAGCTCGAAGCCGTGGCCCGCGGCATTCCGGTCTACCAGCCGGACTCGCTGAAGAACGAAGCCGCCCAGCAGCAGCTGCGCGACCTGCAGCCGGACCTGATGGTGGTGGTGGCCTATGGGCTGATCCTGCCGAAGGCGGTGCTGGCAATTCCGACCCACGGCTGCTGGAACGTACACGCCTCGCTGCTGCCGCGCTGGCGCGGTGCCGCGCCGATCCAGCGTGCGATCCAGGCAGGCGACGCGAAGACCGGGGTGTGCCTGATGCAGATGGAAGCCGGCCTGGATACCGGCCCGGTGTTGTTGCACCAGGAACTGCCGATCGCCGCCACCGATACCGGCGGCCAGCTGCACGACAAGCTGGCCGAACTGGGTGCACAGGTGCTGTCCGATGGCCTCGGCCTGCTGCGTGCCGGCATCAAGCCGATCGCACGGCCGCAGCCGGAGCAGGGCGTGACCTACGCGCACAAGCTGGACAAGGCCGAAGCGAAACTGGACTGGGCGCAGGACGCGGCTGCGTTGGCGCGTACCGTGCGTGCGTTCAATCCGTGGCCGATCGCCGAGGCGACGCTGGCCGGTGAGCGCGTGCGCATCCACGGTGCGGTGGCGCTGGATCTGGCACATGGCCAGGCACCGGGCACGGTGCTGGCGGCCGGTCGCGATGGCATCGACATCGCCTGCGGCCAGGGCGCGTTGCGCCTGCGCGTACTGCAGCGTGAAGGTGGCAAGGCGATCACCGCCGCCGACTACCTCAATGCCCGCCGCGACCTGCACGTGGGGGCATAAGCGGTGTCGAAGCAGAACGATTCGTCCGTCGTCAAGGCGGCGCCGGGCGCGGCCACGCGCATGCTGGCCGCGCGCGTGCTGGCGCAAGTGTTCACCCGCGGCCGCTCGCTGAAGGCCGAACTGGCCTGGGCCCTGCCGAAGCTGGCCGACAGCCGCGACCGCGCGCTGCTGGAAGCGCTGTGCTTTGCGGTGCTGCGTCGTCGCAGCACCTATGACGCAGCATTGCAGGGCTGGATGCAGAAGCCTCTGTCGGCGCGCGATGCTGACCTGCGCACCCTGCTGATGGTCGGTTTTGCGCAGCTGGACGTGCTGGAACTGCCAGCGCATGCGGCGCTGTCGGCCACGGTCGATGCGGCGCGCGCGCTGGGCCGTGAACGCCAGGCCGGGCTGGTCAACGCGATCCTGCGCCGTGCGCAGCGGGAAGGTTTCCCGGAACAACCGGCACGCGACGCGTTCCCGGAATGGTTGGCCGATGCGATCGAACGCGACTGGCCAGCCCAGGCCGAGGCGATTTTCGCCGCCAGCCTGCAGCCGGCACCGCTGTGGCTGCGCGCCAATCATCAGCACGGCGGCCGCGACAAGGCGCTGGCGGTGCTGGCCGAGGCCGGCATCGCTGCCGAGGCGGCCGAGGCGAGCACGCTCAGTGCCGATGCGCTGCGGCTGGCCAGCCCCGTTGCGGTGAACCAGCTGCCCGGTTTCGCCGAGGGCGCGCTGTCGGTGCAGGACCTGTCGGCGCAGTGTGCCGCCGATGCGCTGGCGCCGGCCGCCGGTTCGCGCGTGCTGGATGCCTGCGCGGCGCCCGGTGGCAAGTCGGCGCACCTGCTGGAGCGAGACCCGAGCCTGCGCCTGCTTGCGCTGGACATCGATGCGCGCCGCCTGGCCCGTGCACGCGATACCTATGCCCGTACCGGCGTGGGCGATACCGCGCAGACCCTGGTCGCCGATGCCAGCGATCCGGGCGCCTGGTGGGACGGCGTGCCGTTCGATGCGATCCTGCTGGATGCGCCGTGTTCGGCCACTGGCGTGATCCGCCGCCAGCCCGACGTGATGTTCCACCGCCGCGCCGAGGACATCGATGCGCTGGTCGGCGTGCAGGCGCGCCTGCTGGAGGCCTGCTGGTCGATGCTGCGCCCGGGCGGCGTGCTCTTGTATGCCACCTGCTCGATCCTGCGCGCCGAGAACATCGACCAGGTGCGCGCGTTCCTGAAATGGCATCCGGACGCCGTGGCACAGCCCCTTGGTGACGCATTCGGCGTGGATTGCGAAGGCGTGGCACGCCAGCGACTGCCCGGTGACAACGATGCTGACGGTTTCTTCTACGCGCGTCTGATAAAAGCAGCCTGACCCCCGCTGCCGTTTCGAGCCCATGCTGAAAACCAACGCGTCGCGCCAGACGTGGTTGTTCGTGGTGATGGCCCTGCTGGTGCTGGGGGCCGGTCTCGGTCTCCGCGATCCGTGGCCGTCCGACGAGCCGCGCTTCGCGCTGGTGGCCCGGCAGATGGTCGACAGCGGCTACTGGTTGTTCCCGCATCGTGGCACCGAGCTGTATTCGGACAAGCCACCGATGCTGATGTGGTGGCAGGCCACGCTGTACGGCGTGGTCGGCCACTGGCGCGTGGCGTTCCTGCTGCCTTCGCTGCTGGCGGCGCTGGGCACGCTGTGGTGCGTGGTCGACCTCGGCCGCCGCCTGTGGACGCGACGGGTCGGGCTCTACGCTGGCTGGGCGCTGCTGTTCGCACTGCAGTTCACCTTCCAGGCCAAGAAGGCGCAGATCGATCCGCTGCTGGTGCTGTTCATCACCCTGGCCAACTATGGCCTGCTGCGGCACCTGCTGCTGGGCCCGGCCTGGCGCTGGTGGTGGCTGGGCTGGTTTTTCGCCGGCATCGGGGTGATCACCAAGGGCGTGGGCATGCTGGCCCTGCTGATGATCGTGCCCGCCGCCGTGGCCTCGGCGCTGCAGTGGCCGCGGGTGCGCCTTCATGTGCGCGACGGCCGCTTCTGGCTGGCGCCGCTGGCGTTCCTGCTGGCCGTATCGCTGTGGCTGGCGCCGATGCTGCTGACAGGGTGGGCGACCGGCTCGGACCAGTACCGCGCCTACATGAACGACATCCTGTTCCGGCAGACGGCGCGCCGCTACACCCAGTCCTGGGATCACCACCAGCCGTGGTGGTACTTCTTCGGCGTCATGCCGGCGATGTGGATTCCGCCGCTGCTGGCGCTGCCGTGGGCGATTCCGGCCTGGTGCCGGCGTCTGCGCCGCCGCGACCCGCGCTATCTGCTGCCGCTGTCATGGTGGTTGCTGGTCCTGTTGTTCTTCTCGATTCCGCAGGGCAAGCGCGATGTCTACCTGCTGCCGGCGTTGCCGATGTTCTGCCTGGCGCTGGCGCCGCTGCTGCCCGGGTTGCTGAAGCGGCGCGATGTGCAGTGGCTGCTTGCCGCACTCAGCGGCGTGCTGGCGGCTGGCCTGGCGCTGGTCGGTGTACTGGCGCTGCTGGGCGATCCGGACTTCGAGATACGCCTGACCCACGGGCGCGGGCTGCTGCCCGGTGCGACCGATGCGCTGGCCTGGGCGATCCTGGCGATGGGTCTGTTGGGCGGGCTGAGCCTGATCGTGACCGGCTGGCGCCGCAGCCACCTGGCGCTGGTCTCGACGCTGACCGTGGCGTGGGTGCTGTATGGCCTGGTCGGCTATCCGCTGCTGAATGATTCAAGCTCGGCGCGCGGCCTGATGCGCGAGGTTGGCATGCGCCTCGGCCCCGACGCGGAGCTGGGGCTGGTGGCCTGGAAGGAGCAGAACCTGCTGATGGCCGACCGCCCGGCCGCGACGTTCGGTTTCGACAACCGCTGGCACGAGCAACTGCAGGCGGCGGTGCGCTGGCAGCGCTTGGCACCCGGACGGCGCTGGCTGCTGGTGAACGAGGATGCGATGCAGGGGTGCATCGACCGCTCGCGCGCCGGGATGGCCGGCATCTCCAATCGACGCCGCTGGTGGCTGGTCCCCGCTGAAGCCGTGCGCGGGACGTGCGCACCCACGCGGGCGGAGCTGCAGCGTGAGTATCGACTGCAGGGCCCGCCCGAAACGGACTGAACGAACAAGCCACCAACATCACCGGCCTGCACAGATCCGCGGCACGGTCTGCCCTAGAATGAGGGCCGTTCCCGGCGCCGTGCCGGTATTCCGTTTCCGAACTACCGACCGCACCACGTGACCCTGCTTTCCCTGCCTATCTCCCGCGTGACGGGTCTGCTGGCCGGCGCCTACGCCTTGGTGCTGGGAGCGCTGCCGACGCTGCTGATGATCACCATGGAAGGGGGCAGCGCAGGTTTCTACCTGGCGATCCTGCTGTCGATCCTCCTCCTGCTGCTGCCTTCGGCAACGCCGCCGTTGCTGCCCGGCTCGGCCAGGCGCTATGCCTGGATGGGTGCCGGCATGGCGGTGATGCTGGTGGGCGTGCTGACCAGCCTGGCGGTGCACGGCATCTGGAAGGGCTCGGAAGTGGAGAAGGCCGCGCGCCTGCTGTCGACGCTGCTGATCCTGTTCGCGGCGTTGCGGGTGCCGCGCAGGCTGCTCGGGCGTGCGTTGCTGGGTACCTTGCCGGCGGTGTGGGCGGCAGCGGTCATCATCGGCTGGCTGACGCTGGAAACCGGCGTGCGGCCTGCCACCCAGCAATTCAACGCGGTCACCTACGGTGACCTGACCCTGCTGTTCGGCGCGCTGAGCCTGTTGTCGCTGGGCCTGCCGGTGACCCGTTTCCGCCGCATCGAGGCCACCCTGAAGCTGCTGACCGGCGTGCTCGGCCTGGTGGCCTTCCTGTGGACGCAGACCCGCGGCGGCCTGCTGGCGATTCCCTGTTTCCTGCTGATCGGCCTGCTGGTGATGGGGCGTCGGCTGGGCCGGGTGAAGATCGTGCTGGGCCTGGTGCTGGCGGCCGGCGTGGGCATCATCGCCACCCACGATGGCGCGTTGCGCGATCGCATCGACGCCGGCGTGAGCGAATACAGCGACTGCAGTGCCGACCATCTGGCCGACACCTCGGTCTGCATCCGCCTGCAGTTGTGGACCGCAGCGGGCTACATGATCCGTGAGCAACCGTTGTTCGGGGTGGGCGGCGGCGATCGCTTCCGCGTGGAACTGGAGCGACTGGCCGAACAGGGCAAAGTCTCGGCGATGGTCGCGCGCGATTTCGGCGAGACCCACAACGACCTGCTGTACTTCCTGGCGACCTACGGTGTGCTGGGCGGGCTCGGCCTGGTGCTGGTGTACCTGGCGCCCGCGCTGGTGCTCCTGCCGCGGTTGTGGGACGGCGATGAGCGATCGCGGCTGCATGCGGCAGCTGGGCTGAGCATCTGCGTGGCGTTCGCGGTGTTCGGCTTCACCGAGATGATGCTGCGGGACATGCGTACCGCAGCATTCTATGCCGCCTGGGTCGCCCTGCTGCTGGCCCTGTCCGAGCCGCGCAGCGCGGATCAGGACGCCGCCAGCGCGGCCTCGTAACTGGCCAGGGTCGCATCGGCAAACGTCTGCAGGCCGAACTCGGCCAGTGCATGGCGGCGTGCGGCCACGCCCCGTTCCGGCAGCGCCTGGCGTTGCGCGTAGAGGGCCTGCACCTGTGCTGCGATGGCTGGCACATCCCGGGTGGGCACGACCCAGCCGTCGACGCCCTGATCGATGTTTTCCGGCAGGCCGGCAAAATCACTGACCAGCATCGGTTTGCCGCTGGCCATCATTTCGCGGCACGCGAAGGAAATCGTCTCGACGTCGTTGGACAGCACGAAGCCCACGTCACCGGCGGCAATCAGCGGTCGCGTATCGGTCAGCAGGCCGGTGAAGTGCACCTGTGCTGCCACCTCTCCCAGCGCCTGTACCTGCTCGCGCTGCTGTGCACTGGGCAGGTGGCCGGCCACCGCCATGTGCACATGTGGGCGGACCGCATTGGGCAGCAGCGCGATGGCCTGGGCCAGGTCGATCCAGCCCTTGTAGCCGTCGGTGCCGGCATTGCTGACCAGCACCAGCGCCTGCGGGTCCTGCGTCCATTGCCGGCGCAGCGCCTGCCCGGTGTCGGCCGGCATCGGTGCGTAGTGGGCCAGGTCGACGCCGTTGCGCACCACATCGATCGGGCAGCGCCGGTACGGGCCCTGTTCCAGCAGGCGCCCGGTGTGGGCCGATACCGCGATCACGCGGTCGGTGGCCCAGCGCGCGCGGAAGGCGTTGCCCAGGGTGTTGGTCGGCTTGCTGTTGTGCTTGGTGAGCACGATCGGCGGGCGGCGCATGCCGAACAGGCCCTGCATCACGAAGCGGTGGTCGCGGGCACCGTTGACGTGGACCAGGTCGATGCCTTCATCGCGCACCAGCCGGCGCAGCGCGCGCTGTTCGGCCAGTTGTTGCGGCAGGGTCGGCAGGCCGCTGCCAAAGGCCATCGGCAGCGCGGTGGCGATTCCCTCCGCGGCCACCGTGCGCAGCAGGCGGCTGTCGGCGGGGGCGGCGACATGCAGGCTGTGCCGGCCGTGCAGCGCACGCGCCAGCGAAACGATGTACGTGGTGTGGCCGCCACCGTCGCCGTAGTGGAAGTTGGTGTACAGGATTTTCATGGGGCATCTTCAGGCAACGCGCGGGCAGTGTGACACAGCAGGCTCAGGAGCGTTCCGCCGGTGGCGCCGGGTCGGCGACCGCCTGGCCGTTGCCCAGCATCCACAGCATGATGGTCTTCTGCCGCACGTAATTGGCACGCACATAGGCATAGACCAGCCCATGCCAGCCATCGCGGAAACCACCGCGGAACAGCAGCCCGCGCCAGAACCGCCAGGCCGGCGCCAGTACCAGCTTGGCCAGGGTGGCGCGCTTGCCGCGTGCGAACTCATGCTCGGCCATCATCCGCGCGTACTTCTCGGTCTTGGCCAGCTGCTGCTGCAGCGAACGGTACGGATAGTGGATCAGGTCACCGTGCAGGGTGCCGACGCGGCCATCGACGCTGGCCGCCTCGTGGATCTCGCGCTTGCCACGCCAGCCGCCCTGGCGGCGGTCGAACAGGCGCATCACCCGGTCCGGATAGGCGTTGCCGTGGCGCAGGAACTTGCCGAAGTATTCCGACAGCCGGGCGAAGCGGTAGCCGGCATGGCCACTGAAGCCGCCGTCGCGGGCCTGCTCAATGGCCGCGCGCAGCTCCGGGCTGATGCGCTCGTCGGCGTCCAGGCACAGCACCCAGTCGTGGCCGGCCTGCTCGACGCAGAACGCCTTCTGGCTGCGGAAGCCGTCGAACGGGCGCTGCAGCACCCGCGCACCGCCGGCCTCGGCGATGGCCACGGTGGCATCGTTGGAGAACGAGTCGACCACGATGATCTCGTCGCAGAAGGCCAGCGAGGCCAGGCAGTCGCCGATGCGGCCGGCCTCGTTGAACGCGATAATGCAGGCCGAGATGCGAGGCCGTTCGATGGGAGCGGTCGTGGAGGACATGATGGCCGGTTACCTGTTGTTTGCGACGGAGCGTTATGCGCTGCCTATTCTCGCCCCGTTGGCGCAGGCCTTGCACGCCTCCGGGCAGGAGGTGGCGGCCTGGTTCGAGGACGGCGCGGCCGGCAGCAGCCTGCCCGGGGTGCCCAACTTCGGGCTGAAACAGGCCCTGGCGATGCGCCCGCGGGCAGTGTTCAGCGCTGCCAACTGGGTGCCGACCTTCCTGTCCGGGGCCAAGGTGCAACTGTTCCACGGCTTCAACGTTGAGAAGCGTGACAGTGCGCGTGGCCACTTCCGGGTGCGCGGCATGTTCGACCTGTACTGCACACAGGGGCCGGCCACCACCGCGCCGTTCCGCGAGATTGCCGGGCAGCAGGGCCATTTCGCAGTGGCCGAGACCGGTTGGCCGAAGCTGGACCCGCTGTTCCGCGACGATGGCGGCGAGAGTGCCGCGCTGCGCGCGCCGGCAGGTGATCGCCCGGTGATCCTGTTCGGCTCGACCTTCACTGAGCGGCTCAGCGCGGCCCCGCACCTGCACGCGCAGATCGCCGCCGACATCGCCGCCGGCGACCGCTACTGGCTGCTCACCCTGCACCCGAAGTGCGCGCCGGAGCTGTTCGAGCGGTACCGCGCGCTGGCGGGCGCCAACGCACGCTTCATCGAGCCGGAGCAGGTGATGGCGGCACAGCGCGCGGCCGATGTGCTGGTGTCGGACACCTCGTCGATCGTTTCGGAGTTCATCGTCCAGCACAAGCCGGTGGTGACCTTCCGCAACCGTGTGCCGAAGCCGCACATGATCGACTTTGACGACCCGGCGCAGCTGCCGGCGATGCTGCAGCGCGCGCTGCACCCGGATGCCGCGCTGCAGGCGGAGATCGTGCGTTACGCCGATGCCATCCACCCGTACCGCGATGGCCTGTCCAGCGAGCGGGTGATCACCGCCACCGAGGATTTCCTGTCTGGCGAGATGGGCGCGCTGCGCCGCAAGCCGTTCGGCAGCTGGGTACGCGACCTGCAGATCCGCAAGGACCTGGGCTACTGGGGGCCGTCGCAGCGGTGAAGGGTGTGATGTGGAGCCACGCCATCGTGGAGGCACGGCCGGACCCGGCCCGCCGTCACCAGCGCAGCTTGCGCCGCGCCAATGCCACCGCCAGCTGCTCCATCATCTGTTGTGCCTGGGCCTGCGGCAGATAGTTCAGCGCCAGCGCCACATCGCCATGTGCACCTGCGGTATCCAGCTGCAGGCTGCTGGTGCCCAGCAGCTTGTCCAGCGGCGAGCGCTGCAGGCGCAGCCCCTGCACCTTGTCCAGTTCGGCCCAGCGCCACCAGCGCTTCCACCAGCCGCCACGCACCGCCACATAGTGCGCATCCAGATACCAGCCCATGCGCGCCATCTGCTGGTATGCGACCCACAACGCCACCGGCAGCCATGCCAGCACGATCAAGCCCCACGTCCCCCATCGCCAATACGCGGCTGCAGCCAGCACTGGCACCAGCAGCAGTACGCCCAGGCACAGCCGCCACCAGCCGCGCTGCGGAACGGCCTGCCACTGCGCCGGGGGCCAGTGCAGCTGTGGGAGCAGGTGCTGCACCAGCTGTTCGCAGTGCTCCCGGGTTGCCAGCGGGGCGAGTTCGCGCAGGGCACGATCCTCATCGCGCGATGGACCACCGGCGGCGCTGTCGATGCGTAGCTGGCGCAGGCCGAACCAGCGCTGCAGGGTGCCTTCGCGCAGCGTCCAGGCCTGGATGCGGCGGCGCGCCACGCTGCTGCGGGTCCGGCTGAGCAGGCCGGCCGACACCGTCAGGCGGCGCTCCTGTTCGCTCAGGGTGAAGCCGTGATAGCGCAGCAGGGTCAACACCACCGACAGTGCGCGCAGCGCCAGCCAGCCCAGCAACAGCGCCGCGGCCAGCAGCAGGGCGCCGCCAGTCACGCCCGGGTGCAGATTGCTGGCATAGCCGAAGATTTCGCGGCCACCGCGCTGGAGGGCGTCATCCATCACCGGCCGCGGCACGGTCTGGAACAACACGCCGAATGCGGCGATCGCCAGCGCCCAGCCGCGGTTGGACAGCAGGCCCATGCGCATCACGTCCCAACCCGACAGGCGCAGCAGCACCCGTTCGTCACTACTGTCCACGACGTCGGCCGCGGCGACCGTGGCGGCCGCCTGCGGGGCCTGGCCGCGCTGCCGCACCAGCCGTTCCAGCGCCAGCGCCTGCTCCAGTTTCAGTACGCGCATCTCGGCTTCCGGGCGCGTGCCGCCGGCCGACTCCAGGCGCAGTTCGGCCACGCCGAACAGGCGGTGCAGCGGGTTCTGCCGTACTTCCACGTTGTGGATGCGGGCGAACGGAATCTCGCGGCGGTTGCGTGCCAGCAGGCCGCTGCGCACGGTGATCGCATCGCTGCCGATGCGGTAGCGGTAGCTCAGGTACTGCAGCACCGAGACCACCACCAGAACGACGATCGCCGACAGCGGGAGGAGCTGCGCCCACAGCGGATCACGATCACCGCGCTGGCCGAACACCAGCAGCGCGACCAGTGGCAGCAGGTAGTGGCGCAGCTGCATCAGCAGCACGAACAGCCACGACCATGGGTGCAGGCGATGGTCCTCGCCACCGGCAGGCGGTGACGCGGGCAGGGGCGGAGGCAGGCTCACAGGGCGTCGGCGTCCTGGTCCAGCTGGTGCGACAGCGTGTCGCGCAGTCGCTCGGCGTCCGCGTCGTCCAGGCCGCTCACGGTGACCGCGCTCATGCGCGTACCGGCGGTGTGCACGATCAGCGTGGCCAGGCCTGCGCGGCGTTCCAGCGGGCCGCGACGCAGGTCCAGGTGCTGCACGCGCGAAACGGGAATGCGCGTTTCCAGCTGCCACATCAGGTCGCGGCGCAGGCCCAGGCCCTGCGCATCCAGCCGCCAGCGGGTGCGGGTCAAGCGCCGATGGCCCAGCCATGCACCGAAGGCGATACCCAGCAGCAGCCCGGCCGCAGCGGTCCATAGGCCACCGGGCAGATCGAAGAACCACGCGGCCGCCGCCAGCGGCAGGCCCGGCACGAACAGGCCACCGAAGGCGCCTTCCAGTGCGGCCAGGCGCGCGGCGCGTTGCGGCAGGGCCTGCCACTCGGTGGCGGGCGGTGCAGGAATCGAGGCGTCGGTCACGCGGGCTCCGTCAGGCATCAGGGCAGGCGGCGGTCGCCGCATGGCGCAGACGGTAGCAGGTCGGCCGCGTTACTGGGCAGCCTGGATCAGCGCATCCACGTCCAGCATGTGGCCGGCGCGGTCGGCCTTGGTGCGCAGGTAGTGCTCGTTCTCGGCGGTGATCTCGCCGGTGACCGGAATGCAGTCCAGCACCTCGATGCCGGCATTGCGCAGGCGCTGTGCCTTGGTCGGGTTGTTGCTGAGCAGGGCCACGCGGCTGATGCCCAGACCGCGCAGCATCGCCACTGCGCTGCCATAGCGGCGTTCGTCGGCACCGAAGCCCAGCTGTGCATCGGCGTCGATGGTGTCCAGGCCGTCGTGCTGGTAGCCGTAGGCGCGCATCTTGGCCGCGATACCGGTGCCGCGGCCTTCCTGGTCCAGGTACAGCAGCACGCCGCCGCCGAGTTCCTTCAGCTTGCGCAGGCCGCGCCGCAGCTGGTCGCCGCAGTCGCACTTGAGGGAACCGAACAGGTCGCCGGTCAGGCACGAAGAGTGCACGCGTACCGGCACCACCGCCGACAGGTCCGGCTCGCCGACGATGATCGCGACCTGGTCGCGCTGGGCCACGCCACCGCGGAACACCGCGAAGGTGGTCATGCCGACATCGCGCAGCGGCACCGGCGAACGCGCGACCAGCTCGTAGTCGTGGGCGGCGTGTGCCGCGCCCTCGGCGAGGTCGCACAGGGCCACCTCGGCGGCACCGTCGAAGGTGGTGTCGCCTGCCTCCAGGCGCACCGCCACCATCGCCGGCAGCAGCAGGCCGAGGCGGGCCAGCTCCACCGCACCGGCATCGAAGTCGTCACCGGCGCTCCAACACTCCGGCATCGGGCCCGGCTCGCGCAGGTAGCCCAGCGAGGGCAGGGCATCGAAGGCGACCCCGGCCAGCGGCAGGCGTGCGCCCTGCGCGGCTTCCACGCCGAGCACGCGGGCGCGTGTGGCGGTCAGGAACAGGTAATGGCGTTCGCGTGCGGCAGCGGCGAAGGCCGCAAAGCTGCTGGCGGTGGCACTGTCCAGTGCGATCACCGCCAGGCGCTGGCCCCGGCCGTCGTGGAGCAGCACCGGGCGACCGGCGCGCAGTTCGGCCACCGCGCGTTCGCAGCGGATCGCGGCGGGATCGCCGAACAGGGAAGAAGCAGGCATGGCAGGACCGGGGGAGGCGGACATCGCAGTCTCTATGGGGGCACCAGCGTCGTATTCAACGTGTTGCGGCCAGCGGTCGCAGGCGGCCGTCAGTGCGGATGTTCCTCGGTCGCGTACGGGTCTTCCTCGCCGCTGCCCGGTGGCCGCAGCGTATAGCGCTTGTAGGTCCACTGGTACTGGGCCGGGTCGCGGCGGGCAATGCGCTCGATGCCTGCATTGAGCGCGGTGGCCGCCACCTGCGGGTCCGGGTCGGCCACGGCCGGGTCGGTCGGCTCGATGTGCAGGGCGAATTCCATGTCGGGCCCGATGCGTTCACACCAGCCGTACAGGACGGTGGCGCCGGTGCGCTCGGCCAGCCGGTTGACCAGGGTCATGGTCAGCGCCTGCACGCCGAAGAACGGCACGAATACGCCGTCGCCGGCCTTGGGCTGCTGGTCGGGCAGGATGCCGGTGGCACCGCCGTCCTTGAGGACCTTGAACAGCTGGCGCACGGCCGGGCCTTCGGCGCGCACCTGTTGCACGTTCTGGCCACCGCGCACCAGCTGCAGGAAGGCGTCGCTGGCCTCGTCCTCCGGCGGCTTGTAGACGATGGCGATCTGCCCGCGCGAAGCCAGCCACTGGTTCAACAGCTCCCAGTTGCCGAAGTGCGGGGCGGCCACGATCACGCCCTTGCCGCTGGCCAGCGCCGCGTCGTACAGGGCCTCGCCGTGGCGCTGCTTCAGGTGCAGCCGAAGGTTGTCGGCCGGCGTCTGGCTCCACAGCCTAAGGGTTTCGATGGCCTGCAGCGCGGTGGAGCGCAGCAGATCGCGGTGCAGGCGGTCGCGCGCGGCAGCGTCCAGCTCGGGGTAGGCCAGCTCCAGATTGCGCCGGGTGACGCGGCTCTCGCGGGCGTTGAGGGCGATCCAGGCCCACGCCAGGGCGCGCGCGAACCCCCGCAGCAACGGCCAGGGCAGGCGGGCGAACAGGGTGGTGGCGCGGTAGACCAGCCGGGCTTTGCGGTGCGGATTCATCGGCGCCAGTTTAGCCAAGGGCGCTGCTATCGTGGCCGCCCTGTTCATTGGAGGCCCTCGATGCTCATTCTGATCCAGCGTGTCAGCCAGGCCGCCGTCCACGTCGACGAGGTAGCGGTGGGGCAGATCGGCCCCGGCCTGCTGGCCCTGGTCGGCATGGAACCGGGCGATAGCGAGGCCCAGCTGCGGCGGATGGCCGAGCGCCTGCTGGGCTACCGGGTATTCGCCGACGAGGCCGGGAAGATGAACCGCTCGCTGCGCGACACCGGCGGCGGCCTGCTGCTGGTCAGCCAGTTCACCCTGGCCGCCGACACTCGTTCGGGCATGCGGCCGAGCTTCACCACCGCCGCGCCGCCGGACGAGGCTGAACGCGGGTTCAATCGATTTGTCGAGATCTGTCGTGAAAATCACGCACCCGGGGTGGAAACGGGCCGATTTGGTGCCCATATGGTCGTCAGCCTGGTCAATGACGGTCCCGTGACCTTCCTTCTCCGGCCCTGAGCCTGCGGGACCACCGCCCGGCAGGCGGGGCCCCGGGCTGGTATAATGCTACGTTCCCTATTTCTCCCTAGCCGGTGGCGCGAGCACTACATGGCCAACGAACGTCCTGCCCAATCCGAAATCAAGCAACTGATCAGCAAGGGCCTGGAACAGGGCTACCTGACCTACGCCGAAGTCAATGACCATCTGCCCGACGACATGGTCGACCCGGAACAGATCGAAGACATCATCGGCATGATCAACGGCATGGGCATCGATGTCCATGAAGTTGCGCCGGATGTGGAAACCCTGCTTCTCAACGACGGCAACACCGGCAACCGCGAAGTCGATGACACCGCGGCCGAAGAAGCCGCCGCCGCGCTGAGCGCGCTCGACACCGAAGGTGGCCGTACCACTGACCCGGTGCGCATGTACATGCGCGAAATGGGCACCGTCGAGCTGCTGACCCGCGAAGGCGAAATCGCCATCGCCAAGCGCATCGAGGAAGGCCTTTCGCAGGTCCAGGCGGCCCTGGGCCAGTTCCCGGTCTCGGTCGAGTCGCTGCTGACCGACTACGAAGCCCACAAGGAAGGCAAGAAGCGCCTGGCCGAAGTGATCGTCGGCTTCAACGACCTGACCGATGAAGAGCCCGCACCGCCGGCGGCCGCTGCCGATGACAGCAGCGATGCGGACGCCGAAGGCGACGAGGACGAGGACGACGATGTCGACGGTGCCGATGAAGAAGCCGCACCGACCGGTCCGGACCCGGAGGAAGTCGCTGCGCGCATGCAGGCGCTGAGCGATGCCTTCAACGCCTTCAAGAAGGCCGCGACCAAGGGCGACAAGAAGAACCTGCCCCGCCTGCGCGAAGAAATGTCGGCGGTGTTCGTCACCCTGAAGCTGCCGCTGCCGCTGACCGATGTGCTGACCAAGCAGCTGCGCGACACCATGGCGTCGATCAAGGCCCATGAGCGACGCGTGCTGAACCTGGCCACCGTCACTGCCCGCATGCCGCGCAAGGACTTCATCCGTTCCTGGGAAGGCAACCAGACCAACCTGGAGTGGGTGGAAGACGCACTGAAGCGCAAGCAGAAGTGGTCCTCGGCCCTGCGCGAAGTGAAGGACCAGATCATTGCCGAACAGCAGGCGACGATCGACATCGAGACGCTGACCCAGCTGGACCTGGAAGAGCTGAAGGAAATCAGCCGTGCCATGGCCTATGGTGAAGCCAAGGCGCGCAAGGCCAAGAAGGAAATGGTCGAGGCCAACCTGCGCCTGGTGATCTCGATCGCCAAGAAGTACACCAACCGTGGCCTGCAGTTCCTCGACCTGATCCAGGAAGGCAACATCGGCCTGATGAAGGCCGTGGACAAGTTCGAGTACCGCCGCGGCTACAAGTTCTCGACCTATGCCACCTGGTGGATCCGCCAGGCGATCACCCGCTCGATTGCCGACCAGGCACGCACCATCCGTATTCCGGTGCACATGATCGAGACGATCAACAAGCTGAACCGCA
The DNA here is from genome assembly GCF_913778665.1 of uncultured Stenotrophomonas sp. Classification (GTDB taxonomy): domain Bacteria; phylum Pseudomonadota; class Gammaproteobacteria; order Xanthomonadales; family Xanthomonadaceae; genus Stenotrophomonas. Next base: position 189,296 of record NZ_CAJYVQ010000006.1, read on the forward strand.
TTTCCCGCCAGATGCTCCAGCAGTACGGCCGCGAGGCCACGCCGGAGGAGCTGGCCAAGGAAATGGACATGCCGGAAGACAAGATCCGCAAGGTGATGAAGATCGCCAAGGAGCCGATCTCGATGGAAACCCCGATCGGCGACGACGAGGATTCCCATCTGGGCGACTTCATCGAGGACACCAACGTGGAGTCCCCGATCGAGAACACCACCAACATCAACTTGTCTGAAACCGTGCGCGACGTGCTGGCCGGCCTCACCCCGAGGGAAGCCAAGGTGCTGCGCATGCGCTTCGGCATCGACATGAACACCGACCACACGCTGGAAGAGGTCGGCAAGCAGTTCGACGTGACCCGCGAGCGCATCCGCCAGATCGAAGCGAAGGCCCTGCGCAAGCTGCGTCACCCAAGCCGTTCGGAGCAGCTGCGCAGCTTCCTGGATATCGATTGATTTCCAGCGGCTGTTGAAGCGTTGAGAGAAACCCCGCCTGGTGCGGGGTTTTTCTTTTTGCGGTCTGTGTGCTTTCTGCAGAGTCGAGCCAGCTGCTGTTTGCGATGGCGTATCCGGCAGGTCTTCTCGACGGGTGTCGGTTGCTTGCCCCACCTTGTGACGCAACTGGCCTGAGAACTGTTGAGGCCTTCGCTGCGAAGGAGGAGGCCATCCAGCGGAAATCCCACGTGGCTCAACACTGTGAGCTTCCTACCGTGTGTGATCGGTGCGGGCCATGTCGCATTCGCCAATTGAAGCCACTACCTTCGCTTCCACACAGTCCCCTCAGGTGCTCAACACACCTTCGTAGGCGGACTGTCTGCTGCAACAGCAGGCAATCCAAGGTCAAACCACATCACTCGCCATCCCGGTGAGCCCAAGGGTTTCTGGCCGGGTGGCGCGCAGCCATACAAGACCCTGCATAGGGGAAAGCTGCGGGCGGCCCTACGACCGTGTTGAAGCACCCGGTCGCCTCTCTCAGCAGGAGGCGGAAGAGGTTCGACGAATCGTAGGAGAGTGAGCATGGAACTGAAGATGATTGTCGATGCGTGCGGCAAGGATGGATCGGATGCGCAGGACTGCAACTTCCCGCCGTTGTCGGACTGGGGCGATGTGCTGCGTGATGAGCGTGAGGATCCATTAGGGTTCGCCCGACGAGCGGCGTTGGCATTGCTGACACAGTCCGGTGCCGGACTGCTTGCTGGCTTCGGTGGCGGCAACCACAAGGCGCTGGAAGAGGCCAGAAGGACGGTTGCGCTGTTCCAGGCACATCTGCGGCGGCAGATGTGGTTCGCGGAAGCGGCGGAGAAGCGGTTGGGGCGCGTTGCTGAGGTTCTTGCTGCTGCCGGGTAGCCGATCGTGCGCGGCCTCCACTACACTGTGACGCTGCGCAGGGCCTATAGCTCAACGGTTAGAGCAGGGGACTCATAATCCCTTGGTTCCAGGTTCGAATCCTGGTGGGCCCACCAACTGATGATCCTATGTCGTCCTATGAAGGCTGAAATATCCTGAAAAAGCAGGGTGTTCGGCCTTTTTTCGTCCGATTGAGTCGTACTTGATCCAGCAGAATCCAGACTTTTCTGGCGGCATCTTTGGCGGTAACCTCCACCCGCTCCATACCTGTTACCGCCAACTTGGCTACCGCCAACATGTCATTGACCGATACCGCCATTCGCTAGACCAAGCCAACCGCTGTCGCGCAGAAGCTGCGAGACGGTGGAGGCCTGTACCTCCTGCTGAAACCTGATGGCGCCAGATGGTGGCGCTGGGCCAATCGACCTCGCATCACCGACTGCGGATTGTTGCCTCCCTGCATATCCCGCCGCTCCGGCTATAGTTGATCCGCAGACAAGGATCGAACATGCCTGACACCAACGCATGGGTGGAAGACTTCACCACCGAGATCGAAGACAGCCGGCATCTGTTTGCCTGGTGCCTGATGCACTACGGTCAGATTGACGAAGAACTGGCAATCGAACACGCACGCCAACGCTATCCCGACCAGGCCCCTGGCTGCGAGTACGAGCACGCACTGATCTTCCACGACGAGCCCTGGCATTGGGCGATGCTGCACGTGTTGGGTGAAGGGTATTGGCACCAGAACCCGGAACTGGCGTGGCCGTCGCTGGAGTACGACGCTGAGTCGGATGCATTGTGCCTGGCCCGCGGTGAGTCGCTTCCCTTGCTGGATGAGGATGAGTATCTCGGTGCACTTGCCCACGCCCGCCATATGTATGCGTGGACGCTGATCCATCAGGCAGGCATTGCCGAAGAGCAGGCCCAGCAGCAGGCACTCGAACACTACGCCTACTTTCCGCCGCACCATCGTTGCCGCATGCGCGTCCACGACGCGAGCGCTGCATGGGGCGGCGTGATGGGCGCGCTGCACCTCGATGACTACTGGTCACGGCCGGAGCTGCGGAGGCCGCCGGAGGCTTACTGGCACGCGTCACGTGCATTCACCTTGGCGCAGGGGATCCAGCTGCCGAAAGCTCCGCCTCCATGATGAGCGGGGCACGGCAAGAGTGGCATCATGCGGCTTCCGCCGTTCCGCACGACCAGGAGGCCGCATGAAGCGTAGTGCCCGTGTGTTCGTTGCCTTGGCTGCCGTCGCCGCGCTGCCTGCAGCTGCACAGCCTTCTGATCCACCCAAGCACCCATCGGTTGAAACACTGCAGCGCTTGATTGTCGACAAGGCACCGCAGACACGCGTGGAGACGCCGGATCACGAGCGCATCACCGCACGCCGCATCGATATCGTCGATGATACGGGCGTTATCCGCATGACGCTGTCCGGCAAGACGCCGGCACCGATCATCGATGGCCTGCAGTATAAGCGCGCCTTCAACGTTGCCGGCATGGTGCTGTACGACGAAAAGGGCAGCGAGCGCGGTGGCTTCGGCACCGCCGATGTCGACGGCGGCATGGCGGTGCTTGCGCTGGACCATCCGGCGATGGATGCGATCGGCTGGCGGGTATCACCCGATGGTGCGGTGAGCTTTTCGATCAACCAGGCGCCGCAACTGGTCCGCGAGCCTGCATTGGGCAACAAGCTGATTCCCGGGGTGCAGGCACCGACCCGCATCGGCTTGGTGGTCGGTGCTGATGGCACGCCTGCCATCTCCTTGAACGACAAGGCAGATCGCCCCCGACTGCGGCTGACCGTCACTGCGGAAGGCTACGGCGCAATCGAGTTCCTCGATGCGCAGGGCAAGGTGATCCACACATTGGCGCCGGAGGCTGACCTTCGCCGCTAGCGCGTGCAGATCGCGTATCGGTGCCTACCCGCGCCGCCCACGCCCATCAATGCTGTAGCGTCCGGCGCCGGTGCAGGCCAGCAACAGGAAGCCGCCGGCCAACCCCAGGTTTTTCAGGAACATGATCTGCTGGGTCGGGTCGGCAAGGTTGTGGTGGAAGATGAAAGCGGTGACCAGGCTGAAACCCACCAGCACGATCGCCACCAGCCGGGTCTGGAAGCCGAACAGGATGCACAGACCACTGCCGATCTCGAAGGCGATGGTCGGCCACAGCAGGATGCCGGGCACGCCCATCGCTTCCATGTAGCCCTGGGTGCCGCCGAGATCGCCGAGCTTGCCCAGGCCGGAGACCACGAACAGCGCCATCAGCAGGATGCGCGCAAGCAGGCAGGCAAGCGAATGCGATGAAGTGCTCACATCAACGTCCTCGGTAATGGCCGGCGAAGGCGATCGGAGCCCAGCGACGGTGAAGCCGGTGTGTAGGTCCGCCGCCGGAACTGCTTGACAGCCGCAACGCCGCAGTAGACCTTTCCCGCCATGACGATCGATATCGAATCGCTCAGCCTTCGCGAGCTGGGTGCCCTGGTGGTTGCCGCTGAACAGCGCAAACAGCTTGTTTCCAGCCGTCGTCCGGCCGGTACAGTGCGGCGGATGCTGAAGGCTGCGGCGGCGGAAGCCGGTTACACCCTCGAAGAACTCTTCGGTGGCGAAGCCTCGGAAGCACCTGCGCCGGCCCGTAAACCCGCCCGCCGTAAATCCGGCAAAGTCGCGCCCAAGTATCGTGATCCGGAATACAAGCGCCTGACCTGGACCGGTCGCGGACGCATGCCACGCTGGTTGGCGTCCAAGGTGTCGATGGGCCACAAGGCCACCGATTTCCTGATTCCTGGCCTGGCCAAGCCGACCGCTGGCAAGACCAGCAGCATCGGCAAGCGAACCGTCATCAAGAAAGCCTGAGGCCTGCGTCCCACTCCCGCGAACGGGGTGGGGCTGCCTTCGCATTCCGCATCTGAATCGATCTAATATGCTCCCATCTATCCAGCACGGGAGCGCACGGCATGGCGTTGGGCAAGTGGATGATGGCCGCCTGCATGGCAGCGGCACTGGCAACGGGCGCGCAGGCCGCGCCGTCGGCCACCTCGGGTAATCCGATACTGAAGGGCTGGTACGCCGACCCGGAAGCCGCGGTATTCGCCAACCGCTACTGGATATTCCCGACCACATCCGCGGATTACGATGCGCAGACCACCTTCGATGCGTTCTCGTCGCCCGATCTGGTGCAGTGGACCAAGCATGCCGACGTCCTGAACGCCAGGAATGTGCCATGGGCCAAGCGCGCGATGTGGGCGCCGTCCGTGGTGGAAAACAAGGGCAAGTACTACTTCTTCTTCGCCGCCAACGACATCAAGACCGATAGCGAGCTCGGTGGCATCGGCGTCGCCGTGGCCGACCGCCCGCAAGGGCCTTACAAGGACCTGCTCGGCAAGCCGCTGGTCGGCGCGTTCCATAATGGTGCCCAGCCCATCGACCAGTTCGTGTTCAAGGACGACGATGGCGCCTGGTACATGATCTACGGCGGCTGGAAACACGCGAACATGGTGCGGCTGAAAGATGATTTCACCGGCGTGCTGCCGCTGGCCGATGGTTCGCTGTTCAAGGAAATCACCCCGGCGCCGGAATACGTGGAGGGCCCGCTGATGTTCAAGCGTGGTGGCCGCTACTACTTCATGTGGTCCGAGGGTGGCTGGGGCGGTCCTGACTACTCGGTGGCCTATGCCATTGCCAATGCACCGACTGGGCCATTCAAGCGCGTTGGCAAGGTGCTGCAGCAGGACCCGTCCATCGCCACCAGCGCAGGCCACAACTCGGTCATCCAGGTGCCGGGCACCGATCGCTGGTACATCGTCTACCATCGCCGCCCGCTGGGGGACACCGCCCGCGACCATCGGGTGACAGCCATCGAACGCATGGAATTCGATGCGCAGGGCCATATCCTGCCGGTGAAGATCACCCATGAGGGCGTGGCAGCCGACCCGCTACGCTGAGCTTGCCCGGCCCGGCGATAACCACGCTACCCTGCACCGATCGGCCGAAGACGGAGATACGACATGGCATACAGCGGCAACACGACGATTGCACCCAGGGGCCTGTACATCGCAGGCGCGGTGAGTGTGTTGATCAGCGTGCTGGCCTGGTCGGTGGAGTGGAGCGGGTTGGCCTACGTCTGCCCGTATTGCCGCGTGCAGCGGAGCGTGATCGGCGTGCTGGGCGTGCTGCTGCTGTTCGCCCGCCCGGGACGCATCGTGGTGCCATGGCTGGCGTATACCGTGGGCGGCTTCGCCTTCGTGGTCGCGGCGATGCAGCACTTCAACGGCTGGAAGCGCATTTCCGCCGGCGAGTTCAGCCTCAACGCGCAGTGGTATTTCGATCCATGGCTGCTGTCTGGCTGTGCAATGCTGATCCTGGTAGCGCAACTGATGCTGGTCCAGGCGGCTTGCCAGCGCAGCTTGCACTGAGCGTTTCCGTGCATGGGCGCACCTACGTGTTCTGGAACACCGCCAGCTGCGCGGCGAACGCACGCTGGTAGGCCGGCCGCTGCGTCGCGCGCGCGACGTACGCGGCCAGCGCCGGGTAGTCATCGACGATGCCGCTGCTCTTCAGGCGCAGCAGCACCGAGACCATCATCAGGTCGCCCGCACTGAACGCGCCGTCCAGCCAGGTGGCATCGCCCAGTCCTGCCGACAACTGCGTCAGCCGCGTCCGCACGCGCTCGTCGAGCATCGGCAGGCGCTGCGCATACCAGGGCTGCTCGCGTTCCAGCACCCAGGCCATCGAGCGCTCGACGATAGGCGGCTCCACGGTGTTCAGCGCGGCGAACATCCACATGATCGCGCGCATGCGTGCAGGCGGATCGTCGGGCAGCAGGCCGGCATGCTGCTCGGCCAGGTGCAGGACAATCGCTCCGGACTCGAACAGCACCTGTTCGCCTTCCTGCCAGGTGGGAATCTGCCCGAATGGCGTGCGCGCCAGATGCGCGGGTTGCTTCATCTCTGCGAAGGTCAGCAATTGCACCTGGCAGGGCACGCCAAGTTCCTCCAGTGCCCAGCGCACGCGCATGTCGCGGGCCAGGCCCTGCCCGCGGTCGGGGGAGGTGGCGAAAGCAGTGAGAATCGGCGACATCGGGACGCTCCTGCAGGACGAAGGGCCTGCCTTTCCCGATCCGACGAACGACGGCAGCGCGAATCGACATCGCGGATGTCGACGTGCACGTGGCCTGCACGGCTTCTGCACGCGTGCACCGTTGCGGATCGATCAGGCTGCCGAGGTCATCCGCACAGACAGGTAGGCAGACATGAATACTCCAGGCAAGCCCACGCCCAGCTGGCGTCAGCGCAACGTACTGATGGGAGCGCTCGCCGCGGTACTGGTGATCGTGCTGATCATCCTCTTCGTGCCGTGGTAATGCAGGCGAGGGCTGTTCGATGTGAACGGCCCAACGCTGTGGCGTGAAGCAGTCAGTGCGGGTTGGGCGAGGTGATGCGCGCATCAATCGGTACTCACCCGCGAACCACGCCGAGGTGTCCACAGTGGTCCCACAGGCAGCGCATTGATGCTGCTTTTCTCCCCCGCACACATCGATCACAAAGGAGCAACTCCATGAGCACCCAGTCGACCATCGAACATCGCCTCAACGATCTGATCGAGATTGCCCGCGACGGAAAGTCGTTCTACGAAGAAGCCGCAACCAAGGTGAAGGATGCCGAGCTGTCGGCACTGTTCACCCGCATCGCCGGCGTCAAGGGCCGCATCGTCGCTGCGCTGAGCGGCTCGGTCGCTGCCAGCGGCGGCAAGCCGGCCGAGCACGGCACCGTTGTCGGCTCGATGCAGCAGTTCTACGGCAAGGTGCGCGCGGCCTTCGGTGATACCAACTACGGCTACGTGGCCGAGCTGGAAGAATCCGAGGATCGCCTGCTCGGCGCATTCAAGGACGTGCTGAAGGAGAACGACCTGCCGCCGGCCGTGCGCCAGGAAGTGACCCAGCTGCTGCCGGACGTGCAGGAATGCCACAACGTCATGCGCGCGCGCAAGCATGCGATGAAGGCGGCCTGATCGAACAGGGCGGGCACCGTCCCGGGTACCTTCACTCGCCCTCCGGCACGCCGCGCTATGGTGGCGGCGCCTGGGCTCACCAGGCTTGTCAGGGAGTGATGCGATGCATGCTTTCAGGAAGGTGATTGCAGGGGCGGTGTTCGCCTTGGCGTGTACCGGTTCAGTGGCGGTAGCAGGGCCGGTCGAGCCTTGCGACAAGCCGTGCTGGCGGGCTTACCAGATGTGCCTGGCCAGTGGTGGCGAAGCTGCTGAATGCCAGGACGCGTACAACACGTGCGTGGTCGACCTGTGCATGGGCGTGTGAGTCGCGCCGTCTGAGCTGTACGCTGCGTGGAGCCCCGTCATCGACGGGGCTCTTCCGTTTTCCGCGCGGGTGCGGCCCAGGGCTGCGCAAGCCGCTGCGGCATTGCTGCGGAGAAGCACATGGCAGTCCTGCGCGTCATTGCCAATATCGCCACACCCGATCCGGCACAGGCCGCCGCCTTCTACGGTGACCTGCTCGGCATGCCGGTGCTGATGGATCACGGCTGGATCATCACTCACGGCGGGCAGGGCAGCGCCCGCGCCCAGGTCAGTTTCGCCAGCGAGGGCGGCTCCGGAACCCCGGTGCCGGATCTGTCGATCGAAGTGGACGATCTGCAGGAGGTGCTGGACCGCATGCGCGCGGCCGGTGTCGCGCTGGAGTACGGCCCGGTCGATGAGCCCTGGGGCGTGCGCCGCTTCTTCGTGCGCGATCCGTTCGGCCGGTTGCTGAACATTCTCGCCCACGCCTGAGCGACGCATGCCGACTCAACCCTGCTGGCCCTGCGGCCCGCCGCTGCCGGGCTCCGTCTTCTGTTGCTGCTGCTGGCGAGCGTTGGCATGGCGTGCATGCCCACCCTCGCGCCCGATCGTTGCCATGTGCTGGCGATCGCGGCTGATTGCCTGGCCACCTTTGCGGCCGGCGGCGCGTGCTTCGTCCGGGCTGAACTCATGCGCGTTGCCGGAGGCGTGCGCGGCGCGGCCGCCCTTGGCGGCGATCGCACGCTGTTTGTCCTGGTCCATCGATGCGAAACCGCGATGGGAGGTGCCATTCTGTCGGTCAGCCATGTGTTGTCTCCAGTCGGGTGGGCGCCGCCGTTTGCGGCAACGGCGTCATGCTTGGCCAACGCGCGCTAAGTCCAGGTCGCCATCGCTGCGATCGCCTTCACGTGGTCTGCGCATGCGAGCAACGACCGCAGCCATTCAGGCGCCGCAGGCGCCGGCCACCGCAGTACAGGCGAAGTACCTGGACGTGGCCGAAGAAGGCGCGCGCATCGCCGATGCCCTGCGTGAGTGGTCGAGGCAGCAGCGCTACGTGGACCGCTGTGCGGACCCGCAGGCCTTCAGTGCCCGCCTGAACCAGGACCTGGATGTGTTCGACGGCCATTTTCACGTCGAGCGGGCGACGCCAGTGCCGGCCACGAGGACGGGGTGACGGCCTGGCGCGCCGACGCGCGCGGCAACGGTGCCGGCGTGCGCGCGGTGCAGGTGCTGGAGGGCAACATCGGCCATCTGCGCCTGAGCACGTTCTGCCTCGTGGACCTGGCCTGGCCCAAGCTGGCGTCGTCGTTCGCCCTGCTGGCCGACACCGACGGCGTGGTGCTGGACCTGCCCGCATCGTCGGCGGTTGCAGGGGCGGCGCCGCGCATATGTTCGATGATCCTGTGTAACTGCCGGACGGTTATCAGATCAGCATTCCGGACCCGCAGCCGGACAACCTGTGCACCTGCGGCGGCTGGGAGCGCACCGGTGTCACGCCCGATATTGCAGGCGGCGACGTTCCGCCGTTCATCGCACGGCAGTTGCCGGTGCCCTCGAAGTCGTCAGGATGAACGCACATTTGCAACGCCGCCCTATCGCGGGCCACAGGCGGCATGCCTAGAATCGAGGCATCCCGGTAGTTCCCGGGCGCTTCGAGTGAATGGACTCAATGAAGATCCTGTTGACCGGCAGTTCCGGGCGGATCGGGCGCGCGATCTTCGGCGCGCTGGCGGCTGCGCATGAGGTGGTGGGGCTGGATCGGAGCCCGTTCGCAACCACCCGCATCATTGCCGATGTCACCGATCATCAGGCCGTGGCGCGCGCCATGCAGGGCATCGATGCGGTGATCCACACCGCCGCACTGCACGCGCCGCACGTCGGGCTGGTGCCGGATGCGGTGTTCCAGCAGATCAACGTGGACGCGACCGCGCACCTGCTGCGCGCTGCACGCGAGGCCGGTGCCCGCCGCTTCGTGCTGACCAGCACCACCGCGCTGTATGGCCATGCCGTGGTGGCCGGTGGATGCCGCTGGATCGACGAAGACACCGAGCCGTTGCCGCGCACGATCTACCACCGCAGCAAGCTGCAGGCCGAGGCGCTGGCCGAAGCGGCGGCCAGTGCCGATTTCCAGGTACGCGTGCTGCGCATGGGCCGTTGCTTCCCCGAACCGCCCGATCGGATGGCGATGTTCCGCCTGCACCGTGGCATCGACGCGCGCGACGTGGCCAGTGCGCATGCCGCGCTGCTGCACGATCAGGGCGCGGCGTTCGCGCGCTACATCGCCTGTGCGCCGACCCCGTTCAGGCGCGAGGACTGCCTGCAGCTGGCGACCCAGCCACGCAGCGTGCTGGCGCGGCGGGTGCCGCAGCTGCTCGCCGAGTTCGAGCGCCGCGGCTGGCCGTTGCCGTTGAGCATTGATCGGGTCTACGACAGTGCGCGCCTGCGCACGGCACTGGGATGGCAGCCGCGCTTCGGCCCCGACGACGTGCTGCAGCAGTACGCCGCCGGCAGCATCGAGGTGCTGCCACGGGCGGAATGGATCAAGGACCGCGTCGCCGAATAGCGGCGGCAGGGCAGGGTGCATGAGCCCTCCCTGAGCAGATTCAGGAAAGTGGCGGCCGGCCGCCTCAACCTCCTTGGCTGGCGGCCGCTAACCCGGTGCGCTTCCAGCGCCGGGCGCGGCCCGGCCGCTGGTGGCCTGCGCGACGGATCGCGCGCCTGCACGGTGCCCTCGCGGTGCCGGTCGTCCTGAACTGCCATGCGGACCCTTCCATGCCTCCTTCCCGCTCCGCCGCTGCCCGCCGCCCGGGCAGCATCGCCCACAAGTTGATGCTGGGCACCGCCGCGATCGCGCTGCTGTGCTTCGGCCTGACCGCGTTCCTGATCTACCGCCAGGCCAGCGCCAGCCTGATCGACGCCTCGCGCCAGACCATGACCAGCGAAGCCAACGCCGAGGCGCGCCAGGTCGCGGCCGACCTGGGCACGGCCTTTGCCAGCAACGATGCCATGGTGGAAGCCGTGCTCGCCCAGCGTGCGCGTGGCGATATGCCGAACCGCGCCAGCCTGGCCGCCGTGCTGGGCGAGCAGCTGCGCACCCATCCCGAGTGGCTGGGCAAGAGCACCATGTGGGAAGCCGATGCCTTCGATGGCAAGGACGCCGAGTTCGTCAACAGCGAGGCGCACGACGCCACCGGCCGCTACATGAGCTATTGGGCTTGGCACGACGGCAGGCCGCAGCAGTCGGCCATGACCGACTACACCGAAGCCGCCGACGGCTCGGCCGACTGGTACGTGGGCCCGAGCCGCGACAAGCTGCCCAAGGTCAGCGAGCCGTATGCGTATGACATCAGCGGCCAGCAGGTGCTGATGAGCACGCTGAGCACGCCGATCATCGAGAACGGCAGCTTCCTTGGCGTGTTCACCGTCGACTTCTCGCTGGCGGCGCTGCAGAAGCACCTGGCCACACTGACGCCGATGGGCGCGGGCCGCGTCGAACTGCTTTCGCCCAAGGGCGTGGTGCTGGCGTCGCCGAACGCGGCCGAGATCGGCAAGCCGCGCACCGATGCGCTGACTCGCCGCATGCTGGCCGATATCGCCGCCGACCGGAGGTTTGAAGCTTTCACCCCGGACGCGGCCGGCAACGTGCGCGTGTACGTGCCGCTGCGCGTGGGCGAGGCCCCGCAGCGCTTCGCACTGGGCGTGGTGATGCCGCATGCGGTGATCGTCGCAGAGGCGCGCCAGCTGCTGTGGCTGACCTTGCTGGTCGGCGTGGTGGCTGCCTTGACCCTCAGCGCCGGTGTCTACGTGCTGCTCCGCCGCTTGGCGATCCGGCCGCTGGCCGAAGCCGTGCGCGTGGCCGGCGATGTGGCCGCGGGCAAGCTGGACAGCACGCTGCCGGCGCGCAGCAACGATGAAGTGGGCCGCCTGCTGGAGGCGATGCAGGGCATGCGCGGACAGCTGCAGGCGGTGATGGCCGCGCAGGCGGAAATGGCGCGCCGCCATGACGCCGGCGAGCTGAGCTACCGCATGGACGCCAGCGCCTTCCCCGGCGAGTACGGACGCATGGTGGCCGACAGCAACCAGCTGGTCGCCGCCAGCAATGCGGTCACCCAGCGCCTGGTGGACGTGATGCAGCGCTACGCCGTGGGTGACCTCAGCGTCGACATGGAAGCCCTGCCGGGCGAGAAGGCGGTGTTCACGGCTGCGATGGCCACCACCAAGCACAATTTGGCCGCGATCAACGAGCAGATCCAGCAGCTGGCTGCGGCCGCCGCCGCCGGTGACTTTGCCGTGCGCGGTGATGCGCTGCGCTTCGACCACGATTTCCGTCGGATGGTGGAGACCCTCAACACCATGATGGAAGTCAGCGACCACAACCTGGCCGCACTGTCGACGCTGCTGCGCGCGATCGCCGCCGGTGACCTGAGCAGCCGCATGCACGGTGACTTCCACGGTGTGTTCGCGGTGATGCGCGATGATGCCAACAGCACCGTGCAACAGCTGACCCAGATCGTCGGGCAGATCCAGCAGTCGGCCGCGAGCATCCGCCTGGCTGCGGGCGAGATCGCCGCCGGCAACAGCGACCTGTCGCGGCGTACCGAACAGCAGGCTGCCAACCTGGAAGAGACTGCCGCGTCGATGGAGGAACTGACCTCCACCGTGCGCCAGAACGCCGACCACGCACTGCAGGCCAACACTCTGGCCGGCTCTGCGGCCGGTGTGGCCAGCGAGGGTGGCCAGGTGGTCAGCCAGGTGGTGCAGACCATGGAGCAGATCGAATCGTCGTCGCAGCGCATCGCCGAGATCATTTCGGTGATCGATGGCATCGCCTTCCAGACCAATATCCTGGCGCTGAACGCGGCGGTTGAAGCGGCGCGTGCGGGTGAACAGGGCCGCGGTTTCGCCGTGGTCGCCAGCGAAGTGCGCGCGCTGGCCCAGCGCTCGGCGGGCGCTGCCAAGGAGATCAAGGAACTGATCGACGCTTCGGTGGCGCAGGTCGGCGCCGGTGCGCAGCTGGTGCACGGCGCCGGCCGCACCATGCAGGAAATCGTCGGCCAGGTCGGCCGGGTCAACGAGATCATGGCCGAGATCTCAGCGGCCTCGCGCGAGCAGTCGGCTGGTATCGAGCAGGTCAACCAGACCGTAGTGCAGATGGACGAGACCACCCAGCAGAACGCCGCGCTGGTGGAGGAGGCCAGTGCCGCCGCGCGCGCGATGGAAGAGCAGGCCGAGCAGCTGGCGGTGGCGGTCTCGCGCTTCCGCCTGCAGGCCGAACCGGAGGCCATGGCCCGTCGCGCGGCCTGATCCCGGAAACGAAGACGCCCGGCGGGGGCCGGGCGTCGGTTGCATCCTTGCCGCGCATCCTGCGCAGGTCTGATGGCTCAGAACATTCCTTCAAACGGGTTCCAGCTGGTGCGTCCTTCCACCTTCTCCAGGTAGTAGCTGTAGTTGGTGCTGGAGGCGACCAGCAGATTCATGGCGATGAACAGCATGCGCCCGACGACGTCGGGAAGGAACATGGTGATGATGGCCAGCGCGATGTTGATGCCGATCACCACCAGTGCCTTGCGCCACATGCCGAGAATCAGCAGGTAGATGGCACCGAAGAACAGTGCGAAGAAGTTCAGGTTGATCTTCAGGCGGTCACCAAAGGACAGCGCCTTCCAGGCCTGCTTGAAGCCGGGGTTCTTGGGGGCGCCGTGCTGGCGGAAGAAGTTGAAGCGGAACTGCCACTTCGGGCTGAACTGGGACAGGTCAGTGGTATTCATTGGGGGAAACATCCCTGTGAGAAAACGTTTTCATGATAGGACAAGTCCTATTCAGGATCCAAGCGTCACCGTCAAAAATGTGACGCCTGCCAAGTTCCGGCTGCTGCGCCAGCGGCGCGCGCCGTCACCCGCCCGCCTCGTTTTTAGGATAGGGTGCGCAGTTCCGCTGCCGCACCCGCTGAATCCGTGCGGCGGCGGGATGTCCATGGAGGTTGCATGACCACACCTGCTACACCGGAAAACGCACCGGGACCGGTGCTCCTGCCGACACCTGAAGTGGTGCAGGCACAACAACTGCTCGCACGCCAGCAACTGGCGGTGGCGATGGACCGTGCACGCACGGCCGCCACGCGGGATGCGGCACCGGCCGCGCTGGAAAGCGAGTAAACCGCAACACCGCCGATCGCGCTGGCATGCCGCCAGCGCGATCGCGGCATGCGCATCAGAAGCGTGCGGTCATGCTGAGGAAGCAGCTGCGCCCGGCCACGAAGTAGTCCGTGGAGCCTTCCGCATAGAGCTTCTTGTCGGCCAGGTTGCTGACGCCACCGCGCACGGTCAGCACTTCATTGACGTTCCACGCGGCGGTCAGGTCATACAGGGTGTAGGCCTTGAGGAAGGTGGTGGCGACACCGTCCTGCTTGCCGGTGTACTGCGCCGACAGGCTGCTGGAGAACGCGGTGTTCGGCGTCCAGTCCAGCGACGAATAGCCCGAGAACTCCGGCGTGTCGATCAGGTTGCGGCCGGTGGTCAGGTTCTTGGCTTCCTTCATCCAGGTGGCCGACGTACGCCAGCGCCAGTGCTCGCCGAAACGCACGTTCAGATTGCCTTCCATGCCGCTGGTGCGTGCGCGTTGCACGTTGCTCATGCGCGTCCACCAGATGCCGTTGAACCGGCCCAGAGGGGCGTACTCGATCTTGTTCCTGAAGTCGGTATGGAAATAGGTCAGGCCGGCATCGAACAGATCATTGTCGAAGCTGACGCCGATCTCGCGGTTGGTGCTGGTTTCCGGGTCCAGGTCCGGGTTGCCGGCCATGTAGCAGCCGCCGCGGGTGTAGCCCAGCGGGATCAGCGAGGTGCAGCCACGGCCACCGGACTGGGTGGCGGCGCTCGCCGAATTCTCGGTCAGGCTGGGCGCGCGGAAACCCTTGGAGACGCCACCACGGATCGTCCACTGCTCGGCCGGGTGCCAGACCAGGTAGGCGCGCGGGCTGACATGACCGCCAAACTTCTCGTGGTGATCCAGGCGCGCGCCCAGGGTCAGGGCCAGGGTGCGGTGCAGCTTCAGTTCGTCCTCGACGAACAGCGCCCAGGTATCGACCTGCAGATCGGAGCCGCTGACCGCATTGCCGGCGTAGTCGATCGGTGCGCGGCCGATGGTGTCGGTGTTGGTCAGTTCCTGGCGCTTCCATTGGCCCCCCACCGCGAACTGGTGTTCCACGCCGAGGGTGAACGGGGTGGTCAGGCTGCCCTCGATGATGGTGTCGGTGGCCTCGGAACGGCCGGTGGCGCCAATGTCGTTCTTGTATTCGGTCCAGTACGCGCTGATCTTCGAGTTGCCGAAGCGCCACTTGCCGTCGTGGTTCAGGGCCAGCGAGCTGCGCTTGAGTTCACTGGCGCCCCAGGCACCTTCGTCCTGCTTTTCCAGCGCGGCATCGATGAAGGCCTGCTGCACGCCATGACCGGCCTCCAACGAGAGTTGCTGCGCGTCGCTGAGCGTCCACTGCAGCAGCGCATCGACATTGCGGTCCTTCTCGCCGGCATAGGCATTGCCGTAGACGCCGCCGTTGGACTGGTCCGAGTCGCGGCGCATGCTGTTGGCGCCGATGCGCAGGCCGAAGCGTTCGCCCAGCGGGCCGGAGAGGGTGGCGCCGATCTGCTGGGTGTCGCCGCGCTCGCTGTCGCCGGGGCGGGTGTAGCTGTGGGTGGCGCTGCCGTTCCAGGCATCACCGATGCGCTTGGTGATGATGTTGATCACACCGCCCATGGCATCGGAGCCGTAAAGCGAGGACATCGGGCCGCGCACCACCTCGATGCGCTCGATCTGGTCGGGCGCAATCCAGTTCAGGTCCTGGCGGCCCAGATCGGGGCGGTAATTGGTCGCGGCCGAGCTGCCCATGCGCTTGCCGTCCACCAGCACCAGCGTGTAGTTGGATGGCATGCCGCGCAGCTTGATCTTGGACTGCTCGCCGGCGGCGCTTAGACCGCCGGTCACGCCCGGCACGCGGCTGAGCAGGGTGGCCAGGTCGTGCACCGGCTGGCGTTCGATGTCTTCGCGGCTGATCACGCTGATGCTGGCAGGCGCATCCTTGATCCATTGCTGGTTGCCCGAGGCGGTCACCACCACGGTATCGAGGTCCTTGGTGGAGGCATCGGCGCTGGCCTCGGCGGCGGCCGGGCCGGGCAGGGCGAGCAGGCAGGCGCTGGCCAGCGTGTTGGCCAGGCGGGTGCGCGGCAGGCGCGCGGAACGGGAACGGGACGGCAGGGACATGACGGCTTCCATGGGAGAAATGAGGGACCCGGTGGAAGCGCAGGCGCAGGCAGACAGCAGGCAGCCCCCCTTCCGTGGGTCGTTGGCGCACGGTTCGCTCCGGCGCCGCTGGGTGGGTCGCGGCCGTCCGGGAGACGGTGACCTGCCTGGTTAATGAAATGATAACCGTTCGCGTTTGTTACGATCCAGTACTGGACGCAACGCGGTGACACCCGCCCCCCGCACGGCGCGCTCGCCTGCTATTTGCTGAATGGGGACAAATCCCGGCGTAGACCTTCGCACCCGGCTTACATTCGGCCCCATAAACTGGGCCGCATTTTCGATTCCGCCCCGTTGGAGATCGTGTGGGTTCCGGTAGTGACAGACAGCGACTGTGCGGCCAAGGGCCGGCACAGCCAGGACAAGTGCGGGCGCCGGGAAGGCGCGCCGGGAACCTTCGTGCATGCAGCCTGGCCGGGACGGCCGGCCATGCCGCCCGTGCGGAGTAAGCGGTGATGGGGGGTCACACCATCCACGCGGGAGCGGAAGTGCCCCGGCTCGACGCTGGCTGGGCGCTGCTGCCCGACGAGTCCCCGCTGCCGATGCCCGAGCAGACCCTGCGCGAAGGCGAGCTGAAGGTCCGCCGCCATCGCACCTCTCCGCGCCTGATCGGCCTGCGCCGGTTCTACATCTTCGGTGGCACCCTGGCCATGACCGCGGTTGCCACGCGCATGATGTGGCGGGTGCTGTCGGCCAATGGCATCAGCGTGCTCGAAGCCTGCCTGCTGGTGCTGTTCGTGGGCCTGTTCGCCTGGATCGCGCTTTCCTTCGCCAGCGCCCTGGCCGGCTTCCTGACTGCCGTGTTCGACCGCGGCTATCGCCTTGGCATCGACCCGGACAAGCCGCTGCCGACCGTGCACAGCCGCACCGCGCTGCTGATGCCGACCTACAACGAAGATCCGCGCCGGCTGCTGGCGGGCCTGCAGGCAATCTACGAATCGGTGGCGGCCACCGGCCAACTCGAACGCTTCGACTTCTTCGTGCTCAGCGACACCCGCCGCGAGGACATCGCACGCGCCGAGGAGCAGGTGTTCGCCGAATTGCGTGAGCGGGTGCCGGAGGGCATGACGCGGCTGTTCTATCGCCGCCGTGGCGACAACAGCGGGCGCAAGGCCGGCAACATTGCCGACTGGGTGCGCCGCTTCGGTGGCGCCTACCCGCAGATGCTGATCCTCGACGCCGACAGCCTGATGACCGGCGACAGCATCGTGCGCCTGGTGGCCGGCATGGAGCACAACGCTGACGTCGGCCTGATCCAGACCCTGCCGTCGGTGATCGGCGGTCGCACCCTGTTCGCGCGCATGCAGCAGTTCGGCGGACGCGTGTACGGGCCGGTCATCGCCCGTGGCGTGGCCTGGTGGCATGGCGCCGAGAGCAACTACTGGGGCCACAACGCGATCATCCGCACCCGTGCCTTCGCCGACCACGCCGGCCTGCCGGCGCTGCCCGGGCGCAAGCCGTTCGGCGGCCACGTGCTCAGCCACGATTTCGTCGAAGCGGCGCTGATGCGTCGTGGGGGCTGGGCCGCGCACATGGTGCCGTACCTGGGTGGCAGCTACGAAGAAGGCCCGCCGACGCTGACCGACCTGCTGGTGCGCGACCGCCGCTGGTGCCAGGGTAACCTGCAGCACGGCAAGGTGGTCGGCAGCCGCGGCCTGCACTGGATCAGCCGCACCCACATGCTGATCGGCATCGGCCATTACTTCACCGCGCCGATGTGGGCGATGCTGATGCTGATCGGCATCGCGATCCCGCTGTTCCAGGAAGGCATCGATTTCAACGCCCTGCTGCACCTCTCGCCCAGTGTCTACTGGCGCGCCCAGGACGAAGAGCAGGTGGTGCGCCTGTTCGCTGCCACCATGGCGGTGCTGCTGCTGCCTAAAGTGCTGGGCTATCTGGCGATGCTGCTGGACCCGGTCGATCGTCGCGGTTGTGGCGGTGCGATCCGTGCGTTCGTGTCGATGCTGGTGGAAACCGTGCTGGCCGCGCTGATGGCGCCGGTGGTCATGTACGTGCAGTCGCGCGGCGTGGCCGAAGTACTGTCCGGCCGCGATTCCGGCTGGGACGCGCAGCAGCGCGACGATGGCGGCATCTCGTGGATGGCCCTGATCCGCGGCTACGGCGGGCTGGGTGTGTTCGGCGCGTTCATGGGCGTGCTGGCGTGGGCGGTGTCGCCGTCGCTGGCGGCCTGGATGGCGCCGGTGGTCATCGGCATGGTGCTGGCCGTTCCGGTGGTGGCGCTGACGTCCTCGCGTGGCCCGGGGGCCTTCCTGCATCGGCTCGGCCTGCTCGATATCCCCGAAGAGAACATCCCGCCGACCGTGCTGGTGCGCGCCGCGCAGCTGCGCCGGGAAGCGGCCGAGCAACCGCCGCTGTACTGATCGCCGCGTGCCAGCGGCATAATGCGGCTCGAACTTGAAGGAGCCGCATCATGCTGCAAACGGTGGAACAGGAAACCGGCGCTTCGCCGCAGTGGTCGGTGATCTGGCTGCACGGGCTCGGCGCCGACGGCCACGACTTCGCGCCGATCGTGCCGGAACTGGTGCGGCCGCATTGGCCCGCCCTGCGTTTCGTGTTCCCGCACGCACCGGTGCGGCCGATCACGATCAACAACGGCGTGCCGATGCGCGGCTGGTACGACATCGTCGGCATGGATTTCCGCTCGCGCGCCGACATGGCCGGCGTGCAGGAATCGGTGCAGCAGCTGGATGCGTTGATCGCACGCGAGATCGAGCGCGGCATCGCGCCGGAGAAGATCTTCCTGGCCGGTTTCTCGCAGGGCGGCGCGATCATCCTCACCGCCGCACTGTCGCGCACCGCGCCGCTGGCTGGCCTGATCGCACTGTCCACTTACCTGCCGGAAGCCGGGAGCGCCAAGCGCGTTGACGATGCGGTGCAGGTGCCGGTGTTCATGGCCCACGGCAGCAGCGACCCGGTGATTCCGCAGGCGGTGGCCGTACACAGCGCGCAGGCCCTGCAGGCGCTGGGCCTGGACGTGGAATGGCACAGCTACCCGATGGCGCACCAGGTCTGCGCCGAAGAGATCGATGCGCTGGGGGACTGGCTGCAGGAACGGCTGGGCGCCGCCTGATCCATGTCCCCGGCCAGCACACCGCCGTGGATGCCGGAACTGTGCCGCCTGCCGCGGCTGGCGGCGATGCTCGGCCTGGCCGAGCTGGTGGTGGTGGTGCTGGCGCTGGCGCCCGATGGCAGCCGTCACTGGACCCTCGGTGAGCTGCTGTCGGCCAGTGGCTTCGCGCTGTGGCTGGCGCTGGCGGTGACCGCCAGCCTGTGCCTGCTGCGGCAGGCACTGTCGAGGCTCCCGCAGGTGCTGGGCGCGGTCGCTGGGATCGTGCTGGCGGCCCTGATCGCGGTGATCTGCGCCGGCATCGTGCATGCCCTGTACGCGGTGCTGGGTGACAATTTCGCCAGCGGCATCAGCTTCTGGCGCTTTACCCTCGGCAGCGCGGCCACTACCGCGCTGATCACCGCGCTGGCACTGCGCTACTTCTATGTCAGCGACCGCTGGGCCGCACAGGTGCAGGCCAACGCGCGCGCCCAGGCCGATGCGTTGCAGGCGCGGATCCGCCCGCATTTCCTGTTCAACAGCATGAACCTGATCGCCAGCCTGCTGCATCGCGACCCGGCCGTGGCCGAGCGCGCAGTGCTGGACCTGTCGGATCTGTTCCGTGCCGCGTTGGGGGCGGGCGAGGGCGATTCCACGTTGCGCGACGAATGCGAGCTGGCCGAGCGCTATCTGTCGATCGAATCGCTGCGCCTGGGCGAACGCCTGCAGGTGCGCTGGCAACGCGACGAGCCGCTGCCGTGGGACCTGCCACTGCCGAGGCTGGTCCTGCAACCGCTGGTGGAGAATGCCGTGCTGCACGGCATTTCACGCCTGCCCGAGGGCGGCACCATCGAGCTGCAGCTGGCCTGCGAAGGCAACGAACTGCAGATCCGCGTGCGCAATCCGGCACCCGACCCGCAATCGCCCGGGCTGGCCCTGGCGCGTGGCGCCGGGCATGCCCAGCACAGCATCGGCCATCGGCTGGCCTGGCGCTTCGGCAGCGCCGCGCGGATGACGGCCGGCTGGACCGAAGGCTACTATGCCTGCCAGGTGACAGTGCCGATCCAGTGAGGGAGTGATCGTGAGGGTAGTCATCGCCGATGACGAACCGCTGGCGCGCGAGCGCCTGCGCAGCCTGCTGGCGGCGCAGGACGGCGTGGATGTGGTGGCCGAGGCCGGCAACGGCGAGCAGGCCTTGCACGCGTGCGCGGAACTGCAGCCGGACCTGGTCCTGCTGGATATCGCGATGCCGGGGCTGGATGGCCTGGAAGCGGCGCGCCACCTGGCCAGCTTCGAGCCACGGCCGGCGGTGGTGTTCTGCACCGCTTACGACGCGCATGCGTTGTCGGCCTTCGAAGCGGCTGCGATCGATTACCTGATGAAGCCGGTTCGCGCCGAGCGCCTGGCCGCAGCGATCGCGCGTGCGCGTACCTTCCTGGCCGGTCGCGGCGGCCCGCCACAGGACCGCGGCGGCCAGCAGGCGCGCAGCATGCTGTGCGCGCGCCTGCGCGGCAGCCTGCGGCTGATCCCGCTGGACGATATCCATTACCTGCAGGCCGAAGAAAAGTACGTGGTGGTGCACCACGCGCGCGGCGAGGACCTGATCGAGGAGTCGCTGAGGTCGCTGGAAGAGGAGTTCTCCAGCCGCTTCATCCGCATCCATCGCAACTGCCTGGTGGCGCGCCACGAGCTGGTGGAGCTGCGCCGTGGTACTGGCGGGCAGGTGCAGGCGGTGCTGCGGCATGGCAAGCAGCCGCTGGAAGTCAGTCGGCGCTGCGTGGCGACGCTGAAGCAGGAATTGCGGCATCTGTGAGTGGTTCCGCGCGGCCAGCGGCCGCGACTGCTTACGAGCAACGTCGAAAGCAACAGCAACAGCAACAGCAACAGCAACAGCCGGTTGGTCGGCTCGTTGTTGCTACGTGCTGGGTCGGGGCGGGGGGGGGGGGGCGGGACCCGCCGTAAACCCAGCCCGGGGGGCTCGATGGCGCCATCCATGGCGCCAACGGTCCCGCCACCCCACCCCGGCCCAACCCTCTCGTTGTCCACCGCGACGGACAGCAAAAGCGTTGGTGTTATCGGAGTGGAGAAATGTAGAGTCGAGCCATGCTCGACTCCGAGCGAAGCGACCCGCTCTTGCTCTGCTTTTCTTTTGATCTTCCGTGGCTGACGCACACGGAAACTGTCAAAGGCCGGGGCGGTGGGGTCAGGCGGGGTGTCCGCGGCATGGATGCCGCGGCCAAGCCCCCAGGGATGGGTTCACGGCGTCCCCGCATGACCCCACCGCCCCGGCCAAGCACGGCTTCTGCTTTGATAGCCCCAGCCACGAGGGGCTCCGCCGTTGGCCGTATCCGCGCCGAAGGCGCGATAATGCCGTGATGGAAACCGTCCGCATTGCCACCCGCAAGAGCCCGCTCGCCCTCTGGCAGAGCGAACACGTCGCCGACCGCCTGCGCCAGGCCCACCCCGGCCTGCATGTGGAACTGGTGCCGATGAGCACCCGCGGCGACGAGGTGCTGGACCGCTCGCTGGCCGCCATCGGTGGCAAGGGCCTGTTCCTGAAGGAACTGGAGCTGGCCATGCTGCGCGGTGAGGCCGACTGTGCGGTGCATTCGCTGAAGGACGTACCGATGGAGCTGGACGCGCCATTTGCGTTGCCGGCGATGCTGACCCGCCACGATCCGGCCGATGGTTTCGTCTCCAACCTGTACGCCTCGCTGGATGCACTGCCGATCGGTGCACGGGTCGGCACCTCGTCATTGCGCCGCCAGGCCCAGCTGCGTGCGCTGCGCCCGGACCTGGAACTGCTGGACCTGCGCGGCAACGTCAACACCCGCCTGGCCAAGCTCGACAACGGTGGCTATGACGCCATCGTGCTGGCCGTGGCCGGGCTGGAGCGGCTGGGCCTGGGTGAGCGCATCGTCGCGCGCCTGCAGCCACCTCAGTGGTTGCCGGCACCGGCACAGGGGGCGGTGGCGGTGGAGTGCGATGGCAGCAATGTGGGGCTGATGGCGCTGTTCGCTGGCCTGGATGATGCAGCGACGCGTGCCTGCGTCGAGGCCGAGCGGGCGATGAACCGAGCGCTGCATGGCAGCTGCCACGTGCCGGTGGCGGCGATCGCGCAGTGGCAGGGCCAGGATCTTCACCTGCAGGGACTGGTCGGCAGCGCCAGCGATGGCCGCGCGGTCCGCGCAGAAGCGGTCGGGCCGGCCGGCGATCCGGAAGCGCTGGGCCAGCAGGTGGCCAAGCTGCTGCTGGATGCCGGTGCCGGCGGACTGCTGGATGTCTGAGCCGGAACCGACGTGGTAGAGCCGACCGTCAGTCGGCTCTACCCCATAGGCTCCGCCCAGCCTGCCCATCGCGGTGAAAGAAAACGGGCGCCCTGGGCGCCCGTTCTGCTTACTTGAACTTGTAGACCACGTTCATCGTGGTCAGCGTATCGGTCTTGCGCTTGTCTTCGGCCACGTCACTGTTGTAACGCGCCTGCCAGCCGGCCTTCAGCGCCAGGTGCTCGTTCATGCTCACCGAGACACCAAAGTCGTTCTGGCCGAAGGTGTTGTACGAACCGGATTCAACCAGCAGGGTGTTGACCAGGTCGGTGTTGTCAGTCAGCGAGTACTTCAGGTCGAACAGGCCTCGACCGATCATGCCGGTACGGGTGCGGTCGTCCTCGGTGCTGTGGGTGCGGCGCACACCGGGGCCGATCTGTGCATCGAACGAGAAGCGCTCGGTGTTCCACAGGCGGGTGCCGTAACCCAGACCGAACGAGCTCTGGCGGTCGTAGGTGGCGAAATCATCGCGTTCGGTACGCACCGTCGCGGTCAGCTGGCGGTGCTCGCCCAGCTGCAGCGCGCTGCCGGCACTGCCGGTGTAGCGGTTGGCGGTGGTGTTGTTGCGACGGGTGGTGGTGCCGTCGTCGTTGGTCTCGGTCACCTTGGAGCTGGAGCGCAGGCCGAACAGGTCCATGCTGTGCACCCAGTCGCCGTCGGTGTAGCGCAGGCGCAGGCGACCGTTGAAGCTCTCGGTGCTGCTGTTGCCACGTGCCGAGGCGAAGCCGAGCTCGCCGCCGCTGCCGCTCCACGGCGAGGACATCGCCGCCAGCTCGGAGGCGTCCTGCGCGTATGCGAGCGGCGCACACAGCAGCAGGGGGATCAGCAGGGACACGCGCAGGGACATCGAGGCTTCTCCGAAACGGTTAACAGCCGGTGATGATACTGGAAGCGTGATGGCGGTCCGAATCGATCCAAAGCGTGCTTCAGCAGGCGTTGCCGCGATCGCCCATTCAGGGCAGATCGATGCGCAGTGCCGGGTCGTTGAAGCGCGAATAGCGCAGGCGCAGCTGGAAGCTGCGGCCGTTGCTGCTGCCGCTGCGCACGATCTGCCGTGGCAGGCCCTGGGCGTCCACCCAGTACTCCATGCGCTCGCCGGGCTGCGCGCCGCGCAGGCGGTAGTGGCGGGTCTGGACGCCGTCCAGCGCCTGGCTGCCGAGATCCTCGGCCTGCAGGTCGGCGGGCAGGGCATCGGCCGGCAGCGGGTTGCGCCACTGTTCGAGCAGGCCCGCCGGGGCCGGCACCTGGCGGATCGCGCCGTCGGCCTGCAGGAACAGGGTGTCGCCGATGATCGTCTGCAGCCCGGCCGGTGTCTGCACCCGGAAACGGTCGGGGGCGACGAAGTCCATGGCGCTGCGCACCGGCTGCGGCGCGCCCAGCACCTCCAGTTCGGCGTGGAAGCTGCGCAGGGCGGCAAACCGCTGGCTGGCGCCCAGCACCGCCTGCGCCGGATCGGCAGCCGGCACGGCGGCCTCGCCGTGGGTTGGTGCCGGCGCGCGATCGCAGGCGGCCAGCAGCAGACAGGCCAGCAGGGACAGGGCGGGCAACCGGCGCATCGGGCGTTCCATGGGGGCAGGGGCGACCACGATAGCCCAAACGTCCCACACAAGACCCGCGAGTCGGACATAATCGGGGGCATGGACCGATACGAACGCATCACCGCCCTGCATCGTCTGCTCAAGTCCGCGCGCTATCCGGTGACGGTGGCGACCCTGCAGGACAAGCTCGGTTGTTCACGCGCCACCGTCTACCGCGACCTGGCCTTCCTGCGCGATGCGCTGATGGCGCCGATCGAGGGCGACGGTGAGGCCGGCTTCCGCTACCACGCCGACGAGAGCGACCGCTTCGAGCTGCCCGGCCTGTGGCTGAGCTCGGAGGAACTGCACGCCCTGCTGGCCTCGCAGCATCTGCTGGCGCGTACCGGCGGCGGTGTGCTGTCTTCGGTGCTGGCGCCGCTGCAGCAGCGCATCGAGAGCCTGCTGGCGGCCCAGGCCGGCGTTTCCAGCTGGCCGGTGGACCGCGTGCGGGTGATCCCGCACCGCGGCCGCAAGTTCGATGAAGGCAGTTTCCGCAGCGTGGCCTCGGCCGTGCTGGAGCGCCGCCAGCTGGCGTTCGAATACCGCGCCCGCTCCACCGACGAGCCGACCAAGCGCACCGTCTCGCCGCAGCGCCTGACCCACTATCGCGACAACTGGTACCTGGATGCCTGGGACCACGACCGCGAGGCACTGCGCAGCTTCGCCGTCGACCGCATCTACAAGGCACGGGTGGTCGACAGCACCGCCCGCGATGTGGCCGACAGCGAACTGGACGAACAGCTCGGTGCCAGCTACGGCATCTTCTCCGGCGCGCCGAAGGGCTGGGCGACCATCCTGTTCAGTGCCAAGGCGGCGCGCTGGGTGGCCGACGAGCATTGGCATTCCAAGCAGCAGGGCCGCTTCCTGGCCGATGGCCGCTATGAACTGAAGGTGCCGTACAGCGTTTCGCGCGAGCTGTTGATGGACGTGCTGCACTATGGCTCGGATGCCGAGATCGTCGAGCCGGTGATGCTGCGCGAGCAGGCCAAGGCCCTGCTCGAGCTTGCCCTGAGCAACTACGACAACGCCTGACACTCCCCCACGAGACCCCCCCGCCCATGAAGAAGACCCTGTTGCTGCCCCTGCTTGCCGCTGCGCTGGCCCTGACCGCCTGCGGCAAGTCCGGCGAGCCCTCGCAGAAGCTGGTGGTGGCCGCCACGGCCGTGCCGCACGCCGAGATCCTCGAGGTGGTCAAGCCGATCCTCAAGCAGGAAGGCGTGGACCTGGACGTGCGCGTGTTCAACGACTACGTGCAGCCCAACGACCAGCTGGTGCAGAAGCAGGTGGACGCCAATTACTTCCAGACCGAGCCGTACCTGGAGGCCTACAACCGCGACCGCAAGACCGACCTGGTCAAGGTGATCGGCGTGCACATCGAGCCGTTCGGTGCGTACTCGCGCAAGATCAAGTCGCTGGCCGAGCTGCGCGAAGGCGCCGATGTGGTGATCCCGAACGACCCGAGCAACAACAGCCGCGCGCTGATCCTGCTGCACAAGGCCGGCGTAATCGAGCTGAAGGACCCGACCAATGCCTTGGCGACCCAGCGTGACATCATCGCCAACCCGAAGAACCTGAAGTTCCGCGAGCTGGACTCGGCAATGCTGCCGCGCGTGCTGGACCAGGTCGATCTGGCCCTGATCAACACCAACTACGCGCTGGATGCCGGCCTCAACCCGACCCAGGATGCGCTGGCGATCGAGAGCAAGGATTCGCCGTATGTGAACTTCCTGGTCGCGCGCCCGGACAACAAGGATGACGCCCGCGTGCAGAAGCTGGCCACGGCGCTGACCAGCCCGCAGGTGAAGGCCTTCATCGAAACCAAGTACAAGGGCGCGGTGCTGCCGGCGTTCTGACCGGGCCGCGGAGGTTCTGGCCGTGCGGTAGTGCCGGCCGCTGGCCGGCACTCTGCAAACGCCGCCAAAGATCATGGGGTTGCCGGCCAGCGGCCGGCACTGCCATCAATCGACGTGGAAGGCGAGGGTGGCGGCTACCGCCTGCTGCCACCCTGCGTACAGCTTCTCGCGCCGGGCCACGTCCATCTGTGGCTCGAAGCGCCTGTCCAGGCCCCACTGTGCGGCGATCTGTTCGCGGCTGGTCCAGAACCCCACCGCCAGGCCAGCCAGATAGGCCGCGCCCCGCGCGGTGGTCTCGGTCAGCCGTGGCCGCAGCAGCGGCACGCCGAGGATATCGGCCTGGAAGCCGGCCAGGAAGTCATTGCCGATCGCACCGCCATCAGCACGCAGCTCGGTCAGCGCGATGCCCGCATCGGACTGCATCGCGTCGAGTACGTCGCGGGTCTGGTAGGCCATCGACTCCAGCGCCGCACGCACGAAGTGCGCCTTGCGGGTGCCACGAGTCAGGCCGAACATCGCGCCGCGCACATCACTGCGCCAGTATGGCGCGCCCAGACCGACGAAGGCGGGCACCAAGTAGGCGCCGCCGCTGTCGGGCACCTGCGCCGCCAGCGCCTGGCTGTCACCGGCGCGCTCGATCATGCGCAGGCCATCGCGCAGCCACTGCACCACCGAGCCGGCGATGAAGATCGAGCCTTCCAGCGCGTACTCGACGCACCCGTCCACGCCCCAGGCGATGGTGGTCAGCAGGCCATTACGCGAACGCACCGCCTGCGTGCCGGTGTGCATCAGCATGAAGCAACCGGTGCCGTAGGTGTTCTTGACCATGCCCGGCTGGAAGCAGGCCTGGCCGAACAGCGCCGCCTGCTGGTCGCCGGCGATGCCGGCGATCGGGATCGGATGATCGAAGAAGAACTGCGGCCGGGTGTGCGCGTACACCGAACTGGAATCGCGCACCTGCGGCAGCATCGCGCGCGGGATGTCCAGCAGCGCCAGCAGGTCGTCATCCCAGTCCAGCGTGTGGATGTTGAACAGCAGGGTGCGCGCGGCATTGCTGTAATCGGTCACGTGCGCCTGGCCGCCGCTGAGGTTCCACACCAGCCAACTGTCGATGGTGCCGAACAGCAGCTCGCCCCGCTCGGCGCGCTGCTGTGCACCCTCCACGTGGTCGAGGATCCAGCGCACCTTGGTCGCAGAGAAATAGGCATCGATCAGCAGCCCGGTACGCTCGCGGATCAGCGCCTCATGCCCTTCGGATTTCAGCCGCTCGCAGATCGCGTGGCTCTGCCGCGACTGCCAGACGATGGCGTTGTGGATCGGCTGGCCGGTGGTGCGGTCCCAGACCACGGTGGTCTCGCGCTGGTTGGTGATGCCCAGGGCGGCAATGTGGCGCGGGTCGATCTGCCCGCGGCTGAGCAGTTCGGTCAGCGTGGCATAGACACTGGTGAGGATCTCGCGCGGATCGTGCTCGACCCAGCCGGGCTGCGGGAAGATCTGCGCGAACTCGCGCTGCGCGCTGCCGACGATGTCGCCGGCTCGATCGAACAGGATCGCGCGCGAACTGGTGGTGCCCTGATCGATGGCCAGCACGTAGCGGGGCGTCATGCAGCGTCTCCGGTAGCGATGGGGAAATCCTACGGTATCGCCATGGACCGTGCGGTGTGCGGGCTTGCCCGGAACCCGCATGGGCGTGCTGTACGGGATTGCGCGGATTTCTACGCAGCGGGTTGCATCCACGCCTGCAACCGCGCCATCTGCGTCGCATCCAGCCGCAGGCCCAGCTTGCTGCGTCGCCACAGCACATCCTCGGCGCTGCGTGCCCATTCGTAGTCGCGCAGGAAGATCACTTCGCGTGCATGCAGCCCAGCACCGAAATCCTCGCCAAGATCGGCCAAGCCCCGGGCGTCCTGCAGCAGGGCCTCGCTGCGGCTGCCGTATGCCCCCGCCCAGCGCCGCGCGATATCCGCGGGCAGCCACGGTGCCAGCGCCTGCAGGCGTGCGCCGGCCTGCGTGGCATCGCCCCAGTCGCTACCCGGCAGCGGCGTCCCCGTTGCGGTCCAGGCCGGCCCCATTTCCGGCAGGGCCGGGCGCAGCAGCTCCAGGGCCTCTTCGGCCAGCACCCGATAGGTGGTCAGCTTGCCGCCCAGCACATGCAGGGCCGGTGCCGGCTCGGACTGTACCTGCAGGCGGTAATCGCGGCTCAGCTTCGCCGCGCGCGGGTCCGGGTCGGCCAGCAACGGGCGCACGCCGGCGAACTGCCAGACCACGTCTTCCGGAGCGATGGGCTCGCGCAGGTAACGATTGGCGGCCTCGCACAGGTACGCCACTTCGGACGGCAGCACGCTGCAGCGCGCCGGGTTGCCGCGGTAGTCGGTGTCGGTGGTGCCGACCAGCAGATGGTCGTGGGCGAACGGCAGCAGGAACACGATGCGGCCGTCCGGTTGTTGCAGCAGGCAGGCGCTGTCAGCGGGCCAGGCCCGGCGCAGCACGATGTGGCTGCCTTGCACCAGTCGCAGCACGGGGCCGCCACAGCGCGCCTGCATGCGCTCCAGCAGGCCGCCGGCCCAAGGGCCGGCCGCATTGGCCACTGCGCGGGCGAGCACCGTGCGTTGCTGGCCGTCGCCGGTCTCCAGCCGCACGCGCCAGCGCCCCTGTTCGGCGTGCAGGTCCACGCAGCGGCTGCCCACCTGCATCTGCGCGCCGCGCTGCGCGGCATCCAGTGCGTTGAGCAGGACCAGCCGCGCATCGTCCACCTGCGCATCGGCATAGCTGAATGCCTGGCGCAGTGACGAGGAAAGGGTAGTGCCCAGCGGGTCGCGTTGCAGATCCAGGGCCTGCGCGGCGGGGAAGGCCGGACTGCGCCGGCCCAGATGGTCGTACAGCCACAGTCCGGCGCGCAGCATCCAGCGTGGGCGCAGGTGCGGTTCCCACGGCAGCACGAAGCGCAGTGGGTGGACCAGATAGGGGGCTTGCCGGCGCACCACCTCGCGCTCACCCAGTGCCTTGCGCACCAGGCCGAATTCGGCCTGCTCCAGGTAGCGCAGGCCGCCGTGGATGAGTTTGCTGCTGGCGCTGGAGGTATGCGCGGCGAGGTCGTGCTGCTCACACAGCAGCACGCGCAGGCCCCGGCCACTGGCGTCGCGGGCGATGCCGGCACCGTTGATGCCACCGCCGATCACCAGCAGGTCGACTTCGTCCATCGCGGCTCCGTGTCCTGTGTGCGTGCGTAGCGTCGACCGTCAGTCGACTGCCTCTTGTAGCGTCGAGCCATGCTCGACATCTGGAAGAGAAGAGCAGTCGACTGACCGTGGACTCTACAGGCAGCGGGTGACGGAAACGACGACGGGCCCCTAAGGGCCCGTCGCGTTACCTCACTGAAGCGGTGTTGCCTGGATCAGAAGCGGGCGCCGATGCCGAAGCCGACGGTCCACGGATCCATCTTGGCTTCGCCGATCTTCTCGCCGCCGACCTTGACATCCGGGCGGGCGCGCATGTAGCGGGCGTCGGCACGGGCGAACCAGGTGGAGTTGATGTTCATGTCCACGCCGACGGTGCCGATCACGCCCTTGGCATCCTTCAGGCGGATGTCGGAGCTGCTGCCGTCAGCCAGCTTCTCGCTGCTGAAGCTCGACTGGTAGTAGCCGACGCCCACGAACGGACGGAACACGTTGTCAGCCTGACCGAAGTGGTACTGGCCGCTCAGTGCGACCGGCTGCTGCTCGACCGAGCCCACGCGGGCGTTGTTCGGGCCCTTGAACGTGTTGTCGAACTTGTCGGCGGCGCCCCACAGCTCAACGGCCCAGTTGTCGTTGACGTAGTAGCTGAAGCTGACGGTCGGCGCCGGGCCGCCATCGGTCTTCTTGATGCCGTCGATCGGATCATTCTTCGGCTGCAGCAGCGAGACGCCGCCAACAACGGCAAAATGCTTGCCCGAAGCGGTGTCGGTGCTGCTGCTGTCCTGGGCGAAAGCGGCCGGCGCGAAGGCGGCGGAGGTCAGCAGGGCGAGACTCAGGATACGGATGGAGCGCATGGGGGTATCTCCTAATGTTTCTTGTTTTGGGCCCCCGGTTGCGGGGCGAGCACACCGTAGTCGCCCCAACATGAATCGAATCCGACGCGCGTTAAAAAATGGTTTTCCTCGTTCAGCGAATGGTGCGAAAAGCCTGTTTTCATGGGCTTTTCGGCCACTGCTGGCATTCACCAAGTTGGAGAAGATGTGAGCACGGCAACACGATGCATCGGCTTGCAAGCGCAGGTGAATCCGGCATGCCGGGTGCTCCTGCTGGGTTCGATGCCGGGCGTGGCATCGCTGCAGGCGCAGCGCTACTACGCGCATCCACGCAACCGCTTCTGGCCGCTGGTGGCTGAAATCTGTGGGTTCGACGCAGGATTGCCCTACCCGCAACGCATGAACGCGCTGCAGGCCGCAGGCGTGGGCGTGTGGGATGTGATCGGGCAGTGCGAGCGACGCGGCAGCCTGGACGCCGACATCGTGCGTGGCACGGAAGTGCCCAATGCAGTGCCGGAACTGATCGCCTCGCTACCTGAGCTGGAGCTGATCGGTTGCAATGGCGGCGCCGCGCTGAAGGCCTTCCAGCGCTGGGTACTGCCGCAGCTGGACAGCCCGCCGAGGGTGTTGGCGCTACCCTCGACCAGCCCGGCCAATGCAGCGTGGTCGTTGCCGCGCCTGCGCCAGGCCTGGCAGCCGGTGGCCGACGCGCTGGCGACATGAGGCCGACATGGTCCGGACAATACGCTACCGACTGGTCGCCGCCGCATCCCTCGGGCAACAGCCTGTCCCGGCTGCGTGCGTACTGAAAACACCTGTAACGGTTGGCGCTGGCCCCCGCTGGCCGCACAATAGACGTTTCCCTACACCAGATTGCCGGAGTTATCCCCATGGCCGAAATCAAGGAAGCACTTGTCCCCGATATCGGTGACTACAGCGATATCCCGGTAATCGAGGTGCTTGTCGCCGTCGGCGACACGGTCAAGAAGGACCAGGGCTTGGTTACGCTGGAAAGCGACAAGGCCACCATGGAGGTACCGTCTTCGGTAGCGGGCGTGGTCAAGGAACTGAAGGTCAAAGTCGGCGACAGCCTGTCCGAGGGCAAAGTCGTGGCGCTGATCGAAGTCGCTGAAGGCGAGGCCGCTGCGCCGGCCGCTGCCGCCCCCGCACCGGCCAAGGCCGCTGCCCCGGCTGCCGCTACCCAGAGCGCACCGGCTCCGGCCGCTGCTGCCCCGGCCGCTCCGGCTGCCCCGGCCTCCAGCGGCGGTGCCGTTGAAGCGCTGGTGCCGGATATCGGCGATTACGCCGGCATCCCGGTCATCGAGGTGCTGGTCGCCGTCGGCGACACGGTCAAGAAGGACCAGGGCCTGGTCACGCTGGAAAGCGACAAGGCCACCATGGAAGTGCCGTCGTCGGTCGCCGGCGTGGTCAAGGAGATCAAGGTCAAGGTTGGCGACAACCTGTCGCAGGGCAATGTGGTCGCCATCATCGAAGCCGAGGGCGCTGCCGCGCCGGCGCCGACCAAGGCGGCCGCTGCTGCCGCTCCGGCTGCCGCCGAGACCGCCACCAAGGTCGAGCCGGTCGCTGTACCGGCGCAGCCGGACAAGCTGGCGGCCCGCGAGATCGCCTCGGCCGGCACCCCGAGCAGCCCGCCGGTGCAGTTCAACGCCGATGGCGTGCTGCCGGCCAAGGTGCCGTACGCCACCCCGGCGGTGCGCGTGTTCGCCCGCGAGCTGGGCGTGGACCTGCTGCAGATCAACGGCACCGAGAAGGGTGGCCGCATCACCAAGGGTGACGTACAGAAGTTCGTCAAGGCGGCACTCAGCAATGGCGTGCCGGCGGCTGCCGGTGGCGTCGTTGCCGCTGGCGGTGGCCTGAACCTTCTGCCGTGGCCGAAGGTCGACTTCAGCAAGTTCGGCGAGACCGAAGTGCAACCGCTGTCGCGGATCAAGAAGATCTCCGGCGCGAACCTGGCCCGCAACTGGGCGATGATCCCGCACGTCACCCAGTTCGAGCAGGCCGACATCACCGACCTGGAAGGCCTGCGCGTGGCACTGAACAAGGAAAACGAGAAGGCCGGCATCAAGCTGACCATGCTCGCCTTCCTGATCAAGGCCAGCGCCGCAGCGCTGAAGAAGTTCCCGGAATTCAACGCCTCGCTCGACGCCAGCGGTGAAAACCTGACCCTGAAGAAGTACTTCCACATCGGCTTCGCTGCCGACACGCCGAACGGCCTGGTCGTGCCGGTGATCCGCGATGTGGACAAGAAGGGTGTGGTGCAGATCGCGCAGGAAACCGGCGAACTGGCCAAGAAGGCGCGCGACGGCAAGCTCGGCCCGGCCGACATGAGCGGCGGCTGCTTCTCGATCAGCTCGCTGGGCGGCATCGGCGGCACCGCGTTCACCCCGATCGTCAATGCACCGGAAGTGGCCATCCTCGGCGTCTCCAAGTCTTCCATCCAGCCGGTCTGGAACGGCAAGGAGTTCGCGCCGAAGCTGATGCTGCCGCTGTCGCTGAGCTACGACCACCGCGTCATCGACGGCGCTCTGGCCGCACGCTTCACCACGTACCTGTCGCAGGTACTGGCCGACATGCGCCGCGTGCTGCTGTAAGGCACCGCTTCGCCCCCACCGTGCGGCTGCCGCCCTTGGCGCGGCCGCGTGAACAGATGCAGTGACAGCCCGCCGGCGATGCCGGGCGGGCACGAGGAAAACCCACCATGGCCACGATTGAAGTCAAGGTTCCCGACATCGGCGATTACAGCGATGTGCCGGTGATCGAAGTGTTGGTCGCCGTCGGCGACACGGTGAAGAAGGATCAGGGTCTGGTGACCCTGGAATCGGACAAGGCCACCCTGGAAGTGCCGTCCTCGGCCGCCGGTGTGGTCAAGGAGCTGAAAGTCAAGCTCGGCGACGGCCTGTCCGAAGGCGCGGTGGTCGTGGTGCTGGAGACCGAAGGTGCCGCTGAAGCCCCGGCCAAGGCCGCTGCGCCGGCCCCGGCGGCGGCCGCCCCGGCCAGCAAGCCGCCGGTGACCCCGTCGCACCGCGCCCCGGCTGAGCCGGCGGCACCGAAGCCGGCGCTGTCCAGCGGCAAGCCGGCCGACATCGAATGCGAAATGGTCGTGCTGGGCTCGGGCCCGGGCGGCTACACCGCTGCCTTCCGCGCCGCCGACGTCGGCCTGGACACCGTGCTGGTCGAGCGTTACGCCAGCCTCGGCGGCGTCTGCCTCAACGTGGGCTGCATTCCGTCCAAGGCGCTGCTGCATGCCGCCGCGGTGATCGACGAAGTCGCCCACGCCGGTGATTTCGGCGTCGAGTTCGGCAAGCCGACCATCACCCTGGACAAGCTGCGCCAGTACAAGGAAAAGGTCGTCAACCAGCTGACCAAGGGCCTGGCCGGCATGGCCAAGCAGCGGAAGGTCCGCAACGTGCAGGGCGTCGGCAGGTTCCTTTCGGCCAACGAGCTGGAAATCACCGCCGCTGACGGCAGCACCCAGCTGCTGCGCTTCCAGAAGTGCATCATCGCCGCCGGTTCGCAGGCGGTGAAGCTGCCGAACTTCCCGTGGGACGACAAGCGCGTGATGGATTCCACCGATGCGCTGGAACTGGCCGAAGTGCCGGCTTCGCTGCTGGTCGTGGGTGGCGGCATCATCGGCCTGGAAATGGCCACCGTGTATGGCGCGCTGGGCAGCAAGGTGACCGTGGTCGAGTTCATGGACCAGCTGATGCCGGGCGCCGACAAGGACCTGGTCAAGCCGCTGGCCGACCGCCTGAAGAAGCAGGGCATTGAAGTGCACCTGAAGACCAAGGCGTCGGGCGTCACCGCCGATGCCAAGGGCATCACCGTGACCTTCGAGGCCGCCGAGGAAGGCCAGTCGCCTGCGTTGGCGCAGGGCACTTTCGACCGTGTGCTGGTCGCCGTGGGCCGTTCGCCGAACGGCAGGAAGATCGATGCCGAGAAGGCCGGCGTGCAGGTCACCGACCGTGGATTCATCCCGGTTGATCGCCAGATGCGTACCAACGTGCCGCACATCTTTGCCATCGGTGACATCGTCGGCAACCCGATGCTGGCACACAAGGCCACGCACGAGGGCAAGCTGGCGGCTGAAGTGGCGGCTGGCCACAAGAAGGAGTGGGTGGCCCGCGTGATTCCGTCGGTGGCCTACACCAACCCGGAAATCGCCTGGGTCGGCGTGACCGAGACCGAAGCCAAGGCCAAGGGGCTGAAGGTCGGCGTGGCCAAGTTCCCGTGGGCCGCCAGCGGCCGTGCGATCGGCATCGGCCGTACCGAGGGCTTCACCAAGCTGATCTTCGACGAAGAGACCCACCGCATCATCGGTGGTGCGATCGTCGGCGTGCATGCCGGCGACCTGCTGGCCGAGATCGGGCTGGCGATCGAGATGGGTGCGGAAGCCGAAGACATCGGCCACACCATCCATGCGCATCCGACGCTGAGCGAATCGGTGGCGATGGCCTCGGAAATCTACGACGGCACGATCACCGATCTGTACATGCCGAAGAAGAAGTAAGGCGCCCGCGCCGTTCCGAACGAGAAGCCCTGGCATCTGCCGGGGCTTTTTGTTGGCTGCGGGGGATGCCTTCGGCAGCACATCGCGAGGGTCTGGGCCGCTGCGCGGGTGGCAGGCGTTTGGACAAAGTAAAGGAGGAGACGACCGCCACAGGCGGGCGGCGGGGGACATTCGCACGCAAGCCCCTCTTCCCCCAGCGCTCGACCAGCCTGCTTCCCTGGTCGACGCTGCAAAGAAAAAGCGCGGCCCCGATTTTCCGGAGGCCGCGCCAGGAGAGAGCGTGTGGAAGGGGCGGGGGATCAGAACACGAAGCTGACGCCGGCCACCGGACCCTTGAATTCCTGCTTCAGGCCGACGGTGCCGTCGCTGCCCTTCTTGTCCACGTCCAGCTTGAACCAGTCGTAGCCGGCGAACACGCCGAAGTTCTTGGTGAAGCGGTAATCGACGATGGCATTGGCGCGGCTCAGGTCGCCCTTGTAGTCATCGAAGCTGCCCCAACGGGTGTTCAGGTACTGGCCCTGCAGCGTGATCATCCAGCGCTCGGACGGGGTGAAGGTCATGCGCGCACCCACCACCGGCGCGACGCCGTCGGCCTTTTCGTCGAGGAACTGGCCTTCGTAGACGGTGCCCAGGTCGGCATAGCCCTTGGTGCTGACCTTGGCGTACTCACCACCGATCTGCAGGCCGAGGTCGAAGGTGTCGGTATCAACGACCGAGTAGTCGTAGACCAGGCTCGCCACCTGGTACTTCAGTTCGCCCTTCACGAAGCTGCCGGCCGGCACGTTCTCACCGCCGAAGGAAATGCCCTGGTCCAGGGTCTCGCGGCGGTCCTTGTCGTACTTGAAGTAGTTGAACAGCAGGCGCTGGCGGTTGCTGATGCGGAACATGCCGTCGATGCGCGGCTCCCATTCCTTTCCGCCCAGCTTGAAGTCCTGATCCAGCGCGATGTCCTGGCCTGCCACATTGGTCCTGCCGCGGAGCGTGTTGTCCGAGTCGATGTTCATCGCACCGAGGCGGATGGCGAAGCGGTCGTCGCCCTCGGCGGCGTGGGCGGCATTGGCGAACGACGCGCCGGCGGCGAGCAGGGAGAGGGCGAGCAGGGTGGGAACGGAGCGCATCGAAGAGTCCTTGCAGTGGTTCATCAGAATGAAGGCCACTGTGCCGAACATCGCCGTCCACCATCCGTGAACGTATGGTCCACGCGATGTGCACGGTTCAGCGCTGTCGCCACGATGCAAAAAGATGGCCCCGGAGCCGGGCTTCGGGGCCATCGAGGGACCTGCGGGGCGAAGCGTCGACGAGGTTGCTGCGGGCAGGTCAAAGGATCGGACCGGTGCCTGGGGCAAAAGTTCCATCGCCTGCGACCAAAGTTCAATATTGCGCCGCAGCATCACGCGGACGTCATTGTCCCCCGTGTGGTACGCAAAAATGTAACCGTTACCGCAACTTGCGGCTTCCCGGGATGAACAGGCAGCGGTTGTCTCGCAAATTGTCCCATTGCTATAATTTGGCGGCTCGATGAGGCCCCCCTGCTGTAGCCGCCTCAGCCCTCCACTTGCAACCACGCGGGACGTCCTGTGCTGAACTCCGTTGATGCGGGTCGGCGACTGATGCTGCGCGCCGCGGTCTACCCGCTGGCCGCGGTCGCTGTCCTGGCTCTGGCCTTCCTGCTGGTAGGTCCGAAATACGCCCTCGGCGCGCTGGCGTCCGGTGTGGCCATTTCGGCCGGTGGCTGGGTGGCGGCGCGGATGGCACTGAGCGGGGGAGCGGTGGCAGCAGGATCGGCGATGGCTCGCCTGATCATTGCGATCGTGGCCAAGTGGGTCGTGGTTTTCGGCGTCCTGCTGGTGGGGTTCCTGGTCTTCAAGCTGCCTGCGTTGGCGCTGTTGGCTGGTATCGCCGTCGGCTTGATGTTCCAGGTCCTGGCGATGGCCAGGCGTTGACAGAATTCAATTAACTAAGGTTCCGGACACATGGCGGGCGAGGCTCTAACCCCTACCAGCTACATCCAGCATCACTTGCAGAACCTGACCGCACCGGTCGGCAAGGGCGAGGGGATGTTCTGGCATATCCACGTCGATACCTTCCTCACCGCGGTCCTGATGGGCCTGGTCATCGTGGTCGCGTTCTGGCTGGGCACCCGCAAGGCCACCGCCGGTGTGCCGGGCAAGTGGCAGGCCTTCGTGGAGATCTGCCTGGAGTTCGTTGACCGCCAGGCCAAGGACACCTACCACGGCAAGAGCAAGCTGGTCACGCCGATCGCCATCACCATCTTCTTCTGGATTCTGCTGATGAATCTGCTGAAGATGATCCCGGCCGATTTCATCGCCAAGCCGCTGGAATGGGCAGGCGTGCACTACTGGAAGCCGGTGCCGACCGCTGACGTCAATGCCACCCTGGGCATGGCCATCAGCGTGTTCTTCCTGATGCTGTTCTTCGCGCTGAAGTCGAAGGGCCTGGGCGGCTTCATCAAGGAATTCCTGACGGCGCCGTTCGGCAAGTGGATGATGCCGTTCAACCTGATCCTCAACATCGTCGAGTGGCTGAGCAAGCCGATCTCGCTGGCGATGCGACTGTTCGGCAACATGTTCGGCGGCGAAATCGTGTTCCTGCTGATCTGGGTGCTGGGTGGTGCCGGTTTCTTCGGTGCCATTGCCGGTGGTGTGTTCGGCCTCGGCTGGATGCTGTTCCACCTGCTGGTGATCCCGCTGCAGGCCTTCATCTTCATGATGCTGTCGATCGTGTACCTGAGCCTGTCGGAAGACGCTCACTGAGTTTCAAGCTTCAACGCGTTTCAACCTTCATCCGTTTCATCACCCTTAGCAACTTAAGTTCCTGGAGATAACCATGTACTTCGCCGTCCTGACCAACTTCGCGCAGATTCAGAGCTCCACCGCCCTTGCCGTCGGCATCATGATCGGCCTGGCCGCGCTGGGCGCGGGTCTGGGTCTGGCCATCATGGCTGGTAAGTTCCTGGAGTCGGCCGCTCGCCAGCCGGAACTGATCCCGGTCCTGCAGGTCCGCATGTTCATCACCGCCGGCCTGATCGACGCCGCGTTCATCATCTCGGTCGCCGTCGGCCTGCTGCTGGCCTTCGCCAACCCGCTGTCGGCTGCCTTCGCTGGCGCCGTCACCAAGGCTCTGGCCGGCTGATACAGCGGTTTGAGAAAACCGGGTGCTGATGCACCCGGTTTCGGATGAAGGCCGGATGCGCCGCTACGGCGGTGCGTCCACCCCGAAACCAGCGATCGAGCTAACCATGAATATCAATTTCACCCTTCTCGCGCAGGCGCTCGCCTTCGCTGGTCTGATCTGGATCATCGCGACCAAGATCTGGCCGCCGCTGATGAACGCGATCGAAGAGCGCCAGCAGAAGATTGCTGAAGGCCTCGCTGCTGCCGACCGCAGCCAGAAAGATCTGGCCCAGGCGCAGGAGAAGGTCAACGAAGCGCTGAAGGAAGCCCGCACCAAGGCCAACGAGATCATCGATCAGGCCCACGCGCGTGCCAACCAGATCGTCGATGCTGCCCGCAACGAAGCGATCACCGAAGCCACCCGTCAGAAGGAACTGGCCCAGGCTGAAATCGACGCCGCCGCCAACCGTGCCCGTGAAGATCTGCGCAAGCAGGTGTCCGCGCTGGCCGTGACCGGTGCCGAAAAGCTGCTCAAGCGCGAAATCGACGCCAACGCCCACAAGGCGCTGCTCGACGAGCTGGCCTCGGAGATCTAAGGATGAGCCAGGCCCTCACGCTTGCCCGCCCGTACGCCCGCGCCGCGTTCGCGACCGCGCGCGACGAAGGCACGTTCGCGCCGTGGTCGGACGCCCTGGCGTTCTCTGCCCACGTCGCCGCCGACCCGCGCGTGGCGGCCCTGCTCGCCAACCCGGAGCTGGGTCGTGACGACGCCGTCGCCCTGCTGGCGCCGGTGTCCCACGGCGAGACCTACTCGCGCTTCCTGGCCATCCTGGCCGAATCGCATCGTCTGCCGCTGCTGCCGGAAATCTCCGGCATGTTCGACGCCCTGCGCGCCGAAGCCGAGCACGTGGTCAAGGCCACGGTGACCTCGGCCGCCGAACTGTCGGCCGCTGAGCTGGATGCGATCAAGGTTGCGCTGCGCAAGCGCTTCAACCGCGAGGTCGAAGTGACCACCGCGGTGGATGCCTCGCTGATCGGCGGCGCCGTGATCGACGCCGGCGACGTGGTCATCGATGGTTCGCTGAAGGGCAAGCTGGCCCGTCTGCAG
The DNA here is from genome assembly GCF_913778665.1 of uncultured Stenotrophomonas sp. GTDB lineage: Bacteria > Pseudomonadota > Gammaproteobacteria > Xanthomonadales > Xanthomonadaceae > Stenotrophomonas. The sequence continues at coordinate 227,829 of NZ_CAJYVQ010000006.1, forward strand.
ACCGCGCTCGCTAACTGAATTCATTTAACGTCCGGCCCCGCTGCCGGCACTAGGACTTGACGATGGCAACCACGCTCAACCCCTCCGAAATCAGCGAACTGATCAAGAACCGCATCGAGAAGGTCAAGCTGGCCGCGGAATCGCGCAACGAAGGCACCGTGACCAGCGTGTCCGATGGCATCGTGCGCATCTTCGGTCTGGCCGACGTGATGCAGGGCGAAATGATCGAACTGCCGAACAACACCTTCGCCCTGGCCCTGAACCTGGAGCGCGACTCGGTCGGCGCCGTGGTCCTGGGTGACTACGAGAACCTGCGCGAAGGTGACGTCGCCAAGACCACCGGCCGCATCCTGGAAGTGCCGGTCGGTCCGGAACTGCTTGGCCGCGTCGTGAACGCGCTGGGCGAGCCGATCGACGGCAAGGGCCCGCTGGGCACCGACCTGACCGCTCCGGTGGAGCGCGTTGCTCCGGGCGTGATCTGGCGCAAGTCGGTCGACCAGCCGGTGCAGACCGGTTACAAGTCGGTCGACGCCATGATCCCGATCGGCCGTGGCCAGCGCGAGCTGATCATCGGCGACCGCCAGACCGGCAAGACCGCGATGGCGATCGATGCGGTGATCAACCAGAAGGGCACCGGCATCAAGTGCGTGTACGTTGCGATCGGCCAGAAGGCTTCGACCATCGCCAACATCGTGCGCAAGCTGGAAGAGAACGGCGCGCTGGCCCACACCATCGTGGTGGCCGCGACCGCTTCCGAATCGGCTGCCATGCAGTACATCAGCGCCTACTCGGGCTGCACCATGGGTGAGTACTTCATGGACCGCGGCGAAGACGCGCTGATCGTGTACGACGATCTGTCCAAGCAGGCCGTCGCCTACCGCCAGATCTCGCTGCTGCTGAAGCGCCCGCCGGGCCGTGAAGCCTACCCGGGTGACGTGTTCTACCTGCACTCGCGCCTGCTCGAGCGCGCTGCCCGCGTGTCCGAGGAATACGTCGAGAAGTTCACCGAAGGCAAGGTCACCGGCAAGACCGGTTCGCTGACCGCGCTGCCGATCATCGAAACCCAGGCCGGCGACGTGTCCGCCTTCGTTCCGACCAACGTGATCTCGATCACCGACGGCCAGATCTTCCTGGAAACCGACCTGTTCAACGCCGGCATCCGCCCGGCCGTGAACGCCGGTATCTCGGTGTCGCGCGTCGGTGGTTCGGCCCAGACCAAGATCATCAAGAAGCTGTCGGGCGGCATCCGTATCTCGCTGGCCCAGTACCGTGAGCTGGCTGCGTTCGCGCAGTTTGCCTCGGACCTGGACGAAGCGACCCGCAAGCAGCTGGAGCGTGGCCAGCGCGTCACCGAGCTGATGAAGCAGAAGCAGTACATGCCGATGTCCATCGCCAACCAGGCGCTGTCGATCTACGCCGTCAACGAGGGCTACCTCGACGACGTGCCGGTCAACAAGCTGCTGGCGTTCGAAGAGGGCCTGCACGCCCACTTCGCCAACACCCAGGGCGAGCTGATCGCCAAGGTCAACGACACCGGCGACTGGAACGGCGACATCGAGGCCGCGTTCAAGAAGGGCATCGGCGAGTTCAAGACCACGGGCAGCTGGTAAATCAGTTGCCGGGAATCGGGAATAGAGAATAGGGAATCGTAGGAGCGGGATCCGGGCTTGCCCATTCCCGATTCTCCATTCCCCATTCCCACGAAGCGAGCAAAGCGAGCGAGAGCATGGCAGGCGGACGCGAAATCAAATCCAAGATCAAGAGCGTGCAGAACACCCGCAAGGTGACGCGCGCGCTCGAGATGGTCTCGGCCTCCAAGATCCGCAAGGCGCAGGATCGGATGAAGACCTCGCGTCCGTACGCGCAGGCGATGAAGCAGGTGATCGGGCATCTGGCGCAGGCCAGCACCGATTACACGCATCCGTTCCTGGTGCAGCGCGAGTCGGTCAAGCGCGTCGGCTACATCGTGATCTCCTCCGATCGCGGCCTGGCCGGCGGCCTGAACAACAACCTGTTCCGCAAGATGCTGGGCGAAGTGCGCCAGTGGCAGGACCAGTGCGCGGGTGTGGACGTGGTCACCATCGGCCAGAAGGACTCGGTGTTCT
>NZ_CAJYVQ010000007.1 GCF_913778665.1 uncultured Stenotrophomonas sp.
GATCCGATCCCCAGCGACGCCTTCTCCGCGGTCGTCACCGATCCCGATGGCGCGCGGATCGGCATGGTGGGGCCGCGTCGCGGCTGATCCCCCCTTGAGCCGCGAGGGAGAATAGCTACGTAGGCGGCAACGGGCATGTTTGCGGCAAGCCCCGCGATCGTGTACCCGCCCCATGAACGGTGCCGGTGCGTGTTGGTGCGCGCCGACGATCCACCACGAAGACGAGACGCGCGCATGGCCGAGTTCACGCTCCCGAAGAACAGCAAGATCAAGGGCGGGCAGAAGCATCCCTCGCCGCAACCCGGCGGCACGATGCGCAACTTCAAGGTCTATCGCTACGATCCCGATTCGGGCGAGAACCCGCGCTACGATACGTTCGAGGTCAATCTCGACGAATGCGGCCCGATGGTCCTCGACGCGCTCATCAAGATCAAGTCGGAGCAGGATTCGTCGCTCACGTTCCGCCGCTCGTGCCGCGAGGGGATCTGCGGCTCGTGTTCGATGAACATCGACGGGCGCAATGGCCTCGCCTGCACCACCGCGATCGAGGACGTGAAGGGCGAGATCAAGATCACGCCGCTGCCCGCGATGGACGTCATCAAGGATCTGGTGCCGGACTTCACGCATTTCTACGCGCAATATGCCTCGATCACGCCCTGGCTGCAGACGGTCACCCCGCCGCCCGCCGGCAAGGAGCGGCTCCAGTCGCCGGAAGAGCGCGCCAAGCTCGACGGCCTGTACGAGTGCATCCTGTGCGCCTGCTGCTCGACCAGCTGCCCGAGCTACTGGTGGAACGGCGAGCGTTACCTGGGCCCGGCGATCCTGCTGCAGGCCTACCGCTGGATCATCGACTCGCGCGATGAGGACACCGGTGCGCGCCTGGACGATCTGGAAGATCCGTTCAAGCTGTACCGCTGCCACACCATCATGAACTGCGCCCGGACCTGCCCGAAGGGCCTGAATCCGGCGCTGGCGATCGCCGAGATCAAGAAGCTGATGATGGAACGCCGCGCCTGACACGGCTCGGCTGCACCCGGTAGAGCCACGCCACGCGTGGCTGTGCCACCCCAGTAGAGCCACGCCATGCGTGGCTTTGCTGTATCTGGAGAAACACGATGGAAGAAGACGTTCTGCTGAAGAAGCTGCGCTGGCGCTGCCGCCGCGGCATGCGCGAGCTGGACCAGCTGTTCGGGCGTTACCTCGACCACGAATGGAGCACTGCGCCGACCGAAGAGCGCGAGGTTTTCCTGTTCCTGCTCGACTGCGAGGACGATAAGTTGTGGCGCTGGTTCATGGGCTACGAGGCCTGCCCGCATGCGCACGCGATCCCCCTCATGCAGAAGATCCTCGCCCTCAAGCCTTGAGTGGCGCCCTTCGCGGCTGCAGGCCGCCGCTCAGTTGGCGGTGCTGCTGGCCGCACCCTGGTTGTTGCGCGCCTCGGACCTGCCGTCTCGGCTGTTGATTCCTGCCGTGCTGCTGGCCTGGGCGGTTGGCCTCGCCGAGACGCTGTGGCGGCTGCGCAGGCCGCACCAGGCAGTGTTGCTGCCGCCGGCCCCGGCGTCGCTGCAGGTGGCGGGGCAGGACATCGAGGCGCCGCGGCTGGTGGTGCGCGGGCCGTGGCTGCTGCTGCACTGGCGTGAGGATCGGCGCCGCCGCCGCCTTCTGTTCTGGCCGGATGTGCTCGATTCCGGGCAGCGACGTGAACTGCGACTGGCCGTGGCCGCACGCAGCGTTTCCCGTCGGCCCCGGTCAATGGCACCATAAGCTGAATTGACCGGCGTGCCTGCATGTTCAAACCCATCCCCGTGGCTATCGGCCTGCGCTACCTGCGCGCCAAGCGCCGCAACGGCTTCATCTCCTTCATCTCGATGGCATCGATCCTGGGCATTGCGCTCGGCGTGACGGTGCTGATCACCACCCTGGCGGTCATGAGCGGTTTCCAGAAGGAAATCCGCAGCCGCCTGCTGCAGATGACCGCGCATACCACCATCAGCCGCGACGGCGAGCCGATGCCGGACTGGATGCGCGTGGTCGAGGTGGCCCGCAAGGACCCACGCGTGGCCGGTGCTGCGCCGTACATCGAGATCCAGTCGATGATCAGCGGCCCGCGCGTGCAGGGTGCGATCATCCAGGGCATCGACCCGGCGCTGGAACCGAAGGTGTCGGTGATCGACAAGAAGGTCACCAAGGGCAGCTATGACAGCCTCAAGCCGGGCAGCTTCAACCTGCTGCTGGGCAAGGAACTGGCGATCTGGCTGGGCGTGGATGTCGGCGACCAGGTGCTGGTGACCTTAGCCGAAGTGCAGGGCACGCCGGCCGGCGCGGTGCCGCGGATGAAGCGCTTCACCGTCAGTGGCATCTTCGAGGCCGGCTACAACGAGGTCGACCGTGGCGTCGGCTTCGCCAACATGCAGGACCTGGAACGCGTGCTGCGCAGCGACGGCGCCACGGGCGTGCGCTTGAAACTGCACGACATGGACCGCTCGCTGGAAGTGGGTGTGGATCTTGCGCAGAGCCTCGGCGGTGCCTACCGGGTGAGCGACTGGACACAGCAGAACGCCAACCTCTACCACTCGCTGCGCATGGAGAAGGTGGTGATGGGCATCCTGCTGTCGCTGATCATCGCGATGGGCGCGTTCAACCTGGTCTCCTCCCAGGTGATGCTGGTGACCGACAAGCAGGCCGATATTGCGATCCTGCGCACGCTGGGCCTGACCCCGGGCGGGGTGATGCAGGTGTTCATGGTGCAGGGCTCGCTGATCGGCATCTTCGGGACGCTGGCCGGCCTGATCGGCGGCATTACCCTGACCCTCAACCTGGAGCGCATCCTCGGCGCCATCGAAAGCGTGTTCAACGTCAAGCTGCTGCCGGAGGATGTCTACTACATCACCGGCCTGCCGACCGACATGCAGACCGGCGACGTGGTGGCGATCACCGTGGTCGCGCTGCTGATGAGCTTCCTGGCCACCCTGTATCCCGCCTGGCGGGCAGCACGCACCCAGCCGGCGGAGGCCCTGCGTTATGAATAAGGTCTTCAATCGCGGCGATGAAGTGATCCGCGCCGAAGCATTGGGCAAGACCTACGCCGAGGGACGCATGCAGACCCCGGTGTTCGATGGCCTGGACCTGACCGTGACCGCTGGCGAAACGGTGGCGATTATCGGTGCTTCAGGTGCCGGCAAGAGCACGCTGCTGCACCTGCTGGGCGGGCTCGACATTCCGACCGCCGGCGAGGTCTATGTGACCGGCCAGCGCATGTCGGCGCTGTCGGACACCGCGCGAGGCCTGCTGCGCAACCAGGCGCTGGGCTTCGTCTACCAGTTCCATCACCTGCTGCCGGAGTTCACCGCGCTGGAAAACGTGATGATGCCGGTGCTGCTGGCAAAGTCGCATTCGGTGCTGTCGCAGCGCCTGGCGTACGCGGGACTGGGCGTGGTGGGGTCGGCGCTGGCCAGCATCGTCAACGGCGCGACATCGTTCGTCCGCGGTCGCCCAGAGGTGGAAGAGGCGGTTGCGCGCGCCACCGCGCTGCTGGAGTCGGTCGGGCTGGGCCATCGCCTTGACCACAAGCCGGGCGAGCTGTCCGGTGGTGAGCGCCAGCGTGCCGCCGTGGCGCGCGCGCTGGTCAACCATCCGGCCTGCGTGCTCGGTGACGAGCCGACCGGCAACCTGGATGACCGCACGGCTGCAACGGTGTTCGAGCTGATGCTGGAACTCAACCGCGCGCGACACACCAGCCTGGTGCTGGTCACCCATGACCGCAGCCTGGCAAGGCGCCTGGACCGGGTGCTGGAACTGCGCGAAGGGCGCCTGCACGCGCTGGCCCACGCCGACGTCTGAGCGCAGGGCCCGCTTTGGTGGAAGCCGACCTCGGTCGGCCGCGGGAGCCGCCGACCGGCGCCTGAATGGGTCCGCCCATCGTCGCGCCGGCGCCACCTGACCGGGCGCATGATGGCGACAGTTCCCCGAGGAGATCGCCATGAAGACCCCGCTTCTGCTGGCCGGCCTCTGTCTGGCCCTGGCCGCCTGTGCCACCACTGGTCGCCTCAGCAGCACTGAAAAACTGGACCTGTACCGCGCCCATGCTGGCGCGCCGCAGAACGACATGCAGTTCTTCGGCAGCCTCAATGGCTGGACCGAACTGGGGGACAGCGCGCTGGCGGTGTGGACCCGGCCCAGCGAGGCTTATCTGCTGGAATTGAGAGGCCCCTGCCAGGACCTGCCGTATGCCACCGCCATCGGCCTGACCAGCCAGATGGGCCGCGTGTCGTCGCGCTTCGACAAGGTGCTGGTGCGCGACCCCACCGGCGGCCCGCGCATGCCCTGCTTCATCGACAGCATCCGGAAGCTGGACGTGAAGGCACTGCGCACCTCCGAACAGGAACTGCGCCAGGCGCAGGTGCAGGAGCGCGAGGAAAATACGAAGTAGCGCGGTAGTGCCGGCCGCTGGCCGGCATCCCGCGGATACCGGGTCTCTGGCCTGCGGCCGGCACTACCTGTGCGTCAGGCTTCCGGGGTGAAGCCAGCGGGCTTCTCAGCGTCCTTCTCGAACAGGAACTTGACCAGCTCGGTTTCCAGCATCGCGCGGTGCTCCGGCGTGCGCGGCGACAGGCGGTTTTCGTTGATCAGCATGGTCTGGTGCGCCAGCCACGCGGCCCAGGCCTGCTTGCCGATGTGGTTGAAGATGCGCTGGCCCAGCTCGCCCGGATAGGGCACGAAGTCCAGGCCCTCCGCATCGCGTTGTTCGTACTGGCAGAAGACGGTTCGGGGCATGGCACTCACTCGTGGTTGCGGGGTTTCGATGGTTTTCGTTTCGGCGCCTTGATGATGGCGCCATCGAGCAGCTTGCGGATCGGTGCCGGCAGGCCCAGTGCGGGCAGCTCGTCGGCGGCGACCCAGCGCAGCGTGGGTTCTTCCACGCGCAGGCCATGTACCTGCCGCGACAATACCTGCAGATGCAGCCGGTAGTGGCTGAACGTGTGCTGCAGCACCGGCAGTTCTTCGGCATCTTCCAGTGAGCCCTCGACGTGCGCGTCGAACCAGTCCTGAAGCTCGCTGCCGGCCTCGGCCTGCGGCAGGGTCCACAGCTGCGCCCAGATGCCGCTGTCCGGCCGCTTCTGCAGCAGTACGCGCTGCTGGGCGTCGCGCAGCAGCAGGGCGACCGCTTCACGCTCGGGCAGCGTCTTGCTTGGCTTGGGCGTGGGCAGCTCAACGGTGCGGCCTTCGCGGCGTGCCACGCAGTCGTCCTGCAACGGGCAGATCACGCACGCCGGCTTGGCACGGCTGCACACCGTCGCGCCCAGGTCCATCTGCGCCTGGGTGTAGTCGGCCATGCGCCCGGCCGGTACGTGCGTCACGTGCGCCTCTGCGATTGCCCACAGCTGCTTCTCGATGGCCGGCAGGCCGGGGAAGCCGTCAACGCCGTGGTAGCGGCTGAGCACACGCTTGACGTTGCCGTCGAGGATCGCAAACGGATCGTTCCAGGCCTGGCTGAGGATCGCACCGGCAGTGCTGCGGCCGATACCGGGAAGGGCGTGCAGCGCATCGAAGTCGCGTGGCAGGTCGCCCTCGTGCAGTTCCACGCAGCGTTTGGCTGCTGCGTGCAGGTTGCGCGCGCGGGCGTAGTAGCCAAGCCCGGCCCACTGCGCCATCACCGCGTCATTGCTGGCGGCGGCGAGGTCGGGCAGGGTCGGGAAGTGCTGCAGGAACCGCAGGAAATACGGGATGACCGTGGCCACCTGGGTCTGTTGCAGCATGATCTCCGACAGCCAGACCCGATACGGGCTGCGCGGGTGCTGCCAGGGCAGGTCGTGGCGACCGTGGTCGTCAAACCAGTGCAGCAGGCGGGCGACGAAGCCGTCGTGCTGGGCGGTGTCGGCGCTGGCGTGCGGCTGGCGGGGCATCGGGGTTCCGGGAAAGGGCAGCCACCCGTGGGGTGGCTCTACCATGGTGTCGCGCGGGACCGGGGCGTCGCGCGCGGGGCAGTAGAGCCACGCCATGCGTGGCTGCGCGGCATATCAGCCGCCCAGCGCTTCAGGCAGCAGGGCGTCGACGAAGGCTTCCGGATCGAACACGCGCAGGTCTTCCGGGCGCTCGCCGATGCCGGCGAAACGGATCGGAATGCCGAACTCGCGGGCCAGCGCGAACACCACGCCACCCTTGGCGGTGCCGTCCAGCTTGGTCACCACCAGGCCGGTCACGTTCACCGCGGCGTTGAACTGGCGCAGCTGCGACAGCGCGTTCTGGCCGGTGGTGCCATCGATCACCATCAGCACCTCGTGCGGTGCGGTGGGGTCGATCTTGCCGAGCACGCGGCGGATCTTGCCCAGCTCGTTCATCAGGCCGGACTGGGTGTGCAGGCGGCCGGCGGTGTCAGCAATCAGCACCGAGGTGCCGCGGGCCTTGCCGGCCTGCAGCGCGTCGAATGCCACCGAAGCGGCATCGGCGTTCTGGCCCTGCGCGACCACGGCCACGCCGTTGCGCTCGCCCCAGGCCTGCAGCTGGGCCACAGCGGCGGCACGGAAGGTATCGCCGGCGGCCAGCATCAGACTGTGGCCCTCGTCCTTGAAGCGCTTGGCCAGCTTGCCGATGGTGGTGGTCTTGCCGACGCCGTTGACGCCTACGGTCAGCACCACGAAGGGCTTGGCATTGCGGTCGATCACCAGCGGCTTGGCCACCGGCTGCAGGATCGCGATCAGCTCGGCGCGCAGGGCGGCCAGCAGCGCATTGGCATCGGCGAACTCGCGCGACTTCATGCGCTTGCGCAGGCCTTCGACCAGATCGGTGGTGGCGCCAACGCCGACGTCGGCAGTGATCAATGCGGTTTCCAGCTCGTCCAGCAGGTCGTCATCGAGCTTGGGGTTGCGCGAGAACAGGCCGCCGAAGCTGCGCGCGATGACGCTGTTGCGCAGGCGCTCGCGCCAGCCGGGCTTGCCGGCGGGGGCCGGCGGGGCATCCACCAGGGCCGGCAAGTCGGCGGCGGGCGCGGCCGGTTCCTCGGCCAGAATGACCGGGGCCAGCGGGGCAAGCACGGCGGCGGCGGCGAGCGCTTCGGCCTGCACGTCTTCGGCCACGACCACCGGCTCGGCGGCCTGCAGCGGCGGAGCTTCGGCGATGGAGGCCTCTACCGGTGCCGGGGCAGCCGGCGCGGGCTTGGCCACCGCAGCGGTGGCGGCTTGCTCGGCGGGCGCGGCAGACGGGAACGCTGCCGCCAGCTCTTCAGCCGAGTAGTGCTGGGTCTTGGGCGCGTCCGTTACGGCGGCGTCCTGGGGCTTCTTGCGGCGGAAAAAACTGAGCATTGGCAAAAGGCGCTGAAATCAGGGGGATATGCTACCACTCGTGCCTGTCGGGCCGATGTGGACTCAAGGTCGCGGCCCGCCGGCCGTTAACCTGTCCGGAGGGCTGCGTCGTGCGGCCCGGAGACGGCCATGGACAACGTGATGGGAACCGCCCTCGGTGGCATGCGCGCGGCCCAGCAGGGCCTGCAGGTGGCTGCACGCAACGTTGCCAACCTGGCGAGGCCCGAAGCCGAGCGCTTGCAGTTGCAGCGAAGTGCTGTGGCGCAGGGCGGGGTGGAGACAGCGGTGGCCGCCAGCGGCGCTGATCCGAGCGCGCCATTGGGCGATCTGCTGGCGGCCAAGGCCGAAGTCGTGGCCTTTGCCGCCAATGCCGCAGTGATCCGTCGCCAGGACCAGCTGCTGGGGTCGCTGCTGGATCGGAACGCCTGAGGCGACTGCTCTGGTAGGTGTCAACGGACGCCTCTGGGGGGTCCCGACCTCAGTCGCCACGCCCGACCCGCCCTCGCAAGTGCCAACCTTGGTTGGCACCCACAAGGCAGCCGAGCATGGCTCGGCTCTACAGAAGCCTGCCATGCCCGGCGCTCAGCCGATCACTCAGGCCGACAGCTCCAGCAGCAGCTTGTTCAGGCGTGCCACGTAGGCGCCTGGGTCCTTCAGGCTGTCACCGGCGGCCAGCGCGGCCTGGTCGAACAGCACCCGGCCCAGATCATCGAAGCGTGCACCATCGGCCTCGGCATCGAGCTTGGCGATCAGCGGGTGGCCCGGGTTGATCTCCAGCACCGGCTTGCTGTCCGGCACCTTCTGGCCGCTGGCTTCCAGGATCTGGCGCATCTGAAGGCCCAGGTCCTGTTCGCCGATGGCCAGCACCGCCGGCGAATCGGTCAGGCGGTGCGACACGCGCACTTCGGCCACGTCATCGCCCAGCACGGTCTTCAGGCGCTCGACCAAAGCCTGCTTGTCCTTGGCGGCGGCTTCCTGTTCCTGCTTGTCCGCTTCGGTCTCCAGCGCGCCGAGGTCGAGGTCGCCGCGGGCGATGTCGACGAAGCCCTTGCCATCGAAATCGGTCAGGTAGCCCATCAGCCACTCGTCGATGCGATCAGTCAACAGCAGCACTTCCACGCCCTTCTTGCGGAACACTTCCAGGTGCGGGCTGTTGCGCACCTGGCTGTAGCTCTCGCCGGTCAGGTAATAGATCTTGTCCTGGCCTTCGGCCATGCGGGCGATGTAATCAGCCAGCGACACGGTCTGCGCGTCAGCGTCGCCGCGGGTGGAGGCGAAGCGCAGCAGGCCGGCCACCTTCTCGCGGTTGTTGTAGTCCTCAGCCGGGCCCTCCTTCAGTACTTGGCCGAATTCCTTCCAGAACGTGGCGTACTGCTCAGGCTTGTCGGCAGCCAGCTTCTCCAGCATGTCCAGCGAGCGCTTGGTCAGCGCGGCCTTCATCGAATCGATGACCGGGCCGGACTGCAGGATCTCGCGCGAGACGTTCAGCGACAGGTCGTTGGAATCGACCACGCCCTTGATGAAGCGCAGGTACAGCGGCAGGAACTGCTCGGCCTGGTCCATCACGAACACGCGCTGCACGTACAGCTTCAGGCCCTTCGGCGCATCGCGGTGGTACAGGTCGAACGGCGCACGGCCCGGCACGTACAGCAGCGAGGTGTACTCCAGCTTGCCCTCGACCTTGTTGTGGCTCCACGCCAGCGGGTCGCTGTGGTCGTGCGCCACGTGCTTGTAGAACTCGGTGTACTCGCTGTCGCTGATCTCGGTGCGCGGGCGGGTCCACAGGGCGCTGGCACGGTTGACGGTTTCCCATTCGACCGCGGCGCCTTCTTCGCCACCTTCCTTCGTCATCTGGATCGGCAGGCCGATATGGTCCGAATACTTCTTGAGGATGCTGCGCAGGCGCCAGCCATCAGCGAAGTCGTGCTCGCCGTCCTTCAGGTGCAGCACGATGCGGGTGCCGCGCTCGGCCTTGTCGACCGTGGCCACTTCGAAATCACCTTCGCCGCGCGAGGTCCAGCGCACGCCTTCGCCTGCGGCCAGGCCGGCGCGGCGCGAGGTCACTTCGACTTCGTCGGCGACGATGAACGCGCTGTAGAAGCCGACGCCGAACTGGCCGATCAGCTGCGAATCCTTCTTCTGGTCGCCGGACAGCTGGCGCAGGAAATCGCCGGTGCCGGACTTTGCAATCGTGCCGAGGTGGGCGATGGCTTCGGCGCGGCTCATGCCGATGCCGTTGTCTTCGATGGTGATGGTGTGGGCGGCGGCGTCGAAGCTGACGCGCACGCGCAGCTCACTGTCACCTTCCAGCAGGGCCGGCTGGGTCAAGGCCTCGAAGCGCAGCTTGTCGGCGGCATCGGCGGCGTTGGAGACCAGCTCGCGCAGGAAGATTTCCTTGTTGGAGTACAGCGAGTGGATCATCAGCTGCAGCAGCTGCTTGACTTCGGTCTGGAAGCCAAGGGTTTCGGTCTGGGTGGTCTCGGTCATCGATTAGGGCTCCATGTGCAATGCCGCGCCAGCGCGTGCGGCCTCGCCAAGGGGTAGGGATGATTGTCCCGAAATCAAGGGGTTGGTCGGGCAGGGCGGCGCCCTGCACCCGCAGAGCCCGAAGCAACACCAGCAGCAACAGCAACAGCAACAGCAACAGCAACAGCAACAGCAACAGCAACAGCAACAGCAGCCCATCCGTGCGATGGCGGGGCGGCGTGGGTTGGCAGGACACGCCGTCAACCCGTCCCTGGGGGCTCGATGGCGCCATCCATGGCGCCAACGGTCCTGCCAACCCACGCCGCCCCGCCTTCGACAGTTGGCCGGTGGCCAGTAGATCCACGCCATGCGTGGATGAGATCTCTCAGATCTCGAAATCCAGACTGGGGTCAGATCCGTTTTCCGTAGGAAAACGGATCTGACCCCAAGAATCGTTCCGACAGATCGCAGGACACTGTCGAAGGCGGGGTGGGTCAGGTTGTGGGGGTGTCCGCGGCATGGATGCCGCGGCCAAGCCCCCATGGACGGGTTCACGGCGTCCCCCACAGCCTGACCCACCCCGCCTACCCGCAGGAAACCAGCTTCTGCGGTTGCTTCGGCCGTTGCTTCGGCCTCTGCGGGTTCCGGGCGCCGCCCGGACGACTACAATCCCGCTCATGCTGAAATTCTCGAATGAACCCCACCGGGGGCGCCGATGAGCGGCCGCGGGGGCAATGATGGCCAGGTCCGCATCATCGGCGGGCGCTGGCGCAACACCCGCCTGCCGGTGCCGTCCGTGCCGGGCCTGCGGCCGAGCAGCGACCGGGTGCGCGAGACCCTGTTCAACTGGCTGATGCCCAAGCTGGGCGGTGCACGGGTGCTGGACCTGTTCGCAGGTAGCGGCGCGCTGGGGCTGGAGGCGGTCTCGCGCGGTGCCGCCCACGCCACCCTGATCGAGCGCGATGCACAGCTGGGCCGCAACCTGACCGCCGCCGTCGCCAAGCTTCAGGCCAGCGACCAGATCACCGTCGTGCAGGCCGATGCCCTGCGCTGGCTGCAGAGCGCGTCGGCACAGCAGGCCGATCTGGTGTTCATCGACCCGCCGTTCGCCGATGGCCTGTGGCAGGAGGTGCTGGCCCAGTTGCCACGGCACCTCTCCGCCGAGGCCTGGCTGTACCTGGAATCGCCGGCCGGCCACGTGCCGGTGCTGCCGCCGGGTTGGCTGCTGCACCGCGAGGGCGGCAGCCGCGAGGTGCGCTTTGCCCTGTACCGCCGTGCCACTGCTACACTTTGACCTCATCTGAACATCTGCAACCGCCCATGACCGTGGCCAACCGCCGCATCGCCGTCTACCCCGGCACGTTCGACCCGATCACCAATGGTCATATCGACCTGGTCAGCCGGGCCGCGCCGCTGTTCGAAAAGGTCGTGGTCGGCGTGGCGCAGAGCCCGTCCAAGGGCCCGGCGCTGCCGCTGGAGCAGCGCGTGCAGCTGGCGCGGGGCGCGCTGGGTCACCACAGCAATGTCGAGGTGATCGGCTTCGATACGCTGCTGGCCCATTTCGTACGCTCTGTGCAGGGTGGCGTGCTGCTGCGTGGCCTGCGTGCGGTGTCCGATTTCGAGTACGAGTTCCAGATGGCCAGCATGAACCGCCACCTGATCCCCGAGGTCGAGACCTTGTTCCTGACCCCGGCCGAGCAGCACAGCTTCATTTCGTCCTCGCTGGTCCGCGAGATCGCGCGCCTGGGCGGCGACGTGTCCGGTTTCGTGCCGGCCGCGGTGCTTGAGGCCCTGCGCAAGGTCCGCGAAGCGAAGGCGGCACAGTCGTAAGCCCCGCTGTACCCGCACCCCATTACGTACAACACCACGCACCATTCCGGGAGGAAACCCATGAACACCACCATGCGCGCGATGCTGATCGCTTCGTTGGCCCTGGCCTTCACCGCCTGCAAGAAGGAAGAGGCCGCTCCGGTCGACGAGGCCAAGCAGGCCCTGGTCGCGCCGTCCAGGGACGACGATGCAGGCTGGAAGAAGTACCTGCAGGAAGTGGCCATCCAGAACATGGGCAACATCACCAACAGCCCGTTCCTGTACTACCTCTCGCCGGAATCGGACCCGGACTTCCAGGCCAAGTACGAGCGCCAGACCGAGAGCGCGACCCAGGCCGTGGCCCGTGGCGTGCAGCCGGGCAACATGCTGGCCTTCGGTTCGTCGGCCTCGGGCAAGATGGCTGACATGATCCAGGCCGTGTTCAAGGACGTATCGCCGGATTCGATGAAGGGCGTGCGCGTCGTCTTCATCGGCCAGTCGGCCGACAACGCCCGCGTGCAGGCAGCGATCCAGCCGACCGGTGCCGAGTACATTTTCGTCGAAGCCAAGTAATACCGAGCCATGGCGGCCATGCTCCGGCATGGCCCGGGCGGCGCTCCGCAAGGGCGCCGCTGATGACCTGACCGGCCCGCGCGCCCGCGCTGGCCGGTCCTTTGTCCCAGGGCGCGGGCGAGGAGTATCGCCGTGTCGCTGAAAATCAACGAGCTCTGCGTCAACTGCGACGTATGCGAGCCGGCCTGCCCGAACCAGGCCATTGCGATGGGTGAAACCATCTACGTGATCGACCCTGCGCGCTGCACCGAATGCGTGGGCCATTTCGACGAGCCACAGTGCGTGGTCGTCTGCCCGGTCGAGTGCATCGACCCGGACCCGGAGATCGTGGAAACGGAAGACCAGCTGCTGGCCAAGCTGCGCCAGCTGCAGCACGATCACCCCGAACTCTACGCGGAGCCCCCATCCGAATGAAGACGCTGATCGTCCGCCCCCTGTTGCTGCTTGGCCTGCTGCTGAGCCCGATGGCCTGGGCCGACAGCCCGGCCCGTGCCGAGCGCCCCGATGGCGCGGCCATTGCCAGTGGCCACGCGCTGGCCACCCAGGCCGGCATCGATATCCTGGCGCAGGGCGGCAATGCCTTCGATGCCGCCGTGGCAGTGTCGTCCACGCTGGCGGTGGTCGAGCCGATCAGCTCCGGCCTGGGCGGCGGCGGCTTCTTCCTGCTGCATGACGCGGCCACCGGCAAGGACGTGATGCTGGACGCCCGCGAGACCGCGCCAGCAGCCGCAACTCCGCAGGCCTTCCTCGACAAGCAGGGCAACCTGGACCGTGACCGCTCGGTCAACGGCGCGTGGTCGGCCGGTATTCCGGGCCTGCCTGCGGCGCTGGTCGAACTGTCGGCCAAGCACGGCAAGCTCCCGCTGTCGGCGTCGCTGCAACCGGCGATCCGCATCGCGCGTGAAGGCTTCCCGGTGTACGACCGCATGGCCAAGGGCTATGCCTCGCGTCGTGAAGTGATGGAGCGCTATCCAGGCACCCGTGAGGTCTACCTGCGCAATGGCCGGCCGATCGCCAGCGGTGACCTGTTCAAGCAACCGGAGCTGGCGCAGACGCTCGAGCGCCTGGCGGCCGGTGGCTTCGATGGCTTCTACAAGGGCCGGACCGGCAAGCTGCTTCTGGCCGGCGTGAAGCAGGCCGGTGGCCAATGGACGGCTGAAGAGCTGGCCGGCTACCGCGTGAAGCTGCGCGAGCCGATCGTGTTCAACTACAACGGCTGGAAGATCACCACCGCGCCGCCGCCGTCGTCCGGTGGCATCGCGCTGGCCAGCATGCTGCAGATCCTGGAAGGCTGGGACATCAAGCAGATGGACCCGGCACACCGCACGCACCTGGTGGTGGAGTCGATGCGCCGCGCCTACCGCGACCGCACCTTCTTCCTCGGCGATCCGGACTTCGTGCAGATCCCGCAGAAGGTGCTGACCAGCAAGGACTACGCACAGGGCCTGCGCGCCACCATCCACCCGGAGAAGGCCACGCCCAGCGACCTGCTGTCGGGCAACCCCACGCCGCTGGAAGACGACGAGACCACCCACTTCTCGATCATCGACCGCGACGGCAACCGTGTTGGCGCCACCCAGACCGTCAACCTGCTGTACGGCTCGGGGCTGATTCCGAAGGGCACCGGCGTGCTGCTGAACAACGAGATGGACGATTTCGCGCTGAAGCCGGGCACGCCCAACGCGTTCGGCGTGATGGGCTACGCGGCCAATGCACCGAAGCCGGGCAAGCGCATGCTCAGCTCGATGACGCCGACCTTCATGGAGAACGACGACAAGGTGATCGTGCTGGGCACTCCGGGGGGCAGCCGCATCATCACCATGGTGCTGCTGGGCATCCTCGGCTACGACGCCGGCCTGGATGCGCAGCAGGTGGCCGCGTTGCCGCGTTACCACCACCAGTGGCTGCCGGACCTGATCGAAGCGGAGGACGATGCGTTCGACGCGGCCACGGTGAAGCAGCTGCAGGCGATGGGCCACAAGATCGACCTGCCGGGCGACACCGCTGCCGGTGGCCGCGGCTCCAGCCACGTCTGGGGCAACCTGCAGACCGTGGAATGGGACCGCAAGGCCAATAAACTGTTCGGCGGCAGCGACCCGCGCAACCCGGTGGGCAGCGCCCAGGTCGTGCCGGCCCGCTGATGCGGACGCACATCTTGGACCCCCGCCACGGCGGGGGTTTCCGTTTCCTTTCTAGCGATTATTTAACGGCCCGGCGCCGATAATCGACGCATGAAACTCTGGTCTATTCGTGGAAACTCGCAGCGCCTCGATGGCGGTGCGATGTTCGGCAACGCGCCACGTGCGTTGTGGGAAAAATGGGCGGCACCGGACGAGCTCAACCGTATCGAGCTGGCCTGCCGTGCGTTGCTTGCCAGTCCGCTGGAAGGCAAGACGGTGCTGTTCGAAACCGGTATCGGTGCATTCTTCGATCCGCGCATGCGTGAGCGCTACGGCGTGCAGGAAAGCCAGCACGTGCTGATCGATTCACTGCGCGAAGCCGGCTTCGAGCATGAGGACATCGACGTGGTGGTGCTCAGCCACCTGCATTTCGACCATGCCGGTGGGCTGCTGGCCGCGTGGAGCGAAGGGCGTGAACCGGAGCTGCTGTTCCCCAACGCGATCTATGTGGTCGGCGCACAGCATTGGCAGCGTGCGCTGCAACCGCATCCGCGCGACCGCGCCAGCTTCATTCCCGAGCTGCCGGGCCTGCTGCAGGCCAGCGGCCGCCTGGAAGTGGTGGATGGCGAGTATTCAAGGGCACTCGGCCGCAGCGTGCGCTTCAGTTACAGCGACGGCCACACGCCGGGCCTGATGCTGGCCGAGATCGTCGGCCATGCGCATGCGGGGCAGGGTGCTCATGGCGGCGTGGTGTTCTGTGCCGACCTGATTCCCGGTCGCTCGTGGGTGCACGTGCCGATCACCATGGGCTACGACCGCAACGCCGAATTGCTGATCGACGAGAAGCGGCAGTTCCTTGAAGACAAGCTGGCGCGCAACGTGCATCTGTTCTTTACCCACGATCCGCAGGTGGCGCTGGCGCAGCTGGGGCGCGATGACAAGGGCCGTTTCGTGACCCTGCATGAGCAGGGCGAACTGAAGGCGCGCGCGCTGGGGTAATGAAATGGCCGGGCATTGCCCGGCCTTTCGCTGATGCCCGTAGATCCACGCCACGCATGGATGGTTTTCCACAGGTGCGACCGTTACGACGCCTTCAGGCAGCTGCTCATGAAGGTCTTGCGCGCGTCACCGGCCAGCTTCTTGGCGCCCGCATCGGCGTTGCACTTCTTCATGCGTTCCTGCGGGGTGGTCGCGGCCTTGGTTTCGGCGGCGTGGCCACTGAGGCAGGAGCTCTGCGCGGTCTTGTAGGCGTCACCCTTCAGGCCCTTGTTCTTGGCCGAGCATTCGGCCATCCGCTGCTGCTGAGGGGTGGTGGCGTTGGCGGCCAGCGGCAGGCCGACCAGCAGGACAGCGGCCAGCAGGAAAGAGGCTTTCATCGAGGACACTCCAAGCGGTGGCGGGTGCGCGGAGCATTGGCCTGCGGGCAGCAAGGCCACGTGAAGAATCACGCGTCGGCCACACCCGTGTCCACGGGCGTTCACGTGCCGCGGTGAAGCGCGCCTGCGAACGGTCGGCGGTCAGCGCCCTCTCCTGCGGAGAGGGGGCCGACTCGGTCACCGGGATTATCCGACGCGGGTGCCGAAGATGCGGTCGCCGGCATCGCCCAGGCCCGGCAGGATGTAGCCCTTGTCGTTGAGCTGGGCGTCGATGGCTGCGGTGTAGATCTCCACGTCCGGGTGCACGGCCTTGACCGCGTCGATGCCTTCCGGTGCAGCCACCAGGAAGATGCCCTTGATGCGGCGGGCGCCGGCGCGCTTGAGCATGTCGATGGTGGCGATCAGGGTGCCGCCGGTGGCCAGCATCGGGTCCAGGATCAGCGCGTCGCGCTCTTCCAGTCGGCCGGTCAGACGCTCGAAATAAGGCACCGGCTGCAGGGTTTCCTCATCGCGCTGCAGGCCGACCACGCTGACGCGCGCGGCCGGGATCAGTGACAGCACGCCGCTGAGCATGCCCAGGCCGGCACGCAGGATCGGCACCACGGTGATCTTGGCACCGGCGATGCGCTGCACGGTGACCGGGCCGGCCCAGCCGGGCAGGGTATGTGGCTCCGTGTCCAGGTCGGCGGTGGCCTCGTAGGCCAGCAGGGTGCCCAGCTCGTTGGCCAGTTCGCGGAAATCCTTGGTGCTGAGCGCGGCGTTGCGCATCAGGCCGATCTTGTGCTGCACCAGTGGGTGGCGCACTTCGACGATCTTCATGGTCGGGAAGGGGAAAAGGAGAGAGGACGCCATTTTGCCGGATCGGTGGCCCGAACCCAAACCAGGCCAGGACGTGCCTTGCAGCAAATGTGCAGATCCATGTCACGGCCATGCAACCTTGCGGACATACCGTGCAGACCCATTCTTAACAGGAATGGGGATTCCCAGTGCATATCAAGACTCCGTTGGCCGTTGCCATCACCCTGACCCTGGCGATGGGGGCTGCCGCCCCGCTGCAGGCCGCCGGGCAGCAGGCGGTCGCCGCCACCGGCGCGGTGGCCGCCGATGCGGTCGACCTGGACCGTATCGACGTCCGCGCCCAGCTCGAATCGCAGATCCGCGCCGTCGACCTCAAGCGCAGCAGCGACGCGATCGAAGACGCGGTGTCCTCCGATGCGCTGGGCCAGTACCCGGACAAGAACGTGGCCGAGTCGCTGCAGCGGCTGCCGGGCATCAGCGTGACCCGCGACCAGGGCGAAGGCCGCTTCGTGGTCATCCGGGGCCTTGATGCCAATCTCAATAGCGTCAGCGTGGATGGCATCGCCGTGGGTACGCCGGAGGACTCCAGCCGCGCTGCACCGCTGGACGTCATTCCGTCCGATTCCACCGAACGCCTGCGCGTGGTGAAGTCGCCGACCCCGGACATGCCCGGCGACGCCATCGGAGGCGCGGTGCTGGTCGAGTCGGCCTCGGCCTTCGACCGCGACGGCCGCAGCCTGCGCGGCAAGATCGAAGGCAGCCACCAGCAGCTGTCCGGCGATACCAGCCCGAAGGCGGCCTTCAACTACAGCGAAGTGTTCAATGACACCTTCGGCGTGGCGGTGGGCGTGAACTACCAGAAGCGGACGTTCGAGTCGGACAACACCGAAGTGGAGTACGACGGCGACAATGACACGGCACCTGGCGACGTCACAGCGATCAACCTGCAGCACCGCAAGTACGAGATCGAGCGCAAGCGCATCGGCGCCAACCTCAACCTCGACTGGCGCCCGAACGAAGACAGCAGGTACTACCTGCGCACGCTGTACAGCCAGTTCGACGATGCCGAAACCCGCCAGCGCGTGATCTTCAACTTCGACGACGCCAACATGGTCAAGACCGGTACCGACCAGTACCGCCTGGACGGCATGCCGAAGGATTCGATCGACAAGCGCATGCGCTATCGTACCAAGAAGGAAAACACCTTCGCGGCCAGCCTCGGCGGCGAGAACAAGCTGAGCAACGCTGTGGTCGATTACCGTATCGGCTACACCCGTACCGAAGAGCGCGTCAACGACGAGATGGAGGCGCGCTTCAAGCTGAACGGCAAGGCCTTCAACGGCACGCTGGACCAGCGCAGCCGCCTGCCCAGCTACAGTTTCGACAACCCGCAGTGGCTGGACAACGGCAACTACGCCTTCGACCGTTTCGTGCTCTCGCCCAAGCAGGTCAATGACAAGGAGCACAGCGCGCAGGTCAACGTGCGCTTCGACGGTGATAGCGGCAGCATCAAGATGGGCCTGCTGGGCCGCTGGCGCGACCGCGACGTCAATGTTGATGAGAGCGAACTGCGCGTCGGCCCGAAGGTCGCGCTGTCGAGCTGGAGCACCTCATCGCCGGAATACCGCCACGGCAACCTGGGGGACGGTATGGATTCGGCGGCGATGCGCGCGTTCTGGGCGGCCAATGGCAACCAGTACAGTGCGCGGCCGCAGGACGTTGGTGGCAATGCAATGACCTCGCTGGAAGAAGACTACGTGGCCAGCGAGGACATCTTCGCCAGCTACGTGATGGGCACCTGGGACATCGGTGCGCTGCGCATCATTGGTGGTGTACGCGTGGAGAACACCCAGTTCAAGGCGACCGGCAACCAGGTGGACGTGGCCGCCAACGGCCGCAGCTTCACCGTCACCCCGCGCGTGGCCAACAGCAGCTACACCAACGTGCTGCCGGGCCTGCACCTGCGCTACGACGCCGCAGATGACTGGGTGCTGCGTGCCTCGGCCAACATGACCGTATCGCGCCCTTCGTTCGGCGATATCTCGCCGCGCGTAGGTTACAGCCGCGGTGACGAGGAAGTGCGCCTGGGCAATCCGGAGCTGGATCCTTACGAATCGAAGAACATCGACCTGTCGGTGGAGAAGTACATCGGCAGCAGCGGCATCGTCTCGCTGGGCCTGTTCCACAAGTCGATCGACGGCTACATCGTGGAAACCGTGCGCACCAATGATCCGGCCTACGGTGGATTCGACGTGACCCAGCCGATCAACGGCCGCAAGGCCACCGTGCGCGGTGCGGAGTTCAACTGGCAGCAGCAGCTGGCGTTCCTGCCGGCCGGCCTGGACGGGCTGCTGGTCGGTGCCAGTGGCACCTGGCTCGACACCACGTTCGACGCCGGCATCAAGGATCGCGCGGGCGAGGACTTCACCCTGCCGCGGGCTTCCAAGCACGTCTACAGCGCGCACCTCGGCTACGAGAAGTACGGCCTGAGCACGCGGCTGGCGGCGGTGTACCGCAGTGAGTACCTGGACAGCATCGGCAAGGGCCGCGCGTTCGACATCTACGTGGCGCCCAACACACAGCTCGATTTCTCACTGGACTACAAGTTCACCCCGCGCGTGAGCCTGTATTTCGAAGCGCAGAACCTGCTGGACAAGCCGCTTGAGCTGTACCAGGGCACGCGCTCGCGCACCCTGCAGATGGAAGAATATGGCCGCACCTACGCACTGGGCCTGAAGGTGGCACTGTGATGGCGCGTTGCATCAGCTTGTTGGCCGCCGCGCTTGCCACGACCCTGGTGGCTGGCTGCACGCCAGCCACCAGCAACGATCCGGTCGTGGCCACGCCCGAGGCAACGGCCACGGCAGGGCGTGCAGTGGCCACCATCGCCGAGGCATTCCTTTCACCGATGACGCCGGCCGACAACATCGATTCCCCGGCCGCCTGGCGTGCGCCTGACGGAACGCTGTGGTTGATCGCCACCGCCAAGGCCACCGACAAGCTGATGGTCTACGACGGCAGCACTGGCCAGCACCTGCGCGACGTCGGCAGCAGCGGCACGGGGCCCGGACAGTTCGACCGCCCAAACGGCATCGCGGTGACCGACGATCTGCTGTGGATCGTGGAGCGCGACAATCACCGCGTACAGGTGCTGAGCCTGCCGGACTTCACCCCGCTGGGGACCTTCGCTGCGGACGACCTGCGCAAGCCGTACGGGCTGTGGGTCGACCGCCGTGCCGATGGCTACAGCGTCTACGTCACCGACTCCTGGGACAACGGCGAGGATGCACAGGGGCGTGACATCCTGCCGCCGCTGGCGGAGCTGGACAAGCGTGTGCGCCAGTACCACGTGACCCGCGACGGTGCGAAGGTCGAGGCTAGGCGGGTGGCCGACATCGGCGACACCACCGAAGCCGGTGCACTGCGCGTGGTCGAATCGATCTGGGGCGACCCGGACAACGACCGCCTGCTGATCGCCGAAGAGGACGAGCGCTACGCCAGCGAGTTCAAGGTCTACACCCTGGCCGGGCGTTTCACCGGCACCACCTTCGGCCGCGATGTGTTCAAGGCGCAGGCCGAGGGCGTGACCCTGCGTACCTGCGGCAAGGACGGCTGGTGGATCACCACCGAGCAGGGCAAGCAGCGCAGCGTGTTCCACCTGTTCGATCGCCATACGCTGAAGCTGGTCGGCGCCTTCCAGGGCAATACCGTGGCCAATACCGATGGCATCTGGATGATGCAGCAACCGAGCGCGCGCTTCCCGCACGGCGTGCTGTACGCGGTGCATGACGACCAGGGTGTGGTGGCGTTCGATTGGGAGAGCATCGCCAAACAGCTGGCGCTGCCGCTGGAGTGTGGCGCGTGAGCGGCCGTTGGCTGATCGGCACCTTCACCCTGGGCCTGCTGCTGGCACTGCCGTCGCAGGTGTTCGCGGCCGCCGAGCCGAACACCCAGGTCGTGGCTGGCAGCCGCCACTATGCGGCAACGCCGGTGCCGGACCGCATCGTCGCCTCACCCGCGGCGGATCCCAGTCGCGGTTTTGCCGTGGCCTGGCGCACCGATGGCAGTGTGCAGGCGCCGTTGCTGGAAATCGCCCTGGCTGGTGATTCACCTGCCGTCGAGGGCATCCGCCAGATCCGCGCGACGACCCGTGCGCTGCAGACCGAGAATGGCTCGTCACACCATCATCGTGCCGACGTCGAGGGGCTGCAGCCGGACACCCTGTACGTCTACCGCGTGCAGGGCAACGGCAGCTGGAGTGCCTGGAACCAGCTGCGTACGCTGGCCAGCGCCGAGCAGCCGCTGACCCTGCTGTACTTCGGCGACACCCAGAACAAGAACGTCAGCCATGTCAGCCGCGTGGTGCGCGCGGCGCAGAAGGTGGCGCCGGAAGCGCGGATGAGCTTGTTCGCCGGTGACCTGGTCAGCGGCGGCGACAACATGGACGACAGCGAGTGGGGCGAGTGGTTCGCCGCAGCCGGCTGGTTGGCGCAGGAAACGCTGGTGGCGCCGGCGATCGGCAACCACGAGTACTTCGAGGAATTCGAGGACACCCCGCAGGAGCGCCGCGTGCTGGGCCGGCACTGGCCGGTGACGTTTGCGCTGCCGGGCAACGGCGCCAGCGCTGCGCCGCAGACCAGCTATTGGTTCGACGCGCAGGGCGTGCGGGTGGCAGTTCTCGATGGCACTTCAGCGCTGGATCTGGGCACAGCCAAGGCACAGGCACAGTGGCTGGACAAGGTGCTGGCGGCCAACCCGCAGCCGTGGACCGTGGTGCTGCTGCACCAGCCGTTCTATTCGCCGCGCGAGGGGCGCGAGAATACCGCGCTGCGTGACGAGCTGCTGCCCGTGGTGCGTCGCCACAAGGTGGACCTGGTGCTGCAGGGCCACGATCACACCTACGGGCGCCGTGGCGAAGGGCAGGCCGCGACGCCGCAGTACGTGGTGACCGTGGCCGGGCCGAAGCAGTATCGCCTGTCCGACGAAGCACGAAAGACGATGGCTCCGGTGGCCGAGGACACCCAGCTGTTCCAGGTGCTGCGTATCGACCCACAGCACCTGCGTTATGAGGCGCGCACGGTCACCGGGCGCCTGTATGACGCCTTCGAGCTGCGTCGCGATGCGAGCGGCGGCAAGCAGCGCGTCGAGCTCACCGACGGCCGCATCACGCCGCGTGACTGCCCTCGCGCGCAGACTGCCAAGGGTCGCGCCGATCGCTGCTGGGAATGAGGAGATCCAGATGAAAACCTTTCGCCGTCTTGTGCCCATGGCTGCCATTGGCGGGGCCCTGCTGCTGCTCGCTACTGCGGTGACCGCCGCCGATGGCGTGCTGCACCCGTTCCTGGCGGCGCAGCCGAAGCAGGCGCCGCAGGAAGTGAACCTGGCGGTGGAGATCCCGGCCGGCAGCTTCACCAAGTACGAGATCAAGGAAGATGGGCTGGTGCATGTGGACCGCTTCCAGTCGATGCCGGTTGCCTATCCGGCCAACTACGGTTCGATGCCGCGCACGCTGGCCGGCGACAACGACCCGCTGGACGCACTGGTGCTGACCCGCGAGCCGCTGCATCCGGGCGTGATCGTGCGCTTCCGGCCGATCGGCTACCTGAAGATGATCGATGGCGGCGAGCACGACGAGAAGATCATCGGCGTGCCCACCGACAAGGTTGATCCGAGTTACGCCAACATCCGCGATCTGGCCGATCTGCCGGAGATCGAACGGCAGCGCATCGAGGCGTTCTTCCGTGTCTACAAGGACCTGCCGGCAGGGCGCAATCCGGTGCAGCTCAACGGCTGGGGCAACGCCGCCGAGGCGCGCGCGTTGATCAGCGAGGCGATGCAGCGCTTCAGGCCGTAGATCCAGGCCATGCGTGGATGCCCCGCCCACGCATCGCCTTCACCGCCGCTGGCTATCATGTGCGCCTTCCACAACGAAGGCAGTGTCTGTGTCGGTAGCGTTGGTATGGTTCCGCCGTGATCTGCGGCTGCAGGACAACCCGGCCCTGCAGGCCGCGCTGGATGCTGGCCACGACGTGGTGCCGGTCTACGTCCATGCGCCGCAGGAAGAAGGCGAGTGGGCACCGGGTGCGGCCTCCAATGCGTGGCGCCAGCGTTCGCTGGCGGCGCTGGATGCCGACCTGCGCGCGCGTGGCTCTTCGCTGGTGCTGCGCAGCGGCGACAGCCTGCCGACCCTGCAGGCGTTGATCGAGCAGACCGGCGCTGAAGCGGTGTACTGGAACCGCAAGTACGAGCCGGCCACGCAGCCACGCGATGCCACCATCAAGCGCACGCTGCGCGAGCAGGGCATCGATGCGCAGAGCTGCAATGGCAGCCTGCTGTTCGAGCCCTGGGACATCGCCACCCAGCAGGGACAGCCGTACAAGGTCTTCACCCCCTACTGGCGCAACGTGCTCAGCCATTGGCGCCTGCCCGCGTTGCAGGCTGCGCCGCAGGCGTTGGCGACGCACACGGTCGGCAGCCTCGCGCTGGACGAGTTGCAGCTTGCGCCAACGCTGGACTGGGACACCGGCTTCTGGGAGCACTGGCAGCCGGGCGAGGCCGGCGCGCTGGAGGCGCTGTCGGTTTTCGAGGACGGCGCCCTGCGCGGCTACCGTGAGCAGCGTGACCTGCCGGACCGGGTCGGAACCTCACGCATGTCGCCGCACCTGCATTTCGGCGAGATTGCGCCGTGGCGCATCGCCCACGCGCTGCAAGGGCTGCGCAGCGCCGCTACCGACGCCGACATCGATGGCTACCTGCGCCAGCTGGGCTGGCGTGACTTCGCCTACCACCTGCTGCACCACTTCCCGAAGACACCCACCGACAACCTCAACCCGCGCTTCGATCGCTTCCCCTGGGCAGACCCCACCGCCGCGCAGCTGCGCAACTGGCAGCGCGGCCACACCGGCGTGCCGATCGTCGATGCCGGCCTGCGCGAGCTGTGGCACACCGGCTACATGCACAATCGGGTGCGCATGATCGTCGCCAGCTACCTGTGCAAGCACCTGCGCGCGCACTGGCTGCACGGCGCACGCTGGTTCTGGGACACCCTGGTCGATGCCGACCTGGCCAACAACACGATGGGCTGGCAGTGGGTGGCCGGCACCGGAGCCGATGCCGCGCCGTACTTCCGCGTGTTCAATCCGGTGACCCAGGCCGAGAAGTTCGATCCGCAGGCCCGTTACATCAGCCGTTGGGTGCCCGAACTGGCGGCGCTGCCGGTAAAGGCCCGCTTCGCACCGTGGCAGCATCCACAGTTGCTGGCCGCGCATGCGCCGGGCTATCCGCGCACGCCGCTGGTGGATCTTGCCGCCGGGCGCGACGCCGCGCTGGCGGCTTACCGCCAGTCGGGCGCGGGGTAAAGCGCCGGCCGCGCGAGCCAGTCAGTTAGCTGAACGCGCCCTTGTCGAGCGGAGGGATCATCATCCCGACATCGCATCTGCCTGTTTATCCTTTTTGCGCCCGCAAGCCGCCGGCCCGACCGGAAACCAAGGAGAACCTCATGATCCGCAACACCACCCGCAACGTCGCACTGGCCCTGATGAGTGCGGCCGTCCTGTCGGCCTGCGCCACCGGCGGCTCCTATGTGCAGAGTGACCAGTACGGCAATCCGACCGAGCAGCAGAACCGCACCGGTCGCAATGCGCTGATTGGTACCGCCATCGGCGTCGCCGCCGGCCTGCTGACCGGCGACAGCGCCACCGAGCGCCGCCAGCATGCACTGATCGGTGCCGGTATCGGCGCACTGAGCGGTGCTGCGGTCGGCCAGTACCAGGATCGCCAGGAACGCGCGCTGCGCGAGCGCACCGCCAACACCGGCATCGATGTGCAGCGCCAGGGCGACAACATCATGCTGAACCTGCCGGACGGCATCACCTTCGACTTTGGCAAGTCGACCCTGAAGCCGCAGTTCTACGGTTCGCTCAACGGTGTTGCCGGTACCCTGCGTGAATACAACCAGACCATGATCGAAGTGGTCGGCCACACCGACAGCATCGGCAGCGACGCAGTCAACAACCGCCTGTCGAAGGAGCGTGCCGACTCGGTGGCGCAGTACCTGATCGGCCAGGGCGTGCAGAGCGTACGCATTGAAACCCTGGGTGCCGGCAAGGCATACCCGATTGCCGACAACAGCACCGATGCGGGCCGCGCGAAGAATCGCCGCGTCGAGATCCGCGTGATTCCGCTCAAGCAATAACGCATAGCGTTACTGCGTAAGCTGGTCCGGCCTTCGGCCGGAACGAAAATGCCGCCCTTGCAGGCGGCATTTTTGTGGGTGCCGAGCGTTGCTCGGCACGCCGATAGCCTGCGACGTGGCCTTGCCCACGTCAGATCGTGGCGGTGGGCCGCACCACGATCTCGTTCACATCCACGTCGCTCGGCTGCTCGATCGCAAACCGTACCGCGCGGCCAATCGCATCGGGCTGCAGTGCGATGGCGCGGTACTGCACCATCGCTTCTGCCGCGACCGGATCAGTGATGGTGTCAGCCAGCTCGCTTTCCACCACACCCGGATGAATGCAGGTCACCCGCAGCTCGCGGTGCTCCTGGCGCAGGCCCTCGGAAATCGCACGCACCGCGTATTTGGTCGCGCAGTACACCGCCGCCGTCGGTACCACCGACAACGCACCGATCGAGGCGATGTTGATGATCTGCCCCTGGCCGCGCGCCTGCATGTGCGGCAGCACGGCGGCGATGCCGTGCAGCACACCGCGGATGTTGACGTCGATCATCCGGTCCCACTCGTCCACCTTCAACGAGGCCATCGGCGAGAGCGGCATGACGCCGGCGTTGTTGACGATCACATCAATGCTGCCGAACTCCGCCAGCGCGGCGGCGGCGAAGGCCTCGACCTGCGCGCGCTGGGTCACGTCCAGCGCCTGCACCAGCACCTGCGCACCTTGCCCGCGCAGTTCGTCGGCCAATGCCTGCAGGCGGTCCACGCGGCGCGCGCCCAGCACCAGGCGTGCACCCGGCTGGGCCAGTGTGCGGGCAATGCCGGCGCCGATGCCGCTGGACGCGCCGGTGATGAGGATGGTTCGGGAAACGCTCATGGCAGGACTCCTGATCGGTGGAAAGGGTCGGTCTGGACCCGGTGTCGCCACGGTAGATCGCCCGCATTGTCGCGATAAGATGGCCATTGCCGATCAGCCTGTTAAGAACTGCTAACCAATGTCCGTCGATCTCAATGCCCTTGCCGTATTCCAGCGGGTGGCCGAGTGCCGCAGCTTCACCGGTGCGGCCGACCAGCTGGGCGTGACCCGGTCCGCGGTCAGCCAGACGATCAGCAAGCTGGAGCAGGCGCTGGGCATCGCCCTGGTCCTGCGCACCACGCGCAGCGTCAATCTGACCGACGCTGGGCAGGCGCTGCTGGCGTCGGTGCGCCCGGCGCTGGCCGAACTGGATACCGCACTGGAGGCCACCCAACGGCGCCAGTCCGCAGTGTCCGGACAGCTGAGGCTCGCCGTCTCCTCCATCGCCGAGGCGTTCCTCGCCGGTCCGTTGCTGGCCACGTTCGCGGCACGCTATCCGGCGCTGCAGTTGGACATCACCGTGACCGACGAAGCGTTCGACATCGTCGGCGCGGGCTTCGACGCCGGCGTGCGACTGGGCGAGGTCATTGCGCAGGACATGGTCGCGGTCCCGGTGTCGGCGCGGCAGCGCCAGCTGGTGGTGTGCTCGCCGGGTTATCGCGACGCACACGATCTGCCGACCCATCCGCGCGAGCTGGGGGCCCATCGTTGCATCGGCTGGCGCAGCGCGCCGGGCAGGGCGCCTTATCGCTGGGAATTCGAAGAGCGTGGCCGCGAATTCAGTGTTGATGTGCGGCCGGAAATCACCAGCAACGACATGGGTGTGATGCTCAGGTTGGCATTGGCCGGCGCAGGCCTCGCCATCGGCATGGAAGAGACCTGGCGGCCCTGGCTACAGCGCGGCGAACTGGTTCCGGTGCTGGAAGCCTATTGCCCGTGGTTTGCGGGCTTCTTCCTGTATTACCCCAGCCGCCGCCAGGCCGAGCCGAAGCTGCGCGCGCTGGTGGAACACGTGCTGTCCGAACTGTAGAGTCGAGCCGTGCTCGACTCTACAAGCGGCGGTCATGCCGCCGAAACGGCCACCTTCTCCAGAATGCGCTTGCCGCTGCTTTCCAGCGCCGCGTCTTCCTGCGCCTTCTGCTGCTGCGCCAGCTTCGCGCCCGGGCACTGCGCCAGCATGTAGTTGGCGTCGAAGTTGAGCTTCTCGACCAGGAAGTCGACGAACGCACGCACCTTCGGCGAGACCAGGCGGCCACCGGCGAACACGGCGTTGAAATCCACTTCCGGGCCGGTCCAGCCGGCCAGCACGCGGCGCACCATGCCCGACTCGACGAACGGCTTGGCCATCACATCGCCGGTCAGCAGCAGGCCTTCGCCACACACCAGCGCGCCGTTCAACGCTGACATGTCGTTGGCGGTCATCAGCGGGGTGACCGGGAAATCGCGCAGTTCGCCGCCGTTCTCGCCCAGCTGCCAGGTAAAACGAGGCGAGTTGCCGGTGTGGTAGGGCTTGCGCATGGCCAGGATGCGATGGAACTGCAGCTCTTCCGGGTGCAGCGGTTCGCCGTAGCGTTCGATGTAGGCCGGGCTGGCAAACACTTGCGTGCGCAGGCTGCCCAGCTTGCGTGCGACGAGGTTGGAATCGGGCAGGGCACCGACACGCAGCGCAAGGTCCGCTTCACCTGCAATCAGGTCCAGCTTCTCGTTGCCCATGTGCATGTCCAGGCGGATTTCCGGATACTGCGCATGGAACTGGCCCAGCAGCGGTGCGATCCAGGTGATGCCGATCGAGTAGGGCACGGTGAAGCGCAGCCAGCCGCGCGGGCCGGACTGCAACTGGCTCACCGCGCTCTCGGCTTCTTCCAGCTCGCGCGCGATGCGTTGGCAGTGCTCGTGATAGATCGAGCCGGCTTCGGTCAGGCCGAGGCGGCGCGTGGTCCGGTGCAGCAGGCGCGCGCCCAGGCGCGTTTCCAGTTCCTGCACTTTGCGGCTGACCGTGGTCTTGGGCAGGCCGAGCGATTTGGCAGCGGCAATGAAGCTGCCTTGCTCGACCACCTTGACGAAGATCAGCGTCTCGTTGAGATCGTGGGACATGGTCGGGGGTCCTGGACGTCGGGAATGGGACAATCGTGACAGAACGATTGGACCGGGTGCGGGATGATTATTCCCCTTAATCAGGACTAATCAAGTAAAGGTTTGAGGTCTATCGTGGCGCCATTCGTTAATTGGAGCCCGTCCGCCATGAGCCTGCGCAACATTCTTGCCCGACTCCGGAACGCCGGCCAGAACACCCTGGACCTGGCGATGACCGTCGAAGCCCGTCCGAGTTCCTTGGTGCACAAGGACTTCCGTGAGTTTACCGCGCCCATGCGTCAGCAGCGTGGCGGCGCCATCCGCCTGGCCCCGCATAAGGGCGACCGCCTGCGTCGAATCGGGACTATCCCGGATTTGGGAGGAAATGTCCCGTGAATGGGATACTGACGCCCGAAGTCCTGGTCCTCGGTGGCACCGGTGCGGTCGGCCAGGGCGTGGTCGGCGCATTGCTGGAGGCCGGCAGCCCGGTGCTTGTGGTTGGCCGCGACCCGGGCCGGCTGGCGGCACTGCACGAGCAGTTTGCCGATGAGCCGGGCCTGGAGACGGTGCTGGGTTCGCTCAGCGACGATGGATCGGCGCGCGCGCTGGCCGAACGCATCGCGCAGCGCCCGCGACCGCTGGCGGCGGTGATCGCCGCGATGGGCGGCCCGTACCGCCGCGGCCGGGTGACCGATCGCAACGGTGACGAACTGATGGGCGCGATGCAGGCCGATCTGATGCCGCACGTACACGCGGTGCGTCACCTGCTGCCGCTGCTGCAGGACAACGTGCACGCGCGCCGCTACGTGATGATCGGCAGCCCGGCCAACGCCAAGCCATGGGCGGGCTACGGCGAAACCTCGATCACCACCGCCGCACTGCGCATGTATGCGCAGGTGGTGCACCAGGAAGCGCAGGCGCTGGGCGTGCGCGCGCAGATGCTGGAAGTGTGCAGCCCGGTGTGCACCCCGGCCAACGCGGCCAACGCCTGCATCGAGTGGCCCAGCTCGCTGCTGGTCGGCCGCCGCGTGGTCTCGCTGCTGGATGGTTGCCGTGACAACCGCGCCATCGTCCGCTGTGACAGCAGCGATGCCGAATTGCCGCGCGGCCTCCTGCGCCTTGAAGTTCCTCCTTTGTGGCGCGATACCGCCGGCGTCGCTTGACCTCGACCTTGGTTGAGGTCGCAGTATTCGCCGCCGCTCTTTGCAACACGTTCTCATATAGCTGTACCACCCCTCCGTACGGATGCATGCCATGACTTCCCCCAATACCACCCCACATCGTTTCGGCCATCGCATTGCGATGGTCGGCGTGTCGATCCTCGCCGCAGCCGTACTGGCGGCCTGCAGCGGCGGCCATGCCGAAGAAGCCGGTGCGCCGCCGCCGCCGCAGGTCAGCGCCGCGCCGGTGCTGGTCAAGCAGGTCAGCCAGTGGGACGAGTTCAGCGGCCGCGTCGAGGCGGTGCAGAGCGTTGAACTGCGTCCGCGCGTTTCCGGTTACATCGACAAGGTCAACTATGTCGAAGGCCAGGAAGTGAAGAAGGGCGAAGTGCTCTTCACCATTGACGCCCGCAGCTACCAGGCCGAGTACGATCGCGCTGCCGCCGAACTGGCCCGCGCACGTACCCAGGCCACGTTGGCGCGCAGCGAGTCCGAGCGTGCCAAGCGCCTGTCCGAACAGCAGGCGATCTCCACCGAGACCGCCGAGCAGCGTCGTGCCGCCGCTGACCAGTCCGGTGCCGCCGTGCAGGCCGCGCAGGCGGCGCTGGATGCGGCCCGCCTCAACCTGGAGTTCACCAAGGTGCGTGCACCGATCGACGGCCGTGCCGGCCGCGCGATGGTCACCGCCGGCAACCTGGTCACCGCCGGCGACAGCGCCAGCGTGCTGACCACGCTGGTTTCGCTGGATACCGTGTTCGTTTACTTCGATGCCGACGAAAGCACCTTCCTGCGCTATGCCCAGATGGCACGCAAGGGCGAGCGCCCGAGCGAGCGTGACAGCGAGCTGCCGGTGAAGGTCGGTCTGTCCGGTGAAGAAGGGTACCCGCACGCGGGCAAGGTCGACTTCCTCGACAACCAGGTCGCGCGCAGCACCGGCACCATCCGCGTCCGCGCTCTGCTGGACAACGCCGACCGCCAGTTCACGCCGGGCCTGTTCGCCCGCGTGCAGCTGCTCGGCAGTGGCCAGTTCCAGGCCATGCTGATCGACGACAAGGCCGTGCTGACCGACCAGGACCGCAAGTACGTGTACGTGGTCGACAAGGATGGCAAGGCCCAGCGCCGTGACATCCAGCTCGGCCGCACCGCCGACGGCCTGCGCATTGTCGAGCACGGCCTGGCCGCCGGCGACAAGGTGATCATCGACGGCGTGCAGAAGGTCTTCATGCCGGGCATGCCGGTGCAGGCCAAGGCGGTGGCGATGCAGCCGCAGGCTGCGCCGGCACCGGGCCGCGATGCCACCGCCGCCCTGAAGCACTGATCCGCCGTCTCCTGATCCGCGTTTCCGCTTAGCTGCCGGCGCCAGCGGCAGCCGTCCCTGCCTTCGTCATCCCGGCGAGGGGCAGGGTGGCTGTTGCCCGCCGGCGGCCTTTCCCAGGAATTCCTCCATGGACTTTTCCCGTTTCTTCATCGACAGGCCGATCTTCGCGGCGGTGCTGTCGATCGTGATCTTCGCCGCAGGCCTGATCACGATTCCAATCCTGCCGATCAGCGAGTACCCGGAAGTGGTGCCGCCGTCGGTGGTCGTGCGCACGGTCTATCCGGGCGCCAACCCCAAGGTCATTGCCGAGACCGTTGCCACGCCGCTTGAAGAAGCCATCAACGGCGTCGAAGGCATGATGTACCTGAAGTCGGTCGCCGGTTCCGACGGCGTGCTGCAGATGACCGTCACCTTCCGCCCGGGCACCGACCCGGACGCGGCGGCGGTGAAGGTGCAGAACCGCGTGGCGCAGGCGCAGGCGCGCCTGCCCGAGGACGTGCGCCGGCAGGGGGTGACCACGCAGAAGCAGTCGCCGACCTTCCTGATGGTGGTGCACCTGACCTCGCCGCAAGGCAAGTACGACACCCTGTACCTGCGCAACTACGCACGCCTGCACGTCAAGGATGCGCTGGCGCGTATTCCGGGCGTGGGTGACGCGCAGATCTTCGGTGGTGGCGACTACGCCATGCGCGCCTGGCTGGACCCGGACAAGGTAGCCTCGCGCGGCCTGACTGCCAGCGATGTGGTGCGTGCCATGCGCGAGCAGAACGTGCAGGTCTCGGCCGGCCAGCTTGGCGCCGAACCGCTGCCGGACAGCAAGTTCCTGACCCTGATCAACGCCCAGGGCCGGCTGAAGACCGAAAAGGAATTCGGCGACATCGTGCTCAAGAGCGGCACCGATGGCGAGATCGTGCGCTTGGCCGACGTGGCCCGCCTTGAACTGGGTGCCGGTGACTACACCCTGCGCTCGCAGCTGGATGGCAAGAACGCAGTGGGTATCGGTATCTTCCAGTCGCCGGGCGCCAACGCGCTGGAGATCCGCGACAAGGTCATCTCGACGATGGACGAGATGCAGAAGACGATGCCGGCCGACGTGAAGTACGAAGCCGTGTATGACACCACCATCTTCGTGCGCGACTCGATCAAGGCCGTGGTCTCCACGCTGCTGGAAGCGATCGCGCTGGTGGTGCTGGTGGTGATCCTGTTCCTGCAGACCTGGCGCGCGTCGATCATCCCGCTCATCGCGGTGCCTGTGTCGGTGGTGGGCACCTTCGCTGCGCTGTACCTGCTGGGCTTCTCGATCAACACGTTGAGCCTGTTCGGCCTGGTGCTGGCGATCGGCATCGTGGTCGACGACGCGATCGTGGTGGTGGAGAACGTCGAGCGCAACATCGAAGAGGGCCTGTCGCCCACCGCGGCGGCACACCAGGCCATGCGTGAGGTGTCCGGCCCGATCGTGGCGATCGCGCTGGTGCTGTGTGCCGTGTTCGTGCCGATGGCGTTCCTGTCCGGTGTCACCGGACAGTTCTACAAGCAGTTCGCGGTCACCATCGCGATCTCCACGGTGATCTCGGCGATCAATTCGCTGACCCTGTCACCGGCCCTGGCCGCGCGCCTGCTTAAGGCCCACGGCGCACCGAAGGATGGCCCGAGCCGGCTGATCGACCGCCTGTTCGGCTGGGTGTTCCGGCCGTTCAACCGCTTCTTCAAGTCCAGCTCGGAGAAGTACGAGCGTGGCGTGGCCCGCATCCTCGGCCGTCGTGGCGCGGTGTTCGTGGTCTACGCGATCCTGCTGGTCGGTACCGGCGTGATCTTCAAGCTCGTGCCGCCGGGCTTCATCCCGACCCAGGACAAGCTGTACCTGATTGCGGGTGTGAAGCTGCCGGAAGGTTCGTCGATCGCACGCACTGATGAAATGCTGCGCAAGGTCGCCAAGATCGCCCAGGAAACCGATGGTGTCGCCCACACCATCTCGTTCCCCGGTCTGAACGCGCTGCAGTTCACCAACACGCCGAACACCGGTGTGGCGTTCATCCCGCTCAAGCCGTTCGCCGAGCGCCATGGCCGCACCGCCGCGCAGATCAATGCCGAGATCAACCAGAAGATCGCCGGGCTGCAGGAAGGCTTCGCGTTCGCGATGATGCCGCCGCCGATCCTCGGCCTGGGCAACGGCAACGGCTACCAGATGTTCATCGAGGACCGCGGCAACCTGGGCTACGGTGCGCTGCAGAACGCCGTGCAGGCAATGCAGGGCACTGTTGCGCAGACCCCGGGCATGGCCTTCCCGATTTCCAGCTACCAGGCCAACGTGCCGCAGCTGGATGCCGAGGTGGACCGCGTCAAGGCCAAGGCACAGGGCGTGCAGCTCACCGAACTGTTCGACACGCTGCAGACCTACCTGGGCTCGGCCTACGTCAACGACTTCAACCAGTTCGGCCGTACCTGGCAGGTGATCGCCCAGGCCGACGGTCCGTTCCGCGAGACGGTCGAGGACATCGGCAAGCTGCGTACCCGCAACGACCGCGGCGAGATGGTGCCGATCGGTTCGATGGTCACCATCAAGCAGACCTTCGGTCCGGACCCGGTGCTGCGCTTCAACGGCTATCCGGCCGCTGACCTCGCCGGTGAAGCCGATCCGCGCCTGCTGTCCTCGGCCGAGGCGATGAACAAGCTGACCGAGATCGCCGGCAAGGTACTGCCGGTGGGCATGGCCACCGAATGGACCGACCTGAGCTACCAGCAGGCGACCCAGGGCAAGGCCGCGTTCATCGTGTTCCCGGTGGCGATCATGCTGGCCTTCCTGGTACTGGCCGCGTTGTACGAAAGCTGGTCGCTGCCGCTGGCGGTGATCCTGATCGTGCCGATGACCCTGCTGTCTGCGCTGTTCGGCGTGTGGTTGACCGGCGGTGACAACAACGTGTTCGTGCAGGTCGGCCTGGTGGTGCTGATGGGCCTGGCGTGCAAGAACGCGATCCTGATCGTCGAATTCGCCAGAGAGCTGGAGATGGGCGGCAAGGGCATCGTTGAAGCCGCGCTGGAAGCCTGCCGCCTGCGCCTGCGCCCGATCGTGATGACCTCCATCGCGTTCATCGCCGGCACCGTACCGCTGGTGCTGTCGCACGGTGCAGGCGCCGAGGTGCGCTCGGTGACCGGCATTACCGTGTTCGCCGGCATGCTGGGCGTGACCCTGTTCGGCCTGTTCCTCACCCCGGTGTTCTACGTGGCGCTGCGCAAGCTGGTTACCCGCAACGGTGGCGGCCAGCTGGTGCAGCACGGCGAACCGACCATCCACCACTGATACCGAACTCCGCCGCCGGTCGTTGGCCGGCGGCCACTCTCCCCACAGACAAGGCATGCATCCATGAACACCCATCAGAACAAGATCGCGCTGGTGACCGGCGCCACCCGTGGCATCGGCCTGGAAACCGTCCGCCAGCTGGCAGCGGCCGGCGTGCACACGCTGCTGGCCGGTCGCAGGCGCGATACCGCGGTGGAGCTGGCACTGAAGCTGCAGGCTGAAGGCCTGCCGGTCGAGGCCCTGCAGCTGGACGTGACCGACGCGGCCAGCATCGCCGAAGCGGTCGAGCAGGTGCGCCAGCGCCACGGTCGCCTCGACATCCTGGTCAACAATGCCGGCATCATGATCGAAAACCCGGCGCAGGCGCCGTCGGAACAGTCGCTTGATACCTGGAAGCGCACCTTCGACACCAACGTCTATGCGCTGGTCGCGGTAACCCAGGCCTTCCTGCCGCTGGTCAAGCAGGCCAAGTCCGGCCGCATCGTCAACGTATCGAGCATGCTCGGCTCGCAGACGCTGCACGCCGACCCGGCGTCGGCCATCTACGACTTCAAGATCCCGGCCTACAACGCCTCCAAGGCGGCGGTGAACAGCTGGACCCTGAGCCTGGCCTACGAACTGCGCAACACCCCGATCAAGGTCAACACCGTGCATCCGGGGTACGTGAAGACCGACATGAACGGCGGCAACGGCGAAATCGAAATCAGTGAAGGCGCACGTTCCAGCGTGGAAATGGCGCTGATCGGTGAATCCGGCGCCAGCGGCAGCTTCACCTACCTGGGCGAGGTGCTGCCATGGTGATCCGCACGTTGGCGATGGCCGTCTCCAGCCTGGTGCTGGCGGGCTGTGTCAGCGTCGGCCCGAACTACAAGGCGCCGGTGCAGGAGCCGGTGGTGCTGCAGGGCGCGCAGCAGCCGGTGTTCAGCACCACCTCGCCGGTGGCCAGCTGGTGGGCGCAGTTTGATGACCCGGTGCTGGAAGAGCTGGTGCATGGCGCACTGTCGGATAACCTCGACCTGCGCGTGGCGGTGGCCCGCGTCAGCCAGGCCCGGGCGGTGTTCGTCGAAAGCCGTTTCGACCAGGCCCCGCACATCACCGCAGGCGGCAGCTACGACCGCCGCAAGCAACCCGATCCGCAGCTGGGTGGGCAGCGAGTGTTCAGTGAAAGCTACCAGCTCGGCTTCGACGCCGGCTGGGAGCTGGATCTGTTCGGCCGCAAGCGCCGTGCTGCGGAAGCCGCGCGCGCAGACCTCGACGCCGAGCAGGCCAACCTGGCTGATGCGCAGGTACTGGTCGCCGCCGAAGTGGCACGCAACTACTTCGAACTGCGTGGCACGCAGAAGCGCATCGCTGTGGCCCAGCACACTTTGGCCAACCTGCGCGATACGCAGAAGCTGACCGAGGCGCGCTGGGAGCTGGGCGCGGGTAGCGAGCTGGACGTGCAGAGCAGCCGTGCCCGGCTGAAGGCGATCGAGGCCGATATCCCGCTGCTGGAAGTGGCCGAAACGCAGTCGCGCAATCGCCTGGCAGTGCTGCTGGGCCAGCGTCCGGAAACGCTGACCGCGATGCTGGCACCGCATGAGGTGCCGGCGTTCGCCAAGGCGCTGCCGCTGGGCGACACCCGCGAGCTGCTGCGCCAGCGCGCCGACGTGCGTGTGGCCGAGCGTCGCCTGGCGGCGGCGACGGCGCGCGTGGGCGTGGCCACTGCGGACCTGTTCCCGCGGCTGTCGTTGTCCGGTTTCGTCGGCTTCCTCGGCGGCGACGCCAGTGGCCTGGTCAATGGCAACAACAAGGCCTGGTCGCTGACGCCGTCGCTGAGCTGGGCTGCGTTCGACTTCGGCACCGTGCGTGCGCGCCTGCGTGCCAGCAAGGCGGAAGCTGAGGGTGTGGCTGCGCAGTATGAGCAGGCCGTGCTGTTGGCACTGGAAGACACCGAAAACGCGCTGACCCGCTATTCCAAGCAGCAGGCGCGGCTAGCGATCGTGGTCGAGCAGGCGCAGGCGGCACGACGTGCAGAATCGCTGGCTCAGATCCGCTATCGCGAAGGCTCGGAAGACTTCCTGACCCTGCTGGATGCGCAGCGCACGCAGTTGGCGGCGGACGATGCATTGGCGGCGGCCGAGGCGGAAGTCAACGTCAGCGTGGTTGGTGTGTACAAGGCGCTGGGCGGCTGGGGGCAATCGCCGCAGCAACCCAGCGTGGCGCAGCTGCAGTAGGCATGAGGGGACGGAAGCCGCGGCTTCCGTCTCTTTCTGCTTCAGGGCCAGAGATTGGCCGGTACTGCGCGTTCGCGCATGCGTACGATGCAGAAGCGATGGCCGGTGGGCGCTTCCATCACCCACCAGCGTTTGACGAAGCCGATCCGGCGCGCGCCAAGTTTTTCCAGTCGATCTGCCTCGGCATCGATATCGTCGCTCTCGATGTCCAGGTGCACCCGCGAGGGGTGAGCGACCCGCTGCACCTCCACCTGCAGCCCTCCCGGCGCATTCTGCAGTTCGGCGTACTCGGCGCCATCTTCGCCATACGATGGCTGCGCCTGCAGACCGAGTGCAGCCGCCCAGAAGCGTGCGCCTTCGTCAGCGGGCGTGTCCTGGCAGTCGATGATGAATCCGGCCAGACGACTCTGGTGGGCCATGGCGTCCTCCACACTTTGGAGATAGCGACAGCGTAGCGCAGTGCATGCTGTGGACGCCGTCACAGTTGTGACGTTTATGACTCTGCCGGAAGCGCTGTCCGCCGTGTAACTAGTGGGTCGGGCCCTTGGGAGGAACGGCGATGAGCAGTGAAAAACGGGATACACGACGCATGTTGTTCGGTGATCCGGGGCCACCCGGTGCCGGACTATCGGTGGCGGTCGTGGTGCTGCTGGTGCTGGCGACGATGGCTGCTGCCATCGGCTTCGTGCGCCTGGCGGATCCCCTGGTGGGTCTGGGCCTGATCGGAATCGCCGTGTTCCTCGCGGTCGGTGCCCGCATCTGCCAGGCCCGTGACCAGCACCAGGCGTTGTATCGGCTTTTGTCACGGCAGCCACGGCAGTAGCCGCGGCTGCCGCGCAGGTTCAGGGCGAGGGCCAGTCCAGCTCGACCACCAGCGGGAAGTGGTCCGACGGCAGCACGCCGTTGATGCGGCGGTCGTCGGTGAGGAAACTACGTGCGTGGAAACCACGCACCAGTACCCAGTCCAGCTGTGCGGTGGCCTTGCCGGTGAAATCATGAAAGGTCAGGCGCGGGCCCTGCGGTGCTTTCACCTGCGTGCGGGTGTCCTGCAGCAGGCCAGTGAATGCCTTGTAGGTGTCGCCGCCGGGTTCGCTGTTGAAGTCGCCGGTCAGCACCACCGGCAGCTCGGACGGCAGTGTGGCCAAGCGCTTGCCGATCAGCGCGGCGCCCTTCACCCGGCGCGGTTCGTCTTCGTCGCGGTAGGGCAGGTGGGTATCCATGAAATAGAAGCGGCGGCCATCGTCGAGACGGCGGAACAGCGCCCAGGTGACCATGCGCGGGTACAGGTTGCCCCAGGTGATGCTGCCCGGCACGTCCGGCGTATCGGACAGCCAGAAGTTGCCGGACTGCTCGATGGTCAGGACCTGGGTGTCGTAGAACACTCCCATGTGTTCGTCAC
The DNA here is from genome assembly GCF_913778665.1 of uncultured Stenotrophomonas sp. Taxonomy (GTDB): domain Bacteria; phylum Pseudomonadota; class Gammaproteobacteria; order Xanthomonadales; family Xanthomonadaceae; genus Stenotrophomonas. Next base: position 36,934 of record NZ_CAJYVQ010000007.1, read on the forward strand.
CGCTGCCGCCACGGCGGCCTTCGCCGAACCAGCGGTAGCCGGGCAGATGCTGGGCGAGGTACTCGGCCTGTTCCTGCACCAGCTCCTGTGTGCCGATGACTGCCGGATGCGCATCGATAATGACCTTGACCATCGCATCGCGGCGGTCGGGCCAACGTTTGCCCGGTTCAGTATCGGCCGGGGTGCGAACGTTGAACGACATTACTTTCAGTGGCGCCGGTGTGGCGGCCCAGGCAACAGCGGGCAGAGCAAGCGCCAACAGCGCGCACAGCGCGGGGCGACGGAAACGCGACAACATCGTGGAATCCCTCCATTCCATGAAAACGGTTTCAAGGAGCATGCCATGGAAGGCAAGGGCAGCGGTATGCCGGGATGGGCGGCTGGCAGGGGCCGGGCGGGCAGCGAGGGCCCGCCCGGCGGGCGACGGTGGCACGATCAGGGGTCGTAGATCATCCCGTTCTCGTCACGGTTGTAATGCCCGGTGACTTCACGGGTGCCATTGTCGTAGACCACGTACGATGTGCAGCGCTGGTGGAACACGTTGCCAGCGACTCGGAAGGGCACGCATTCTTCCTGCACCTCGACGATTTCGGCGGCTGTCGCGGTGGCGACAGGGGCCAGCATTGCTGCGGCCAGCAGGGCGGCAAACGCACCTGCCGACAGACCTTCATGCAGTCTCATCCTCACGCTCCTTGTTGATGGGGGCCTACTTCAGGTAGGGATTGCCGTACTCGTCGATCCAGTACTCGGCCTCGTGCACGTTGCCCTGCTCGTCGACGTAGGTTTCCGTACAGTGCTGGTGGACGCGGTTGCGGTCCACGTTTACCGGTACGCAGGAGATCGTTGTTCCCGGAACTCCGGCATTGGCATCCGCCGACGGAGCCAGCGTTGCGGTTGCTACCACCAAGGCGGCCATCGCGGCCAGTTGCAGTTTCATCAGCATCTCCCTGCCTTCTGCAATCGCGCACATGCGCAGGGGGATGTGTAGCACGCAGGCCTGCGCGTCGGAAGTGCCGGGCTCGGGATCAGTCCTCGATCTCGCCGCGACGGCTGGCCGCACGGATCGCCTGTGCCGTGGTTGCCACGCCGAGGCGCTGGCGCGCGCGGCGCAGGTGGTTTTCCACGGTTCGTGCCGACAGTCCCAGCGTGGCGGCGATCTCGGCCTGGCGTCGTCCAGCGGCGACCCAGCGCAGCACTTCGCGCTCGCGCGTGCTGAGTGCACCGACTGACAGTTCCGCAGGCGCCTCGGCGAGGTGTCGCGCGGCGCGGAATGCTGCGGTTGCACCAGCGTCCAGCAACAGGCGCGCGCTGGCCGAGGCATCGATCGACGTGCCAGCGAAGCTGACCGCGCCTTCAAGGCCGGTGATGCCGAACACCGGCACCTGCAGCCCATGCAGGCCTTCGCCGCGCGGCTGCTTCACCACCTAGTAGCGTTCACCGCGCACGCTCTGGCGCTTGCTCCAGAAAAACGGCGCGTCGCAGTCCAGCACATGGCGATTGACCGGACAGGCATGCAGGTAGCGGGCGAGGTCGGTGGCGCGGCCGTCACCGAACCAGTCGCCCTCGATCCAGTACACGCGTTGCGCGCCACGCTCCAGGCCGGTGCCGGTGGCGAACACCAGCACACGGTCATAGCCGAGCGGTGCCGCGATGCTGCGCAGGACCGCACCCACCGCACTCAGCGAGCGGGCGCGTTCCAGTTCCAGCAACGCCTGCACCAGCGCAGTCATCCGATCAGCGTCCCGCCAGTGCGTCGAGCAGGGTGCGTGCGGCCAGCTTGCCGAGTGCATTGCCGGCCAGCGGGCTGTCGCCGGTCAGCAGCAGGCGATCCTGCAGCACGCTGCCGTCGATGCCTGCGTTGACGACCTGCACGCCCTGCTGCGCCAGCCGCTCACCGAAGAACCACAGCAGCTGGCCAGGCATGTAGCCGATCTCCGGCGTCTGCCGGTCCAGCGCATCGGGGAAGGCACAGATGCGATAGCCGCGGAACAGCGAGCCGCCATCGGCTTCGTCGACGCCGGCGGCGAGCAGGGCGGCCGGGCCGTGGCAGAGGGTGATGATGTGGCGCTGCTGGGCCATTGCCCACTGCAGAGTGGCCTTCACCGCACGGCTCTGCGGCAGGCCGATCAGCGCGCCGTGGCCGCCTGGGATGAACACGGCCGCGTACTCGGAATCAGCACCCAACGATGCCACCACATCGTCCAGCCGCAGCGGCTGGCGGAAGCGCGACTCGTAACGCTCGTACAGCCCGCCGATCTCCTTGTCCTCGCGCGGGAACGCCCACCACTCGAACTTGGCGGCGTTGCCCGACAGCGTGGCAACGTCGATATCGAAGCCAGCCTTGTCGAGGTGGTACATCGGCAGCAGGGTCTCGACCGGATGGTTGCCGGTGGAGAACAGGTGGCCGCTGGCGGTCGGAAGGTAGCGCTCGTCCGCGGCGATCATCAGTACTTTCCAGCGACCATCGCGGCGCGCGTCGGGATAGTCGGCGCCGGACAGGTCGCTCTTCGCCGACGTGAACTGCGATAGCGAGTAGGGCGACGGAAAGAAGGCGTCGCGCTCGGCCGGGTCAGGGCTGGGCTGGTGGCTGGGTTCGGGCGTGTTCATGCGGACCTCCTGCGGGGATGTGCGGCCAGCATAGGAGGGCCGGTGCGCACGCGCGATGAGGGATTTCCCTCAGTTGCCGGCCACTACTTCATCGCCGCGTCATGCTGCTGCATGTCTTCGTGAAGGATCCGCCGCAGCTCGACGATGGCCGGCGTGGCTTCCTGCACGCTGTGGCCGGACACGATCACCTTCTCCGAATCGGCATGCGGCAGGTGCGAACTCCAGTACGGCACCAGCCCGTCATCGGTCCTGTCCAGCGGGCCATCGGCCTTGGCGCGGGCAATGATCGAGTGGTAATGCACCTTCGGCGACATCGGCAGGTTGGCCACCGCGCGGACGAAGGGATCATCCTTGTCCAGGTTCTGGATGCTGTTCATCGGGTAGCCGTGCTTGCCATCGCTGCGATCGATCTGGCCATCATTGGCCAGCGTGGTCACGTCCTCCAGTACGGTCAGCGGCAGCCGTACCAGGCGCCCGATCCAGCGCCCGAGCCGGGTGCCGGCCACCTCGGTGCCGCGGTGCGGCGTGGCGATGAACACCACCCGCGTCACTTCCGGTTCGGGCAGGAAGGTCAGCACCGGTGCGCCCTTGGTGCGCAGCAGTTCGCGCTGTGCCAGCGTCATCTGCGCGGTCGCCAGCAGGGTATCGACCAGGTGGTCGCCGGAAGACGATACCATCAACCGCGCGATCACTCCGCCCATGCTGTGCCCGACCAGCACCATGTCATGCGACGCCTGTGACTTGCCGCTGGGGTCGAAGTGCTTGAGCACCTCGGCCAGCGTGCGGCGCATCGCATCGTGGCTCATCGCGATGGGCATGTTGGTCGGGTAGTAGAACTGCCAGATCTGGAAATGTTCGCGGATCTCGTCGTCGCGCATCAGTTCGTTGGCGACGTTGACCCAGGCTTCCGGGCTGCTGGCCAGTCCATGGATCATCAGCAGCACGCGTCGGTTCGGGTCGTAGGGCTGCATCATGTACAGATGCGGCGTGTCGATGCCGCCCTTGCCGCCGAACAGCGAACGCAGCGACTGGTGGCTGAAGTTGGAACGGGCCAGCCACAGCGCATAGCCGGCGGTGAAGTTGGCCGCCAGCGGCACCTGCTGGCCGTGCAGGGTGACTTCGGTGACCTGGTAGGGATCGTGGATCTCCAGTTCGGGCTCGTCGTCGTGCAGCACTTCCCACAGGTTCTTGCCCGAGAAGCGCAGCAGCACCGTCATCGACGGCGAGGGCATCTCGCTCCAGCTCTGCGTAGTTGCAACGGGGGTGTCCGAGGCGGGCGTGGCTGCCGCTGTCGTGGCGGCCGGGTCGTTCATCACCGCGACCAGCTCGGCACCGAAACCGTCGCGGCGATGCACGCTGCGCAGCGTGCCGGTGAACGACAGCGAGGCCGCCGGCACCAGCTCGCTGGGGGTGCGCGTATCCAGTTGCGAGTCTTCACCGGACGGTGCCAGCACGAAGGTCCAGCGGCCCAGCTGGAAGCGGTTGGCCTGGCTTTGCACGCGGCCGGTGGCGTAGGCGTTGTACAGCTGCACCGAGGCTTCCTGCACGGCCAGGTTGTAGTAGTCGCGCACCTGCGTCTGTCGGTCTTCGAAGCCGCGCTGGTTGGCGGTGCGCTCGGTAAAGAACAGATAGGCGTAGGCCTGCCGCGCGACCTGCATCCACGCGTCCAGGCGCGGCTGGAAGTCGACATCCAGTTCGGTGATGGCGGTCTTGGCGCGGCCCGAGGTGGAATACTCGCGCTTCGGCGCGGGCAGGGTCATCGCGTACTGCAGCCACAGCTCGGCCAGGCTTGAACGCTTGTCCTCTTCGCGCACCACGATGCTGGCTTCCATCGCTTCGATGCAGGGCAGACCGGGCTTGGCACAGGCCGCCTCATCGAGCCCGGCCACGCGCAGAGTCTCGGTGGTCGCCGCGCTGAGCTTGCCGGAGGTGAGGATATCGCCGCGCTTGAGCGCGATGTACTGGCCGGGCGTGACCGAAGCGACCTGCACCGACGGCCCGAACTGGCGCAGCGTCGCGCAGCCGCCCAGGCCGAGCAGCACGATGATGATGAGGGTCGTGCGGCCGATGAAGCCCAAGCCCGTGGTAGCCATTCGATCCTCCTGCGCGGTGGCGCCACTCTAGCGGTCGGCCTGTCAAATCGGAAGATACCGGGCAGTCGGTTTGCACGCGGGTCGTGCCGCCTGCCTGGCGATTCAGGCATTTCCGTGTGATTCTGGAGTGAAAAGGTCCGATGCAGGAGCACCGATGGCGTGGCTTGAAACGCGGATTCCGCCGCCGCTGGTGATGCTGCTGTGTGGGGTAACCGGTTACGCGGGTAGCCGCCTGTTGCCGTGCGCGTTGCTGCCGCTACCGTGCCCCGTCGTGCTGGCGAGCGCAGTGATGGCGATTGGCGTGGCGTTGAACCTTCTGCCGAAGCTGGCCTTCCAGCGTGCGCGCACCACGGTCAATCCGCTGCGCCCATCGGCGTCGAGCGCGCTGGTCACCCACGGGGTATACCGCCACACGCGCAACCCGATGTATCTTGGGCAGGCGATTGTTCTGGCGGGCGCCATGTTGTACCTGCAGAATCCGGTCGCGCTGCTGGCCGTGCCGATGTTCGTGCTGTACATCACCCGCTGGCAGATCGTGCCGGAAGAACGCGCACTTTTGGCGCGTTTTCCCGAGGCCTACGTGCTGTTCTGCCAGCGCGTGCGGCGCTGGGTGTAGCGTAGGCCAGGCGGTTGCCGCGTGATCTGGCACTTCGCCGCAGCGGAACAACATTCGTAATCGTCGCCTGCGATCGCGTGCGGGGTATGGCCCGCAGCACGGTGCGGTGCGGGTAGTCTTCTGATGCGACAGTGCGCGATGATTTTCCGCAAACGGCAGGTTACCCAGAGGACGGGTGACCGGGCTGACCCGGCCACCGGCCCCACCCGGCGTCAGGTGTCAGTCGAACCAGACAAGGGGCATGTCGGCGTTGAGCGACATGTGGCGGAAATCTCCCAGAACCTGCGCGACCGCTTGTACGGTGTGGCAGCCCGTTGCCAGCGCGGACGATCCCGCACTCAGATAGCTGGCTGAAATGGTCCGGGTGCTCACGGCGTCCGGCTGCGATCCCAACTGCTGGGTGCCGAGGCTGCCCACCTGCTGGCCATCGATCTTCAGGAACAGGAACACGCTGCCACCACCGTCGTTCGGGTCACCCTGCACGCGGGACTTCGTCGAGAACAGCACCACCCCGTTGTGCCCCTGCGGGATGCAGACCTGGCCCTCACCAATGACCACCTGTGAGCCCACCGGAGGGCAGCCGGGCGCGAATCCATTGGTCCCAACGCAGACATAGGCGAAGCGGCGGTAAGGGCCCGCCGCGGCGTAGTTGAATCCTGGGTTCAGCCCCTTGCCGACCACGCCAAAGCCGTTGGACAGGGTGACCAGCCGCGAATTTGCACCGAACTTGTACTTCACGTTGTTGGTGTTGGCGTCCTGCGGCTGGTAGTACGGCGATTCAGAGGCGACGAAGCTGACGCTGCTGTAAGCCGGCGGATTGACGAACAGGCCCTGCGAATAGAAGGGGGCCTGCGTTTCTGCGCCACTGAAGATGTCATTGATCGACCAGGTCATCGATTCGATGCCCGGCTCCTGCTCGTTCAGGAAAATACCCAGCATGCCGTCGCCGTAGTTTCCCCAGGCGAACGCGCGGCCCGATGCCATGGCCACGATGGGGCCGCCGGGATTGCCTGCCTGGGCGGTCATCAGCAGCTTGCGGTCCTTGGTCTGCAGTGCCATCCCTTCCGGGCTGCCTACGGTACTGAAGTCAAGCTGCGCGCTGTCGCCCGGGAGACGGCTGTTGGTAACCGACCCCGCCGAGGTGATGAGTACGGAGAGGTTGCTTGCCGAACCGAAGTTGACCGCCGAGCCGATGGCTTGTCCGGCCAGCGTTACCGTATGTCGTCCGGCCGGCAGGTACTTGGCGCCGATGGCATTGAACGAGTGCTGCTGGGCGGACGTCGACTGCCGCCAGTCGATATAGCTGTCGTTGGAGACGATTTCGCCGTTGATGGTGATGTAAGCGTTGGCAGCAGAACTCCCACCCGGGAAATAACGCCCGTCCGACTGTACATACACCCAGCCAGGCGCACTCAATTCGATCTGACTTGAAAGCAGCGTGCTAGTGCCGGGTTGTACCCGTTGATCAGCGGCAAGCTGCAGATAACGCGAGCCTGGCGTGGCAGCGGAGGCCTGCCCCAATGCCAACGCTGCGGCCAGGCCCACGTACAGGGTGATGTGCTTCATCTGATGTCCTTTCAGGTGTTGGGTCACGTCGTGTGACGGAAGGACTCTATTGGATATGGGTCTCAGAATCTGTGACTGCCTGCCATGCACATGGCATTGGCAGGGACATCGGGACAAGGCAGGTGAGGGCATCGTCGCAAAACAAAAAAGCCGGACCCCAATCGACGGGCTGTCCGGCTTTTCGTGGCCCCGAGAGGCCATACAGATGGTGGAGGTGGGCGGAATTGAACCGCCGTCCGAAGGCACTCCATCCCCAGCACTACATGCTTAGCTCACCGTTGGATCTCGTCCCCGAACAGCACGGTGCGCAAAGCGCATCCGGGAACCAGCCTGTTGTGTTCTAGTGCCGGACTGACAGGCAGCCGCCCAGCGCGATTCCATGATAGTGACTCTACGCTGCGAGCATGGACACAAGCAGTTTCGAGGCTCCGCCTAAGTCGGCAGAAGGTCACGCACCGCAGTTTTTAGGCTGCGAGAGCGACCGGAGCGTAGTTGTCGTCGTTGGCAACTAGAGTTTTGCAGCTGGATTTACGAGGAAAGCTACCCCCTCGGCATGCGCCAGGCGACTTCACAACCCCCGTCGAAACCAATGCACCCCCGGTTTCTACAGTGCTGCAAGGTACAGGGCCGATTCCGTGTCGCCACGGGCAGGGCCTGCCCAACGCTGGCAATGCTACGGCAAAACAGCTGAACAGTCACCTTGGCAATCGTCAGCAAGATGTAGTGCCACCGGCATAGCGGATTGGTAACTTCATTGGCACGAATTTGCGACACACTGGCGGCGACCATCCGGGCCAGGACAGATACGGAGTTTGTAGGTGACCGATGCAAGCCAACAACGCAGCCTGCGGCAGCTGATCGGTCCGGTCGGCGCCGACTACCAGCGCCGTGCGTTGCCGCCGGGCTGGGTCTGGGCGGTGCTGGCGGTGCTGCTCGCGGCCACCTGGCTCACCGAGCTGCCGGCCACCGCCGCCGCGGCGCTGGTGGCCAGTGCGGTGGTGGTCCACTGGCCGCAGCGTGGGCGTATCCACTGGCTGGGCTGGCGACTGCCGGCCCTGGGGGTAGTGGCGGCCCTGCTGTGGGGGCCGGAGGTGTTGTCGCAGTGGTTCGAGCACGGCCTGGCCGTGGTCCTGATGTCGCTGGCCAGCCTCAGCATCGGTGTGCATGTCTGGCAGTCACGGCAGATGGCCCGCCAGCTGCAGGGCGCGGCCGATGCGCTGGACGATACCCAGCTGCTGGCGCTGCTGCCGGACGACGCCGCCGAGCTGGCCCGGCGATGGCGGGCGGGGGATGACCGCTGCGCGCGCGAACTGGCTGTGGTCATGCACCTGGCGGTGATGCATGCAGCGCTGGCGCCGCGGATGCGCAAGCTGGGTGTGCTGGCCGGCTGACCCAGCTTGTAGAGCCGTGCCTGCGCTCGGCGGCGTTCCTGCCGAAGCCGAGCATGGCTCGGCCCTTCAGAAGCCCAGGATGGTCGAGCATGGCTCGACGCTACAGATACGCGGTTGGCTTACGCGTCGCGGTTGCCGCGACGCATCACGCGCTGCTTCTCGATTGCCCAGTCGCGGTCCTTGGCGGCATCGCGCTTGTCGTGGGTCTGCTTGCCCTTGGCCAGCGCGACTTCGAGCTTGATCTTGTTCTTGCTCCAGTACATCGCGGTGGGCACGATCGTGTAGCCATCGCGCTCGACCTTGCCGACCAGCTTGTCGATCTCGCTCCGGTGCAGCAGCAGCTTGCGCTCGCGCCGGTCGTTGGCCACCACATGGGTCGACGCCTGGATCAACGGCGTGATCTGCGCGCCGATCAGGAAGATCTCGCCATCCTTCACATAGGCGTAGGCGTCAACGATGTTGCCGCGGCCGGCGCGGATCGACTTGACCTCCCAGCCCTGCAACGCCAGGCCAGCCTCGAAGCGATCTTCGATGTGGTACTCGTGGCGGGCACGCTTGTTCAACGCGATGGTTTTGTTGGCCGTCGCGCTCTTTGCTTTATCCTTGCCGCTGTTCTTGCTCATTTCCGTATTGTCTCCGATTCGGGCCCGCCCGGTCGATTGCCGAAACGTCCTGTATTCATGCCTACTATCCGCCGCAGCGCCCTGGTCGAACATTCGGCCGCGCGCATGTTCGACCTGGTCAACGATGTCCAGGCCTATCCGCAGCGCTTCCGCTGGTGCTCGGCTGCCCAGATCCTGGAGCAGGGCGAGGACCGCCTGGTGGCGCGCCTGGATCTGGGCCTGGGTTCGTTCAGCACCTGGTTCCAGACCGAGAACACCCTGCAGCGGCCACACAGCATCGACATGCAGCTGCGTGATGGCCCCTTCAAGCAGCTGCACGGCCGCTGGGAATTCCATGCGCTGGCCGAAGATGCCTGCAAGGTCACGCTGACCCTGGAATTTGAACCCAGCTCGCGCCTGCTGGGCCCGGCCCTGGCGATCGGCTTCCAGGGGCTGGCCGATCGGATGGTCAATGATTTCGTTCGCGTCGCCGACGAGGCCTGAGCGATGATCGAGGTAGAGGTAGTGCTGGCCTGGCCGCAACGTGTGCTGTCACGCCGGCTGCGGCTGGAAGACGGCGCGACCGTGGCCGATGCCATTGCCGCCGCCGCGCTGGAGGGCAGTGACGGCTGTCCGGCCGTGGCCGTGCATGGCGTGCTGGCGCGCCCGCAGCAGGCCCTGCTGGAGGGCGACCGCATCGAGCTGCTGCGCCCGCTGCTGGCTGACCCCAAGGACAACCGCCGGCGACGCGCGCTCGGCGGTTGACACCCGCGACCCGTCCGTCGGGATGGGCAGGGGGGCTCAGCGGCCCTTCTTCTTCTTGTCCTTCGGCAGATTGCGGCCGAACTGGCGCACGGTCTGCTGGGCCAGGGCCTTGTCATTGCCCGGGAAGTAGTCGCCTTCCCAGCGGGTCACGTTGTCGTTCTCGAAGAACACGACGAAGTTCTTCACTTCGGTACGGCCCAGGCGGTTCACGCGCTGGCTGGAGGTGTAATCCCAGCGCTGGGCGTGGAACGGGTCGGGAATGGACGGGGTGCCCAGCAGCGCGGTGACCTGCTGCTTGCTCTGCCCGACCTGCAGCTTGGCCACGGCATCTTCCCGGATCAGGTTGCCCTGATAGATGGGTTGCTTGTAGATGATGCCGCACCCGGTGGTGGACAGGGCGACGGCGGCGACCAACAGGAGATTGCGCATCGGGACTGGCGGTTGGGGAAATCAAACCGATGATACACTCCCGGCGTGCCACCGCGACCCAATCCGAGGCAGCTGGCGCTAAATCGCCAATGAACGGAGACCTATGGAAACCCACGACCTGCGTAAAGTCGGCCTGAAGGTGACCCATCCGCGGATGCGGATCCTGGCGCTGCTCGAGCAGCGCAATGCCCAGCACCACATGACCGCCGAAGACATCTACCGCCAGCTGCTGGAGCACGGCGACGAGATCGGCCTGGCGACGGTGTACCGGGTGCTGACCCAGTTCGAGGCCGCCGGCCTCGTGCTCAAGCACAATTTCGAAGGCGGCCAGGCCGTCTACGAGCTGGACCGCGGCGGCCACCACGACCACATGGTCGATGTCGACAGCGGCAAGATCATCGAGTTCGAAAGCCACGAGATCGAGGAGCTGCAGCGCAAGATCGCGGCAGATCACGGCTACGAGCTGGAAGAACACTCGCTGGTGCTGTACGTGCGCAAGAAGCGCAAGTAAGCCGTTCCGGGCAGCCGGACGCGACAGATCCCCGGGCTTGCCCGGGGTTTTTCGTTGATGGGGTCAGAGCCCTTTCCCTTCAGAAGAGGGCTTGCTACCCAGCAGGATCTCCAGATCCACCGCCTCGGCCATCGCGCGGTTGCCCGCATCGCCCGGGTGCAGGTGGTCGCCGGAGTCATAAGGGACGGCCATCCGTGACGGATCGGCGGGGTCCCGCAGGGCCGCGTCCAGGTCGATCACCGCATCGAACGGTCCGTCGGTGCGCAGCCAGGCATTGAGCCGCTGGCGCAGCGCGTCCTTGTCGGGCTGGTAATAGTCGTCCAGCGGCGTGCCGGGCAGGGCGCCGGCAAACGGTGTCAGCGTGGCCCCCAGGATGCGCACGCCCCGGCGGTGGGCCTCTCCGGCCAGCGCACGGTAGCCCGCCTGCAGTTCTGCGAGCGAGGGACGGCGCTGGTCACGGGCGAAGGCGGTGCCGGGCCAGCTGATGTCGTTGATGCCGATCAGCACGATCACGCTGGCCAGGCCAGGCTGATCCAGCACATCGCGCTGGAAGCGGGCCAGCGCGGCTTCGCCCATGCCGTCGTGCAGCAGCCGGCCGCCGGAGATGCCGGCGTTGACCACGGCCACCCCCTGTGGGGCCAGGCGTGCGGCCAGAAGATCGGTCCAGCGCTGGTCACCATCGAGGCTGGCGGTCGCGCCGTCGGTGATCGAATCGCCGATCACCACGACGCTGCGAGCACTGGGGGCGGCCTCGACCTCAATGCCGGCCAGGAACAGGCGGGCAGTGGTGCTGCTGGCGCCGCTCAGTGCCTGGGCTTGGCTCTGGTCGCCGGGCGCAATCCAACTGGTCTGCCGACCCTCCCAATGGAACGTCTGCACCGGCGCCGGCCCGGGCACGAAGACACTGATCTGCAGCGCCTGCCGGTCATCCGTGGCCAGTGGCAGCGGATCGCTCAGCCGTTCCTGTCCGGGGCCGATCAGCACGCCGGGCTGGTCGTCAAAACGGAGCGCCTGCGGCGTTGCGCCGGCGTGCGCGGCCACGCTGGCAGCGCCGATCCGCAGCGGCTGCGTGCCATACGCATTGCTCAGCCGGATGCGCAGGCGCGGGCCGCCCAGGCTGATGCGCGCGGTCTGGCGGAAGGTCTGGCCGTGCAGTGAGGCCGGGACCAGGGTCGGAAACAGGAAATCCGTGCCCCAGACGGGTTGCGGACTGGCCTGCCAACTGGCCACCCAGTGTGGTGGAGGGGCGGCGCTGGCGACGCCGGACAGGGTGATCAGTGCGGTGGCTGCGAGCTGGAGGAGGCGGTCCATCGGGCGGTTCCGGAGTGGGGAGCCGCCATGGTGATTCCGCCCTCATCTGTGAACTAGACTGCGCACGGATAATCATCTGTGAACTGGATTCATCGCCATGGCGCGCTCCGACATCAACCGATCCGGCGAACTGGAAGTGTTCGTGCGGGTGATCGAGACCGGCGGCTTTTCCGCGGCCGCCCGCACGCTGGACATGACCCCGTCGGCGGTCAGCAAGCTGGTGGCGCGGCTGGAGCAGCGGCTGGGTACGCGCCTGCTGCAGCGGTCGACCCGGCAACTGCAGTTGACCCCGGAAGGCTGCGCGTTCTACGAGCGCGGCCTGCGCGTGCTGGCCGATCTGGACGAGGCCGAACGCTGTGCCAGCGCCCATGCCGAGCCGCGCGGGCGGCTGCGGGTCAATTCCAATGTGCCGTTCGGCCAGCATTTCCTGCTGCCGCTGCTGCCGGCGTTCCTGGAGCGCAACCCGCAGGTAGGCGTGGACCTGACCCTCAATGACGAGGTGATCGACCTGCTGGAACAGCGCACCGACGTGGCGGTACGGGCTGGGCCGCTGAAGAGCTCCAGCCTGGTTGCGCGGCGGCTGGGCGCGACGCGGATGATGATCGTGGCCGCACCGTCGTATGCGCAGCGCCACGGCTTGCCAGCCACCGTTGATGCACTGCAGGCGCACAACCGGCTGGATATCGGCCATGCGCGGGCAATGCAGGGCTGGCCACTGCTGCACGACGGTCGCGAGCGCATGCTGCTTCCCAGCGGCAATGCCCGCGCCAGCAATGGTGATGCGCTGCGCCAGCTGGTGCTGGGGGGGCTGGGGCTGGCACGGCTGGCGGCGTTCCAGGTGCAGGCCGATATCATCGCCGGGCGCCTGCTGCCGGTGTTGGAGGAGGCCAACCCCGGCGACCTCGAAGAGGTGCACGCGGTGTTCCTGGGGCAGGGCGGCTATCTGCCCCTGCGGGTGCGCGCGTTCCTCGATTTCCTGGTGGAGCACGTGAATCTGGCCAAGCCCCTGGCGTGATCCGGCACTGCCGTGCGGAAGCCGGGCATGGGCGCGGCCGGCGTTACACCTGCAGCAGCTTGCGTGCAGCGGCGCGGGCTTCCTTGCTGACTTCCACGCCGCCCAGCATGCGCGCCAGCTCTTCCTCGCGCGCCTTGCTGTCCAGCTTTTCCACCGCGCTCTGGGTCATGCCTTCCACCGGCGCCTTGCTGACCCGGTAATGCGCATGGCCCTTGGAGGCGACCTGCGGCAGGTGGGTCACGCACAGCACCTGCCGCTTCTCGCCGAGCGCTCGCAGCTTCTGGCCGACGATGTCCGCCACCGCGCCACCGATGCCGGAGTCGACTTCATCGAACACCATGGTCGGCACTGCATCCAGGTCCAGCGCGGCCACTTCGATAGCCAGCGAGATGCGCGACAGTTCACCGCCCGAGGCGACCTTGCGCAGGGCGCGCGGCGGCTGCCCGGCGTTGGCCGCGACCAGGAACTCCACGCGTTCGGCACCCTGCGGGTCGGGCTTGCCGGTGTCCTGCGGTTCCAGTTCGATCAGGAACTGGCCGCCGCCCATACCCAGCTCGGCGATGATGCCGGTGGTGGTGGCCGACAGCTCGGCGGCGGCGGTGCGGCGGCTGGCGGTCAGCAGCTCGGCCTGCACGCGCCACGCGGCCGCGGCCTTGTCGATCTCGCCGGCCAGTCGCTGCAGGCGCTCGTCGGCGCCGCGCAGCAGTTCCACTTCCGCATGCATGCGCTCGCGCTGTGCGCCGAGTTCGTCCATCGGCACGCGGTGCTTGCGCGCCAGGTCGTGCAGCCGGCCGAGCCGGCGCTCGTTCTCTTCGAACTGCTCCGGGTCGGCGTCGAGGTCGTCGTGCACCCGGTCCAGCAACGACAGGGCTTCGTGCAGCTGGATCGAGGCGTTCTCGATCAGGCCGTCCACCTCGCCCAGGCGCGGGTCGTGTTCGATCAGGCGCGACAGCTCGTGTCGCACCTGCTGCAGCAGGTCCAGCGCGGAACTGCCGTCGTCACCGTTGAGCTGGTTGCTGGCTGCCTGGCAGGCGCTCAGCAGGGCGCTGGCATGGGCCTGGCGGCGATGGCTGGCGCCCAGCGCGACAATCGACTCCGGTTGCAGGTCCTCGCGGTCCAGTTCGCGCAGCTGGTGCTCCAGGAAGCCGATCCGGTCACTGACGTCGCCCTGTTGCGACAGTGCCAGCGATTCGTCGACCAGCGCCTGCCAGGCCGCTGCCGCGCGGCGCACCTGGCGGCGCTCAGCCTCGTTTCCGGCATAGGCGTCGAGCAGGGCCAGCTGCGACGGACGGGTCAGCAGCGCCTGCTGCTCATGCTGGCCATGGATTTCGACCAGCAACCCGGCCAGGTCGGCCAGCTGTGCCAGGGTGACCGGGCGGCCGTTGATCCACGACCTTGAGCCGCCGTCGGCGCGGATCACCCGGCGCAGCTGGCACTGTTCCTCATCGTCCAGCTCGTTGTCGGCCAGCCACTGGCGCGCGGCCTGCAGCTGGTCCAGCGCGAACTCGGCCGACAGTTCGGCGCGGGCGGCGCCGTGGCGGACCACGCCGCTGTCGGCGCGCAGGCCGGACAGGAAGCCCAGCGCGTCGACCATCAGCGACTTGCCGGCGCCGGTCTCGCCTGAAACCACGGTCATGCCTGGCCCGAACTCCAGTTCGGTGGCGCGGACGACGGCGAAATCCTTGATCGAAAGATGTCTGAGCATGGGTAAGGGGGTATCAGCAGCCGCGCAACGCTAGCACGCGGGCGGGGGAGGTCCAATGACTTGCCAAGGTGATGCGCCGCCATTATCTAGTGTCCGTGTCTCACAGGTTGATTCCATGCACGGTTCTCCCGACCAGCTTGCCCCGCGTGCGCGCCATCTGCTGCGCACGCTGATCGCGCGTTACATCCAGGACGGCGAGCCGGTCGGTTCGCAGACGCTGGCGCGCGTGGCCGGCCTGGAGGTCAGCCCGGCCACCATCCGCAACATTCTGGGGGACCTGGAGGACCTGGGGCTGCTGGCGTCGCCGCATACGTCGGCCGGGCGCATCCCGACCGCACATGGCTACCGGGTGTTCGTCGACAGCCTGCTGCAGATGCAGCCGCCCGGCGAAGGCGAGCTGGCCCGCCTGCGCCAGGAGCTGGCCGGCGGCGGCAGCACCCAGGCCCTGCTCGGCAGCGCTTCGGAGCTGCTGTCGGCAATGAGTCACTTCGTCGGCGTGGTCAGTGCGCCGCGGCGCGAGCAGTTCGCCTTCCGCCAGATCGATTTCGTGGCGCTGGACGGGCGCCGGGTGCTGGCGATCCTGGTGTTCGCCGACAACGAGGTGCAGAACCGGGTCATCGAGACCCGCCAGGAGTTCGCGCCGGGGCAGCTGGAGCAGGTCGCCAACTACCTCAACGCCCACTTTGCCGGCCTGCCGATGGCCGAGATCCGTACCCGCCTGCTGCTGGAGCTGCGCGACGCGCGCTCCGAGCTGGAACAGCTGCTGGCACACAGCATCGAGCTGGCTGAGCAGGCCCTGCAGCCACCGGCCGACGACATGCTGGTGGCCGGGCAGACCCGGCTGATGGGTGTGCAGGACCTGTCCGACCTGGAGCGCCTGCGCGAGTTGTTCGAGCTGTTCTCCAGCAAGCGCGAGATCCTGCAGCTGCTGGAGCGGACCATCCAGGCGCCGGGCGTGCGCATCTTCATCGGCGAGGAGACCGGGATGATGCCGCTGCAGGGAGTCTCGCTGGTCACCGCGCCGTATACCGCCAATGGCCAGGTGCTGGGCGTGCTGGGCGTGATCGGCCCGAAGCGGATGGCCTACGACCGTGTGATCCCGCTGGTCCAGGCCACCGCCGATGTGCTTGGCGCGGCCTTTTCGCCGGCCGGGCGCACTCCCGGAACATCCGACGCTTGAAACGCAGCATCCCGCCCACACTAGGGTGGGTGGAAGGCGGAGACTGACCGCCAGGGACCCAGACATGAACCACGAACATCCAGATATCGAATCCCAGCAGAGTGCCGCCGATGCGGCCGCCGCCGCCGGCGTGAATGACGAAGTGGAGCGCCTGCGCGCCGAAGTCGAGCAGGTCAAGGCTGATGCGCTGCGCGAGCGCGCCGACCTGGAGAACCAGCGCAAGCGCGTGGCCCGCGACATCGAGCAGGCCCGCAAGTTTGCCAACGAGAAGCTGCTGGGCGAACTGCTGCCGGTGTTCGACAGCCTGGATGCGGGGCTGAAGGCCGCTGGCGACGACCCGCACCCGCTGCGCGAAGGCCTGGAGCTGACCTACAAGCAGCTGCTGAAGGTGGCCGCCGACAACGGCCTGGTCCTGCTGGACCCGACCGGCCAGCCGTTCAACCCGGAACACCACCAGGCGATCAGCCAGGTGCCGGCGCAGGGCGCGGAACCCGGCACCGTGGTGACCGTATTCCAGAAGGGCTACCTGCTCAACGAGCGCCTGCTGCGGCCGGCGCTGGTGGTGGTGGCCGCCGATTGATTCTGCGGGGCCGGGCGACGGGAATGACCCGTCACCCGACCCGACCCGACGCTGAACGCGCCGGGCGACCGGAAACACAGCGTTCGGGGGATGGCTTGAATGTTCCACGGGCCTCCCCCACATCGTATTCATCCACCGGCCGAACGGCCGGACTGACCCCAACAAGCATCCTCAGGAGTCTCCCCATGGGCAAGATCATTGGTATCGACCTCGGCACCACCAACTCGTGCGTGGCGATCATGGACGGCGGCAAGGCCCGCGTCATCGAGAATTCGGAAGGCGATCGCACCACCCCGTCGATCGTCGCCTACACCAAGGACGGCGAAGTCCTTGTCGGTGCCTCGGCCAAGCGCCAGGCCGTGACCAACCCGAAGAACACCTTCTACGCGGTGAAGCGCCTGATCGGCCGCAAGTTCACCGACGCCGAAGTGCAGAAGGACATCGCGCACGTCCCGTACAGCATCCTGGCCCATGACAATGGCGACGCCTGGGTGGCCACCAGCGATGGCAAGAAGATGGCGCCGCAGGAAATCTCGGCCAAGGTGCTGGAAAAGATGAAGAAGACCGCCGAGGACTTCCTCGGTGAGAAGGTCACCGAAGCGGTCATCACCGTGCCGGCCTACTTCAACGACAGCCAGCGCCAGGCGACCAAGGACGCCGGCCGCATCGCCGGCCTGGACGTCAAGCGCATCATCAACGAGCCGACCGCGGCCGCGCTGGCCTATGGCCTGGACAAGGGCGACAACAAGGATCGCAAGATCGTGGTGTACGACCTGGGCGGCGGCACCTTCGACGTCTCGGTGATCGAGATCGCCAACGTCGACGGCGAGAAGCAGTTCGAAGTGCTGGCCACCAATGGCGACACCTTCCTGGGCGGCGAAGACTTCGACAACCGCGTCATCGAATACCTGGTTGAAGAGTTCAACAAGGACCAGGGCATCGACCTGCGCAAGGATCCGCTGGCCCTGCAGCGCCTGAAGGACGCCGCCGAGCGCGCCAAGATCGAGCTGTCCAGCGCCCAGCAGACCGAAGTGAACCTGCCGTACGTCACCGCCGACGCCTCGGGTCCGAAGCACCTGAACATCAAGCTGACCCGCGCCAAGCTGGAAGCGCTGGTGGACGACCTGATCAAGAAGTCGATCGAGCCGTGCCGCGTCGCCCTGAACGATGCCGGCCTGCGTTCGAGCGACATCAGCGAAGTGATCCTGGTCGGTGGCCAGACCCGCATGCCGAAGGTGCAGCAGGCGGTGACCGAGTTCTTCGGCAAGGAACCGCGCAAGGACGTCAACCCGGACGAAGCCGTGGCGCTGGGTGCTGCGATCCAGGGCGGCGTGCTGGGCGGCGACGTCAAGGACGTGCTGCTGCTGGACGTGACCCCGCTGTCGCTGGGCATCGAAACCATGGGTGGCGTGTTCACCAAGATCATCGAGAAGAACACCACCATCCCGACCAAGGCCTCGCAGGTGTTCTCCACCGCCGAGGACAACCAGTCGGCGGTGACCGTGCACGTGCTGCAGGGTGAGCGCGAACAGGCCCGCTTCAACAAGTCGCTGGCCAAGTTCGACCTGTCCGGCATCGAGCCGGCCCCGCGCGGCCTGCCGCAGGTGGAAGTGTCCTTCGACATCGACGCCAACGGCATCCTGCACGTGTCGGCCAAGGACAAGAAGACCAACAAGGAACAGAAGGTCGAGATCAAGGCCGGTTCGGGCCTGTCCGAGGAAGAGATCGCGCGCATGGTCGCCGACGCGGAAGCCAACCGCGAAGAAGACAAGAAGTTCCAGGAACTGGTGCAGGCCCGCAACCAGGCCGACGCCCTGATCCACGGCACGCGCTCGGCGATCACCGAGCACGGCAGCAAGGTCGGCGGCGATGTCATCGGCAAGGTCGAAGCGGCACTGGCCGATCTGGAAACTGCGATGAAGGGCGACGACAAGGCACAGATCGAAGCCAAGTCGAAGGTGCTGGAAGAAGCCGGCCAGGCGCTGTTCGCTGCGGCCTCGGCCGACCAGGGCGGTGCCGCCCCGGGTGGCGACGCTGGCAACGCAGGCAAGGCGGCGGATGACGTGGTGGACGCCGAGTTCACCGAAGTCAAGGACGACAAGAAGTCCTGATCCGGACCGACACGGGGCGCTGCCTGCCAGCGTCCCGTTGTCGTACCAGGGTCCTGGCCGCCGCCCGGCGTGTCGGGGCGCCCGACGCAAGAGCGGACCTGGTTCCGCTCTTCCGCTTTGACGAATCCCGACTTTCCGGAAACTGATTCACCTTATGAGCAAGCGCGATTACTACGAAGTGCTGGGCGTTGCCCGCACCGCCAGCGACGAAGAACTGAAGAAGGCCTACCGTCGCTGCGCGATGAAGTTCCACCCGGACCGCAATCCGGGCGATGCGGCGGCCGAAGCCTCCTTCAAGGAGTGCAAGGAAGCTTACGAAGTGCTGTCCGACGGCAACAAGCGCCGCATGTACGACAGCCACGGCCACGCCGCGTTCGAGCACGGCATGGGTGGCGGCGGTCCGGGTGGCCCGGACATGAACGATATCTTCGGCGACATCTTCGGCAACATCTTCGGGGGTGCCGGCGGTGGCGGTCCGCGTCAGGCCCGTCGCGGCGCCGACATCGGCTACGTGATGGAGCTGGATCTGGAAGAAGCGGTGCGTGGCGTCGAACGCCGCATCGAGATTCCGACCCTGGCCGAGTGCAGTGACTGCGATGGCAGTGGCTCGGAAGACGGCAAGGTCGAGACCTGCAACGTCTGCCATGGCCGCGGCCAGGTGCGTATCCAGCGCGGCATTTTCGCCATGCAGCAGGCTTGCCACAATTGCGGCGGCCGTGGCCAGATCATCGCCAAGCCCTGCAAGACCTGCCATGGCAACGGCCGTGTCGAGGAAGACAAGGTGCTGTCGGTGAAGGTGCCGGCTGGCGTCGATACCGGCGATCGCATCCGCCTGCAGGGCGAGGGCGAAGCCGGCCCGGCCGGTACGCCGCCGGGCGACCTGTACGTGGAAGTGCGCGTGCGCGAGCACGCCATCTTCCAGCGCGATGGCGACGACCTGCACTGCGAAGTACCGATCCGCATCTCGCAGGCGGCCCTGGGCGATACCGTGCGCGTGGCCACGCTGGGCGGCGAAGCGGAGATCCGCATCCCGGCCGAAACCCAGACCGGCAAGCTGTTCCGCCTGCGCGGCAAGGGCGTGCGTTCGGTGCGCAGCCGCAGCGAAGGCGACCTTTACTGCCGCGTGGTGGTCGAGACTCCGGTCAACCTCACCAACGAACAGCGCAAGCTGCTGGAGCAGTTCGAAGCCACCTTCGTCGGCGAGGAAGCGCGCAAGCATTCGCCGAAGTCGGCCACCTTCATGGATGGCGTGAAAGGCTTCTGGGACCGGATGACGTCCTGAGTTTTCAACGCAAGCGTTGAACGGTAGCGCCGGGCCCTGCCCGGCGTTTTCGTTTGCGGGCGCGGCTGCATTCCGGCGCTACCGGGCAATGCTCACCGGAAAAACGCCGCCGGCGTCAGCCCCAACTGCCGTTTGAACATGCTGGTGAACGCACTCGGGCTGTCATACCCCATCGCCAGCGCGACATCGATGACCTTGTCACCGACCGCCAGACGCTCCAGCGCCGCCAGCAGCCGCGCCTGCTGCCGCCACTGCCCGAAGGTCATGCCCAGTTCGCTGGCGAAATGCCGCTGGATGGTTTTCACGTCCACCTCCAGCGCCTGTGCCCAGTCGAGCAGCGTGGCGTCGTCACCCGGATGCTTCTGCAGGTGCTGGCAGATCCGCTGCAGGCGTGGGTCGCTTGGCGCTGGCAGGTGCAGTGGCAGCACGTCCATGCGATGCAGTTCGTCCAACAGCAGGCGCACCACGCGGCCATCGCGGCTGTCCTCGATGTGCTCGCCCTTGATCAGCGTGGCGGCCTGCAGCAGTTCGCGCAGCAGCGGCGCCACCTGCACCGCGAACGGTTCGGCCGGCAACTGCGGGGCGAACGATGGGTCGATATAGAGGCTGCGCATGTTCACGGCGGCGATGCAGTCCACCGCGTGCACCATGCCGGCCGGCATCCAGATGGCACGGGTCGAGGGCACTACCCAGCGGCCCACCTCCGAGCGCACCACCATCAGCCCTGAAATGGCGTAGACCAGCTGATGGCGCTGGTGCTTGTGCCCGGCGATATGGGTGCCGGCCGGGTATTGGGTAACCCGGTAGGTGACCGGGCGGTGCAGCGGCACCTCCCGCCACGGTGCGGCCGGATCGACATCACTGGCAATGTCCTTTTTGCGATAGGCCATGACCCGAACGCGGCAGAAGGGAGGAAGTCCCAACCGTAGCATGCGTGGCTCGCCCCCAACCTGACTGCGTCCATGTCTGCCTTGGCTTCCCCCGCAACACCCTCACGCCCGGTGGCTCCCGGCGTGCTGGCCGCCATTTCCACCTCGCATGTCGTCAACGACATGATGCAGTCGCTGATCCTGGCCATCTATCCGGTGATCAAGGGCGGCTTCAACCTCAGCTTTACCCAGATTGGCTTGATCACGCTGACCTACCAGCTCACCGCCTCAATCTTCCAGCCGCTGATCGGCGCGGCCACCGACCGCCGCCCGGCGCCGTACTCGCTGCCGATCGGCATGGCCTCGACCCTGTGCGGCATGCTGCTGCTCGGCTTCGCACCGAACTACGCGGTGGTGCTGATGGCCGCGGCGATGGTCGGTATTGGTTCGGCCATCTTCCACCCTGAAGCCTCGCGCATCGCGCGGCTGGCCTCGGGAGGGCGCCATGGTTTCGCGCAGTCGGTGTTCCAGGTCGGCGGCAACTTCGGTACCGCGCTCGGCCCGCTGATCGCTGCCGCGGTGATCGTGCCGTATGGCCAGCATGCCGCGTCGTGGTTTGCCGGCGCCGCACTGATTGGCATCGCGCTGCTGACCTATGTGGGCCGCTGGTATGCGCTGCACCTGGGCACCCCGCGTCCGGCCAGCACCGCGTCGATGGCCCCGCGCCACCCACCACGCACCGTGGCCAAGGTGCTGGCGATACTGCTGGTGCTGATCTTCAGCAAGTACTTCTACATGGCCAGCATCGGCAGCTACTTCACCTTCTACCTGATCCATCACTTCGGCATTCCGGTGGCGCAGGCGCAGCTGCACCTGTTCACGTTCCTGGTGGCGTCGGCCGCTGGCGGCTTCCTGGGGGGCCCGCTGGGTGATCGCATTGGCCGCAAGCCGATCATCTGGACCTCGATCCTGGGCGTGGCGCCGTTCGCGCTGATGCTGCCGCATGCCGATCTGTTCTGGACCACGGTGCTGGCGGTGCTGATCGGCTTCGTGCTGTCCTCGGCGTTCTCGGCGATCGTGGTCTATGCGCAGGAGATGATGCCGCACCGCATCGGCATGGTCTCCGGTCTGTTCTTCGGCTTTGCGTTCGGCATGGGCGGGTTGGGTGCCGCGGTGCTCGGCCTGCTGGCGGACAAGACCAGCATCGAGTACGTCTACCATCTGACCGCGTTCCTGCCGCTGCTGGGTATCGTCGCGGCTTGGCTGCCGCCGTCGCGGCCTGCTGCTCACTGAGGAGTTTTGGTTTGCAGGGCTTGCAGCCCTGCACCCGCTGCAATCAACGGCAACGGCAAAAGCGAGCTATCCGTGGGATGGCGGGGTGGGTCCGGTTGAGGGGGACGCCGTAAATACGTCCATGTAGGCTTGGTCGCGGCATCCATGCCGCTCACACCCCCTCAACCGGACCCACCCCGCCTTCGACAGTTTTCCGCGATCTGCCGGAACGGCGTACTGCTCTGGTAGCTGTCGACCTTGGTCGACACGGTAGATCCATGCGATGCGTGGATGAATTCATTCGATATCTGACAGATGTGTCGACCAAGGTCGACACCTACCCAACAGACATCCGGAATCTGAAGGCGGGGCGGTGTGGGTGGGCAGGACCGTTGGCGCCATGGATGGCGCCATCGAGCCCCCATGGATGGGTTTACGGCGTGTCCTGCCCACCCACACCGCCCCGCCACCCCACGGATAGCTCGCTTTTGCCGTTGCCGTTGCTTGCAGCTTCGGCAGGTGCAGGGCTGCAAGCCCTGCCCAACCCCTTGCCGGGCGTAGAATGCGGCCATGAGCGAATCCCTTGATAACCACCTGGTCCACGGCCGCCGCCAGCGGCCGGATGGGCCGTCGCCGATCGATGTCATCTCGGTCCAGTCGCAACTTGTCTATGGCCACGCCGGCAACAGCGCCGCCGTTCCGCCGATGCGCGCCCTCGGCGTGCGCGTGGCGGAAATCCCGACCGTGCTGCTCAGCAACGCGCCGTTCTACGACACCACCCGTGGCCGCGTGCTGCCCGCCGACTGGTTTGCCGACCTGCTGCTCGGCACCCGCGAACGCGGCCTGCCGCAGCGCGCGAAGATGCTGGTCTCCGGCTACTTCGGCAGTACTGCCAACGGCGCCGCCTTCGCCGACTGGCTGGACGACATCCTGCCGACCTGCCCGCAGTTGCGCTACTGCCTGGACCCGGTGATCGGCGATACCCATACCGGCCCCTATGTCGAGCCGGGACTGGAAGCGATCTTCGCCGAACGCCTGTTGCCGCATGCCTGGCTGGTCACACCGAACGCCTTCGAGCTCAATCGCCTTACCGGCATGCCGGCGTTGGCCGAAGGCGATGCCATCGCCGCCGCACGCACGCTGCTGGCGCGCGGTCCGCATTGGGTGATCGCACACAGCGTGGGCGGCAACCCGGGCGAACTGGTGACCCTGGCCGTCGGCCGCGAGGAAACATGGCGCTGGACCTCGCCGCTGCTGCCGGTGGACGTGGCCGGCACCGGCGATGTGCTGATGTCACTGGTGGTGTCGTTCCTGCTGCGCGGCGAATCGATGCAGCAGGCGATCTCGCGTGCGATCGCGGGTACGCATGCAGCGTTGGAAGCGACCCTGGACAACGGTTTCGAAGAGTTCGATGTGATCGTCGCAGCACCCGCCGCCCTGGCCGACGGCGCACGCTTCCGCGCCGAACGGGTGGCATGAGCGGTCTGCGCACGCGCACGCCGCGCACGGTTGCCATTGTTGGCAGTGCCGGTGCCTACGGGCGCTGGTTGACCCGCTTCTTCGAACAGCACATGCAGCTGCAGGTGATCGGCCATGATCCTGCCGATCCGAATTCGCACGCGCCCGAACAGCTGCTGGCGCAGGCCGACGTGCTGGTGTTCTCCGCGCCGATCCGGCACACGCCCGCCGTGATCGCCGAGTATGTGCGGCAGTCCGCCGGTCGTGAACACGGGCGGCTGTGGCTGGACGTGACCTCGGTGAAGGAAGCACCGGTGCAGGCGA
The DNA here is from genome assembly GCF_913778665.1 of uncultured Stenotrophomonas sp. Taxonomy (GTDB): domain Bacteria; phylum Pseudomonadota; class Gammaproteobacteria; order Xanthomonadales; family Xanthomonadaceae; genus Stenotrophomonas. Next base: position 60,621 of record NZ_CAJYVQ010000007.1, read on the forward strand.
TGCTGGCCTCGCAGGCCGAAGTGGTCGGCCTGCATCCGATGACCGCGCCGCCGAAAGCACCGACGCTGAAGGGGCGGGTGATGGTGGTCTGCGAAGCGCGACTTCAGCACTGGCAGACGTGGGTCGATACGCTGTGCGCGGCACTGCAGGCCGAATGCGTGCGGGCCACCCCGCAGCGCCACGACCAGATGATGGCGCTGGTGCAGGCAATGGTGCACGCCACCCATCTGGCCCAGGCCGGCGTGCTGCGGCAGTATCAGCCGCAACTGGGCGATCTGGCCGCGATGATGCCGTACCGTTCGGCGTCGTTCGAACTGGATACCGCGATCATCTCGCGCATCCTGTCGTTGAACCCCGCAATCTATGAGGACATCCAGTTCGGCAACCCATACGTGGCGCCGATGCTGGAACGCTTGGTAGGGCAGTTGCAGGCCCTGCAGGCCCAGGTCGGGCAGGGCGACGATTCTGCACGCAGTGCATTCCGTGAGCAGCTGTTGGCGGCCAATCACAGCGCGTTCGGTGAGCAGGCGCTGGCTGAGGGCAACTACACCTTCGAGCGCGTTGGCTACCTGCTGGCGGACCTGACCGAGCGCAATGCGTTGTCGGTGCACCTGCCGGAGGACCGGCCCGGTTCACTGCGCGAACTGCTGAACGTGTTCGAGCAGCATCGCATCAGCCTGGCCTCGATCCATTCCTCGCGCACGCCCGGCGGCGAGGTGCATTTCCGGATCGGTTTCGTGGCAGGCAGTGACCCGCTGGCCATCGCGCGGGCGGCGGCCGAGGTTGACGGCAGCGGCATCGGCCGCGTGCTTGGCTGAGCACATTCATCCACAGGCGGTGTGGATGGTTGCTGAGCAAACATGTGGATAACCGCGCGCAGGCCTTGGCAGCCAAGGCTGTCAAGATGGTTGATCAAAAATTGGCCACGCCGTTCTGCAGGGCCGGGCCATGCCCGGCGAGCCTCAGATCGTCAGCCTCAGCTCGCCACCGCTGGTGGTGAACTCGCGGCCATTGCGCACCAGCAGGCGACCGTCGTCCAGCTCGTAGCGCGGGGTGGACTCGGAGTGATGCCCGCTGCCGTTCGCCTCGGGCTTGAACTCGATGATGATGTGGCTTTCGCCATGGCTGTCTACGGCGGGAAACTGACGGAACGACATCGTGAACCTCCTTCGGCGGATGCTGCTGATGCGCCGCCAGCTTGGCCTCGCCGATGTTAGCCGGCCGTCATCAATCGATGAACTGCAGTCGTGCCAGTTCAGCGTACAGGCCGCCTTCGGCCAGCAGCTGTGCATGCGTGCCTTCGGCGACGATACGGCCCTGGTCCATCACCACGATACGGTCGGCCTTGAGCACGGTGGCCAGGCGATGCGCGATGACCAGCGTGGTGCGGCCGGCCATCAGCCGCTCCAGCGCCTGCTGCACGCCGTATTCGCTCTGCGCATCCAGTGCACTGGTGGCTTCGTCCAGCAGCAGGATCGGGGCGTCCTTCAGCAGGGCGCGTGCAATCGCCACGCGCTGCTGCTGGCCGCCGGACAGGCGTGCGCCACGCTCGCCCAGCTCGCTGTCGTAGCCCTGCGGGAGGGCGCGCAGGAAGCCATCGGCCTCGGCGGCACGTGCGGCGTCTTCGACCTCGGCGTCGCTGGCCTGCAGGCGGCCATAGCGGATATTGTCACGCGCGCTGGCGGCGAACAGCGTCGGCTGCTGCGGCACCAGCGCCAGCTGCGCGCGCAGCGCGGCCGGATCGACCTGGCGCACGTCGATGCCATCCACGCAGATGCGGCCGCCGGCCGGATCGTGAAAGCGCAGCAGCATCGACAGCACCGTGCTCTTGCCCGCGCCCGACGGGCCGACCAAGGCGACGGTCTCGCCCGGACGCACGTGCAGGTTGAAGTGGTCCAGCGCGGCCTGGTCCGGCCGCTGCGGGTAGTGGAACACCACATCCTCGAACTGGATCTCGCCCCGCAGCGGCTGTGGCAGCACGTGCGGCTGCGCCGGAGCGCGGATCTCGATGTCTTCCTGCAGCAGTTCGCCGATGCGGCCCATGCCGCCGGCCGCGCGCTGCAGTTCGTTCCAGACTTCCGCCAGCGCGCCGACCGAGCCGCCGCCGATGAGCGCGTACAGCACGAACTGGCCCAGGGTGCCGGCGCTGAGGCGGCCATCGATGACATCGTGCGCGCCCAGCCACAGCACGCCGACGATGGCGCCGAACACCAGCAGGATGGCGCTGGCGGTGACCAGCGACTGCGCGCCGATGCGGCGGCGCGCGGCCTTGATGGCATCGCCCAGCGCATGGTCGAAGCGGCCACGCTCGTAGGGCTCGCGTGCGTGCGCCTGTACCGTGCGCACCGCGCCCAGGGTCTCGCTGGCCAGGCTGTTGGCGTCGGCGATGCGGTCCTGGCTGCTGCGCGCGACCGTGCGCAGCTTGCGCGCACCGATGATGATCGGAAGTACCGCCAGCGGAATGCCCAGCAGCGACCACGCGGCCAGGCGCGGGCTGGTGACGAAGAGCATGGCCAGGCTGCCGACCACGGTGACACTGCTGCGCAGCGCCACCGACATGGTGGAGCCGACCACGCTGCGCAGCAGCTCGCTGTCGGCGGTCAGGCGCGAGACCAGTTCGCCGCTGCGGCTGCGGTCATGGAAGCCGGCGCCGAGCTGGATCAGGTGCGCGTACAGGCGGCTGCGCAGGTCGGCGACGACCTTCTCGCCCAGCAGCGACACGAAGTAGAAGCGCGCGGCAGTGGCCAGCGCCAGCACCACCGCCACCAGCATCAGCAGGGCGAAGGCACGGTTGATCTGGCCGCCACTGCTGAAGCCGTGGTCGATCATCTGCTTCACCGCCGGCGGCAGGCTCAGCGTGGCTGCGGAAGACACCGCCAGGGCCAGCAACCAGGCGCTGAACAGGCCGCTATGGCGGCGCACGAACGGCCACAACGTACGCAGGCTGCCGAGGCGGCGCAGCGGCGGGGGCGAGGCGGGGGCGCCGTCCTTGTTGTCAGTCATCCTGGTCGTCGTTCTGTATGCGGATACGGTCACGGGTGGCGTCGCGCAGGCGGATTTTCAATGCGTCGACCTGATCTGCCGGCAATTCGACCCGCAGGCACACGCCTTCAGCATCGAACCGTTCATCGCGTTTGTCCGCGCCAAAGGCGGGCAGGGCGGCGTGCAGGGTGCCCAGATCCTCGAAGCCGGCCAGCAGTTGCAGCCGGGCCATCGCCACCAGCGGCAGTCGGGGCGCGGTACGCAGGCATTCGGCGGCGGCCCCGCCGTAGGCACGGACCAGGCCGCCGGCACCGAGCTTGATGCCACCGAACCAGCGCGTCACCACCACCATCACCCGGTCGAACCCCTGGCCGTCGATCGCGGCCAGGATCGGCCGACCGGCGGTACCTGCCGGCTCGCCGTCATCACTGGAGCGGTAGTCCTGGCCGTGGCGGTAGGCCCAGCAGTTGTGCGTGGCATCGGCCACCGCGACCTGCTGCAGGAACGCCATCGCGGCGGCGGTGCCGTCGATCGGCGAGGCGTGGGCGATGAAGCGGCTGTGCTTGACGTCCAGCGTGTGGCTGACCGGTTGGGCGAGGGTGTCGGGCATCCCCGCCATTCTACGGGGTGGCCCTGGTCTGCGTGGGCCTCAGTCGTCCAGCAGCGGCCGCAGGTCGTGCGGCAGGCGCGACTCCGGATACTGCTGGATGTAGCGTTCCAGGCTGGCGCGGGCAAGGTCACGCTGGCCCTGGTCACGGCGCTCGCGGATCTTCTGCAGCCATTGCCGGCGCGGCAGGCGCGCGTCGGCGTCCACTTCGGCCTGCACGGCGTCGGCGCTCAGGCCCGCATCGCTGCTGCGACGCATGACGCCGGGTGCCGAGCGCGGGGCTGCAACGCGCTTGCGCGACATGATCTCGACGCGATCCAGTGCCGGAGCCGGTTCGGCATCGGTGGTGCTGGCTTCCACTGGCGCCGCGCTGCGCGCCTGCAGGGCGCCAGCCGTTGCGGGTGCGGAGGCTGGAGCCGGTGCCGAATAGGCGACCGGTGCCGGTGGTGCGGGCGCCGCCGCCGGCGGAGGCGGTGGCAACGCTGCGAAGGCGGTATCGGCGACAGATTCGGCGGCGCGTGCACGTGCAACCTCGGTCTTTGCCGAAGAGGGCACTGGCGCTTGTACCGGTTTGGCTGGGGCCGGTGTGGGCGCCGGGGCGGGCGGCGGCACCGCAGCGGCATCCGGCGCTGCCTGGGGAGCGGCCGGTGCCGCAGCCTCCGGCGCAGGCGGAGCCATCGCCGTCTCCGCAGCGTTGCCTTCGGCGGCGTGGTCGGCCACAGCGGCGTCAACTGCAGGCGCGGCGGCGACCTGTGCTTCGCCTGCCGGAATCGGCGGCGGTTCCGGGCGCAGCTGCCAGGCGATGCCGATGGCGAACACCATCGACGCGGCGATGCCGAACACAGCCGGCCAGCGTGGCCGCGCACGTCGTCCGCGCGCTGCATCCGGAGCGGCACTGGTACCGGTGGCCGGCGCGTCCACCGCGGCACGGGCCGCGGCCAGGATGGCGGCGTCGAGCGCAGCGGGCGGTGCCCGTTCGGCGTGACGGCCGAGCAGGTGGGCCAGCTCCTGTTCTTCCGGCGTCAGGGGTTCGTCTCGGTTCATGCGTTCAGTCCCGCACGCAGCTTGTCCATCGCATAGCGCAGCCGCGATTTCACGGTTTCCCGGCCGACGCCGGTGATCTGGCCGATCTCCTCCAGGCTCAGTTCCTGATCCAGCCGCAGCTGCAGCACTTCGCGCTGCTCGGGCGGCAGTTGCTCCATCGCCAGCTGGATGCGGCGACGTTGTTCAAATTCGGACAGCTCGGCTTCCGGGGTCTGTGCGTCCTCGATCGCGGCCAGGCGCAGCTCGGCATCCGCCGGCGCCGCAGGGCGATGACGCGCGGCGCGCCAGTGGTCGTTCAGGCGGTTGTGCGCGATGCGGAAAAGCCAGGTGCTGAACGCCGCTTCAGGTTGCCAGCCGGCGCGCGCACTGATCACCCGCTGCCAGACATCCTGGAAGATCTCCTCGGCCAGCGCGTTGTCGCGCAGCTGCCGCAGCAGGAACCCGAACAGGCGCTTGCGATGCCGCGCATACAGGCTTTCAAACGCACGCAGGTCGCCACCGGCCCAGGCCAGCATCAAGGCTTCATCGGTTGGCAGTGCGCTGGCTTCCACGGCGTACAGGGTAAGGCCTGCACGCGGTGGCGCATAGCCGGTGGCGGGGCTGGGCAGGGCGAGGTTCATGGCTCGGAAGGGGCAACGGACAACAGGAAAAACGTACGGACGCACGATTCGGGGTTTCCGGGCTTCCATTGCCCCCCGGGTGGCGCGCTATGCTCGACGGCTCAGGGGAGGCGACGCTTCGACGGCGCCAAGAGATTGTCATTTGTCCACGCATGCTGAACCGGCGGAAGAGCCACCACACGAGGTCGTGCTGAGCACGGCGCTGGTGCGCGCATTGCATGCGCTGTTGCCCGGATCGGCCGTGGTCCGCGTCGGCTGGGATGACCCGCAACTGGGTGCCGGCGAGGGCGGTTGGCCGGCGGTCGCATGCTTCGATGCCGACGCTGATCATTCCTCGATAGCCCCCGGCGCCAGCGATGGCCAGCATGGTTGGGAGTACGACGGCGCACGGCTGCTGTTGTCGGTGTCAGGGGCGGTTCCCTCGCCGGCATGGTGGGGACTGGCCCGCCAAGCGATGGAGCTGGCGCTGCAACGCGGCCGCCAGGCAGGTCAGATCAAGGCACTGGAAGAGGCCGAACGCCTGCAGCAGGCGCTGTTCCAGATTGCCGACCTGGCCGGTGCCGACCTGGAAATGGCCGAGATGCTGCGCCACGTGCACGGCGTACTGGGCACGCTGATGTACGCCGAGAATTGTTACATCGTCGAATATGACGATGTGCGCGACCAGATCCGCTTCCTGTACTTCGCCGACCAGGTCGATGACTTCGTTGCCGATCCGACGCAGAGCCACGACGCCAGCGAGATGCCGCGCAGCCTGACCGTGGCGTTGCTGCGCCATGGCAAGCCGCTCAGCGGCCCGTCACGCGAACTGGTGGCGCGGGTGGTGGAGCAGGAACACGACCCGCAGCGTGGCCCTGACAGCCTGGACTGGCTGGGGGTGCCGATGCTGCGCGATGGCCGTGTGTGCGGCGCCATCGTGGTGCAGAGCTATGAGCATGCCGCCCGCTATGGCGAGGCCGAGCGCGCCCTGCTGGGGTTCGTGGCCCAGCACGTGCAGACCGCGATGGACCGGCGCCAGGCGCAGGTGCGGCTGGAGCAGCAGGTGGAACGGCGCACCCAGGAACTGCGGCGGGCCAACCGCAGCCTGCAGGACGAGGTCGCCGAACGGCGTCGCGCCGAGCAGTTGCAGACCGCGCTGTACAACATCGCCGAAATGGCGATGTCGGCCGACAGCCTGGCCCAGTTCTACGGCCAGGTGCACGGGGTGGTCGGGCGCCTGCTCGACGCCCGCAATTTCTATATCGCGCTGGTCAACGCGGCCGGCAATGGCCTGGACTTCGTCTATTCGGTGGACGAGCACAATGCCAGCCGCGCACCGCGACCGTTCAGCCGCGGCTTGACCGAATACGTGGTGCGCAACCAGCGCCCGCTGCTGGCCTCGCGCGCGCAGATCGATGCGCTGCTGGCCGCCGGCGAGGTGCGCGAACATGGTGCGCGTTCGCACTGCTGGCTCGGCGTGCCGCTGCTGCGCGACGACGAAGTGGTCGGCGCGATTGTGGTGCAAAGCTACAGCGAGCACAGCACCTTCAGCGTGCACGACCAGCGCCTGCTGACCTTCGTCGCGCAGAACATCGGTACCGGGCTGGCCCGCCAGCGTGACCAGCAGCGGCTGCGCTCGGCGCATGCCGAGCTGGAAAAACGCGTGGAGGAGCGCACACGCGAGTTGGCCGAGGTGAATGAAAAACTGCTCGGCCAGATCGGCGAACGCCTGCGTGCCGAACAGCGCTTGACCCACCAGGCCATGCACGATGCGCTGACCGGGCTGCCCAACCGCCTGCACCTGCTGGATCGCCTGCAGGACGCGTTGGCACTGGCGCGGCGCGAGGGTGGGCCGGTGTTCGCCGTGCTGTTCCTTGATCTGGACCGCTTCAAGCTGGTCAACGACAGCATCGGCCACGCCGCCGGCGACCGTATGCTGGTGGAAGTGGCCAAGCGCATCGTCTCGATGGCCGGCACCGAGGATGTGGTGGCGCGGCTGGGCGGCGACGAGTTCGCAGTGCTGCTGCAGTGCCCGCAGGGCCTGGCACAGGCGCTGGACTTCGGTCAGCGCCTGCTGCTGGCGCTGCAGGAGTCGATGTGGATCGCCGGTCGCGAACTTTTCCCGTCAGGCAGCCTCGGCATCGCCCTGTGGAATCCGCGTTACCGTACCGGTGAAGAACTGCTGCGCGATGCCGACGCGGCGATGTACCGGGCCAAGGCGCAGGGCCATGATCGCTGCTCGATCTTCGACGAAGACATGCGCGAACAGGCCATGCGCAGCCTGGACCTGGAAGCGGACCTGCGCCGGGCGATCAACAACCGCGATTTCATGCCCTTCTACCAGCCGATCGTGCGCCTGTCCGATGGTGCAGTGGTGGGCCATGAGGCGCTGTTGCGGTGGCAGCACGAGCGCCGTGGCCTGCTGCTGCCGGGCGCATTCCTGGAGCTGGGCGAGGAAAGCGGCCTGATCGAACAGGTCGACTGGCTGATCTACGAGCAGGTCATTGCCGGCCTGGCGGACGGCGGCGAAGGCTATGTCTCGGTGAACGTGTCACCGCGGCACTTCCGCTCGGCCGAGTTCAGTGACCGCCTGTTCGGCCTTCTCGAGGCCTGTAGCGCCGATCCGCGGCGCTTGCGGCTGGAAATCACCGAGGTGGCACTGCTGGACGATGGTCCGCATACGCTGCGCATCCTGCAGGGCCTGCGCGAACGCGGCATCCAGGTGCAGCTGGATGATTTCGGCACTGGCTTCTCGGCGCTGTCCTACCTGCATCGCTTCCCGATCAGCACGCTGAAGATCGACCAGAGCTTCATCGCCGGCCTGCATGGCCCGGAAATGCAGAGCACGCGCGCTCTGGTCGAGGGCGTGCTCTCGCTGGCGCGCACGCTGGGCATCGAGACCATTGGCGAGGGCATCGAGACCGAGGCGCAGCGGATGACCCTCCACGAACTCGGCTGCGACTACGGCCAGGGCTATCTGTTGGGGCGGCCGGCGCCCTGGGCGCGCGTGGTGGCCTGAGCCGCCACGCGCAGAGCGCTCAACGCAGGGCGGCGCGGCGCTTCTCGTCGATCCACTTCGAAGCCTGGGCGGGCTGGTAGTTCTGCATCCAGGTCAGCATCTCTTCGATGTCCGAGCCGTACCACAGGTCCTGGCGCTGGTCCGGGTGCAGAAAGCGTTCCTCCACCATGCGATCGATCATGCCGATCAGCGGCGCATAGAAGCCTTCCACATCGAGGAACGCGCACGGCTTGTTGCCGATGCCCAGCTGGCGCCAGGTCAGCATCTCGAAGATCTCCTCCAGGGTGCCGAAGCCGCCGGGCAGGGCGACGAAGCCGTCGGCCAGGTCGAACATGCGCGACTTGCGCTCGTGCATCGAGCCGACGATCTCCAGCTCGGTGAGGCCACGGTGGGCCACTTCCCAGTCGGCCAGCTGGCGCGGGATCACGCCGGTCACTTCACCGCCGGCGGCAAGCACGGCGTTGGCCACGGTTCCCATCAAGCCGACGTTGCCACCGCCGTACACCAGGCGCAGGCCGTCTCGGGCGATGCGGTCACCCAGGGCTATGGCGCGTTCGGTATAGGCCGGCTTGCTGCCGGCGTTGGAGCCACAGTAGACGCAGATGGACTTCATGGGGGGTTCCTGTCTCTTGGTGCGGAAACGAAAACGCCCCGCCGGCGACCGGGGCAGCGGTCGCCGGCGGGGTGGCGGTCGAGTATGAGGCCTGGCCGGGCCTTCTGTAGGGCCGAGCCATGCTCGGCTGCCTTTCGTTCAGGCCGCGACAAACCCTGATTCGAGCAGGGCTCGACGCTACAAACAACAGACCAGGCTTACGCCGCGGCAGCCTGCTCGCGGCGCGGGCCTTCACGCAGGGCGCGGCCGACCATGCCCACCAGCAGGTCCAGCTCCTCACTGTCCATGCCGAAGTGCGGGGTGAAGCGCAGCGAGTTCTCGCCACCGTGGATCACGTTGATGCCGTGCTGGCGCAGCCATTCCTCGGTGGAGTTGGCACCGTAGCACTTGAACTGCGGGGCCAGCTCGCAGGAGAACAGCAGCCCGGTGCCCTGCACCTTGGTGATCAGGCCACCCAGCTCGCTCTTGAGCTGCTCCAGCTTGCGCACGGCCTCGGCACCGCGTTCGGCGATGTTGGCACGCACCTGCGGGGTCAGCTGGGCCAGCGTGGCACAGGCAACGTCCAGCGCACGTGGGTTGCTGGTCATGGTGTTGCCGTAGATGCCCTTGCGGTACAGCTGCGCGGCATGCTCGGTCACCGCCAGCACCGACAGCGGGTACTGCGCGGCATTGAGCGCCTTGGAGTAGGTTTCCATGTCCGGCGGGTCCAGGCCTTCGAAGCCTGGGTAATCCACCACCGACAGCACGCCGTGGGCACGCAGGCCGGCCTGGATCGAATCGAGCAGCAGCAGGCTGCCGTGCGCACGGGTCAGTTCACGGGCCAGCGCGTAGAACGCCGGCGGCACCGAACGGCCCGGGTCGCCTTCGCCCATCACCGGCTCCAGGAACACTGCCTCGATGAACCACTGGTTGCGTGCGGCATCCTCGAACACCTTGCGCAGGCCGGCCTCGTCGTACGGCGCCACGGTGATCACCGAATCCTCGCCACGGTAGCTGGCCAGGTGCTGCATGTAGCTCTTGCGGCTGGAATCGGAGTACAGGGCAGGGCGGTCGGTACGGCCGTGGAAGCTGCCCTTGACCACTACCCGCTTGATCGTGGCACCGGCATGGCGCGCGCCCGGGTCGGTCTGCAGCTTGGCGTTGACGTCGGCGATTCGTGCAGCCAACCCGACCGCCTCGGAACCGGAATTCAGGCACATGAAACGCGAGAACGGGCAGCCGCCGCGGCGGTGGCCGATCTCGGTGCGCAGGGCGGTGACGAAGCGCTGCTGCGACAGGCTGGGGGTCATGATGTTGGCCATCACCTGCGGGCGTGCCATCGCCTCGAGCACCGCATCCGGGGTATGCCCGAAGCCGAGCATGCCGTAGCCGCCGGCGTCGTACAGCACGGCACCCTTCAGGGTGACCACCCACGGGCCGCGCGCGGCCAGCGCCACGTACGGGGTCACCGCATCGTCGGCATAGAAGTTGACGAAGCCGTCCTGCATCGCATCGACCTGCGCCTGTTCGTCCTGCGCCAGCAGCGGCCCCAGGTCGGCCTGCACGCGCGCGAATTCCTCGGCGGCGGCGTCCACCGCGGCGATCAGCTGCGGGTGGCGGGCGGACAGGGCGGTCAGGGTGGCGTCGTCCAGGCCGGTGGTGAGGCGGGTGCCGGGCTGGCTGCGCAGGGGGGCGAGGCGTTCGATGAAGCTCATTGCAGATCTCCTGAAACGATGGGTCGCACGGGCCTTCAAAAGCAAAACGCGCGTCATCACGCGCGCTTGGGGGGCAGGCTCGTGCAGCGGACTTCCAACTCGATGCTAGCACTTGTTTTTTTGCGCGATAACCCCGCAGAAACCTGCTGCATAGCAGCATTTTGCGCGACGTTCGGAGCGGCGTGCGCCGGCTCGCAGACGCTGGACGTACAATGCGCGCCATTGTCGACCTGTTGCCGCCTACTGCCTTGAAGAAGTCCGATTTCCATTACGACCTGCCGGCTGAACTGATCGCGCAGGCACCCCTGGCCGAACGTTCCGCCAGCCGTCTGATGCTGGTGCCGCCGGCGCCGGCGGCGTTCACCGACCTGCAGGTGCGCGACCTGCCGTCGCTGCTGCAGCCGGGCGACTTGCTTGTGTTCAACGACACCCGGGTGATTCCGGCGCGCCTGTTCGGGCAGAAGGCCAGTGGTGGCCGCGTGGAGATCCTGATCGAGCGCTTGCTCGGCGGCCAGCAGGCGCGTGCGCAGGTCGGTGCCAGCAAGTCGCCGAAGGCCGGCAGCCGCATCGCGCTGGATGCCGGCGGCGAGGCCGAGGTGTTGGGCCGCGACGGCGAGTTCTACGTGCTGCAGTTCCATGTGCCCGAATCGCTGGAGCAGTGGCTGCTGCATGCCGGTCGCCTGCCGCTGCCGCCCTACATCCAGCGCGAGCCGGGCGTGGACGACCGCGAGCGCTACCAGACCGTGTTCGCGCGGGAAGTGGGCGCGGTTGCGGCGCCGACCGCCGGCCTGCACTTCGACGAACCGCTGCTGGCCGCGCTGAAGGACAGGGGCGTGGAGTTCGGCCACGTCACCCTGCACGTGGGCGCAGGCACCTTCCAGCCGGTGCGCGCCGACGACCTGAAGGACCACGTGATGCACCGCGAGTGGCTGAACGTCGGCGCCGAACTGGTACAGCAGGTGCGGCGCACGCGCGCGGCCGGCGGCCGGGTGATCGGCGTCGGCACCACCGTGGTGCGCGCGCTGGAAAGCGCGATGCGCGACGGCGAACTGCTGCCGTTCGCGGGTGAGACCCAGATCTTCATCACCCCGGGCTACCGCATCCGCAGCGTCGACGCGATGGTGACCAATTTCCATCTGCCGGAAAGCACGCTGCTGATGATGATCTCCGCTTTCGCCGGCAAGGAGCGCGTGTTCGAGGCCTACCAGCACGCGATCGAGCAGCGTTACCGCTTCTTCAGCTACGGCGATGCGATGCTGCTGTTCCCGCAGGCGGGCTGAGGAGGCAGGGCGCCCTGGGAAGGCAGGGCGCTCTGTGAGGGAGGGCAGCCTGGGAACGCAAGGCCCCTGTGGGTGCGCACCTTGGTGCGCAGGCCTTCTTGGGAGACAATAGGCGACTATTTGCCTGAACGACCGCTCCATGTCCCGACTGCAGTTCCAGCTCCAGACCCGCGACGGCCGTGCCCGTCGTGGCCGCCTGACCTTCCCGCGTGGCACGGTGGAAACACCGGCCTTCATGCCGGTGGGAACCTATGGCTCGGTCAAGGGCATCCTGCCGGACCAGGTGCGCGCGCTGGGCGCGGAGATCATCCTCGGCAACACGTTCCACCTGTACCTGCGCCCGGGCCTGGAGATCATCGCCGACCACGGCGGCCTGCACGGCTTCTGCCGCTGGGATGGCCCGATCCTGACCGACTCCGGCGGCTTCCAGGTGTTCTCACTGGCCCACCGCCGCAAGATCACCGAACAGGGCGTGACCTTCGCCTCGCCGACCGACGGTGCCCGCGTGTTCCTGGGCCCGGAGGAGAGCATGAAGATCCAGAAGGTGCTCGATTCGGACGTGGTGATGATCTTCGACGAGTGCACCCCGTACCCGGCCACCGAGGATGTCGCCCGCCGCTCGATGGAGCTGAGCCTGCGCTGGGCCCAGCGCAGCCGCAACGCGCATGACGAGCTGGGCAATGACGCGGCCCTGTTCGGCATTGTCCAGGGCGGCGTGCACACCGATCTTCGCAGCCGCTCGGCCGAGGCCCTGCAGGCGATCGGCTTCGATGGCTATGCCATCGGCGGGCTGGCCGTGGGCGAGCCGGAAGACGAGCGCAATGCCATGCTCGACCACCTTGACCCGGAACTGCCCAGCGACCGCCCGCGTTACCTGATGGGCGTGGGCCGGCCGGAGGATCTGGTCGAGGGCGTGGCCCGTGGCGTGGACATGTTCGACTGCGTGATGCCGACCCGCAACGCGCGCAACGGCCATTATTTCACTTCGTTCGGCACCGTCCGCATCCGAAACTCGCAGTACGCGCGCGATATGGACCCGATCGAGCCGGGCTGCGGCTGCGTGGCCTGCACCGGCGGCTACACCCGCTCCTACCTGCGCCACCTGGACCGCTGCAACGAGATGCTGGCGCCGATGCTGGGCACCCTGCACAACCTGTTCTATTACGAAAAGCTCATGGCCGACATCCGCGCGGCGATCGAGGCGGGAACCTTCCTGGCCTTCCGTGAGTCTTTCTACGCGGCACGCGGGGCGGTCGCGCCGCCCCTGTAACCCCGACGCCCCCTGCCAAACGGCCCAAGGACGAACGCCTGGGGCCGTGGCATACTTCAAGGCTGACCCAGATCCGCGGTCGACACCCCCGCCCCTGAAGGGACGGGAGCGCCGCCCAACCAAAGGACCCACGATGAACCTGCTTGCCTTCCTGATTCCCGCCGCCCACGCCCAGGCCGCCGGCGGCCAACCGCAGGGCGGTATGGGCCTGACCACCCTGCTGTTCCCGATCATCCTGATCGCCATCATGTACTTCCTGATGATCCGCCCGCAGATGAAGCGGCAGAAGGAGCACAAGGCCATGCTGGAGAAGATCAAGCGCGGTGACGAAGTGCTGACCAACGGCGGCATCGCCGGTGTGGTCACCGACATCGGCGACAACTTCATCACCATCGAGGTGGCTGACAACGTGCGCATCCGCGTGCAGAAGGGCGCTGTCGGCAACGTGCTGCCGGCCGGTACCCTGAAGTCGGCCCAGTAAGCCACTCCCATTCCGATGCACAACCGCGGCGCCGGGGATGGCGCCGCGCGGGACCCAAGCAATGCTCGAATTTCCACGCTGGAAGTACGTCGTCATCCTGATCGTACTGGCGCTCAGTGCCCTGTACGCGCTGCCCAACATCTACCAGAAGGACCCCGCCGTCCAGATCACCGCCAACCGTGGCGGTACGATCGACGACGCGCTGCGCGACCGTGTGCTGGCCGACCTGAAGAAGGCCGGTGTCGCCACGATCGGCGCCGAGAAGGAAGGGGAAAGCCTGATCGTCCGCCTGCCGGACCTGAAGGCGCAGTCCGCTGCCAGCGACGCGCTGCGTGACACCGTCGGCGAGAACTACACCGTCGCCCTGAACCTGGCCTCGACCGTGCCGGACTGGCTGGCCAACCTCGGCGGTCGTCCGATGGTGCTGGGCCTGGACCTGCAGGGCGGCGTGCACTTCGTGCTGCAGGTTGACCAGAAGGCTGCGCTGGACAAGCGTCTGGACGCCTACACCGAAGACGTGCGCAGCACCCTGCGTGATGCGCGCATCGCCTATCAGTCGGTCGAACGCCGCGCTGACAACACCATCGTGGCCAACCTCAGCCCGTCGGCCGGCGATGATGCCGCGCAGCGTGCCCGTGCGGCGCTGGTCAAGGCGCAGCCGACCCTCGGCTACGACGTCAACGGCAACCGCATCACGGTCACCGTGCCGGAAGCGGAAATCACCCAGATCGCCAACGGCGCGATCGAGCAGAACATCAATACTCTGCGCAACCGCGTGAACCAGCTCGGTGTGGCTGAGCCGATCATCCAGCGCCAGGGTGCCGACCGCGTGGTCGTGCAGCTGCCGGGCGTGCAGGACACCGCTGAAGCCAAGCGCATGATCGGCGCCACCGCCACCCTGGAATACCGTGCGGTGGTCGAGGGCAATGCGCAGGACGCCATCGCCTCCGGCCGCATCCCGCCGGAGGCGAAGGTCTACCAGCAGCGCGACGGCCGTGGTCCGATCCTGCTGAACAAGCGCGTGATCGTCACTGGTGACCAGATGGTGGGCGCGCAGGCGGTGACCGATTCCAACAGCGGTTCGCCGGCAGTCAGCGTGACGTTGAACAACGTCGGCGGCCAGCGCATGTTCGACTTCACCAGCGCCAACGTGAACAAGCCGATGGCCGTGGTGTACACCGAGCGCGTGCCGACCGTGACCATGGTTGATGGCCAGGAAGTGCGTGGCTTCAAGGTCAACGAGGAAGTGATCTCGGTGGCCAACATCAACGGCGTGTTCGGCAAGAACTTCCAGACCACCGGTCTGCAGAAGAAGGAAGCCGAGGACCTGGCCAAGCTGCTGAAGTCCGGCTCGCTGGCCGCGCCGATGGACTTCGTCGAAGAGCGCGTGGTCGGCCCGAGCCTGGGCGCGGAGAACGTCAAGAACGGTATGCGTGCGGTCGTGTTCGCGTTCCTGTTCACCCTGGTGTTCTTCAGCGTGTACTACCGCATGTTCGGTGTGATCACCTCGGCGGCGATGCTGTTCAACCTGCTGATCGTGGTGGCGGTGATGTCGCTGTTCGGCGCCACCATGACCCTGCCGGGCTTCGCCGGCCTGGCGTTGTCGGTCGGCCTGTCGGTGGACGCCAACGTGCTGATCAACGAGCGTATCCGTGAAGAACTGCGTGCCGGCGTGCCCGGCAAGACCGCGATCGTGACCGGTTACGAGCGAGCCTCCGGCACCATCCTCGACGCCAACCTGACCGGCCTGATCGTCGGTGTGGCGCTGTTCGCATTCGGTACCGGCCCGCTGAAGGGCTTCGCGCTGACCATGATCATCGGTATTTTCGCCTCCATGTTCACTGCGATCACCGTGTCGCGTGCCCTGGCGACGCTGATCTACGGCCGTCGCAAGAAGCTCCAGAACGTGGCCATCTGACGGGACGACACGCACAATGAAACTGTTTCCGCTGCACATCCTCCCGAACGACACCAAGATCGACTTCATGCGTTGGCGCCATGTCGCCATGGCAGTCACCATCGTGGTGTTCCTGGCCTCGGTCGCCATCATCGGCGTGAAGGGCTTCAACTACGCGCTGGACTTCACCGGAGGCACTCTGATCGAAGCCCGCTTCGACAAGGCGGTGGACGTCGAGCAGGTCCGTACCAAGCTGGAGCAGAATGGCTTCGACGGTGCCCAGGTGCAGAGCGTCGGTGGCAACACCGATCTGCTGATCCGCCTGGCGCCGCACGGCGAACATGCTCCGGGCACGGGTGCTGCCGCCACTGAAGACAAGGCCACCGCTGCAGCCGTGGTGAAGGCGCTGTCCACGGCCGACAACCAGGCCACCGTGCTGCGCAACGAGTTCGTCGGCCCGCAGATCGGCAAGGACCTGGCGATGAATGGCCTGTACGCCACCATCTTCATGCTGGCCGGCTTCCTGATCTACATCGCGGTGCGCTTCGAGTGGAAGTTCGCGGTCACCGCCAGCATCGTGGCGATGTTCGACCTGATCGTGACGGTGGCTTACGTGTCCCTGCTGGGCCGTGAGTTCGACCTGACCGTGCTGGCCGGCCTGCTGTCGGTGATGGGCTTTGCGATCAACGACATCATCGTGGTGTTCGACCGCGTCCGCGAGAACTTCCGCAGCCTGCGCGTGGACTCGATGGAAGTGCTGAACCGTTCGATCAACCAGACGCTGTCGCGTACGGTGATCACCGCGGTGATGTTCTTCCTGTCGGCGCTGGCCCTGTACCTGTACGGCGGCAGCTCGATGGAAGGCTTGGCCGAGACGCACATGATCGGTGCGGTGATCGTGGTGCTGTCCTCGATCCTGGTGGCGGTGCCGATGCTGACGATCGGCTTCCTGCGCGTCAGCAAGCAGGACCTGCTGCCGAAGGCGAAGGACGTCGAGGCCCTGGCCCGTCGCCCGTAATCACCTGCTGCATGCAGCACACAGAGAACCCCGCGCAAGCGGGGTTTTTTGTTGGCAGGGCTGCGCCCTGCACCCGCTTCAAACCGAGGCAACGTCAAATGCCAGATCAGCATTCCGTGGGATGGTGGGGCGGTGTCGGACTGCGGGGACGCTGCAAGTACGTCCTTGTAGGCTTGGCAGCCGCATCCATGCGGCTGACACCCCGCACTCCGACACCGCCCCACCTCTGACAGACTTCCGCGATCGGGTAGATCCACGCCATGCGTGGATGAAATCTGTCAGATATCGACACACAAGAGCTGTTCTGACAGATTGCGGAAAACTATCGAAGGCGGGGTGGGTCCGGTTGCGGGGGTGTCCGCGGCATGGAGGCCGCGGCCAAGCCCCCAAGGATGGGTTTACGGCGTCCCCCGCAACCGGACCCGCCCCGCCATTCCGAAGATAGCTCGCTTTTGACGTTGACGTTGACGTTGATTCGGCGGGTGCAGGGTGCAACCCTGCAAGACAAGCGCCACCCTACGGCAGCGTCGGTTGTGCAATCTTCCCCCGCGCACTACGATCCTGCGGTTCGCGCGCGCAGGCGCGCGCCCATGTTCCTGCTGAGCGCCCCGTGCGCCGCATCTGCCAACCTGAGGTATTCATGGTCATCAAACCGCGCGTCCGCGGCTTCATCTGTGTCACCACCCACCCGACCGGCTGCGAGGCCGCGGTCAAGCAGCAGATCGACTACATCCGTGCCCGCCCGCCGATCCAGAACGGCCCCAAGCGCGTGCTGGTCATTGGCGCCTCCACCGGTTACGGCCTGGCAGCGCGTATCACCGCCGCGTTCGGCAGCGGCGCCGCGACGCTGGGCATCTTCTTCGAACGCCCGGGCACCGAATCCAAGCCGGGCACGGCGGGCTGGTACAACTCGGCCGCATTCCACAAGTACGCCGACGAAGCCGGCCTGTACGCCAAGAGCATCAACGGCGATGCCTTCTCCGATGAAGTGAAGGCCAAGGCCATCGAGATGATCAAGGCCGATCTGGGCCAGGTCGACCAGGTTGTGTACAGCCTGGCCGCGCCGCGCCGCAAGCATCCGAAGACCGGCGAGATCATCAGCTCCACGCTTAAGCCGATCGGCGCGCCGATCACCCTGCGTGGCCTGGATACCGACAAGGAAGTGCTGACCGAGACCCACCTGCAGCCGGCCACCCCGGAAGAAATCGCCGGCACCGTCGCGGTGATGGGCGGTGAAGACTGGCAGATGTGGATCGACGCGCTGGCCGATGCTGGCGTGCTGGCCAACGGCTGCACCACCACCGCCTTCACCTACGTGGGCGAGGAGATCACCCAGGCGATCTACTGGAACGGCTCGATCGGCGCCGCCAAGAAGGACCTGGACAACAAGGTGCTGGGCCTGCGCGAGAAGCTGGCCAAGATCGGCGGCGACGCGCGCGTGTCGGTGCTCAAGGCCGTGGTCACCCAGGCCAGCTCGGCCATCCCGACCATGCCGCTGTATCTGTCGCTGCTGTTCAAGGTGATGAAGGAAAAGGGTACCCACGAAGGCTGCATCGAGCAGCTGGATGTGCTGTACGACATTCTCTACGGCGGCAAGGCCGACGGCGTGGCGATCGATCGCCTGCGCCACGATCTGGTCGATGGCGAAGGCCATAGCGTCGCGCTGGTCGATGAGGAAGGCCGCCTGCGTGCCGATTACAAGGAAATGGCGGCGGACGTGCAGGGCAAGGTGGTTGCGCTGTGGCCGCAGGTCACCAACGAGAACCTGTACGAGATCAGCGATCTGGCTGGCTACAAGGCCGACTTCCTGCGCTTGTTCGGCTTTGGCGTGGAGGGCGTCGACTACGAGGCCGACGTCAGTCCGGACGTGAAGATCAGCAATCTGGTCGATCTGACCTGATCAACTGGAGGTAGTGCCGGCGGCTGGCCGGCACTACCGCATCATCCGAACTCGAAGCCCATCTCCGGTAGCGCCGGGCCGACGAAGTCGCCCTGCACGTAATCCACGCCTGCACTGAACAGCAGGGTCATCGAATTGGCGTCGCTGACGAACTCGGCAATGGTGCGAATGCCGGCTTCCTGCGCACGCGCGGTGATCTGGCTGATGCGGTCGATGTTCTCGCGGGTCGCCGTCAGGTCACTGGTGAAGCCGCGATCGAGCTTGAGGAACTGCGGCTGGAAGTGCGCCAGCAGCTGGAACGAATCCAGCCCCGAACCGAACTGCTCCAGGCCGATGCGGCAACCCAGTGGCGCCACTTCGGCGAGGAACTGCTGGGCGCTGCGCAGGTGGGTGAAGACCTTCGCTTCCGGCGCATGCAGCCACAGGCGTTCACCGGGCACGCCCTGTGCCTGCAGTTCGCGGCGCAAGGTGGCGATCATCTGCGGATCGTCGAACGATTCCGGCGTCACCTTCACCAGCATCTGCGTCGCGCTGCCTTCGCGCGCACGCTGGCCCAGCACCGAGATGGCCTGTGCGACCACCCAGCGGTTGATGTCGGCCAGCAGGCCATGCTCTTCGGCGATGCCCAGGAATGCGTTCGGGCTCAGCAGTTCGCCGTTGTGCTCCAGCCGCAGGTAGGCTTCGTACAACTCCAGCGGCTCGCCCTGCAGGTTCAGGACCGGCTGGTAGTGCAGCTGGAAGCCATCGCCGGCCAGCGCCTCGCGGATGCGCGCGACCCAGCGCTGTACGCGCTCTTCCTCGACCCGATCGGCAGCGGCCGGGTCGAAGATGCGGCAGGTGTTGCCGAGTGCGGCCGCGGCCTGCGTGCACTCGCTGGCGCGTGCCAGCACCTGGCCGATGCTGGCGATCTTCTCGCCCACCTGCACGCCACCGATGCTGACAGTTACCGTGGCCGAGCGCGCGCCGATGCTGAACACGTGCGCGGCATAGGCTTCGCGGATGCGCTCGGCCAACGCCACGTTCTGTGCATAGGGGCCGGCCTGCAGCACGGCAAAATTATGCTCGCCGAAGCGTGCCAGCTGCGCGTCTTCGCCCACAACGTCGGCCAGCAGGGTGGCGAGGGCGGCGATCAACGTATCGGCCGATGCCAGGCCGATATCCGGCAACAGGCGCGCGTAGTGATCCGGTTCGACCAGCAGCAGGCCGAACTGACCTTCGCTGCGGCCGGCCTGGGCCACTGCGCTTTCCAGCTGCAGCATGAAGGTCGGGCGGTTGAGCAGGCCGGTGACCTGGTCGCGCTGGCGCAGGTCCTCGACCTCGCGCGCCAGCTCCGGGTCGAACTCCATGCGGCGGCGGAGCACGACCTGCAGGCAGGACTCGCCTTCGTAGGTGGCCGCAGTGAATTCCATCGTTGCCGGGAACGCGCTGCCATCCTCGTGGCGGGCATCGAGCTGGTACTGCGGCGGCGGCGCCTCGCCACGGCTGAGGCCCTTCAGCAGCTGCTTGAATCCCTCCACGTGCTGCGCCGCGACCATGTCCAGCAGCGAGATGCCTTCGATATCGTCGAAGTGTTCGTAGCCGAACATCTCCAGGTAAGCGTCGTTGGCACGGATATGCATGCCTTCATGCACATAGGCAATCGGGTCGCGCGAGGAGGCGATCAGCGCATCGCAGCGGCGCTCGGTCTCGCGCATCTGCGCCTCGATGCGACGCAGGCCGCGGCGAGCCTGCAGATCCACCCATTGGTCGCGGACCACGGCCAGCAGGTGCTCGGGGCGCTGGCGCAGGGCGAGGGCGCGGATGCCATGGCTGCTGGCCTGTACCAGCTCGTCCTCGTCGATGCGCTCGGCCAGCAGCACCAGCGGGATGTCCTTGCCACCGGCCGCGATGTGCTGGGCCACCAGCGGCAGCGGGATGCCCTGCGACGGCGAGGCCAGCACCAGGTCGATGGCCTGGGTGGCCAGCACCTGGGCCAGCTCGGCCGCGTCCTGCGGACGCCACGGGCGCACCGCGATGCCGCTGTTGCGCAGGGTACTGACGATGGCTTCGGCATTCTCGCCGCTGTCATCGACGATCAGCAGGCGGATGGTGATGTCGTTCGCGTTCTGCATGCACTGCTCCCCAATCTGCGAACCTAGATACACGATGCGCGGCGAACCGTCCATGCGCACACCGCGTGCGCGCACCGAACGGCGATCTGGTTCACACCGCGCCGCCGGCGGCGTGGCCGCTCGCCCAGGCCCACTGGAAGTTGTAGCCGCCCAGCCAGCCGGTCACGTCCAGCACCTCGCCGACGAAATGGAGGCCGGGCACGCGCTTGGATTCCATCGTTGAAGACGACACCTCGGCGGTGTCCACGCCACCCAGAGTGACTTCGGCGGTGCGGTAGCCCTCGGTGCCGCTGGCCACCAGTGGGAACGCGCCCAGCAGCTGCGCGGCCTGGCGCAGCACCGGCTCGTCCAGCTGGCGGACCGGGCGGTCGGGCAACCAGTGCTCACACAGGCGTTGCGCCAACCGCTTGGGCAGCACCTCGCCCAGTACCGTGCGCAGTTCCGCGGCCGGCCGATCACGCTTCATCTGGCGCAGCCACTCGCCGGCATCCTGGCCGGGCAGCAGGTCGAGCTCCAGCGCATCGCCGGGCTGCCAGAACGAAGAGATCTGCAGGATCGCCGGTCCACTCACACCGCGGTGGGTCAGCAGCATGAAGTTCTGGAAGTGCTTGCCGTTGCAGCGCGCCTCGATCGGCAACGCGACGCCGCTGAGCTCGGCCAGACGCTCCTGGTGCCTGCCGCTGAGGGTGAGCGGCACCAGGCCGGCGCGGGTCGGCAGCACCTGGTGGCCGAACTGGCGCGCGATCTCGTAGCCGAAGCCGGTCGCGCCCATGCTCGGAATTGACAGGCCACCGGTGGCTACGACCAGCGAGGCGCAGTGGAACAGGCCGTGCGTGGTGTGCACGCGGAAGCCGTCGCTGCCGTGCTCGATGCGCTGCACGCTGCAGTCGGTGCGGATCCGCACGCCAGCGGACTGGCATTCGTCCACCAGCATCTTCACGATCTGCTTGGACGAGACATCGCAGAACAGCTGGCCCAGCTCCTTTTCGTGATAGGCGATTCCGTGCTTGCTGACCAGCTCGATGAAGTGCCAGGGCGTGTAGCGCGCCAGCGCCGATTTGCAGAAGTGCGGGTTGGCCGACAGGAAGTTGGCCGGGGTGGTGCCTGTATTGGTGAAGTTGCAGCGACCACCGCCGGACATCAGGATCTTCTTGCCGACTTTGTTGGCATGGTCGATCACCTGTACCTGGCGGCCGCGCTGGCCAGCGGTAATCGCGGTCATCAGCCCGGCCGCGCCGGCGCCGATGACCACCACGTCGCAGCGGATCGTGCTCATGCCTTGGCGCGCTTGCGCCAGTTGGGGATGACGTCGAGCTGGGTCTGGTCGTTCAGCAGCTGCACCTCGCCGTCCTGGATCAGCACGCTCCAGCGCATCGCACGCTGGATCTGCTGGCCCCACAGTTCAACGAAGGCGCCGTCCAGATCGACCACCGACAGGTTGTCGAAGCGTGCAAGGCCCTTGCTCTGCTTGTTCCACCAGATGTCCGAAGCGTTGCCGCCGTAGTTGACCACCTGCACGGCCCGGCTGCGGTTGCTGGCCTTGCGCACGCGCGATTCGTCCGGATGGCCGAGGTCGATCCACTGCAGGATGTCGCCGGTGTAATCGTGTTCCCACAGGTCCGGTTCGTCGTCAGTGCTCAGGCCGCGGCCGAATTCGAGACGGTCGCCAGCGTTCAGCGCGAACGCCAGCAGGCGCACCATCAGGCGGTCGTCGGTCTCGGACGGGTGCTGGGCCAGGGTCAGGTTGTGGGTCGCGTAGTAGCCGCGATCCATGTCGCTGATCTGCAGTTCGGCCTTGCGGATGGTGGCGGTGAGAGCCATGGGGAATCCGTGGACTAAAGAGGACAATGATAGAGGTTTGCTCCCGGGGTGTCCGTTGCCAGGCTGTCTGCGGGACGTCAACGTGGCACGCTTGCGTGCTTTCCCGCCGTAGAAGTGGATGCGATGACCCTGCCCAGCCGCCTGCAGCTGCCGCCCGGCCACTGGCCCAGCCTGCTTGATGGCCTGTGCGCACGTTTCCCGCGCATCGACCGTGCGCAGTGGCAGGACCGGTTCGCGCGTGGCCGCGTGCAGGACGTGCAGGGCAGGGTGCTGTCGCCGGACATGCCCTGGCAGGTGGGGCTGGAGATCCTCTACTTCCGCGAGGTGGCCGACGAACCGGTGATTCCCTTCGCCGAAACCATCCTGCATCTGGATGAGCACCTTCTGGTGGCCGACAAGCCGCACTTCCTGCCGGTGGCGCCAGCAGGCAGCTACGTGCGCGAAACCCTGCTGGCGCGCCTGGTCGCCCGCACCGGCAACACGGATCTGGTACCACTGCACCGCCTGGACCGGCTCACGGCGGGGCTGGTGTTGTTTTCGACTCAGCCGGCGACACGCGATGCCTATCAGCGTTTGTTCCGCGAGCGCCGCATTGAAAAGACCTACGAGGCGCTGGCACCGGCGCTGCCTGGGCTGGCGTTCCCGCTGCAGCGGCACAGCCGGCTGGCGCCGGACGAGCCGTTCTTCCGCATGGGTGAAGTGCCGGGCGAGCCCAATGCGCGCAGCCGGGTCGAACTGGTTGAGGCCCAGGGGGCGATCTGGCGCTACCGGCTGCTGCCGGAAACCGGCCGCAAGCACCAGCTGCGGGTGCACATGGCGATGCTGGGTGCGCCCATCGTGGGCGACGGACTGTATCCGCAGCTCAGCGTGCGCCCGGAGGGAGCGGACGAGCCGCCCCTGCAGCTGCTGGCGCAGCGCTTGGCCTTCAATGATCCATTGAGCGGGGAGCGACGGCGCTTCCGCAGTCGGCACCGCCTGGTGCCGCCCGGTCAGGGCGACTAGGGCCGTTCAGCGGGCCGGTCGCCGCGCCAGCCAGCGGTCCAGCTCGGCGGCGAACAGCTGCCGGTCGCGCGGGCCCAGCGGCGGCGGGCCACCGGTCTGCACCCCGGCGCCGCGCAGTTCCTCCATGAAATTGCGCATCGACAGCCGCTCGGCCATGTTGTTCGGGGTGTACAGCTGGCCGCGCGGGTTCAGCGCTACGGCCTTCTTCTCCAGCACCAGTGCGGCCAGCGGGATGTCCTGAGTGACCACCAGGTCACCGGGGGCCACCCGTTCGACGATGGCACTGTCGGCCACGTCCAGGCCCTGCGGCACCTGGATCGAGCGTAGCCATCGTGACGGCGGGGTACGTATCCACTGGTTGGCGACCAGGGTCAGCTCGATCCCGACCCGTTCAGCGGCCCGGAACAGGATGTCGCGAATGACAGTGGGGCAGGCGTCCGCGTCCACCCAGATGCGAGGGAGGGCGGGTTCAGCTTGGGTTTCAGCTTCAGTCATTTGCCCAGTGTAGGGTAGGAAAAACCTGAATGGGGGCTCGGAGTTAGCCTCGATTGGCTGCAATGCCTTGTCACGTCTGGCGGGCGGGGCCTGCCGATGAACGTCCGGGCTATCGCTTTTTGCAGAAAACACGCGTATCGTTCGACCCACTGTGTTTGCTAGGGTCACCGTGAATCGTGGCCTGGTGCAGTTGATCTCACGATCCGCTCATCGATCCGCTTTACCAACGCCTGCAACTCAGTCTCGGCCCCGATACCCGGTGGCTGCGATTTTTTTCAACATGTGTTTCAGGAGTTAGTCAAATGTCTGATCGTCAGACCGGCACCGTCAAGTGGTTCAACGACGCCAAGGGCTTCGGCTTCATCACCCCGGAAAGCGGCCCGGACCTGTTCGTGCACTTCCGTGCCATCCAGGGCACCGGCTTCAAGACCCTGCAGGAAGGCCAGAAGGTTACCTTCATCGCCGTCCAGGGCCAGAAGGGTATGCAGGCTGACCAGGTGCAGGCGGTCTAATCCGTCTGCTACCGTTTGGTAGCCAGAACGCCGGAAGCGAAAGCTTCCGGCGTTTTTTATTGTCCCGGTAGAGTCGAGCCATGCTCGACTGC